>NZ_CP115184.1:1200000-2400000 GCF_029395675.1 Janibacter cremeus
GGTCGACGAAGCCGGGCAGCAGCACCAGCCCCTCGGCGTCGACGCGCTCGACGCCGGAGGTGGTGTCGGTGCCTCTCGCGCCGACGGTGGCGACGTGGCCGTCACGGACGAGGACGTCGGCCGGGTCGCCACCGAGGACGGCCGCGCCGGTGATCAGCAGCTCGCTCATGCGGCGCTCCCTTCGACGCTGCCGTCCGAGGCCAGGAGGTGGTACAGGACGCTCATGCGCACGGCGACCCCGGCGCTGACCTGGTCGAGCACGAGGCTGCTGGCCGCGTCCGCGGCGTCGGCCGCGATCTCCAGGCCGCGGTTCATCGGCCCGGGGTGGCAGATGACCGCCTCGGGGTTGCGCGCCGTCAGGGCGGTCAGCCGGTCGCGGGTCAGGCCGTAGCCGACCGTGTACTCACGCGGCGTGGGGAAGAAGCCGCCGGCCATCCGCTCGCGCTGGACGCGCAGCATCATCAGGGCGTCGACGCCCGAGTCGATGACCTCGTCGAGGTCGTCGGCGAGGGCGAAGCCGTCGGTCGCGGCCCAGGACGCGACCCCGCTCGGCATGAGCGTGGGTGGTGCGACCACGGTGACGTGCGCGCCGAGCCGCGGCAGGGCCAGCACGTTGGAGCGGAAGACCCGCGAGTGGGTGACGTCACCGACGATCGCGATCCGCTTGCCCTCCAGCGTGCCGAGGCGCCGCTCGAGGGTGTAGGCGTCCAGGAGCGCCTGGGTGGGGTGCTCGTGCGTGCCGTCACCGGCGTTGAGGACCGAGGTCGCCACCCCCGACTCGTCGAACCACCCGGCGACCTGGTGGGCGGCACCGGAGGCCTGGTGGCGCATGACGATCGCGTCCACGCCCATCGCGGCGATCGTGCGCACGGTGTCGCGCAGGGACTCGCCCTTGGAGGCGGAGGACCCCTTGCCGGTGATGTTGATCGTGTCGGCGCTCATCCACTTGCCGGCGATCTCGAAGGAGGAGCGCGTGCGGGTGGAGTCCTCGAAGAAGAGGTTGATCACCGTGCGCCCGCGCAGGGTCGGGATCTTCTTGACGGCACGGTGCTGCACGTCGTGCATCTCCGTCGCGGTGCTGAGCACGGAGCGAAGGGCGTCGTCGTCGAGGTCGGCCACCGACAGGAGGTGCTTGGTCATCGCTCGCCCCTCGAGATCGTCACCGAGTCCTCGACGTCGTCGTGCCCGGTCAGGCGCACCGTCACGCGCTCGGAGTGCGAGGTCGGGAGGTTCTTGCCGACGTGGTCGGCGCGGATGGGCAGCTCCCGGTGGCCGCGGTCGACGAGCACGGCCAGGCGCACGGAGCGCGGGCGACCGTAGTCGGCCAGGGCGTCGAGGGCGGCCCGCACGGTGCGGCCGGAGTAGAGCACGTCGTCGACGAGGACGACGACGCGGTCGTCGACCCCGGCCGAGGGGAAGTGCGTCTGGTGCGGGGTCTTCGTCGGGCGACCGCGCAGGTCGTCCCGGTACATCGTCACGTCGAGCGAGCCGACGGGCACCTCGCTGCCCTCGATCTCGGCGATGAGGTCGCCCAGACGACGGGCGAGCTCCACGCCGCGGCTGGGGATCCCCAGGAGGACGACGTTGCCGGCCCCCTTGTTGCGCTCGACGACCTCGTGAGCGATGCGGCGCAGCGCCCGGGAGATGTCACCGGCGCTGAGGACCTCGCGGTCTGCCGGGGGGTGGTCAGTGGCCTGCGGGGGCGGCGAGTCCGGACACATGGGTGTCGTAGACCTCCTTCTCTGCCTCACGGGACAGCGGTTAAAGGATGTCGGTCGGCTCGACCATACCGCCCCCGGCCGGCCGACCGCACCACGGTCCACCTCATTGATGACATCATCGTTTTGATTATGCCTCGCATAACGTCCTATTATCCTTCGGTGACTGCCCCACCTCTGCTCGACATCCAGGGGCTGTGCAAGGAGTTCCCCTCCCCCAGCGGCCCTGTCGTTGCCCTCGAGGACATCACCCTGTCCATCCCGAGAGGCTCCATCCACGGCATCGTCGGCCGCTCCGGCGCCGGCAAGTCCACCCTCATCCGGTGTCTCACCGGACTGGAGCGGCCCACCTCGGGGAACGTCGTCCTCGACGGGACCGCCATCTCGTCCCTGACCGGCCGGCAACTGCGCACCGCGCGCCGGCGCTTCGGCATGGTCTTCCAGCACGCGAACATCCTCGACTCCCGCACGGCAGCCGACAACATCGCCCTCCCGCTGGAGATCGCGGGCTGGTCGCGGGCCGAGCGCGTCGCCCGCGTCACCGAGTTGCTCGACCTGGTCGGTCTGGCCGATCGAGCGGACAACCACCCGGCCCAGCTCTCCGGCGGGCAGCAACAGCGGGTCGGGATCGCCCGTGCCCTGGCGGCGCGGCCGGACATCCTCCTGTGCGACGAGCCCACGTCCGCCCTCGACGCCACGACCACCAGGCAGATCCTCGACCTGCTGCGCTCCCTGCGCGACCGCCTCGGCATCACCGTCGTCGTCATCACCCACGAGCCGGGCGTGGTCCGGGAGACGTGCGACGCGGTCACGCTGCTCGGTGACGGGGCCGTCCTCGAGAGCGGGGACATCGCGACGGTCGTGGCCGACCCGGCCGGACGGCTGCACCGTGACCTGATCCCCCTTCCGCCGACACCCCTCGCGGCAGACCGCCGCCACGTGGAGGTCGCCCTCGGTGCTGCCGGAGCCACCGGCGAGAGCGTCGACACGGTGCTGCAGCTGCTGCGCGACCGGGGCATCGGCGTCGAGGTCGCCGCGGCGACGCTGGAGACGATCGGCGGGCGCCGGGTCGGCCGGATCCAGCTCGAGATCGCGCCCGACCATGTCGCGGACGCGGTGCGAGTGCTCACCGTCGCCCGTCTGGCACCGGAGGTGGTCGCATGACCACCGTCGCCGCCGGCATCGCCGCAGACCCGCGGTGGCTGGACAACCCGGTCATCCGGGACGGGATACTCACCGCCACCTGGGAGACGCTCGCGATGACGGGGGTGACCAGCCTGTTCACGCTCCTGCTGGGCATCCCGGTCGGGGTGGTGCTGCACGCCACGTCCCCGGGCGGCATCGCGCCGAGCCCGATGATGAACAGAGTCGTCGGCGCCGTCGTCAACGTCGGTCGCTCGTTACCCTTCCTCGTCCTGATGATCGCGATCATCCCGTTCACGAGGTTCGTGGTCGGGACCTCCCTCGGCTGGCAGGCGGCGTGTGTGCCCCTGACGATCGGCGCCATCCCCTTCTACGCCCGGTTGGTCGAGATCTCGCTGCGCGAGGTCGCCGGCGGCAAGGTCGAGGCGGTGACGATGATGGGCGCCTCCCGTTGGGAGATCACCCGCAAGGTCCTGCTCCCCGAGTCCCTGCCCGGCCTCGTCGGCGGGCTGACGACCACGATCATCGCCGTCATCGGGTACACGGCCATGGCCGGGGCCGTGGGCGGCGGCGGCCTCGGTGCCGTCGCGATGACCTACGGCTACAGCCGCTTCGAGACCGACGTGATGATCGTCTGCGTCGTCCTGCTCGTGGTCATCGTCACGATCGTGCAGGTGCTCGGCGACCTCCTCGCCCGCCGGCTCGACCATCGCTGACCCCGCCTCCGGACCACCCCGTGACCGTTTCCCGGTCGGACCAACCCCACGAAAGGAACAGCATGTCCCACTTCCGTTCCCGCACGCGCACCGCCGCGCTGCTGACTCTCTCGGCCATCGGTCTCACCGCGTGCGGTGCGGGAGGCGGTGACGGGGCCGCCGGCCCGCAGACGGGCGACGACGGTGTCACCACCATCGCCATCGGTGCCTCCCCGACCCCGCACACCAGAATCCTCGAGTTCATCGACAAGGAGCTGGCACCCGAGGCGGAGCTCGACCTGGAGATCACGACCATCGCGGACTACGTCCAGCCCAACGTGCAGCTGCAGGAGGGCACGCTGGATGCCAACTACTTCCAGCACGAGCCCTACCTCGAGGAGCAGATCTCGGATCGCGGGTACGACTTCGCCCACTACCGGGGCATCCACATCGAGCCCTACGCCCTCTACTCCGACACCGTCGAGGACGTGGGGGACCTGCCGCAGGGCGCGCAGATCGGCGTGAGCAACGACCCGGCGAACCAGGGCCGGGCTCTCGAGCTGCTCCAGAGCGCCGACCTGATCACGCTCGAGGACGGCAAGGACGCCACCAACGCGACGCTGAACGACATCGCGGACAACCCCAAGGAGCTGGAGTTCACGGCGACCGACCCGGCCCAGCTCGTGCGCGCTCTGGAGGACCTGGACGGGGCGGTCATCAACGGCAACTACGCCCTCGAGGCAGATCTGGTGCCCACGCAGGACGGCCTGCTCGTCGAGGACGGAGAGGACAACCCCTACGCCAACTTCATCGCCGTCCGGTCCGAGGACAAGGACGACCCCGCGTTGCAGAAGCTGAACGAGCTCGCCCGCTCCCCCGAGGTCGAGGCGTACATCGAGGAGACCTGGCCGAAGGGCGGCGTCCTGCCGGCCTTCTGACCGCCTACCGCTCGCGGGGCCGGGGACGACCCGACGGCCGGTCATCACGCACTCCCGTGATGACCGGCCGGTGTCCGAGGACGGCGGCGACCTCCCCCAGCGCGACGATCTCCTCGAGGATGACGCGCGTCGGAGTGAGCATCGTCAGGCGCCCCGCGGCGAGGTCCGCGAGCAGGCGCCCCGCCGGCTCCCAGCCCGACCGGGTCGCCTCGCTCGTGAGGTGCTGCGGCTGGCTCGCCGTCTCGTGCGGGACGGGGAGGACGTAGAAGGCGACGTCGAAGCGCTTCGGGACGATCTCGGGGGTGATCCACCGGTCCCACGGGTGCAGCGACGAGGGGGCCGCCTGCATCCCGGTCTCCTCCTCGAGCTCACGCAGCCCGGTGGCCAGGAGGGTCCGGGCGTGCTCCCGGGGGTCGCTGGGGGTCGGGCTCCACCGGCACCAGCGCCGGACGTGCTCGGCCTCGACCTCGGGAGGAAGGGGGATCCCCGCCCCCGCAGCCACGTCACCGGGGTCGCACCGGCCCCCCGGGAAGACGACGGCACCGGCCGCGAAGTCCATGGTGCTCTGCCGGTGCTGGACGAAGACCTCCACGCCGCCCGGGCCGTCCCGCAGCGGGATGACGCTGACCGCGGGTCGGGGCTCGACGGTGGTCGTCGCCAGGGGGACGGACATGATGATCCGGGGGCCTCCCGCGTCGAGTCCGGCCGCACGCTCCCGTGCCCTGATCTCCCGGACGGGCTCGGGGGCGTCGGTCTCGTGGACCTCACGGAACCCGAGCTGTCGGTAGAAGGGTGCGTTCCAGGGGACGTCGGCGAAGGTGCACAGCGTCATCGCGGCGTGGCCCCGTCGGGCCGCCTCGACCTGGGCGGCGCTGACGAGCCCGCGACCGGTGCCCCGGCGCATGTGGTCCGGGTGCACCGAGAGCTGGTCGAGGTGGGCGTGACCGCCGAGGTCGAGCACGTGGGCGAACCCGACCGGGGGCTCCCCGGCGACGAGGACGAAGCCCGGGCGTGCCAGCCGCTGGTCACCCGACGGCGCCGGGGCCCAGCGCGAGACGTCCATGACCTCGGCGAACATCGGGGAGCCGGCGTCCTCGATCGCTGCGAGGGCGGCCAGCGCCGGGTCGCCCGGCGCGAGCGGCCTCACCGGCGGGTGTGGGGTAGGCATGTGTCGATCCTGCCCGAGCCGTCCGGAGCTGCGCTCCCCGGGTCCGGTCAGCCGAGCAGACGGTCGAGGGCCCGGCCGAACGGCCCGAGTGGTGGGGCCGGTGGAGCGTCGGAGGCCGACCGGGGGCGGTCCTGGTCGTCGACGGCGCTGAGCGCCCGCAGGTAGGACCGCTCGGCCCGCTCCGCTGCCCGGCGCCCCTCGTCGGTGTCCGGGTGCACGTCCTGCGGGCGCACGGAGCCGGACCGCAGGTTGGCCTGCTCGCTGAGGTAGCGCACCACGACGGCGCCGACCGCCGCGACCGGGACCGCGAGGAAGGCCCCGACGATGCCGAAGATCGTGCTCCCCACGGTGACGGCGAGCAGGATGATGCCCGCGTGCAGGTCCATCGAGCGGCCCTGGAGGAAGGGCTGGAGGACGTTGCCCTCGATCTGCTGGACGGCGACGACCAGCGCCAGCACGAGCAACGCGGTCATCGGCCCGTTGGCGACGAGCGCGACGAGGACGGCGAGTGCGCCCGCCGCGAAGGCACCGATGATCGGGATGAAGGCTCCGAAGAACGTCAGCACCGCGAGTGCGAACGCCAGCGGGACACCCAGGAGCAGCAGCCCGACCCCGATGAGCACGGCATCGGCGAGTGCCACGATCGCCTGGGTGCGCACGAAGCCCCCGAGGGTGTTCCACGCCCGGGTGCACACCTCGGTGAGGTGGTCGCCGGCCCGCTCCCCCGCGGTCCTGCGAACGAAGGGGAGGAAGTCCGGCCCGTCCTTGAGGAAGAAGAACACCAGGACGAGGACGAGGACGAGCGTGACCAGACCGCTGCCCACGGCCGAGGCACCGGCCAGCGCCCCGGAGGCGATCTGCCCACCCTGGTCCTGCAGCCACTGCGTCGCCCGGGAGACCCCGTCGTCGATCGTGCGGCTGTCGAGGTTGAAGGGGGGCTTCGCCAACCAGTCCTGCAGGCTCTGCAGACCCTTCGCGGCGGAGTCGGCCAGCTCACCGGCCTGGCTGACGACCGTCGGGATGATCGCCCCGATCACCCCGAAGAAGACGACGAGCGAGCCGAGGAGGACGACGACCGCGGCCAGGGCCGAGGGCACCCGGTGACGTCGCAGCCATGCCGTCACCGGCCACAGGACGGTGGCGACGATGAGGGCGAGGAGGACCGGGAAGATGCCGACCCACAGCCTGCCGACGAGCCAGCCGACCAGGGCGGCACCGACGGCGATGAGCAGCAGTCGCAGGGACCAGCGGGCGAGCCGGGTGAACCCGTCCCCGATGACCGCACCACGATCGCGCGGTCGGGAGTGGGTCGTGTCCTGCGTCTGCACTGCGGCCTCCTGGGCGGATGGGGGGGACTCAGACGAGCGTGGGCTTGACCTCGACGATCCGCGCGAGCAGACCGTTGATGAATCGTGGTGACTCGTCGGTGCTCAGCTCCGTGGCCAGCACCACGGCCTCGCTGACGGCGACCTCGTCGGGCACGTCCTCGCTGTAGAGGATCTCCCAGGCGCCCAGGCGCAGGATCGCCCGGTCCACGTCGGGCATCCGGTCGAGGCCCCAGCCCTGGCTGTAGGTCGTCAGGGCGTCGTTGATGTCAGTCCAGTGCGCGACCACACCCTGCACGGCCGTGATCGTGTAGGGGTTCAGGGGTGCCGGGGTCACCGGTCGCTCGGCCCGCTCCCGGGCGAGCTCACCGGCATTGATCTCCCGTGACTCCGCCTCGAAGAGCAGGTCGACGGCCCGCTTGCGGGCCTTGGTCCGTGCGCTCACTCAGTTCACGCGGCCGAGGTAGGAGCCGTCGCGGGTGTCGACCTTGACGCGGGTGCCCTGCTCGAGGAAGAGGGGCACCGAGATCTCGGCACCGGTCTCGAGGGTGGCCGGCTTGGAGCCGCCGGTGGAGCGGTCACCCTGCAGGCCCGGCTCGGTGTAGGTGATCTCCAGCTCGACCGACGGCGGCAGCTCGACGTAGAGGACGTTGCCCTCGTGCCGGGCCACGACCGCCTCGTTGTTCTCGAGGAGGAACTTGCTCGCGTTGCCCATGACCTCGGGGGTGACGGGGATCTGGTCGAAGGTGCCCGGGTCCATGAAGATGTAGTCGGTGCCGTCGTTGTACAGGTACTGCATCGTCTGCTTGTCGACGTTCGACGTCTCGACCTTGGTGCCGGCGTTGAAGGTCTTGTCGATGCTCTTGCCGCTGGTGACGTTCTTCAGCTTCGTGCGCACGAAGGCCGGCCCCTTGCCGGGCTTGACGTGCTGGAACTCCACGACGGTCCACAGCTGGCCCTCGAGGTTGAGGACCATGCCGTTCTTGAGGTCGTTCGTCGTTGCCACGTGCTGCTCGCCTTCGCGTCGGAGTCGTTGTCATCCCCGCGCGCCCGTCCGACGCCCGAGGGCCGCCCAGCATCCTAACGGTCGAAGGCGCCGGTCACCCACGCGCGCACGCTCGGTGCCGCCTCCTCGAGCATCGAGATGTGGTCGGCCCCGGGCAGCCGCACGTACTCGAGGTCGGTCCCCCGGTCGCGGTACTGGGCGGCGAGGCGGTCGCTGAGCAGCTGCGGCACGGTGGTGTCCCGGGCCCCCTGGACGAGCATGACCGGGACCTTCGGGTGCAGCTCTGCCGCGTCGTTGGTCCCGACGACCCGACCCAGCCGCTCCAGGTCGGCCTCCGCCGACAGGAAGTCCTCGAGGTCGACGCCCCCGAAGGAGTCGGGCCGGAACAGCTCGGCGACACACCGCTCCTCGAGGTGCGGCAGCAGCTCCCGGCCCTCCCGGCTCACGACCTGCTCGAGCGGCACGTCACCGGTGCGGGCAGCGGCGACGAGGAGCGGCCCGAGGAAGGTGGCGGTGGACGAGGTGGACGCAGCCCGATCCTGTGCCTCCTCCTCGGCCCGCGAGGGGGAGCGTCCCGCGCCCACCATCTCGACGACCGCGCCCAGCTGGCTCGGAGGGGCCAGCGCGACGATGCCCCGCAGGTCGAGCCCGGAGGTGTAGGCGCCCGTGAAGCGACTGGTGAACAGCGCCGCCTGCGCTCCCTGTGAGTGCCCCATCGCGACCCACTCGTCGGACAGGTCCGGCCCGAGCTCGTGGGCTGCCAGCACGATGTCGGCCATCGCCGCACCCGCCGACTGGCCCATGAGATAGGGGTGCGGGCCCGGAGTCCCCAGGCCCTCGTAGTCCGTGCGCAGGACGGCGTAGCCGTCCTCGACGAGCCCGGCGGTCATCCGGTCCATCGACGCGGTGTAGACGCCGGTCTGCTGGTCGGCCGCGGATCGTGAGGGCGCGCACCGGTCGGCTGTCCCGGTGGTCCCGTGGCCCCACGCGATCACCGGCCAGCCGCCCTCGGGCGGGTCGCCCGCGGGTGTCGAGACGACTCCCGAGACGGCCACGGTCTCCCCCTTCGCACTCGTCGAGCGGTAGAGGAGCAGGTGCGTGGTCCCCCCGATGGTCGGCCCGGTGACGATCCTGCGCGACCAGATCAGGCTGCCGTGCTCCCCGGCAGCCACCTGATCGGGACCCGGCTGGTAGAAGCCGGCGCCCTCCGGCGCCCGCTCCTGCGCCACGGCCCCGTCGGGCGCGCCGGGTCGCCAGAGCAGGACGCTCGCGAGGAGGGCGAGCACGAGGACGGCGGAGCCCGTCGTCCACCACGGATGCCGCCGGGGCCAGGAACCACTCACGCACGCATCCTCGCAGGACGGCACGCCAGGGTGCAGGATGGTTGGTATGAAGCCGAAGTCCCTCCTCCTCGCGTTCGCCGCCGGGACCGCCGGGCTCGCAACCCGGGACCTGCTCCAGAAGACGCACACGCTCAAGCGCAACTTCCCGGTCGTGGCCAACGCGCGGTTCGCGTTGGAGAAGGTCGGGCCGGAGCTGCGCCAGTACATCGTCACGAGCAACGACGAGGAGCGACCCTTCAGCCGGGACCAGCGCTCCTGGGTCTATGCCTCGTCGAAGAGGCAGAACAACTACTTCGGCTTCGGGACGGACAACGACATCGAGCGGGTCGAGGGCTACCCGATCTTCAAGCACCGCACCTTCTCGGACGTGGCCGCGTCCAGCTCGGTCACCGACTCCGACCGCATCGTGCTCCCCTCGGCGAAGGTGCTGGGCGGACCGCGCGGGCGTCGGCACGCCTTCCGCCCCGAGTCGGTGGTCAACATCTCCGCGATGAGCTACGGCTCCCTCTCCGGCAACGCCGTCACCGCGCTGAACAAGGGCGCCGAGCGCGCCGGGATCCTGCACAACACCGGCGAGGGCTCCCTCTCGCCCTACCACCGCCAGGGCGGCGACCTGATCTTCCAGATCGGCACCGCCTACTTCGGCTGCCGCGACGACACGGGGCGCTTCGACCTGGCGATGCTCAAGGACGTCGTCGAGTCCGCACCGGTCAGGGCGATCGAGATCAAGCTGAGCCAGGGCGCCAAGCCCGGCCTGGGCGGTCACCTCCCCGCGGAGAAGATCTCCCCGGAGATCGCCAGCACCCGTGGCATCCCGCCGGACCAGGACTGCGTCAGTCCGGCGAGGCACACCGAGTTCGACGACGTCGACTCGATGCTCGACTTCGTCGAGCTGATCGCCCAGGAGACCGGCCTGCCGGTCGGGATCAAGTCCGCGGTCGGGGGCAACGACCTGTGGGAGGGCCTCGTCGAGCACATGGCCGACGGCCAGCGGGGCGTGGACTACATCCAGATCGACGGGGGCGAAGGGGGGACCGGCGCGGCGCCCCTGGTCTTCAGCGACGCCGTCGCGCTGCCCTACCGCCTGGCCTTCACCCGGGTGTACTCGCTCTTCGCCGAGGCCGGCCTGACCGACCGCGTCACCTGGATCGGCAGCGGGAAGCTCGGTCTGCCCGAGAACGCCCTCGTCGCCTTCGCGCTCGGGGCCGACATGGTCAGCGTCGCCCGCGAGGCCATGCTCGCCATCGGCTGCATCCAGGCGCAGAAGTGCCACACCGACAGGTGCCCCGTCGGGGTCGCGACGCAGAACCCCTGGCTCGAGCGGGGCCTCGACCCGACACTGAAGGCCCACCGCCTCGACAACTACGTGCGGACCCTGCGGCGTGATCTGCTCAAGGTCTCCGAGGCGTGCGGGGTCTGGCACCCGGGCCTGCTCACCGTCGACGACGTCGAGATCCTCCATGGCGAGCGCACGGCGGTCCCACTCGGCGACATCTACGGCTACCAGCCGGGGTGGGGGACCCTCGGCGAGGCGGATGCCGCGCAGATCGTCGACATCATGTCCCGCTCGGCGACGCACGGGGAGACCCACCGGCTCGCCCGGCCGACCGCCTGACGGTCCCCGCACCCCGACCAGGATGCGGTCAGGCGAGTGCCGCGTAGGCCTCGCGCAGCAGGTCCTCCGGCGGGCCCTCGAGGCGCGTCGGCGCGGCGAGCCCGTCGAGCACGACGAGTCGCAGGGTGGCGCCACGGGTCTTCTTGTCCCTGCGCAGCGCCGCGAGCAGGTCGTCGAAGTCGGCCCGCGCGTACGTGGTGGGCAGCCCGAGGAGGCCGAGGACGTAGCGGTGCCGATTCAGCAGCGCCGCGTCGATGTGGCCGGTCCGGTGCGCGAGCTCGGCCGCGAAGACCATCCCGATGGCCACCGCCTCCCCGTGCCGCATGCGGTACTGCTCGTGGTGCTCCACGGCGTGGCCGAGCGTGTGCCCGTAGTTGAGGATCTCGCGCAGGCCGGACTCCCGCAGGTCCGCGGCGACGACCGCGACCTTGACGGCGATCTTGCGCTCGATGACCTCGCGCAGCGCGGGTGAGCCGGGGTCCTGCACACCGGCCGCATCGGCCTCGACGAGCTCGAGGATCCGCGGGTCGGCGATGAAGCCGCCCTTGACGACCTCGGCCAGACCCGCGGCCAGGTCGGCGGGTGGGAGCGAGTGCAGGTGGTCGAGGTCGCACAGGACCGCGGCGGGGGTGTGGAAGGCCCCGACGAGGTTCTTCCCCTCCGCGGTGTTGATGCCGGTCTTCCCGCCGACGGCCGCATCGACCATGCCGAGGACGGTGGTGGGCACGTGGACGACGGCGACGCCGCGCAGCCAGGCGGCGGCCGCCCAGCCGCCGAGGTCGGTGACGCTGCCACCGCCGACGGCGACGACGGCGTCGCTGCGGGTGAACCCGGCCTGCCCCATGCGTGCCCACAGGCCGCTGGCGACCTCGACGGTCTTCGCCGCCTCGGCGTCGGGGACGGCGGCGACGTGGACGTCGAGCCCGGCCCGGCGAAGGGAGTCCACCACCGGAGCGGCGCGGGTGGCCAGGGGTGCACCGTGGACGACGAGCACGCGGGCGACGCCGTCGGGGAGCACCTCGGCCACGCGGGTGGAGGCCCCGTGGCCGACGAGGACGTCGTAGTCCTCCCCGACCGGGATGGTCGTCACCTCGCTCATGCAGGGTCCTCCAGCAGGGTCAGGGCCTCGGTGACGACGGACTCGGCGTCGCGTCCGGCCGTGTCGACCCGCCAGCTCGCCAGGCCCTCGTACGTCGGACGGCGGGCCTCCGTCGTGCGGATCCACGACTGGCGCGGGTTGACGGCCAGGAGGGGCCGCGAGCGGTCGAAGCCGATGCGCTTGGCCGCGTCGGCGATCCCGACGTCGAGGAAGAGGACCCGGTGCCCGGCGAGGGCCTCGGCGACCGCGGGCGTCATCGGGGCACCGCCCCCGAGCGCGAGGACGATGCCCTCCTGTGCCAGCGAGTCGAGCACCGCGCGCTGCTCGGCCTCGCGGAAGTACTCCTCGCCGCTCTCGATGAAGAGGTCGGGGACGGACCTGCCCTCGCGCTCCTCGACGAGCCGGTCGGTGTCGACGACCCGGCGTCCGGTGCGCTCGGCGATCCCGGCCGCCACGGTGGACTTGCCCACCCCGGGCGGGCCGATCACGACGACGTAGGGGCCGGGCACGGCGGCGCTCATGCGTCCCACGACCGCATGAGCTGCGGGATCGACTCGAGGTACCCACGGTGGTTGCGCGCCGTCTCCGCGACGGAGTCGCCACCGAACTTCTCCACGCAGGCCTCGGCGAGCACGAGCGCGACCATGGCCTGGGCGACGACCCCCGCAGCCGGGACGGCGCAGACGTCGGACCGCTGGTGGATCGCCGTCGCCGGGTCCGTTCCCGTGACGTCGACGGTGTCGAGGGCCCGCGGGACGGTGCTGATCGGCTTCATGCCCGCACGCACGCGCAGGACCTCACCGGTGCTCATCCCACCCTCGGTCCCCCCGGCACGGCCGGTGCGCCGACGGATGGTCCCGTCGGTGTCGCGCTCCATCTCGTCGTGCGCCGCCGATCCGCGTCGGCGGGCGGTCGTGAAGCCGTCGCCGACCTCGACGCCCTTGATCGCCTGGATGCCCATGAGGGCGCCGGCGAGCCGCGAGTCCAGCCGGCGGTCCCAGTGGACGTGGCTCCCCAGCCCCGGGGGGACGTCGTAGGCGAGCACCTCGACGACACCACCGAGGGTGTCCCCGTCCTTCTTCGCCGCCTCGATCTCGGCGACCATCGCATCGGTCCCCTCGCGGGTCATCGCCCGCACGGGGTTCGCGTCGAGCGCCTCGATGTCGTCGGGGGTCGGCAGCGCACCGTCGGCCGGCGCCTGCCCCTCGCCGATGGCCACGGTGTGCGCGACGAGGCGGATGCCGTAGGCCTGCTCGAGGAAGCGCTCCGCCACCTCGCCGAGGGCGACCCGGGCGGCGGTCTCACGGGCCGAGGCGCGCTCGAGCACCGGACGTGCCTCGTCGAAGCCGTACTTCTGCATGCCGACCAGGTCGGCGTGTCCGGGCCGTGGGCGGGTCAGCGCCTTGTTGCGGGCCAGCTCCTTCTCGGCACCGATGTCGTTCGACGCCCGCAGCGCGGACTCGTCGACCGGGTCGGCGCCCATGACCGCCTCCCACTTGGGCCACTCGGTGTTGCCGATCATCACGGCGAGGGGCGAGCCGAGGGTGCGTCCGTGGCGCACGCCACCGAGGAAGGTCACCTCGTCCCGCTCGAACGTCATCCGCGCACCGCGCCCGTACCCCAGACGGCGACGCGCCAGGGCGTCCGCGACATCGGACGTCGTCACCTCGACCCCAGCGGGCAGGCCCTCGAGGGTGGCCACGAGGGCCTGTCCGTGCGACTCACCGGCGGTCAACCAACGCAACATGGCACAGATCCTCGCATCCCGTGGGAGCGGCCGACTCAGGCGTCCGGGGAGTGACCCAGGGCGGCCCGACCGGCAGCCTGCATCGCCGCCACGGGCGCGGCCACGCCGGTGAAGAGCTCGAACTGCCGCGCGGCCTGGTGCACGAGCATCTCCAGGCCGGAGACGACCTGCGCGCCGTGGGCGGTGGCGGCGCGGGCCAGCGGCGTCGGCCAGTCCGCGTAGACGACGTCGAGGACGGTCGCACCGGCGAGGCCGTCGTCGACGTGGCCCGCCGCGGCGCCGTTGGCCGTCCCGCCGGGGAGCGTCGAGACGATGGCGGGGGCGCCGGTGCGCGCCCACTCCTCGAGGGGGACGATCTCGAGCGAGACGTCGGCGACGTCGCGCAGCGCCTCGGCCCGCTCGGGCCTGCGCGCCGCGACCGTGACGTGCGTGGCACCCAGCCCCACCAGTCCCAGCAGGGCCGAGCGGGCGGTCGCCCCGGAGCCCACGACGGTGGCCCGGTCGACGCCCTCGACACCGGCCCCGCGCAGGGCGGCCGTGATGCCGTGGACGTCGGTGTTGTCCGCGGCCCAGCCGGTGGCCGTGCGCACGAGGGTGTTGACCGCCCGGGCGGCCCGGGCGGTGTCGGTGACGGTCTCGGCGAGGTCACCACCGACGACCTTGAGCGGCATCGTCAGGCTCAGGCCGCGCCACTCCTGGGTGAGCCCGGCGACGAAGGGGGCCAGTCCCCCTTCGTCAACCTCGTGCGAGGTGTAGGTCCACTCCGTCAGCCCCGCCGCCACGTACCCGGCCCGGTGCAGGGTCGGGGACAGCGAGTGAGCGATCGGGGACCCCAGGACGCCGGCGCGCGAGGTCATCGCCTCACTCGCAGCTGCCGGTGTTGCTGCAGAACTCCTGGACGTTCTGCTGGTGCTCGGCCTCGGTCTCGGCGAACTTCGTCTCCCCCGTGGAGGGGTCCACGGTGACGAAGAAGAGCCAGTCGCCCTCGGCAGGGTTGCCCGCGGCGTCGATGGCGGCGGCACCGGGGTTGTTGATCGGCCCCGGAGGCAGGCCCTGGTTCTTGTACGTGTTGTAGGGGCTGTCGGTGTTGCGCTCCTTGTCGGAGGTCGTCACCGTCCCCCGCTTCTGCAGCATGTAGTGGATCGTCGAGTCCATCTGCAGCATCCCGCGGGTCGGGCCCGTGGGGTCGGCGAGGCGGTTCTCGACCACGCGCGCGACCTTGTGGCGGTCCGCCTCACCGGCCTCACCCTCGACGATGGAGGCGACGGTGAGGGTGCGCTCCCACTCGTCCTTCGGGACCCCTGCCTCCTCGAGCTGCGCGACCGTCTGGTCGATCATCTTGTTCAGCTGCTGCACGGCGCTCGCGTCGTCGGCGAACTCGTAGGTGGAGGGGAAGAGCCAGCCCTCGATCGCACCCTCCGCCTGCGGGGGCAGCTCGAGCCGGTCCGACTCCTCGGCCTGCTCGTACTCCTTCACGGGGACACCCGTGCCCTCGGACAGGCGCTCGTAGACCTCCGAGCGCCACAACCCCTCGGGGATGGTCACGCCCTTGGCGATCCGGCTCTCCGGGGAGAGCAGGCGGTCGAAGGCGTCGGTGGCCGACATCTTCTTCAGCATCGAGTAGGTGCCGGGCTGGATCCTGGCGGCCCGCTCCGGCTGTGCCGTGGCCACCGCGGTGAAGCTGCTCGTGGTCTTGACGACGTCGGCCTCCTCGAGGGTCTCGCCGATCATCGCGCCGGACGCGCCGGAGTCGATGACCACCTCGACCTCCCCCCTGCCGGGGCCGGGGTAGTCGTTCGGCTCGCCCCCACCGGGCAGGAGCGAACGCAGGGAGCCGAAGGCGAACCACACCGCCGCGAGGACGAGCGCCGCCGCGAGGACCAGCACGACGGCCGACACGGCACGGCGCCGGCCGGGGCCCCCGCCGTCATGGCGTGACCGGCGCCCGCCGCGCCGGTGGTCCCTGCGCCGCTCCGCACGGGTCCGGTGCACGACGTCGTGCTCGTCGTGGCCCGCGCCGCGACCGTCGTCGAAGATGCTGTCGTCGAGCCTCGTCATGCGTCCTTGCCCTTCCGCGGTGTGCGTCGGCGCGGCCGCCCGACCCGTTCCCCGGGGGGTCCACCGGTTGCGCGCTCCGTGTCCAGTGCGGTCTGCAGGATCAGCACAGCGGCCGCCTGGTCAACCACCTCGCGATGGTTGCGCCCGGCCACGCCGCTGTCACGCAGACCCCGATGAGCATCCACTGTCGACAGGCGTTCGTCCACCAGGCGGACCGGCGTGTTCGCGATCGGTGCCGCCCCGAGGGCCCGGCGCAGTGCCTGCGCCCAGTCCCGCACGCGACGTGCGGCGGGCCCCTCCCCGCCGTCGAGCGACCGCGGCAGACCGACGACCACCTCGACGACCGACAGCTCGCCGGTCAGCTCGACGACCCGGTCGATGTCGCTGTCGTGCTCGAGGTCGCGGGCGATGGTCTCGACCGGGGTCGCCAGGAGCCCGGCGGGGTCGCTCGTCGCGACCCCGACCCGGGCGTCCCCGACGTCGATACCCAGGCGTGCTCCGGTGCGCATGGTCCGGTCAGGCCCCGATCTCGCGCTCGAGGGCCGCGAGTGCCTCGGACACCTTGGCGACGTCCTGGCCGCCACCCTGGGCGAGGTCGTCCTTGCCGCCGCCCCCGCCGCCGAGCGTCTGCGCAGCGACGCGGACGAGCGCACCGGCCCTGACCCCCTTCGCCCGGGCCGACTCGTTGGTGGCGACGACGACGACCGGCTTGCCCGAGCCGTCACCGGTGAGGGCCACGACCGTCGGCCGCTCCTCCCCCAGCCGGCCGCGGGTGTCGGTGACCATGCGGCGCAGGTCGTCGCCGGACGCCCCGGCGATGTGCTGGCCGATGAAGGTCACGCCCGCGACGTCCTTCGCGCCGTCGGTGAGCGATCCCGCGGAGGCGGCGACCTGCTCACGACGGACCTTCTCCAGCTCCTTCTCCGTCTCGCGCAGGCGGGCGATCATGTCGGAGACACGCTCCGGGAGCTCCCCGGCAGGCACCTTGACGATGTCGGCCAGCTCGGCGACGAGCGCCCGCTCGGTGGCCAGGTGCTGCAGCGCGTTCATCCCGACGAAGGCCTCGAGGCGACGGACACCGGAGCCGACGGAGGACTCGCCGGTGAGGGTGAGCGCACCGATCTGGCTGGAGTGGCGCACGTGGGTGCCACCGCACAGCTCGCGCGACCACGGGCCGCCGATCTCGACGACACGCACCAGCTCGTCGTAGGTCTCGCCGAAGAGCGCGAGGGCTCCCTGCTCGCGGGCCTCGGGCAGGGTCATCCAGTCGGCGGCGACCGGCAGGTCGTCCCGGACGGCGAGGTTGGCCACGTGCTCGATCTCGGCGCGGGCGTCCGCGGAGAGGGACTGGTTCCACGCGAAGTCCAGGCGCAGGTAGCCGGGCTTGTTGTAGGAGCCGGACTGCAGCGCCGACGGGCCGAGCACCTGGCGGAGGGCGGCGTGGACGACGTGGGTGCCGGAGTGCGCCTGGCAGGCGTCGACCCGCCAGCCGGGGTCCACCTCCGCCGAGGTCTCCTGCCCGACCCGCACGGGGCCGTCGGCGACCTCGACGGTGTGCGCGACGAGGCCCTTGACGGGGCGCTGCACGTCCCTGACGAGCAGGCGGGTGCCGTCGGCGACGATGACGCCCGCATCGGCCACCTGGCCACCGGACTCGGCGTAGAAGCTCGTCCGGTCGAGCACCACCTGACCGGTCTGGCCCGGCTCGAGCTCCTCGACCGTGGCGCCGTCGCGCACGAGGCCGACGACCGATCCGTGGGTGGTCAGCTCCTCGTAGGCACGCCAGTCCGTGGCGCCGAGCGAGCGCAGCTGCTTCCACACCTCGGTGTTGGCGTGGCCGCCCTTCTTCGCCCGGGCGTCGGCCTTGGCGCGCTGGCGCTGCTCGTCCATGAGTCGCACGAATCCCTCGCGGTCGACCGCCAGGCCCTGCTCGGCCGCCATCTCGAGGGTGAGGTCGATCGGGAAGCCGTACGTGTCGTGCAGGGCGAAGGCCTTCTCCCCCGACAGGACCTCGCGACCGGACTGCTTGGTCTCGGTGACCGCGGTGTCGAGGATCGTCGTGCCCTGGGTCAGGGTGCGGCGGAAGGCCTGCTCCTCGGCGTAGGCGATCTGGGCGATCCGGTCGAAGCCGGTGCGCAGCTCGGGGTAGGAGGCGCTCATCCGCTCCATGGAGATCGGCAGCAGGTGCGGCAGGGCCGGCTCCTCGTACCCGAGCAGGCGCATCGCCCGCACCGCGCGACGCAGCATGCGGCGCAGCACGTAGCCGCGTCCCTCGTTGCCGGGGGTGACGCCGTCGCCGATGAGCATGAGCGAGGAGCGCACGTGGTCGGCGACGACGCGCAGGTGGACGTCGTCGGGGTGGGAGTCCCCGGCCGTCTGCCCGGAGGAGGTGCCGTACTCGCGCCCCGTCATCTCCGCGGCCTTCTCCAGGACCGGGTAGACCTCGTCGATCTCGTACATGTTGTCGACGCCCTGCAGGATGCTCGCGATGCGCTCGAGTCCCATGCCGGTGTCGACGCTCTGCGCCGGCAGCGGTCCGGCGACGTCGAAGTCGTCCTTGGCCCGGACGGCGGAGAGCTCGTACTGCATGAAGACGAGGTTCCAGATCTCCATGAACCGGTCCTCGTCGACCTCCGGCCCGCCGTCGACGCCGTACTCCTCGCCGCGGTCGTAGAAGATCTCGCTGCAGGGGCCGCCCGGGCCGGGCACGCCCATGCTCCAGTAGTTGTCGAGCTCGCCGCGACGCACGATGCGCTCGGCCGGGATGGAGGTCTCCTCCAACCACAGCCGCTCGGCCTCGTCGTCGTCGATGTAGACCGTGGCCCAGAGGCGGTCGGGGTCGAGCCCGTAGCCGCCGTCGTCCTGGCTGGTCGTGAGCAGCTCCCAGGCGAACGCGATCGCCTCGCGCTTGAAGTAGTCACCGAAGGAGAAGTTGCCGTTCATCTGGAAGAACGTGCCGTGCCGGCTCGTCTTGCCGACCTCGTCGATGTCGCCGGTGCGCACGCACTTCTGCACGCTCGTGGCGCGGGCCCACGGGGCGCTCTCCTGGCCGGAGAAGTACGGCTTGAAGGGAACCATGCCGGCGTTGACGAAGAGGAGGGTCGGGTCCTCGTGGATCAGCGGGGCGGAGGGGACGACCGTGTGTCCCCTCGCCTCGAAGAAGGTCAGCCAGCGGCGCCGGATCTCGGCAGTTTCCATGGGTGTCTCGTGTCCAATCGGTGCTGTTGCAAGAGCAGGTGCGGATGTCTCGGGCAGGAGCGAAGGGGGCGTCCGGCGCCTCAGGCGCGGGTCGACCCCGGGATAGCTCGCCGCGCGGAGGTCCGCCGCGGTCGTCCGAGAGGCACGGTCATGCCCCTCACCCTACCCACCGGGTCGGTGGGCCGCTGTCGGCGCGGGAGCCCGGGAGAGCACGACGACGCGCCGACGAGCTCACCGACGCCGCAGGCGTTCCCTGAGCCAGGCCCACCGGTCCTGCAGCCGCGCCTCGAAGCCGCGGTCGGTCGGCCGGTAGTACGACCTGTCGGCGAGCTCGGCGTCCAGGTCGTCGGGGAGGTACTGCTGCACGGCCACCCCGTCGGGCTGGTCGTGCGCGTAGACGTACCCCTCGACCTTCGCTCCCCCGCTGGCACCGGCGGCACGGTCGGAGGCCTGGGTGTAACCGCTGCCGCGCAGGTGCGGCGGCACCGCCTGCACCTTGCCGGCCCGCACGTCGGCGATGGCCTCGTTGATGCCGGTGTAGGCCGCGTTGGACTTCGGCGCGAGCGCGTTGTGGACGACGGCCTGCGCGAGGATGATGCGCGCCTCGGGCATCCCGATCTGCGCGACCGCGTGCATCGCGGCCACCGCCGTCTGCAGTGCCGTCGGGTCACCCAGCCCCACGTCCTCGGAGGCGGCGATGACGATGCGCCGGGCGATGAAGCGCGGGTCCTCCCCCGCCTCGAGCTGGCGCGCCAGGTAGTGCAGTGCCGCGTCGACGTCGGAGCCGCGCATCGACTTGATGAAGGCGGAGGCGACGTCGTAGTGCTGGTCGCCGGTGCGGTCGTAGCGCACGGCCGCGCGGGCGACGGCCTGCTCGACGTGGGCGAGGGTGAGCGGGACGCTCTTCGGCGTCTCGCGGCCGAAGGGGACGTCCCCGTCGGCGACACCGGCGGCCGCCTCGAGCGAGGTCAGCGCCCGACGGGCGTCCCCCCCGGCGATCGCCACGAGGTGGTCGCGGGCCTCGTCGGCGAGGTCGTAGCCACCGGCCAGTCCCCGCTCGTCGGTGAGGGCGGCGTCGATGACCTCACCGACCTCCTCCCGGGTCAGCGACTCCAGGGTGACCAGGATCGAGCGTGACAGCAGCGGCGCGATGACGGAGAACGACGGGTTCTCCGTCGTCGCCGCGACGAGCACGACCTCACGGTTCTCCACCCCGGGCAGGAGCGCGTCCTGCTGTGCCTTGGAGAAGCGGTGGATCTCGTCGAGGAAGAGGACCGTCTGCCGGCCGTACAGGGAGCGCGCGCGCGCGGCGTCCTCCAGGACGGCGCGCACGTCCTTGACCCCCGCGCTCACGGCGGACAGCTGCACGAAGTCCCGGTCGGCGGCCGTCGCCACGAGGTGGGCCAGGGTCGTCTTGCCCGTACCGGGCGGGCCCCACAGGATCGCCGACATCGGCCCGGTGACGGCGCTGACGCTGCCCTCCACGAGCCGGCGCAGGGGGGAGCCTTGCCGCAGCACCTCCTGCTGACCACGCACCTCGTCGAGATCACGTGGCCGCATGCGTACCGCGAGGGGCGCCTGCAGGTCCGCCGCACCACCGTCGGGTTCCCCACCGGCGGAGGCGAAGAGATCGAAGGAGGTCACGAGTGGCACGCTATCCCGGTGGGCGCTCACCGGGACACCTCCACCCACCTGCACCGGCTCGGGGTGCGGGTGGCGAAGCACCCTGTCGCCGTCATCATCACCTGGCTCGTCCTCGCGGCCTTCTCCCTCGCCCTGGCGCTGGGAACGGTCACCGGCCACGCCCTCTTCGACGACCTCTCCAGCGGCGAGATCACCGCCCCGGGCGAGGCCCGGGAGGCCCGCGACCTCCTCGTCGAGGCCGGGGGCGGCGACTTCGCTGCGGACACCCTCATCGTCGAGGGATCGCCGGCCACCTCCCCCTTCGTCCGGCAGCAGGTCGCGAGGGCCGTCGAGCGCATCCACGAGACCGAGGGCGTCGCCCGGGTCATCAACCCGCTCGTCCTCGAGGAGGGCGTGGAGGACCCCCGGGCAGGTCCCCTCGTGCAGGAGCAGGACGACGGACGCTACGGCTTCGTCACGGTCGTCGAGTACGAGGAGGACCTCGAGGGCGAGGCGCTGGAGGAGGCGCAACGCGCCGTCGACGTCCAGCTCGACGAGATCGTCAGCGGCTCGCGGGCCACGGACAGCAAGCGCGGCAGCGTGCAGATGCTCGTCGACGAGATCGTGGAGCAGGTGAGCACCGACCTCAAGTTCGGCGAGGGCATCGCCCTGCCCATCACATTCGTGGCCATGGTGCTGATCTTCGGCGGCTTCCTGGCCGCGGGCATCCCGCTGCTCGGTGCCCTCGCCTCGATCGCCGGCGCGCTCGCGACGCTGTGGGGGTTCGCCCACGTCATCGAGCTCGATGCGACGGTCGTCAACATCGTCACCGTCCTCGGTCTGGGCCTGTGCATCGACTACGGGCTGCTCATCGTCTCCCGGTTCCGCGAGGAGATCTCGCTCGACCTCGACGGGGGCGACCTGCCCGCACGCGGTCGTGACGTGATCGAGCAGGCCACCGGCCGCACCCTCGACCGGGCGGGTCGCACGGTCGTCTTCTCCGCGGTGACGGTCGCGGTCGCGATGTCGGGGCTCTTCTTCTTCCCGGCCACCTTCATGCGCGCCTCCGGCGCGGCCGGTGTCTCCGTCGTCGCGCTCTGCCTCGCGGTCGCGACGACACTCGTCCCGGCGTTGTGCGCCCTGGGTGCGCGACGCCTGGTGCGGGGCCGCACCGAGCGGGGGCGTGACGACGGGGTCTTCGCCCGCCTCGCCGGTCGGGTGCAGCGCGCACCGTGGCTGGTCATCGCGCTCGTGCTGGCGGCCCTGGTCGCCATGGCCCTGCCGGCGACCCGCATGGAGGTGACCTCCTCGGGGACCGAGCTCCTGCCCGTCGGCAGCGACCAGCGCACCTTCTTCGCCCAGCTCGCCGAGGACTACCCCGAGCTGGCCACCCCGGACGTGCAGGTCGTCACCACCGCCGACGAGTCGCAGGTGCGTGCCTGGGCGCGGGACGAGGCGGCAGCGCTGCCGCACGTGGACTCCGTGGAGGTCAGCGAGGTCGGGACCACCCCCGCCGACGAGACGGTGCTCACCGTCGACCTGCGCACCGACGACGAGCCGCTCGGCGACGACAGCCGCGCGCTGGCGGCCCACCTCAGGTCGGACGGACCCCCCTTCGCGGCCCACGTCGGGGGCCAGGCCTCGGGGCTCGCCGACTTCGTCGACGCGCTCGTCGACCGGGCGCCGTGGGCGGCCGCCACGGTCGTGCTGGCGACCTTCGTCCTGCTCTTCCTCATGACCGGCTCGGTCGTCGTCCCGATCAAGGCCCTGATCATGAACGTCGTCTCGCTCGGCGCCTCGCTCGGCGTGCTCGTGTGGGTCTTCCAGGACGGGCACCTGTCCGGTCTGCTCGACTTCGCCTCGGTCGGGGCGCTCGAGGTCTCCATCCCGGTCCTCGTGCTCGCCTTCGCCTTCGGCCTGTCGATGGACTACGAGGTCTTCCTGCTCTCCCGGATCGTCGAGCTGCACGAGCAGGGCCGGCCCACCGACGAGGCCGTGCGGCTGGGTCTGCAGCGCTCCGGCCGGATCATCACCAGCGCGGCCCTGCTGATGGTCATCGTCTTCTCCGGCTTCATCCTCGCGCAGATCCTCGCCGTCAAGCAGACGGGCGTCGCCCTCGTCGTCGCGATCATCATCGACGCCACCCTCGTGCGGATGCTGCTCGTCCCGGCGACGATGTCGGTCCTCGGCGAGTGGAACTGGTGGGCGCCCCGCTGGATGAAGCGTCTGCACGCCCGCGTCGGGATCACCGAGTGAGCACCGAGCGCATCCCGCTGCCGGACCTCGTCCCGTGGACGGGCGGTGACCGCGTCGTCCTCGCGGAGTCCACGCCCCTGGCCGGGCCCGATGCGCTCGCCATCCGCCGGGGGGACGCGTGGGCGGTGGCCTTCGCGCGGCCCACGTACACGCACGGCACCAACCTCATGCTCCACGGCGACGACGGCAGCGGCCTGCTCGTCTCCCCGGCGGTGGTCGCCGCGCTCGAGGACCTCGTCTCCTCGCCCCCCTTCGCCGACTGGGTGGCGGACCTGCGGACGAAGGGGGTGGACTCGGTCTCCCTCCCCCGCGCCGCGGCGCACGTCGGGGGGCTGCTGCCGGAGGCGCACGGTCTGTGGGAGTGGATGTGGACGACGAGGGCCCCGGAGGCGCCCGCAGGTGACGGGACGCTCGATCTGGTCGAGGAGGACCGGGCGGACCTGCAGGCGCTGCTCGACGCCCACAACCCCGGGACCGACGGGCAGCCCTTCGCCCGGCCGGGGCAACGCTGGGTCGGGATCCGCGACGACGAAGGGAGCCTGCTCGCCGTCGGCTGCTGCGAGCCGGAGCGATCGGGCACCCCGGTCCTCTCCGGGATCACCGTCGCGCCCACCGCCCGTGGCCGGGGCCTCGGGCGGGTGGTCACCGCGGAGCTGACACGGGGCGCCGTCGACACCCACGGGTGGTGCACTCTGGGCATGTACTCGGTCAACGACACCGCGCGGCGTCTCTACCACTCCCTGGGGTACGAGACCGGCGCGGTCTGGAGCAGTGGAGCGCTGGGATGAGCAGATCGGCGGCGGTCGACTTCGCGCGACCGGTGTTCTCCTTCGCCCCCGGTCCGGCGCGTCGGTGGATCGCGCTGCGCGCGGCCCTGGCGATCGCCCTGCCGCTCACCGGGCTCAGCCTCGCCGGATTCCCCCCGCAGCAGGCCTTCCTCGCCGGTCTCGGCGTCTTCGCGGTGCTCTACGGAGCGGGAGCTCCCGTGCGCCGGCGCCTGCGCACGATCCCCGGTGCCGGCGCGGGCCTGCTCGCCTCGCTGGGCATCGGTATCGCAGCGGCCGACCGCCCCTTCCTCGCGGTCGTCCTGATGGCGCTCGTGGCCACCGTCGCGACCTTCCTCACCTACGCCCTGCAGATCGGCCCCCCGGCCGGCTTCTTCTTCGCCCTCGATGTCGGGATCGGCAACCTCGCCGCCTCCCACGGTGCCGACGCGCGCACCATCCTCGGTATCGCCGCGGTCGGCGTGTGCTCGGCGATCCTCGTCGGGACCTCCGACCTGTGGTTCGGTGCCCACGGCGTCGAGGAGGCCGCGGTCTCCTCGGCCGAGGAGCTGGTCGAGACGTACGTCGCCGCTGGCGACCCCTCCGCGATCGCCCGCTCACGGCGCGCCGCCTCCGCCGCCCTCAACCGTGCGTGGACGGCGGTCACCGACGGCCGCAGCGAGGACCACTTCGGTGGTCGACTGCAACGGATGCACTCGCGCTACGCCGCCGCGGTCTCCCGGTCCGTCGGGGGGCCGGACGAGGAGGTCACCGCGGAGCTGGCCCTGCAGGAGGCCGCCAGCGCGCGCCAGATCTCACTCGGTCGGCCACGGGCCCGGTGGTCCCTGCGCCAGGCGCTGCGCTGGCCCAGCGAGGACCTGCTCGTCGCCGCCCGGGTGCTCGTCGCCGGGCTGGTCGCGGGCACCGTCGCCCTCGCCCTCGACAACGCCCACGCGTACTGGGCGGGGGCCTTCGCCGTCCTCATCGTCCACACGGGGGGCACCCGGCGCGCCCAGCTGCAGCGCTCCTTCCAGCGCACGATCGGCACGGCCGCCGGCCTCGTGGCGTTCGGGCTCGTGCTGCGGCTCGACCCCGGCCACTGGGCGCTGATCGCGCTCGTCGTGGGCCTGCAGTTCGTCGTCGAGATGCTCATCACCCGCAACTACGCGGCCGCGGTCGTCTTCCTCACACCGCTGGCGCTGTCGATCTCCGCGGCCGTCACGGACATGGACCTGTCGACGATCGTCTACGACCGCGGGATCGACACCGTGATCGGTGTCGGGGTGGCTCTGGTCGTGGTCGTGGTCTCCGGCGTGCTCGGTCGTCCCGAGCTGCTCCTGCGGGCCCACGCCCGCAGGGTGGTGCTCGCGCTGGACGACGTCCTCGCGGACCTCGCGGAGCGCCGCACGCGCACGCCCGAGGGGATGGAGGACCACCTCCACCACTGCCGTCAGCTGTACGTCGAGCTGCTCGCCTCCGACCAGGTCGCCACCCGCACGGTGCAGGACGCCCCGGCGGCGGTGGCCCCCTACCGCGAGATGGAGCAGCTGCTCGCCCACATCGGCTACCTCGTCCTCGGCGCGACCTGGAACCCGCGGGTGCGCGGTGAGCGCGAGCGGATGGCACTGGCCCGCGAGCGGCTCGGTGGCATCCTCGACCACAAGGTGACCCGCACCCGTCCGGCGGCGGACATCACGGCCGAGCTCAGGAGCGTCGAGGCGGCCCTCACCGGGTCGTGAACCACGCACACGGCGTGCCCGGCTCGTCCCGGTGACTTCGACCCGTCGCGGTCCACTCCACCATTCTTCCGAGCGAGGAGCGCCTCCGGAGCCGACGCCGCCGTGCGAGGTGTGGTTGGCTGCTGAGGACAGGACACCCACGTCGAGGAGAGCAGGCGAGCATGAGCGAATCGTCGAACGCCACCGACAGTCGAAGCCGGGACCGTCACGATGATCCCGATGGCCGCACGCACGACGAGCGCGTCATCGACCAGCTGCGGGCGCACGGCGTCCGGCTGGGACCTGGCGGCATCGCCCCGCGGGTGTTCTGGCCGTCCCTGGTCGTCGTCGTCGCGGTCTCGCTGTTCTCCATCTTCTTCAGCGACACGGCCGGGGCGCTGTGGACGTCGATCCAGAGCGGCATCGTCAGAGGCTTCGGCTGGTTCTACATCCTGGCGATCGCCTGCTTCGTCGCCTTCGCGATCTTCCTCGCGGTGAGCCGCTTCGGCAACATCACGCTCGGGCGCGAGGACGAGAGGCCCGACTTCAACCTGGTGTCCTGGTTCGCCATGCTCTTCGCCGCCGGCATGGGGATCGGCCTGGTCTTCTACGGTGTGGCCGAGCCGTTGACCTTCTACACCAGCCCCAAGCCGGGGGTGGACGGGACCGACGCCGAGCTGGCCAACCAGGCCATGGCACAGACCTTCCTCCACTGGGGTCTGCACCCGTGGGCGGTGTACGTCATCGTCGGCCTCTCCCTCGCCTACGCCATCCACCGCAAGGGCCGCCCCGTGTCCCTCCGCTGGGCTCTGGAGCCGCTCCTGGGTGATCGCGTCAAGGGCTGGGCCGGCGACCTCGTCGACATCCTGGCGATCGTGGGAACCCTCTTCGGTGTCGCCACCTCGCTGGGTCTGGGCGTCACCCAGGTCTCGACCGGGCTCGTGGAGCTCGGGGTCATCGACGACGCCTCCAACACCTTCATGGTCGCCCTCATCGCCGCGATCACGGCCATCGCCACCATCTCGGTGGTCAGTGGCGTGGGCAGGGGCATCCAGTGGTTGTCCAACCTCAACCTGGGCCTGGCCGCGGTCTTCCTCGTCGCGATCTTCGCGCTCGGCCCGACCCTGTTCCTCCTGCGGGACTTCGTCCAGTCCATCGGCGCCTACACGACGCACTTCCTGCCGAACACCTTCGACGCCTTCGCTTACACCGGCTCCGAGGGTCTGGCCTGGGCCGGCGGGTGGACCATCTTCTACTGGGGCTGGTGGATCGCCTGGTCCCCCTTCGTCGGCGTCTTCATCGCGCGGATCTCGCGGGGCCGCACGGTCCGCGAGTTCGTCGCCGGCGCCCTCCTCGTGCCGACCCTTCTCGGGTTCCTCTGGTTCACGGCACTCGGTGGGACGGCCATCCACCGGGAGCGCACGGTCGGTGACCTCGTGCCGGAGGAGGGCCTCGTGGCCGAGGTCGCCCTCTTCGACACCCTGGCCACGCTCCCGATGGGGACGGTCCTGTCGGTCATCGCCCTCGTCCTCGTGGTGGTCTTCTTCGTGACCTCTTCGGACTCGGGATCCCTCGTCGTGGACATGCTCGCCTCCGGCGGCCACCCCGACCCGCCGACGTGGAGCCGGGTGCTGTTCGCCGTCCTCGAGGGGCTCGTGGCGAGCGCCCTGCTCCTGGCGGGGGGGACGGAGGGCCTGTCCGCTCTCCAGGCCGGCTCGGTCGCGACGGGTGCCCCCTTCGCCGTCGTGATCGTGTTCATCATGATCGCCCTGTACAAGGCACTCCGCAGCGAGCACCGGGCGATCCTCGAGACCGAGGCGCGGCTGCGCCGTCGGGCCATGGCCGGTGAGCTCACGGAGAACTTCGACGACGTCTTCGGCGAGCAGGTCGACGACCGCATCGACTACGCGCTCACGCGCACCAAGGGCATCTGGTCCCGGAAGCGCACCCCGGTCGCCACGGTCACCAGGGCCCGGCAGCGGGACCAGGAGAAGGAGCGCCGCGACGAGGGCTGACCGGGCGGCTCGTCGGTGGCAGGCTGGCGCGCATGCCCCGCACGAGCGCCGGTCTCCTCCCCTTCACCACGGCGAAGGGGGTCACCCGCGTCTTCCTGGGCCGCATGGGCGGGCCGGCCTGGGGGCGTCGACCGCGTGCCTGGACGGTGGTCAAGGGTGAGTACGGGGACGGTGACGACCCGCTGGCCGCGGCGGAGCGGGAGTTCCTCGAGGAGATCGGGATAGCGGCTCCTCCCGGCCCCCGTCTCGACCTCGGCGAGGTGCGCCAGTCCGGGGGCAAGCGGGTCCGGGCGTGGGCCGTGGAGGCCGACCCGTCGTTGGCCTTCGTCTCGAGCAACCTCGTGACGATGGAGTGGCCCCCGCGCTCCGGCCGCCGCGTCTCCTTCCCGGAGATCGAGCGCGCCGAGTGGTGCGAGGTGGATCGGGCCCGCGAGCTGGTCGTGGCGGCCCAGACGGCCTTCCTCGACCGTCTGGTGGACGCGGTCGCGCGCTAGGCGTGCGGACCCGGCCGATGCGGGACGTCGTCCGCGAGCGCGGGCAGGAGCGGGTGCAGGGCGCGTCGCAGCCCGGCCGCCCCGCTCGCCGGCCGGTGGTGGACCGCCCGGATGCCGAGCGACTGCGCCGACTCGACGTTCGCCGGCACGTCGTCGACGAAGCCGATGCGGTCGGCGGGCACACCCAGGTCGTCGAGGATGTGCTCGAAGTAGGCGGGGTCGGGCTTCATCGCCCCGACCTCGCTCGACCAGTAGGCGCCGTCGACGAGGTCGTCGTACCCGTGGACCTCGCGCATGAAGCGCACCCGGTGGTCCTGCTGGTTGGTCGCGAGCAGGCAACGCGCCCCGAGACCTCGGACCTCGTCCACGAGGGCGATGGCCTCGAGGTCGAGATCGAACTGCTCCCAGATGCCCAGCAGGTCCTCGATGGTCACCGGTAGCCGCCCCGACCGGTTCTCCCGCTCCAGCAGCTCGCCCAGCACCGCCCGCAGGCTGCGCTCACCGCGCAGCGCCGGCAGCTCGGCCTCGAAGACCTTGCGGGCGAATCCCGGGGCGACCGTCCGGTCCAGCCGCCCGCGCCAGTCGAAGTGCCCGTGCTGGAGAACGCCGTCGCAATCCCACAGCATCACCTCCACCGGCACGTCGGGCATCAGCTCTGCCGGGGGTTGACCTCCGGCGCCCCCTGCGCTGCGGGCTCGTCCCCCTTCGTCGTGGGCCGGGCGTCGATGCCGGCCTCCTTGCGCTGCTCCGGGGTGATCGGGGCGGGCGCATCGGTCAGCGGGTCGTAGCCGCCGCCGGACTTGGGGAAGGCGATCACGTCGCGGATGGAGTCCGCCCCCAGGAGGAGCATGACGATGCGGTCCCAGCCGAAGGCGATGCCGCCGTGCGGGGGCGCGCCGTACTTGAATGCCTCGAGGAGGAAGCCGAACTTCTCCTGCGCCGACTCCTCGTCCAGACCCATGACCGAGAAGACCCGCTCCTGCACGTCGCGCTGGTGGATACGGATGGACCCGCCGCCGATCTCGTTGCCGTTGCACACGAGGTCGTAGGCGTAGGCCAGCGCCGAGCCGGGGTCGGTGTCGAAGGTGTCGAGGAACTCCGGCTTGGGGCTGGTGAAGGCGTGGTGGACCGCGGTCCAGGCACCGGCCCCGACGGCGACGTCGCCTGCGGCGACGGCCTCTCCCGTGGGCTCGAAGAGCGGGGCGTCGACCACCCAGACGAAGGACCACTCGGACTCGTCGATCAGGTCGCACCGCTGGGCGATCTCCTGCCGTGCGGCTCCGAGCAGCGCCCGCGCGGCCCGGGGCTTGTCCGCGGCGAAGAAGATGCAGTCGCCCGGCTGCGCACCCACGTGCGCGGCCAGACCGGCCTTCTCCTCCTCGGAGATGTTCTTGGCGACGGGTCCGCCCAGATCGCCGTCCTCACCGACGGTGACGTAGGCCAGGCCCTTGGCACCGCGCTGCTTCGCCCACTCCTGCCAGGCGTCGAACTGCCGGCGCGGCTGGCCGGCCCCCCCGGGCATGACGACCGCCCCGACGTAGTCGTTGCGGAAGACGCGGAAGGGGGTGTCGGCGAAGAACTCGGTGCAGTCCACGAGCTCGACGCCGAAGCGCAGGTCGGGCTTGTCGGTGCCGAAGCGCTCCATGGCCTCGGTGTAGGTCATCCGGGGGAAGGGGGTGGTCAGCTCGACGCCGATGGTCCCCCAGACGGCCCTGGCGACGGCCTCGCCGAGCTCGATGACGTCGTCCTGCTCGACGAAGGACATCTCGATGTCGAGCTGGGTGAACTCCGGCTGCCGGTCGGCCCGGAAGTCCTCGTCGCGGTAGCAGCGCGCGATCTGGTAGTACCGCTCCATCCCGGCGACCATGAGCAGCTGCTTGAACAGCTGGGGGCTCTGCGGGAGCGCGTACCACTCACCCGGTGCGAGGCGGGCCGGCACGAGGAAGTCGCGGGCGCCCTCGGGTGTGGACCGGGTCAGGGTCGGGGTCTCGATCTCGACGAAGTCGCGCTCGGCGAGGACCGAGCGTGCCGCGGCGTTGACCTTGCTGCGCAGGCGCAGGCCCGCACCGGCGCTGGCGGGGCCGGGCCGGCGCAGGTCGAGGTAGCGGTGCTTGAGGCGGGCCTCCTCGCCGACGGAGACGCGCTCGTCGATCTGGAAGGGCAGCGGGTCCGCCGTGCTGAGGACCTCGATGGAGGAGGCGACCACGTCGACCTCGCCCGTCGGGAGGTTCGGGTTGACGTCCTTCGGGTCGCGCGGGGCGACCTCGCCGACGACAGTGACGACGTACTCGTTGCGCAGGTCGTGCGCCGCTCCGGTCAGGACCTCGTCACGCGCGACGACCTGGGCGACGCCGGAGGCGTCGCGCAGGTCGAGGAAGGCCACGCCACCGTGATCACGTCGCCGGGCCACCCATCCGCTGAGGGTGACGGTCTGGCCGGAGTGGCCGGCACGCAGGGTGCCGGCGTCATGGGTGCGGAGCACGGGGAGTTCTTCCTTGTCCTCGTCGGGGCGTCCGGCGGTCGCCGGGCGGGGTCAATCCTACGGACGTCAGTGGTGGCGGTTGGTCGGATGCTGCGGCCACGGGCTGTCGGCCGGACGAAGGGAGGTCCAGCCGTCGTCGCGCATCCGCTGGGCGGCGAGGGCGCCGATCACGAGTGTCGAGTTGTGCAGGTCCCCGGCGAGCACCGCGGCCACCACCTCGTCGAGCGGCACCCGGCGGTGGAGGATGTGGGCCTCCTCGCCCCGGCGCTCGTGCAGCTCCCCGTCGGGGACGGCGGTGAGACCCCGGGCGAGGTAGATCCGCAGCGCCTCGTTCAGGCCGCCGGGCGAGCTGAAGTAGTCCACGAGCACCGCCCAGTGCTCGGCGACGACGTCGGCCTCCTCGGCCAGCTCGCGCTGCGCCGCGAGGAGGGGGTCCTCGCCCGCGACGTCGAGCAGCCCGGCCGGGATCTCCCACTCGTGGGAGGAGATCGGGTGCCGGTACTGGCGGATGAGCAGCGCGCGGTCCTCCTCGTCCAGGGCCAGCACGGCCACGGCACCGGGATGGTCGACGACCTCCCGGACGAGACGCTCGCCCTCGAGGACGAAGGCCTCCCGGCGCACGTCCCACACCGCGCCGTGGAAGGCGACCTCGCTCTCGACGACCGGCGAGGGCACGATCTCGTCGCGCAGCCGCAGGTGCTCGACGCTCACCTCAGACCGTCTCGTCCGCGACGACGGACGCCTCCACCGGCGGCTGCTCCACCTCGACGAGGCGGGCGTCGCGCTGGGCCTGCACGGCGGCTCCGACGAGACCGCTGAAGAGCGGGTGCGCCTTGTCCGGACGCGACTTGAACTCGGGGTGCGCCTGGGTGGAGACGTAGTACGGGTGCACCTCACGGGGCAGCTCGACGAACTCGACGAGCCCCAGCTGCGGGTGCGTGCCGCTGACGACCAGACCGGCCTCCTCGAGCTGGCCGACGTAGGCGTTGTTGACCTCGTACCGGTGGCGGTGGCGCTCGGTGACCGTCGTCGAGCCGTAGGCCTGCGCCGTCACCGACCCCTCACGCAGGTCGGCCGGGTAGGAGCCCAGGCGCATGGTCCCGCCGAGATCGCCCTCGCCGTCCACGAAGGACTTCTGCTCTTCCATCGTCGCGATGACCGGTGCGACCGACGCGTTGTCGAACTCGGTCGAGCTCGCACCCTCGATACCGGCGACGTTGCGCGCGTACTCGATGACCATGCACTGCAGCCCCAGGCAGATGCCGAGGGTCGGGACCTGGCGCTCACGCGCCCACCGCAGCGCGCCGAGCTTGCCCTCGATGCCGCGCACGCCGAAACCGCCGGGGATGAGGACCGCGTCGACCCCGCCGAGGGCCCTGGCCGCCCCCGCCTCGGTGTCGCAGTCGTCCGAGGGGACCCAGCGGATGCGCACCCTGGCGTCGTTGTGGAAGCCGCCGGCACGCAGCGCCTCGGTCACCGACAGGTAGGCGTCCGGCAGGTCGATGTACTTGCCGACGAGCGCGACCTCGACCTCGTGGGCCGGCTGGTGCACCCGGCGCAGCAGGGTGTCCCAGCTGTCCCAGTCGACGTCGGTGAAGTTCACCCCGAGGCGGCGGATGACGAAGGTGTCGAGGCGCTCGCGGTGGAGCACCTTGGGGATGTCGTAGATGCTCGGGGCGTCGACGCAGGCGGCCACCCCGTCCTTCTCGACGTCACAGCTCATCGAGATCTTGCGCTTGATGTCGGTGGAGATCTCCCGGTCCGCGCGCAGCACGATGGCGTCGGGCTGGATACCGACCTGGCGCAAGGCGGCGACGGAGTGCTGCGTGGGCTTGGTCTTCATCTCGCCGCTGGGCGCGATGTACGGCACGAGGGAGACGTGCAGGAAGAAGCAGTTGTCCCGACCCAGCTCGTGGCGCACCTGTCGGGCGGCCTCGAGGAAGGGCAGCGACTCGATGTCGCCGACCGTGCCACCGATCTCGGTGATGATGATGTCCGGTGCGTCCGCGTCCTCGACACCGGGGCTGCCGGCGGCGGGCGCACGCATGCGCGAGATGATCTCGTTGGTGATGTGCGGGATGACCTGGACGGTGTCGCCGAGGTACTCCCCCTTGCGCTCCCGGGCGATGACCCGGCTGTACACCTGACCGGTCGTCACATTGGCCGAGCCGTTGAGGTTGCGATCGAGGAAGCGCTCGTAGTGACCGATGTCGAGGTCGGTCTCCGCCCCGTCCTCGGTGACGAAGACCTCACCGTGCTGGAAGGGGTTCATCGTCCCCGGGTCGACGTTGAGGTAGGGGTCGAGCTTCTGCATCGTGACCGAGAGGCCACGTGCGCGCAGGAGATGTCCCAGGCTCGAGGCCGTCAGACCCTTGCCGAGTGAGGAGACAACTCCTCCGGTCACGAAGATGTGTTTCGTCAGTGCCACGGGCTTTCACTTTACGTCACCGAAGCGGTTCTTCGTACCTCGGGGCGCCGTGAGTCAGGGCCCTGAGCTGCCTCGACACCTCAGGAGGGCGTGGAGGCCGCCCCGCGGCACTGCTCGAGCAGCTCGCGCGCGTGGGTGAGGCCGACCTCGGTGTCCCCTCCACCCATCATCCGGGAGAGCTCACCCAGTCGGTCCTCCCCCTCGACGACCCGCACGTCGCTGGAGGTGACCTGCTGGTCGTGGCTCTTGTGCACCACGAGGTGCCGGTCGGCGTGGGCGGCCACCTGGGCCAGGTGGGTGACGACGATGACCTGGCTGGCGCGGGCCAGCGCGGCAAGCCGGGCGCCGACGTCGAGCGCGGCGCGCCCACCGACGCCCGCGTCGACCTCGTCGAAGACGAAGGTGGGCACCTGCGCCCGCCCCGATCCCGCGGTGGCGACCTCGATGGCCAGCATGATCCGGGACAGCTCCCCGCCGGAGGCGGCCCTGGTCACCGAGCGGGGCGGGTCACCGCGGTTGGCGGCGACCCGGATCTCGACCGCGTCGGCGCCCTCGGCGGAGACGGTGCGACCCCCCTCGGGGCCCGGCAGCCGGGCACCGCCCTCGTCGGTGCGGGGTTCGACCACGATCTCGACCCGGGCACGATCCATCCCCAACCGGCCCAGCTCGCCCTCGACGGTCGCGGACAGGTCGGCGGCAGCCGAGGTGCGGGCCGCCGTCAGCTGCTCGAGGGCCGGCCCGAGCTCCCCGACGAGGTCCTCGACGCGGGCGGTGAGCTCCTCGATGCGCTCGTCGGCCCCCTCGAGGGCCAGCAACCGCTGGCGCGCGGCGTCGCGGTGGGCCAGGACGGCCGTGGCGTCCTCGCCGTATCGGCGGGTCAGGTCGTTCAGGGCGGCCCGACGCTCCTGGACGGCGGCGAGCCGGGCCGGGTCCGCCTCGATGTCGGCGGCATAGGCCGACAGCTCGGCGGCGACATCCGCCGCCAGCACACCGAGCTCCCCGAGCCTGCGGTGGGCCTCGGCCAGGCGCGGATCGTGCTCGACGAGGCGGGAGAGCTCGTCGCCGGCCAGGGCGATCCGCCCCACGACGTCGTCGCCGCCGAAGCTGTCCGGGTCCGACAGCAGGCGGTGGGCACGGTCGGCGCCCACGCGCAGCTCCTCGGCATTGCCGAGGACCTCGGCCTCTCCGGCCAGCTCGACGTCCTCACCGGGCTGGGGGTCGACGGCATCGATCTGCTCCAGCTGGTGGGTCAGCAGCTCGACCTCCTGCAGCCGGGCCCGTTCGCCCTCGGTGAGCTCCGCCAGCTCCGCCGTCGCCTCCTGCCAGGCCCCGTACAGGCGGGCGACCTCCGCCAGCGGGCCGGCCACCGCCCCGCCACCGAAGGTGTCGAGCAGGGCACGGTGCTGCGCAGGCCGACGCAGACGCCACTGGTCCGCCTGCCCGTGGACGGCCACGAGGTCCTCCGCCAGGTCGTGCAAGGTCGCGATCGGCGCCCGTCTCCCGCCGACGTGGGCGCGGGAGCGTCCCGTCGCGGAGATGGTGCGGGCCAGCAGCAGCTCGTCCTCGTCCGCCGCGGCTCCGGCCTCGGCTGCCCGGGCCCGCGCAGGGTGCCGCGCATCCAGCTCGAGCGCGGCCTCGACGACGGCCTCGTCACGCCCCGAGCGGACCAGTGATGCGTCGGCACGGCCACCGAGGACGAGGCCGAGCCCGGTGACGACCATGGTCTTGCCCGCGCCGGTCTCGCCGGTGACGACGGTCAGGCCCGGATCCAGCGGCAGCGTCGCGTCCTCGATGACCCCGAGGTCGCGGATGTGCAGCTCGCGCAGCATGCCTCAGGCCTCCTGCTGGCTCTGGCGCCGACCGCGCCAGCCGTGGACGGAGAGGTCGAACTTCGCGACGAGGCGATCGGTGAAGGGCGAGTCGCTCAGCCGCGCGAGCCGGACGGGCTCGGCGGACCGGCTGACCTCGACACGGGCGCCGGGCGGCAGGTCCACCGCGCGGCGGCCGTCGCACCACAGGACCCCGTGCCCCTCGGTCCCGGGGACGAGGTCCACGGCCAGGTCCGACGTCGGTGCCACGACGAGCGGACGGGCGAAGAGTGCGTGCGCGCTGATCGGCACGACGAGCATGGCATCGACCCCGGGCCACACGACGGGGCCGCCCGCGGAGAAGGCGTAGGCGGTGGAACCGGTGGGAGTGGCCATGACGACACCGTCACACCCCCACGTGGACAGGGGGCGTCCATCGATCTCGACAGTGAGGACGAGCACGCGTTCGCGGGAGGCCTTCTCGACCGTGGCCTCGTTCAACGCCCAGGTGCGGGCGATCTCCCGGCCCTCCAGCGTGGCGACGACGTCGAGGGCCATGCGCTCCTCGACACGGTAGGCACGGTTGACGATGTGCTCGACCGTGGCGTCGACGTCCTCACGCTCGGCCTCGGCGAGGAAGCCGACATGACCGAGGTTGACGCCCAGGACCGGCACGCCGGCGCCGCGGGCGGTCTCCGCTCCCCGCAGGATCGTCCCGTCGCCACCGAGGACGACCACGAGCTCGACCCCGCTGGCCGGGTCGTCACCCTCGTGGACCACGGAGACCGGGTGCTGGCCCAGGACGCTCTCGGCGATCTCCCCGGCGGGGATGCGGACCTCGAGCCCGGCCTCGGCCAGGCGCTCGGCGACACCGACGGCCACCTCGAGGGCCTCGGGGCGACCGGGGTGGGTCATCAGGAGCACCCGTCGCTGGTCGCTCACGTGTCCTCCTCCTGCACCAGGTCGCTGATCGTCACCTGCTGAGCCTGCCACGTCATGCCGACGTCGGGGCGGCGGGTGAGGTGCACGAGGTACTCGTGATTTCCCTCTCCCCCACGCACCGGGCTCGCCGTCAGGCCGAGCACGGACAGGCCCACCTCGCCCGCCCGGGACAGCACGGACCCGATCGCGTCGGCGCGGGCCCCGGCGGAGGCGACGACCCCTCGCCGACCGATGTGGTCCCGACCGACCTCGAACTGCGGCTTGATGAGCAGCACGGCCTCACCGTCGGCGGTGAGCAGGCCGGCGACCTCGGCAAGCACGAGGCGAAGGGAGATGAAGCTCAGATCACCGACGGCCACCTCGACCGGACCATCGATGTCCGCGGCGGTCAACCCCCGGATGGTCGTGCCGCTGCGGTCCTCGACCCGCGGGTCGGCTGCCAGCTCGGGCGCGAGCTGGTCGTGACCCACGTCGAGTGCGGTCACGTGTGCGGCACCGTGCTCGAGCAGCACCTGCGTGAAGCCACCGGTCGACGCACCGATGTCGAGGCACCGTCGTCCGGCGACGTCCAGGTCGAAGTCGGCGAAGGCGCCCACCAGCTTCAGGGCAGCACGCCCGACCCAGTGGTCGGCCTCGGCGACGACGACCACCTCGCACGTGGGAGTGACCCGCGTTGACGCCTTCGTGACGGTGACCCCGTCGACGAGCACGTCACCCGCCGCGATGAGCGTGTGGGCCCGGGTGCGGCTGCGGGCCAGGCCGCGCTCGACGAGGGCCACGTCCAGCCGCGTCTGCGAACCCACTCAGGTGCCGAGGTCGGACAGGCGCGCGGTCAGCGTCCCGTGCACCGACTCCCCGGCGGCGAGGGTGGCATCGAGATCCGCGTCGTCGACCGCGCCGAGATCGCGCAGCGCGGCATCGACGACGAGATCACCGGTCTCGGGAGCCGGTGTCCCGCCCTCTCCCGCAGTGGTCCCGGGCAGATCGGCACTCGGCGTGGTCACCGGCGCCATCGGCTTCGCGGGTCCGGGCCGCGGCGCGTTCTCGGAGTGGTCCATGGGCTCAGGCATCCGGGGTGCGTCCACTCGTCGCGCTCTTCTTCGCCGTGCTCTTCTTCGCCGTGCTCTTCTTCGCGGGGGACCGTGTGGTCGGGGCCTTCTTCGCCGGCGGGGTCGTCGCCGCGGTCTGCTGTGCCGATGGCTTCCGGGCCTTCCGGGCCGGTGACGTCGCGGTCTTCTTCGCCGGGGCCTTCCGTCTCGTCGTCTTCTTCGCCGGGGCCTGCTTCGCCGTGTCCTGCGCCGTCGTCGTCGTCGCCTCCGACGTGGGCTCCTTGCGTGCGCGCAGGGTGGCGCTCAACGCGTCGAGGTCGGCCTGCTCCTCCTCCGGCCACACGGGCTCCTGGGACGTGGCCCCACGCTCCGTCGGAACCGCGCTGGCGACGAGCAGGGTGTCCACGAGACGCACGACGTCCAGGGTCCGGTCCAGGGTCGCCTCCGTCACCTTCAGGCCGAGATGGATCATTTCGCGTACGGGGTCCACGTCACTCCTCGTGTCGACTACCGCTCCACGCTACCGGTTGGCCATGAGCGTGCGGGCGTCCTCCCGGGTGATCCGTCCCGCGTCCACGGCAGCCCAGAGGGTGTCGAGCGCGGCGCGGACAGCGTCCATCCCCCGGCCCTCGACGGTCAGGGTGCGATCGCACCTGGCACGCGCGCGCCCCCGACAGGACCAGTCGCCGTCGCGCGCCCCGTGGGGGTACTCCTGCGTCAACGCACGCAGGTCGTCCAGCACGTACGTCGGCCGGCACGGCGGCGATGCACCCGCGGCGTCGACGACCCCGTGCACGCCCGTGAGGACCAGCGCCGTGTGCATGCCTGCCGCCTCCGCACCCGCGATGTCGGTCTCGAGGCGATCACCGACGGCCAACGTCCGTGACACCCCGGCACCGACGAGGTCGGCGGCCAGGGCATACATCGGCGGATGGGGCTTCCCGACGACCAGGGGGTCAGTGTCCACCGCGGCGCGCACCGCAGCCACGAGGGACCCGTTGCCGGGCACGGGGCCCTGTTCCGTCGGCAGGGTCAGGTCCTCGTTCGTGGCGATCCACCGGGCACCCGCCCGGATGGCCACGGCTGCCGCCCCGAGGTCCGCGGCGGTGACCCCCGATCCGTACCCCTGCACGACGGCGACGACCTCCCCTTCGTCCTGCGGCGATCGGGGCTCCAGGCCCGCCTCCCGCAAGCACACCGCCACCCCCGGACCACCGATCGCCAGGACCGGCGACCCGGGAGGCACGACCTCCGCGAGCTCACGTGCGGCGGCGAAGGACGAGGTGAGCACCCGGTCGTCACTCGTACGGATCCCGTGACCGCGCAGCATCGCACCGACCTCGGAGGGGGTGCGGGATGCGTTGTTCGTGACGAAGACGACGGGGACCGGCAGCGAGTTCACCGAGTCGACGGCGTGCGCCAGGGCCGATGCCCCGGCGACGACGACACCGTCCAGGTCGCTGACGAGGGCGTCGTAGTCGTCGATGAGTCGGGTCACGCCCGGGGGTCCTGCTCCTCGACCTCCTCGACGAGGACGCCGTCGATCTCGTCGATGCGATCGACCGCATCGGTCTCGCCGTCCTGGTCGGCCACCGCGGCCTTGCTGAACCAGTCCCGGGCGTCGTCGATGCGTCCCACCTCGAGCAGCGCGTCGGCGTAGGCGTACCAGACGCGGGCGGCCCACGGCTTCCCGGTGACCTTCTCGACCTGGCCCTGCAGGGCGAGGACTGCCGACTGCGCCTGCCCCATGTCACGTCGGATACCGGAGCCGACGATGAGCAGCTCGATCTGTGCCTCCTGGCCGAGCGAGCGCGCCTCCGGTGACCCGAGCAGCTCCAGCGCCCGCTCCGGACGCCCCAGCCCACGCTCGCAGTCGACCATCAACGGCAGCAGGTGCGAGGAGCCACTCAGCCGTCGGACCGTGCGGAACTCGGTCAGGGCGCGCGCATAGTCACCCATGCGGTAGGCGACGAACCCGAGTGCCTCACGTGCAGCCGGCACGCGACCTGCCCGGCGAACCGCGGTCTCGGCGTGCGCCAGGGCACCGTCCATGTCCTCGGCCTCCAGGAGCAGGGCCACCATCACCAGGTGCTGCGCGACGCCGTCGGCGTTCTCCTTGCTCAGGGTCCGCAGCTGCTGACGGACGCTGCGGTCCAGCTCGGCCCCGGTGACCTCGGGTGCGATGGCGGGCTCGGGCTTGCGTCCCTCCTTCGGGACCAGCCGCGAGCCGCCCCGGTCGTCCTCTCCCCTGCCGGCGCCGGCCCGCTCGGGCCGGGCGGATCGGTTGTCCCGACGATCATCCCGTCGTCCGCCGTCGCGAGGGCCGCCACCGCGGCGGTCGTCCCGACGAGCGGAGTCGTCCCGACCACCGGGTCGACCCCCGGGGCGACCGCCCTGGGAGCCGCCTCGCCCGCGACCCCCGTCATCTCGTCGTCCGCCCCCGCGTCCGCCGCGCCTCTCGTCCACTGTTCAACCCTCTCTCTGCCACCGGGTGGCCATCACGACCCAGACTTCCCTGCCCCGGCCGTCCATGCAAATGCCTTGGCCGCGGTGTGAATGCGCCCTGGACGCACGAAAGCCCCCAACGGTGTGGTTGGGGGCTTTCGTGTGAATGGTTGTCCGGCTGCGTCCTACTCTCCCACACCGTCTCCAGTGCAGTACCATCGGCGCTGAAAGGCTTAGCTTCCGGGTTCGGAATGGGACCGGGCGTTTCCCTTTCGCTGTGACAGCCGTAACTCTATGGAAATACGATTTGCAGTGTCACCCCGAGCGGGTGGCTGACCGTATCTCGGGAACTGCACAGTGGACGCGAACGTGTCTTTCTTTACGCAACAAGTGTTGTGTGTGTATCAAGTCATCGGCTTATTAGTACCAGTCAGCTGCATGCATTGCTGCACTTCCACATCTGGCCTATCAACCCAGTCGTCTACTGGGAGCCTCTCGAACCGTAGTTCATGGAAACCTCATCTTGAGACATGCTTCCCGCTTAGATGCTTTCAGCGGTTATCACTCCCGAACGTAGCTAATGAGCGGTGCCCTTGGCAGAACAACTCACACACCAGAGGTTCGTCCAACCCGGTCCTCTCGTACTAGGGTCAGCCTCTCTCAAGTTTCCTACGCGCACAGCGGATAGGGACCGAACTGTCTCACGACGTTCTAAACCCAGCTCGCGTGCCGCTTTAATGGGCGAACAGCCCAACCCTTGGGAGATACTCCACCCCCAGGATGCGACGAGCCGACATCGAGGTGCCAAACCATCCCGTCGATATGGACTCTTGGGGAAGATCAGCCTGTTATCCCCGGGGTACCTTTTATCCGTTGAGCGACGGCGCTTCCACAAGCCACCGTCGGGTCACTAGTTCCGACTTTCGTCCCTGCTCGACATGTCTGTCTCGCAGTCAAGCTCCCTTGTACACTTGCACTCGCCACCTGATTGCCAACCAGGCTGAGGGAACCTTTGAGCGCCTCCGTTACATTTTAGGAGGCAACCGCCCCAGTTAAACTACCCACCAGGCAATGTCCCTGATCCGGATCACGGACCGAGGTTAGATAACCAGAACGACCAGAGTGGTATTTCAACGATGACTCCACACGCACTGGCGTGCATGCTTCAACGTCTCCCACCTATCCTACACAAGCCGTCCCGATCACCAATACCAAGCTATAGTGAAGGTCCCGGGGTCTTTCCGTCCTGCTGCGCGTAACGAGCATCTTTACTCGTAGTGCAATTTCGCCGAGTTCGTGGTTGAGACAGTGGAGAAGTCGTTACGCCATTCGTGCAGGTCGGAACTTACCCGACAAGGAATTTCGCTACCTTAGGATGGTTATAGTTACCACCGCCGTTTACTGGGGCTTAAATTCTCCGCTTCGGCCACAAAGTGGCCTAACAGGTCCTCTTAACCTTCCAGCACCGGGCAGGCGTCAGTCCGTATACATCGTCTTGCGACTTCGCACGGACCTGTGTTTTTAGTAAACAGTCGCTTCTCCCTGGTCTCTGCGGCCCTTTCCCCTAGCCCGTGAAGAGCTTCAGGGTCCGGGCCCCCCTTCTCCCGAAGTTACGGGGGCATTTTGCCGAATTCCTTAACCACGATTCACTCGATCGCCTTGGTATTCTCTACCCAACCACCTGAGTCGGTTTGGGGTACGGGCGGCTAGAACCTCGCTAGAGGATTTTCTCGACAGCATAGGATCACCCTGCTTCCCGCTAAAGCGGTCACCATCAGGTCTCAGGCACATGAGCTGCGGATTTGCCTACAGCTCGCCCTACACCCTTGGACGTGGACAACCATCGCCACGCGGAGGCTACCTTCCTGCGTCTCCCCATCGCTTGACTACTACCAGATCGGGTCACGCGTTCCACCCACCGGCGGGATCCGAAGATCCCTGTGGTGGGCTTCAGGCGCTTAGCATCACTGGATTCGTCAGGGGCGGTTCTTCGCCGGTTCCGGAATATCAACCGGATGTCCATCGACTACGCCTGTCGGCCTCGCCTTAGGTCCCGACTTACCCAGGGCAGATTAGCTTGACCCTGGAACCCTTGGTTATTCGGCGGACGGGTTTCTCACCCGTCTTTCGCTACTCATGCCTGCATTCTCACTCGTGTGGCATCCACGACTGGATCACTCCGCCGCTTCACTCGCCACACGACGCTCCCCTACCCATCAACACGCCTGGACACCCCCCACGAAGGAGGATGCCGAGCAGTGCGTTAATGCCACAGCTTCGGTGGTGTGCTTGAGCCCCGCTACATTGTCGGCGCGGAATCACTTGACCAGTGAGCTATTACGCACTCTTTCAAGGATGGCTGCTTCTAAGCCAACCTCCTGGTTGTCACGGCAACTCCACATCCTTTTCCACTTAGCACACGCTTAGGGACCTTAGCTGGTGATCTGGGCTGTTTCCCTCTCGACCACGGAGCTTATCCCCCGCAGTCTCACTGCCACGCTCTCACTTACCGGCATTCGGAGTTTGGCTAACGTCAGTAACCTGGTGAGGCCCATCAGCTATCCAGTAGCTCTACCTCCGGTAAGAAACACGTGACGCTGCACCTAAATGCATTTCGGGGAGAACCAGCTATCACGGAGTTTGATTGGCCTTTCACCCCTACCCACAGCTCATCCCCTCAGTTTTCAACCTAAGTGGGTTCGGTCCTCCACGACGTCTTACCGTCGCTTCAACCTGGCCATGGGTAGATCACTCCGCTTCGGGTCTAGACCCAGCGACTCACACGCCCTATTCGGACTCGCTTTCGCTACGGCTTCCCCACACGGGTTAACCTTGCCACTGAGCACTAACTCGCAGGCTCATTCTTCAAAAGGCACGCCGTCACCCCACAAGGAGGCTCCGACGGATTGTAGGCACACGGTTTCAGGATCTATTTCACTCCCCTCCCGGGGTACTTTTCACCTTTCCCTCACGGTACTTGTCCGCTATCGGTCACCAGGGAATATTTAGGCTTAGCGGGTGGTCCCGCCAGATTCACACGGGATTTCTCGAGCCCCGTGCTACTTGGGAACACTCCACGAGAGTCTGCATCATTTCGTCTACGGGGGTCGCACCCTCTGTGCCGAGCCATTCAAGACTCTTCGACTATGACGCAGATTTATCACTCCCGTCCAGGATGTCAGTCCCGGAACGAAGGTCCCACAACCCCGCACCTGCAACGCCTGACAGCTATCACACAAGTGCGGTTTGGCCTGATCCGATTTCGCTCGCCACTACTCACGGAATCACAATTGTTTTCTCTTCCTGTGGGTACTGAGATGTTTCACTTCCCCACGTTCCCTCTACCCGGCCTATATATTCAGCCGGGAGTGACTGGACTTGCCTCCAGCCGGGTTTCCCCATTCGGAAATCCTCGGATCACAGTCTGGTTATCGACTCCCCGAGGCTTATCGCAGATTCCTACGTCCTTCTTCGGTTCCTGGTGCCAAGGCATCCACCGTGCGCCCTTAAAAACTTGAGCCACAAAGATGCTCGCGTCCACTGTGTAGTTCTCAACATACGGGCAGCACCCCACCCACACGCCGACGCTGACCACACACCCACACAGGGTGCACGTGGCAGTCCGCCGACCAGGCAGGGCCCACAACCAACACACCCACCACCACAACAGCAGCAGATGCTCTCGTTGGCCATCAGGAACAAGCTCAACGCCTGAACCCTCAGGACCCAACAACGTGTCCGACACCCACCCCACGCCGCCGCGCCGCGTTCCACCACACCCCCAACGGGGCTGCAGGTACTAGCACGCGACCACCCAGGGTCACGATGTCATGATCGATGTTCCACCCAGAGCACCCGGCTGCCGGACATCCGCCGGCACAACCGAGCATGACCACCAACCACCACAACGGGTGGCCGGGGCACTAAAAGCTCCTTAGAAAGGAGGTGATCCAGCCGCACCTTCCGGTACGGCTACCTTGTTACGACTTAGTCCCAATCGCCAGTCCCACCTTCGACGGCTCCCTCCACAAGGGTTGGGCCACCGGCTTCGGGTGTTACCGACTTTCGTGACTTGACGGGCGGTGTGTACAAGGCCCGGGAACGTATTCACCGCAGCGTTGCTGATCTGCGATTACTAGCGACTCCGACTTCATGGGGTCGAGTTGCAGACCCCAATCCGAACTGAGACCGGTTTTTTGGGATTCGCTCCACCTTGCGGTTTCGCAGCCCATTGTACCGGCCATTGTAGCATGCGTGAAGCCCAAGACATAAGGGGCATGATGATTTGACGTCATCCCCACCTTCCTCCGAGTTGACCCCGGCAGTCTTCCATGAGTCCCCACCATTACGTGCTGGCAACATAGAACGAGGGTTGCGCTCGTTGCGGGACTTAACCCAACATCTCACGACACGAGCTGACGACAACCATGCACCACCTGTATACCGACCAAAAAGGGGCACCCATCTCTGGGTGTTACCGGTATATGTCAAGCCTTGGTAAGGTTCTTCGCGTTGCATCGAATTAATCCGCATGCTCCGCCGCTTGTGCGGGCCCCCGTCAATTCCTTTGAGTTTTAGCCTTGCGGCCGTACTCCCCAGGCGGGGCGCTTAATGCGTTAGCTGCGGCACGGAACTCGTGGAATGAGTCCCACACCTAGCGCCCAACGTTTACGGCATGGACTACCAGGGTATCTAATCCTGTTCGCTCCCCATGCTTTCGCTTCTCAGCGTCAGTAGTGGCCCAGAGACCTGCCTTCGCCATCGGTGTTCCTCCTGATATCTGCGCATTTCACCGCTACACCAGGAATTCCAGTCTCCCCTACCACACTCTAGTCTGCCCGTACCCACTGCAAGTCCGAGGTTGAGCCTCGGATTTTCACAGCAGACGCGACAAACCGCCTACAAGCCCTTTACGCCCAATAATTCCGGACAACGCTCGCACCCTACGTATTACCGCGGCTGCTGGCACGTAGTTAGCCGGTGCTTCTTCTGCAGGTACCGTCACTTTCGCTTCTTCCCTGCTGAAAGAGGTTTACAACCCGAAGGCCGTCATCCCTCACGCGGCGTCGCTGCATCAGGCTTTCGCCCATTGTGCAATATTCCCCACTGCTGCCTCCCGTAGGAGTCTGGGCCGTGTCTCAGTCCCAGTGTGGCCGGTCGCCCTCTCAGGCCGGCTACCCGTCGTCGCCTTGGTGAGCCATTACCTCACCAACAAGCTGATAGGCCGCGAGCCCATCCCAGACCGAAAAACTTTCCAGACCATGCCCATGCGGACTGATCTCATATCCAGTATTAGACGCCGTTTCCAGCGCTTATTCCGGAGTCTGGGGCAGGTTGCTCACGTGTTACTCACCCGTTCGCCACTGATCCACCCCAAGCAAGCTTGGAGCTTCACCGTTCGACTTGCATGTGTTAAGCACGCCGCCAGCGTTCGTCCTGAGCCAGGATCAAACTCTCCGTTGATGATAAAAACCCCCACCCCCAGCCACAAAGGACCAGGAACGAGAGCCAATCAATAACCCAACAAAGGGCCTAAAATCCCGGCTGAGCAAGAACAACTAGCAAAATAAACTGCTAATCATCTCAATCAACCAAAAGAAAATGCTCCCCAACCAAACCAACCCACACCCACACGGGCACAGGCCAGATCAGCCAAGAAACGAGGTATTGGCATCGATCATTTGACACGCTGTTGAGTTCTCAAGATTCACACGCACACCCCACACAACCCACCAACCGGCGACCTGCACAAGGGGCAACTTCTCCATCTTACTGTGTGTCGCTGCAGTGTCAACCTCGCTGCTCTCGTACCTGATCGGAGGAGACCAGCAGATTGGCCTCTGCGGCGACTTCCCACCTTAGCAGCCTGGCTGCCTCGGCTCCAACTCGGTTGCGCTGCGCACCTGGGTGCTCACGATCCGTGTCGGATGGGGATCAACTCGGCGGGACCGGCCTACTTGGTGCGACCCTGCAAGGGCCACCACTTGGTGTCCGTTCCTCCCTCTCGGGCTGACAGATGAAACATTAGATCACCCGTCGGCCCGACACCAAATCGGCGCTGGGGCAGGCGCTTTCGTCCTCAGCTCAACCGCGCAGCGGCCAGGTTCTTGCGGCCGCGACGCACGACGGCCACGCGGTTGTGGAGGTAGTCCCCCGGTCCGAGCAGGTAGCCCTCGTCCCCCACCTTGTCGCCATTGATCGAGACCGCTCCGTCGCCGATGGCCCGACGTGCAGCCTTCTTCGAGTCCACGAGGCCGGTGGCCACGAGGGCGTCGAGGAGTCCGGTGCCCGCCGGCACGTCCGCCCCGGGGAGCTCACGGGTCGCGTCGACGAGTGTCTGCTCGTCCAGGGCGCGCACGTCCCCCTTGCCGAAGAGCGCCTCCGATGCCGCCTGGACCGAGGCCGTGGCCTGCTCCCCGTGGACGAGCGTGGTCATGTCCGCGGCCAGGGTGCGCTGGGCCGCGCGCCGCCAGGGCTCGTCGGCCACGAGGCGCTCGAGCTCGACCACCTCCTCGTGGGTGCGGTCCGTGAAGACCTTGAGCAGCTTGACCACCGAGGCGTCCTCGACGTTGACCCAGTACTGGTAGAAGGCATACGGGCTGGTCATCTGCGCGTCGAGCCAGACCGCGTTGCCCTCGGACTTGCCGAACTTGTTCCCGTGGGCGTCGGTGATCAACGGAGTCGTCAGCAGGTGCACCGACTCCCCCTCGGCGCGGTGGATGAGGTCGGACCCGGCCGTGAGGTTGCCCCACTGGTCCTGGCCACCGGTCTGCAGCGTGCACCCGTACTCCCGGAAGAGCTCCAGGAAGTCGAGCCCCTGCAGGATCTGGTAGCTGAACTCGGTGTAGGAGATCCCCTCGTCGCTGTTGAGACGTGCGGCCACGGCGTCCTTGCGCACCATCTGGTTGACGCGGAAGTGCTTGCCGACGTCCCGCAGGAAGTCCAGGGCGGACATCGGCGCGGTCCAGTCGAGGTTGTTCACCGTGATCGCGGCGTTGCTCCCCTCGAAGTCGAGGAAGGGCCGGACCTGTTCCTGGATCCGGGCCACCCACTCGGCGGTCTGCTCCTTGGTCTTCAGCACCCGCTCCGCCGTCGGGCGCGGGTCGCCGATGAGTCCGGTCGAACCACCGACGAGGCAGATGACGCGGTGGCCCGCCCGCTGCAGGTGACGCAGCACGATCAGCTGGACCAGGTTGCCGAAGTGCAGGGACGGCGCCGTGGGGTCGAACCCGCAGTACAGGGTGACCGGTCCGTCGGCGAGCGCCTGTCGCAAGGCGGCCTCGTCCGTGGTCTGGGCCACCAGTCCACGCCACTGCAGCTCGTCGAGGATGTCGGTCACGGTGGTCTCGGTCCTTCCCGGAGGGGTTCGGGCGCCCTGCTGGCCGTCCGGGGACAGCCTGCCATGCACCACCTCGCCCCCGTGGAGGGGCACCGATCCGGCATGTGGAACGGGGGGTGACGCCCGCGGGCCAATGTGGGCTAAGGTATGCCTTGCCTCACCAATGAAGGGAGATCCTCGTGATCGTGTGCAACTGTGCCGTCGTCGGCGACAAGCAGATCGCTGCCGCGGCGGCCGACGGCGCGAGCACCCTCTCCCAGGTGTGCGCCAGCACCGGAGCGGGCCGCGATTGCGGCGCGTGTGTCTTCTCCGTTCGACGCATTCTCTGCGACACTGTGGGTTCCGAGGGTCCGCAGGACTCACACCCCACTGTCGCGGAGGTCGAACGTGCAGCCAGTTGACCCGAGGGTCGTCACCCTCCTGAACGAGGCGCTCACCATCGAGCTGACCGTCGTCAACGGTTACTTCCTCAACGCACGCATGCTCGACAACTGGGGCCTCCCGCGCCTCGGGAAGGTCTTCTACGACCTGTCGATCGGCGAGATGAAGGATGCGGACGAGCTCATCGAGCGCATCCTGATGTTCGACGGTCACCCCAACGTGCAGAAGCTGAACAACATCCAGGTCGGCGAGAACGCCGTCGAGATGCTGGAGCTGGCCCTGGCCAGCGAGGTGCACGCCATCAAGACTTTCAACGCCGCCGCCCACGAGTGCCACGGGTTCGGGGACCACGCCACGGCCAACGTCTTCGAGGAGATGGCCCGCGACGAGGAGGCCCACGCCGACTGGTTCGAGGCCCAGCTCGACGCGTGCACGCGCGTCGGCATGGAGAACTACCTCGCCCAGCAGGTGGACGTCTCCGTCAACCCCGCCTGACCCCGCGGGGTTTGCCCGGGCGGTATGCCGAGACCGTCGGCTCACCGTCGATCCAGTACCGCCAGGGGTAGAGCGCGCCGTCGCCCCCCGGGCCGGAGACCCCGACCCGGGGGCCGGTGCGAACCCGTGCGTCCGGCACGGGGTCCGGCGGCGCGTACAGGGCGAAGGGGGAATCCCGCCCGGTCAGCGCCGCCCCGTCGTCCTCGCCGCCGATCGCCATCGCCTTGGTGAGGCGACCCGGCCCGCGGGCGAGGTCCCGGTCCGGGACCCCCGGCCGCCGGTCGGGCATGAGCTCCTCCCCCGCCACGACCTCACCGGCGCGCACGAGGACGGCGGCGCACTCCCCCGTCGTCCCGCACACGATGTTGCAGCACCAGTGGATGCCGTAGCTGCGGTAGACGTACAGGTGGCCGGGCGGGCCGAACATCACCCGGGTGCGCGGGGTCATGCCCCGGTACCCGTGCGAGCCGGGGTCCACCTCACCGTGATAGGCCTCGACCTCGGTCAGGCGCAGGGTCACCCCACGACCGACCAGGTGCGTGCCCAGCAGCGAGCGGGCGACCTCGAGCGGATCCCGCCCGAGGTCGCGGGCGGTCAGGCGCCGACCACGCGAGGGTGCGATCAGCGGGCCCCGATCCGCGTGGCGGCCCAGGCGCCGAGCTTCTCGACCCGCGCCCGCGCGGTCCCGATCTGGTCCCGGACGCGGTCGGGTGCGGTGCCGCCCTTCGCGTCCCGGGAGGCCAGGGACCCGGCGACCGAGAGGACCTCGCGCACCCCGGGCGTCAGGTGCTCGCTGATCCGGGAGAGGTCTTCGTCGGTCAGGTCCCACAGCTCGATCTGGCGGTCCTCGCACTCGCGGACGCAGGCACCGGCGACCTCGTGCGCGATGCGGAAGGGCACGCCCTGGCGCACGAGCCACTCCGCGATGTCGGTCGCGAGCGAGAATCCCTGCGGCGCGAGGGCGGCCATCCGGTCACCGTGGTAGGTCAGCGTCGCGACCATCCCGGAGAAGGCCGGCAGCAGCAGCTCGAGGGTGTCGACCGCGTCGAAGACCGGCTCCTTGTCCTCCTGCAGGTCGCGGTTGTAGGCGAGCGGCAGGGCCTTGAGCGTCGTCATGAGCCCGGCGAGGTCACCGACGAGACGGCCGGCCTTGCCCCGGGCGAGCTCGGCCACATCGGGGTTCTTCTTCTGCGGCATGATGCTCGACCCGGTCGAGAAGGCGTCGTCGAGGGTGATGAAGGAGAACTCCTTCGTGGCCCAGAGGATGATCTCCTCGGCCAGTCGCGAGACGTCCACGGCGGACATCGCCGCGACGAAGCAGAACTCGGCGACGAAGTCGCGGGAGGCGGTCCCGTCGATGGAGTTCTCCACCGCTCCGGAGAAGCCGAGGTCGCTGGCGACCGCCTCGGGGTCGAGCCCGAGTGAGGATCCCGCCAGCGCACCGGAGCCGTACGGACTCAGCGACGTGCGACGGTCCCAGTCGACGAGCCGCTCGACGTCCCGCAGCAGCGCCCAGACGTGGGCGAGCAGGTGGTGGCTGAGCAGGACCGGCTGGGCGTGCTGGAGGTGGGTGCGCCCGGGCATCGGGACATCGATGTGCGCCTCCGCCTGCTCGACGAGTGCGCCCACGACGTCGAGGAGCAGTCCGGCCACGATCCGGGCGTGGTCGCGCAGGTACATCCGGAAGAGGGTGGCCACCTGGTCGTTACGGGACCGCCCGGCTCGCAGGCGGCCGCCGACGTCGGCGCCGACCCGCTCGATGAGCCCGCGCTCGAGGGCGGTGTGGACGTCCTCGTCGTCCTGGGCGGGGACGAAGGCGCCCGTCTCGACGTCCTCGGCCAACCGGGCCAGACCCTGGAGCATCGCCGAGAGGTTCTCCTCGTCGAGGAGACCGGCCGAGTGCAGCACCCGTGCGTGCGCCCGCGAGCCGGCGATGTCGTAGGGCGCCAGCCGCCAGTCGAAGTGGGTCGACTTGCTCAGGGCCGCCAGGGCATCGCTCGGACCGCCGGCGAAGCGGCCGCCCCACAGGCTGACCCGCTCCCCTCCGGGTGCGGTCGGTGCGGGCGGGCCCGGACGGTCGGCGCTCTCTCCGGTCACGGTGTCTCCTGGGTGTCGGGTGTGGTCTGGGCCAGGCCCAGCAGTCGGGCGGTCAGGCTCTCGCCCTCCTCGGGCGAGCCGGTGATGACCATGATCGTGTCATCGCCGGCGATGGTGCCGAGCACCTCGGGCCAGCGGGCGTGGTCGACGGCCGCCGCGAGGTAGTTCGCGGCGCCCGGTGGGGTGCGCACGACGACCAGCTGGGCACTGGTGCGTGCGGTGACGAGCAACTCCTCGCACAGGCGTCGCAGCCGGTCGTCGATCTCGACGCGGCCGACGGCCGCACGCGGGGTGCGGTCCCCCCCTTCGCCGGGGAGCGCGTACACGAGGTCACGCCCGATACGCACCTTCTCGGCGCGCAGCTCGAGCAGGTCGCGGGACAGCGTCGCCTGGGTGACCTCGATGCCGTCGGCGGCGAGCAGGGCCAGCAGCTCGGTCTGGCTGCGCACGGCGTGCTCGCGCAGCAGCTCGGCGATGCGCGCCTGTCGGCCGGGCCGGGTCGCGGGGATCATGACGAGGCGGTCAGGAGGAAGGTCATCAGGGCCTTCTGCGCGTGCAGGCGGTTCTCCGCCTCGTCCCAGACGACCGATTGGTCACCGTCGATGACCTCGGCCTCGATCTCCAGGCCGCGGTAGGCCGGGAGGCAGTGCAGGACGATCGCGTCGGGGGCGGCGTGCGCGAGCAGCTCCCGGGTGACGGCGAAGGGGGCGAAGGGCGAGGTCTCGCCGGTGCGGTCCCCCTTCTCGCCCTCCATGCCCATGGACACCCACGTGTCGGTGGCGACGACGTCGGCCCCGGAGACCGCACCCACCGGGTCGTCGGTGACCAGGACGGAGCCGCCCTGCTCCCCGGCGATCGCCTGCGCCCGGGCGAGGACGTCGGCGGTCGGGTGGTGGGTCGTGGGCGTGCCGATGCGCACGTGCATGCCGGCCATCGCACAGGAGAGCAGGTAGGAGTGCGCCATGTTGTTGGCACCGTCCCCGACGTAGGCGAGGGTGCGGCCGGCGGTACCGCCCTTGTGCTCGCGGATCGTCAGCAGGTCGGCGAGCAGCTGGCACGGGTGGTAGTCATCGGTGAGGGCGTTGATCACCGGGACGTCGACGTGGGCCGCGAGCTCCTCGAGACGGTCCTGGCCGTGGGTGCGCCAGACGATGGCACTGACCTGGCGGCCGATGACCCGGGCCACGTCCGCGATGGACTCACGGGTGCCGATCTGGGCGAGGCTGCCGTCGACCGACATCGGGTAGCCCCCCAGCTCCGCCACGCCGGTGGCGAAGGAGAGCTGGGTGCGCAGCGTGGGCTTGTCGAAGATGACGGCGACGGCCCGGGGGCCGGCGAGGGGCTGCTCCGCGTGGCGCTCGGCCTTCAGGCGTGCGGCCAGGTCGAGGACGGTTGCCTGCTCGGCGGGGGTGAGGTCGTCGTCGGCGAGCATGTGGCGGGCGCTCATGGGGTCTCCGGGGTGGGCTGGGTGGCCGCGTCGAGGATCGCCGGGAGGGCGTCGACGAAGGTCGCGAGCTGGTCGGTCGTGATGATCAGGGGTGGGGCCAGGCGCAGGGCGTCGGGCGCCACCGGGTTGACGATGAAACCGTGGGACCGCGCCGTGGCCGCGACGGCCGGTGCGATCGGCTCGGTGAGCCGGATCGCTCGCAGCAGCCCCGCTCCGCGCACCCCCGCGACCAGCGGGTGGTCGAGCGCGGCGACCCGGTCGGCGAGGAACTGGCCTGCCTGTGCGGCGTGCTCGATGAGCCCCTCCGACTCGATGGTCCCGATGACGGCGAGCGCTGCGCTGCAGGCCAGGGGGTTGCCACCGAAGGTGGAGCCGTGCTGGCCGGCCGTGAGCAGACCGGTGACGTCGGGGCCGAAGGTGACCAGGCCACCGATCGGCACGCCTCCCCCCAGCCCCTTGGCCACCGCCATGGCGTCCGGGACGACGCCCTCGAGCTGGTGGGCGAACCAGGCGCCCGTGCGCGCGATCCCGGTCTGGATCTCGTCGAGGACGAGCAGGGCGCCCGCCTCGCGCGTGATCTCCCGGGCCGCGGCGAGGTAGCCGGCCGGGGTCGGCACCACACCGGCCTCCCCCTGGATCGGCTCGAGCAGGACCATCGCGGTGTCCGGCCCGACGGCGGCGCGCAGCGCGTCGACGTCCCCCGCAGGGACGTGGGTGACGCCGGGCAGGAGCGGCTCGAAGGGCTCGCGGTAGGCCGCCTTGTGGGTCAGGGTCACGGCGCCGGTGGTGCGTCCGTGGAAGGCCCCACTCGCGGCGACGATGCCCGTGCGACCGGTGCGGCGGGAGAGCTTGATCGCGGTCTCGATGGCCTCGGACCCGCTGTTGGCGAAGAAGACGCCGGAGCCCTCGGGCGCCTCGGCGATCCGCAGCAGCGCCTCGGCCGCCTCGACCTGCGCGGGCGTGGTGAAGAAGTTGCTCACGTGCAGCGCGGTCCGGGCCTGCATCGAGACCGCGGTGACGAGGGCGGGGTGGCCGTGGCCCAGGGCGTTGACGGCGATGCCCCCGAGCAGGTCGAGGTAGCGGTTGCCGTCGACGTCCCAGACGTACGCGCCGTCGCCGTGGGAGAGGACGAGCCCGGGGACGCCGAAGACGCCGATGTGGCTGGCGCGGTAGCGCTCGAGGAGAGCCTGCTGGTCCGTGGACACGGTGGTCATGAGGGGTTGCCCTCTCCTTCTGCGTCGTCGTCCGATTCGCCGGTGGCCCCGGAGTCCACGTCGTCGGGCAGGATCATCGTCCCGAAGCCCTCGGAGGTGAAGATCTCCAGCAGCATGGAGTGCGGCTGGCGTCCGTCGACGACGTGGGCCTGCGGGACCCCCTTCGTCACGGCCCTGATGCACGCCTCGAGCTTGGGGATCATCCCCGTGTCGACCCGGTCGAGCAGGGCACGGGCACCGGAGACGGACAGGTGCGACAGCAGCGAGTCCCGGTCGGGCCAGTCGGCGTAGATGCCCTCCACGTCGGTGAGGACCACGAGCTTCTGGGCGCGCAGGGCGACGGCCAGCGCGGAGGCCGCGGTGTCGGCGTTGACGTTGAGCACCTGCCCGTCGACGTCGAGGTCCGGCGCGATCGTGGAGACGACCGGGATGCGGCCGGCGTCGAGGATGTCGAGGACCGCGGCCGGATCGACCGACTCGACGTCGCCGACGAGCCCGATGTCGACGCTCTCCCCGTCGACCTCCAGCCGGCGGCGGCGACCGCCGAAGAGCCCGGCGTCCTCGCCCGACATGCCGACGGCGACGGGGCCGTGCTGGTTGAGCAGGCCGACGAGCTCTCGGCCGACCTGGCCGGTGAGCACCATCCGCACGACGTCCATGACCTCGGGGGTGGTGACGCGCAGGCCACCCTTGAACTCGCTCGCCAGACCGAGACGGTCGAGCATCGCCTGGATCTGGGGGCCGCCGCCGTGGACCACGACCGGGCGCAGGCCGGCGTAGCGCAGGAAGACGATGTCCTGGGCGAAGGCGGCCTTGAGCTCGTCGTCGGTCATGGCGTTGCCGCCGTACTTGATCACGACGAGCGCCCCGCGGAACTGCTCGAGCCAGGGCAGGGCCTCGACGAGTGTCGTCGCCTTGCTCCGGGCCACGCGCAGCGCCGCGGCGTCGATCGCGCCGCGCAGGGTGGTGTCCGAGTGCATTGTGGTGCTCTTCCTCGTGCGTCGGGCGGAGTGCGTCAGGTGGAGTAGGCGGAGTTCTCGTGCACGTAGTCGTGGGTGAGGTCGTTGGTCCAGACGGTGACCTCCTCGGCACCGGCGTGCAGGTCGACCTCGACCCGCACCTCGCGCTCCTCGAGGTCGACGTGCGAGCGGTCCTCCCCGACCCCGCCGGCACGGCACACCTGCACGCCGTTGATCGACACGTCCAGCTGCTGGGGCTCGAAGGCCGCCTGCGTGGTGCCCACGGCGGCGAGCACCCGACCCCAGTTGGGGTCCCTGCCGAAGATGGCGCACTTGAAGAGGGTGTTGCGCGCGATGCTGCGGGCCACCTCGAGGCCGTCGTCCTCCGAGGCCGCGCCCCGGACCACGATCTCGATGTCGTGGTGGGCGCCCTCGGCGTCACCGATGAGCTGACGGGCCATGTCGGCGCAGACCTCTCGGATCGCCTCGGTGAGGTCGGCCCGGTCGACGGTGACGCCCGATGCCCCGGAGGCCATCGCGAGCACGGTGTCGTTGGTGGACATGCAGCCGTCGGAGTCGATCCGGTCGAAGGTGGTGCGTGTCGCCTCCCGCAGGGCGGCGTCGAGGTCGGCGGCGCTGGTCACCGCGTCGGTCGTGACGACGACGAGCATCGTGGCGAGCGCCGGAGCGAGCATGCCGGCCCCCTTCGCCATCCCGCCGACGCTCCACCCGTCCCGGGCGGCCGCGGCGGTCTTGGCGACGGTGTCGGTGGTCATGATCGCCTCGGCCGCGGCCGCTCCCCCGTCGTCGGCGAGGGCGCCGGCGGCGACGGTGACACCCGCGGTGAGCGTGTCCATCGGGAGGAGCTCGCCGATGAGGCCGGTGCTGCACACGACGACGTCACCGGCGGAGACGTCGAGCGCGGTGGCGGCGTGCTCGGCGGTGGCGTGGGTGTCGGCGAAGCCCTGCGCGCCGGTGCACGCGTTGGCGCCGCCCGAGTTCAGGACGGCGGCGTCGGCACGCCCGTCCGTGACGACCTGGCGCGACCACGTCACCGGAGCCGCCTCGACGCGGTTGGTCGTGAAGACCGCGGCCGCGTGGTGGTCCGGGCCGTCGTTGACGACGAGCGCGACATCGGGGCGCCCGCTCGGCTTGAGGCCGGCGGTCACGCCCGAGGCGCGGAAACCGGCGGGGGTCGTCGTGCTCACGGAGCCACTCCCGTCATCGGCAGGCCGGTCGTCTCGGGGAATCCGAGTGCGAGGTTCATCGACTGGACCGCGGCACCCGCGGTCCCCTTGGTCAGGTTGTCCTCCGCCGCGACGGCGATGACCCGTCCGCTGCGCTCGTCGAGGGTGACCTGGACGTGGACGAGGTTGGACCCGAGCACGCTGCCGGTGTGCGGCCACCGCCCCTCGGGCAGGAGGTGGACGAAGGGCTCGTCGGCATAGGCCTGCTCCCACGCCGTGCGCACGGCAGCGGCGTCGGCGCCCTGCGCGGCGCGGGCGGTCGCCGTCGCGAGGATGCCCCGGGGCATCGGGGCCAGGGTCGGGGTGAAGGAGACGCTGGCGGCCCGTCCTGCGGCCCGGGTGAAGTTGCGCTCGATCTCGGGCGTGTGCCGGTGCACCCCACCGACCCCGTAGGGGCTCATCGCGCCCATGACCTCGGCGCCGATGAGGTGCGGCTTGGTGGAGCGGCCGGCGCCGGAGCTGCCGGAGGCGGCGACGACCACGATGTCCTCCGGCTCGATGACACCGGCGGCCAGCCCCGGGGCGAGCGCGAGGCTGATCGCCGTCGGGTAGCACCCGGGCACGGCGATGCGGCGGGCCCCGACCAGGTCCGCGCGGTGCTTGTCCCCGTGCCCGCGCACGAGCTCGGGGAGGCCGTAGGGCCAGGTGCCGGCGAAGGGGGTGTCGTAGTAGTCGGTCCAGTCCTGCTCGTCGTCGAGACGGAAGTCCGCCCCGCAGTCGATGATCGTCACCTCCTGCGGGAGCTGATCGGCGATGGCGGCCGAGTGGCCGTGCGGGAGGGCGAGGAAGACGACGTCGTGCCCGGCGAGGACCTCGGCGCTCGTGGGCTGCAGGACGTGGTCGGCGACCGGCTGCAGGTGGGGCGCCAGGTCACCGACGCGGGTGCCGGCGTTGCCGGAGGCGGTGAGTGCGCCGACCTCGACCTCGGGATGGTCCAGGAGGAGGCGGACGATCTCGGCGCCGGCGTAGCCACTGGCCCCGGCGACGGCTGCGGTGATCATGATGAATGACTATACGTGGCCATGGCGAGCCATGCAATCAGCCGAGCGGGTCGTCCGCGCCGTAGGGGAACAGCCCCACCGTCCGGGCCTGCGGCTGCAGCGCCGGGGTCGCCGCCTCCAGCGCTGCGACGGTGTCCTCGCCGGCCCGGACCATGCGGCCGGACCATGCATCCAGGCGTCCGTCCACCAGCGCCAGGAAGAGCTCGATCACCTCGGTCGGATCGGTCCACTCGGTCCGCTCGTCGTGCCGCGACATCGACCGGGTCATGTCCGTGCGCACGATGCCGGGCGCCAGGTCGAAGACGTGGACCCCGCGGCCCTGCGCGGACAGGTGCGTGGCGCCGGTGATCCGGCCGAGGGCGGACTTGGAGACGTTGTACGCCGAGGCGACCTCGCCCGGCTTGGTGCCCGAGCCGGAGTTGATGTTGATGATCCGCCCTGCCCCGCGGTCGAGCATGTGCGGGAGCACGGCGCGGGTGAGCAGGTAGGGACCGCGGACGTTGACCTCGACCGTGCGCCACCAGTCGTCGGGGTCGGACTCCTCGAGCGCCACCTCGGCGTCCACGACACCGGCGTTGTTGACCAGCAGGTCGATCCGCTCGTGGCGGGCCAGCACGTCGTCGACCCAGCGCCGGACGGACGCGGCATCGGTGACGTCGGCGACGGCACTCGAGCCGCGCTCGACACGCCAGCCGGCCTCCTCGAGGGCGTCGGCGAGGAACCCGCCGATCCCCCGTGAGGCCCCCGTGACCACGGCGACCCCGGTCATCGCTGCTGCGCCCCCGTCGCCGAGGCGGCAGCCGCCACGGCCGTGTCCCGGAGCCTGCTGACCTCCTCGGTCTTCAGGGTGCGGTCGGCGCGGAAGGTCAGCCGGTAGGCGAGCGACTTGCGCCCCTCGCCCACCTGGTCACCGCGGTAGACGTCGAACAGCGTGAGCGTCTCCAGCGCCCCTCCGGCACCCGAGCGCAGGGCGGCCCCGACCGTGCCGGCCGGCACCGCCTCGTCGACGACGAGGGCGACATCGGTGTTGGCCACCGGGTAGGTCGAGAGCTGCTGCGGCCGCACCGGTTGCCCCGATGCCCCGATGAGCATGTCGAGGTCGATCTCCGCCGCGACCGTGCGCTCGGGCAGCTCCAGCCGGCCGACCACCTTGGGGTGCAGCTCGCCGGCGTGCCCGACGACGGTCCCGTCGGGCAGGGACAGTGCGACGCAGCGACCCGGGTGGAAGGGCGCCCGGGTGGTCGCCTCGACCTGGAGGTCCAGGCCGAGGGAGCTCCCGACGACGCGGGCCCAACCCACGACGTCACCGGCGTCGACCGCTCGCGCCGGGCCCCACGGCCCGGCCGGGACGGCGTGGCCGGCCGCGGCGATGGCGACGTGCCGGGGTTGGCGGGGAACCCCCTTCGTGATCCGCTCGAGGTCCTCCGCGGAGGGCAGCGCACCACCCGGGGGCAACGGCAGGGGCGTCACCCCGCTCGCCGTGACGAGGCCGAGCTCGTAGAGGGCGACGTCCCGGTGACCACGCGAGACGTTGCGCCGCAGGGTGTCCAGCAGCGTGTCGAGGATGGAGGTGCGCATCAACGGCGCCTCCTCCTGCAGCGGGTTGGCCAGCCGGACGGTCTCCCGGCGGGGATCCTCGGGCGAGTACCCGAGGTCGTCGTGGCGCTCGGCAGCCGTGAAGGGGTAGGAGAGCACCTCGACGAGGCCGCTGCCGGCGAGCGAGCGCGCGACGACCCGACGGGCACGCTGCTCGTGGGTCAGGCCGCGCCCGGCGCTCGCCCGCGGGACGACGGAGGGGATCTGGTCGTAGCCGCGCACGCGGGCGACCTCCTCGACGAGGTCCGGCCCGTCGACGAGGTCGGGGCGCCAGGTCGGCGGCCGGACGGTGAGAGCGTCCCCCGCATCGGTGATGGTGCAACCGATCGCGGTGAGGGTCGCGACCACCTCCTCGCGGGGGTAGTCCAGACCGATGTAGCGCGTGGGCAGCTGCGGGTCGATGGTGACGGTCGCCGGGACGAGCGGGGCACCGACGTCGGTCACGGTCGTGTCGGCGGTACCGCCGCCGTGCTCGACGAGCAGGTCGACGGCCAGCTGCGCCGCCGCCGCCGTCACCGCGGGGTCGACCCCTCTCTCGAAGCGCTTGGACGCCTCGGTGGCCAGGCGGTGGCGACGGGCCGAGCGCGCGACGGTGACGGGGTCGAAGTGCGCGGACTCGATCAGCACGTCGGTCGTGGCCGCGGAGACCTCGCTCGTCTCCCCACCCATGACCCCGGCGATGGCCAGCGGCGTGCTCCCCCCGTCGGTGATGAGCAGGTCCTCGGGAGTGAGGACGCGATCGACGTCGTCGAGGGTCGTCAGCCTCTCACCGGGCCGTGCCCGGCGGACCTCGATCGCCCCGGAGAGGGTGTCGAGGTCGAAGGCGTGCAGCGGCTGGCCGAGCAGCATCATCACGTAGTTGGTCACGTCGACGGCCAGGGAGATCGGGCGCATGCCGACCTCGATGAGCCGGCGGCGCATCCACTCCGGTGAGGCGGCGGTCGCATCGATGCCGCGGACGGTGCGCGCCACGTACCGGTCGCACCCGTCCCTGCCGTCGATCGGGGCGTCGTCGGCCAGGCGCACCTCGTACCCGGCGCCGCTCCCGTCGGCGACGGCGACGTCCGCCGGGTCGTGGAAGGCCACCCCGGCGGAGAGTGCGTACTCACGGGCGATCCCGCGCATGGAGAAGCAGTAGCCGCGGTCCGGGGTGACATTGACCTCGACGGTCTCGGCGTCCAGGCCCAGGACCGGGATGAGGTCGTCACCGGGGACCAGCCCTGCGACGACGTCCGGGCGGTCGGCCAGGTGCTCGGTGAGGACGATGATGCCGTCGTGGTCCTCCCCGAGACCGAGCTCGAGCAGGGAGCAGATCATGCCGGCACTGACGTGCCCGTAGGTCTTGCGCGCGGAGATCTCGAAGTTCCCGGGCAGGACACCACCGGGCAGGATCACCGCGACGAGGTCGCCGGCGTCGAAGTTGTGCGCGCCGCAGACGATGCCCTGCGGCTCGCCCGTGCCGTTGGCGGACCCCACGTCCACCTGGCACCAGTTGATCGTCTTGCCGTTCTTCTGCTCCTCGGGCACGCGCTCGAGGACGCGGCCGACCACGAGCGGTCCGGTGACCCCGCCGCCGTGGATCTCCTCCTCCTCGAGACCGACGCGCACGAGGGTGGCGGCGACGTCCGCCCCCTTCGCCGCCGGCTCGACCTCGGTCAGCTCACGCAGCCACTCGATGGGGGCCCGCATCAGATCTCCATCCCGAACGCGGCCGAGAAGCGCACGTCACCCTCGATGATGTCCCTCATGTCGGCGACGCCGTGGCGCAGCATGAGCGAGCGCTCGATGCCCAGGCCGAAGGCGAAGCCGGTGTACTCGTCCGGGTCGATGCCACCCGCCGCGAGGACGCGGCGGTTGACCATGCCGGAACCGCCCATCTCGATCCAGCCGGTGCCTCCGCAGGTGCGGCAGCCGGAGTCGCCACCCAGGCACACCCAGCAGCGGCAGTCGATCTCGGCGCTCGGCTCGGTGAAGGGGAAGAAGTTCGGCCGCAGACGGGTCTCGATCCCCTCACCGAAGAGGCCCCGGACGAAGGTGTCGAGCGCACCGCGCAGGTGCGCCATGGTGACGCCCCTGTCGACGACGAGGCCCTCGAACTGGTGGAAGACCGGCGTGTGCGTCGCGTCGAGGTCGTCGGTGCGGAAGACCTTGCCCGGGCACAGCACGTAGATCGGCGGCTCGCGGTCGAGCATGGTGCGGATCTGCACCGGCGAGGTGTGCGTGCGCAGGATGACCCCGGCGTCCGCGGGCTCGACGAAGAAGGTGTCCTGCTCACCGCGTGCCGGGTGGTCCGGGCCGATGTTCAGCGCATCGAAGGTCAGCCACTCGGACTCGACCTCGGGGCCCTCGGCGATCTCCCAGCCCATCCCGACGAAGATGTCCTCGACGCGCTCGGTCACCAGGCTGATCGGGTGCCGCGCGCCCAGTCGCGGGTGCGGCCGCAGGACGGTCAGGTCCTGCGTCTCCTCGACGAGGATCCGCTCCTCGCGCTCCTCCTCCAGCTCGGCCTGCCGTGCCGCGAAGGCCTGCTTGACCTTGCCTCGGGCCTGCCCGACGCGCTTGCCGGCGTCGGCCTTCGCGCTCGGCGGCAGTGCGCCGATCTCACGGTTGGCGAGCGCGAGCGGGGACTTGTCGCCCTGGTGCGCCGCGCGCATCCGCTTCAGCTCGTCGAGGGTCGCGGCGCCCGCAACGGCGTCGAGAGCGGCCTGAACGGCCTCCTCGATCACCTGCGGATCGAGCGCGGCGACCTCGACCGGGTCGTAGTTCGTGTTGGGTCCTGACACGAGGCCCGAGTCTACGGTGAGCCCTGCCCGTGGGGCCCGCGGGTTGGGGCTCGGCCCACGTCGTGGACGGTCAGGCGCTCACGCGGCACCAGCGGACCCTGCAGCAGGGACATGAGCAGGTGTGCTCGCCGGTGGCGCCGGTACGCCACGGCGCCCGACTCGTAGAGCTGGTGGAGGCGCCCGTCGACGACGACCGAGCCCTCCGCCATCGGGGGCAGGGGGGTGTCCCGGCCGTTCTGCGCCGTCCATCCCCGGTCCGCCTCGAGGTCCGCCGCCGCCACCCGCGTGAGGAGCGAGGGCCGCGTCCGCCCCCAGCTGCGGGAGAAGTACGCGCTCCCGTCCTCCGCGAAGGCGACCCCCTGGGTCCGCGGCGGCACCGTGAAGACCGCACCGGTCTCCACCGGCGTCCCGTCCGCGTCGAGGTCGTACCGGTACATCCGCTCGGGTCGCTCGCGCCGGAACGTCGCCACGAAGAGCCCGTCGTGGTGGGAGGTCACCGTGGAGCTGGCGCGGACCGGGACGGTCATCAGCGGCTCGGCGATCCCCCCACGCAGGCGGGCGGTGTCGTGCACCTGCACCTTGCCGGCCCCGCAGACGTAGGTCCGGCCCGCGTGGAGGGTGACCCCGCCGTAGTGGTCGAGACCCGAGAGCGGCGCCCGCGCGGTGACCCCTCCGTCGGCGTCCGCGAAGACGAGCGAGCCGACACCGGGGTCGTCGAGGTCGTAGAAGGTGTAGACGAACAGCTCGTGCTCGGTGTCGTAGCCGAGTCCCTGCGGCACGTCCGTGCTGCCCGGGCGAAGGGGGATGACCGCCCCGGGCTCGTGGGGGGACGTCCCGGGGCGTCGGAGCCCGGGGAGCCGACGGAGCAGGTGCATGGTCGACCAACCTACGTCCCGCCCCGTCACGGTGGCCGTTACGAGCACCTCCTTTTTCTTGACTCATTCAAGTATTGGTGGGATTCTTGTTGGTGATGAGTACCACCATGATCGACCCAGACGTCGCCGCGGACCTCCTCCGGGAGCGCTCCATGCGGGTCACGGCCCCGAGGGTGGCCGTGCTGCGCGAGCTGTCCGCGCACCCGCACGCCGACGTCGACACCATCACCCGGTGCACGCGCGAGCGCCTCGGGTCGGTGAGCACCCAGGCGGTCTACGACATCCTCGGCGCGCTCGCGGGCATCGGTCTGGTGCGCAAGTTCGAGCCGGCGGGTCACCCGGCGCGGTTCGAGATCGAACTCGGGGACAACCACCACCACCTCGTCTGCCGTTCCTGCGGCACGATGATCGATGTGGAGTGCGCCCCCGGTGAGGCCCCGTGCCTCGATGCCGCCGACGACCACGGCTTCGCCATCGACGAGGCCGAGGTCATCTACTGGGGCACCTGTCCCGCCTGCGCGACGGAGGCGGCCATCCGAGCCTGATCCACAACTGCACCCCACCCCACAGAGAAAGAGGAGCAGCACGATGTCATCCACCCCGTCCCACCCCGAGAGCCGCGCCGATGCCAGGGGTGAGCTCGACGCCTCCGGTCCCTCGACCCAGATCAACGGCGCCCCGACGGTCAGCGACCGAAACAGCCTGTCCCTGGGCAGCAACGGCCCGCTGCTCCTCCATGACGTCCACCTCATCGACACGCTGGCGCACTTCAACCGGGAGAACATCCCCGAGCGCAAGCCCCACGCGAAGGGGGCCGGGGCCTTCGGCAACTTCGAGGTCACGGGAGACGTCTCCCGGTACACCAAGGCCGCAGTCTTCCAGCCCGGGGCGACGACCCGGATGATGGCGCGCTTCTCCACGGTCGCCGGCGAGCTCGGTTCACCGGACACCTGGCGCGACGTTCGTGGTTTCGCCCTGCGCTTCTGGACCGAGGAGGGGAACTTCGACCTCGTCGGCAACAACACGCCGGTCTTCTTCCTGCGCGACCCGCTGAAGTTCCCGCACTTCATCCGCAGCCAGAAGCGCCTGCCCACGTCGGGCCTTCGCGACAACACGATGCAGTGGGACTTCTGGACGAACAACCCGGAGTCCGCCCACCAGGTCACCTACCTCATGGGTGACCGCGGTCTGCCGCGCACCTGGCGCAACATGAACGGCTACAGCAGCCACACCTACATGTGGGTCAACAGCGCCGGCGAGAAGTTCTGGGTGCAGTACCACTTCCACACCCAGCAGGGGGTCGAGGGGATCACCAACGACGCCGCGGAACGTATCGCCGGTGAGGACGCCGACTTCCACCGCCGCGACCTCTACGACGCCATCGAGCGCGGCGAGTACCCGCAGTGGAAGCTCTCGGTCCAGGTCATGCCCTACGAGGACGCGAAGACCTACCGCTTCAACCCCTTCGACCTGACGAAGACCTGGTCCCACAAGGACTACCCGCTCATCGAGGTCGGCACGATGACCCTCGACGAGAACCCGGTCAACTTCTTCGCCCAGATCGAGCAGGCCGCCTTCGCGCCGAGCAACACCGTGCCCGGCATCGGGTACTCGCCCGACAAGATGCTGCTCAGCCGCGTCTTCGCCTACGCGGACGCCCACCGTGCCCGCATCGGACCCAACTTCCACCAGCTGCCGGTCAACCGCCCGATCGGCGGGCAGAACCACTACACGTTCGACGGCCCGATGCGCTATGAGCACACCGGCGCCGCACCGACCTACCTCCCGAACAGCTTCGGGCGCCCGCACGCTGACGAGGAGGGCCCGGTCGAGGACGGCTGGGAGGCGGACGGCACGATGGTCCGCTCGGCGTACGAACTGCACGCCGAGGACGACGACTTCGGTCAGCCGGGGACACTGGTGCGCGAGGTCTTCTCCGACGACCAGCGCGACCGCCTCGTCGAGACGGTGGTCGGATCGCTTGACGGGGTCGAGGACCCGGTGCTCTCCCGGGTCTTCGAGTACTGGACGAACATCGACTCGGAGATCGGACGCCGCATCACCGAGGCGAAGAAGGCGGCCGACGACGGCGGCGACGTCGACACCGGTGAGGTGCTGAGGGAGTCCGACACCCACGCACGCACGTAGGGACCCTGCACCTCGACGGCCTCGTGTCGGAGGAGGCGTGCACCACCTTAGAAGGGGCGGGACCGACCGGTCCCGCCCCTTCGACTGCGTCAGGCGTGCATCGCCCGGGCCGAGGCGTAGAGGCAGATCGTCGTGGCCATCGCGAGGTTGAGCGACTCGGCGTGGCCGTGGATCGGGACGCGGACGACCTCGTCGCACGCGTCGCGGGTGCCTGCCTGCAGACCCCACGCCTCGTTGCCCATGACCCAGGCGTGCGGGCCGGACAGGTCGACCTCGTCGATGGTGCGCTCCCCCACCCCGTCGGCAGCCAGCCGGCGCACGCCGGCGTCGTCCAGGGCGGACAGGGTCGCACCGATGTCGAGGCCCGTGACGACCGGCAGGTGGAAGATCGACCCGGCGGTGGAGCGCACGACCTTGGGGCTGGTGACGTCGACCGACCCGTCACTGACGAGGACCGCGTCGGCACCGGCCGCATCCGCGCCACGGATGACGGTGCCGAGGTTGCCGGGGTCGCGCACGTGGCTGAGCAGGACGAGCAACCGCGGCCGAGCGGCGAGCACGGAGGCGAGCGTCGACGGCGCCCAGTCGACGACGGCCGCGGTGCCCTGGGGAGTGTCGGCGTCGCACATGGCGGCGAGGACCTCCTCGCTCGTCTCGTGGACCACGACGCCGTGCTCGCGGGCCGGTTCGACGAACTCGGCGTAGCGCTGCGCACCCTCCGCAGTGACGTAGAGATCGCGGATGCGGTCGGGCGCGAAGCGCACCGCCTCGCGCACCCCCTGCGGGCCCTCGACGAGGACACGGCCGGTGCGCCGACGCACAGAACGCCGGGAGAGCCCACGGACCTGCTTCACCCGCTCGGCGGCGGGGTTGGTCAGGGGTGGGCGCTCCCGGCGTTCGGAGTGGTCGCTCAGACCTGCGCCTTGGCGTCGGTGGCCGGGGTGTTGCTCTTGGCCACCTCGACGAGGGCGGCGAAGGCCGCCTCGTCGTTGACCGCGAGCTCGGCGAGCATCCGACGGTCGACCTCGACCTCGGCGGCGCGCAGACCCTGGATGAACCGGTTGTAGGTCATGCCGTTGGCGCGGGCGCCGGCGTTGATGCGCTGGATCCACAGGCGACGGAAGTCGCCCTTCTTGGCGCGACGGTCACGGTAGCTGTACTCCAGCGAGTGGGTGACCTGCTCCCGGGCCTTGCGGTAGAGGCGGGACCGCTGGCCCCGGTAGCCGCTGGCGCGCTCGAGAACGACCCGGCGCTTCTTGTGGGCGTTGACCGCCCGCTTCACGCGTGCCACGTGAGTACTCCTTCAGGTATGGGGGAAAAGAGGCTCAGGTCAGCGACCGAGCAGCTTCTTGATCTTCTTCTCGTCGGCCTTGGCGACCTGGACGTCGCTCGCGAGGCGCCGCGCGTGCTGCGGGGTCTTCTCGTGGAACTTGTGGACGTGGTTGGCCCGCTCGCGCATGATCTTGCCCGAGCCGGTGACCCGGAAGCGCTTCTTCGCACCGCTGTGCGTCTTGTTCTTCGGCATGTCGCCGATCTCCTTCGTGTTGCTGTGCTGGTCTCTGTGCCGGCTCAGGACTCGGCCGGGGCGTCGCTGTCCTTGCTCTCGGCTGCTGCCTTGGCGGCAGCCTGGTCGTCCTTCTTGCGGCGTGCCTCGGCGCGGGCCTCGGACTTCTTCTTCGTCGGGCCGAGCACCATGACCATGTTGCGTCCGTCCTGCTTCGGCGCGGACTCGACGGTGCCGAGCTCGACGACGTCCTCGGCCAGGCGCTGCAGCAGCCGGAAGCCCAGCTCGGGGCGGGACTGCTCGCGGCCGCGGAACATGATCGTCACCTTGACCTTGTCCCCGGCACTGAGGAAGCGCTCGACGTGGCCCTTCTTGGTGCCGTAGTCGTGGCTGTCGATCTTCGGCCGGAGCTTGATCTCCTTGATGACCGTGTTGACCTGGTTCTTGCGCGCTTCACGCGCCTTCATGGCGGCTTCGTACTTGTACTTGCCGAAGTCCATGAGCTTGGCGACGGGCGGCTTGGCCATCGGAGCGACCTCGACGAGGTCGAGGTCCGCCTCGGCAGCGAGCCGGAGGGCGTCCTCCACGCGGACGATGCCGACCTGCTCCCCGTTGGGGCCGACCAACCGCACCTCTGGGACGCGGATTCGGTCATTGATGCGAGGCTCGCTGATGTGCTGCTCCTTAACTCGGTGTGTCACTCCCGCCACCGACGAAGAAAGGCTCCTCGCCGATTGCGAGGAGCCTCACCAGAGCACGACGCCCACGAGCTGTCGACGGGGACCGCCGGCGGCTCGTACCGCACCGAGACCTGAGACCCGGCAACCATGTGGTCGTCGCGGGTGGGAAGCGAGGCTCCTCTTGCGTCACCGTCACGAGGACGATGACCGGTCACCGCCAACGATAGCAGCGACCTCGCCGGAGCAGGAAATCAGGTGATGGTGAAGCTCAGCCCGTCGACCCGGGCACGCAGCTCGCCATCGGTGGCCAGCTCCTCGGCGATCGACGTGACGAGCTGCTCGATCCCCTCCTGGGTGAGGCCCGGGACGAGCGACAGCTCGACCTGCAGCACGCCCTGGCCGTCCGGGGCCCCCGCGGACAGGGCGTGTCCGCTGACCTCCGCGCGGGTGCTGCACACCCGAGCGACGGCGTCCTCGACGAAGGGGTCCTCGTGGGCCGGCAACCACTCCCGCTGCTGGGCCAGCGCCCAGACCATCGAGGCACGCACCTCGAAGGCCTGCTCGCTCGCGCAGTCGAGCACGATGAGGTCGGCGCGCTCGCTCACCGCGGCCTGCGCCGCCCTGGGGGCCTCGACGGCCACGGGCCGCATCGAGGTGCTGAAGGCCGCGAGGGCCTCCATCGAGGTGAAGACGGGCAGCGCCCTGCGGCCGTCAGGGTGGTCCAGCAGGGCGACGGCCATGTCCGCCTCCTTGTCGGAGACGTGGCCGTCCGCGCCCTCGCCAAGCTCGCCGGCGACGGCGGTGACGGGGACGAGGAGGCGGGCCGTCGCCAACGCGCGCATCACGTCGTCCTCGCCCCCCGTGGTCAGGGCCCGCATCAGCCGGGGGTCGGCGGTACCGGTGTCGCCCGCGAAGCCGCCCGTGGGGAGCTCGCGGCCCTGCCACGGGACTCCGGCCGAGTCGCCGGGCGTCGTCATGGCCGGCCTGCCGCGTCGAGGGCCTCGGTGAGGGTCACCGTGCCCTTGTAGAGCGCCGAGCCGATGATGGCGCCCTCGACCCCGACGGGGACCAGCTCGCGCAGGGCCACGACGTCCTCCCGGGTGGTCACGCCACCGGAGGCGACGACCTTCGCCGACGTGGCCTCGCAGACGCTGCGCAGCAGCTCGAGGTTGGGCCCGGCGAGCATCCCGTCCTTCGCCACATCCGTGACGACGTAGCGGGAGCACCCCTCGGAGTCGAGGCGGGCGAGCGTCTCCCACAGGTCGCCGCCGTCGCGGGTCCAGCCCCGCGCGGCAAGAGTCGTGCCCCGCACGTCCAGACCGACGGCGATCCGGTCGCCGTGCTCGGCGATGGCCCGGGCCGTCCACTCGGGGTTCTCCAGCGCGGCGGTGCCGAGGTTGACCCGGGCGCACCCGGAGTCGAGCGCCGCCGTCAGCGAGTCCTGGTCACGGATGCCGCCGCTCAGCTCGACCTTCAGGTCCAGCCCACCCACGATCCCCGAGAGCAGGTCACGGTTGCTCCCTTCGCCGAAGGCCGCGTCGAGGTCGACGAGGTGGATCCACTCGGCCCCCTGCTCCTGCCAGGCCTGCGCGGCCTGCAGGGGGTCGCCGAAGTCCCAGCCGGAGCCGGAGATGCCCTGCTGCAGCTGCACGGCCCGCCCCCCACGCACGTCGACGGCAGGAAGCAGCTCCAGCCGCGGGGTCTCGGTCGTGGTCACAGTGACATCACCCAGTTCTTCAGAAGGTGCAGTCCCGCGTCCCCGGACTTCTCCGGGTGGAACTGCGTTGCGGACAACGGGCCGTTCTCGACGGCCGCGACGAAGGGGGACCCGTGCTCGCTCCACGTGACGCGGGGGGCGGCTGCGGCCAGCCCTCCGGGCGCGACGCGCAGGACCCAGTCGACCACCGCGTAGGAGTGGACGAAGTAGAAGCGCTCCTCCTCGATCCCCGAGAAGAGCACACTGCCCTCGGCCGCGGTGATCGTGGACCAGCCCATGTGGGGGACGACGGGGGCGCGGAGCCGGCTGACCGTGCCGGGCCACTGCGCCAGGCCGGGCCGGGGTGGCGCGCTCCCGCTCGGCTCGTCCGACCCGTCGAACATCACCTGCATCCCGACGCACACGCCGAGGACCGGTCGCCCGCCCGCGAGTCGGGCGTCGACGAGGGCCGCGCCGTCCACGGCCTCGAGCCCGGCCATGCAGGCATGGAAGTTGCCGACCCCGGGGACGAGGAGACCGTCCGCCGAGACGACGCGCTCGCGGTCGGCCGTCAGCTCGACGTCCGCCCCGACGTGGCCGAGGGCACGCACGACGGAGTGCACGTTGCCGGAGCCGTAGTCGAGCACGGCGACGCGAGGCATGGTCATTGGTGCACATCCTTGACGACGGATTCGAAGCCGGTCACCGATCGGGCGTGGGGCGCGATCACCGGACCGAGGTGGGTGTCGGTGCCGTCGAGGACGCGACCACCGGGCAGCCCCAGGACCGCGGTCACCTCGACGAGCCACTCATCGTGCGACAGATCGCCCCGCCGCCACAAGTCGCGGACCTCGCGCACGGGTACCCGACGGGCGGGGGCGCCGCTGGCCAGGGCGCGGTGCAGGTCGTCGGGCGAGAGCGGCGGCAGGTCCGGACCCCCGACGACCCTGCCGTCGGCATCGCGCAGGGCCCATCGCGTCTGTGCGCGACCGGCGGCGCGTGCGGTCACCACGGCGACGTCGTCGAAGCGGAAGAGGCCGATGGCCGGGCTCAGCCGGGGTCCGACGTGCCGGGAGGCCAACACGGTCAGGGCATCGTCGTACGGCGCCGCAGCGGCGGAGGCCGCCCTCGCCGGGACGACGACCGACCACGACGCGTGCTCGAGGACGTGGCACGGGACGACCCCGCGGCGCACCCAGTCGGCGGCGCTGGCCGCGGTCGCGGAGAGGCAGACCACTCCCCTGCCGGCGGTGCTCATGACGGGCCGATCCTAGAGCGCGCCCTTGGCGCTCGGGATGCCGCTGACGCGCGGGTCGTGGGCCACCGCCGTCCGCAGTGCCCGGGCGAGGGCCTTGAACTGCGCCTCGACGATGTGGTGCGGGTCGCGCCCGTCGAGGACACGCACGTGCAGGGCGATCCCCGCGTTGTACGCGAAGGACTCGAGGACGTGGCGGGTCAGCGACCCGACGAAGTTGCCACCGATGATCACGTGCTCCTGACCGGCGGGCTCTCCGGTGTGCACGACGTAGGGGCGACCGGCGACGTCGACGACGGCGTGGACGAGCGCCTCGTCGAGCGGGACGGTGGCGTCGCCGAACCGACTGATCCCCCTCTTGTCACCGAGGGCCTCACGGACCGCTTGGCCGAGGACGATCGCGACGTCCTCGACGGTGTGGTGCGCGTCGACGTCGACGTCACCGTCGGCGTGCACGGTGAGGTCGATGAGGCTGTGCTTGGCCAGCGACAGCAGCATGTGGTCGTAGAAGCGGACCCCGGTCGAGACGTCGCCCACGCCGGAGCCGTCCAGGTCCACGGTCACCTCGACGCGGGACTCGGACGTACCTCGGCGCACCGTGGCGGTGCGGGACTGGCTGCTCACGGGTTCTCCTTCGTCGACGTGTGGGCGGGGGCCAGCCTGGCCATCGCCGTCAGGAACCGGCTCGTCTCCTCCGGCGTGCCCGCCGTGACGCGCAGGTGGTTCGGGATGCCGACGTCGCGGACGAGGATCCCTTCGTCGAGCAGAGCCTGCCACGTGGCCGGGGCATCGGCGAGCCCACCGAAGAGGACGAAGTTGGCATCGCTCGGTACGGGCGTCAGGCCGAGCCCGGAGAGCTCGGTGACGATGCGGTCGCGCTGTGCCTTGATCGCCTCGACCGTCTCGAGGAGGAGGTCGGCGTGCTCGAGCGCGACGCGGGCGATCGTCTGGGTGGGTGTGGACAGGTGGTATGGCAGGCGCACCAGGCGGAGGGCGTCGACGACGTCGGGGTTCGCTGCGAGGTAGCCGAGACGGCCACCGGCGAGCGTGAAGGCCTTGCTCATGGTGCGGGTGACGACCAGCCGCGGGTGGCCGGCGAGCAGCGACAGCGCGGTCGGCGTGCCCGGGCGCGCGAACTCCGCATAGGCCTCGTCGACGATCACGAGGGCGCGCGGAGCGGCCTCGAGCATCGCCTCGATGACCTCGAAGGGCAGGGCCGTCCCGGTCGGGTTGTTGGGCGAGCAGAGGAAGACCAGGTGCGGGTCGACCTCCGTCGCCTGCTGCACCGCCGACTCGACGGTGAGGTCGAAGGTCTGCGCATCGCGCTGCCCGTCGACCCACCGGGTCCCGAGGGTCTCGGTGATGATCGGGTGCATCGAGTAGGCAGGGGTGAACCCCAGTGCGATGCGCCCGGAACCGCCGAAGGCCTGGACCAGGTGCTGCAGCACCTCGTTGCTGCCGTTACCGGCCCACAGCTGCTCGGGGCGGAAGGTGACGCCCGACTGCCGTGCCAGGTAGTCCCCGAGCGCCTTGCGCAGGGCCGTGAACTCACGGTCGGGGTACCGGTTGAGCCCCGACAGCTCCTCCGCCAGCTCGGCGACGACGGCCCGGACGACCTCGTCGGGGACGGGGTAGGAGGACTCGTTGGTGTTCAGCTGGACGTCGACGTCGAGCTGCGGCGCGCCGTAGGGGGTACGTCCCCTCAGCTCGGGCCGCAGCAGCTGCTCGATCTCGCTCACCGCTGCCCCTCCCTCGTCGTGCGTGCGGACACGGCCTCACCGTGGGCGGGCAGGTCCTCGGCGTCGGCGAGGGCGAGCACGTGCGGGCCGACGTCGGCGAGGGCCTCACGGGTGTACTCCACGACGTGGATGCCCTTGAGGAAGGACTGGACCGACAGGCCGCTGCTGTGCGCCGCGCTGCCCCCGGTCGGCAGGACGTGGTTGGACCCGGCGGCGTAGTCGCCGAGGCTGACCGGGGACCAGGGGCCGACGAAGATCGCACCGGCGTTGCGCACGCGGGCGGCGACCGCTGCGGCGTCGTCGGTGATGACCTCGAGGTGCTCTGCCGCGTACGCGTCGACGACGCGCAGCCCGGCATCGAGGTCGTCGACGAGGACGATGGCGGACTGGCGACCGCCCAGTGCCTCGGCGACCCGCTCGCTGTGCTTGGTCGCGGCAGCACGACGCTCCACGACCGCGGCGACGGCATCGGCGAGCTCGGTCGAGTCGGTGACGAGGACGGACCCGGCCAGCGGGTCGTGCTCGGCCTGGCTGATCAGGTCGGCGGCGACGTACTCGGGGTCGGCACCGGCATCGGCCAGGATCGCGATCTCGGTCGGTCCGGCCTCGGCGTCGATGCCGATGAGACCCTTGAGCAGCCGCTTGGCGGCGGCGACGTAGACGTTGCCGGGACCGGTGACGAGGCTGACCGGCTGGCACTCTCCCCCTTCGCCCTCGTCGACGAAGCCGTGCGCGAAGCCGGCCACGGCCTGCGCCCCGCCCATGGACCAGACCTCGTCGACGCCGAGGAGGGCGCACGCGGCGAGGATCGTCGGGTGCGGATAGCCCGCGAAGACGCCGACGTTCTCCTTCTGCGGCGGACTGGCGACGGCGACGGAGCCGACCTCCGCCAGCTGCGCGGGCACGACGTTCATCACGACCGAGGAGGGGTAGACCGCCCGGCCGCCGGGGACGTAGAGGCCGACCCGCTCGACGGGGACCCACCGCTCGGTGACGACGCCGCCGGGCACGACCTGGGTGGTCGTCTCGGACCGGCGCTGGGCCGCGTGCACGGTGCGGGCCCGGTCGATGGACACCTCGAGGGCGGCCCGCACGTCCGGGTCGAGCGCCTCGACCGCCGCCTCGAGGACGTCCTGCGGGACGCGAAGGGAGGTCGGGCGCACCCCGTCGAAGCGCTCGGCGAAGTCGTAGAGCGCGGCGGCGCCACGGTCATGCACCTCGTCGCAGATGGGCCGGACCGCACTGAGGGCGGCCTCGACGTCGTACTCGGCGCGCGGCAGGGCAGCACGCAGGTCCCGGGCGCCGAGGGGCTGGGAACGCAGGTCGATCGTGGCGAGCATGGGACCAGTCTAGATTCGCCGCGCGGACACTCAGTCCCGCGTCTCACCGGCACCCGGCCCGCGTGTGGCCGGGATCACTCCTCGCCGTAGAAGACGCGGTCGACCACGTGGCGTGCGTGCCGGGCGGTACGACGGTAGGACTCGGCGAGCGCCAGCCCGGACTGCGGCTCCATCCCGACGATCCGCCCGACCCCGTCCGCCTCGAGCAGGTTCGAGGGGACCGAGTCGACCGGACGCCCGCGGAAGAGCATCCCCGCGTTGCGCAGCAGCGAGGCCATCGACCAGGCCTCCCGGAGCACGAGCTCGTCCTCCTCCGAGAGCAGCCCTGCCTCGACCGCGGCGGTCATGGCCGGCAGCGTCCGGGGCGTGCGCAGTCCGGCGTGCTCGTAGGCGTGCTGCAGCTGGATCAGCTGGATCGACCACTCGACGTCCGAGAGGCCGCCCATCCCGAGCTTGAAGTGGGCCCGACGGTCGGCGCCGCGGGGCAGTCGCTCGGCCTCCATACGTGCCTTGAGACGCCGCACCTCGCGGACCTGGCGCTGGTCCAGACCACCCTCCGGCCACCGGATGGGGTCGACGAGGGTGATGAAGCGCTCCCCGAGGGCCACATCCCCGGCCACCACCCGGGCCCGCAGCAGCGCCTGGGCCTCCCACGTGTGCGACCAGCGCTCGTAGTACGCGGCGTACGAGGCCAGGGAGCGGATCATCGGGCCGTTCTTGCCCTCGGGCCGCAGGTCCGCATCCAGCCCGAGCGGCGGATCGGACCCCGCCGCGCCGAGGAGTCGCCGCAGCTCGGTGACGACGGCGAGCGCGGCCTCCTGGGCGGCCTGCTCGTCGACACCCGGGTGCGGCTCGTGGACGTAGAGCACGTCCGCGTCGGAGGAGTAGCCCAGCTCACGACCGCCGAGGCGTCCCATCCCGATGATGACGATGTCGGTCCCGAGGGCCTCGCCGCGCTGCGCGGCCACGTGGGCGGCGGTCACCTCGAGGGAGGCCTCGATCGTCGCCTCGCTGACCTCGGTCAGCGCCTCCCCCACGAGGTCGAGCGCGAGCCGGTCCTCGAGGTCGGCGACGGCGATGCGGAAGATCTCCGCGCGCCGGATCGCCCGGATCGCTGCGACCGCGGAGTCCGTGGAGTCCTTGCGTCCGGCGGCCGAGCGCATCCGCCGCAGCAGCTCCTCGCGGGTGCGGGGTCGCAGGCCGTCCCCCTCCCCGAGCATCTGCACCGCTTCCGGGCTGACGAGCAGCAGGTCCCCGGCGAAGCGGCTGGCGCCCAGCGCGTGGGCGAGGATCTGCGCGGCCTCCCCCTCGTCGCGGAGCAGGCGCAGGTACCAGTGGGTGGCGCCGAGCTCCTCGCTGACCTTGCGGAACGCGAGCAGGCCGGCGTCCGGGTCGGCCATCTCGGCGAACCACTCGAGCATCACCGGCAGCAGCTGGCGCTGGATGGCCGCCCGGCGGCTCATGCCCTCGGTGAGGACCTCGATGTGCCGCAGGGCACCGGCCGGGTCGCGGTAGCCGAGCGCGCTCAGACGCTCCCGGGCCGCGTCCGGGGTGAGCCGAGCCTCGGCCGCGCTCAGTCGCGCGACGGCCGAGAGCAGCGGGCGGTAGAAGAGGCGCTGGTGGAGGCGACGCACCTCGCGCGAGTGCCGCGCGCGCAGGGCCACGATCTTCGTCTGCGGCTCGTCCCACAGCAGGAGCGAGCGTCCGAGGCGGCGCAGGTCGGCCTCCGACGTCGGCATGAGGTGGGTGCGCCGCAGGTGGTGCAGCTGCACCCGGTGCTCGATGGTGCGCAGCACGCGGTAGGCCTCGTCGAGGACGACGGCGTCGTCGCGGCCGACGTACCCACCTGCGGACAGCGCCGCCAGGGCCTCCAGCGTGGTGCGCGAGCGGAGGCCCTCGTCGGTGCGGCCGTGGACGAGCTGGAGGAGCTGGACGGAGAACTCCACGTCGCGCAGCCCACCGGGGCCGAGCTTGAGCTGTCGCTTCGCCTCGGCACGGGGGATGTGCTCCTCGACGCGCCGGCGCATCGCCTGGACGTCGACGACGAAGTCCTCGCGCGATGCCGCCTGCCACACGAGCGGGCCGACCTCGGCGAGGTACTCGGCGCCCAGGCTCGCGTCGCCGGCGAGGTGGCGGGCCTTGAGCAGTGCCTGGAACTCCCACGTCTTGGCCCACCGCTCGTAGTACGTGCGGTGGCTGGCGACGGTCCGCACCAGCGGGCCCTGCTTGCCCTCGGGGCGCAGGGCCGCGTCGACCTGCCACAGCGTGCCGTAGGCGGTCACGTCGCTGCACACGTGCATCACCCGGGTGGCGATGCGAGTTGCGGTCTCCAGCGCGGCGGCCTCGTCGGCGCCGTCGACCGGCTCGGCGACGAAGATGACGTCGACGTCGGAGATGTAGTTCAGCTCCCGGCCCCCGGCCTTGCCCATGCCGATGACGGCGAAGCGGACCAGCTCGCCACGCTCCCCCTGCTCCTCGACGGCGATGCGCACGGCGGCCTCGAGCGCCGACCCGGCCAGGTCGGCGAGCGCGGCCGCCGTGTCCGGCAGGTCCGCGACGGGGTCCTCGCCCGTGACGTCGATCGCCGTGATCCCGAGCAGCTGGCGACGGTAGGCCACCCGCATCGCGTCCTGCGGCTCGAGCTCGCCCGGGTCGGCGATCTCCGCGAGCACGGCCTCGGTGCGTTCCTCCGGGGTCATCGGCTCGGCGTCGACCGCGTCGCGCCACTGCTCGGGATGGGCGACGAGATGGTCCACGAGTGCCGTGGACGCCCCCAGCACGCCGACGACCCGGTCGCGCACCCGCGCGTCCTCGCGCAGTGCCCTGCGCAGCTCCTCGGCCCCCTCGCCGGCGGACTCGAGCACCCGGACCAGCCCCAGCAGGGCACCGTCCGGATCGGCCGCTCGCGTCAGCGCCCGGATCAGCCGGTCCTGCTCGGCCCCCTCGGGGAGGTCGAGCGCGGGGTCGGCGAGCAGGCGCTCGGAGCGGCGGGTGTCGGTGAATCCGCGCCGGGCGAGCGTGGGTTCGGAACGTTGTGTCGGGGTCACGGGGTGCTCACAAACGCGGCAGCAGGCGTTCCAGCTCGAAGGGGGTCACCTGGTGGCGGTAGTCGGCCCACTCCTGGCGCTTGTTGCGCAGGAAGAAGTCGAAGACGTGCTCCCCGAGGGTCTCGGCGACCAGCTCGCTCTCCTCCATCGCCTCGATGGCCTCGGAGAGGCTCCCCGGCAGCGGTCGGATCCCCATCGCGCGGCGCTCGCGGTCGGTCAGCCCCCACACGTCGTCCTCGGTCTCGACGGGCAGCTCGTAGCCCTCCTCGATGCCCTTCAGCCCGGCGGCGAGCATCACGGCGAAGGCGAGGTAGGGGTTGCAGGCCGCGTCCAGGCTGCGCAGCTCGACCCGGCTGGAGTTGCCCTTGTCCGGCTTGTACATCGGCACCCGGACCATGGCCGAGCGGTTGTTGTGGCCCCAGGTCAGGTGGGCGGGTGCCTCGCCGCCGCCCCAGAGCCGCTTGTAGCTGTTGACCCACTGGTTGGTCACGGCGGTGAACTCCCGACCGTGGCGCAGCAGTCCGGCGATGAACTGCCGACCGACCTTGCTCAGCTGGTAGGGCGCTCCCGGCTCGTAGAAGGCATTCGTGTCCCCCTCGAAGAGCGACATGTGGGTGTGCATCCCGCTGCCGGGGTGCTCGGCGAAGACCTTGGGCATGAAGGTCGCGTAGACCCCCTGCTCGAGGGCGACCTCCTTGATGACGGTCCGGAAGGTCATGACGTTGTCCGCGGTGGAGAGCGCGTCGGCGTAGCGCAGGTCGATCTCGTTCTGCCCCGGTGCGCCCTCGTGGTGGCTGAACTCGACGGAGATCCCCACCGACTCGAGCATCGTGATGGCCCGGCGGCGGAAGTCGTGGGCCTCCCCCTTCGGCACGTGGTCGAAGTACCCGGCGTCGTCGACCGGCACCGGCCGGCCGGTGCGCACGCTGTCCAGCTGGAGCAGGAAGAACTCGATCTCGGGGTGGATGTAGAAGGTGAAGCCCATCTCCCCCGCCTTGTCGAGGGTGCGCCGCAGCACGTAGCGCGCATCCGACAGCGAGGGGGTGCCGTCCGGCAGGTGGATGTCGCAGAACATGCGGGCAGTCCCCGGCGACTCACCGCGCCACGGCAGCACCTGGAAGGTCGCCGGATCCGGCTGGGCGAGCATGTCCGCCTCGTAGACCCGCGTGAAGCCCTCGATGGCCGACCCGTCGAAGCCGATGCCCTCGGCGAAGGCCCCCTCGAGCTCCGCGGGCGCGATGGCCACTGACTTCAGGGTGCCGAGGACATCCGTGAACCAGAGCCGGACGAACCGGATGTCGCGTTCCTCGATGGTCCGGAGGACGAACTCCTGCTGACGATCCATGCGCCCATCCTGCCCCACGACGGGGGCGCCCTCACGCGGGACCGCCGGACGGGATTCGCTGCAGCACACGGACAGGCAGCGAGGGACCCCGCCGGGACGTGCTCCGGCGGGGCCCCTCGTGTGCCTGCTGGTCGATCAGTTGGCGGTGGTACCCGCCTTGACGTCGACGACCAGCTGGTCCTTGTGGGACAGCTCGGACATGACCTCGATCGTCGTGCCCGACCCGGCGACCTTCGTCGAGGCCAGCGGGCTGTCCTCGTCCCAGTAGCGCTCCGGGTCCGTGTCGTCGAAGAGCGGGATACCCGCCCTCGAGGAGACCGTCTCCGGGACGCCGTTGTTGTGGAAGGTCACCTCGTCCGTGCGCTGCGTGCCGAACGTCGCGTCGAAGGGCGCACGGCGGTTGCCGAGGGTCGCGCCGTTGTCGAAGACGATCGGTGCCGGACGGGCGTCCACCGGGAGCACCTGGCCGTATCCGGGGTGCTGGCTGGTGTTGTTGTCGCCGTAGGCGTTGTTGACGTACCAGACGAGCATGCCGTCTTGGTACGGGAAGCGCTCCACCCAGTTCGGTCGGGTCGAGCCCCAGCCGAAGTTGTACGGGCCCGTCTTCAGGTACTGGTCGTACCCGGAGTACGTGCGGTTCTCGGCGAGGTAGTAGTTCTGCACCTTCTCGTCGGTGGAGCCGCTCATCCGGGTGAACCCGTCCGCGGTCCAGCCGTTGTCCCCGGACTCCACGTCGTCGGCGAAGACCGTGGTCCCGTCGACCTCGACCTCGATGTCGTCGATGAAGGCACCGTCCATGACAAGGCCACCGTCGGACTGGTAGCGCCAGCGGAACTGCACCGGCTGCCCGACGAACTGGCTCAGGTCGTACTGCACCTGGTTCCAGGAGAGGTCACCGCCGTCGCGGACCGCGATCTCGGTCCAGGACTCACCGCCGTCGGTCGAGACCTCCGTGTAGAGGAAGTCGTAATCGACCTCGATCTCGGAGGCGATGTACGCGGAGACCGTGGCGCTCGAGGCGTCGGTCAGGTCGATCTCGCGGGTGAGCGTGTTGTTGAGGTTGTTGTCCGCACCGGACCACCACTCGTAGCTCCCGGAGCGCGGGGTGTTGTACTCCGTCGTCACGGTCTGCTCGGGCAGCAGCACCGCAAGGGCCTGCGACAGCTTGTTGTGGTCGCGGTCGGCGGGACCGAGCCGCGCGGTCTTCTGCTCGCCGGGCCGGACCACGTCGTAGTCGAGCCAGCCGAGCTGCAGCTTCTCCCAGGCACCCATGTAGCCGGGCTTGGACCCGATGTCGTCGGTGCCGTCGTTGAGCCACGAGCCGGAGGACATCAGCGACCAGAAGGCGACGCTGTTGTCCCCACCGGCGGTGTCGTAGAGGTCCGGCAGACCGAGGTCGTGCGAGAACTCGTGGGTGAAGACACCCAGGCCGCCGTTCTCCGGCTCGGTCGTGTAGTCACCGATCCAGATGCCCGAGTCACCGAGCTGCACACCGCCGAGCGGGTTGCCCTCCGGGCCGGACTTGCCGATCCCGTTGGAGAAGGCGTACCAGCGGTGGCTCCAGATGGCGTCCTCGCCCTGGGCGCCGCCGCCGGCCTCCTCGCCCTCACCGGCGTGGATGGCCTGGAAGTGGTCGATGTACCCGTCGGGCTCGTTGAAGTCGCCGTCACCGTCGTGGTCGTAGCGGTCCCAGACGTCGTACTGTCCCAGGTACTCCTGGATCTCGGCGTCGGTCCTGCCCTGCGCCTTCTGGTCCTCGTACCACGCGTCGGCCGTGTCCTGGATGAAGCTCCAGTAGCCGTCGGCCACGCTGGTGCCGTCGCCCTGCACCGGGTTGTGGCCGTACCTGGCCTCGTTGTACGGCACGGTGACCCAGTTGCTGACGTCCCCGTCGGTCATGAACCGGCCGTTGGACTGCTTGAGGAAGAAGTCGCGGAAGGACTCCTTGCCGTCCGCGAACATCAGGTCCATGTAGTGGTCCCGGTTGAAGTCCTCGGTCCAGATGGTCGAGTTGTCGTCCGTCGTGCCACCGTCCCAGTCGCGGTCCGGCTCGGCGATCTGGTTGTGCTCGGGACCGGCCTCGCCCCCGGTCGCCGGGAGGGTCTGGTCGCCGAACTCGGCGAGGATCGTGAAGACCGAGGCCTCTCGGTCGACGTCGTACTGGACGTACTTCGTGGGGGGCGGCTTGCCCCGGCCGTCCTTCGCGGCCGAGCTGTCGGAGGACTCGCCGGTCAGCGCGATGACGTTCGAGCCGTTCTTCGACACGACCTTCGCCTCGCCCTTGAGCAGCTGGGTGACGGCGTCCTTGCGCAGTGCGCGCTGGGCGTCACCGAGGGGGTTGGGCAGGTCGTCGGCACGGGCCGACGAGGGGTTGTCCTCCTGGGGTGGCACGCCCCCACCGGCCCCCTGCGCGCTCGCCGACAGGGGCATGAGCGCGAGCACGAGAGCGGATGCGGCGAGGCCGGACACGACATGGGTGTGGCGTCTCTTCACGGATCCTCCTGTTTTTGTGTGGCTGGTGGCCACAGCGGTGAGCGCACTCAACCAACATCTGTCGGCCCACGGGAGAGGTCGCCGGAAAATCTGAACAAACTCTTACTGATTCGTGTCGGAACGTCCACATACCGCCGCCAACACCGGACGGCCGCCACGCGGAGGCAGGCCCGCGGACGGGCGGCTTAGGGTGGGGCCATGAGCACGCCCTCGACGCCTTCGCCCGCCCCGACCGCCGAGACCCCCGCCCCGTACGGGGACGCCCCCACCGCCCCCGTCCAGCGCAAGCGCGTTCGCATCCCGCACCTGCAGGCCAAGAAGGAGCGCGGCGAGCGCTGGGCGATGCTCACCGCCTACGACGTGCAGACCGCGCAGATCTTCGACGAGGCCGGCATCCCGGTCCTGCTCGTCGGCGACTCGGCCGGCAACACCGTCTTCGGGTACGACACCACCGTCCCGGTCACGCTCGACGAGATGGTCGCGCTGACCCGGGCCGTCGCCACGGGCGCCTCCAGCGCGCTCGTCGTGGCCGACCTCCCCTTCGGCACCTATCAGGCCTCCCCCGAGCAGGCCTACCTCTCCGCGGCCCGCCTGATGAAGGAGGGGCTGGCCCACGCCGTCAAGCTCGAGGGCGGGGCCGAGATGGCCCCGACGATCGAGCGGCTGACGAAGGGGGGCATCCCCGTCATGGCGCACATCGGCTTCACCCCGCAGAGCGAGCACACGCTGGGCGGCTACCGGGTCCAGGGCCGGGGCAACGCCGCGGCCCGGCTCCTCGAGGACGCCCGCGCCGTCCAGGCGGCGGGCGCCTTCTCGGTGGTGATCGAGATGGTGACGTCGGACTCGGCCGCCGCGGTGACCGAGCAGGTCGACATCCCCACCATCGGCATCGGCGCCGGCGCCGACTGCGACGCGCAGGTCCTCGTCTGGCAGGACATGGCGGGACTGGGAGCCGGCCGCACGCCCCGCTTCGTCAAGCGCTACGCGGACGTGCGCTCCGTGCTCTCCGACGCGGCCCGGGCCTACGCCGCGGACGTCGCCGAGGGCACGTTCCCGGCGGCGGAGCACTCCTTCGAGAGCTGATCGTCCGCCGGGGGGAGAGAGCGGCCCTCAGGCCCTGCCCTCGCGCCACTCGCGCTCGCGACGCTCCTCCTCGTCCCACTTCTCCGTGTTCTCCCGGGCGGTCTGCAGTGCGGCCGCGGCCTCGGCCTCGGTGTCGTAGGGCCCCATGACGTCCGCGTTCTGCGAGCGGTTCTCGTCGGTCTCGACCTGTCGGGTCTCGATGTTGTACCAGTACGCCATCGTCGTGCCGTCCTCTCCCGCGGGTCGCGCACCCGCGCACCGGAGCGCATCCGATCAGCGCCCGTTGCCTAGACTCCACAGCATGTCCGCGTCCACCGCAACCGTCAGCCCCGGCGTGGTGTCCGCCCGCCGCGCCGTCCCCGCAGGCATCCCCCGGCCCGAGTACGTCGGCAGGGCCGCTCCGACCCCCTTCGCCGGGTCGGAGATCAAGGACGCCGAGACCATCGAGCGGATGCGCACCGCAGGCCGGGTCGCCGCGGACGCGCTCGCCGAGGCCGGGCGCGCCGTCGTCCCCGGCGCGACCACCGACGAGGTGGACCGCGTCGGTCACGAGTACCTCCTGGACCACGGCGCCTACCCCTCGACGCTCGGCTACCGGGGCTTCCCGAAGTCGCTGTGCACCTCGGTCAACGAGGTCATCTGCCACGGCATCCCCGACAGCCGGCGGATCGAGGACGGCGACATCGTCAACATCGACATCACCGGCTTCATCGGTGGCGTCCACGGCGACACCAACGCCACCTTCCTCGCCGGTGACGTCGACGAGGAGTCACGCCTGCTCGTCGAGCGCACGCACGAGGCGATGATGCGCGGGATCAAGGCGGCCCTGCCGGGGCGGCAGATCAACGTCATCGGGCGGGTCATCGAGAAGTACGCGAACCGCTTCGGCTACGGGGTGGTGCGCGACTACACCGGGCACGGCATCGGCACCTCCTTCCACTCCGGGCTGGTCATCCCGCACTACGACGCGGCTCCCTCGTACGACACCGTCATCGAGCCGGGGATGACCTTCACGATCGAGCCGATGCTCAACCTCGGGACCCCGGAGTGGACCCTGTGGGACGACGGGTGGACCGTGGTGACGAAGGACCTGTGCCGGTCCGCCCAGTTCGAGCACACCATCCTCATCACCGAGGACGGCAACGAGATCCTCACCCTCCCCGAGACGGTCGGAAGGTAGACATGGCCACGCACCACGCCCTGGGCATCGACATCGGCGGCTCCGGCATCAAGGGGGCCCCGGTCGACCTCGACAAGGGACGCTTCGCCGAGGACCGACTACGGATCGCCACCCCGGAGGAGGCGACCCCCGACGCGGTCTGCGAGGTGGTCGGCCAGATCGCGGAGCACTTCTCGGTCGGCACCGACGTGCCGCTGGGCATCACGCTCCCCGCCGTGGTCGCCCACGGCGTCGTGCGCAGCGCGGCGAACATCGACCGGGCCTGGATCGACCTGGACGCCGACCGGCTCTTCAGCGAGCGACTCGGCCGGCCGGTCCACCTCGTCAACGACGCGGACGCCGCGGGAGTCGCCGAGCTCCACTACGGCGCCGCCAAGGGCCACCGGGGTCTGGTCGTGCTCACCACCCTGGGCACCGGGATCGGCACGGCGCTGATCATGGACGGGGTGCTCGTGCCCAACACCGAGCTCGGGCACCTCGAGATCGACGGCCACGACGCCGAGTCCCGCGCCGCGGAGTCGGTCCGGGACCGCGAGGGGCTGGACTGGGAGCAGTGGGCCGAGCGCCTGCAGGTGTACTACAGCCACCTGGAGTCGCTCCTCCGACCGGACCTCATCGTCGTCGGCGGTGGGGTCAGCAAGCAGGCCGACCGCTTCCTGCCCCTGCTCGACCTGCGCACCGAGATCGTCCCGGCGAAGTTGCGCAACAAGGCCGGAATCATCGGCGCCGCACACCTGGCCACGCGAGGAAACTGACACCGGACCGTGTCCTCGATGTGTGCGGACGGGGCGGGCACCCGGTTCCCCGATGCGGCAGGGTTGGCTGCATGACGAACTCCTCGGGTGCTCCGACTCGGCCCCTGGATCGACGTCTGGGCCTGCGGGACGGCGTCGCCCTGGGCCTCGCGGCGATGATCGGCGCCGGCCTGTTCAGCGCCTTCGCCCCGGCGGCTGCCAGCGCGGGCCGGTGGCTGGTCCTCGCCGTCGTCGTCGCCGCGCTCGTCGCGGCCGCCAATGCCTCCTCCATGGCACGCCTGGCCGCGCGGTACCCCGACTCGGGCGGCGCGTACGTCTACGGCCGCGAGCGGCTGGGCCTGCCGTGGGGCCACCTGGCCGGGTGGGCCTTCGTCGTGGGCAAGGTCGCCTCGTGCGCCGCGATGGCCATGACCCTCGCCGTGCACGTCTGGCCCAACTTCGCCAAGCCGATCGCCGTCGTGGCCGTCCTGGCCGTGCTCGCCCTCAACCTGCAGGGGGTGCACCGCTCGGCCCGGGTGGCCCTCGGCATCGTCGCGTTCGCGGTGGCACTCGTGGTCACCTTCGGCGCCGTCATGCTCATCGCTCCCCCGGTCACGGTCGACACACCACCCCCGGCCGTCCCCGGCTCCGGGACTCCCCTCGGTGTCCTCCAGGGTGCCGGGTTCCTCTTCTTCGCATTCGCCGGCTACGCCCGGGTGGCGACACTCGGCGAGGAGATCACCGACCCGCGTCGCACGATCCCCCGCGCCATCGGCATCGCGCTGGCGATCGTGCTCGCGTTGTACGTGCTCGTCGCGGTGGCGCTGACCAGCTCACTCGGGTCCGGCTGGGTGGCGGCCCGCGAGGCTCCGCTGGCCGAGGCCGCGGAGATCTCGGCCTGGCCGTGGCTGGGCCCCGCCCTGCGCGTCGCGGCCATCCTCGCGGCGGGCGGTGCGCTGCTCGCGCTCGTCCTCGGGGCGTCCCGCACCCTCATGGCGATGGCCCGGGACCGCCACCTGCCACCGGTCCTGGCCACCGTCGACGGTCCGCACCGCACACCACGCCGGGCCGAGGCCGTCATCGCCGGGCTCGTGATCGTGCTCATCGTGCTCGTGGACCTGCGCGGGGCGATCGCCTTCTCCTCCTTCCTCGTCCTGACCTACTACGCGATCGCCAATGCCAGCGCGTGGACCCTCGAGGGTCGCGCGGCCACGAAGGTCGTCCCGACCCTCGGCCTCGTGGCCTGCATCGGCATCGCCTTCCTCCTGCCGTGGCAGCCCGTGGTCGCCGGCGTGGCCGTCCTCGCGTTCGGTGCGTTCATCGGATGGGCGCGCTACACCACGCGTGAGCACCCCGACGCGTAGACTGCTCGACGGATGAGTCGGCCGGACGGCCGCGTCACCGCTGCGGCGGTGTCGAGGAAAGTCCGGGCTCCACAGGGCGTGGTGGTGGCCAACAGCCACCCGGGGCGACCCGCGGGACAGTGCCACAGAAAGCAGACCGCCTCGTCCACCTCGGTGGACGAGGTGAGGGTGAAAGGGTGGTGTAAGAGACCACCAGCGATCCGGGTGACCGGATCGGCTCGGTAAACCCCACCAGGAGCAAGTCCGGACAGTGTGCGTCCGAGGGCGGCCCGCCCGAGCACACGGGTAGGACGCTGGAGGTCGTCGGCAACGGCGACCCGAGATGGATGGCCGTCGCCCCGGCAACCGGTAACGGTGCCGGGGAACAGAACCCGGCTTACAGGCCGACTCATCCACCCACTCCCCGAGGGGCCGCCTGAGCGCGCCGTGAGCACCAGCCCCCAACGGCCCGGGTGAGTGGTGCTCGAGGTGCTCGGTCTGGACCCGCGCGGTCGACTCCGCCAGCGGTACCCGCCGACGCGACCCGGGACGCTTCAACGGTCCCCACACGAGCCTGTCCCGCGTCGAACCCTCGGCCAGCTGCCGGTCCACGACGAGCCCACCGCCCTGGACGCGGTCGAGCGTCAGTGCCCGCAGTTCCCCCGGGCGCAGTCCGGACCCGCGCCGAGCCACACGATCGCCCGCAGCGGCGCCGGCACTGCGTCGGCGATCTGCGCGACCTCATCGACCATCAACGGCGTGACCGCGACGTCGTCGGCACGGGGCATCGCGATCCGCCGGCACGGGGTCACCGGAATCAGCCGGAGCCCGAGCCCTCCTGAAAGCGTGGTTATCGGCTCGTCGCCAATTCTGAGATGACGTGACGTAAATGCGTTGCGCGCGCCACTTCCTCCCCCTCATACGCGGCACCGCCAACCGACGGGTCGTCGGTAGCGACGTGTAGTTCCCCAACCAGAAGCCACAGGGCGAGCAGCGCAACGCGCAGGTCACCGTGCTGATGAGCGCGGATCAGCAGAGCCTCCAGACAAGGCGCAGTGGTGCAAACGATGGCTATGGGGTCGGACGGCGTTCGTTCGTCGCGCTGCTCGACGCGCTGGGCACGCGCTTGGCCAATCGCTCGGCCCAGCTCAGCCAACGGGAGAGCGCCGGCGCGCTCCTGCGACGTCAAGATGGACCACGCCGGCACTGCATACTCGGAGAAGCGGGCTGGCAACGGCAGGGATACGCCTGAGCAGTACTGGCAGGCCCGGTAGTCGTCCAGGATCACCTCTGGGGCTGAGTCGCCGGCACTGACATTCAGCCGGCGGCAGGACGAGCACCACCCGAGAAGCTTGTCGTTCCCCATGGCGGAAATTTACCGGGGACGCAAAGTTTTGCGCAGAGCCGGTTAGTTCCTGAGACAGTCGTTGAGCGTTCCTCTACTCGCCTTGATGCTCACACGACCCCGAGCCATTGTGATCCCAGGGCCGCGAGGCATGCGACAAGGGCGATCACCAGAGGCCAAGTTGAAGATTTGACGTCTTTCATAGCCAGCCACCTTGCACCACATCTCGCCTGCTCGCTCGACGAGGACGGCCAAGGCCTCGATCAGCGCCATCTCTCACGGCCCAGTCACGGCACGACGACGCCTCTATGGGCCTCTATCGGAGCGGGCCATCGGAGTACGGCTTACAGGCCGACTCATCCACCCCCCTTCGCCGCGCGTGTCGTCGGGACGGCCTCAGAGCCAGCCGAGGCCCTCGGCGACGAGGACGAGGCCGAAGAGGGCGAAGGCGGCCGCGGCGCCGTAGGTGATGACCTTCTCGGGGAGCTTGCGTCCGAGGACCGCACCGACCGCGATCGCCAGGGCGTCGGCGGCGACCATGCCGATCGTGGAGCCGATCCAGGTGCCGAACCAGTCCTCGCGCACGGCGAGCGTGATCGTGGCGAGCATCGTCTTGTCGCCGAGCTCGGCGAGGAAGAAGGCCGCGCCGACGGCGAGCAGCGCGGAGCCGGTGGCCTTCCTGGCCTTCTGCTCCTCCTCCTCGGTCAGCTCGTCGCCGCGCAGGGTCCACACCGCGAAGCCGAGGAAGGCGATGCCCGCGCCCACGGCGATCGGCCCCTGGTACTTCTCGAAGCTCGCGCCGATGAAGTACCCGATGCCCACCGACGCGAGGTGCACGAGCAGCGTCGCGACCGTGATGCCGAGGATGACGTCGCGGGCCCGGTACCGGGTGGCGAAGGTCATCGCCATCAGCTGGCTCTTGTCGCCGAGCTCGGCGACGAAGATGACCACGGTGCTGAGCACCAGTGCTTCGAACATGAAAAAACTCCTCGTCTGCCCGGACGAGGAGCCGTGTCACGACGAGCCTCGACCGGGTCGTCGCATGACTGACCGGTCGAAAGTCTCGTCCGCCAGCCGGGCTGGCCCGATGTGCCGGACCCATGACCTGTCGGTCCGGGGTCAGTGTGTCGACACACCTGTTGGGGACTACTCCCTTTCGAGCGCTCACCCTAACCCATGGCGAAGGGGGTGGGCTCACACGACCGCGAAGCTCGCCTTGCCCCGCGCGTGGTCGACCGCGGTCAGGCGCACCGTGACCTTGTCGCCGAGATCGGCCCTCCCGCTCGCCCTGCCCATGACGGGCGGGTCGATCACCTGGATCTCCATCTCGCCCTCCCCCTGCGGGACGTCGATGACGACGGCCGTGAAGGTCTGGTCCACCCGGTCGGCGAGCGTGGCCGCCTCGATCGCGTCCATGGCTCCCCGCTCCACGCCACCGACGAGCCGCTCGGAGGACTCCATCAGCTCCGGCAGGCTCGGCAGCGCCTGACGCACCCAGGTCGGCACCTCCTCACCGGCGCTCACGGCGGCGCACAGGGCCAGGCCGAACCGGTCGACGAGGCGGCGCAGTGGCGCCGTGACGTGGGCGTACGGGGCGGCGATCGCGGCCTGCTCGACCAGCTCGGGCACGCCCCCGTCGAAGACGGTGTACCCGGCCCCGCGGAAGGGCACGGTCGACTCGTGGATCAGCGCGAGGTGGCGCGCGTTGCTCCCGTCGAGCGAGCGCAGCAGGTCCCCGTGGGTCTGCTCCGCCGGCCACGGCACCTGCAGGGCGGAGGCGATCTGGCGCAGCTGACGCAGCGCGTCGTCGCCGGGCTCGGGCATCGTGCGCAGGATGCCGACGTCCGCGTGCAGCATCATCTCGGCGGCGACCATGCCGGTGAGCAGCGAGATCTGGGCGTTCCAGTCCTCGGCGCGCAGCAACGGGCGCAGTCGCAGCCGGAAGCCGCCGTCGACCTGCTCGACCTCCTGGTCGGGCATCGGCAGCGAGGCGCCGCCCCGCTCCTGCTCGAGCGCGATGCGCTTGTCACCGATCTCCTGCAGGAGGGCGAGCCGCTCGTCGTCGGTACCCGCGTCGATGCTCGCCTGCACCTCGGCGTACTCGAGCCGCTCGACGCTGCGCACCATCGCGGGGTAGACCTCGGCGGCGGTGTGCTCGCCCAGGGCATCGAGGCGGATGTCCCACACGTACGCCGGGCGGACCTCATCGGGCAGCAGGCTCGCGGCGCCCTCGCTGAGCACCGGTGGGTGCAGCGGCGTGCGCCTGTCGGGCGCGTAGATGGTCTGGCCGCGGCGGCGGGCCTCGGCGTCGATGGCCCCACCCGGCTCGACGAAGGACTCCAGGTGGGCGATCGCGTAGCGCACGCGGTACCCGTCGCCGTCGCGGGAGAGGTGCATCGCCTGGTCGAGGTCCATGGACCCGGGTGGGTCGATGGTGAGGAAGGGGAGGGCGGTCTCGTCCCGCTCCGGCAGCGAGAGTGGTTGCGCCGCAACGCGCTCGGCCTCGGCGAGCACCTCGGCCGGGAAGTCCTCCGGCACCTCGAGCTCGGCCCGGATCTCGTCGAGCCGCGAGCGCAGCCCGGCGGCGTCGACGACCTCTCCGGTCGCGGGGTCCGTGGGTCGGAGGAGGCCGATGCGCTGTCCCATGCTGGACACCCTAGGCGTACCCCGTAGGGTTCCGGCGTGCTCGTGCTGCTGCCACCTTCGGAGTCCAAGACCGGTCGTGCGCGGGGGAAGACCCTCGACCTCGGCTCGCTGTCCTTCCCCGCCCTGACGCCGGCCAGGGAGCGTGTGCTCGCGGCCCTCGCGGAGGTCAGCGCCCGCGCGGACGCCCACGAGGTGCTCGGCGTCAGCACCAACCTCGTCACGGAGGTGGCCCGCAACACCGCCCTCATGACCACACCGGCGCCACCGGCGTCGCACGTCTACAGCGGCGTCCTCTACGACGCCCTCGACCTCGCGAGCCTCTCCCCCGGCGCCAAGCGCCGGGCCGGCCGGTGGCTCGTCATCGTCTCGGCGCTCTTCGGTGCGGTCCGTCCGGGCGACCGCATCCCGCCCTACCGGCTCTCGATGGCGGTGAACCTCCCCGGTGTCGGGCCGCTGGCCGCGCACTGGCGCGAGGTCCTCGACGCGGAGCTGACCGCCGCGGCCGGGACCGGCCTGGTCGTCGACTGCCGCTCCAGCACCTACGCCGCGGCGTGGCAGCCCTCCGGTGGGACGGCGACGCGGTGGGTCCACGTCACCGTCCCGGGAGCGACGCACATGGCCAAGCACACGCGCGGCCTCGTCGCCCGCCACCTGCTCGGGGTCGACCGCGAGCCGAGGACCCCGCAGGCGCTCGTGGCGGCGCTCGAGCCGGCCTTCGAGGTCGAGCTGTCCGGCCCGGCGAAGGGGGCCGGCCCCCTTCGCCTCGCCGTCACCGCGCGGTAGCTCCCGGGCTCAGCCCAACCCGTCGAGGGCCGCGGTGAGGTCGGCGACGAGGTCGTCGACCCCCTCGAGCCCCACGGAGACGCGCAGGGTCGCGTCGGTGATGCCGATCGCGGCGCGCGCGTCCGCGCCCATGCGGCGGTGCGTCGTCGTCGCCGGGTGGGTGACGAGCGACTTCGAGTCGCCGAGGTTGTTGGAGATGTCGACGAGGCGCAGCGCGTTCACGACCGCGAAGGCCTCGGCCTTGCCCCCGTCGATCGCGAAGGTGATGACGGTGCCGCCACCGCTCATCTGCCGCCGGGCGAGGTCGTGCTGCGGGTGGTCCGGCAGCCAGGGGTGGACGACCTGCGTGACCCGGGGGTGCTGCTGCAGCTCCCGGGCCAGGACGAGCGAGGACTCGGCCATGCGACGCACGCGCAGGTCCATCGTCTCCAGGCCCTTGAGCAGCACCCAGGCGTTGAAGGGCGACAGGGACGGTCCGGTGTGCCGGATCAGGTTGCGCACGGGGCCGTCGATGTAGTCGGCGGGACCGAGGATCGCCCCACCGAGGACGCGGCCCTGTCCGTCGATGTGCTTGGTGGCGGAGTACACGACGATGTCGGCGCCGTGGTCGAGCGGCCGGGAGAACACGGGGGTGCCGAAGACGTTGTCGACGACGACCTGCGCGCCTGCCGCGTGGGCCAGCTCGCTCACGGCGGCGATGTCGACGAGCTCCTGCATCGGGTTGCTCGGCGTCTCGAAGAAGACCGCCGCCGTCGGCTCGGACAGCGCCTCGCGCCACTGGTCGAGGTCCGTCCCGTCGACGAGGACCGTCTCGACGCCCCACCGCGGCAGGATCTCGTCGACGATGACGAAGCAGCTGCCGAAGAGCGAGCGCGAGGAGACGAGTCGGTCTCCCTCACCGAGCAGCGCCGCCAGCGCGGTGAAGACCGCGGACATCCCCGAGGACGTGGCAAAGGCCGCCTCGGCGCCCTCGAGCACGCGCAGCCGCTCCTCGAGCATGCCGACGGTCGGGTTGCCGTAGCGCGAGTAGACGTACTTCTCCACGTCCCCCGAGAAGGCGGCCTCGGCCTCCTCGGCAGTGCCGTAGATGAAGCCGGAGGTGAGGAAGAGCGCCTCGGACGTCTCGTCGAAGGTGGTGCGGGCCTGACCTCCCCGCACGGCCAGGGTCTGCGGGGAGAGACCGCTCGGGTCCAGGTACGGGGCGGGGTTGCCCGGCCCGTACGGGAGCTCGCTCACCCCTGCCTCCACGGCAGGCCGGCCTGCTTCCACCCGGCGACGGCGCGGTGCCCGTGCTCGTCGACCGGCCCCTCGAAGCCGTCGACGATGTTGTACGCGCTCCTCCAGCCGGCAGCGGTGGCGGCCTCGGCAGCGGCCGCGGACCGCCCACCGGAGCGGCAGAGGAAGTACACGGAGGAGTCCTGGGGCACGACCTCCTGCAGCTGCTGCAGGAAGGCGTCGTTGGGGGTCCCTGCCGGGAAGGAGTTCCACTCGATGGGGACCATCTGCTTGTCGATCGAGGACAGGTCCGGGACCCCGACGAAGGTCCACTCCGCCTGGGTGCGCACATCGACGAGGACGGCCTCCGGATCGGATGCGAGGGCATCCCACGCGTACTGGGGGCTGAGGTCTGCGGCGTACGTCATGCGCACAGGGTATGCGCGAGGGGTGGGCCCGCTGCACGCCCGGTCGGCACCCGAGACGGTCAGAAGCTCAGCTCGATGCCCTGGACCACGAGCCACGCGGTGATGAGGAAACGGGCCAGGCACCCGAGCGTCGTCACCACGACGAAGAGCGCGAGGGAGATGTGCTTGATCCCCGCGGCGACCGTGACGACGGCGAGCGGGGGGAAGCCGACACCGGCGCTGGCGAGCAGGACCAGCGGTCCCAGGTGCGGACGGTCGAGCAGGTCGATCATCGCCTTGCTCCACCGCTCAAGACGCCTCCTGAAGGCGCTGCGGCTCCTGCGTGCCTTGTCCGCGGCCCGCAGCTCCTTCTGCTCGCGGCGCTTCATGAAGGCCTCGGCACCCTTCTCCGCGGCGACGAAGTGGGTCACCTTGCCGATGACCAGTCCGCCCGTCATCGCGGAGACGTGCACGACCCACAGGTCGGGGAAGATGACGGGTGCCGCGACCGCGTAGATCTCGGCGTTCAGGGGCGGGAAGTACGCGGAGAGCAGGCCGAAGACGACCGCGCCGATCACGCCGGACGCGGTCAGCCAGGTGGGCAGGTCCTCGATGTCGCCGCTCCTCAGGTCCGGTTGGTGAAGGCGACGAGCACCTCGCCGTCGGGTCGGACCTCGAGCGCGGTGAGCGAGCCCGGGTCGACGGCCAGGCGCCGCATCCGCTCACGCGGCAGGCCGAGGACGTGCGCGAGGACGACGAGGATCGGCGTGCGGTGGCAGGCGATGACGGCGGTGCGTCCGTCGGCGACAACTCGCTCCCACGCCGTGACGACCCGCGTGGTCAGCTCCTCGTGCGTCTCCCCCTCGGACGGCTCGTCCCAGTCCGCATCGGCCCGGGGAGTCACTGCGAGCCGCTCGGCGACGGTCTCGCCGGTCCCGGCGTCCCGGGTCGGGTCGGCGGTGACGACGCGCACGTCCGCGTCGTCGACGAGCGCGGCCACCCGCTCGGCTGCGCGCTCGGACTGCTCGGTGCCGCCACGGCACACGAGGACGATGCGGGTGGCCTCCTCGCGACCCGCTCGGGGCCGCGTCGGGGCCTGCTCGGTGTCGCGGCGGGGGGCGTGGTCGGCACCCGACTGCTCGCGCCACTCCTCGAGCTCCTCGCCGTCCATCCCGCGGTTGGACAGGGCATCGGCGTGCGCGTTCGCGTCGCGGGGCATCCAGACGAACTCGACGGAGCCGCCCGCGGCAGTGATCTCGGCGACGAGATCACGTCCCTGTCGGGCGAGCTCCCGCATGTCGGGGTGCTTGATCTTCCACCGTCCCGACATCTGCTCGACGACGAGCTTGGAGTCCATCCCGACCTCCACGTCCGCCGAGGGGTCGATGGTGCGGGCGGCACGCAGGCCGGCGAGCATGCCGCGGTACTCGGCGACGTTGTTGCTCGCCGTCCCCAGCGGGGCCGCGAGCTCGACGAGCACCTCACCGGACCCGGGGTCCCGGACGAGGGCCCCGTACCCGGCCACACCGGGGTTGCCCCGGGAGCCACCATCTGCCTCGACGCGGAGGGAGCGCCCCATCAGCTCTGCGAAGCCGGGATGCGCACGAGGATGCGGTCGCACTCCTCGCAGCGCACCACCTCGTCGACGGGTGCCTTCTCGATCGCGGCGAGGTCGACGGGGTTGAGCTCGAGGCGGCACCCGCCGCAACGGCCGTGCTTCAGCTCCGCGGCGGCCAGACCGCCGGACTTGTCACGGATCCGGTCGTACAGCGAGATGAGGGCGTCGTCGATGCTCGCGACGAGCTCCGAGCGGGGGGCGGTGACCTGTCTCTCCTCGGCGTCGAGCTCGGCCAACGCATCGTCGCGCTCGCGGGTCAGCCGGTCGACCTCGGCCTGCAGCTCGGCCTGCTTGGCCGTCCCCGAGGAGACCCGCTCCTCTGCGGCCTCCTGGCGCTCCATGGCCTCGATCTCGACCTCCTCGAGGTCGCCCTGCCGACGCGCGAGCGACTCGATCTCGCTCTGCAGGGCGGTCAGGTCGCGCGAGGTCATGCCGGCCCCCGTGTCCAGACGCTGCTGGTCCCGCGCGGCTCGGTCGCGCACCTGCTGCACGTCGGCCTCGGCCCGGGCGACCTCGCGTCGGATGTCCCCCAGCGTCGTCTCGGCACGCACGACGTCGTCCTGGGCGCGCTGCAGCTGCGCGCGGGCCTGCTCGAGGGCCGCGATCTGGGGCAGCCTCGTGCGGGCATGGGCGATCTGCTGCAGCCGGATGTCGAGGGCCTGCAGCTGGAGCAGCCGTGCCTGGACGAAGGGGTCTGCCTTCACTGGGGATCTCCTTGGGCTGTCTGTGCGCCGACGGTGAAGGTCCACGGGTCGGTGCAGATCGTGCTCACGTGGGTCTCCCATCCCACCACGTCGGCTCCGGCGTCGGCGAGGGAGTTCTCCAGCCGGGCGAGCATGTGCTCCAGCCAGAGGGACTCGCTCGTCCAGTGGCCGGCGTCGACGAGGAAGGGGGTGCCGGCGGCGGACCGTGCCTCCTCCCGGGCCTCGAGTGCCGGGTGGTGGCGCAGGTCGGCGGTGACGTAGACGTCCGCGCCCGCCGCGCGGGCGGCGTCGATGAGACCGTCCCCGGCCCCTCCGAGCAGCGCGACGCGTCGCACCCGGCCGTCGGGCGGCCCGGAGACACGGATGCCGCCCGGCGCGGACGGCAGGGCCTCCGCGAGCCGCTCGGCGAAGTCGGCGAGGGTGATCTCCTCGGCCAGGTACCCGACCCGGCCCATGGGGGTGCCCTCCTCGAGGGAGAGCGGCTCCGTCGCGGCCAGCCCGCAGGCCTGCGCGAGGGCGGTGTTGACGCCGGGCTCGGCGACGTCGGCGTTGGTATGGGCGACGTACAGGGCGATGTCGGAGACGACGAGGCAGGTGACGCTGGCTCCCTTCGCGCTCGTCGTGGCGACCGAGTGCACACCGCGCAGCAGCAGGGGGTGGTGGGTGATGAGCAGGTCCGCGCCCGCCTCGCGGGCCTCCTCGATGACCTCGAGGGTGGGGTCGACCGCGGCGTGCACCCGGCGCACGGGCTGGTCCGGGTCGCCGGTGACGAGACCCACCTGGTCCCAGGACTGGGCGGAGTCGCCGGGGTACATCTCCTCGAGGACGGTCAGGACGTCACGCAGACGGATGGTGCTCATGTGGGCCCGGCCGGGCTCGAACCGACGACACCCGCGGTGTAAACGCGGTGCTCTACCAACTGAGCTACAGGCCCCGGGCGCGCGGTGCGCCGCGGTCATTGTGACAGGACGACGCGCCGGGGTCAGGACCGGCGCGCGTCCTCGATGAGGTTGATCTCGTAGAGCACCAGGTCCAGCGCGTCGGCGGCGGTGATCGGCGAGAAGCGCTGGGGCGCCTCGGCGGTCACCGTGCTCACCAGCGGGCTGAGCACCGTCCACGGCGTCGGGTGGCTGAACTGCACGACCGAGTAGCGGTCGCCCTCCTGCCCCGGGGCCGCGACGACGCGGTGGATGCCCGGCTCGATGAGCCCGTTGGTCACGGTCTCCAGCATGAGGCCGGTGTTGATGATGGCACCGCCCTCGGGTGCGACGGCGTCGATCCACTCGCCGCTGTCCTTCAGCCGCACCTGCAGACCGGCAGCGGTCGCCCGCGGCAGGGCGGTGATGAGGTTGATGTCGGCGTGCTCGGCCGCCCACACGTGCGGGGCGTCCGGCGCGGACCGCATGGGCGGGTAGTGGATCGCCCGCGAGAGGGTCGGTCCGTCCACGAGCATCGTCTCGAAGTAGTCGGGGTGGGCACCGACGCCGGTGGCGATGATGCGCAGCACCCGGCGCTGGAGGTCGGCGACGGCCTCGTGGAAGGTCGTCAGCGTCTCGGTGATGCCCGGTACCGCCGACTCGGGCAGGACCGGGTCGTGGTAGCGGTGCGGGTAGCGGGTGCGAAGGGGGTGCCCCGCCGGGATCGCCGGCCCCCAGTTGAGCATCTCCTTCCAGTCCGCGACGTCGGAGGTGGCCGCGGTCTCGACGAGCAGATCGGTGTAGCCGGTCTGGCCGTGGGTCCCGGGGGCGACGAACTGCTGCTTGACCTCGCGCTCGGCGGTGAAGAACTCCTCGAGCATCCCGTAGGCGGTGTCGATGAGGTCGTCGGCCACGTCGTGCCGCACGTAGACGAAGCCGGTGTCCAGGGAGGTCATCAGTCCGTCGACGACGGCCCGTGCGCGCTCACCGTCCCCCGACTCGAAGGCCAGCAGGTCCACCTCGAGGATGTCGTCACTCATGGTGGCGGAGACTACCGGGCGCCACCCGCGGCTGCGGCATCCTGCAGCGTCTCCAGGGCCCGCTCGTAGCCGCTGAACTCACGTCGCTCCCCCGCAGGGTTGACCAGCCGCCAGGCGACCCGTCCGTCACGGCCGACGAGGAAGGTTCCCCGCCCGGCCATGCCCGCGCCCGGGTCGAAAACGCCGTAGGCGGAGGCGACGGCACCGTGCGGCCAGAAGTCGGAGAGCAGGGGGAAGAAGTACCCCTCGCGGTCCGCCCACGCCCGCAGGCTGAACATCGGGTCGCAGGAGATGGCCACCGTGGTCACCGCCGGCGACTCGAAGCGCCCGAGGTCGTCGCGGATCTCGCGAAGCTCACTCGTGCAGACGCCGGAGAAGGCGAAGGGGTAGAACACCAGCAGGACCGCGCGGTCGCGGGTCAGCTCGGCGAGCGTGACGTCCGCGCCGTTCTGGTCGCGCAGGGTGAAGTCGGGGGCGATGTCCCCGACGGAGAGGGGCTGCTGACTCATGTCGGCAGTGTGCCACTCGCGGTCAGGCGACACCCTTGCGGGCGGCCAGCCGGGTCGCGACCCAGTGGTCGGAGCACATCACCGAGCCGGAGGTGTGCAGCCCGGCCGTCGTCGCGGCCTCGTCGACCTCGCTCGGGTCGACCTCGCCGTTCCGGCCCGGACGCGGCGTGAGCAGTACGATGGACGACCCCTCGGCGAGTGTGCCGAGGGTGTCGACGAGGGCGTCGGTGAGGTCGCCGTCGTCGTCGCGCCACCACATGATCACCGCGTCGACGACACCGGTGTAGTCCTCGTCCTCGAGCTCGGCACCGACCACGTCCTCGATCGCGGCACGCAGCGCCTCGTCGACGTCGTCGTCCCAGTTGTACTCCTGCACGATCTGGTCGTGGGCGAAGCCCAGCTTGTCCACGGCACCGCGGGTCATCTCGTCCTCCCGGGCCGTCGCGTCCCCCGTCAAGGTGGTCGTCCTTCCTTCGCTTCGGTGATTAGTCATCAGGGCCAGTCCACAGTGTCCGGCGTCGGATCGCAACCAACGGGTCCGCTCGGACGTCGTCTGGCGTGGCTCGCACGGGCCGCCGCGAGGTGCGCGAGACGTTGCGCGTCGTCGGTCGAGAGGTGCTCCACACGGGGGCGAACCGGCCCCACGGTGCTGAGGAACTGGACGCTGGCGAGGTCGAGCCGGCGGTCCAGCGGTCCCTGCTGCAGGGTCATCGACTGGATCCGTCCCCAGGGCACGACCTGCAGGACCCGGTCGAGCCACCCCGAGCGGGTGAGCACGGCCCGCCGCCCGGGCAGGTAGCCGATGCGTCGGCGGGCGAAGGGGTGGAACCACCTGGCCGCGGACGGCACCCCGACGAAGCCCTCGGGCGTGTCGGCGACGAGCGAGGCGACCTCGGCCGTGGTCACCGGATCGGCGGTCACCGCCTCGAGGAGGCGCAGCACCTCCTCGGTCGTGGCGACGGGCACGAGGACGCTCTCGCCCGAGTCCCCGTCGGCGGAGGCGATCCGGGCCCCGGCGACGTTGACCTTGAGGGTCCACCACCCGGCACGGCGCCACAGGACCGGCTGCGTGACCTCGAGTGCCTGCACACGGTGCAGCGGCACGGAGGAGTGGCGGGTGTCGGTCAGACCGCGCTGGCTCGTGAGCGTCTGCCCCCGCAGGGCGACCGTCAGCCCGTACCACCGGGTGAGCCTGATGATGCTGCGCATGCCGGTGATGAGGACGACGGGCAGGAAGCCGCCGATGACCACGCCGAGGTCGACGAAGGTCAGCACGAGCGCGAGGACGAGCAGGACGACGAAGAAGATCGTGTCCCAGGAGAGCAGCACCGAGGCGATCAGCCGCTCGACGGGCACCCGCAGCAAGGGCACAGCCGGCTCCACGGCACCACGCCGCGGCCACGGTCCCGCCCCCTCCGGCCCGGCGGGAGGCACGGGTCCGCCCTTGGGCCTCGCAAGCTCGGCCCTTGAGTCGGGCGGACCCATCCCTCCCTCTGGGCCCTGTGATGGTGTCGGCTGCTGCGCCTCCGCCGCCAGGCCGAGCAGCCGGGAGCGGACCGCCTCGGCGTCGGTGTGCCTGAGGTAGGCGATGGACACGTGGGAGTCGCCGCCGCCGGCGGACTCGACGCGCACCTCGGACAGGCCGGTCATCCGCGCCAGGAGCGGACGGACGAGGTCGACGGCCTGGATGCGGTCGTAGCGCACCTGGCGGTGCTGGCGCATGATCGCGCCCGAGTGCATCTCCAGCCCCGTCTCCCCGAGCCGGTAACGGGTGAACCACCACGACAGCAGCCCGAGGAGCACCGCCCCGACGACGGTCAGCAGCACGAGCACGGCCGGCACGAGGAGGGAGGTCTCGCCCTCGCCGGGTGCCGGGGGGCCGGCGGCACCGACGATCCGGTCGATCTGCTGGGACAGGACGTAGCCGAAGACGGCGATGACCACGAGGCCACCGCGGATGAAGGGCGAGAGCGGGTGGACGCGCGAGAAGCCGTCCCCACCCCCTTCGCCCCCGGGGGGCCCGCCGAGCGTCACAGGCCCGCTCGCTGCGCCTCGCCGTGGGCCGCGAGGCGCACGCGCAGCTCCTCGGCGACGTCGACGGGCAGGCCGGGGATGTCCCCGCTGCTGGCCGGGGACGCGGTGTTGACCGTGATGTCGGCGAGTCCCTTGGCGCGCTTGTAGGGACCGGAGGAGATGTCGACGTACTGGATGCGGCCGTAGGGGATCGTCACCAGCGAGCGCCACATGCGGCCCTTGCGGATGGCCAGCTCCTCGGGCAGCTCCACCCAGCTGATCGCCGCGACCTGGCGCGGGATGAGCCACATCAGCCACAGCCACAGAGCGGTCAGCAGCACGGTCACGAGGACCAGCCACGGGGTGATGAACGCCGCCGCCAGGGCCGCGGCGACGGCGGGCGGCAGGAGGGTCGCCGTCGTGCTCACCTGTCGCACCCCGGCCAGCAGTGGTGAGACCGGACGCCACTGCGCGCCGTGGTCCCCCGTCAGCGGGAGCACCGACGGGGCCGGCGAAGGGGGTTGGGTCTCGTTGTCGTCCACGGCACCATCACACCAGACCTCGTCCGTAGGCTGGCCACATGGTCAGGCGAGCGAAGGCGGGTCCATGGGACGGATGACGCAGCGGCTGCGCGCGCAGCGCATGGGCGACCGCTCGGTCGGCAGGATCGAGTCGCTCGCCGTCGAGGAGCCCCTGGAGATCCGGGTGGCCTCCCTCCCGGCCACGGGTCTGGCCGCGGGTGGTGCACCGAGCGAGCTGCGGCCTCCGTCGACGACCGTGACCACGACGATGCGCCTGCCGGGTGACGACTTCGACCTCGCGCTGGGGCACCTGGTGGCCGAGGGGCTCATCGGGGACGCCGAGGACGTCGCCGCGATGATGCACTGCACCGACACCGGTCCGGACGGCTCGCCGACCTTCAACGTCGTCGAGGTCACCCTCGCGGCAGGGGTCTCGCTGCGGCGCCCCGTGACGGCCCGCACGGAGGTCGCGACCAGCGCGTGCGGGGTGTGCGGGTCGACCTCCGTCGACGACCTGCTCGAGGCCCTCCCCCACTCCCCCTCCGACGACCCGGCCCGCCACTCGCTGGAGCACATCCACGCCGGGATGGCGGCCATGCGCGAGCGCCAGAAGGTCTTCGAGGCCACCGGTGGCGTCCACGCCGCCGCTCTGCTCGACCCGGACGGCCGCCTCCTGGTGGTCCGGGAGGACATCGGTCGGCACAACGCCGTCGACAAGGTCATCGGGTGGGCCGCGCGCGAAGGGGGTCTCCCCCTTCGGGGGCACGTCCTGCTGGTCTCCTCCCGGGCCGGCTTCGAGATCGCGCAGAAGGCGGCCGTGGCCGGCGCCCCGGTGCTCGCCTGCGTCTCGGCCGCGACCACCCTGGCCGTGGAGGTCGCCGAGCGCAGCGGGTTGACCCTGCTCGGGTTCGTCCGGGAGCCGAGGGCCACCGCGTACGCCCATCCCGAGCGCGTCACCGGCTGACCGGGACGTCGCTCCCGTCCGTTCCCCGACCCCGGCTTGTGACGCGCGACACGGGGGAGGGAAGATGACTGTGTCTCCCGACACCCCCCGGGAGTGTTCTTCGGAAAGGACGACGACGTGCCCGGATCTGCCGATCACCTCAGCGACGGCCCCATCCTCAACGGCATCCCCACCCACCTGCCGGACATCGACCCCGACGAGACGGCGGAGTGGCTGGAGTCGATCGATGCCGTCATCGACGAGGCGGGGCGTGAGCGCGCCCGGTACGTGATGCTGCGGCTGCTCGAGCGGGCCCGGATGAAGAGCGTCGGCGTCCCGTCGTTGACCACGACCGACTACGTCAACACCATCTCCCCGACGAACGAGCCGTGGTACCCCGGCGACCAGGAGGTCGAGCGCCGCTACCGCGCCTGGATCCGGTGGAACGCCGCGATCCAGGTCCACCGTGCCCAGCGCCCGGGAGTGGGCGTCGGCGGCCACATCTCCTCCTACGCCTCCGCGGCGACGATGTACGAGGTGGGCTTCAACCACTTCTGGCGGGGCAAGGACCACCCCGGCGGCGGCGACCAGATCTTCTTCCAGGGGCACGCCTCCCCCGGCATGTACGCGCGCGCCTTCCTCGAGGGCCGTCTCAGCGAGGAGCAGATGGACGGCTTCCGGCAGGAGGCCGCGACGCTGGCCGGCGACTCCGAGACCGGCATGCCCTCCTACCCGCACCCGCGCCTGATGCCGGACTTCTGGGAGTTCCCCACGGTCTCCATGGGCATCGGCCCGATGAACGCGATCTACCAGGCGCAGTTCAACAAGTACCTGCACAACCGCGGGATCAAGGACACCTCCGAGCAGCACGTGTGGGCCTTCCTCGGTGACGGCGAGATGGACGAGCCGGAGAGCCGCGGCCTGCTGCAGACGGCGGCCTTCGAGGAGCTGGACAACCTCACCTTCGTCGTCAACTGCAACCTGCAGCGGCTCGACGGCCCCGTGCGCGGCAACGGCAAGATCATCCAGGAGCTCGAGGCGCAGTTCCGCGGCGCGGGCTGGAACGTCATCAAGGTGATCTGGGGCCGCGGTTGGGACCCGCTGCTGGCCGCCGACCACGACGGCGCCCTGGTCAACCTGATGAACCAGACGCCCGACGGCGACTACCAGACCTTCCGGGCCAACGACGGCGCGTACGTGCGCGAGCACTTCTTCGACCGCGACCCGCGCACGCGCAAGCTGATCGAGAACTGGTCCGACGCGGACGTGTGGTGGAAGCTCAAGCGCGGCGGCCACGACTACAACAAGGTCTACGCCGCCTACCGCGCCGCGATGGAGCACTCCGGCCAGCCGACGGTCATCCTCGCGAAGACGATCAAGGGCTACGGCCTGGGCTCGAGCTTCGCCGGTCGCAACGCCACCCACCAGATGAAGAAGCTGACGATCGAGGACCTCAAGGGCCTGCGCGACGGCCTGCAGATCCCGATCTCCGACGAGGAGCTGGAGAAGGACCCGTACCTGCCGCCCTACTACCACCCGGGCGAGGACGACGAGGGCATCCAGTACATGAAGGAGCGCCGCGAGAAGCTCGGCGGAGGCCTGCCGGAGCGCCGGGTCGACTACGAGCCCCCGACGCTGCCCGCGAAGGAGAAGTACGGGCAGCTGGCCAAGGGGTCGGGCAAGCAGGAGATCGCGACGACGATGGCCTGGGTGCGCCTGCTCAAGGACCTCATGCGGGAGAAGGGGTTCGGCGAGCGGATCGTGCCGATCATCCCGGACGAGGCCCGCACCTTCGGCATGGACTCCTTCTTCCCGACGAAGAAGATCTACAACCCGCACGGGCAGAACTACACCTCGGTCGACGCCGACCTCATGCTCGCCTACCGCGAGTCCGAGACGGGGCAGCTGCTCCACACCGGCATCAACGAGGCCGGCTCGGTGGCGGCGTTCACCGCTGCGGCGACGAGCTACGCCACGCACGGCGAGCCGATGGTGCCGGTCTACATCTTCTACTCGATGTTCGGCTTCCAGCGCACCGGTGACTTCATCTGGGCCGCGACCGACCAGATGTCGCGCGGCTTCATGCTCGGCGCCACGGCCGGCCGCACGACGCTGACCGGTGAGGGGCTGCAGCACGCCGACGGGCACTCCCCGCTGCTGGCCGCGACGAACCCGGCCGTCGTGTCCTGGGACCCGGCCTACGGCTTCGAGATCGCGCACATCATGCGCCAGGGCCTGGAGCGGATGTACGGCGGCGACGCGCCCCAGACCGACATGGCGCGCAACGTCGTCTACTACCTCACCCTCTACAACGAGCCGATCGTGCAGCCGCCCGAGCCCGAGGGCCTGGACGTCGACGGGCTGCTCCGGGGCATGTACCGCTACGCGGCCGGGGACGACTCCGGACTCGGGGACACCCCACCGCGCTGCCAGCTGCTCGCCAGCGGTGTCGGCATGCCGTGGGCCCTGGATGCGCAGGAGCTGCTGCGCGAGGACTGGGGCGTGGTCGCGGACGTGTGGTCGGTGACCAGCTGGACGGAGCTGCGCCGCGAAGCGATGCGGTGCGACGAGGAGCGCTACCTCCACCCGGAGAACGAGCGTCGCACGCCGTACGTCACCCGTGCGCTGGAGAACTCCGTCGGCCCGATCGTCGCCGTCTCGGACTACATGAAGCAGGTCCAGGACCAGATCCGGCCGTGGGTGCCGGAGGAGTTCTCCGCCCTGGGCACCGACGGCTTCGGCTTCTCGGACACGCGTGCCGCCGCTCGCCGGTACTTCCACGTCGACGGCCCGTCGATGGCGGTCCGGGCGCTGCAGATGCTCGCCGACCGCGGCTGGGTCGCCGAGGACGTCCCGGGCAAGGCCGCCGAGAAGTACCGCCTGCTCGACGTCAACGCCGGCACCTCCGGCAACGCCGGCGGCGACGCCTGAGGTCGCGCAGCAACCACCTCGAAGGGGGTGCCCTCCGCCGATCACGGCGCGGGCACCCCCTTCGCACGAGTGCGGGGACTAGCGGGTGACCGCGAGCATCCCCGTCAGCGCCTGCACCGCCTGGCAGCCGCACCGGACCACGTGCGGGAAGTGGACCCTGATGTCGCGGTCCCCCGCGTCGGGCGTGCTCTCGCGCGCGACGAGCCCGGTCTCGTCCGCCAGGACCGGCCGCACGACGCCGGACTCGTGGAGCGGGACGACGCCGGCGACGAGCCGGCGCAGGTCCTGACGATGGTGGCTGTCGAGGTGGACCATCCACTCGTCCTGCCACCCTGCGAGGGCGTCCACGTCGGCGGCGGTGTAGTCCTCGGCCTCCACGTGCACCACCTCGCGCAGACCCTCGACCTCCACGCGCCAGTCGAGAGTGATCGAGGTGGGAACCAGCCGGGCGACCAGACCGTCCTCGGTGACCCCCAGGTGTGACCGCAGCTGCTCGTCGACCGGGCGCTGCAGCACCTCGGCACGGCCACCGAGACGGACCAGCCCGCGCACCCGGCCGGGATGGCTCACGCCGGAGACGTCGGCTGCGGTTGCGAGGATGTCCGGCCCGGACGTCCCGGCCACGACGAGATGGGCGCACGCCGGCGCGGCCTCCCCGAGGGAGAAGAGCAGCGCCCCGGTGGGGGTCACGGCGTGCCTGCCGAGCGGGCGACCCTGCCCGGCGACGCCGACCTCCACCGATCCGGCGCTCGCCACGATCGTCCTGGCCCGTCGTGCCCATGTGCTCATGTGCCCTCCTCTTCAATGAGATTAGGTAAGCCTAACCATAATTGTTCGAGGAGTGGGTGGCCGCGACGACTCGCGGCGCGGCCTCAGCGAGCGGTGACGAACTGCGAGCGCGCCTGCACGCAGAGGTCTGGCTGGTCGCAGAAGACACCGTCCACGCCAGCCCGGAGGTAGGACTCGACCTCGTCGACCATGCGACTTCGTTCGGTGGAATCGGCAGCTGTGCGCGGGTCCCCGGGAAGGGATGAGTCACTTGCGCGAAATCCCCACGGCGTGACCTCGAGGCCCGCAGCATGAGCATTGGCCACCAACGCCGTCGCCTCCCCGAGTGTCCCGTCTGCTTCCCATGGAATGATCTGCTTCTTATCGGGACTGATGCCGTCGATCCATCGAGCCAGGCCGCGCATGGACTCGAAGGTCGTCAACTCGGCATACGTGGTGCCCTGCCGTCTCAGGTCGTAGGGACCACCACGTCTGGATGTCAGGAAGGTGGACTTTCCGCGATAGCCCTGCGCCCGCAAGTCCTTCAGGGCGGTCAACTCGAAGGACTGGACCCATATGGGCGCATCGTCGCTGTTGAGCGAGTACTTGTCGACGAGCCGAGTCAGCTCCGCCTCCGGGTCGAAACCGTTGTCGTGGAGATAGGTTGAGTGTTTGATCTCCGGGATGATGCCGATCTGACGGCCGCTCTCGCGCGCCAGCACTTCCCGTTGCACGAGCACCTCCTCGAAGGCCGGGATCGTGAAATGGCCGTCGAACCTTGCCGACGTCGGTCTCTCCTGCCCGAGCCGCTCCGTCGCCCGCAGCGTCTTCAACTCCTCGAGAGTGAAGTCGTCGACGAACCACCCGGTGACCGGCTTGCCGTGAACCTTCTTGGTCGTTCTTCGGTCCGCAAACTCCGGGTGCTCGGCGACATCCGTGGTCGCAGTGATCTCCGGCTCGTGACGGACAACGAGAACACTGTCCTTGGTCATGACGAGGTCGGGCTCGATGTAGTCGGCGCCCATCTCCACCGCCAACTCGTAGGCCGCCAGGGTGTGCTCCGGTCGGTAGCCAGAGGCGCCCCGGTGGGCGATGACGAGCGGTCTGACGGGAGCTGTTCGGCTTCCCCGGTCGATCGGGCTCGAAGCCGAGTCCGACCTGGTGGTCGCCTCGGGTGCGGCCTGCCCTTCACAGGCGGATAGCCCGCCGACGGCCAAAACGGCCCCGGTAAATGGCACGACCAGACGTCGAGGGATTCGCATTGTCTCTGGTCCTTCCTGGGCTCCGTACCGGAACACCAGCCAGCGACCATAGCGGCGCAAGGCCGCTCTCCTGTCGAGCGACTCTCGGCACCTGCAAAACCGTCACCCACTGACGAGGAAGTTTGTCCGGGCTTCGACGCCCACGTCGGGGTGGTCGCAGAAGATGCCGTCGACGCCCGCCTCCAGGTGGGCGAGGACCTCGTCACCCATGCGCCCGTGGGCGGCGGGACCGGCGCCGATGCGGTGGTCGGCGGGCAGGAAGGCGTTCTCCGCGCGGAAGGTCCACGGGAAGACCTCGAGACCGGCCTCGTGGGCATCGTCGACGAGGCGGGTCGGCTCCCCCAGGGCGCCCTCGGGGGTCCACGGGATGACCTGCTCCTTCGCCGGCGCGAACGCGTCCACCCACGGGGCGAGCCGCTCCATGGCCGGGGGCGTGGTCAGCTCCGCCCAGGTGGTGCCCTGCTCGCGCAGGTCGAAGGGGGCTCCCTGCGCCTCGGTCAGGAGCATGGACCGACCGCGGTAGCCCCGAGTGCGCAGGGACCGCAGGGCGGTCGGCTCGAAGGACTGGAGCCACACCGGGGCCGTGGCCGAGTTGAGGTCGTGCTTCTCGAGCAGGCGGATGACCTCGTGCTCGGGGTCGAAACCGTGCCCACGCAGGTAGGTGGAGTGCTTGATCTCGGGCACGATCCCGATGGTGCGGCCGCTGGTGCGGGTCAGGTGCGCGCGCTGCTGCAGCACCTCGTCGAAGGTCAGCACCCTCAGGCAGCCCTCGTGCGTGACGGACTCCGGCCGCAGCCGCGCGAGGCGCTCCGTGGCGCGCAGGCCCTGCAGCTCCTCGAGGGTGAAGTCCTCGGCGAACCACCCGGTGACGACGACTCCGTCGACCTCCTTCGCGGTCATCCGGTCGGCGTACCGGGGGTGCTCGGCGACGTCCGTGCTCTGGGCGATCTCCGGCTCGTGCCGGTCGACGAGGACACCGTCCCGGGTCATGACCAGATCGGGCTCGATGTAGTCGGCGCCCATCTCCACGGCCAGCTGGTAGGCCGCGTGCGTGTGCTCCGGCCGGTAGCCGGAGGCGCCACGATGGGCGAGGACGAGTATGTCCGTGCTCACCACGCCGAGCGTAGGCAGTACGGACGGCCACGGTGGGACGTCAGCGTGTCCACTGGATGACCGGTGGGTGACGGCAGGTCGTCGGCTGCGGCACGGAGGTCCTAGGGTGGGGCGCGTGTCCAAGGTACTCACATCCCTCCCTGTTGGTGAACGTGTCGGCATCGCCTTCTCCGGCGGTCTCGACACCTCGGTGGCCGTCGCGTGGATGCGCGAGAAGGGGGCGGTGCCGTGCACGTACACCGCTGACCTCGGCCAGTACGACGAGGACGACATCGAGTCGATCCCGGGTCGCGCGGGCCAGTACGGCTCCGAGCTCTCCCGGCTCGTCGACTGCAAGGGCCCCCTGGTCGAGGAGGGGCTGTCCGCCATCGCCTGCGGCGCCTTCCACATCCGCAGCGGTGGTCGCACCTACTTCAACACCACCCCCTTGGGCCGCGCCGTGACCGGCACCCTCCTCGTGCGCGCCATGAAGGAGGACGACGTCTCCATCTGGGGTGACGGGTCGACCTTCAAGGGCAACGACATCGAGCGCTTCTACCGCTACGGCCTCATGGCCAACCCGGGGCTGCGGATCTACAAGCCGTGGCTCGACGCCGACTTCGTCACCGAGCTCGGCGGACGCCAGGAGATGTCCGAGTGGCTCACCGAGCGCGGTCTGCCCTACCGCGACAGCGCCGAGAAGGCCTACTCCACCGACGCGAACATCTGGGGTGCGACCCACGAGGCCAAGACCCTCGAGCACCTCGATGCCTCGATGGAGATCGTCACCCCGATCATGGGGGTCCCCTTCTGGGACCAGTCCGTGGCCATCGAGCCCGAGGACGTCACCGTCAGGTTCGAGCGCGGCCGTCCGGTCGCCATCAACGGCGACGACTTCGGCGGTGACGCCGTGGCGCTGGTGCGCGCGGCCAACGACATCGGCGGCCGCCACGGCCTGGGCATGTCCGACCAGATCGAGAACCGGATCATCGAGGCGAAGTCCCGCGGCATCTACGAGGGCCCGGCGATGGCGCTGCTGCACATCACCTACGAGCGCCTCGTCAACGCGATCCACAACGAGGACACGATCGCGAGCTACCACGCCGAGGGCCGGCGCCTGGGCCGCCTGCTCTACGAGGGCCGGTGGTTCGACCCGCAGGCACTGATGCTGCGCGAGTCCCTGCAGCGCTGGGTCGCCTCCGTCGTCACGGGTGAGGTGACCATCCGGCTGCGTCGCGGTGAGGACTGGACCATCGTCGACACGTCCGGCGAGCACTTCAGCTACCACCCGGACAAGCTCTCGATGGAGCGCACCGAGCACGCCGCCTTCGGACCCGTCGATCGCATCGGGCAGCTGACGATGCGCAACCTCGACATCGCCGACAGCCGCAGCAAGCTCGAGGTCTACGCCGCCCAGGACCAGCTCAGCGGTGGCTACCTCGAGATCATGGGCGACCTCGAGGCCGGCGGCGGGGACCAGATCGCCGCCAATCCTGCGGCCGCAGGCGTCGACGACGAGGACGACGCGCTCGACCGCGCGGCCATGGAGTTCGGCACCGACTGATAACGGTCTTGTGTTGTTCACACATAGACTGCGCGCATGTCGCGTCGTGGCCTCGTCTCCCTGACCACCCGCCGCTCGGTGCGGCGCAAGGGCGGGGAGCTCGCGACCGCCGCGACGCGGCGGCTCGAGGACCAGCACGAGTGGTACGCCAGGCTCGGCGCCAAGGAGCGATCGTGGGTGGGTCTGGTCGCACAGGCCGGCATCGCCAACTTCATCGACTGGCTCAACGGCACCAGGCACGCCGACACCCGCACCATCTTCGGCGCGGCACCGGCAGAGCTGACCCGCACCATCAGCCTCGCCCAGACCCTCGAGCTCGCCCGGACCGTCGTCGAGGCGGTCGAGGAGCGCGTGGAGGACCTGGCCCGCCCCGGTGACGTCACGGACCTGCGGGTCGCGGTGCTGCGCTACTCCAGCGAGATCGCCTTCGGCGCGGCAATGGTCTACGCGCAGGCCGCGGAGCAGCGCGGGGCGTGGGACGCGCGGCTGGAGTCGCTGATCATCGACGCGGTGATGCGCAGTGAGGTCGACGAGTCGATCCGTACGCGCGCCGCCGCCCTCGGCTGGGACGCGGTCACCAACATCGTTGTGCTGGTGGGCAATTCGCCACACTCTCCCGAGGGTGACGACCCCGCCGGGGCCGTCGGCGCCGTGCACCGGGTGGCCCAGCGCCTCGACGTCCCGGTCCTCGCCGGGGTCCAGGGCGCCCGACTCGTGGTCGTGGTCGGCGACGTCAGCGACCCGAGGGTGCGGGCGTGCGAGCTCGCCGAGTGCTTCGCCGACGGTGATCTCGTCCACGGACCGCTCGTCGGGGATCTCGCCGAGGGCGCGGTCTCCGCCCACGCCGCGGTGGCGGCCCACGTGGTCGCGCACGGCTGGCCGGGCCGGCCACGACCGGTCGCGGCCGACGACCTGATGGCCGAGCGCGCCGTCGCCGGCGACCCCCTCGCCCGCACGGCACTCGTCGAGACCGTCGCCACACCGCTGGCCGCGCACCCCAGCCTGCTCGAGACCGCCCGGGCGCACCTCGACTCCCCCGGCCTGGAGGCGACCGCCCGCGCCCTGTACGTGCACGTGAACACCGTGCGCTACCGGCTGGGGCGGATCACTGACATCATCGGGTACGACCTGACGACCCCGCACGAGGCCTTCACCGTGCGGGTGGCGCTCAGCCTCGGCGCAATCTTGGAGGATTCCTCCAAAGTCTTGCGGTGAATGTCTGGCGGGGTCGACCTCGCGCGGCACCCCCTTCGCCATGGAGTCTTGAGACGTGCTCGCCATCACCTGTCCCGGCCAGGGCTCACAGACGCCCGGCTTCCTCGCCCCGTGGCTCGAACTCCCCGGAGTCTCCGACCGCCTCCACTGGCTCTCCGCCGTCGCCGGCATGGACCTCGAGGCCCACGGCACGACCTCCGACGAGGAGACCATCAAGGACACGGCCGTCGCCCAGCCGCTGATCGTCGCCTCCGGCCTCCTCGCGCTGCTCTCGCTCTTCGAGCACCCGGCCGACGGCTTCCGCGTCGTCGGCGCCGGTGCCGGCCACAGCGTCGGCGAGATCACCGCGGCCGCGGCCGCAGGGGTGATCAGCGCCGAGCAGGCCATGGTCCTGGTCCGTGAGCGCGGCCGCTCCATGGCCGCGGCGGCGACGACCACCCCGACCGGCATGAGCGCCGTCCTCGGCGGCGACCCGGACGAGGTCACCCGCAGCCTCGAGTCCCACGGCCTCACCCCGGCCAACGTCAACGGTGCCGGCCAGATCGTCGCCGCGGGCACCCTCGAGCAGCTGGCGGCGCTCTCGGACAACCCTCCGGCCAAGGCCCGGGTCATGCCCCTGAAGGTCGCCGGAGCCTTCCACACCGAGCACATGGCCCCCGCCGTCGACGAGATGGCCCGGCTCGCCCGCGCCGTCTCCACCCACGACGCCCGGGTCCCGCTCGTCTCCAACGTCGACGGGGAGATGCTCCACTCGGGCCAGGAGGTCCTGCGCCGCATCGTGCGCCAGGTGAGCAACCCGGTGCGCTGGGACCTGTGCATGGAGACCCTCCGCGACCTCGGCGTGACCGGCATCATCGAGATCCCGCCGGCCGGCGCCCTGACCGGGCTGGCCAAGCGCGGGCTCAAGGGCGTCGAGCTCCTCGCGCTGAAGACCCCCGACGACCTCGAGGCCGCCCACCGCATGGTGCGGGAGCACGGCACGGAGCGCGACGCCTCGCAGCCCACGTGGCGCCTGGTCACCGCCCCCGTCAAGGGCACCGTCCAGATCACCGCGAACGAGCCGGGGGCCACCGTGCCGGCCGGTGACGTCGTCGCCCGCATCTCCTCCCTCCGCGACACCCGCGAGGTGCTCGCCGACCACACCGGCACGGTCGTGGAGTGGCTCGTCGAGGACGGCGACCCCGTCTCCCCCGGTCAGCCGCTCGTGCGCCTGCACCCCGAGGGATCGGTCGCATGAGCGCCATCACCGTCCCGACCGAGCTGCGCCACGCGCGGATCACCGGTACCGGTAGCTACCGCCCCGAGCGGGTCGTGCCCAACAGCGAGATCATCGAGGCGATCGACTCCTCCGACGAGTGGATCCGCGAGCGGTCCGGCATCGAGTCGCGCCACCGCGCGGCAGCGGACGAGAGCGTCGTCGACATGTCGGAGCACGCGTCCCGGGCCGCCCTGGAGTACGCCGGCATCGACGCCGACCAGATCGACGTCGTCATCGTCGCGACCGTGACCCACCCGTACCAGACCCCGGCAGCCGCACCGGAGCTCGCCGCCCGGTTCGGCTCGCGGGCCGCGGCCTTCGACCTCTCGGCCGCGTGCGCCGGCTTCTGCCACGCGCTCTCCGTCGCCAACGACATGGTCCGTGTCGGCTCGGCCGAGCACGTGCTCGTCGTCGGCGTGGAGAAGATGCTCGACTTCACCGACCCGGAGGACCGCGGGTCCGCCTTCATCTTCGGCGACGGCGCCGGTGCGGCGATCGTCTCCCCCAGCGAGACCCCCGGGATCGGCCCGACGGTGTGGGGCAGCGACGGCGACAAGAAGGCCCTGATCACCTCGCGCAGCTCGTGGATGGAGCTGCGCGAAGACCGCGACCTGCCCTGGCCGGCGATCATCATGGAGGGTCCGAGCGTCTTCCGCTGGGCCGTGTGGTCGATGGCCAAGGAGGCCCAGCGCGCCCTCGACGCCGCCGGCGTGCGCGCCGAGGACCTCGCCGCCTTCATCCCCCACCAGGCCAACGTGCGCATCATCGACCAGATGGCCAAGGAGCTCGGTCTGCCGAAGGACCTGCCCGTCGCCCGCGACATCCGCACCACCGCCAACACCTCGGGCGCGTCCGTGCCCCTGGCCATGGACCGGATGCTGCGTGACGGCGAGGTCGCGTCCGGCGGCCTGGCCCTGCTCATCGGTTTCGGCGCCGGCCTCGTCTGGGCCGCGCAGGTCGTCACCCTCCCCTAATTCACCCGTTGGTCCGACGGGACCTCGGACCCCCACGATCCCCGCAACACCCACACACAAGGAGAACCGACATGGCTCACACCGAGCAGGACATCCTCGCCGGCCTCGCCGAGATCGTCTCGGAGGAGACGGGCGTCGACACGTCCGAGGTCACCGCTGACAAGACCTTCACCGATGACCTCGACGTCGACTCGCTGTCGATGATGACCATCGCCGTCACCGCCGAGGAGAAGTTCGGGGCCAAGATCCCCGACGAGGAGGTCAAGAACCTCAAGACCGTCGGCGACGCCGTCAACTACATCAAGGCCAACCAGGCCGCCTGAGTCCGGTGACCTCCCCCCTTCGCCACGAGCGAAGGGGGGAACCACCCCCTCTCCCCATCCCGCTGCTACAGGAGCCCACATGACCTCTCCCCGGCCCACCGTCGTCGTCACCGGCCTCGGTGCGACGACCCCGCTCGGCGGCACCGCCGAGGAGACTTGGCAGGCCGCGCTCGCCGGGCGCTCCGGCGCCGGCCCCCTCGACGCCTCGTGGGTCGAGGACTACGAGCTCCCGGTGTCCTTCGCCGCGCATCTCGCCACACCCGTGACCGAGGTGCTGAAGAAGGTCGAGACCAAGCGCCTCGACCCCTTCGCCCAGTACGCGCTCGTCGCCGCCCGTGAGGCCTGGGCCGACGCCGGCTCCCCCGAGGTGGACCCCGAGCGCCTCGCCAGCGCCGTCGGCACCGGCATCGGCGGCGTCCAGACGCTGCTGTCCGCCTGGGAGTCCCTGCGGACCAAGGGGGCCCGCCGCGTCTACCCGCTGTCGATCCCCATGCTCATGCCCAACAGCGCCGCCGGGACGGTCTCGCTGGAGTTCGGCGCCCGCGCCGGGGCGCACACCCTCGTCTCCGCCTGCTCCTCCGGTGCGGAGTCGATCGCCTACGGGCTGCACCTGATCCGTGAGGGCCTGGTGGACGTCGTCATCGCGGGCGGTTCCGAGGCCTCCATCCACCCGCTGCCGATCGCCGGGTTCACCCAGATGCAGGCCCTGTCCACGCGCAACGACTCCCCGGAGACCGCCTCGCGGCCCTATGACGTCGACCGGGACGGCTTCCTCCTCGGCGAGGGCGGTGCGATCCTCGTCCTGGAGTCCGAGGAGCACGCGAAGGCCCGCGGCGCGAACATCATCTGCACCCTCGCCGGAGCGGGTGTCAGCGCCGACTCGTACCACATCGCCGCCCCCGAGCCCGAGGGCGCCGGCGCCTCCCGCGCCATGGCCGACGCGGTCACGGACGCCGGCGCCACCGCCGCGGACGTCTGCCACATCAACGCGCACGCGACCTCGACTCCTGTCGGTGACGTCGCCGAGGTCGCTGCCATCCGGCGGGCCTTCGGCGCGGAGGCGGACCACATGGCCATCAGCGGCACGAAGTCGATGACCGGGCACCTGCTCGGCGCCGCCGGCGCCCTCGAGGCGGTCTTCGCCGCGCAGGCGGTCCGGGACCGCACGGCACCGCCGACGATCAACATCGAGAACCTGGACCCGGCCGTCGACCTCGACATCGTGCGCGACGCACCTCGCGACCTGCCCAGCGGCGACCTGCTCGTCCTGGACAATTCCTTCGGTTTCGGCGGGCACAACGTCGCGCTCGCCTTCGGGAGCTACTGATGAGCACGCGCCAGCCCAACGCCGCCTCCGCCTCCGTCGGCAAGCGGGTGAAGGTCCCCCGCGAAGAGGACCCCCGCAACCCGAACCACCGTCTCGCCGACTTCCTCGACGACGGCTCGCTCGAGCTGATCACCGCCGACGACGACTCCGGGATGCTCGCCGCGACCGGCACCGTCAACGGCCGGGCCGTCGTCGTCTTCTCCTCCGATGCCACCATCATGGGCGGTGCCATGGGCGTCGCCGGCTGCAGGGTCGTCGTCACCGCCTATGAGCGCGCGCTGGCCGACGGCGTGCCCGTCGTCGGTCTGTGGCACTCGGGTGGCGCCCGGCTGCCGGAGGGCGTCGTCTCACTGCACGCCGTCGGTGAGGTCTTCGCGATCATGACGCGGGCCTCGGGGAAGATCCCCCAGATCTCCGTCGTCATCGGTGCCGCCGCCGGCGGCGCCGCCTACGGGCCGGCGCTGACCGACATCGTCATCCTCGCCCCGGAGGGGCGGATCTTCGTCACCGGTCCGGACGTCGTCCGGTCGGTCACCGGAGAGGACGTCGACGCCCTTCGCCTCGGCGGACCCGAGCCCCACGGCCGGCGCTCCGGTGTCGTCCACGTGCTCGCCGAGTCCATCGACGACGCCTATGCCCGCGCCGGGGGCCTGTGCGAGCTGCTCTCCGATCAGGGCACGTTCAATGTCGGCGACGTCGCCGATGTTGATCTGGCCGAGCAGCTGCCGGAGTCGACCAAGCGCGCCTACGACGTGCACCCGCTCATCGAGATGCTGCTCGACGCGGGCCCCGTCCAGGAGCTGCACGCACGGTGGGCGCCCAACATCGTCACCTCGCTCGGCCGGCTCGGCGGTCGCACCGTCGGTGTCGTCGCCAACAACCCCATGCGCCTCGGAGGCTGCCTGGACTCCTCCTCCGCGGAGAAGGCAGCACGCTTCGTGCGGATGTGCGATGCCTTCGGCGTGCCGCTCATCGTCCTCGTCGACGTGCCCGGCTACCTGCCCGGTGTCGGCCAGGAGTGGGACGGCGTCGTGCGCCGCGGCGCCAAGCTGCTGCACGCCTTCGCCGAGGCCGTCGTGCCGCGCGTGACGGTCGTGACGCGCAAGACCTACGGCGGTGCCTACATCGCGATGAACGCCCGCTCGTTGGGCGCCACGAAGGTCTTCGCCTGGCCGGACGCGCAGGTGGCGGTCATGGGTTCCGTGGCTGCCATCCGCATCCTCCACCGCCGGCGACTGGCGGAGGTCGACGAGTCGGAGCGCGCCGCCGTCGAGCAGGAGCTCGCGGACGAGCACGACCGTCTCTCCGGAGGCCTGCCGCGCGCCGTCGAGATCGGGGTGGTCGACGAGATCATCGAGCCGACCCGGACCCGCTCGGCCGTCGCCGCGGCCCTGGCCGAGGCGCCCGCACGACGTGGTGATCACGGCAACATCCCGTTGTGATCCATCGCGGTAGCCTCGCCGTACCCGGCCCATCGGCCCCGTCCCAGTGGAGGTTGCTGTGAACGACACCCCGCCCAGCACGATGACAGTCGAGGAGTGCTGGCAGACGCTTCGTGAGCACGAGTTCGGGCGGCTGGCATATCACCTGCTCGGCGAGGTGCACATCACGCCGATCAACTATGCCGTCGACGGCCAGGCGCTGCTCTTCCGCACCACGCAGGGCAACAAGTTGCTGAGCGTCGTCATGCACGGACCGGTGGCGCTGGAGATCGACGAGCTGGGCTCCGAGGAGGCGTGGTCGGTCCTCGCGCGGGGTCACGCCCGCGTCCTCGAGGGGGACGAGGCCGAGTGGACGGACACGCTGCCGCTGCGCCCCTGGGTTGCCGGTGAGAAGGAGATGGTGGTGCAGATCGACCCGGAAGAGGTCACCGGCCGCCGTTTCCGGCTCTCCAAGCCGTGGGAGCACTACATCCCGCACGTGTGATCCCGCTCGACTGAAGGCCGTCACCGCTGCGTGCGGGCACGACCAAGGGGGCTGCGCCAAGGAGGGTGCGCAGGCCCCTTCGTCATGGGGCGGTGGTCCTCAGCCCACCTTGTGCAACCAACGCACGGGTGCACCGTCACCGGCGTGCCGGAAGGGTTCGAGCTCTGCGTCCCAGGGCTCGCCGAGGAGCTCGCCGATCATGTCCTCGACCGCTTCACCAGCGCCCTGGGCGAGGGTGATGACCTCACGCAGGCGGTTCTCGTGGAGGACGACGTCACCGGAGGCGGAGATCGTCGCGTGGTGGATGCCCAGAGTCGGGGTGTGGCTCCAGCGGGAGCCGTCGAGGCCCGGGGTGGGCTCCTCGGTCACCTCGTAGCGGACGCCCTCCCAGCCGCGCAGGGCGGAGGCAAGGGTGGCGCCGGTGCCGGGGTCCCCCGTCCAGGAGAACTCGGCACGCTTGAGGGACCGGCCGAGCGGCTGCTCGGTCCAGTCGAGGGAGACAGACTGATCCAGCACGGACTCGAGCGCCCACGTGATGTGGGGGCACAGGGCCGTGGGGGTGCTGTGGATGAACACCACCCCGCGGGTACTGATGCGCTTTCCTGCAGACATCCTGATCCTCCTTGAGTGCGATGGACGTCTTCCCCAACGCCAGACACTCGGGATCGAACGGCTGCTGCGCGTATCGCGGCGTGCTGCTCGAGCAATATGTGCACAGAAGTGCTTGTGATGGACATTGTGCCCCACGGATCACAGGAGCACCAGCCCCCACGGGGGTCCCACCCGCATCACGGGCCGCAGCCGGCTCGGGGTACCCTCACGCCGTCGCCTCATCGCGACGCCGGGGCGGTAGCTCAGTTGGTCAGAGCACCGGACTCATAATCCGTCGGTCCTGGGTTCAAGCCCCAGTCGCCCCACCGCTCAGGCGGCCCGGCCGGTCATCGAGGCGAGCTCCTTCTCCTCGGGGAGGTCGAACACGGCCTCCTCGCGGACCTTCCTCAGGTGCTCCTTGGTGCATCCGGTCGCCCAGGCGCCGATGGACAGCGACGCCCAGCCGATGAGCATGCCACCCAGGTTGTCCAGCACGTAGTGCCAGCCGAAGTAGAGCGTCGACAGGAAGGTCAGTGCGAAGAAGGTCCACAGGGCCGTGCGCACCATGGAACTCTGGGCGGTGCGCTGCACGAAGAGGGCGGCGGCGAAGGTCACGGACACGTGGAGCGAGGCGAAGGCCGCGACACCGTGGATGGCGTCGCTGGTGAGCGGGCTCGTCAGGAACTCGAGACGGTTGTCCAGCAGGGCCTGCTGCAGCTGGCTCACGCCCGTGACGGACAAGTCCGCGTACAGGTCGGGGCGGGAGTAGATCGGCCCGACGGCCGGGATGATGTAGTAGCTGACGACCCCGAAGACCCAGTTCAGGCAGAGGGTGGTCGCGTACCAGGCCCCCACGCGCACATCACGACTGAGGACGAGGAAGACGCCCAGGCTGATCGGCACGAGCGGCATGTACGCCAGGTAGACGACGGACAGCAGCGTCGCCGTGACATCGGTGCCAAGGACCCCGTGCAGCACCGTGGCGGGGTCGTGGCCCGCGAAGAGCCACCGGTCGGTCTGGAGCAGACCGCGGTCGTAGAGCGTGTCGTCGCGGTAGAGGGGCAGGATGTTCTTGAGGTTCCGGTAGCCGACGTAGCTGATGTAGAACGTGATCAGGCCGGTCATGATGTACAGGGTGCGGCGCAGGGTCCACTCGTGCTTGATGACCTCGGCGACCCCCAGCCGGAGGCTGCGCAGACCTCGTCTGCGCGTGGCGGCGATGAGCACGCCGACCCCGGAGAGCAGCAGACCCAGCAGGGGCAGCCGCACGTAGGCAGGACCGAGGAAGCCCTCGGGGTCCTTCAACGGGATCCCCAGGACCTGACTGCCGATGATCGCGGCGAGCCCGACGAGGAGCGAGACGCTCACGGCCACCGTGTAGGGCCACGTGCGGACGAGTTGCATCCTCCGATTATGACGGACTGGTGACCAAACTGTGAACTGACAGGATCGGCGCGGGCCGCCCTCCCCGGGGCGTCGGCCACGATCCGGCTCCGGCCTAGACCCTCAGGCGGGGAACACGCCGCTGGAGAGGTACCGGTCGCCACGGTCGCAGACCACGAAGACGATCGTCGCCCCCTCGACATCTTCGGCCACCTGCAGGGCGGACCAGCAAGCGCCGCCCGCGGAGACACCGCCGAAGATGCCCTCCTCGCGGGCCAGACGGCGGGCCGTCTCCTCGGCGTCGGTCTGGGCGACTTCCACGGTGCGGTCCACCGCCGAGGGATCGAAGATCTTCGGCACGTACTCCGGTGGCCAGGCGCGGATCCCGGGGATGCTCGCACCCTCCGCGGGCTGTGCCCCGACGATCTGGACACCGGCGTTGCGCGACCTCAGGAACCGCGAGACCCCGGTGATCGTGCCGGTGGTGCCCATCGCGGACACGAAGTGCGTGATTCGTCCGTCGGTCTGGCGCCACAGCTCCGGGCCCGTGCCGTTCTCGTGGGCACGCGGGTTGTCCGGGTTACCGAACTGATCCAGGACCCGGCCCCTCCCCTCCCGCTCCATCCGTGTCACGACGTCGCGGGCCTCTTCCATGCCGCCGTCCGCCGAGGTGAGAACCAGGTCGGCTCCGTACGCCTTCATCGTCTGGATCCGCTCGGTGGAGGCGCTCTCGGGCATCACGATGACGAGTGGGTAGCCGCTGATCGCCGCCGCCATCGCCAAGCCGATCCCGGTGTTGCCGGACGTGGCCTCCAGCAGGGTGTCGCCGGGGGAGATCTCCCCTCGCTCCTCGGCGCCCCGGATCATGGCGATCGCCGGCCGGTCCTTCACCGAGCCGGCCGGGTTGTTCCCCTCGAGCTTGGCCAGCAGCACGTTGCCACGACGTTCGTTCTCCGGCCCCGCAAGGCGCTGCAGACGCACCAGCGGGGTACCGCCGATCACGTCCTCCATCGTCAGGTACGGCCCAGGGTTGCTCATCCACCGGAGTCTACGGTCGAGGTGGCCGGGGACGGACAATGCGTGGTCGCTGCAGGCAGATACAGAAAACGCCCCTGACCTGCGTTTCCGCTGGTCAGGGGCCTTTCGCTGCGCTCCCCCGGTTGGACTCGAACCAACAACCCTCCGGTTAACAGCCGAATGCTCTGCCAATTGAGCTACAGGGGATCGCGCCGAAGCGCTGCGCCACCATAGCAAGAAGAGGTGGGGAGTCGAAAACCGGGGAGCTCCCCGCAGCGTCCCGGGCTCCGGGGCGTCGGTCAGGGCGTGCCCACGGGCTGACGCACCTCCTCGAAGAACCCGGTCAGCTCGTGCGTCAGGCGCTCGGGCGCCACCACCGGGGCGAAGTGACCGAGACCCTCGACGTGCCTCATCCGACCCCGCGGGACGCTCGACGCCAGGAGTGCCGCTGCCGTCGGGAACGCACGGTCGAGAAGGGTGCTCGACCCCGTCAGGAACAGCGTGGGCGCCGACACCCTCGCCAGTGCTTCGGGCGTCAGCGCCTCGAGCCGCTCCCCGGCTGCCATGTGCTGGAAGAAGCTCAGCAGCTCCGGGATGCCCACCGACCAGACCTCGCAGAAGTCGGTGTCCTCGATCACGGCCAGCTCCTCGTCGGTGCAGATCCCGATGAGGAAGGCGCGGACGGCATCAGCGGGTCTGCCACCGGCAGCCGCGATCGCGGCCTGCTCCACAGCGGCTCCGAGCCGAGCGAAGTCGTCGGTCACCTCGGGTGGGGCGCCGGCCAGGTCGACGCCTCCCTCCCACACGGCCACTGCGGTCACCGTGTCGAGCTTCTCGGCTGCGTCGAGGACCCACGGACCTCCTCCCGACCAACCGAGGAGACCGACGGGCTCGTCGATGCTCGCGACGAACGCGGTGATGTTCTTCGACACGGGTGATGTCGCTCGGTGGAGATCCTGTGTGGTGGCCATGGTGTCCTCCAGACACCGGCACCGTGGATCGGTGCGTCTCGTCCCATGGTCGGCCCGACCCGGGAGCCTGCGCGTCGGTCCGATTGACCATTGCCCGTCCCGGGCACTACGCGGTTGCGCCCATCTCAGCCGGTGGGGGTCGTCAACCCGTGGTCGTGGGCGTACCGCGCGGCCTGCGTGCGCGACGTGACCTCGATCTTGAGGAAGATGTTGGTCAGGTGCCGGGCGACCGTGCGGTGGCTGATGAACAGCACCTCACCGATCCGGCGGTTGGAGTGCCCCTCGGCCACGAGCCGCAGCACCTCGCACTCCCGTCCCGTCAGCCCGTCCGGGGCAAGGGTCGCCCGGGGTGCCCCGAGTCGCCCATAGCTCGCCTCGTCCAGGGCTCGCTCCGCGGCCGCGGAGTCGCCGTCCCCCAGCAGGTCGTATGCCTCGGCGAGGCTGGTGCGCAGACGAGCGCTCTCGTGGACGGCCCCGATCGCCTGCCACCGGCGTTGGCCATCACTGAGCGTGGCCAGTGCCTCCTCCGGGAGCGACCGGGCAAGGAGGACGGCACCCGATGCGCTCGTTGCCATCGCCTGCAGGCCCGAGGTGCCGAACCGCGACGCAGTCTCCTGCAGCTCACGGGCAGCGGCGCCGGCCTCCTCGATGCGACCGGCCGCAATGGCGGTCTCGACCGCGGCAAGGCACAACGGAGACCGCCACAGCCGGTCCTCTCCGGCGGCGGCCAGGGCTGAACGCACAGAGCGGGCTGCACCCTCCGCGTCCCCCTCGGCCAGACGCAGGAGGGCGCGTCCCGGTTGCGGGTTCCGGCCGCCGGCATGCGCGCGGTCGTACGCGTCCGACGCACCCGGGGCGCCGCGGAGACGACGAGCCTCCGCGATGACGTACCACGCCTCCGCGGCGTACCCGACCGGCACCGACTGAAGACGGGCGGCAGGCATCGCGGCGTGCTCGGCCTCCTCCCACGCACCATGGAGCAGGTGGAGCTGCGCTCGGTGGACGGCGCACACGGCATCGAAGCTCGGGCCCGGGCAGTGCCGCGACACCAGCCACGCCTCGGCCCGTCGCGTCCAGTGCCCCATCCGACCGAAGTCACCGACCTCGTGGCACGCTTCGAGCGTGAAGCACAAGAGGGTCCACTGGGTGAACGGCGCCCCCGGACCGTCCATGACGTCGACCATCGCCTCGTCGATGAGCGCCAATCCATCAGCCACCTGACCGACCCGCAGCAGCGCCCGCCCCTCACCGTGGAGTCCGAGGACCGTGACGTCCGGGTCGCCGATTCGCTCCCCCAGCTCCTGCATTCCGCGTGCAGCCGTCACCGCTGCCCCCGGTCGTCCGAGGGCCAGGTTCGTCTGTACCTGTGTCATCAGCTCCAGGTACCCGTGGGCCGCGCACTCGGGCAGGTCCTTCAGCAGGCGCCCGGCACGGCCGATCCACCCCATCGCCTCCGGCTCGTCTCCGACGGCGGCACGGAAGATGCCCATCATCACCGCCGACAGGGCAGCCTCCGCCGGCCGCGACTCCGCAAGGAACGCGGCGTAGGAGGCGGTCGTCCCGCTCATGGTCTCGTCCAGGTGTCCGAGCCAGAACTCGGCATCGGACAGGGTGATCGGGCGGCGAGGGGCGGTCTCCTACGGCTCCTGCCCGACCTGCTCCGCGAGGCGCGCAGCGACCTGCTCGGTCGTCGCGACGAGCTCCGGGTCGTCCGGATCGCAACCGCGCGCGACGATCGTCTGGGCGAGCACCGCATCGGTGCCGAGGTCCTTGCGCAGGACCACCCGGGCTCGGCGGGTCCGGTCCAGGCGCACGTGCTCGACGAGCAGCACCGAGGCGTTGACCCGCTCGTGGAAGGCGTCGGGGACACCGCCCGGTGCGGTGAGGTGCCACCGCCCGGAAGAGCTCCCGTCCACCCACGAGACCGTGAGCACGGACTCCTCCGGGTCCCACCGCCCACTGTCGACGAGGTGCCACGGCTTGCCCTCCGCAGCCCCTCCCGCGGGCGCGACGAGCCGACGCGAGGTGATCACGAGCGCCCCGTCGTCCGTGGCGGCCGTGGCGAGCACCCGCTCCCCCGCCTCGAGCACGAGCCCTGCGGGGACATCGACCGCCTTGTTCTTCAGGACCTTCAGCCAACCCATCAGAGGACCTCCTCGCGCAGCGCGGCTCGTTGGCGCTGCAGATCGTAGAGCGACTGGCCCAGGCGCCGGCGCTCGTCCGGGTCGGCATGCGGATCCGAGTCCAGCTGGCGCATGCGCGAGGTGGCTTCGAAGACCTGGCGGGCCAGAGCGGTGTCCCGCACGCGCACGAGCAGGGAGCGGGTGTATCCCTCCGGAGGCAGGCCGGTGGCCTGGTCGTGGACCACGGGAAGGGGTGCGACGGACAACTCCGCGACGAGGGAGGCGACGGCCAGTGGGGTCGCCTCGTCGATGCGCACGTGCCAGGCGCCGAGTGTCTCCCCCTGCTGCAGGGGACCGACCGTACGGACGGCGGTGAAGACCGCCCGGTGCGCCGGCGCTGCCAGTCCCTCCGGCTCGATCGCGTCGAGGTCGTCGGAGGTGAAGAGCGAGGGGTGCTGGAGCATCGCCTGGAGCAGCTGCCGCTCGGCCCGCACGACCGGATCACGCAGGTCGGGCCTGGGCATACCGCTCCCGGCCTCGGCCGTGGTGGGCTCCGGCGTCTCGGGGTTGGCGCGGGCCTCCCCCTTCGCCTCCTCCTTGGCCTGGATCCGACCGGCGCGGGCCACCTGGTCCCGCATCTGCTCGACCTCCACACCCACCCAGCCGGCGACCGTGCGCACGTACTCCGGGCGCAGCGAGGAGTCACGGATGCTGTTGATGATCGGCGCGACCGCGGCCATCCCGCGCACGCGCCCCTCGGCGGTGGACAGGTCGAAGCGCGCGAGCGTCGTGCGGACCGCGAACTCGAACATGGGCACGGCGTCGGCCACGAGCTCGCGCACCGCCGAGTCCCCCTCGCGCAGCCGCAGGTCGCACGGGTCCATGCCGTCCTTGGCGACGGCGACGAAGCTCTGGCTCGCCCAACGCTGGTCCTCTGCGTAGGCCTTCATCGCCGCCTTCTGCCCGGCGGCGTCACCGTCGAAGGTGAACACGACCCGAGCGGGCGCGAGGTCGGCCTCGTCGCGCATGATGCGACGCAGGACCTTGATGTGGTCGACCCCGAAGGCCGTGCCGCACGTGGCCACCGCGCCCTCGACACCGGACAGGTGCGCGGCCATCACATCGGTGTAGCCCTCGACGACGACGGCCAGCCGGTCCCTGGTGATCGACTTCTTCGCCAGGTCGAGGCCGTAGAGCACGCTCGACTTCTTGTAGATCGGTGTCTCGGTCGTGTTGAGGTACTTCGCGGCGATCCGGTCGTTGTCGTAGAGCCGCCGGGCACCGAAACCGACCGTCTCACCGGTGATGTCGCGGATCGGCCACACGAGGCGGCCCCGGAAGCGGTCGTAGAGTCCGCGCGACCCGCTCCCGCACAGGCCGCCGATCGTCAGCTCCTCGGCCGTGAAGCCCTTGCCGCGCAGGTGGCGGGCGAGCTCCTCACCTCCGCGGGGTGCGTACCCGATCCCGAAGAGCTTGGCCTCGGGGCTGGCGAAACCGCGCTCACGCAGGAAGTCCCGGCCGATCCGGGCCTCCGGGGACTCCAGCAACCGCTCGTGGTAGAACTCCGCGGCCGCGCGGTGGGCCTCCAGCAGGCGGGTGCGCTTGCCGAGCCCGACCCCGTCGCGGGGGCCACCCCCTTCCTCGTAGCGAAGCTCCATCCCCAGCTTGGCGGCGAGGCGCTCGACCGCCTCCGCGAAGGTGAGGTGGTCCAGCTTCTGCACGAAGGAGATGACGTCCCCGCCCTCGCCGCAGCCGAAGCAGTGGTAGACGCCGACGGCCTCGCGCACGGTGAAGCTCGGGGTCTTCTCGTCGTGGAAGGGGCACAGGCCCTTCATCGACCCGACGCCCGCCGGACGCAATGAGACGTGGTCGCGGACGATGTCGGTGATCGAGGAGCGCTCCTTGACGGCCTGCACGTCCTCGGCGCGGATCCGGCCGGCCACCATCCACCTCGTTCCCACACGTCGACTCGCTCGTGCCCCGAGTCTAGGTCCAGCAGTCGGGACCGGTCCGTCCGCCCGTCCACATCCCGCGCCCCTCAGCGGCAGTGAGCGGTGTGCAGCTCCAGTGCCCGCAGGTCGGTCAGGCCGGCGACCTGGTCGACGACCACCCGCAGCCGGGCGTCCTCGCCCTCGGCGCCCGCGAGGTCGTGCCGCAGGTCGGGGTCGAGTCGCTGCTCGGGGTCGTCCGCGAACCACTCGGCCAGGTCGGCCACGACCTGCCGCTGGTGGGCGTACTCCTCGTCCCGCTCCCCCGAGAACATGACGAAGTGCGCTGCGACCGCCTTGAGCACCGCGACCTCCGCCAGGGAGTCGTCCGGCACGACGAGGCGGGCCTCGTAACGGCCGAGGTCCCCCGGCCCGTGCACCGACCGGGTCGCCGTCTCCGCCGCGTGCACGAAGCGCCCGATGATCCGTGAGGTCATGTCCTTCAGCCCGGCGAGGGCCTGGCGGGAGCCGTCGTAGCACTCCGGGATGGCACCGGTCGCGAGCAGCCGCTCCAGCGCCTCCCCGACCGCGTCACGGCCCAGGTCGGCGGCGAAGTGGCTGACGGCGACGTCGAGCACGGCGTCGGTGTCGTGGGCGTCGCGCAGCTGCCGCAGGTCGAGCCGGCCCGAGGCGATCGCGTCCTCGACGTCGTGGACGCTGTAGGCCACGTCGTCTGACCAGTCCATGACGTCGGCCTCGAGGCAGCGCACGAAGCTGTCCGTCCCGGGGCCACCCGAACGCATCCACGTGAAGACGAGGAGGTCGTCCTCGTACACGCCGAACTTCGCGGTGGGAGCCGGGCCCATCCCCCGGCGCCACGGGTACTTGGTCACCGCGTCGAGGCTGGCCCGGGTGAGGTTGAGTCCGGCCGGCTGCCCGTCGGCGTGGACGCGCTTGGGCTCCAGGCGGGTGAGGATCCGCAGCGTCTGCGCATTGCCCTCGAAACCACCGATGTCGCCGGCGATCGAGTTGAGCGCGCTCTCCCCGTTGTGGCCGAAGGGGGGATGCCCCAGGTCGTGCGCCAGGCAGGCGACGTCCACGACGTCGGCGGCGCACCCGAGCGCCCCGCCGAACTCGCGGCCGATCTGCGCCACCTCGAGGCTGTGGGTCAGTCGGTTGCGCACGAAGTCGTCGCTGCCGGGGCCGAGCACCTGGGTCTTGGCCGAGAGGCGCCGCAGGGCGGCGGAGTGGATCAGGCGGCCGCGGTCGCGCGCGAAGTCGTCGCGGTCGGCACGCTTGTGCACTGGGTCCTCGGAGACCCACCGCTCACGGTCACTCTGGCTGCTCACGAGCGTGAGCCTACGGCGCCCGGATCGGGCCGGTCGTCGGTGATCATCTCCCTGTGCGGAACCGGCCCGCACGCGCACCCCTACCGCCAGTAGCCTCGCGGGTGACGACCGCCACACCCCGGAGGTATCCCCGTGTTCCGCAAGATCCTCGTCGCCAACCGAGGCGAGATCGCCATCCGCGCCTTCCGCGCCGCCACCGAGCTCGAGGCGACCACCGTCGCCGTCTACCCGACGGAGGACCGCACCTCCGAGCACCGGATGAAGGCCGACGAGGCGTACCTCATCGGCGAGGAGGGCCACCCCGTCCGCGCCTACCTCGACCACGAGGACATCGTGCGGGTCGCCCGTGAGGCCGAGGTCGACGCGATCTACCCCGGGTACGGCTTCCTCTCCGAGAACCCGCAGCTGGCCGAGGAGTGCGCCCGGCACGGCATCACCTTCATCGGTCCCCCGGCCAAGGTGCTCGAGCTGACCGGCAACAAGGCCCGTGCGATCGCCGCGGCGAAGGCGGCCGGGCTCCCGACCCTGGAGGGGGCCGAGGCGACGACCGACCTCGACGCGCTCGAGGCCGCCGCCGAGCGCATCGGCTTCCCCGTCTTCGTCAAGGCCGTGAGCGGGGGCGGTGGTCGGGGCATGCGACGGGTCGAGCGGCAGAAGGACCTGCGCGACGCCCTCGAGGCCGCCCAGCGCGAGGCCGACGCTGCCTTCGGGGACCCGACCCTCTACCTCGAGGAGGCCGTTGTCGACCCGCGGCACATCGAGGTGCAGGTCCTCGGCGACGCGACCGGCGAGGTCCTCCACTTCTACGAGCGCGACTGCTCGGTGCAGCGACGCCACCAGAAGGTCGTCGAGATCGCCCCGGCACCGAACCTGGACCCCGAGCTGCGCGAGCGGATGTGCGCCGACGCGGTCCGCTTCGCCAAGTCCATCGACTACGTCAACGCCGGCACCGTCGAGTTCCTCCTCGGCGAGGACGGACGGTACGTCTTCATCGAGATGAACCCGCGCATCCAGGTCGAGCACACCGTGACCGAGGAGGTCACCGAGCGCGACCTCGTCGTCGCCCAGATGCAGATCGCCGCCGGCGCGACCTTCGCCGACCTCGGGATGCGGCAGGAGGACATCCGCACCCGCGGTTTCGCGCTGCAGTGCCGGATCACGACCGAGGACCCCGCCAACGGCTTCCGACCCGACTCCGGGACGATCTCGGCCTACCGCTCGGCCGGCGGGTCCGGGGTGCGCCTGGACGGCGGCACGACCTTCGTCGGCGCGGAGATCAGCGCGCACTTCGACTCGATGCTCGTCAAGCTCACCTGCCGGGCAGCGACCTTCCCGCTCGCCGTCCGGCGGGCCCGCCGGGCGCTCGCGGAGTTCCGCGTCCGCGGCGTGGCGACGAACCTGCCCTTCCTCGAGGCCGTGCTCTCGGACCCGACCTTCCAGGCGGGTGAGGCCACGACGAGCTTCATCGACGAGCGTCCTCACCTGCTCGACGCCCCCAGCGGCAAGGACCGCGCCACCAAGCTGCTGACCTACCTCGCGGATGTCACCGTCAACCAGCCGAACGGCCCGCGCACGACCGACATCCGGCCACGGGAGAAGCTGCCCGCCCTCCCCGGGGGCGACCTGCCCGAGGGCAGCGCCGACCGCCTCCGCCGGCTGGGCCCCGCCGGCTTCGCCAGGGACCTGCGTGAACGCACGGACGTGCCGGTGACGGAGACGACCTTCCGCGACGCGCACCAGTCCCTGCTGGCGACCCGGGTGCGCACCCGTGACCTCGTCCAGGCCGCCGAGCACGTCTCCCGCCTGACCCCGCAGCTGCTCTCGGTCGAGGCGTGGGGCGGGGCCACCTACGACGTCGCCCTGCGGTTCCTGCAGGAGGACCCGTGGGACCGTCTGGACGCCCTGCACGAGGCGATGCCGAATGTCGCCCTCCAGATGCTCCTGCGCGGGCGCAACACCGTCGGCTACACCCCGTACCCGACGACCGTCACCGATGCCTTCGTCGCCGAGGCCGCCCGCAGCGGGCTGTCGATCTTCCGGATCTTCGACGCACTCAACGACGTCAGCCAGATGCGCCCGGCGGTCGAGTCCGTGCTGGCCACCGACACGGCCGTGGCCGAGGTCGCCCTGTGCTACACCGGCGACCTGCTCGACCCGAACGAGTCGATCTACACCCTCGACTACTACCTGCGCCTCGCCGAGCAGATCGTCGAGACCGGCGCCCACGTGCTGGCCATCAAGGACATGGCCGGTCTGCTGCGGGCGCCCGCAGCGGCGACGCTCGTGCGCGCCCTGCGGGAGCGCTTCGACCTGCCGGTGCACCTGCACACCCACGACACGGCCGGCGGACAGATCGGCACCCTGCTCGCGGCGATCAACGCCGGCGTGGATGCCGTCGACGCCGCCAGCGCGACCCTGGCGGGCACCACATCCCAGCCCTCGCTCTCGGCCCTCGTCGCCGCCACCGACGGCACGGACCGTCCCACGGGTCTGGACATCGCCGACGTCTTCGCCCTCGAGCCGTACTGGGAGGCGGTGCGCAAGCTGTACGCCCCCTTCGAGTCGGGGCTGAGCTCGCCGACCGGCCGCGTCTACCGGCACGAGATCCCGGGCGGTCAGCTGTCCAACCTGCGTACCCAGGCCAAGGCCCTCGGCCTCGGTGACCGCTTCGAGCAGATCGAGGACATGTACGCGGCGGCCAACGCGATGCTCGGCAACATCGTCAAGGTGACCCCGAGCAGCAAGGTCGTCGGCGACCTCGCGCTGGCCCTCGTCGGGGCGGACGCCGACCCGGCCGACTTCGAGGCCAACCCCTCCCGCTACGACATCCCCGACTCGGTCATCGGCTTCCTCGCCGGTGACCTCGGGGACCCGCCCGGCGGCTGGCCGGAGCCCTTCCGCAGCCGTGCCCTCGAGGGGCGCACCGTCCGTCCCCCGAGCGGTGACCTCACCGAGGAGGACGAGGCGGCCCTGCGGGAGGAGCCCCGCTCCGCGCTGAACCGCCTGCTCTTCCCCGGACCGACCGAGGACTTCGAGTCCGCCCGTGCCGAGTTCGGGGACACCTCCGTGATCAGCACGACCCCCTTCCTCCACGGCCTGGAGCAGGGCTCGGACTGCGAGGTGGAGATCGAGGCCGGCAAGGTGCTCAACTTCGGTCTGGCCTCGATCAGCGACCCGGACGAGCACGGGAAGCGCACGGTCATGGGCACGGTCAACGGACAGCTGCGCCCCGTGCAGGTGCGTGACCGGTCCGTCGAGGCCGAGGTCGTCGCCGCCGAGAAGGCCGACCCGGACGACGAGGGTCAGGTGGCCGCCCCCTTCGCCGGGGTGGTGACCCTCCAGGTCGAGGAGGGCGCCGAGGTCGCGGCCGGGGAGACGGTCGCGACGATCGAGGCGATGAAGATGGAGGCCTCGATCACGACCCAGCGGGCCGGCACCGTCGGCCGGCTGGCGATCGGTCCCCGCACGCAGGTCGAAGGGGGCGACCTCCTGGTCGTCGTGGAGTGACCCCCGGGTGGCTCAGCCGCGCCCGGGACCGCCCGGAGGGGGTCCCCCCGGAGGTGGGGGCGGCGGAGGAGTGGACCCGCCACCAGCAGGTCCTCCCCCAGCCGCCCCGCCCTGCTCACCGAGCTTGTCGACGCCGCTCTTGGCCGCGCCCTTGGCCTTGTCGATCTGACCCTCGAAGCGGCCCTTGGTGGCCTTGTTGGCCGCCTGTCCCGCCTTGTCGAGGCGCTGCCCGATCGCGTCACCGTGCTCCGAGGCGTACTTGCCGGCCTTGTCCTTGAGCTGTCCGCTCCTGCCGAGGAGCTGATCGAAGAATCCCATGGGTGCCCTCCAGATGAGTGCGGGTTCCGTCCGTCGACTCTAGTCCTCCGTGACCGGTCCCGGCAGGGTTCGTGCCGGGTTCGGGCCGGCGGTGGCCTCAGCCGCCGTCGACGACGGACTGCTCCGCCTGGGCGATCCGGGCCTGCTGGTCGGCGTCGAGCTCGCGGCTGGCGAGCCAGCCCTCCGGGAGGGCGACGACGCGGGAGGACCCGGCGCGACCGCGCTGGCCCTCGGCGGCCTCCCCCGGCCACGGGGTGTCCGGGTCGAGGGTCGCGATGAGGTCGTCGAGCGCCGCGAGGGAGTCGACGAGGGCGAGCCGGTTGCGCACCGTCGACCCGGCCGGGAAGCCCTTGAGGTACCAGGCGATGTGCTTGCGGATGTCGCGGCAAGCGCGCAGCTCGTCGCCGTCGTAGAACTCGGTGAGCAGCTCGGCGTGCCGGCGCAGCGTCGCGGACACCTCGCCGAGCGAGGGACGGATGCGCACCTGCGTGCCGTTGAGGGCGGCCGCGAGGTCGGCGAAGAGCCAGGGGCGGCCCAGGCAGCCACGTCCGACGACGACACCGTCGCAGCCGGTCTCCTCGACCATGCGCACCGCGTCCTCGGCCGACCAGATGTCGCCGTTGCCCAGGACCGGGACGCTCGTGATCGTCTCCTTCAGCAGGCGGATGTGCGACCAGTCGGCGGTGCCGGAGTAGGCCTGGCTGGCGGTGCGGGCGTGCAGCGCGACGGCGGCGACGCCCTCCTCGACCGCGGCGGTGGCGGCGTCGAGGTAGGTGTGGTGCTCCTCGTCGACGCCGACCCGCATCTTGATGGTGACGGGGACGTCCCCCTTCGCCCCCTCGGTGACGGCCGCGGAGACGATCGCGCGGAAGAGGTCGCGCTTCCACGGCAGCGCGGCTCCCCCACCCTTGCGGGTGACCTTCGGGACCGGGCAGCCGAAGTTGAGGTCGATGTGGTCGGCGCGGTCCTCGGCGACGAGCATCCGCACCGCCCGGGCGGTGGTCGCCGGGTCGACGCTGTAGAGCTGCACGCTGCGCGGCGTCTCGTCCTCGTCGTGCTCGATGAGGCGCATCGACTCCGGCTTGCGCTCGACGAGCGCCCGGGAGGTGACCATCTCGTTGACGTAGAGGCTGTTGGCCCCCGTGGCCCCGCTCGCGGCCAGGCCGGCGTCGCCCGCCTCGCGGCACAGCCGCCGGAAGGCCCGGTTGGTGATCCCGGCCATCGGGGCGAGGACGACGGGCGCGTCGATGACGTGCCGACCGATGCGAAGGGGAGGCAGCACCCGCTCGCCGGAGGCCGGGGCGGTGCTCTGGGTCGGGCTCGTGGACTGGGTCAGGGTGGTCATGGCGCCGCCCAGTGTCCCATCCGGACGCGGGGCAGGGACAATCATGGACATGAGCAGGGAGATGACGCAGGAGGCGCACCGGGATGCCGGCGAGCGCCTCGCCCTTCCCTCGGGGGTGACGGCGTGGAGATGACGGCCGCGACGGGAACCCGTTCGCACCTGGAGAAGTTCGCTTGGCTGTCCATCGCGGCGGCCCTGGCCACGATCGCACTGAAGACCGGCGCGTGGTGGATCACCGACTCGGTCGGTCTGCTCGCCGACGCGGCCGAGTCGATCGTCAACCTCGTCGCCGCCGTCGCCGCGCTGATCGCCCTGCGGGTCGCGGGCCGCGTCGCCGACGACGACCACCACTTCGGCCACTCGAAGGCCGAGTACTTCTCCGCGGCGATCGAGGGCGGGATGATCTTCGTCGCCGCCGCCTTCATCATCTGGCAGGCGATCAGTCGGCTGCTCGAGCCGCGGCCCATCGACCAGGTCGGCCTCGGTCTGGCGATCTCCGTGGTGGCATCGGTGATCAACGGCGCCGTGGCCTACCTGCTCATCAGGGCCGGCCGTCGGCACCGCTCGATCACCCTGCGCGCCGACGGCCAGCACCTGCTGACCGACGTGTGGACGTCCGTCGGCGTCCTCGTCGGCGTGGGGCTCGTCGTCGTCACCGGTCTCGAGGTGCTCGACCCGATCGTCGCCCTGCTCGTCGGCGCCAACATCCTGTGGACCGGGTGGCGGCTGCTCAACGAGTCGGGCACCGGTCTGATGGATGCCGCCCTCACCCCGCAGGAGAACGCCGACATCGCCGACACCATCGCCGCCCAGTGCACCGACGAGGTCACGGTCCACGGGCTGCGCACCCGCGTGGCCGGCCACGTCTCCTTCGCCGAGTTCCACGTGCTCGTCCCCGGCGCGTGGTCGGTCCGGCGGGCGCACGACGTCGTCGAGGACATCGAGGCGGTCATCGCGGAGGAGCACCCGGACCTGCGCGTGACCGTCCACATCGAGCCCAGCGAGGACCCGCGCTCGTACGACGACTTCGGCGGCTACGAGATCCCCATCGAGCCGTTGCCGGACACCGACGCCGCCACCCGCAAGGAGACCCCGTGAGTGCCCTCGTCGCCCCCTCGTCGCTGCTGGACGAGCTCGCCGACCACACCCGGCCCGGACCGCTCGTCCTCGACGTCCAGTTCACCCTCACCGGGGAGGGACCGGACCTCTACGCCGCGGGCCACCTCCCGGGAGCCCCCTTCGTCGACCTGGACGCCGTCCTCGCCGGCGAGCCGGGAGACGGGGGCCGTCACCCCCTTCCCGATCCCGGCGTGCTGCAGGCGGGACTGCGCGCCGCCGGCGTCGACGACGACGCGCGCGTCGTCGTCTACGACCAGGCGCCCTCCCTCGCCGCCGCCCGCGCCTGGTGGGTGCTGCGGTGGGCAGGGCTGGCCGACGTCCGCGTCCTCGACGGCGGTCTCGCCGCGTGGCGGGCCGCAGGCGGCGACGTGGTCACGGGAGCCGTCTGCCCCACCGAGGGGTCGGTGACGGTGCGGCCGGGGTCCGTGCCCGTCCTCGGGGCCGACGACGCGGCACGCCTCACGGGCACCGGTGTCCTCGTCGACGCCCGGACCCCCGAGCGGTACCGCGGGGAGACCGAGCCGATCGACCCGGTCGCCGGGCACGTCCCCGGCGCGGTCAACGTGCCCATGGGCGACCTCACGACCGACGAAGGGAGGCTGCGTTCCCCCGACGAGCTGCGGGCACGGTTCGCGGCCGAGGGCGTCGACGGGAGCGCCCCGGTCGGCAGCTACTGCGGGTCGGGAGTCACCGCCGCGCACACCGCCCTGGCGCTGCACGAGATCGGCCTCGAGGCCGCCGTCTACGTCGGCAGCTGGAGCCACTGGGTCACCGACCCCGGCCGCCCGGTCGCCACCGGCGCCTGAACGAAGGCCTCAGGCGGGCAACGTGTCGACGAAGGCCCGGATGGCCGTGGCGACCGGGTCGGCGTGGGTCATCGGCGCGAAGTGCGTGGCCCCGGGGACGCGCACGATCTCGATGTCGTGGCGCAGCGCCCGTGCCGTGCCCTCCCCGACCCGGAACTGGTCGAACTCGCCGTTGATCGCGAGCACCGGGACGTCGACCTCCGCGAGCGAGCGGAGGTCCACCCCGTCGATGACCGCGTCCCAAGCGTCGGGGATCGCATGGAGCCCGGGCCCTCGCTTCAGGACCTCCGCCGCGGTCCGGGACCCGATGATCCGTCGCAGCGAGGCCGCGTCGGTCTCCAGGAGGGACTCGGCCCGGCGCACGTCCTCCAGACCCGCCCGGAGGGCGCTGCCGAAGGCGCGGTAGATACCGGCCAGCCGTGACGAGGGCTGCGCGGTGGCTCCCATGAGAACGAGGCCGGCCAGCCTGCCGTGGTGGTGCGCCGCCCACTCCATCGCCACGTACCCGCCGAGGCTGTGCCCGCCGAGCACGATGCGGTGCCGACCCGGGTCGAGGGCCTCGACCGCCTCGCCCACCGCAGCGATGGCGCCCTCCATCGTGAAGGGGACGTGCTGCTGCAGACCGTGACCGGGCAGATCGATGTGGTCGCAGACGATCCGCCCGAGCAGGGCCTCCTCCAGTGGGATCCACGCGGCGGCGTTGAGTCGGCTGCCGTGGATCAGCAGCAGCCGGATCGGCGCCCCCGTGTCCGCCATGGGCCCTAGGAGCCGAGGAGGCGAGGCGCCAGCCAGGCCTCTACCTGGTCGATCGAGATGCGCTCCTGGCGCATCGAGTCACGCTCCCGGATGGTCACGGCGTTGTCCTCGAGGGTGTCGAAGTCGACCGTGATGCAGTAGGGCGTCCCGATCTCGTCCTGGCGGCGGTACCGCTTGCCGATCGCCTGGGCGTCGTCGAAGTCGACGTTCCAGTTCCTGCGCAGCTGCGCGGCGAGGTCGCGTGCCTTCGGCGAGAGGTCGGCATTGCGCGAGAGAGGCAGCACGGCCGCCTTGACGGGAGCCAACCGGTGGTCGAGGCGCAGCACGGTGCGCTTGTCCACGCCCCCCTTCGCATTGGGGGCCTCGTCCTCGGCGTAGGCGTCCACGAGGAAGGTCATGATCGAGCGGGAGAGACCGGCCGCCGGCTCGATGACGTAGGGGGTGTACTTCTCGTTGTTGGCCTGGTCGAAGAAGGACAGGTCCGTGCCGGAGTGCTTGCTGTGCGAGCTGAGGTCGTAGTCGGTGCGGTTGGCGATGCCCTCGAGCTCACCCCACTCGTTGCCGGCGAAGTTGAAGCGGTACTCGATGTCGACGGTGCGCTTCGCGTAGTGGCTCAGCTTCTCCTGCGGGTGCTCGAAGTGGCGCAGGTTGTCCGGGTCGATCCCGAGGTCGGTGTACCAGCGGGTGCGCTCCTGGATCCAGTACTCGTGCCACTCCTCGTCCTCGCCCGGCTTGACGAAGAACTCCATCTCCATCTGCTCGAACTCACGGGTGCGGAAGATGAAGTTGCCCGGCGTGATCTCGTTGCGGAACGACTTGCCGGTCTGCGCGATGCCGAAGGGCGGCTTCTTGCGCGAGGTCTGCAGGACGTTGTTGAAGTTGATGAAGATGCCCTGGGCTGTCTCCGGGCGCAGGTAGTGCAGTCCCGACTCGTCCTCGATGACCCCGAGGTAGGTCTTGAGCATCATGTTGAACTCGCGCGGCTCGGTCCACTCCCCGCGGGTGCCGCAGTCGGGGCAGACGATCTCCGACAAAGGCACCTGATCGGGATCGACCGCGGCGCCCTCCCTGCCCTTCTTCGCTGCCTTGTCCGCCACGGCCTCCTGCAGGTGGTCCTGCCGATGGCGCTTGTGGCAGTTGAGGCACTCGATGAGCGGGTCGCTGAAGGTGCCGACGTGACCGGAGGCCACCCACGTCTCGCGCGGCAGGATGATCGAGGAGTCCAGACCGACGACATCGTCGCGGCCGGTGACCATCGAGCGCCACCACTGGCGCTTGATGTTCTCCTTCAGCTCCACGCCCAGGGGGCCGTAGTCCCAGGCGGAGCGGGTCCCGCCGTAGATCTCTCCGCAGGGGAAGACGAAGCCTCGGCGCTTGCAGAGGTTGACGACGGTGTCCACGGTGGAGGTCGGCTTGGCCATGGGAGAGAGGCTATCCGGGACCCCCTCCGACGGCCGCATCGGGCCACATATCCTGTGGGCGTGCCCACCTCCGACACGCCCCGCCCAGATCCCGTCGCGACCAACGCGTTCGAGCGCGTGAGTCTCCCGGCCACACGCTTCCTCGCCGGGCTGCCGCCCTGGGTGCCGGTGGCCACCGTCTTCGCCCTCGTGCTCCTCGGAGGCTTCCTGGGCCCCTGGGGAGCACTCCCCCTCGGCATCGTGGTGCTCTTCCTGCTGTGGATGCTCGCGCTCAGCTGGCCACGGCTGCGCCCGAGCGAGCGACTGATGCGCATCGCCGTCGTCGTCCTCGTGATCGGCCTGACGATCATCTCGGCCGTCCCCCGCTGATGACCGGCTGACTTCGCACGTGCACGGCACTTCGGGGGTGCACGGGGGCGCAGGTCGCCCCGCGACCGCGAGCCACCGTGTGTTTTGACAATCGTTCTCACCTTGAGTGAGAATCATTCTCATGTATCGGACCCCGGCCGCCGTGGCCGCCTCTGCCCTGCTCCTGACCGTCGCCGCCTGCGGGTCCACCGACACGACCGGCGGGGACGAGGGCACGGTGTCGGTCACCACGTCGTTCTACCCGCTCGAGTACGCCACCGAGCGGGTCGGCGGCGAGCACGTCTCCGTCACCAACCTCACCCCTGCCGGCGCCGAGCCGCACGACCTCGAGCTCAGTCCCAAGCAGGTACTCGAGGCCAGCCGCGCCGATCACCTGGTCTACCTCGAAGGTTTCCAGCCGTCGGTCGACGAAGCGGCAACGCAGGCGGAGGACACCGCCTTCGACGTCTCCACCGCCGCGCGTCTGGACATCTCCACCTCGGCCGACGACGAACACGAGGATCATGACGCCGAGGGAGGGAACGGCGAGGGAGGGCAGGACCCGCACTTCTGGCTCGACCCGACCCGGTACGCCGACGTGGCTGACGCGATCGCCGAGCGTCTCGCCGAGGACGACCCCGAGCACGCCGAGGACTACCGGGCCAACGCCGAGGCCTTCACGGCCGAGCTGACCGAGCTCGACCGAGAGCTGCAGCAGGACCTGTCCGACTGTGACCAGCGCGACCTCGTCACCGGGCACGCGGCGTTCGCGTACTTCGCCGACCGCTACGGCTTCCACCAGGTACCGGTCAGCGGTCTGACCCCGGACGCCCAGCCGAGCTCCGCCGCGATGGCCGACCTGATCGCCCACATCAAGGACGAGGACATCTCCACCGTGTACACCGAGCCCCTCGTCCCCCGCGACCTCGCCGACACGGTCGCGCGCGACTCCGGGGCCGACGTGGCCGTCCTGGACCCGATCGCAGGGGTGACGGAGGAGTCCGCAGGATCCGACTACTTCGAGATCATGCGCAGCAACCGCGACGCCGTCGTCGAGGGGCAGGGGTGCCGAGCATGAGCCACGACCCCGTCGTCGAGCTGCACGGGGCGGCCTTCGGCTACGAGGACCGCACCGTGGTCGGGGACATCGACCTGACCGTCCGACGCGGTGAGGTCGTCGCCGTGCTCGGAGCCAACGGCTCAGGCAAGTCCACCCTCGTCAAGGGCCTCCTCGGGCTCGCCGACCAGCACGCCGGCAGCGCCCGCGTGCTCGGGTCCCCGATCGGGTCGCGCGCCGCCCAGCACGGCATCGGCTACGTCCCGCAGCGCCACACCCTCGCCTCCGCGGTCACGGCGACGGCCTCCGAGATCGTCACGATGGGTCGCACGGTGCGCACGCCCTGGTGGGCACCGTGGCGGATCCGCTCCGCGAGCAACCGGGCCGTCGTGCGGGAGGCCATGGCCGTCGTCGGTCTGGGCGCCCTGGCCGACCACGACGTCGCCACGCTCTCCGGCGGGCAGCAGCGTCGCGTGCTCATCGCCCGCGCCCTGGCCAGCCAGCCGCAGGTCTTCCTCATGGACGAGCCGACGGCCGGCGTCGACCGCGGGCACCAGCAGGTGCTGGTCGCGGTGATGCGCCGTCTCGTCGAGCGCGGCGCCACCCTCGTCGTCGTCACCCACGAGCTGGACGCGCTGGCCGACCTGGTCACCCGGGCGGTCGTCGTCAGCGGTGGTCGGATCAGCCACGACGGGCCGCCGGAGGAGGTCGTCCCGCACGAGGTGGTGCACACCCACCACGAGGGCGAGGACGACCCGGCCCCCTCGCCGGTCCCCACGACATTCCTCCCGACGAAGGGGGGACCCCGGTGATCGACCTCCTCAGCCTGGAGTTCATGCGCAACTCCCTCATCGCGGCCATGCTCGTCGGGGCGTCCGCACCACTTGTCGGTGTCTTCCTCGTCCAGCGCGGCATGTCCCTCATCGGTGACGGCATGGGGCACGTCGCCCTCGCGGGCGTGGGCATCGGCGTGCTCATGCAGGGCTCCCCCGTCCTGACCGCGCTGGTCGTCGTCATCGTGGCCGCGGTCTCGATCGAGCTGTTGCGGCACTTCGGCCGTACCAGCGGCGACCTCGCGCTGGCCGTCATGTTCTACGGCGGCATCGCGGCCGGCGTCGTCATCATCGCCAAGGCGCCGCAGGGGTCCTCGACCAACCTGCAGGGGTATCTCTTCGGCGCGCTCAACACCGTCTCCCGCAGCGACCTCGTCGCCTTCGCGGTCCTCGCCGCGGTCGTGCTCGTGACCGTGCTCGTGCTGCGCGAGCGACTCTTCGCCGTCGCCCAGGACGAGGAGTACGCCCGCGCCTCCGGCCTGCCCGTGCTCGCCACGAACGTCCTGCTCGCGGTGCTCACCGGCGTCACGGTCGTCATCTCCATGCGGGTCATCGGTCTGCTGCTCATCAGTGCACTGATGATCCTGCCCAACGCCACCGGCCAGCGCCTCGGGCGCTCCTTCCGCACCAGTCTGGTGTGGGCCGTGGTGGTCGGGCTGGCCACGAGCACCGGCGGAGTGGTCGTCAGCTTCTATGGCGACACCCCCTCGGGCGCCACGATCGTGCTGCTGGCCATCGCGGCCTTCATCGCCTCCGCGGTCGGCGCCTGGCTCGTCCACCTGGTCGTCCGGCGGCGGCACACGGCCGCCGAGGGCCACGAGCACACGCACTGGGAGGACTGCGGTCACGAGGCGGTCCTCCACGGGGACCACGTCGACTACCTCCACGACGGCCACCGGCACGCCGAGCACGGTGACCACTGGGACGAGCACGCGCCCGACCACCCCGACCCGTCCCCCTTCGAAGGGAGCCACCGATGACCGACCTCCGCAGCCGCCGCCCGACGAAGCAGCGCATCGCCATCGAGTCCGACCTCGACCGCGTCGAGGAGTTCCGCACCGCGCAGGAGATCCACGCCAGCCTCCACGCCGCCGGCGACAAAATCGGATTGGCGACCGTCTACCGCACCCTGCAGGCCATGGTCGACGAGGACATCGTCGACCAGCTGCGCACGGACGACGGCGAGCAGATCTTCCGTCGCTGCAGCACCGGTCACCACCACCACCTGGTGTGCCGTGACTGCGGTCGCACCGTCGAGGTGGAGGGCCCGGCCGTGGAGCGCTGGACCGACCGGGTGGCGGCGGAGCACGGCTTCACGGAGGTGGCCCACACGCTGGAGCTCTTCGGGCGCTGCGGCCCGTGCACCTCCCGCCGCTGACCTGCGGGACCACGGGACGGACACCTACGGTGGTGCGGCCGCGTTCGCCATGGTAGTTCTGAGGGGTCCCACGCCCCCCGACCGACGGACCCACCCGAGACCATGAGCGCCGACGCCAGCCCCACGCCCCTGCTCAACGACATCCCCCCGCCACCGAACTCCTTCGTCCTCCCGGACCACAAGATGGTCTACATGTCCGTGACGAAGGCGGCGTGCACGAGCCTTCGGTGGATGGTCGCCGACCTGGCCGGCGAGGACCCGGAGTCCTTCATCGGCGCCATGGGGGGGCAGCAGAGCCGACTCCTGGGCATCCACGGCCAGCGCTCGCGATGGCGCAGGACCCCGCAGCTCAGCACGCTCGACAGCGAGCAGCTGGCCGAGATCTCACCGGACAACGGCTGGTTCGTCTTCGCCGCCGTCCGCGATCCACGCAGCCGGCTGTGGTCCGCCTGGCAGTCGAAGTTCCTCGTGCGCCACGTGCGGTACGTCGAGCGCTACGCCGATCGTCCGTGGTTCCCGCGCGTGCCGGAGAGCCCCGAGCAGGTCCTGGAGGACTGGCGCGCCTTCGTGCACGCCCGTCCCTGGGAGAGCGATCCTGATCTGCGCACGGATGTGCACTTCCAGAGCCAGGTGCGTTCGGTGCGTCCGGACGGGGTCAACTACACCCGGATCTACGACCTCCGCGAGCTGTCCACGCTCTTCGCCGACGTCCACGAGCACCTGCGGCCGCTCGGCCTCGACCAGCCCCTGTACACACCACGGGCCAACGAGACCCCCCTGCCCATGGTCCCCGAGGCCCTCGAGGACGGCATCGCGGAGATCATCGAGGACTCCTTCGCCGACGACTTCCGGGCCTTCGGGGACCGGTGGAGCATCGACCGCCTCCGCATGTCCGACGGGTGGTCGGCGGATGCCATCGAGCACGCTGCCTACCACACGGTCGCCAACGAGCGCATCGGTGACCTGCGCACCGAAGGACGACGACTGCAGCAGGAGCTGAAGCAGGCGCAGCGGGAGCTCGAGCGCACCCAGCGGCAGCTCGAGCGTGCGCAGCGGGCTCCCCGACCACAGGGGACCGCGACCTCTGCTCCGGGACCGAGCACACGGGCGCTCGGACGGGTCCTCGACAGCGGGCCGGCGCACCGGCTCGCCCGCAGCTCCTGGGTCCGGCGCGTCGTCCCGGACCGGGTGCAGGCCGCGGCTCGATCGACGGTCCGCCGCTCCACCTAGCACGTCCGGCCGTTTCGACGCACCGGTCACGGGTAGGTCCTCCTCATCCGATCAGAGGAGGACGGACCCATGGCCCAGTGCGAAGTCTGCGGCAACGACTACGACAAGAGCTTCGAGGTGGTGGCGGCGGGTTCGCGGCACACCTTCGACTGCTTCGAGTGCGCCATCCACGCGGTCGCACCCGAGTGCGAGCACTGCGGGTGCAAGGTGATCGGCCACGGGACCGAGGTCGACGGCCACTTCTACTGCTGCGCCCACTGCGCCCGGCAGTCGACGGAGGCGTCCGTCAGCGACCGCGCGTAGCCGGGTCGTCCGTCGGCGCGTCCACGGCCCCGCCGTACCGCCGTTCCCGTCCCGCATAGGTCTCGATCGCCTCCCACAGGTGACGGCGGTCGTAGTCCGGCCACAGGGTGTCCTGGAAGACCATCTCGGCGTAGGCCGACTGCCACAGCAGGAAGTTGCTCGTGCGCTGCTCCCCCGAGCTGCGCAGGAAGAGATCGACGTCCGGCATGTCCGGCTCGGAGAGGTAGCGCGCGATCGTCCGCTCGTCGATCCGCGAGCCCTTCAGCCGCCCTGCGGCGACGTCCGCGGCGATCCCCCGCACGGCGTCGGCGATCTCGGCACGCCCGCCGTAGTTGACGCAGAAGTACAACGTCATCGCGTCGTTGTGCTTGGTCATCTCCTGGGCGATCTCGAGCTCCTTGATCACCGAGCCCCACAGCTTCGGCCGTCGCCCGACCCAGCGCATCCGCACGCCCCACGCATGCAGCTGGTCGCGCCGGCGGCGGATGACGTCGCGGTTGAAGCCCATCAGGAAGCGCACCTCGTCGGGCGAGCGCCGCCAGTTCTCGGTGGAGAAGGCGTAGGTCGACAGGTGCTGCACGCCGATCTCCAGAGCGCCGGCGACGACATCGAGGAGCGCCCCCTCCCCCGCCTCGTGGCCCTTCGTGCGCGGGAGCCCGCGCTGGTTGGCCCAACGTCCGTTGCCGTCCATGACGACGGCGACGTGGCCGGGCACCAGGTCCGCGGGCACCGGCGGTGCGGTGGCTCCGCTCGGGTGGGCGAAGGGGGTGGCGTAGCGACTCATCCGGTCCTCTGCGGTGGGGTGCGGTCGACCTGGGCGCGGTCGACGTGCGTGCGGTCGACGTGGCGGAGGGAGAGCACCCCGCGCTCGAGGTGCCACTGGAGGAAGGCGGCCGTCAGGCCCGACCCCTCGCGGCGGTGCCGCTCCTGGGAGTCGTCCGCGATGACCCAGTCCCCGGTGAGCAGCCCTGCGAGCAGGTCGAGGGTCTCGGGTGCGGGCGCCGACGAGCCGGGCACGCGGCAGCTGCGGCACAGGACCCCGCCCGAGGCGACGTGGAAGGCGCGGTGCGGGCCCCCTTCGCCGCAGCGGGCGCAGTCGTGGAAGCTCGGCGCCCACCCGGCGACCGCGAGGGCCCGCAGCAGGTAGGCGTCGAGCACGAGCTCGGGGGCGTGCTCGTCGTGGGCCAGGGAGCGCAGCGCCCCGGCGAGGAGCAGGTACTGCTGCACGGCCGGCTCGTGCTCCTCGGTGAGGCGGTCGGCGGTCTCGAGGATCGCGGCGGCGCTGGTCCAGCGTCGGTAGTCCCGCGCGAGGACGTCGCCCCAGGCGTCGAGCGACTCGGTCTGGGTCACGGTGTCGAGGTTGCGTCCCTCGTAGCACTGCAGGTCGACGTGCATCCCCGGCTCGAGACGGGCGCCGAACTTCGACCTGGTGCGGCGCACCCCCTTCGCCACGGTCCGGATCTTGCCGCGCCCGCGGGTGAGCACGGTGATGATCCGGTCGGCCTCACCCAGCTTGTGGGTGCGCAGCACGACCCCGGAGTCGCGGTAGAGGGGCATCGGTCCATTCTCAGCCATTGTCGCCGCGATTCCCAGCGACACGCACCCCCACACCCGCTGCGGTTCTCGAACAGGCGTTCGAGCAACTGCTACGCTGGCCTCATGCAGGCGCTCCAGTCCTCGCTCTTCGACACCGCCGACGCCCCGACGCTCGGCGACCTGCAGGCGCGTCACCGGCGCCACCTCGACGGCAGCGCGTGGGTGGACCTGTTGCCCGGGTGGGCGTGCGGCGCCGACGACGTCCTCGCGACGCTGCTGCACGAGGTGCCGTGGCGAGCGGAGCGACGCACCATGTACGACTCGGTGGTCGACGTGCCGCGGCTGACCCGCTTCTACTCCGCGGGCGAGACGCTCCCCCACCCGCTGCTCACGCAGATGCGCGAGCGGCTCACCGCGCACTACGCCCCCGAGCTCGGGGAGCCCTTCGTCACCGCCGGCCTGTGCCTCTACCGCGACGGCAGCGACTCCGTCGCCTGGCACGGCGACCGGATCGGCCGCAGTCGCACCGACGACACGATGGTCGCGATCGTCTCCCTCGGCTCCGCCCGCCACCTGGCCCTCCGGCCACGGGACGGCGGTGCTTCCCAGCGCCTCTCCCTCGGGCACGGCGACCTGGCCGTCATGGGCGGTGCCTGCCAACGCACCTGGGAGCACGCGGTGCCCAAGACGAGCGCCGCGGTCGGTCCCCGGATCTCCATCCAGTACCGGGTGGCGGGGGTGCGCTGAGGCCTGTCGACCACCGACGACCTACCGCGACCGGTTCAGGTCATGCCCTACCGGCCCGACCCGGGGACGACGAAGGGGGGCCGGGTGTGACCCGGCCCCCTTCGAGGCTCCTCCGTCGCACCTCAGGGCAGCGCCTTCGAGGCTCCTCCGTCGCACCTCAGGGCAGCGCCCTCGACGCTCCCCTCAGACCTGGGCGACCTCGGCATCGCGCTCGGCTCGGTTGACCGCGGAGAGGATGGCGCGCAGCGAGGCCTTGACGATCGAGTCGTGCAGGCCGACGCCCCAGAGGACACGTTCGCCGACGGCGCACTCGACGTAGGACGCCGCGCGGGCGTCGCCACCGGCGGAGAGGGCGTGCTCGGCGTAGTCGAGGACACGCACGTCGATGCCCAGCGGCTCGATGGCATCGAGGAAGGCCGCGATCGGGCCGTTCCCGCTGCCGGAGATCGCGACCTCCTGGCCACGGTCGAGGATGTGGCCCTCGATGCGGTCGAGGCCGTCGTCCTCACCGATGAGCGTGGTGCGCACCGGCTGGTAACGGCCCCAGCCGTCCTTGTCCTCACCGTGCAGGTACTCGTCGTTGAAGACCTCCCACAGGGCCAGACCGCTCATCTCGCCGCCGTCGGAGTCCGTCTTGCGCTGGACGACCGCGGAGAACTCCATCTGCAGGCGCCGCGGCAGCTCCAGGCCGACCTCGGAGTGCAGCAGGTAGGCGACACCACCCTTGCCGGACTGGCTGTTGACGCGCACGACCGCCTCGTAGTCGCGGCCGATGTCGTGCGGGTCGATCGGCAGGTAGGGCACGCCCCAGTCGATGCCGTCGATGCTGGTCCCGGCCTCCTTGGCCCGACGCTGCATGTCGTCGAAGCCCTTCTTGATCGCGTCCTGGTGCGACCCGGAGAAGGCCGTGTAGACGAGGTCGCCACCCCACGCGTGGCGCGGGTGAACCGGCAGCTGCGTGCAGTGCTCGACGGTGCGCCGGATCTCGTCCATCTGGGAGAAGTCGATCTGCGGGTCGATGCCCTGGCTGAAGAGGTTCATGCCCAGGGTGACCAGGTCGACGTTGCCGGTGCGCTCGCCGTTGCCGAAGAGGCAGCCCTCGATGCGGTCGGCGCCGGCCAGGTACCCGAGTTCCGCTGCGGCGACGCCCTCGCCGCGGTCGTTGTGCGGGTGCAGGGAGAGCATGATCGACTCGCGCCGGTCGAGGTTGCGGCTCATCCACTCGATGGAGTCGGCGTAGACGTTGGGCGTGGCCATCTCGACGGTCGCCGGGAGGTTGATGATCATCTTGTGGTCCGGCGTCGGGTCGATGATGTCGATGACCGCGTTGCAGATGCGGGCGGCGAAGTCCAGCTCGGTACCGGTGTAGGACTCCGGCGAGTACTGGTAGTAGACGTTGGTGTCCGGGACCGTCTCCTCGAGCTTCTTGCACAGCCGCGCGCCCTGCAGGGCGATGTCGATGATGCCGTCCTGGTCGGTGTTGAAGACCACCCGGCGCTGGACGATCGACGTCGAGTTGTAGAAGTGCACGATCGCCTGCTTGCTCCCGGCGATCGCGTCGAAGGTCTTCTCGATCAGGTGGTCACGGCACTGGGTGAGCACCTGGATCGTCACGTCGTCGGGGATGTGTCCCCCGTCGATCAGCTGGCGGCAGAAGTTGAAGTCGGTCTCGCTCGCACTCGGGAAGCCGACCTCGATCTCCTTGTAGCCCATCCGGACCAACAGCTGGAACATCGCCATCTTGCGGTCGGCGTCCATCGGGTCGATGAGGGCCTGGTTGCCATCACGCAGGTCGACCGCGCACCAGCGCGGCGCCTGGGTCATGACCTTGTCCGGCCAGGTGCGGTCGGGCAGCTCGACGGCGATCTGGTCCTGGAAGGGGATGTACTTCTGGATCGGCATCCGGGTGGACTGCTGGGGGTGGATCATGCGTTGTCCTTCGTCACGTCAGTGGGTGGGGCGGCACCACGAACTCCGCGACGAGGTGGCCGTCTGTCAGGCCTCGCCGCGGCAGAGAAGGAGGAGATCCGTCCGCATGACCACCAACAATACTCCTCGCCCCCGCCCGGGGAGACGCTGGTCACGATCCGGACGACGAAGGACCCGCACCCCCCGGTGGGAGATGCGGGTCCTTCGGCGCGTGACGCGGGGTGTCAGCCCTTGCGGGCGACCAGCTCCTCGGCGATCTGCACGGCGTTGAGCGCGGCGCCCTTGCGCAGGTTGTCACCGGCGACGAAGAAGGTGAGGCCCTTGCCCTCGGGGGCGGCCTGGTCGACGCGGATGCGACCGACGAAGACGTCGTCCTTGCCGGCCGACTGCAGGGGGTTGGGCACCTCGGTGACCACGACGTTCTGCGCGCCCTCGAGGATCGTGGTGGCCTGCTCCGGGGTGATCTCCCGGTCGAACTCGGCGTGGACCGCAAGGGCGTGACCGGTGAAGACCGGGACCCGGACGCACGTGCCGGAGACCCGCAGCTGCGGGATGTGCAGGATGCGGCGCGACTCGTTGCGCAGCTTCTGCTCCTCGTCGGTCTCGAGGCTGCCGTCGTCGACGACCGCGCCCGCGACCGGCACGACGTTGAAGCCGATGTGCGCGTCGTAGACCTGCGGCTCGGGCAGCGTGAGCGCGTCGCCGTCGGTGGCGAGGTCCTTGGGGTCGCCCGAGGCGTAGCCGGCGCGCAGCTGGCTGTCCAGCTCCTCCAGGCCCTTGCCACCGGAGCCGGAGACGGCCTGGTAGGTGGCCACGCGAAGGGAGACCAGCCCCGCCTCGTCGTGGAGCGGCTTCAGGACCGGCATCGCGGCCATGGTCGTGCAGTTCGGGTTGGCGACGATCCCCTTGGGGGTGTCGGCCAGGTCGTCGGCGTTGACCTCGGAGACGACGAGCGGGACCTCGGGGTCCTTGCGCCAGGCGCTGGAGTTGTCGACGACGATCGCGCCGGCGGCCGCGACCTGCGGCGCGTACTCCTTGCTGGAGGAGCCGCCGTTGGAGAAGAGGGCGATGTCCAGACCGGAGAAGTCGGCGGTGGCGGTGTCCTCGACCGTCACCTCCTGGTCCTTCCACGGGAGGGTCGACCCGGCGGACCGCGCGGAGGCGAAGTAGCGGATCGAGGTCACGGGGAAGTCCCGCTCCTCGAGCAGCTCACGCATGACGGATCCGACCTGGCCGGTGGCACCAAAGAGTCCAATGTGCATGGCCGCAAGGATACTGTCCGGGGCCCGAACCCCCAATTGGGCTCGGGCCCCGGACGGGCCTGTCCGCGATGCGGACGGTGGGCGGTGGCGCCCGCCTACTTCTCCCGCGGCGGCGCCGACGTCTGGCCCTCGCGTGGCGGCCGGCGCGTGATGACGCGGACGAGATCGTCCATCTCCTCCTTGACCTCCTGCTTGATCGACCTGCGGAAGCGGCGCTCCCGACCGTGGACGACCCGGCCGTACTCCTCCATGAGGGCCTTGGCCGTCCCCCAGGCCATGAAGACCATGACGACGCTGAACGGAGCGGCGACGAGGATGGCCATCGTCTGCAGGGCCGACAACCCGGTGCCTGCGGCACCGCCGACGATGATGAGCGCCGCGGCGACCGTGCCCTCGAAGACCGCCCACATGACGCGGCTCCACACCGGCGGGTTCGCCTGGCCGCCCGAGGCCAACATGTCGACGACGAAGGAGCCGGAGTCCGAGCTCGTGACGAAGAAGACGACGACGAGGAGCATGGCGACCCAGCTGAGCAGGGCCGATGCGGGCAGCCCGTCGAGCAGCTGGAAGAGGGCCAGGTCCGTCGAGACCGTCCCGTCATCGGCGATGATGCCGCCCTTGCCGAAGATCTCCCGGTGGATGCCGGACCCACCGAGCACGGAGAACCAGAGCATCCCGACGAGGGTCGGCACGAGGAGGACTCCGGTGATGAACTCCCGCACGGTCCGGCCCCGGGAGATGCGTGCGATGAAGACGCCGACGAAGGGCGACCAGCTGATCCACCAGCCCCAGTAGAAGGTCGTCCACCCCGAGAGCCAGCTCTGGCCGTCGCTCCCCTCGAAGGCGAGGGTCCGGAAGGCCAGACCGAAGAAGTTCCGCAGGTACGAGCCGATCTGCTGGACGAAGTCCCCCAGCAGGAAGCTGGTCGGACCCAGGAAGAGCACGACGAGCAGGAACAGCGCCGCGATGACCATGTTGGCGTTGGACAGGAAACGGATGCCCTTGTCCACGCCGCTGGCGACCGAGACGACCGCGACCGCCGTGATGCCGGTGATGAGGATGACGAGCAGGGACGTGGAGACGCTGCCGGTCTCCTCGGAGACCTCTGCCACGCCGAGGTGGCCCAGACCGGCGCCGACCTGGGAGACACCGAATCCGAGCGATGTGGCGACACCGAAGAGGGTCCCGATGATGGCCAGGACGTCGATGACGTCACCGAGGACACCCTTGACCTTGTTGCCGAAGATCGGCTCGAGTGCCCACCGGATCGAGACCGGTCGCTTCTTGCGGTGCACCGCGTAGGCGACGGACAGGCCGACGACCACGTAGATCGCCCACGCGTGCAGACCCCAGTGCAGGAAGGTGGTGTCCATCGCCTCGCGGGCGCGTGCGGCCGCGTCCTCGGACGTGCCGGGCGGCGGGCTGGCGAAGTGGTTCAGCGGCTCGGCCACCCCCCAGAACATCAGGCCGATGCCCATGCCGGCGGCGAAGAGCATCGCGAACCAGGACGGGAGGGAGTACTCGGGGTCCTCCTCCGGGTCACCGAGGACGATGCTTCCCATCGGGGAGGCCGCCATCCAGATCGACCAGAAGACGAATCCGGACACGACGAGGACGTAGAACCAGCCGAGCTCGCCGATGATCGTGCCGTTCAACGAGCTGAGGACCGAGTCCATCTGCTCCGGCCAGATCATCGCGATCCCCACGAAGACGCCCAGCAGGACGGCCGAGGGCCAGAAGACCCGTGGGGCGAGGATGGCCTTCTTCGACTGCGGGGGCGGGGAGCCGTCGGGCGTGCCCGGCGGCTCGGCCCCCTCGTGGACTGACGTGTCTGTCGTCATTGTGAATCGGCCGCGCCTCGGCCTCTCCTTACGTTTGACGGTGGCGACGATCGGGCACACGCACGTGCGCCCAACCAAACACTCTGACCCACAACCGCTCCTGCGCCAAACGCAGGAGAGCGGCGCAGGGGGCTCAGAACCCCAGTCGCTGCATCTGCTTCGGGTCCCGTTGCCAGTCCTTGGCCACCTTGACGTGCAGGTCCAGGAAGACCCGCTGCCCGAGGATCTTCTCGATCCCCTGGCGGGCCGTCGTCCCCACCTCCCGCAGGCGGGAGCCGCCCCGGCCGATGATGATCGCCTTCTGGCTGTCGCGCTCGACGAAGACGTGCACGCGGACGTCGAGCATCGGCGAGTCGTCCGGGCGCCCCTCCCGCGGCACGATCTCCTCCACGACGACCGCGAGGCTGTGAGGCAGCTCGTCGCGCACGCCCTCGAGCGCGGCCTCGCGCACGAGCTCGGCGATCATCCGCTCCTCGGGCTCGTCGCTGATGGCATCCTCGGGGTAGAGCGGCGCGGGCGAGGGTGGCAGGTGCTGCGACAGCACAGCCAGGACGTCGTCGACCTGGTCGCCGCGCACGGCCGAGCAGGGCACGATCGCCGCCCAGTCCCCGAGCTGGTCGATGGCGATGAGGTGCTCGGCCAGGCGCTGCTTGTCCACGGCGTCGCTCTTGGTCGCGATGGCGACGACCGGTACATTCTTGGCCCGCTGCAGCTCGCGCAGGTCGGAGGCGATGAAGCCGTCACCCGGGCCGATCTTCTGGTCCGCCGGCAGGCAGAAGCCGATCACGTCGACCTCGAGCAGCGTCTCGCGGACGAGGTCGTTGAGCCGCTCCCCCAGCAGCGTGCGCGGCTTGTGCAGCCCCGGGGTGTCGACGAGGATCAGCTGCTCGTGCGCCTCCGGGCGCGTGACGATCCCGCGGATGATGTGCCGAGTCGTCTGGGGCTTGCTCGAGGTGATCGCCACCTTGTCCCCGACGAGGGCGTTGGTCAGTGTCGACTTGCCGGCGTTGGGCCGTCCGACGAGACAGGCGAAGCCCGCCCTCCACTGCGCACCGTCCACGCTCATGCCCCGATCTCCTGGTCCATCTCGTCCGCGTCCTGCGTCACCGCACGCTCGACGATGACGGTCGCGATGCGGTGCCGTCGTCCGGACATCTTCTCAGCCGTGAGCGACAACCCTGCCACCTCGCAGTGCGAGCCGCTGATCGGCACCCGGCCGGTCACCTTGCCGAGGAGCCCCCCGACGGTGTCGACCTCCTCGTCCTCGAGGTCCACGTCGTAGAGCTCGGCGAGGTCGTCCACGCCGAAGGCGGCCGGGACGCGGTGGCGCCCGCCACCGAGGTCCTCCACACCGGGCCCCTCCCGGTCGTACTCGTCGGCGATCTCACCGACGATCTCCTCGAGGATGTCCTCGATCGTCACGAGGCCCGCGGTGCCGCCGTACTCGTCGACGACGATCGCGGCGTGCGTCTGGTTGACCTGCATCTCGCGCAGCAGCTCGTCGACGGGCTTGCTCTCGGGGACGAAGGGGGCCGGTCGCATGAACGTCGAGACCGGCCTGTCCGCCGTCCCCTCGTCCGCCAGCAGGGAGCGCACGACGTCCTTGAGGTAGAGCAGCCCGACGATGTCGTCGCTGGACTCGCCGACGACGGGCACCCGGGAGAAGCCCGAGCGGATGAAGAGGTTGAGTCCCTTGCGCGCCGGCTTGTCCGACTCGATGGTGATCATGTCGGTGCGCGGGACCATCACCTCGTGGGCGAGGGTGTCACCGAGCTCGAAGACCGAGTGGAGCATATCGCGCTCCTCGTCCTCGATGAGGGCGTTCTCCCCCGCGAGGTCGAGCAGGTCGCGCAGCTCGGCCTCCGAGCGGAAGGGCCCGTCCCGGTAGCCGCCGCCGGGCGTGAAGGCATTGCTGAGGGTGACCAGCAGCCGTGCGAAGGGGCCGAGGATGCGCCGCAGCCAGATGACGAAGGGGGCGGCGGCCAGGGCGATCGGGGTGCTGTGCTGCTGTCCCAGGGTGCGCGGGGAGACCCCGACGAGCATGAAGGTGACGACGACCATGATCGCCACGGAGATGATGAGCGCGAGCCAGGTGCGCTCGACCTGGTCGACGACGACGAGGGCGATGAGCACGGCCGCCGACGCCTCGGCGATGGCCCGCAGGAAGGCGATGACCGAGATGGGGCCGGCGCTCTCGGCGAGGATGGCGCGCAGCTCCGTGGCACCGCGTCTCCCTTCGCTGTCGGCCTCCTCGGCGGCGACGCGGGAGGCGGAGCCGATCGCGGCGTCGATCAGCGTGAGGACGAACGCGGCGACGATCGCGATGACCGCGCCGACGATGAAACCGGTCACGCCCGGGTCTCCCTCCCGCGACCCGCGAGGAAGGTGAGGAGCAGCTGCCGCTGCAGCTCGAACATCTCCTTCTCGTCCTCGGGCTCCGCGTGGTCGAAGCCCAGGAGGTGCAGGATGCCGTGCGTGGTCAGCAGGAGCATCTCCTCGATCGTCGCGTGGCCGGCCTCGACGGCCTGCTTCGCGGCCACGGAGGGGCACAGGACGATGTCACCGAGGATCCCCTCCTGGGGCTCCTCACCCTCACGGCCGGGCTCGAGCTCGTCCATCGGGAAGCTCATGACGTCGGTCGGGCCGGGCAGGTCCATCCACTGCTCGTGCAGGACGGTCATGGTGTCCTCGTCGACCATGCGGATGCACAGCTCGGCCTGCGGGTGGACCCGCATCTCTCCCAGGACGTAGCGGGAGATCTCGACGAACTCGCGTTCGTCGACCTCCTGGTCGGTCTCGTTGAGGACCTCGATGCTCACTGCTGCTGACCCTTCGTCGCGTCGTACCGGTCGTAGGCGCCCACGATCTCCCCGACGAGGCGGTGGCGCACGACGTCGCTCGCGTCGAGGAAGGCGAAGTGGACCCCCTCGATGTCGGACAGGATGCGCTGGACGACCTTCAGGCCGGACTTGACGCCACCCGGCAGGTCGACCTGGCTGGTGTCGCCGGTGATGACCATCTTGGAGCCGAAGCCCAGCCGGGTGAGGAACATCTTCATCTGCTCCGGCGAGGTGTTCTGCGCCTCGTCGAGGATGATGAAGGAGTCGTTGAGCGTGCGCCCGCGCATGAAGGCCAGCGGCGCGACCTCGATGGTCCCGGCGGCCATGAGCCGGGGGATCGACTCCGGGTCGAGCATGTCGTGCAGGGCGTCGTAGAGCGGGCGCAGGTAGGGGTCGATCTTGTCGCCCAACGTGCCGGGGAGGAAGCCGAGCTTCTCCCCCGCCTCCACGGCCGGCCGGGTGAGGATGATGCGGTTGACCTCCTTGGCCTGCAGGGCCGCGACCGCCTTGGCCATCGCCAGGTAGGTCTTGCCGGTGCCGGCCGGGCCGATGCCGAAGATCACCGTGTTGTCACCGATGGCGTCCACGTAGTGCTTCTGCCCGAGGGTCTTGGGACGGATCGTGCGACCGCGGTTGGAGACGATGTTGGTCGTCAGCACGTCGGCGGGACGCTCGCGGGTGCGGCCCCGCAGCATCGTGATCGAGCGTTCGACCGCGTCGCGGCCCAGCGGCTGGCCGGCCTCGAGGACCTCCATGAGCTCCTCGAGGAGCCGGTCGATGACGTCGAGGTCGTCCTCCGGCCCGCGCAGGCGGAACTCGTTGCCGCGCACGAGGATCTCGGTCTTGGGGAAGGACCGCTCCATCGTCCGCAGCAGCTCGTCGGTCGGCCCCAGGAGGCTCACCATGGGCACGTTCTCGGGCAGGACGATCGTCTGCTGCACCGTGGGCGAACGGCTGTCGTCACGTCGCGGGTCGTCGCGGATCGAGTCGAGGGCGCGCAGGTCGGGTTGGTCTGGTCGAGGCATCGTGCGTCCCAGTCTACGCGGGACGGCGGATCGACCACGAGCGCCGGACCCGGTCGCCGGCGTCAGTCACCGTCCGGCGTGGCCCCGACGACGGGGTCGGCCAGGGCCCGGTCGAGCTCGGTGGCCGCGTCGCGCCCCATCGCCCGCAGGGTCGTCTCGCGAAAGAGCGCCCTGCTGGCCATGCCTGCGGCGGGGTAGCCCTCGGCCACCATCGCCGACTCCATGGCCACGAGCACGGACACGGGGTCGGCGACCCCGATCTGCCACCAGCCGAAGGGGCCGTCGCCGGTGCCCGGGCGGTGGCGCAGCACGGCGTTCGTCCCATCCGGGTCGTCGGACCCGCCGGGCCCGCGGACCGACCCGTTGATGACGGCCGCCGCGGGTCGGACAGCGCGCTGCACGCGGGCCGCGAGCCAGCGCGTGGCCGTGGCCGTGGTGGGGGCGACGAAGACCCGGCCGGGGTCGACGCTCGACCACGGCACGACCGCGGCCGGTGCGTCGGCGGTGGCCCGCAGCACGACCCCACCGCGGTGGACGTCGTGCCGGCGGCGGCGCGCGGCCAGCAGGAGGGAGAGCAGCGCACCCCCGACGAGCACGGCGGCGCCGACGAAGATGGCGACGACGTCACGTGTCAGGTCCTCGCCGGGACCGACCATGGCCCGCAGGAGCCCCAGGGCCAGGCCCAGGTCGAGGGCGAGCAGTGCTCCCTTCGCCCACAACCGCGCGTGGACACCACCGCGGAATCGGGCCAGCACCGGGCCCATGTCCTCAGGTGTGGCCGCAGCCCAGCCCGCGAGCACCGCGTGGTCCTCGTCGGTACCGCCGTGCCACTCGAAGAACTGGTTCTTCATGGCGGGGCGTCTGGCCGTCATCGGGTCCGCTGCTCCATTCGCTACCGGGGCGTTTGCAGTGACCCTAGCCATGTACCCCACCTACCTCCACCGGGTGCGGGTGCTGATGACGGCGACCGCCGCCGGACCGGCGCTCGAGGCGCGCAGGACCGTGCTGCCGAGCCGGACGGGCACCGCCCCCGCCTCGACGAGGCGGTCGACCTCCTGCGGCGAGATGCCCCCTTCGGGCCCGACGACGAGGAGGACCTCCCCGGCGTCGGGCAGCTCCACGGTCGCCAGCGGGGTGCTCGCCTCCTCGTGCAGGACGAAGGGGGTGACCCCCTCCTGCGCGCACCGCTCGGCGAGCGAGGGGGTGGTGACGAGGTCACCGAGGTCGGGCCAGCGCCCGCGCCGGGACTGCTTGGCGGCGCGCTCGATGACGTTGGCCCACTTGCGCAGGCCCTTGTCGACCTTCGGGCCCTTCCACCGCACGATCGAGCGATCCGCCTGCCAGGGCACGACCCCGTCGATCCCGAGCTCGGTCACGGCCTCGACGGCGTCCTCGTCACGGCCGTCCTTGGCGAGGGCCTGCACGAGCGTGAGGCGAAGGGAGGGGGCCGGCTCGTCGGCCCGTCCCGTCACGCGCAGCGAGACGAGACCGGCGGCCACCGACGCGGCGACGCAGTGCACACGCGCTCCGCCGCGGTCGGCGACGAGGACCTCCTCGCCGGCCCGCAACCGCACGACCGTCGCGGCGTGGTGCGCCTCGGCCCCGGTGAGCTCGACGACGTCGTCGGGCCCGAGCCCGTCGAGGGTCCCGGGGTCGACGAGGAAGAGGGGTGCGGTCACCGGTCGGTGGGCGTGCGGGTCAGCGCTTGAAGGCCGAGCGCAACCGGCCGACGAAGCCGGCGTCCACGTCGTCGAGCTGGCCGTCGGGCTGCTCCTCGTCGCGCACGCTCGCGAGCCGACGCAGCAGGTCCTCCTGGTCGGCGTCCAGCCGCGTCGGTGTCCGCACGTCGACGTGGATGATCAGGTCACCCCGGCCCTCGTGACGCAGGTGGGTCACGCCCAGACCGGGCAGGATGATGGTGTCACCCGGCTGCGTGCCCCGCTTGATGGTGATCTCCTGCTCCCCGTCGAAGGTCATGAAGCTCATGTCGACGCCGAGCGCGGCAGCCGTCATCGGCACCGGCACGGACGCGTGCAGGTCGTCGCCGCGGCGGGTGAAGGTGTCGTGGTCGGCGACCCGCAGCTCGACGAAGAGATCGCCGGCCGGCCCACCCCCGGGACCGACCTCCCCTTCGCCGGAGAGGTGGATGCGGGTGCCGGAGTCGACGCCGGCGGGGATCTTGACCGTCATCGTGCGGCGGCTGCGCACGCGGCCCTGGCCGGAGCACTCGTGGCACGGGCTGGGGATGACCTCGCCGAAGCCCTGGCAGGTGGGGCACGGACGGCTGGTCATGACCTGGCCGAGGAAGGAGCGCTGCACCTGCTGGATCTCGCCGCGACCGGCGCAGGTGTCACAGGTGCGCCGACCGGTGCCCGGCTGGGCGCCGTCGCCGTCGCACGCCGCGCACGCGGTGGCGGTGTCGATGGTCAGGTCCTCCTGGCCGCCGAAGACGGCGGTCGCCAGGTCGACCTCCAGCCCGACGAGGCCGTCCTGGCCGCGCGAGCGCCGGGAGCGCGGCCCCCGGCCGCCGCCGCCGGCCTGGGCGCCGAAGAACTGCTCCATGATGTCGCTGAAGCTGAAGCCCGCGCCGAAGCCGTCGTGCGCCCCGCCGTAGGGGTCCCCGCCCATGTCGTACTGGCGGCGCTTGGTCTCGTCGGAGAGCACGTCGTACGCCTGGGAGACGCGCTTGAACCTCTCCTCGGCGTCCTCCCCCGGGTTCACGTCCGGGTGCAGGGTGCGGGCGAGCTTGCGGTAGGCCCGCTTGATCTCCTCTGGGCTGGCCTCGCGGCTGACGCCGAGGTCCTCGTAGTAGTCGTTCACGCGTGACGTCCTCGTAGGTCGTGGGTCTGGTCTGTCGGTGCGGACGGACGCCGGTCAGGTGTCCATGATCCGCGAGAGGTAGGTGGCGACAGCGCGCACCTGCGCCATCGTCGCCGGGTAGTCCATGCGCGTCGGGCCGAGCACCCCGACGGTACCGACCTGCTCGTCGCCCGAGCCATAGCCCGAGGTGACCAGCGAGGTCGTGTGCAGGCCGCTCACGGGGTTCTCCGAGCCGATGCGCACGGAGACACCCGCCTCGTCCTGGCCGGCCTCGACGCTGAGCAGCTTCAGCAGCACGACGTGCTGCTCCAGGGCGTCCAGGACGGGCTCCAGCGTCATCGGGAAGTCGCTGGAGCTGCGGGCGAGGTTGGCCGTCCCCGCGAGGGCGACCTTGGTCTCGCGCTCCTCGGCGAGGGCATCGCCGAGCGCCGCCAGCACACCGGCGGTGAGCGCGTCCTCGGTGTCGGTGTCCTCGTCGTGGAGGGTGCCGAGCGCCTCGAGCGCCTCGGTGAGGCGCCGGTCGCGGGTCGCGGCGTTGATCCGGGCACGCGCCCGGGACAACGCATCGAGGCCGGGGCCGTCGGTGTAGTCGACCCCGGTCGGCACGACCCGCTGCTCGACCCGGCCGGTGCCCATGATGACGACCACCATCAGCCGGGTGTCGTTCATCGGCACCAGCTCGATGTGCTTGACGGTGCTGCGGGTCAGGGACGGGTACTGCACGACGGCGACCTGGCGGGTCAACGTCGACAGCAGGCGCACCGTGCGGTCCAGGACGGCGTCGAGCTCGTCGGCGCCCTCGAGGTAGTCGGTGATGGCAGCCCGCTCGCCCCGCGACATCGGCCGGATGGCCTGCAGCCGGTCGACGAAGAGGCGGTACCCGGCATCCGTGGGGATCCGGCCGGCGGACGTGTGCGGGGCGACGATGAGGCCCGCGTCCTCGAGTGCGGCCATGTCGTTGCGCACGGTCGCCGCCGACACGTTGAGCCGGTGCCGGTCGAGCAGCGCCCGCGAGCCGACGGGCTCCGACGTCTGCACGTAGTCCTCCACGATGGCGCTGAGCACGGCCATCCGCCGCTCGTCACTCATGGAGTCCTCCTTCACGACACATCATGACCGCACCGCCTTGGCACTCGGTCCACCTGAGTGCCAAGTCTACGACTGATCGGCGCATTCCCCGGAATCCGGCGTGCCCTGCCGTCGCGGAGGCCCCGCGCGGCCTAGCGTCGGTCCTCGTGAACGACCGATACGGCAATGACGTGCTCTCCGGTGACTGGCGCTCCCACGGCCGCCTCGCCCGCCCCACCTCGCGCCCCATCGAGGCGACCCACGGCACCGTCGTGGAGGACGTCGAGACCGGCTGGGTCGGCGCGGTGGTCGCGGTGGAGAAGGCCGGGGGCGTCCACGTCGTCCACCTCGAGGACCGCCGCGGCAAGGTGCGTGCCTTCCCGCTGGGTGCGGGCTTCCTGCAGGACGGCCGGCCCGTGGCGCTCACCGCGCCCCGGGCGGCGCAGCGTGCGGCCCTGGCCCAGGCCGAGCAGGCCGCCTCGCGCACGGCCAGCGGGTCCGTCGCCGTACGTGACGCGAAGGCGCGGGTCGCCCGCGGGTCGCGGATCTTCGTCGAGGGCCGCCACGACGCCGAGCTCGTCGAGAAGGTGTGGGGCCACGACCTGCGCATCGAGGGGGTCGTCGTGGAGATGCTCGACGGTGTCGACGACCTCGCCGCGGTCATCAGGGACTTCTCCCCCGGTCCCGGGCGCCGGATGGGCGTGCTCGTCGACCACCTCGTGCCCGGCACGAAGGAGTCCCGGATCGTCGAGAAGGCCAACGCGGTGGCTCCCGAGCACGTCCTCGTCGTCGGCCACCCCTACGTCGACGTCTGGCAGTCGGTGCGCCCGCAGCGCCTCGGCATGACGACCTGGCCGCAGATCCCGCGCTCCGTGGAGTGGAAGCGCGGGATCTGCGCGCACCTGGGCTGGGCGCACGACTCCCAGGCCGACATCGCCCGCGCCTGGAAGCAGATCCTGGGCACCGTGCGCAGCTACGCCGACCTCGAACCGGCCCTGCTCGGCCGGGTCGAGGAGCTGATCGACTTCGTCACCGCCGAGTAACCGCAGGAGCCCAAGCAGTTGCGAAGAGCGAGGCCCGGACTTCGCAGGCGCCCAAGCAGTTGCGAGCCCAGGGCCGCAGGAGCCTGAGCAGCTGCGGTTCGTGGTCAGTCGCGCGGGCCACCCGCGACGTAGATGACCTGGCCGGAGACGAAGCCGGCCTCCTCGGACAGCAGGAAGGACGCCGTCGCGGCGATGTCCTCCGGCTGCCCGACCCGCTGGACCGGGGTCTCCTTGGCGGCGTGCGCGAGGAAGTCCTCGAAGGGCACCCCGATGCGCTCCGCGGTGGCAGCGGTCATGTCGGTCTGGATGAACCCGGGGGCGATGGCGTTGGCCGTGACGCCGAACTTGCCCAGCTCGATGGCCAGGGTCTTGGTGAAGCCCTGCATGCCGGCCTTTGCCGCCGAGTAGTTGACCTGGCCGCGGTTGCCGAGTGCCGACGTCGAGGAGAGGTTGACGATGCGGCCGTACTTCTCCTGCGTCATGTGCGCCTGGCAGGCCTTGGTCATGAGGAAGGCTCCGCGCAGGTGCACCGCCATCACGGCGTCCCAGTCCTCGACGGGCATCTTGAAGAGCATGTTGTCCCGGATGATGCCGGCGTTGTTGACCAGGAGCGTCGGCGCGCCGAGCTCCTCGGCGACCCGGGCCACGCCGGCCTCGACCTGCTCGGGGTCCGACACGTCGACGCCCACGGCGAGGGCGGTGCCACCACCCTCGGTGATCTCGTCGGCGACGACCTGGCAGGCGGACTCGTCGAGGTCGAGCACGGCGACGTGGTGACCGTCGGTGGCCAGTCGGTGGGCGACGGCGCGACCGATGCCGCGGGCGGCTCCGGTGACGACGGCGGTGCGGGTGGCGCTCATGAGCAGCTCCTGGGGATGGGGGAAGGGGGTCCCACCCATCGTCGTCCATCGTCCCGGCGCGAGGACACCCCGGTCGTCCGGGCGCTCACTCCTTGGGACGCACCGCGATCCACCGGGGCTCGGTCGGCAGCCGCCAGCCCCGCTTGCGTGCGAGCAGGCAGATGCCGCCACCCACGGCGACGGCGATGAGCGAGGCGCCCGTGCCGGGGACGACGACCTCGAGCAGGACGAAGACCGCGCCCGCGACGAAGGCGGCGCTCGCGTAGAGCTCGGACTGCTGCAGGATCACCGGCACGCGCCCGAGCATCATGTCGCGCACGGCACCGCCACCGCAGGCGGTGAGCACGCCCAGCAGGATCGCCGGCAGCCAGTGGATGTCGTACAGCATCGCCTTCTGCGTGCCGACGACGGCCCAGGTGCCCAGAGCGATCGCGTCGACCCAGGGGAAGAGCTGGCGCCAGCGTCGCCCCTCGAGGGGGACGAGGAAGGCGATGCCGGCGGCGACGAGGGCGACCGTGAGGTAGTCCAGGTCGGTCAGGGCGATGGGCTGGAGGCTGAGCAGCACGTCGCGGATCGCGCCGCCGCCGAGGGCGGAGACAATCGCCAGGACGGCGAATCCGACCGGGTCGAGGTTGAACCGGCGGGCGACGGCGCCCCCGAGCAGGCCGTTGGCGAGCACACCGAGCAGGTCGAGCAGCCGGATGATCTCCGGCACCGCGGCAGGCGACTCAGTCATGGATCGCCTCCACCGCCACCGGGTCGGGGCTCCCGGCGATGAGGTGGTGCACCACGGTGTCGGTGAGCAGTCGGCCCCGTCGGGTGAGCACGACTCGGCCCCCGATCGCCGCCCGACCGTCGACGAGGCCGTCGGCGACCAGGCCGGCCACCGCCCTTCGCCCCTCCGGCGCCAGCCGCTCGGTCGGCAGGCCCTCGCGCAGCCGGACCCACAGCAGGATCTCCTCGTCGCTGCGCTGCTCCGCGGTGAGGACCTCCCGCGCGGCGGCCGGGGACCCCTCGGCGAGGCGCTGCGCCCAGGCGGCGGGGTGCTTGACGTTCCACCACCGCACCCCGCCGACGTGGCTGTGTGCGCCGGGGCCGATCCCCCACCAGTCGTCGCTGCGCCAGTAGGCCTCGTTGTGCCGGCACCGGCCCTGCGGTGTGCGCGACCAGTTGCTGATCTCGTACCAGTCGAACCCCGCGTCGGCGAGCAGCTCGTCGGCGAGCTCGTACTTGTCCGCCTCGTCGTCGTCCGTGGGCCGGGGCAGCTCGCCCCGACGGACGCGGGCCGCGAGCTTCGTCCCCTCCTCGACGGTGAGGGCGTACGCGGACAGGTGGTCGGGCTCGAGCGCGATCGCCGTCTCGAGCGACGTGCGCCACTGCTCGAGGGTCTCCCCCGGCGTGCCGTAGATGAGGTCCAGGCTCACCGCGAGGCCCACCTCACGGGCGGCCGCGACGGCCCTGGCGACGTTCGCGGGGTCGTGGGTGCGGTCCAGCGTGGCCAGGACGCCGGGCACGGCCGACTGCATCCCCAGGCTGACCCGGGTGAACCCGCCGTCGGCGAGGACACGAAGGGAGTCGACGTCCACCGAGTCGGGGTTGGCCTCGGTGGTCACCTCGACGTCGTCGGCCAGCCCCCAGCGCTCGCGGACGGCGGCGAGGAAGCGCACGAGGTCCTGCGCGGGCAGGAGCGTCGGGGTGCCACCACCGACGAAGACGGTGGACACGGCAGGCGCCTCCCCCAGGACACGCTGGGCGAGGTCGAGCTCGGTGATCGCCGCGTCGACGAACGTGGCGACGCTCGCCCCCTTCGCCCCGCCGACCGGACCGAGCTCGGTCGCCGTATACGTGTTGAAGTCGCAGTAGCCGCACCGCACCATCCAGAAGGGAACGTGCAGGTAGATCCCGAATGGCCGCTGCCCGACTGCGTCACGGGCGGCGGCGGGCAGGGCACCGTCGCGCGGCGCCTCGTCTCCATCGGGCGGGGCAGGCACCGCTCCATCCTCGCACCCGCCGGACACCGCTCGCCCACTGCCGGGGCGGCTGGCTACCGTGAGCACCATGACCCGCTGGATCGAGCTCGATGGTGTCGTCAACATGCGCGACCTCGGAGGGCTGCCCACCCTCCACGGCGGCCGGACACGCGAGGGCCGGCTCGTGCGCAGCGACAACCTCCAGGACCTCACCCCCCAGGACGTGGCTCGGCTCGTCGACGAGGTGGGCGTCACCGACATCATCGACCTGCGCACCGACGTCGAGCGCGACCTCACCGGGCCCGGGCCCCTGACCGAGACGTCGTTGGCGCACCACCACCTCAGCTTCATCGACGAGGGGCGCCATCCGGGCGCGGCCCCGAGCGACGCCGACACCGGCAGGGACGCCCTGGTGCTCTCGCACGGCGACCCGGACCGCGGCACCCCTGGGTTCTGGACGCGGCACTACCTGGGCTACCTCCACCAGCGGCCGGACTCCGTCTCGGGGGCGCTCGGCATCATCGCGGGAAGCCGAGGGGGCGCCGTCGTGCACTGCGCCGCGGGCAAGGACCGCACCGGGACGGTCACGGCGATGGCGCTGTCGGTCGCCGGCGTACCCGACGAGGAGATCATCGCCGACTACGCGGCCAGCGGCGAGCGGATCCGCCAGATCATCGACCGGCTCATCGACGTCGAGCCGTACAAGTGGGGCCTGCAGGGGCGCTCGCTCGACGAGCAGACCCCGCGCCCGGAGACGATGGAGATGATCCTGCGCACGCTCGAGGACGAGCACGGTGGCGCGACCGGGTGGCTGCGGCAGCAGGGGTGGGACGAGGACCGGCTGGACCTGCTGCGCGCGCGACTCCTCGGCTGACCGATCAGTCCGTCGTCGGCTTCATCGACACGTAGACCGGGATGACGCCCCGGACGGCGACCACGCCGTCGGTGCGCACCGCCTTGACGCGGATGTCGATGTCGCCGGGGGTGGCGGCCCAGTCGGCCGGGTCGGTCTCGGCGATGCACAGCAGGTCGGTGGTCGACTTCGCGAGATACTCCACCCGCAGGCCACGCGGCAGCCACCGCTGGTCGGAGGGACAGGTGGCCTCGGCGAGCAGCCCCATCGCGGCCTCGAGACCGTTGCACACGGCGATCGCGTGCAGGGTGCCGATGTGGTTGTGCACCGCCTTGCGGTTGGCGATGGACAGCTCGGCGTAGTTCTCCCGGACCTCACGCACCTTCGGGCGCACGGTCGCGAAGTAGGGCGCCTTCCTGCTGTAGAGCAGCGAGAAGATCGCCTTGCCTCGCGGGAGCCGGGAGATGAGCCTGTACAGGGTGAATGTCTGCTGTGCCACGTGGGCACCCTAGGCCCGCAAGGAGGCACCGGGGTCGTACCGCCGGCGTCGCGTCGATCACGTCGCACGACGTCGCCCGCTCCGGACCGGCGACGGTCAGGACCGCAGGCGCGCCGACTGCCCCTCGACGATGCGCTTGATCGCCGCGAGCGTCTGCGGGATGCCCGTGTGGGCCTGCTCCGTCCGCGTCGCGATCTCCGTCTCGGCACGCTCGCCGTACTTGTCGCGGAACATCGCCAGCCCGCGCGGCAGGAACTCCCAGGTCTCGGTCAGCTCGGTGTCCTCGCCCAGCGGTGCCATGAGGAAGCCCCACCTGACGAACCCGTCGCCGATGACCCAGGCGAACTCGCGGCCCCGATCGGCTGCCACCACCCGGGAGCGGGTCTCCCAGGTGCGCCCCGGCTGCTCGTTGTGCCCGGTGAACCACGCACCGACCTGCCCTGCCTGCTGGGGGTCGTCCCACCAGCAGGCGGTGCAGATCGGACTCCACTCGCCCGTGCGGGTGACGTCGGAGACCACGTCGTAGACCACCTCCGGCCGCTCGGCGACCCTGATGGACTCGCGGTGGCTGAACCCTCGCGTGCTCTCGCTCATGTCCGGCTCCTCACTTGTGCTGGCGTCGGCTGCCACCGTGCCAGTCCTCCTCCACACCGACCGCACCGGGTTCGACGCCGAAGCCGACCAGCTGCGGTCGTTCCCGCAGGCTGCGCTTGAGCTCGGCGAACCCGGGGAAGCCGGCCAGCCCGACGACGTGGTCCCACAGCTCGAGGGCGGACTCCTCGTCCGGGAGCCGGCTGATCACCGGCCCGAAGAAGGCGGTGCCGTCCGGGGGCCGGAAGTGCAGGATCGGTGTGCCGACGTCCTTGCCGGTGAGGGAGAGCGCCTCGTCGGTCTCGGCCCGGATCTGCGTGTCCCAGGAGTCCTCCTCCAGCGCTCGAGCGAGCTGCGTGGGCAGACCCGCTGCCTCGAGGACGGGCTCGACGAAGGCAGCAGTCCCCCGCTGCTCCCCACTGGAGTCGTCCGCCGTGGCGGTGGGCTCGGTGTCGAAGATGTGGTGGCCCAGCGCGGCGTACAGGGCATCCACGGCCTCGGGCCCGTGCTCTGCCCGGGTCCGGGCGGCCACCCGCAGGAGCCGCAGTCCGGCGGTGTGGCCCGCCTCGTACTCGGGCGGGAACTGTGCGTCGTAGTCGACCCCGGCATTGAGCAGGCGCAGCGAGATGAACCGCCAGTCCACGGTCAGGTCACGCTGGTCGCGCACCATCCGCACCCACTTGCTGGTCAGCCAGCAGAAGGGACAGACGGGGTCGAAGTAGAAGTGGATGTCGGCGTCCATCCGGCCACCCTACGGAGACCGTCGTCCACCGCGACACCCCCGGGGACTACTTCTTGGCCTTCTCCACGGCGCCGGCGTCGGAGGAGAGCGCGGCGATGAAGGCTTCCTGCGGGACCTCGACGGTGCCGATGTTCTTCATCCGCTTCTTGCCCTCCTTCTGCTTCTCGAGCAGCTTGCGCTTGCGGGAGATGTCACCGCCGTAGCACTTGGCGAGCACGTCCTTGCGGATGGCGCGGATGGTCTCGCGCGCGATGATCCGCGAGCCGATGGCGGCCTGGATCGGCACCTCGAACTGCTGCCGCGGGATGAGCTCCCTGAGCTTGCCGGCCATCATCGTGCCGTAGGCGTAGGCCTTGTCCTTGTGGACGACGGCGCTGAAGGCGTCGACGCCGTCGCCTTGGAGGAGGATGTCGACCTTGACCAGGTCGGCCGACTGCTCGCCGGCCTCCTGGTACTCCAGCGAGGCGTAGCCACGGGTGCGGGACTTCAGCTGGTCGAAGAAGTCGAAGACGATCTCGGCGAGCGGCAGCGTGTAGCGCATCTCGACGCGCTCCTCGGACAGGTAGTCCATGCCGCCGAGCTGGCCGCGCTTGCCCTGGCACAGCTCCATGATCGGGCCGATGAACTCGCTCGGGGCGAGGATCGTGGCCTTGACGATCGGCTCGCGCACCTCGGCGACCTTGCCGTAGGGGAACTCGCTCGGGTTGGTCACCTCGACCTCGGTCCCGTCGTCCATCGTCACCTGGTAGACGACGTTGGGCTGGGTGGAGATGAGGTCGAGGTTGAACTCGCGCTCGAGGCGCTCGCGCACGATCTCGAGGTGCAGCAGCCCGAGGAAGCCGCAGCGGAAGCCGAAGCCGAGCGCGGCGGACGTCTCCGGCTCGTAGACCAGGGCGGCGTCGTTGAGCTTGAGCTTGTCCAGCGCGTCGCGCAGCGTCGGGTAGTCGCTGCCGTCCATCGGGTAGAGACCGGAGAAGACCATCGGCCGGGGCTCGCGGTAGCCGCCGATGGCGTGCTCGGCCGGTGCCGCCGCGGCCGTGACCGTGTCACCGACCTTGGACTGGCGCACGTCCTTCACGCCGGTGATGAGGTAGCCGACCTCACCGACGCCCAGCCCCTTGCTCGCGACCATGTCGGGCGAGATGACCCCGATCTCGAGGAGGTCGTGCGTCGCCCGGGTCGACATCATGACGATCTTCTCGCGCGGGTTGAGGTCACCGTCGACGACGCGCACGTAGGTGACGACGCCGCGGTAATTGTCGTAGACGGAGTCGAAGATCATCGCCCGGGCCGGGGCGTCGGCGTCGCCCTCGGGCGGCGGGAGCAGGGTGACGATCTCGTCGAGGAGCTCCTCCACCCCTTCGCCGGTCTTGCCGCTGACCTTGAGCACCTCCTCCGGCTCGCACCCGATGAGCCCGGCGAGCTCCGCCGCGTACTTCTCCGGCTGCGCCGCCGGCAGGTCGATCTTGTTCAGCACCGGGATGATCGTCAGGTCGTTCTCCATGGCCAGGTACAGGTTGGCCAGGGTCTGCGCCTCGATGCCCTGCGCGGCGTCGACGAGGAGGATCGCGCCCTCGCACGCGGCGAGCGAGCGGGAGACCTCGTAGGTGAAGTCGACGTGCCCCGGGGTGTCGATCATGTTGAGGCAGTAAACGGACTCAGCCTCGTCGACCGTTGCCGCCCACGGCATCCGCACGGCCTGCGACTTGATGGTGATGCCGCGCTCGCGCTCGATGTCCATCCGGTCCAGGAACTGCGCCCGCATCTGCCGCTCCTCGACGACCCCGGTGATCTGGAGCATCCGGTCGGCGAGCGTGGACTTGCCGTGGTCGATGTGGGCGATGATGCAGAAGTTGCGGATCTGCGCCGGCGGGGTCGCGTTCGGCGGGAGAGCCTCGCTGGCCTTGGGTGACACGGGTGGCGGACCTCGGGTTCGTCGGGACAGGGATCGTCAGTCATCCTCCCACGGACGGCGCAGCGAGCCGAACGACACAGGCCGGAGCGGACTACGGTGGTGCCATGGACGGCTACCCCGGTGACTACGTCGGAGACCCACCCCTGGAGTGGGCCCCCACGCCGGCGGACCCGATGCCCTCCCCCGGTGAGGTCGTGTGGGCCCACGTGCCCTACGAGGAGGACCACACGCAGGGCAAGGACCGTCCGGTCCTGCTCATCGGCCGTGACGGCCCGTGGCTGCTCGCGCTCCAGCTGACGAGCGTCGACCACGACCTCGACGAGGCCCAGGAGGCCGCTGCGGGCCGGCGCTGGATCGACATCGGGCACGGCCGGTGGGACCACCGCGGTCGGCGCAGCGAGGTGCGCGTCAACCGGGTCATCCGCGTCGACCCCGCCGCGGTCCGCCGCGAGGGAGCGGTCCTGGGCGAGGAGCTCTTCGTCGCCGTCGCCGAGGCCGTGCGGGCGGTCGCCCACGGTCGGCAGTACGACGACGACCCCGTCTGACCCCCCGGCATGACGAAGGGCGCCGGTCACCATCGCGGTGACCGGCGCCCTTCGTCAGGGTCGCGGTGCTCGACTCAGAGCGCGTTGACCTTCTTCGCCAGGGCCGACTTCTTGTTGGCGGCCTGGTTGGCGTGCAGTGCGCCCTTGCTCACGGCCTTGTCGAGCTTCTTGCTCGCGGTGGCGAGCGTCGACTTGGCGGTCTCGGCGTCGCCGGCCTCGACGGCCTTGCGGACCTTGCGGATCCAGGTGCGCAGCTCGGACTTGATCGCACGGTTGCGCTCGGTGCGCTCATTGTTCGTCTTCACGCGCTTGATCTGGGACTTGATGTTTGCCACAGGTGTACTTTCTTCGTCGGTCGATGGTTGCCGTTAGAGGGCGGCAAGACGTCTCGGGACCGGCGTGGGGACACCGTGGGAGAGACGCCCTGGGTGGTGCTCGCTGTACGCACACGACCATGCGCGCACGCAAAGACCAAATCTAGCAGCGCCGCCGACCGCCGCCAAACCGCCGGTCAGGAGCCGTTGCGCTCCCGCGAGATCGTCAGGATGGCCCTCTCGACCGAGTACACGGGGTCACGACCACCCCCCTTGACCTCGACATCAGCGGCGGCGATCGCCTGGATGCTGCGCCCGAGCGCGTCCCCGCTCCAGCCCTGCAGCGCACGCCTGGCCTTGTCGATCTGCCACGGCGCCATGCCGAGGTCGCGGGCGAGATCGGCGCTGCGGCCGCGCCCCGCTCCCCCGACCTTGGCCAGCTGCCGCAGCTGCATGGCGATGACGGCGACGATCGGCACCGGATCCACCCCGACGTCGACCGCGTGGCGCAGCAGCCTCAGGGCCTCGCCGGTGCGCCCGGCGACGGTGGCGTCGGCGACCTTGAAGCCGGTCGCCTCGACCCGGCCACCGTGGTAGCGCTCGACGACGTCGGCATCGATCGTGCCGGTGGTGTCGTCGACGAGCTGCTTGCAGGCCGACGCGAGCTCACGCACGTCCTTGCCGACCGCTTCGACGAGGGCCTGGACGGCCTCCGGCGTGGCCTTGCGTCGGGAGGTGCGGAACTCGTTGGTCACGAACTCGGCCTTGTCGCGGTCGCTCTTGATCGCCGGGGCCTGGATGACGTGCGCCTTGGCCTTCTTCAGCGTGTCGAGGACCTTCTTGCCCTTGTTGCCCGAGGCGTGGGTGACGACGAGGGTGACCGAGTCCGCCGGGTCGGCGAGGTAGTTGAGCAGGTCGATCTGCAGCGCGTCGGGCGCCTGGTGCAGGTCGCGCACGATGATCAGCTTGTCCTCGCCGAAGAGGGAGGGGCTGGCCTGCACGGTCAGCTCACCCTCGGTGTAGTCCTCCGCGGTGAGAGTGACGACGTCGACCTCGGGCGTGCCCACGCGCACGTCGGCGATGACCTGCTCGACCGCCCGGTCCGCGAGGACTTCCTCCGGCCCGGAGACAAGCACGAAGGGGGCCACCCGGCTGCTCAAAAGAGGGCCACCTTGTCGACCGGCGGGAAGATCTGGTCGAGCGCGGCCTCGTCCTCGGAGGTGGGTACCCAGCTGCTCGCCTGGGCGTTCTGCCGGACCTGCTCGGGCCGGGTCGCCCCGGCGATGACACTCGTGACGGTCGGTCGGGAGGCCAGCCAGGAGAAGGCCACCTCCAGCTCGGTCAGGCCCCGCTCGCGGGCGAAGTCGCCGAAGGCGCGCAGCTGGTCGAGGTCGGCGCTCTCGATGATCTCGGGGCGGGAGGCCAGTCGGCTGCCCTCGGGCGCGGTCCCCGAGGAGTACTTGCCGGTGAGCAGCCCCCGGGCGAGCGGGAAGTAGGGCAGCACGCCCAGCCCGTAGGCCTGCGCTGCCGGGGTCACCTCGAGCTCGGCGCGGCGATCGAGCAGGTTGTAGTGGCTCTGGCTGGAGATGAACCGTGAGCCGCCGCGGGCCCGGGCGACGTGCTCGGCGTCGGCGATCTGCCAGATGGCGCGGTTGGAGTGGCCGATGTAGCGCACCTTGCCCGCACGCACGAGGTCGTCGAGGGCGTCGAGCGTCTCCTCGATCGGGGTCAGTGGGTCGGGGGTGTGGAACTGGTAGAGGTCGATGTGGTCGGTGCCGAGGCGACGCAGGGACGCCTCGACGGCGGTCATGATGTAGCGCCGCGCTCCGCGGGCGCCGAAGTCGGGGCCGTTGGCGCCACCCAGGTCCATGCCGAACTTGGTCGCGAGGACGACCTCGTCACGGCGGCCGCCCAGGGACCTGCCGAGCATCGTCTCGGACAGGCCCGGCTCGGCGCCGTACGTGTCTGCCGTGTCGAAGAGGGTCACCCCGGCGTCGAGGGCGGCCTGCACGACGGCGTCGCTGCCCTCCTGGGTCTGGGTGGCGGCACCGCGACGACCGAGGTTGTTGCAGCCCAGACCGACGGCGGAGACGGTGAGGCCGGAGCGGCCGAGGCGGCGAAGTTCCATGGGCGACAGGCTATCCCCGGGTCGGGACAGCCAGCCCGAGCGTCGCGGCCCGGGCGGCCACCACGGACTCGTCCTTGGCCAGGGACGCCGCGAGCTCGTCGAGCGGCAGGCCGAGGTCGACGCCATCGCGCAGCTCGTCGTCGTCCTGCACCGACCACCCCTCGCCCTGAGTGACGGCCGTGCGCACCCCGTCCGCGGGGCCGGGGTCCGCGGCGACCGGCTGCCCGGTCATCCCCCGTTTCGCCGGGTCGGCCACGGCCTGCACCTCGGGTGCGATCTGGTCCAGCCGGCGCAGCGCGCCGAGGACGAGCTCGCGGTCGGTCGTCGGCCAGAAGGGCGGCAGCGAGCGCTGCAGGAAGCCGGCGTAGCGCGCCTTGATCATCCGGTTGTCGAGGAAGGCGACGACGCCACGGTCGTCACCCTTGCGGATGAGGCGTCCGGCGCCCTGCGCGAGCCGCAGGGCGGCATGCGTGGCCGAGACCGCCATGAAGCCGTTGCCACCGCGGCGGGCGATCTCCTGGGTGCGCGCGGACGACAGCGGGTCGTCGGGACGGGGGAAGGGGATGCGGTCGATGAGCACCAGCTGGCAGGCGCTGCCGGGCACGTCGACGCCCTGCCAGAGGGTGAGCGTGCCGAAGAGGATCGTCCTGGGGTCGCGGGCGAAGTTGCGCACCAGCGTGCCGATCATCTCCTCGCCCTGGCAGAGGACCGTGAACTCGCTGCCGAGGCGCTCGCGCATCGCCTCGCTCGCCTCCTTGGCGGCGCGCATGGAGGAGAAGAGGCCCAGGGTGCGCCCACCGGCCGCGCGCACGAGTGCCTCGATCTCGTCGAGGGTCTGCGTGGCCAGTCCGTCCCGGCCGGGGGCGGGGAGGTGCTCGGCGACGTAGGCGATGCCCTGCTGGGCGTAGTCGAAGGGCGAACCCACGTCGAGTCCGGTCCACTCCGGCGCACCCGGGCCGCGCAGGCCCAGGGTGCCCGCGACCGCGTCGAAGGTGCCACCGAGCTCGAGCGTGGCCGAGGTGAGGATCACCGTGCGGTCGCGGACCGACTCGTCGTCGTCGGTGGCGCCCGTGCCGAAGATCCGCTCGCGCACGCGCATGGCCACGCTCATCGGCGCCACCCGCAGCACCGGTCCGCGGCGCGGGTCGCGACTGACCCAGATGACGTCGAGCTCGTGCTCCTGGAGCATCCGCACCGCGGTCTCGTGCAGCTCGTCGACCGCGGCGAGCGCGATCTGGCGGCTCCCGTCGACGCTCTCGCCCTTGGGCGGCTTCATCTCCGTGAGCAGGGTGCGGCCGACGTCACGGCACCGGCCGAGGATGCTCGCCAGGGAGTCGGGGATGCCGGCTGCGAGCCGTCCCTCGGGTGCCTGCTCCAGCACGGCCTCGAGGTCGCCGGCCAGGTCCTCGAGCTCGTCGTCGGACTCGGCGAACTTGCGCGCCCGCTTGGCAGCGGCCCGGATCGCCCCGGGGGTCAGCTCGTCGGTGACCGTGGAGGTGACCCGGTCGACGAGCTCGTGTGCCTCGTCGATAACCAGGACGTCGTGCTCGGGCAGCATCGGCCGGCCCTCGAAGGCGTCGATGGCCATGAAGGAGTGGTTCGTGACGACGACGTCGACCTCCTTCGCCGCCTCGCGGGAGCGCTCGACGAAGCACTCGGCGACCATCGGGCACTTCTGGCCGAGGCACTCCTGCGCGGAGACCGAGACCTGCCGCCAGGCCTTCTCGGAGACGCCGGGCACGAGCTCGTCACGGTCGCCGGACTCGGTCTCGGCCGCCCACTCGCGGACCCGCACGACCTCCTTGCCCAGTCGCCCGGCAGCGGCGTCGACCTCGCCGACGTCGAACATGCCCTCGTCCTCGTCGGGGAAGCCGCCCTCGACCTTGTGCTTGCACACGTAGTTGCGCCGGCCCTTGACGATCGCGTACGTCGGGCGGCGCTTGAGGTGACCCTCGAGCGAGTCGGCGAGCCGGGGCATGTCCCGGTCGACGATCTGGGCCTGCAGCGCCAGGGTCGCGGTGGCGACGACCGCGGGCCGGCCGGTGCGCTGGGCGTGCTCGACGGCCGGCACGAGGTAGGCCAGGGACTTGCCCGTCCCGGTGCCGGCCTGGACGAGCAGGTGCTCCTCGGTGTCGATGGCGCGGGCGACCGCGGTCGCCATCTCGACCTGCCCCGGGCGGGTGGTGCCGCCCACTCCCCCGACGGCGGCGGCGAGCAACGACTCAACTGACGAGGACACCGCCCCACCCTAGGACGCCGCCGCGACAGCGCGCACGCGCCATCCACAACCCCGCGCACGACCCTTGGAGATGTCGACCAGTCCATCGAAAGGTTGATCCCGGAACCAACCTCCGGCGCGATGTGCCGGCACCCCCGCCACGGCTGGAATCGATGGCATGACAACCACCCTGCACCCGCACCGCCCCGACGCGACGCCACAGCGGCGCGGGGCGGGCCTCGCCCACCGGCTCACCAGCCGCCGCGGCGCGGCCCTCGTCCTCGTCCTCGCCCTCCTCGTCGTGGGGCCGGCCAGCACGCTCCTCGGCTCGAGCCAGGCTCCGCCCCGTGGCGACAGCTACCCCGCGAGCGCCGAGTCGGCGGTGGTGGCGCAGGAGCTGGAGGGCTTCCCCGACAGCGACGAGGCACCGGTCCTCCTCGTCGCGACGAAGGGGGGAGCTCCCCTCTCCCCGTCCGACCTGTCCGCCGTCGACGAGATGGCCTCGGGTCTGGACGCAGCAGGAGACCCGACGCCGGCGCGACCGTCCGAGGACGGCGAGGCGGCGGTGGTCACATTGCCGATGCGGTCCCACGAGGCCTCGGACGCGACCGTGCGGATGGTCGAGGACCTCCGCGGCGAGGTCGCCGCGACCACCCCCGACGGGATGACCGTCGAGGTGACCGGCGGGCCCGCGTTCGGCGCCGACACCACGTCCTCCTTCGACGGAGCGAACGTCACGCTGCTCGCCGTGACCATCGGCGTCGTCGCCCTCCTGCTCCTGCTCACCTACCGCTCCCCTGTGCTCTGGCTCGTCCCGCTGACCGTCGTCGCCATCGCCGACCAGCTCGCCGGCACCGTCACCGCGGCCGTCGGTGACTGGAGCGGCCTGCCCTTCGATGCGGGGATCGTCTCGGTGCTCGTCTTCGGCGCCGGCACCAACTACGCCCTGCTGCTCATCTCCCGCTACCGCGAGGAGCTGCACTTCCACGAGGACCACCACGCCGCTCTCGCCTCGGCTTGGCGCGCCACCGTGCCCGCGATCCTCGCGAGCAACGTCACCGTCGTCCTCGCCCTGGGCACCCTGCTGCTTGCCTCGGTCCCCGGCACCCGCGGCCTCGGCCTCGCCTCGGCCATCGGCCTCGTCATCGCGCTGCCGGCCATCACGCTCGTCCTGCCGGCAGCCCTCGCGGTGGCGGGTCGCAAGGTCTTCTGGCCCTTCGTCCCGCGGCCGGGGCACTCCCCGGAGCACGACGGAATCTGGGCGAAGCTCGCCCGTCGCGTCGTCGCCCGCCCGGCCGCCCACCTCGTCGGCGGCCTCGCCCTGCTCGTCGTCCTCGCCTCCGGTCTCTCCGGGGCGAGCGTCGGCCTGGGCCAGGCGGACTCCTTCCGCACCTCCTCGGAGTCCGTCGACGGTCTCACCACCGTCGGTGAGCACTTCCCCGCCGGGGTGGCCGCCCCCTTCGTCGTCATGACGGACAGCCCGAGCACGCTGGCGACCGTCGCCGCGCTCGAGGACGTCGACGGCGTGACCACGGCCGCCCCGGCCGGTGATGACGGGCAGGGACGCACCCGGATCACCGTCACCGGCGAGCCCGCACCCGGTTCCCCCGCCGGCCTCGACCTCGCAGCGGACCTGCGTGGGGTCGCCCACGACGTCCCGGGCGCCGACGCCCGGGTCGGTGGCGGGTCCGCGGAGCTGCTCGACGCCCGCTCCGCGGCGGAGAGCGACCTGAGGACGGTCGTCTCGCTCGTGCTGGTCGTCAGCCTCGTCGTGCTCGTGGTCCTGCTGCGCGCCGTCATCGGCCCGCTGGTGCTGCTCGCGCTCAACGCCCTCAGCGCACTGGCAGCGCTCGGCATGGGCGCGTGGCTCGACGAGCACCTCCTGGGCCACCCGGCCCTGGACGTGCAGGTCCCGCTGATCGCCTTCCTCTTCCTCGTGGCCCTGGGGATCGACTACACGATCTTCCTCATGCACCGGGCCCGGTCGGAGGCAGCCGAGCACGGCACCCGCGAGGGCGTCTCCCGGGCGGTGGCCCGCACGGGCGCGGTGATCACGAGTGCGGGTGTCGTCCTCGCCGCGGTCTTCGCCGCCCTCGGGGTGCTGCCCCTGGTCGTCCTGGGGCAGCTCGGCCTCATCGTCGGGCTCGGGGTCCTGCTCGACACCCTCCTCGTGCGCACGGTCGTCGTTCCTGCGGCCACGGCCCTCCTCGGGGACCGCTTCTGGTGGCCGTCGCACGCCGGCCGGGTAGCGTCCCGTCCGTGAGCACTCCCGCCGTCCCGGGACCGGCCGCCCGCCAGACCCAGCACACCCGGCCGGCCGGTCCCGTCGGTGTCCCCGGCGAGGAGACCGTGGCCGGCGGCACGGCCCGGTGGCTGCGGTGGGGCCAGCACGCCCTGCTCGCCGCCCTCGCGGTGGTCTGCCTGACCCGGGCGGTGGCCGCCGGGGTCCACCCGGCCGCGGAGGTCGGGGCCCTGCTCGCCTTCGTGGCCTGGTACCTCGCCGGCATCCCGGTGGCCCGGCGCGGGGTGAGCGGTCCGGTGTGGTTCGTCGTCCTCACGCTCCTGTGGGGCGTCCTCGTCCTCGTCTCCCCGGAGAACGTCTGGCTCGCCTTCCCCCTCTGGCTGCTGGCCGGCCACCTGCTGCCCTTGGCCCACGGCGTGCTCATCTCGACGGCCGTCCTCGTGGTCGTCGTCGCCGAGCCGGTCCGGCAGGCCGGGAGCACCACCTTCGCCGCGGTCATCGGCCCGTTCATCGGGATGGTGGTCGCGCTCGGCATCTCGCGGGCCCAGATGGCCCTCGTCCGGGACGGCATCGAGCGCCAGCGGCTCATCGCCTCGCTCTACGCCGCCCAGGAGGAGACGGCCGCACTCACCGACGAGCTCGCCCGGGTGCAGCGCGCGGCGGGCGCCACGAGCGAGCGCACCCGCCTCTCCCGGGACATCCACGACGGCATCGCCCAGGGCTTCTCCTCGATCCTGCTGCTCGCCCGCGCGGCGCGCACCGAGCAGGACCCGGCCCGGGTGCGCGAGCTGCTCGCGCACCTCGCGAGCAGCGCTGCCGAGGGCTTGGAGGAGTCCCGCCGCGTCGTGGGCGCGCTCGCCCCCGCCGACCTGGACGAAGGGGGTCTGCTCGCCGCGCTCCACCGCGTCACCGACCGCTTCGCGGCGGAGAGCGGCGTGGCCGCCCGGGTCGTCACCACCGGCGCCGTCCCACCGGTCCCGACCACGACGGAAGTGGCCCTCGTGCGGTGCGTGCAGGGCGCCCTGGCCAATGTCCGGGCGCATGCGCGTGCCGGGTCGGTCGTCGTGAGCCTCGACGGGTCCGCCGAGATGGTCCGCGTGGACGTCGTCGACGACGGGCAGGGCTTCGACGCCACCGACTGGACGACCCGGGCGCCGCGCTCCGCGGGCGACGGCGGCTACGGCCTGCGCGCCACGCGGGCCCGCCTGCGCGAGCTCGGCGGCGGGCTGGCGCTCGAGTCGGCACCCGGGGAGGGGACCGCCCTCTCCGCGTGGCTGCCGGTCCACGACCACGCCACCGACGGGGGTGTCCGGTGAGCGCCCGCGTCGTCGTCGTCGAGGACCACCCGGTCACCCGGATGGGGCTCATCGCCCTGCTCGGTCAGGAGGATCGGATCACCGTCGTCGGCGAGGCCGCGACCGGTGAGGAGGCGATCGCGCTCGTCGAGCGGGAGCGCCCGGACGTCGTCGTCACCGACCTGCGCCTCGGCGAGGGTCCCGACGGGGTCGCGGTGACCGCCTCCCTTCGCTCGCGGGTGGCCGCCCCCGCGGTGCTCGTGCTCACGACCTACGACACCGACCGTGACATCGTCCGCGCGGTGGAGGCCGGGGCCGCCGGCTACCTGCTCAAGGACACCGACCCGGCGGAGATCACCTCCGCCGTCCTGCGCGCCGCTGCCGGCGAGACCGTCCTCTCCGCCGCGCTCGCGCAGCGGGTCGTCGCCCGCATCTCCCGCCCGCAGGCACAGCTGTCCGCGCGGGAGGTCGAGATCCTGGCCGCGGTGGCGCGGGGGTTGTCCAACAAGCAGATCGCCCGCGAGCTGGTCATCTCCGAGGCGACGGTCAAGACGCACCTCGTGCACGTCTTCACCAAGCTCGACGTCGACTCGCGCACCGCCGCGGTCGCCCGCGCCCGCGAGGACGGTCTGCTGCCCTGACACTCCCTCGGCCGCACGCGTGGATCAACCCGCCACCGGTTTGAGCCGGTAACCCACTCCCCGCACCGTGAGGATGCGCTCGGCGCCGATCTTGGAGCGGAGCGAGCGCACGAAGACGTCGACGACGTTGGATCCCGGGTCGAAGTCCATGTCCCAGACCATGCCGAGCAGCTGCTCACGGGAGAGGACCTGGTCGGCGTGCTCGACGAAGGCCTCCAGGAGGGAGAACTCCCGGGCGGTCAGCTCCACCTCACGGTCGGCCGCGCGGGCGGTGCGCCGCCGGATATCGAGGCTGAGGTCACCGGCGGTCAGGGTCGCCTCCTCGGCGGGTGCGGCGCCCCCTTCGCGCAGTCGCAGCCGGACCCGGGCGAGCAGCTCGGCGAACTGGAAGGGCTTGGTCATGTAGTCGTTGGCCCCGCCCTCGAGCCCGGTGACCGTGTCATCGACGCCGTCCCGGGCGGTGAGGATGATGACCGGGATCGCGACGCCGTCCGCGCGCAGGCGACGCAGCACCTCGAACCCGTCGAGCCCCGGCAGTCCCACGTCGAGGACGAGCAGGTCGAAGGCGCCGGTGGAGGCCAGCGCCCATGCCTGGCGACCGTCGGCCGTCAGCGTCGTGACGAACCCGCTCGCCCGCAGCCCCTTGTCGATGAAGCTGGAGATCTCCTCGTGGTCCTCCGCGATGAGGATGGCGCTCATCTAACCCTCCGCTGTGCTCGGCACCAGGCCGTCCTGGCTGCTGTGGTCGTGCTCGACCGGGATGAGGAGGGTGAAGACCGCACCCTGCCCCGGCGCGCCGCCCACCCGGACGCGGCCATCATGCCCCTCCGCGATGGCGCTGACGATGGCGAGGCCGAGCCCGGCACCGCTGTGGCGGCGCCCGTCGGGAGGTTCGCCGTGGGTGAACCGCTGGAAGATGCGCTCCCGGTCGGCGACGGCGACGCCGGGCCCGGTGTCGCCGATGCTGATGGCCAGGGCGTGGCCCAGCTGCGGGTCGTCGATGAACTCCGACGTCAGGGTGATCGCGTCACCCTCGGTGGTGTGCTGGACGGCGTTCTGCGCGAGCTGGAGCACGGCCTGGGTCACCCGCTCGGAGTCCAGCCGGGCCTCGCCCTCGGCGATCTGGTCCACCCGCCAGCGGCGGTCGGCCAGCGCCGAGATCTTGGCCTCGAGGGCGACGGTGAGCATGGAGACGTCGACGCCCGCGACCGGGCGGATGAAGTCGGGACGGTCGGCCTTGGCGAGGGCGAGCAGGTCGGTGACGATCCGGCTCATCCGGTCCAGCTCCTGGGTGACGACGCGCATCGTCCTCTCCCGGGAGACGGGGTCGTCGTCCATGAGCTCGAGGTGACCGCGGATGACCGTGATCGGGGTGCGCAGCTCGTGGCCGGCGTCGTCGACGAAGCGCTGCTCCGCCCGGAAGGCCTCCTCCAGTCGGTCGAGCATCCGGTTGAAGGTCGAGGCCAGTCCCGACACGTCGTCGTCCCCGACGTCGATGCGCCGGGTGAGGTCCTGCTCGGTGATCTCCTCGGCCGCCGCGTGGACGAGCCGCACCGGACGCAGCAGTCGGCCGGCGACGACCCAGGAGACCACGCCCGCGAGGAGGAGGGCGAACACCGAGGCCATCACGAGCATGCGGACGGTCTGGTCCGCCTCGGTCATCGCCGGCTCCGTGAAGAACGTCACCAGGAGCACGGCGTCCTCGCCGTCGGCGACCTCGACGATGGTCCGGGCCCACCGCATCTCACCGGCCGGGGTCTCGTGGGTGCCGGACGCGGAGCGTGTGGTCCGCTCGAGCAGCTCCTGGTCACGGGTGAGGTCGTACGCCTCGGCCGTGGGAGCCCTGGCCCCGCGGGAGATGGTCACGGTGCCCTCGGTGCCCACGTACCCGACGAGCATCTCGTCGGGGCTGGGCTGCTGCCGGGACAGATAGACCTGCAGGAGGCGCTCGGCCGAGGTGAAGGGACGCGAGGTCTCGGGGTCCACCCCCTCCTGGGTGAACGTGCGGAACTCCTGGATCTCCTGGGTGACATCGGCGTTGGCACTGTCGGTCACCGACAGGCGCAGGGTCTCGTGCACGACGATGACCACGGAGAGCAGGGTCACGAAGAGGATGAGCACCATCCAGCCCACGATGGTCTCGCGGGACAGCCGGGGACGGCGTCGCCGCGTGGGCGCCTCAGTACTCATCAGTCGTCGTCGTCATCATCATCGTCCCGGTCGTCATCGTCGTCATCGTCGTCATCATCATCGTCGTAGACCGGCGGGGGCGGCGCCTGTGTTCGCGTCACGGAGGGCTGCGGTGTCCAGGTGGGCCGGGTCGTGGAGGTGGGCCGGGGCGTCGTCCGGGTGGTCGAGGTCGGGGCCGGCGCGGGCTGCGAGGTGGACGAGGGCGTTGATGGTGACGTCGGTGTGGATGAGGAGGACGTCGAGGGGGACGTCGAGGACGTGCCGGACGTCGGCGAGGACGTCGAGGACGTGCCGGACGTCGGCGAGATCGTGCTCGTCGTCAGCCGCACCGGCCCCTCCTCGACGGGCGGGGGGTCGGCCGGTGCGGCAGCGACGCGGAAGCCGAGGAACACGAGCAGGGGCACGCTGAGCAGCGCGACGAGCAGCATGCCCTCCCGCCCGATGCGCCAGCGGCTCATGACGCGGCCACGGTGGTGGTGCGGTCTGGACGGATCGTCACGGCGGGCCCTCGGTCGGTGTGTCGGTGAACCCGACCGTAGGAAGGGGTCATGAGCCGTGCGTGAAGGTCACATGAGGAGATCTTCATCAACCGCGGTCGGGCGGCCCGTCGGCCACGGGCAGCATCGGGTCCGGCACGGCCCGGGTGAGGAGGTTGACCCCGCGCATGAGGTGGAAGCACACGAGCGCCGCCGCGGTGCCCAGCGCGATGCCGGCGAACTGCAGCTGGCCGATCTGCCACGTGTAGTCGGCGACGCCGATGATCAGCGCGAGCGCCCCGGTCATGAGGTTGATCGGGTTGCCGAAGTCGACCCGCGCCTCGATCCAGATCTTGGCGCCGAGGAGACCGATCATCCCGTAGAGGACGGTGCCCGCGCCGCCGAGCACGCCCTGGGGGACGGTGGCGATGGCCTCGCCGAACTTCGGCGAGAAGGACAGCAGCAGGGCGACGACGGCGGCCACCCAGTAGGCCGCCGTGGAGTAGACGCGGGTGGCCGCCATGACGCCGATGTTCTCCGCGTAGGTGGTGGTGCCCGAGCCGCCGCCGCTGCCGGCGAGGGTGGTCGCCAGGCCGTCGGCGATGAGCGCGCGGCCGGTCACCGGGTCGAGGTCCTCACCGGTCATGGACGCGACGGAGCGCACGTGCCCGACGTTCTCGGCGACGAGGACGAGGACGACGGGGACGAAGAGCCCGGCGACCGCGATGTCGAGGTCGGGTGCGGTGAAGGTCGGCAGGCCGACCCACCCGGCCGTCTCGACCTTCGCGAAGTCGACCTCGCCGCGCAGCACGGCCGTGAGGTAGCCGGCAGCGACACCGACGAGGATCGCGATGCGGGAGAAGAGCGTGCGGGTGGCCACCGTGACGAGCACGATCCCGGCGACGGTGACGAGGCCGGTCACCGGGGAGGCCATGAAGTTGTCCTTCGCGCTCGGGGCGAGGTTGAGGCCGATGAGCGCGACGATCGCACCCGTGACCATCGGCGGCATGATCGCCCGCAGCCACCGGTCGCCGGCCACCTGGACGAGCACACCGATGAGCGCCAGGGTCAGCCCGGCCATCATGACGCCGCCGAGGGCGGTCGGCAGGTCGTGGCTCTGCGTCGCCGCGGTCAGCGGCGCGATGAAGGCGAAGGAGCTGCCGAGATAGCTCGGCACCCGGCCGGCCGTGATGACCAGGAAGAGCATCGTGCCGATGCCGCTGAAGAAGAGCGTCGTCGCAGGAGGAAGGTTCGTCAGCAGCGGCACGAGGAAGGTCGCGCCGAACATCGCCACGACGTGCTGGGCGCCGAGCCCGATCGTGCGGCCCCACGAGAGCCGCTCGCCCGGCATGACCACCTCGCCGGGCCGGACCGCGCGGCCGTCTCCGTGGAGGGCCCAGCCGAGGCCGAAGGGGGAACGGGTTCCGGTGTCGGGGCGTCGCGGCATGGGCCGAATGCTAACCGTCGGTGCCGATGCCTCAGCGACCGAGGATGCGCGACCAGAAGCCGCGGCCCCGCGGCATGACCACCAGCTCGGGCTCGGTCTCCGGGGTGGGCGGCTCCGCACGCAGGGGCCCGACGACCAGGGCCGACCCGGGCGCCGGACCCTCCAGTGTCGTCGGATCGATGCTCCAGTCCGCCGCGACACCGGGCAGGTCGTCCCGGGCGAGGTCGACCTCGCGCTGGACGGTGCCGCGCTCGACGAGGAGGCCGTGTCGCGACCCGTCGTCGGCACGGCCGAAGAGCTGCACCCCGGTGCCGAGCATGGCCGACAGCGTCGTGATCCGTGCCGTGGACGGGTGGGCCACGTCCTGACCGAGGACGAGCGTCCACCTACCGCCGACCCCCGGCAGCGGGGGCAGCACGGCCGTCGCGTTGCCGAGGGCCTCGCGGACGGCCGCGTCGACCTCGGTCACCCGGCCGCCGGTGAGGCCGAGCGCCTCGAGGACGACGCCCTGCGCCCGGTCCCGGACGGCCAGCCAGCTCTGCTCCGTGCCGAAGGGCACCAGCGTGCTCACAGCGACCTCGCCATGATCACGCCGTCGCGGTCGTCCCCCGGCGCCACGCGGAGCGCGCCCGGGACCCGGCCGACCTCGGTGTAGCCGTACTGCGTGTAGAACTCCCCCAGTCCGGTGCCGCCCCGGTAGTCCAGGGTCACCAGCTCGACGCCGCGCTCCCGGGCCGCCCGGTGCACGCCCGCCATGAGGAGTGCGCCGTAGTTGGTGCCACGTCGGGCAGGGTCGGTCATGATCCGCTCGATGTTCGCCCCGTGGCGCGTGAGCGGCCCCGTGGAGCCGACGAGGAAGCCGAAGCCGAGCAGCTCGCCCAGCGGGGAGTTCAGCGACACGCACACGGTGTCGCCGCTCGCCATCCCTGCCGAGTACCCGTCGAGCACCGGCGCGACGTCCTCCTCGGAGGCGCCGGGCAGGAAGCCCACCGACCCACCGGCCTCGGTGACCTCGAGCCACATGGCGAGCATCGCCTCCCGGGCCCGCGGCGGGGTGCGCTCGGCGACCCGCACGTACGGCAGCTCCAGGACGTGCCAGTCGCCCTCCTCGGAGGTGTGGTCGAGCTCCGGCACCCGCACCAGGCCCGCGGACCGGACGGCAGAGAGGGTCGCGGCGTCCTCCGGGGCGATCCGGATGCGCACCGGGAGGTCGGGCAGCCACTCGATCGCGTGTGCGGTGGCCAGGCGCAGGGCCCGCGCGCCGAGGTCCTCGCTGCCGGGCCCTTCGAGCATGCGCAGGGTGAGCCGGATGAACTCCGCGTGCCCACGCAGGCCGACGAATCCGGCGCTGCTGCCGTGGGCGTCCCGCACGATCCAGGTCCCGTAGCCGTGCTCGTCCCAGTGCTCCCGCCAGGTGGCGACGATCTGCGCCGGTCGCTCCGCATCGTCGGGGACATCCATCATCCGCGCCACGAGCGTGACGTCCTCGTCCACCGGAGCGTGCAGCGCGAGCGCGTCGGTGGTGACGGCGCGGGGCACCGCACGTCGGGCCTCGTTCGTCGTTAACTGCGAGTAACTCACGGGCCCATGGTGCCTCAGCGCCTCGTCGATGGCCACGGTGAGGTACTCGCCCTGTTGCGCCGGGATGATCGGGAGCACAATGGCAGGGGGGTCCGACACGGAGGTCTGACCATGACCGAGCACACCCTGACAGCGGATGCCCTCGCGGAGCGCTTCTTCGGCTCCGCCCTGGGAGCGGTCGAGCTGATGTCCGTCTACGTGGGAGACCGCTTGGGGTGGTACCGCACCCTCGCCGACGACGGTCCCGCGACGGCACCACGTCTCGCCGAACGCACGGGCACCCACCCCCGCTATGCCCGGGAATGGCTGGAGCAGCAGGCCGTCTCCGGTTTCCTGACCGTCACGTCCGACGCGAGCGTGGCGGACGGTGACGCACGCATCTACTCCATCCCGCCTGCGACGGTCGAGGTCATGACCGATGAAGGAAGCGTCAACTACCTCGCGCCCCTGGCCCGCATGTTCGGCGGGGTCGCGCCGCTCATGCCGGACCTGCTCGGGGCCTACCGCGACGGCGGCGGCGTGAGCTGGGCCAGCATGGGCGTGGACGCGCGTGAGTCGCAGTCCGACATGAACCGTCCGTGGTTCGAGAACCGCCTCGCCGACGCGCTCAGCCGGGCCGATGGCCTCCACGCGACACTCTCACGACCCGGGGCCGCCGTCCTCGACGTCGGGTGCGGCGGTGGTTGGTCGACGATCGCCCTGGCGAGGGCCTACCCGTCAGCGACCTTCCACGGCATCGACATCGATGAGGCGACCGTGGCCATGGCCAGGGACAACGTCACCCGAGCGGGCCTGGCGGACCGGATCCACGTCACCTGCGCAGATGCGGCCGAGCCCCTGCCCGGGCCGTTCACCGCGGCGTTCGCCTTCGAGTGCGTGCACGACATGCCCCAGCCGGTGGGGGTCCTCTCCTCGGTGCGCGACGCGCTCGCGCCGGGCGCACCGGTGGTGGTCATGGACGAGGCGGCGGCCGAGACCTTCGCCCCGGACGGTGACGAGGTCGAGCGCCTGCTCTACGGTTTCAGCCTCTTCGTCTGCCTCCCCGACAGCATGTCCCACGACCCGTCGGTGGCGACGGGGACCGTCATCCGCGAGGCGACGGTGCGCCAGATCGCCTCCGATGCCGGGTACGCATCCGTCGACGTGCTGCCGATCGACGACTTCGGCTTCTGGCGCTTCTACCGCCTCGGTACCGGGACCCCGGTGGTGCAGACCTGACCGGGACGTGACCGACCCGTGGTGGCCCCCCGACCACACCGCCTGCCACGATGAGGCCACGATGACGTCCACAGACACCGCGCCCCAGCACCTCACCATCCCGACCGGGACGGACCCCGACGACGTCTTCGAGCGCTTCTCGCGGTGGTCGACCGATCGGGGACTCAACCTCTACCCGCACCAGGAGGAGGCGCTCCTCGCACTGCTGGGTGACGACCACGTCGTGCTGGCGACGCCGACCGGCTCCGGGAAGTCGCTCGTGGCCACCGGCGCCATCGCGCACGCCCTCGCGAAGGACCAGGTCGCCTTCTACACCGCCCCGATCAAGGCGCTCGTCAGCGAGAAGTTCTTCGACCTGTGCGCGATCTTCGGCGCCGACAACGTCGGCATGCTCACCGGTGACGCCTCGGTCAACGCCGACGCCCCGATCATCGTGTGCACCGCCGAGGTCCTGGCCAACCTCGCCCTGCGCGAGGGCAGCACCGCCGACGTCGGGCTCGTCGTCATGGACGAGTTCCACTACTACGCGGAGCCCGAGCGGGGCTGGGCGTGGCAGGTGCCGCTGCTCGAGCTGCCGCAGGCGCAGATGCTGCTGATGTCGGCCACCCTGGGCGACACCCGCGCGATCGAGGAGGACCTCGCCGAGCGCACCGGACGTGACGTCGTCGTGGTCGACGACGCCGAGCGTCCCGTGCCGCTGACCTTCTCGTGGGCGATGACGCCGCTGCAGGAGACGATCGAGGAGATCCTCGAGTGGCGGCGAGCGCCCGTCTACGTCGTCCACCAGACGCAGGCCAAGGCCGCGGAGCACGCCCGACTGCTGCAGACGATGCGGCTGCTGACCACGGACGAGAAGGAGGCCCTCGCCGCGCGGTTGTCGACCTTCCGCTTCTCCGCCGGTTTCGGCCGCACCCTGTCGGCGATGCTGCGCCGCGGCGTCGGGGTGCACCACGCCGGGATGCTCCCCCGCTACCGGCGCCTGGTCGAGCAGCTCGCCCAGGCCGGCCTGCTGAAGGTCATCTGCGGTACCGACACCCTCGGTGTCGGCATCAACGTGCCGATCCGCACCGTCCTGTTCACCTCGCTGACGAAGTTCGACGGCACCCGCCACCGCGTGCTGCGGGTGCGCGAGTTCCTCCAGATCGCCGGGCGCGCGGGTCGTGCCGGGTACGACACCGAGGGGTACGTCGTCGTCCAGGCGCCCGAGCACGTCATCGACAACCACCGCTCGCTGGCCAAGGCCGGCGACGACGAGAAGAAGCGCAAGAAGGTGCAGCGCAAGAAGGCACCCGAGGGCTTCGTCGTGTGGACCGAGGACACCTTCACCAAGCTGACGACGGCCGCCCCGGAGACGCTGCGCTCCCGGATGAAGGTCGACAACGCGATGATCCTCAACGTCGTCGCCCGACCCGGGGATCCCGTCGCCGCCCTCTCCCGCCTCACGAGGGACAACCACGAGGAGGCGAAGGGGAGGTCCCGCCTCGCCCGTCGCGCCATCCGCCTGGGGCGCAGCCTCCTCGACTCCGGGGTCCTGGAGCGTCTCGACGAGCCGGACGGGACGGGCCGGACGGTGGAGCTGACCGTCGACCTCCCCCGGGACTTCGCGCTCAACCAGCCGCTCGCCCCCTTCGCCCTGGCCGCCCTCGACCTGCTCGACCCGGACGACCCGGCCCACGCCCTCGACGTCGTCTCGACGATCGAGGCCGTCCTCGAGGCTCCGCGAGCAGTCCTCATGGCCCAGCAGCACGCGGCCCGCGGCGAGGCGATCGGCGAGATGAAGGCCGACGGCATCGAGTACGACGAGCGGATGCGCCTGCTCGACGAGATCACCTGGCCGCAGCCGCTCGCCGAGGAGCTCACCGCCGCCTTCGAGACCTACCGGCAGACCCACCCGTGGCTGCCCGAGGAGGCGCTGATCCCCAAGTCGGTCGTCCGGCTCATGTGGGAGGAGGGGATGTCCTTCGCGGACTTCGTGCGTCGCTTCGAGCTCGGGCCGCGCGAGGGGCTGGTGCTGCGCTACCTCACCGACGCCTACCGGACCCTCACCCGTACCGTGCCCGACGCCCACTCCTCCGCGGAGCTGGAGGAGATCGTCGAGTGGCTCGGCGAGACCGTCCGCCAGACCGACTCCTCGCTGCTGGACGAGTGGGAGGCCCTGACCAACCCGGACGAGCACACGCCCGGCCTCGTCAGCCACGAGGAGGCGGCTCCTCCGCCGCGCCCGCTGAGTGCCCGCAAGGGTCCCTTCCGGGCGATGGTCCGCGGTGCACTGTGGCAGCGGGTGGACAAGGCCTCCCGCGACGACCTCGACGCGCTGGCGGCGATCGAGACCGCGGCTGCCGAGCTCGCCGACGACGGTCGCTCCCCCGTGATGCGCCGCGACGACTGGGACGTGGCGCTGGGCGACTACTGGGACGAGCACGACCGGATCGGCACCGACCAGGACGCCCGCGGACCCCACCACCTGCACATCGAGGAGGCGACCGGGCCGCCCCCGGGGGTCGACGACGCGAAGGACCCGGCGGACGTGCGGCTGTGGCTCGTGCGGCAGACACTCGCCGACCCGGCCGGCGACCACGACTGGGTCATCGAGGCCACCGTCGACCTCGACGCCTCCGACCGGATCGGTGAGGCGGTCGTGCTGGCGACGGCGCTGAGGCAGCTGTGATCCTCATCGACCCGCCCACGTGGCCCGGCTGGGGCCGCACGTGGAGCCATCTCGTCTCCGACTCCTCGATCGAGGAGCTGCACGACTTCGCCGGTCGGCTCGGGCTCCCGGGCCGGCTCTTCGACGAGGACCACTACGACGTGCCGGTCGAGCGCTACGACGAGGCCGTCGCCGCCGGGGCGGTCGAGGTCAGCGGGGCGCAGCTGATCCGCCGGCTGCTCGCCAGCGGACTACGGGTCACTCAGGCGCAGCGAGCCGGTCGATCTCCCGGGCCAGGTTGACCCGCGCGCGCTCGGTCCACTCCAGGTGGGCGTGGTCGGTCAGGTACAGCCGCTCGCGGGTGAGGAAGGGGGTCAGGACCGCGGTCCTGCCCCGCGCGTAGTCGGCGGCCCGCACCTGCCGGTACTCCAGGCGCACCTGGTGGCAGTAGGAGTCGAAGCGCTCGGCCGGCGCGGAGAGGATCCACAGGTCCGCGTCGTGGAAGGCCTTGGTCGCCGGGTCGTCCGTGGTCATCTCGTGGGTCGCACTCTCGCGCACCAGCCTTGCGACCCGCAGGACGTCGTCTTCGGCGAGACCGAGCTGTCGCAGCCGGTCCTCGGCCAGCCGCGCGGAGGCCTCCTCGTTGGCCCCGGCCTCCACCCCGGCGTCGTAGACGGCGTCGTGGAACCACGCGGCCAACCCCGCCAGGTGACGGTCGCGTCCGGGCAGCTCGCCGCCGTCGGCCAGCTCCTCCAGCGCGGCGAGCACCTCCGCCAGGTGGACCGCGTCGTGGTATCGCCGATGGTCCTCCAACCAGCGATCCAGCAGATCGGTGCCCGCGGCGAGCACGACGTCCCTGCCCGCGCCGGCGCCCAAAGCGTCGACGTCGGTGAGCCACCGGCTGCGGAGGGTCTCCACGAGAGCCGCCGTCAGCCCTGCGTCGCGTCCCCGGCGATGTTGACCATCCACGGCGTGCCGAAACGGTCGGTGAGCATGCCGAACTCGTCGCCCCACATCTGCTTCGCCAACGGCATGACGACGTCAGCACCCTCGGCCAGGGCCTCCCAGTAGCCGCGCAGCCGCTCGGGCTCGTCGCCGCTGATGCTGATCGACATGCCAGCACCCTCGAGCTTCGGGGCACCGGGCGGCGAGTCGCTGGCGAAGATCGTGTAACCGGCGTCGGTCTCGAGGCTGGCGTGCATCACCTGGTCGGCGATGTCACCGGCGTCGGGCATCGCCTCGCCGAAGGTGTTGATGACCAGCTCACCCCCGAGCACCGATCGGTAGAACTCCATCGCCTCGCGGCAGGTGGCGTCGAAGGTCAGGTAAGGGTTCAGTCGAGTTGCCATGAGAACCATCCTCGGGTGCGGCCGCGGGACCGTGCGGGCCCCTCGTGACCAACGCTAGTCGGCTCCGGCGACAGTCGGTGGACCCGCGCCCCGACGCGCGGGTCGCAGCTGCCGGGCGGCGTCGTGGACCGCTTCGCCCAGACGGGTCATCCTCGGGGTCCCGAGGGTCCACACCTGCCAGTACAGGGGGACGTCGCGGTGGGCGCGTCGGCGCAGCAGGACGAGCGCGCCGGTCTCCAGGTCGTCGCCCAGCTGCGCCTCCGGCACCATCGCCCAGCCGAGCCCGGCGCGCGCGGCCGCGACGAATCCCTCGGACGATGGGACCTGCGAGGACGGCGGGGCGGTGGTGACGCCGAGGTCGCGCAGCACGCTGCGCTGCAGGTCGTCCTTGGCGTTGAAGTGCAGCACCGGCATCGACCCCCAGTCGACCCCCCTGCCCCGGGCGAACCGCTGCGCCAGCCGGGGTGCGGCCACCGGCAGGTAGCGCATCGCTCCGAGCGGCTCGGTGCGGCAGCCCGCGACCGGGGTCGGGTCGGCCGTGACGGCCCCGACGACGGACCCGCGGCGCAGGTGGTCGGCGCTGTACTCCTCGTCCTCGACCTCCAGCTGGAGCCGGACGTCGTCCCACCCGGCGGCGACCCCGAGGACCGGCTCGAACCACGTGGCCAGCGAGTCGGCGTTGACGGCGACGGGAAGGTCGACGGCGGCGTCACCCCCTTCGCCCATCGCCGCGCGGGCGTCCTCCTCGAGGACGACCATCTGGCGGGCCGCTCGCATCAGCGCCTCACCCGCGGTCGTGGCGCGGCACGGCGTCGTCCGCTCGACGAGGACCCGGCCGGCGTCCCGCTCCAGTGCCTTGATCCGCTGGCTGACCGCGGACGGCGTGATGTGGAGGGTCCGGGCCGCGGCGTCGAAGGTGCCGTGGTCGACGACGGCCAGGAGGGCACGCAACTGATCGATCTGCATGAAGCAATGCTAATGATCGTGCAGAATCATTCGCTGGGCTGCATGCTCGGAACTGCTTAGCGTGGACCCGTGCTCACCACTGCCGTCGCCGGGACGCTCACCGGACTCGCCCTCATCATCGCCATCGGCGCGCAGAACGCCTTCGTCATGCGCCAGGGACTGCGTCGGGAGCACGTCCTTCCGGTGGTGCTCATCTGCATCGGCGCCGACGCGGCGCTCATCCTGCTCGGGACGGCCGGTGTCGGTGTCGTGGTCTCCTCCCACCCCGGGCTCGTGCGGGTGGTCACCTGGCTCGGGGCCGCCTACCTCGTCGGCTACGGCCTGCTCGCGCTGCGCCGGGCGGCCGCCCCCGAGGGCCTGTCGGTCGACGCCGCCCCGGCCTCGCGGGGGTCCGTCGTGCTGACGACGCTCGCGCTGACCTTCCTCAACCCGCACGTCTACCTCGACACGGTGCTCATGCTCGGGTCGATCGCCAACGGCTTCGGCGAGGAGCGGTGGGCCTTCGCCGGGGGCGCCGTGGTGGGCAGCGTCGTGTGGTTCACCGCTCTGGGCGTCGGCGCGCACGCGCTGGCCGGCCCCTTGGGCCGCCCCCGCACGTGGCGGGTCGTCGACGGCGTCATCGGGGTGATGATGATCGCCCTCGCGGTGCGGCTGACGACCGCCTGAGGTCAGGCGGTCGTGGCGACGAAGGGGGCCAGCTCGGCGGCGAGGTCGGGCATCACCTTCGCGCGCACCCGCGTGCCCTGGGCGATGTGCTCCTCGGAGACGAGGTCGGCCTCGTCGTGGAGCCGGCTGACGAGGTCCCCGCGTGAGTAGGGCAGGAGCACCTCGATGTCGATGTCCGGCCTGGGGAGCTCGGCGGAGACGAGCGCGAGCAGCTCATCGATGCCTTGCCCGGTGCGCGCGGACACGGCGATCGAGTACTTCTCGTGGCGCAGGATCCGGTCGACGACCTCCGGGTCGGCCAGGTCGGCCTTGTTGACGACGACGATCTCCTTGACGTCCGTGGCGTCGACGTCGGCGAGGACACCGCGCACGGCGGAGATCTGGCCCTCCGGGTCGGGGTGGGAGCCGTCGACGACGTGCAGGAGCAGGTCGGCGTCGGCCACCTCCTCGAGGGTGGAGCGGAAGGCCTCGACGAGCTGGTGCGGCAGGGCGCGCACGAAGCCGACGGTGTCGGTGAGCGTGTACTCGCGCCCGTCCTCGGTCTCGGCCCGGCGGACGGTGGTGTCCAGGGTCGCGAAGAGCTGGTTGTCGACGAGGACACCGGCGTGCGTGAGCCGGTTGAGCAGGGTCGACTTGCCCGCGTTGGTGTAGCCGGCGATGGCCACCGCGGGCACGGCGTGGCTGAGGCGCTGGGAGCGACGGGTGTCGCGGTGGGTCTTCATGCCCGCGAGGTCGCGCTTGAGCTTGGCGATGCGGGAGTTGATCCGACGACGGTCCAGCTCGATCTTCGTCTCACCGGGACCACGCGAGCCCATGCCGAGACCGCCGGCTGCCTGGCCACCGGCCTGCCGGGACATCGACTCACCCCAGCCACGCAGGCGCGGCAGGAGGTACTGCAGCTGGGCGAGCTCGACCTGGGCCTTGCCCTCACGGGACTTCGCGTGCTGGGCGAAGATGTCGAGGATCAGCGCCGTGCGGTCGATCACCTTGACCTTGACGACGTCCTCGAGGGCGCGCCGCTGGCTCGGCGCCAGCTCGGTGTCGCAGATCACGGTGTCGGCGCCCTCGGCGAGGACGATCTCGCGCAGCTCGGCGGCCTTGCCGGAGCCGAGGTAGGTGCTCGGGTCGGGGTTCTGCCGGCGCTGGAGGACGCCGTCGAGGACCTCCGAGCCCGCCGTCTCGGCGAGCGCGCCGAGCTCGCGGAGGGAGTTCTCCGCCTCCTCGACGGTGCCGTCGGTCCAGACGGCGGCCAGGACGACCCGCTCCAGGCGCAGCTGGCGGTACTCGACCTCGGTGATGTCCTCGAGCTCGGTCGACAGTCCCGCGACACGGCGCAGTGCGGTGCGCTCCTCGCGGTCGAGCTGGTCACCGTCGTACCCGCCGTCGACGAATCCGTCGGCGTCGTGGGTGGGGTCGGCGAGCGCGGAAGCCCGCCGGGAGAGGACCCGGTCGATGGTCGGGTCGGTGTCCGGGGCGACGGTGTCCGTGTCGTCGTCGCCGTACTGGTCGCTGCTCAGTGGTTCTGTCATGTTCTCCTCAGGGTCTCATCAGGGAACACCCCAGGGCCAGTGATTACTCCCGCGGCGGCCCCTCGACTACGTACTCTCGGCTCCCATGTCCGAGTCCCACGAGCTCTCTCGCGGCCTGAACCCGCGCCATGTGCAGTTCATCGCCATCGGCACGGCGATCGGCACCGGCCTGTTCTTCGGCTCCTCCGAGACGATCCAGGCCGCCGGACCCGCCGTGCTGCTGGCCTACCTCGTCGCCGGGTCCATGGTCTTCGTCGTCATGCGGGCCCTCGGCGAGATGGCGGTGCGCCACCCCGTCGCCGGGTCCTTCGCGCAATACGCAGGGTCCTTCCTCGGGCCCTTCGCCGGCTTCATCGTCGGGTGGGTCTTCTGGCTGGAGCTGGCGGTCGTCGCGATCGCCGACATGACGGCCGTGGCGACGTACATGGGGCTGTGGTTCCCCGGAGTGGCCGGGTGGGTCTGGATGGTCGCGGCGATCGCCGTCATCGGGGCGCTGAACCTCATGGCCGTCCGGGTCTTCGGCGAGATGGAGTTCTGGTTCTCGCTGATCAAGGTGGTCGCCATCCTCGCGCTCGTCGTCGGCGGGCTCGCGCTCATCCTCTGGGGGCGGGAGGTCGGCGGCACGACCCCGGACTTCGCGCACCTGTGGTCCCACGACGGCTTCGCCCCCTTCGGTCTGTGGGGCATCCTCATGAGCTTCAGCGTCGTCGTCTTCTCCTTCGGCGGCATCGAGACCCTCGGCATGACCGCGGGCGAGGCGGACGATCCCAGCCGCTCCATCTCCCGGGCGGTCAACACCGTGCCGTTCCGCATCCTGCTCTTCTACGTGGCCGCGCTGGCGATCATCATGTCGATCATGCCGTGGACCGAGGTCACCGGTGAGTCCTCGCCCTTCGTCGCGGTCTTCAGCGCCCTGCAGGTCCCGGCCGCGAAGCACGTGATGAACTTCGTCGTCCTCACCGCCGCGCTGTCGGCGATGAACGCGATCTTCTACGCCTGCTCGCGCACGATGTACGGCCTCGCCGAGCAGGGGCACGCACCGAGGTCCTTCCTGCACCTGTCCAAGCACGGGAACATCCCGGTCGTCCCGGTCCTGTCGATGTTCTTCACCGGGGCTGTCGGTCTCGTCCTCTTCCTCACGATCGACGAGCGGCTCTTCTTCTTCGTCGCGGCGATCGCAACCTTCGCGACGGTCTTCACCTGGCTGATGATCCTGCTCGCCCACTGGCGCATGCGGGTGCGGATGGCGCGGGAGGGCGCCGCGGACACCAGCTACCGGATGCCCCTCTTCCCCCTGCTCAACGCCGTCGCCACCGCGTTCATGGTCTTCGTCGTCGTGCTGCTGGCCACGACCGAGAGCGGCCGCGATGCCTTCCTCGTCGGGGCGGGGGCCCTGGCGTTGCTCACGCTGGCCTACGTCACCCTCGTGCGGGGCCGCGGGCGTGAGCGCATCGAGCTCCCTGGCCGCGAGACCAGTGAGGCGGCGACTCAGGCCTCGGGCGTCAGTTCCCGCGTGTAGAGCACCGTGCCCTCGCGGTCGCGCAGGGTAACGACGAGCACCCCGTCGACCGAGATGTCGGCGTGCCCGAAGAATTGGTTGCCGGCGCGCGGCGACTGGTTCGGGTAATCGGCGGCCTTGACGAAGTCGACCCTCGGCCCGAAGGTCCCGTCCATCTCGTTGGGCCCGAAGGTCCCGGCGTTGATCGGCCCGGCGACGAACTCCCAGAACGGGCTGAAATCGGTGAAGGCGGCGCGCTCGGGGCTGTAGTGGTGCGCCGCGCAGTAGTGGACGTCGGCGGTGATCCACACGACGCCGGGCACGTCCTTGATCTCCCGCAGCAGCCACGCCAGCTCGAGCTCGCGGCCGAGCGGGGCGCCGGGGTTGGCGTTGGCCAGTGACTCCTGCATGTCCCCGTCCGGGACGATGATGCCCAGCGGCAGGTCGGAGGAGATCACCTTCCAGGTGGCCCTCGAGCGCTGCAGCTCACGGGCCAGCCAGCGGACCTGCTCCCGCCCCATCAGGGGTGTGCGCTGCTGCTCGGTGCCGTCGGTGTTCTCCCCCTTGAACGTGCGCATGTCCAGGCAGAAGACGTCGAGGTGCCTGCCGCGCTCGATCTTGCGGTGGATGCGACCCTCCCGGTCGTGCTCGCTGCTGATCGGCTGCCACTCCCACCACGCCTGCTTGGCCCGGGCGGCCAGGACGTCGACGCGTCGCTCGAGGTCGTAGCGCGGGTCCTCGAGGACCTCGCCGGGCCACCAGTTGTTCGTCGTCTCGTGGTCGTCCCACTGGGCGAGGACGGGCACGTCGGCGTACATCGCGCGCAGGTTGTCGTCCATGTGGTTGTAGCGGTGACGTCCGCGGAACTGCGCGAGGGTCTGCGCGACGACCTCGACCTCGGGGATGAGCAGGTTGTGCCACACCTGCCCGTCGGGCTCGGTCACGCTCCGCTCCAACGGCCCGTCGGCATAGATCGTGTCGCCGCAGTGGACGAAGAAGTCCGGCCGCGTCTCGTGCATGGCCCGGTAGGCGAGGTACCCACCGATGTCGGGGTTGATCCCCCAGCCCTGACCCGCGGTGTCCCCGGTCCAGACGAAGGACTGCGCGGCCGGACGCTGGTCGGCGGTGGTGAAGCTCGCCGTGGCGGACTCGCCGATGTGCCCGTCCTCGGTCTCGAAGGCGAGGTCGACGGCGTAGTCACGACCGGGCGCCAGGCGGCACAGGTCGAGCGTGCCGGTGAGGTCGCTGGCCTCGTCGACCCATGGGCCGGTCACGACGTGGCGCGAGCGGCCGGGGCCGTGCACGGTGGCGACGAGGCGCGAAGGGCGGTCCGCCCGGGCCCACACGATCGCCCGGTCGGTCGTGACGTCACCGGAGGCGACGCCGCTGGTCAGCAACGGGCGACCGGACCTGGACTGGTACGGCAGGGCAACGGCCGTGGTCGGGACGGCGAGGGTCCCGGCTGCGGCGAGGGCGGACGTGACGACGGTGCGGCGGGTGGGATCGGCCATGAGCGGATGCTGACAGCGCCACATGGACTCCGGGTGTGACCGGGGTGACGCGCACGTGGCGGCGTGCTCACGCCTGGGTGGATGTGGGGCTGCTCACCCCTTCGCCAGCGTCCTGATGTCGGTGGCCTGGGCACGCTCGGCGTCGGCCCGCTCGTCCTCGCTCATCTGCTGCGAGTCGATCTCGGCCTCCACCCGCCGCAGGTAGTGGTCGATCTCGGAGCGGGTGCGATCGTCGTCCCACCCGAGCTCGTCGGCGAGGATGCGACCGGCGGACTCGGCCGCCTCGACGCCGCGGTCGGTGGTCTCGATGGAGATCCGGGTGCGGCGCGTGAGCAGGTCGTTGAGATGCAGCGTGGCCTCGTGGCGCGCGGCGTGGACGACCTCCACCGTGAGGTACTCCTCGGCACCGGGCAGCGGCGTGGCGAGGGACCGGTCCTCGTCGATGAGCGCGAAGAGGTCGACGGCGAGGGAGCCGTACCGATCGAGGAGGTGGGTGATCCGCCACGGCGGCAGGTCGTGGCGCCGGCTGAGGGTGTCGAGCTGGTTGACCAGCGCCTGGTAGCCCTCGGCGCCGACGAGGGGGATGTGCTCGGTGACGCTGTCGGGGACGCCTGCGGACAGGTCCTCGCGCGCGGCGTCGACGGCGTCGGCGGCCATGACGCGGTAGGTCGTGTACTTGCCGCCGGCGATGGAGATCAGGCCCGGCTGCGGGCGCGCCACCGCGTGCTCACGGCTCAGCTGCGAGGACTCCTCGCTCTCCCCCGCGAGCAGCGGCCGCAGGCCGGCGTAGACGCCCTGGATGTCATCTCGGGTCAGCGGGGTGAGCAGCACGCCGTTGATCTGGTCGAGCAGGTAGTCGATGTCCGCGGCGGTCGCGGACGGGTGGGCGCGGGAGAGGTTCCAGTCGGTGTCGGTCGTGCCGATGATCCAGTGGGTGTTCCACGGGATGCAGAAGAGGACCGAGGACTCCGTGCGCAGGATCAGCCCCGTCTCGGAGTTGATCCGGTCGCGCGCCACGACGAGGTGCACGCCCTTGCTCGCGCGGACGTGGAAGCGGCCGCGTCCACCGGCCATCCGCTGGATGTCGTCGGTCCACACGCCGGTGCAGTTGACGACGACGGAGGCGCGCACCTCGGTCTCCTTCCCGCTCTCCACGTCGAGGACGCTCGCCCCGACGACTCGCTCGCCGGCGTGGAGCAGGCCGGTGACCTTGGCCGAGTTGAGGACGGTCGCGCCGTAGGCCGCGGCCGTGCGGACCACGGTCAGCGTGTGGCGGGCATCGTCGCACTGGGCGTCGTGGTAGATCAGTCCGCCGTGGTGCGCGGAGGGTTTCAGGCCGGGCGCGATCCGGCGGACTCCCCCCTTCGTCAGCTGCTTGGTGCGCGGCACCGACCGGGCGCCCCCCATCGTGTCGTAGAGCGTGAGCCCGGCGGTGACGTACGGCCGCTCCCAGACCGGGTGCGAGAGGGGGTAGAGGAAGGAGACCGGCTTGACCAGGTGCGGCGCGATCCGGGTGAGCATCAGCTCCCGCTCCTGGAGGGCCTCGCGCACGAGCCCGAAGTTCAGCTGCTCGAGGTAGCGCAGGCCGCCGTGGAAGAGCTTGCTCGAGCGCGAGGAGGTCCCGGAGGCGAAGTCGCGCTGCTCCACGAGCGCGACCTTCAGGCCCCGGGTGGCGGCGTCGAGGGCCACACCGGCGCCGGTGACGCCCCCGCCGACGACCAGGACGTCGAGATCCTCCTCCGCGAGGCGGTGCCAGGCCGATGCGCGCTGCGCGGCGTCCAGGGGGGTGGCGACGGGCATGGTTCCTCCGATGGTCCGGGGCGAAGGGGGCGGCTCCCCTTGTCCGCCAACGGTACGTGCCGATCCACCCGGCCCGGGTGGGTGACCTGCGAGGATGCCGAGCATGAGCACCTCCACGACGTACGTGCTGGCCATAGACCAGGGCACCACGAGCACCCGCGCCATCGTCTTCGACCGCGACGGGGGCGTCGTCGCGACCGACCAGATCGAGCACGAGCAGATCTTCCCCCGGGCCGGATGGGTGGAGCACGACGCGCTGGAGATCTGGGAGAACACGCGCCGCGTCATCGGCGGCGCGCTCGGGAAGGCCAACCTCAGCAGCGGCCACATCGAGGCGATGGGCATCACCAACCAGCGCGAGACGACGGTCGTGTGGGAGAAGGCGACGGGACAGCCCATTTACAACGCCCTGGTGTGGCAGGACACGCGGACGCAGGCGCTCGTGGACTCGTTGGCGCAGGACGGGGGGACCGAGCGCTTCAAGGACGTGTGCGGGCTGCCGCTCGCGACGTACTTCGCCGGGCCGAAGATCTCCTGGATCCTCGACCACGTCGACGGCGCCCGGGCGCGGGCCGAGTCCGGCGAGCTGCTCGCGGGCACCATGGACACGTGGGTGCTGTGGAACCTCACCGGTGGCGCGGAGAACGAGGGCGTGCACGTCACCGATGTGACCAACGCGTCCCGCACGATGCTGATGGACCTGCGCACCCTCGCGTGGGACGAGGAGCTCTGCGCGGCCATCGGGGTGCCGATGCAGCTGCTGCCGCAGATCCGGTCCTCGTCAGAGGTCTATGGGGAGTGCCGGCCGGGCGTGCTCAACGGGACACCGGTCGCGGGGATCCTCGGTGACCAGCACGCGGCGACCTTCGGGCAGGCGTGCTTGGAGCCGGGGACGGCGAAGAACACCTACGGCACGGGCAACTTCATGCTGCTCAACACCGGCTCCGAGATCGTCACGAGCGACACCGGGCTGCTGACCACGGTCTGTTACAAGCTCGGCGACGCGGACCCGGTCTACGCGCTCGAGGGGTCCATCGCGGTCACCGGGTCACTCATCCAGTGGCTGCGCGACAACCTCGGGCTCATCTCCTCCGCACCTGAGGTCGAGGACCTCGCGACGAGTGTCGAGGACAACGGCGGGGTGTACTTCGTGCCGGCCTTCTCCGGTCTCTTCGCACCGCACTGGCGTCCCGATGCGCGCGGCGCGATCGTCGGGCTGACGCGGTTCGCGAACAAGGGGCACATCGCCCGGGCCGCGCTGGAGTCGACGGCGTACCAGACGCGCGACGTGCTCGACGCGATGCAGGGCGACGCCGAGCGGGCAGGCGGGCGCCTGACCGAGCTCAAGGTCGACGGCGGGATGGTGGCCAACGAGACGCTCATGCAGTTCCAGGCCGACATCCTCGGGGTGGACGTGGTCCGCCCGAAGATCGCGGAGACGACGGCCCTCGGCGCGGCCTACGCCGCCGGCCTGGCCGTCGGGTACTGGGAGTCGACGGACGAGATCACCGCGAACTGGCAGGAGGACGTGCGCTGGAGCCCGCAGATGGACTCCGACGAGGTGGCGCGACTGATGCGCAACTGGGCCAAGGCCATCACCAAGACCCTTGACTGGGTGGACGAGGACGTGGTCTGACGCGGCCGACACCCGGCCGAAGGGTCAGGCCGCCAACAGCTCCTCGTAATGGATCTCCATCGGAGACCGGGCATGTCCCACCGCAGCCCGGCCATGACCGAGCAGTGGAGCTGCCACGGAGGTGAACTGCGACCCCGTCGGCGTGGTGACTCTGACCGTGTGCGGCGTGCCGGCGCCGGGGTCCAGGCCGGTCGAGATGACCTCTGCCCTCCAGCCGGGTTCCTCCTTGACCAGGTTGTGCCGCTGGCAGCCGCCCATGGCGTTGGCCGCGGATGTGCCTCCGCCGCGAGCGAAGGACACGACGTGGTCGACCTGTCGGGCCGGGGCGTCGCACCAGGGCACCCGACAGGTCGCGTCTCGCAACCCGATCAGCTGCCTCAGCACGCCGCTGAAGAGTCGGCGGCTGGAGTCCATCGCCACGAGGTCGCGACCACCCGGAGCGGTCCACAACCGACGCAGCCACGTCTCGGTCCCGGTGTCGCACAGGCGAAGGAGGTGCTCGCGAGCCATGTCACCGGGGACGGCGCCCCAGCCGGGGATCTCGACCTCGTCCGCCAGCTCCTCGGCGTCACCCGGCCGACCAGTGCGCGCCCCTGCCCTCGGCACGACCGCGTCCTCGCGCATGACGAGCCCGACCTCGACCGGCTGGACCTGCCCCTCGTCCCGACCGGACAACAGCTCCAGCGCCGTGTCGGCCAGCCAGGCACCACGCCCCCGCTCATCAGCGGCTCGGGCGGCGTCGGCTTCGGGGTCTCCGGTGGCGACGTAGCGAGCCTGCTCGGCGGACGTGAGGGCCGCGTACGCGCCCACGACATCAGCGAGCGGCCCCAGGATGCTCAGTCGGGCCATGCCGTCCGGGGCCGGCCGGACACCGACATGGCGCGAGGCGGCAGCCCGGCGACGCCGCTCGACGATGGCCTCCTGATCGAGGTCGATGCACACGCGCTGGGCCGCGGCGGCGAGCGCTCGGTCACCCATGGTCGACAGGTCCCCCGCTAGACGCCGATCGGCCTCCGTCCGGTCCGCCCGCGAGAGGCAGGACGTCTCTCGCGCCACGATCAGAGCCCGTGACTCGCTGATGTCACCTGCCGTCAGCGCCGACATCGTCATCGGCAGGTCATGAACGAGGGCCTTGGCCGCTCCCACGTGCCGGTCCGCCTGCCACGGCGAGCACCGGCGGGCCAGGGCGACCTCCGCGCGGGTGGCGCTGCGTCGACACGAGGCGTCGCGCCGGGAGATCTCCTCCCGCACCAGAGCCTGCTGCGTGAGGGAGTCCCGGTCCTCGACGAAGCGCGCGGTGGCACGCGCCTGCAGCGCGGCAGCGGCGCCCTTCGTCGCCTCGAGAGTGGTGACGACGTGCAGGAGATCGGCCTCGGAGAGCCCGTCGACAGCGGCCCCGCTCAGCGCTCCGAGCAGGTCGTCGAGCTGGTCCGGCAGCACGGCAGAACCCTCGCCCTCGGGTGCTGCCTCTGGCGTCTGCTCGATCATCGCGTGGCCTCCTGTCACTCCATACTCGAACACCTGTTCGAACAAGTCAAGAGCTCGGCGCGAGCTTTTCCCGTCCTCTGGGGGGATTCGCTGCCCACCCCGAGCAGCGACGGGGCATCACCGACCACCACGCCTAGGGTGTCCTCGTGACCGAGCCGACCAACCACTACTTCACGGACTCCCCCGCTGCGGCGGATGCCGAGCGGCGGCAGCTGCACACCCACCTCGCGGGACGTGACGTGACGGTCGAGACGGCCGGCGGGATCTTCTCCCCAGGAGGTCTGGACAAGGCGACGGCGATCCTCCTCGACGAGGTGCCGGACCCCCCTTCGTCAGGGGACCTGCTGGACCTCGGCTGCGGGTGGGGCCCGATCGCGCTCACCCTGGCCATGCGATCCCCCGAGGCCACCGTGTGGGCCGTCGACGTCACCGAGCGCGCCCTCGACCTCACCCGCCGCAACGCGCAGGCCCTCGGCCTGGACAACGTGCGCGCGGTGCGGCCGGACGAGGTGCCGAGCAGCACTCCCTTCGCCGCGATCTGGTCCAACCCGCCGATCCGCATCGGCAAGCCGGCCGTCCACGAGCTGATGCGCACCTGGCTGCCCCGCCTGGCGAAGGGGGCCGACGCCCACCTGGTCGTCGGCAAGAACCTCGGTGCCGACAGCCTGCAGCGCTGGATCACCAACGAGCTCGGCCTGCCGACCGAGCGCACGGCCTCGAGCAAGGGCTTCCGGGTCCTCCGCGTCAGCCGCCCCGTCTGATCGGTCAGACGAGCGTCGTCGTCCCGTCCGCCACGAGCTCCGCCGGCCCGGCGAGCTCGACCTCGCGGCCGGGCAGCAACCGCACCTGCAACGTGCCACCGGGCACCTCGACCCTCACCCGCCCGGGAGCATCGACGTCCCCGGACCAGAACGCCATGCCGATCGCGGCGGCACACACACCGGTACCGCAGGAGCGGGTCTCCCCCACCCCGCGCTCGTGCACGCGCATGGAGATGTGCCCGGGGCCGAGCACGCGGACGAACTCGACGTTGCTCCCCTCCGGCGGCGTCGGGTTGACGACCGGCGGAGTGAGCAGCCGAAGACCGTTGAGCGAGACCGTCTCCGGGAGCGCGACGACGGTGTGCGGGTTGCCCAGGTCGAGCGAGAGCGCCGAGTACGGCTCGGTGACCGCCTCGGCCTCCTGGACGTGCACGAGGGCGTCGAAGCCGTCTGCGTGGGCCGTCGCCTCGTCGACGAACCGCCACGTCCCCATGTGCGTGACGACGTGGTCGCCCTCGAAGCGGATGCGCTTGAGCCCGGCCCGCGTGGCGAGGGCGAACTCGTCCCCGACCAGCCCCTCGCGCCGCAACCAGGTGGCGAGGACGCGCGTGCCGTTGCCGCACATCTGGGCCAGCGACCCGTCGGCGTTGCGGTAGTCCATGAACCACTCGGCCTCACCGGCCAGCGCGCGCACGGACTCCTCCGCGGCGGCGGCCGTCGGCACGATCCGGATGACGCCGTCACCACCGATGCCGGCGTGCCGGTTGGCGAGCAGGGCGGCCTGCTCCGACGTGAGCTCGAGCTCGGCGGAGAGGTCGGGGACGAGGACGAAGTCGTTCTCCGTGCCGTGGCCCTTGGTGAAGCGCAGCGTCATGGCGTCCATTCTGCAGGAGGATGCCGGGTCGGCCGTCCGGCGAGGGCGGTGGCCGTCTCCGCCAGGCCCGGGTCCGCGGCGTCGCGCCACTCGACCCGGTGGTCGGGCCGCCACCACGACTCCTGCCGTCGGGCATAACGGCGGGTGGCCTGCGCGGTCTGCGCGATCGCCTCCTCGCGGGTGATCCGGCCGTCGAGCTCGGCCAGCGCCTGCGAGTAGCCGATGGCCCGCGACGCCGTGCGCCCGCGACGCAACCCGGCGGCATCGAGCGCGCTCACCTCCTCGAGCAACCCGTCCGCCCACATCCGTGCGGCGCGGCGCTCGATCCGCGTGGTCAGCGCGTCCCAGTCGTCGCGCAGACCGATGACGAGCGAAGGGCGTCGGTAGCGCTTCGTCGGTGCCGTCGCCGAGAAGGGACGGCCGGTGATCTCCACGACCTCGAGGGCACGGATGATCCGGCGGATGTTGTTGGCCTGGATCGCCTCGGCGGCGGCCGGGTCCACGGAGCGCAGCCGGGCGCGCAGTGCGGCCACGCCCCCTTCGCCCTCCGCCTCGGCCTCGAGCCGGGCCCGCACGGTCGGGTCCGTCGGCGGGATCTCCAAGTGGTCCAGCGCGGCGCGCACGTACAGACCCGACCCGCCGGCGAGCACGGGCAGCCGCCCACGGGCGAGCACCTCGGCGATGGCCGTCTCGGCCCGCTCCTGGTAGTCGGCGAGGGTGGCCTCGTCGGTGACCTCGAGGACGTCGAGGACGTGGTGGGCGATCCCGCGCCGCTCGTCGACGGGCAGTTTGTTCGTCCCGATGTCCATGCCCCGGTATAGCTGCATGGCATCGGCGTTGACGACCTCACCCCCGAGCGACTCGGCCAGGTCGAGCGCCAGGTCGGACTTGCCGGTGGCCGTGGCCCCGACGACGGCGATGACCTGCGGGATCACAGGCTCTCGTCGGACTCCTCGTCGTGGCCGAAGGGGTCCGGGCCCTCGCCGGGCGTCCACGTCAGCCCCGGGACGCCCCACTCCTCGGCCCTGACGATCTTCTTCGCCTTCTTCTTCCACTTCTCGTTCAGCCGGTCGACGTAGAGGAAGCCGTTGAGGTGGTCGTACTCGTGCTGCATGCACCGCGCGAACCATCCCGTCGCGGTGAAGGAGAGCTCGTTGCCGTCCACGTCGTAGCCGGTGACCTCGGCCCGCTCACCGCGGCGAAGGGGGAAGGAGTACCCGGGCACGGACAGGCAGCCCTCGGACTCGTGGTCGCGATCGGGCTCCCCCACGGCCGGCTTGGTGGGCTTCACGAAGGGGTTGATGATGTGACCGCGGCTCGGCACGCCGTCCTCGTTGGCCATGTCCCAGGTGAAGACGCGCAGGCCGACCCCGATCTGCGGGGCGGCCAGACCGACGCCGTGCGCCGCGTCCTGGGTCTCGTGCATGTCCGCGATGAGCGTGCGCAACGACTCGTCGTACTCGGTGATCGGCTCCGCCCGGGTGTGCAGGACCGGCTCACCGTAGATGGTGATGGGGTGGATGGTCATGAGCGGTATCTTCTCGCACTGCCCACCCATGACGAAGCCGGGGCCGGCTCAGGGGCGCCGGCCCCGGCTCCGCGGGGGTGTCGGGAACTCAGGCCTTGATGGCGGAGATCTCGAGGTTGAGGGTGATCTTCTTCGAGACGAGGACGCCGCCGGTCTCGAGCGCGGCGTTCCAGGTCAGGCCCCAGTCCTCACGGTCGACCGAGGTGACGGCGGTGAAGCCGGCGCGGACGTTGCCGAAGGGGTCCTGGGCGGTGCCGTCGTAGGTGGCCTGGAGGGCGACCTCCTTGGTGACACCCTTGATCGTCAGGTCGCCGACGAGGTCGAAGTTGCTGCCGGAGACGTCCTGGACGCGCTTGGCGACGAAGGTGATCTCCGGGTACTGCTCGACGTCGAAGAAGTCCTCCGACTTCAGGTGGCCGTCACGGTCCGCGGAGCCGGTGTCGACGGAGGCGGTCTTCATCGTGGCGTTGGCCGTCGAGTCGGCGAAGTTCTCGGCGATCTCGATGGTGCCCTCGAGGTCGCGGAAGTAGCCGCGGACCTTGGTGACCATGGCGTGGCGGGCGACGAAGCCGACCTCGGTGTGGCTCGGGTCGATCGTGTACGTGCCGGTGGCGAGGTCCTGCAGGGTGGTGGCGGTGCTGACGTCGGTCATGGGGAACTCCTTTGTGGGGGGTTGGACGGAGGCGGTTGGCCTGTCGTTGTGGGTACAACATTAGTGGATCATTGTTGAAACGTCAACTACTGCCTCGCGCCGAGCTCGCTCGGACTTCCGGTCGGTGCGGGGACACGGCGAAGGGGGTGGGTCACCCTTGACGGTGACCCACCCCCCTTCGTCGTGCGCGGCTGCGCCGAGCGGCTATGCGCCGCAGGCGGGCTCAGTGGCCGCGACGGGCTCGGGAGCACCGATGCGCGGCATCCCCAGGGAGACGCTCGGCTTGGCGACGGTCCCCTCGGCACCCTTGTCCTGCAGGGCCGCCCACGCGTCACCGCCCTTCGTCCGGCGCACGGAGAAGGCTCCGCCCTCGAGCGCGGAGTCCGCGACGAGGTGGTGCGGAGCGCCGTAGGTGACGCCGACGGTGACCATGTCGCCCGGACGCGGGCGCTCGGACTCGGGCAGGCCCTCCGGCAGGGCGAAGTGGACGAGCCGGTTGTCGCGGGCCCGGCCGCTCAGGCGGGCGGTCTCCCGGTCCTTGCGCCCCTCCCCCGTCGCGACGAGGACCTCGAGCTCGCGGCCCTCCTGCGCACGGTTGCCGGCCCAGGAGATCTCCTCCTGCACCTCGACCAGGCGCTCGTACCGGTCCTGCACGACCTCCTTGGGCACCTGGTCGGGCATCGTGGCCGCCGGCGTGCCGGGGCGGATGGAGTACTGGAAGGTGAAGGCGGAGGAGAAGCGGGACTCGCGCACCACGCGCAGCGTCTCGGCGAAGTCCTCCTCCGTCTCCCCCGGGAAGCCGACGATGATGTCGGTGGTGATCGCCGCGTCCGGGATCTGCTCGCGCACGCGGTCGAGGATCCCGAGGAACTTCGTGGAGCGGTAGCTGCGGCGCATCGCCTTGAGCACCCGGTCGGAGCCGGACTGCAGCGGCATGTGCAGGCTCGGCATGACGTTGGGCGTCTCGGCCATCGCGTCGATGACGTCGTCAGTGAAAGCGGCCGGGTGCGGGCTGGTGAAGCGCACCCGCTCCAGTCCCTCGATCTCGCCGCACGCGCGCAGCAGCTTGCCGAAGGCGTACCTGTCGCCGAACTCCACGCCGTAGCTGTTGACGTTCTGCCCCAGCAGCGTGACCTCGACGACGCCCTGGGCGACGAGCGCCTCGAGCTCGGCGAGGATCTCGCCGGGGCGGCGGTCCTTCTCCTTGCCGCGCAGGGCGGGGACGATGCAGAAGGTGCACGTGTTGTTGCAGCCCACCGAGATCGACGTCCAGCCCGAGTAGGCGGAGTCGCGGCGCGTCGGCAGCGTCGAGGGGAAGGTCTCGAGCGACTCGAGGATCTCGACCTGCGCCTCCTCGTTGTGGCGCGCGCGGTCGAGCAGCGCGGGCAGCGAGCCGATGTTGTGCGTGCCGAAGACGACGTCGACCCACGGGGCCTTCTCGACGATCGTCGCGCGGTCCTTCTGCGCCATGCAGCCACCGACGGCGATCTGCAGGTCGGGGTTGCGCTGCTTCAGGGGGCGGAGCATGCCGAGGTTGCCGTAGAGCTTGTTGTCGGCGTTCTCCCGCACCGCGCAGGTGTTGAAGACGACGACGTCGGCGACCTCGCCGCGGTCCTCGGTGGGCACGCTGGCGATGTCGGTGTACCCGGCGGTCTCGAGGAGGCCGGCGAGGCGTTCGGAGTCGTGGACGTTCATCTGGCACCCGTGGGTGCGCACGTCGTAGGTCTTGGGCGTTGCAGTCATGGCCCCACAAGGGTACGTCCGGGCGAAGGGGGGACCACACCCCTCCGGAGGATCCGGCCCGCAGGCAAAGGATTCATCACGAAGACGCGCCGGGACCCCACCGGTGTCCTGCGTCACGTTAGGTTTGCCCGCATGACCGTCACCCCACCCGAGAGCATGACCGCTGCCCGAGGCGAGCCACTCGTGGTGCTCGACGACGTGCAGAAGTGGTTCGGGGACCTCCACGTCCTGCAGGACATCGACCTCTCGATCAAGCGCGGCGAGGTCGTCGTCGTCATCGGCCCCTCCGGGTCGGGCAAGTCCACCCTGTGCCGCGCCATCAACCGTCTCGAGCCGATCGAGTCCGGCACCATCACCCTCGACGGGCAGGCGCTGCCCCAGGAGGGCAAGGCCCTGGCCCGGCTGCGTGCCGAGGTCGGCATGGTCTTCCAGAGCTTCAACCTCTTCGCCCACAAGACGATCCTGCAGAACGTCACCCTCGGACCGATCAAGGTCCTGGGCCAGAGCAAGGCGGACGCGGACAAGCGGGCCAAGGAGCTGCTCAACCGCGTCGGCATCGCCGAGCAGGCCGACAAGTACCCGGCCCAGCTCTCCGGCGGCCAGCAGCAACGCGTCGCCATCGCGCGGGCCCTGGCGATGGAGCCGAAGGTGATGCTCTTCGACGAGCCGACGTCCGCACTGGACCCGGAGATGATCAAGGAGGTCGTCGACGTCATGGTCGACCTCGCCGAGCTCGGCATGACCATGGTCGTCGTCACCCACGAGATGGGCTTCGCCCGCACCGCCGCCGACCGCGTCATCTTCATGGCCGACGGACGCATCGTCGAGGAGAACACCCCGACCGAGTTCTTCACCAACCCCCAGTCCGATCGCGCCAAGGACTTCCTCGGCAAGATCCTCGAGCACTGAGACCACCACCGCAACGCCACACAGCTCGAACGCGAGCACGGAGGGAAAGAGGAAGACCCATGGCACTGAAGAAGACCAAGGCCTTCGCCACGATGGCCGCCCTGGCACTGACACTGGCCGCCTGCGGCGGCGGGGGAGGCGACGACGTCGCCGTCGAGGACAGCCCCGAGTTCGACTCTGGCACCACCATGGCCGAGCTCGCCGACGCGGGGAAGGTCACCATCGGCGTGAAGTTCGACCAGCCCGGTATCGGCTACATGCCGCCCGGCGCCGACGTGCCCGAGGGCTTCGACATCGAGATGGCCAAGATCGTCGCCGGCAAGCTCGGCATCGCGCCCGAGGACATCACCTGGAAGGAGACGGTCTCCGACAACCGCGAGCCCTTCCTGGAGAACGGCACCGTCGACCTCGTCCTCGCCTCCTACTCGATCACCCCGGAGCGTCGCGAGGTCGTCGGCCAGGCAGGCCCCTACTACGTGACCGGGCAGCAGCTGCTCGTGCGCGAGGAGGACAAGGACAAGATCACCGGCCCCGATGACCTCGAGGGCGTCAAGACCTGCTCCGTGACGGGCTCGACGTCCATCAAGACCGTCGAGGAGGAGTTCGGGGCGGAGCCGGTGCCCTTCGACACCTACTCCGCGTGCGTGACGCAGCTGGAGAACGGCTCGGTCGACGTGGTCACCACCGATGGCGCGATCCTCCTCGGCTACGCCGCCGAGACCCCCGACGAGCTCGAGGTCGTCGGCGAGGCGTTCAGCGAGGAGCGCTACGGCATCGGGTTCCAGAAGGACGACGCCGAGATGTGCGAGTTCCTCACCACCACGCTGACCGACTCCTTCGAGGACGGCTCGTACGACGAGGCCTTCCAGAGCACGCTGGGCGAGTCCGGTGTCGAGACGCCGGAGCCCCCGGCCGTCGACGAGGGCTGCACGGCCTGACCGGAAAGGCTCCTCGCCGGGCCGGGGCCGACCGGACGCGTCATTCCCCGGCCCCGGCCCGACGAGGAGCCCTGACCCAGCCCATCCCGAGGCCGCGAGAGGACGTCCGTGGGTCCTGAATACTTCTCCGAGTTGATCTCCAGACTTGCTGATGGGTTCGTGGTGACCCTCCAGCTGCTCGGATGGTCGCTGCTCTTCTCGACGATCATCGGCACGGCGCTCGGCGCCATGCGGGTCTCGCCCCTCGCGCCGTTGCGAGCGTTCGGCACCGCCTACGTCAACATCTTCCGGAACACGCCGCTCGTGGTGCTCTTCCTCATCGTGGTCGTGGGCCTGCCCGGCATCGGCTTCCTGCCCAGCTTCTTCTGGCGCGCGGTGATGGCGCTGTCCCTCTACACCGCGGCCTTCGTGTGCGAGTGCGTGCGCTCGGGAGTGAACACGGTCGAAGCCGGGCAGGCCGAGGCCGCCCGATCGATCGGGATGGACTTCGGGCAGTCGCTGCGCTTCGTCGTCCTCCCCCAGGCCTTCCGCGCGGTCATCCCGCCACTGGCCAGCGTCTACATCGCCCTGACGAAGAACACCTCGGTGGCGGCCGTCTTCGGCATCACCGAGGCGACCTACCAGCTGAGCAACCTCATCCGGGACTTCCCGGGGTCTCTGTGGGTCAACTTCATCGGTATCGCACTGGGCTACATCCTCATCGTGGCGGTGATCTCGGCGATCGCCAACATGTTCGAGCGCCGAGTGGGGGTGGCGGCATGAGTACCGTCCTCTTCGACACTCCCGGCCCGCGCGCCCTCGCCCGACAGCGGATCTACACGGTCATCACAGCCGTGGTCCTGGGCGCTCTGCTGGCCGCGGCACTGTGGCAGCTGTGGACCAAGGAGATGATCACTCCCGACCAGTGGGTGGCCTTCACCGAGCCCCGGATCCTCGTGGCCCTCCTCGAGGAACTGGTCGTCGCTACCCTCGCCGGCGCTGCCGTCGCGATCGTGCTCGCCGTCGCCTTCGGGGCGGTCTTCGCCGCGGGGCGTCTCGCCGACCCGGCGTGGATCCGCCTCCCGTGCTGGGCCGTCATCGAGTTCTTCCGGGCTGTGCCACTCCTTCTGATGATCTACGTTCTGTTCTACGGGTTCGGCAGCACCCTGGGCACCTTCTGGTCGCTCGTCCTCGCCCTCATGCTCTACAACGGGTCGGTCCTCGCGGAGATCTTCCGTGCCGGGATCCAGGCCGTCCCCAAGGGGCAGAGCGAGGCCGCATATGCCATCGGGATGACGAAGTCCCAGGTCTTGGTCCAGATCCTCGCGCCCCAGGCCCTGCGCTCGATGCTGCCGGCCATCATCAGCCAGTGCGTCGTCGCGCTGAAGGACACGACCCTCGGCTTCGCCATCGGTGCATCCGGGATCGTCGACGTCGGGGAGCGGATCTACCTCGCCAGGGTGTACGACAACCCGTTTGCGGTGGGCATCGTGCTCGCCGCGGTCTTCATCGTCATCAACTACAGCCTCTCGAGGCTGGCGGTCTACCTCGAGAGCCGGATGCGTCAACAGGGCACGCAAGCCGTCCACGTGAACGAGGCGGAGGAAGCACAACCGGCCTGATCGGGTCGCTCCTGCTCCCCGTCCACCGCCGCCACTGCCCGGGCTCGTGCGGCGGCCATGGTGGTCAGCCCAGGCGCGTGTAGGTGATCTCGAGGTCGAGCTCCTCCAGCGGCGGCCCGACGAACATGCCGCGGAAGGGCGAGACGTCGTCGTAGTCCCGGCCCCGGCCGAGGATCACGTGGTTGAGCCCCACCGAGCCCGGGTTGGTCGGGTCGATCGGGCGCCAGGCGCCGTCCCAGAACTCGACCCACGCATGGTTGCGGGCGACGACGCTCGTCCCCCGCGGGATCTCCCCGGCCTCGTCGGTGACGTAGCCGCTGACGTAGCGGGACGGGATACCGATCGAGCGCAGTCCACCGAGGGTGATGTGCGCGAAGTCCTGGCAGACACCACGCCGCTGCTCCCACACCTCGGCCGCCGTCGACTGCCAGCCGGTGATGCCCGGCTCGTAGGTGAGGGCCTGGTACACCCGATCGGCCAAGGCCAGGGCCGCCGCTCGCGGCGTGGCCTCGTCGGCGACCTGCGCGGCGAGCTCGGCCACCTCTGCGGGAGGCGCGGTGCGCGGGGTCTGTGCCAGGAACTCGCTGAGCCGGTCCTGGGTGTCCGCGGAGCGCACCACCTCCCAGCCGCCGGCGTCCGACGCCTCCTCCGCGACGTCCGAGCGCTCGACGAGGCTGATGGCCTCGATCTCGAGGACGTCGTGCGGGGACTGGGCCTCCATGGCCATGACCTGGGTGCCCCAGTGGTCCTCGTAGACATTGCTCCACGTGAGGGGGCGCACGCGGATGCGCGCCTCGAGGGCCACCTGGCCCGGCTCGTCGACCGGGGTCATGCGCAGCTCGTTGTGCGAGGTGGAGACCTCGCCCTCGTAGCGCATCGTCGTGTGGTGGACGATGCGGTAGCGCCTGCTGCTCATACGATCTCTCCCGTCCACTCCTGGACCGGCGCGGACATGAAGTACCGCGCGCCGACCGCGTCCGATGCCGCCATGACGGCCTCCTGGACCTCCTGCATCCGCTCCGGCAGGTCGCGCAGGACGACCTCCGGGTTGCTGAACTCGAGGGAGGTGCGGATGTGCCCGAGGATGCGGCGGGCCTCGTCGGAGAAGCCGACCCGGTCCTTGTCCGGGGAGAGGACGATCAACCGGTCCTCGGCCTCCTTCAGCGCCGCGATGACCGAGCGTGGGAAGCGTCGGTCGAGGGTGAGGAAGGCCGCAGCCGTGCGGTCGGTGACGACCCCACGCATCGTGCGCAACATCGCCTGCTGCGCACCGCAGCTGGCCAGCACCGATCCCCAGCCCGGACCGAAGTCGCTCGCACCCGTGGCGACCAGCCGTGCGGTCATGTCCGCCCGCTCGAGCGCCCGACCGAGGACGAGGAAGTCCCAGGCGTCGTCGTGGCTCATCGTCGTGTCCGCGAGGCCTCCGACGAGCGCCGCCCGCTCGCGCACCCACCCGAGGTGGTGCTGGGTCGCCCGGCCCGGCGTGAAGACGTTCCACCGGTGGTAGGTCGTGTTGACCGTCTCCCACATCTCCGTGGACACCGTCTCGCGGGCCCGGCGGGCGTTCTCCCTGGCCGAGTGCCACGACCCGGAGATCGCGTTGGGGTTGGTCGCGTCGAAGACGAGCATCCGGCTGGTGCCGGTGTAGTCGACCTCGCCGACGTCGTCGTACCCCATGATCCCGCGCAGCACCATCGTGCAGGCCGTCTGCTCGTCGGTCGCGGGATCGTCGAGGAGCTGCAGGCGCAGCGTGTCGACGATGCGAGCGGTGCCGTCGGCCCGCTCGACGTAGCGGCCGATCCAGAAGAGGGCATCGGCGATCCGGCTGAGCATCAGCGGTCCTCCTCGGTCGAGCGGGTCTCGTTGGGTGCACCGGAGCCGAGGAAGATGACCTCGCCCTCGTCGGACTCCTGCGAGAGGCGGTTGTACCGACCCGCGAGCACCCAGGTGTCCTTGGATCCGCCACCCTGGCTGGAGTTGACGACGAGCTGCCCCTCGGGCAGGGCGACCCGGGTCAGGCCCCCGGGCAGCACCGAGACGTCGTCGCCGTCGTTGACCGCGAAGGGCCGCAGGTCCACGTGCCGCGGCTGCAGCGTCCCGTCGATGAGCGTCGGGACCGTCGAGAGCTGGACGACCGGCTGGGCGATCCATCCGCGCGGGTCGTCGAGCAGCTTGGTCCGTAGCTCGTCCAGCTCGCCGGGCGAGGCGACGGGACCGACGACCAGGCCCTTGCCGCCGGAGCCGTCGACCGGCTTGACCACCATCTCGTCCAGGCGCCCGATGACGTCCTTGAGCGCCCCGGGCTCGTTGAGCCGGTAGGTGTCGACGTTCGGGAGGATCGGCTCCTCCTCGAGGTAGTACCGCGTCAGCTCCGGGACGTAGGAGTAGACGAGCTTGTCGTCGGCCACGCCGTTGCCGATGGCATTGGCCAGGGTCACGCGCCCGGCCCGGATGGCCGAGACCAGCCCCGGGACGCCGAGCATCGAGTCGCGGCGGAAGTGCACCGGGTCGAGGAAGTCGTCGTCGATGCGGCGGTAGATCACATCGACCCGCTCCTCGCCGTGGGTCGTGCGCATGCGCACCTCTCCCCCGCGCACGACGAGGTCGCGCCCCTCGACGAGCTCGACGCCCATCATCCGCGCGAGGAGCGTGTGCTCGAAGTAGGCGCTGTTGTAGACGCCGGGGGTGAGGACGACGACCGTCGGCTCGGCCCTCCCTTCGGGTGCCGAGGCCCGCAACGCCTGGAGGAGCATCCGCGGGTAGTCGTGCACCGGGCGGATGCGCATCGTCGCGAAGGCCTCGGGGAAGACGTTGGTCATCGCCCGGCGGTTGGCGATGACGTAGGAGACCCCGGACGGGACCCGGACGTTGTCCTCGAGCACCCGGAAGGTGCCCTCCTCGTCCCGGATGAGGTCGATGCCGCTGACGTGGGCGCGCACGCCGTTCGGCGGTCGCAGTCCGGCGACGGCGCGGTGGTAGTGCGCCGAGGTCGCGATGAGCTTCCACGGGATGATGCCGTCCTCGACGGCCCTGGGCAGCCCGTGGGGGCGCGAGTAGATGTCGTCGAGGAAGGCCTCGAGCACCTTCACCCGCTGCGCGACGCCCTGCTCCACGGTCTGCCAGGCGTCGGCGTCGATGACGCGCGGCACGGCGTCCAGGGGGAAGGGACGCTCCTCGCCCGCGTGGTCGAAGGTGACGCCCTGCTCGAAGAACATCCGGGCCAGCGCATCGGCGCGTTCCTTCAGCGCCTCGGGCTCCATCAGGCGCAGGGTGTGGTGGATCGGCTTGTAGGGCGGTCGCGGCTCACCCGACTCGTCGAGCATCTCGTCCCACGCCGCACTGGGCGAGTACGTCCCGAAGAGAGAGTCCAGTGCATCAGTCACGCAGCCCACACTAACCGCGGGGGCAGCGGTGGGGTGCGGGGACGAAGGGCGTTCTCCTCGGCCCCTCTCAGGTCGGCGCGGTGACGACCTGCACGGAGGTGGCCCCGCGCAGGGTGCCAGCGCCTCGGCCTCGGTCCGCACCTGCTCCGTCTGTCGCCGCGTCAGCGGGACGAAGGGGGTGACCGTGACCGTCAGCCCGTGGCCGGCCGTGCGGGACCGCCATGTGCCGGCGATGCTCCCGTCGACGAGCACGGAGCCGGGCTCGCCGGCGCCCTTCCACACACTCCGGTGGTGCTCCGGGGCCAGGATGCTGGGGCGGTCACGCGACTGGGTGTAGGGATCGCGGGGCGGCAGCAGTCGCACCCCCTGGGGCCGGGGAGCCGACCCGAGGGCCACGGCGTCCTCGGTGAGCAGCCATGCCCGACGGCCGGTGTCGACCTCGGTCAGCTCGTCGCGGACGAGGGCCCACCAGTCCGCGGCGTCACCGGACCGCACTCCCAACCACGCGGCCAGCTCTGCACGGGTGGACGGGCCGTGGCACCGCAGGTATCGGCGGACGAGCTCCGCCCACGCCTGACCCGGTGGCACCTGCGGGACGGCACCGCCGAGCCACTCGCCAACGAGGACGAAGGGGTACGAGGTGCCCTCCCGCGGCGCGAAGCACACCACCTGCTCCAGGGTGAGGATGCGGACGCAGAAGTGGACGACGGCCTCCCCGAGCGGTTGTCCCTCGGCATACGGCCCCTCGGCCCGCCACCGCTCACGTTGTCGTGGCGCGAGGGTGGCCGCGATCCGGGCCGAGATCTCGGCCCCGAGCGCTCCGATGGGCAGGTGCCGCCCGGACAGCACCGTGACGATCTCGGCACGTGTCGCCGTGACGGCCTCGTCCAGCCCCATCCCGAGGGAGCGCAGCGCCTGCCGCACCCCGACGACGAGGTGCTCCCTGCCCCGCTCGGTAGGCGGGAGCACGCCGGTCGTGAAGACGGCCGCGTCGGCGCTCGGGACGAGGAAGGGCGCCCCACGCATCGCCCAGGTCCGCACCAGGACCTTGTCCTCGGTGATCGCCCGGTCGAGGTGCTCCGGTGTGAGCCCCTCCACCCGGGCGTGGAGGGCGAGCAGCGCCGCCCCGGGCGGGCTGTCCTGCACGCCGCACGCACCGACGACCTCGGCGAGCCGGTCCACCGGCACCCGCTCGCCCAGCCCGTGCGCCCGCATCCGACGTGCGATGACGTCCTCCACGGGCACACGATCGACCATCAGTCGCGCTGGTGCTCGGGCTGGGCGTCGAGCGCCTCGTTGATGACGAGACGGGCCACCTCCGGGCCGTACCCCTTGCGGGCGAGCATGCCGGCCAGGCGCCGCGTCTGGACGGCCCGGTCCAGGCCGTGCATCGAGCGCAGCTTCTTCTCCACCAGCTCGTGGGCGCGGGCACGCTCGTCCTCGGGATCGATCTCGTCGAGGACCGCCCGGGCGAGCTCCTCGTCGACGCCCTTCTTCCGCAGCTCGTGCGACAGGGCCCGTCGTGCCAACCCCCGACCGGCCTGCTTGGACCGCACGAACGTCTGGGCGTAGGCCTCGTCGTCGACCAGGCCGACCTCCTCGTAGCGGTCGAGGACCTCGGCCGCGACGTCGTCGGGGCATCCCTTGCGGCGCAGCGCCTTCTCCAGCTCGGAGCGCGACTTCGGCGCCCCGGTGAGCAGTCGCAGCACGACGGCGCGGGCGACCGCGTACGGGTCCGCGTCCTCGTCCGTGGCCTTCGGGTCGGGTGGGGGGATCCTCGGCGACTCGCCTGCGGGGGGCTTCGAGGCTCCGGCCGCGGGCGGCCTGCGCACCTCAGCCGGCGTGGGCTCGCCGGGTGCGTCAGCGGATCCGTCCTCGATGGCGGAGACCGCCGCGCGCAGGCCCTCGAGCGTGCGCGGGGCGGTCTCCGTGGTGTCGTGATCGCTCATGACCAGCTCAGAAGTCGACGGGGACCTCGGCCGGCTCCTTGGCCTCGTCCTCGACGGGGGCGACACCGATACCGAGCTTGTTCTTGATCTTCAGCTCGATCTCGTCGGAGAGCTGCGGGTTGTCCTTGAGGAACTTGCGCGCGTTCTCCTTGCCCTGACCCAGCTGGTCGCCCTCGTAGGTGTACCAGGCGCCGGCCTTGCGGACGAAGCCGTGCTCGACGCCCATGTCGATCAGGCCGCCCTCACGGGAGATGCCCTGGCCGTAGAGGATGTCGAACTCGGCCTGCTTGAACGGCGGCGAGACCTTGTTCTTCACGACCTTGCACCGGGTGCGGTTGCCGACCGGGTCGGTCCCGTCCTTGAGGGTCTCGATGCGCCGGACGTCCAGGCGCACCGAGGCGTAGAACTTCAGCGCCTTGCCACCCGTGGTCGTCTCGGGTGAGCCGAACATCACGCCGATCTTCTCGCGGAGCTGGTTGATGAAGATGGCCGTCGTCCCGGACGTGCTGAGCGCACCGGTGATCTTGCGCAGCGCCTGGCTCATCAGGCGGGCCTGCAGACCGACGTGGCTGTCACCCATCTCGCCCTCGATCTCGGCACGGGGCACGAGCGCGGCGACGGAGTCGACGACGATGATGTCGAGCGCACCGGAGCGGATCAGCATGTCGGCGATCTCCAGGGCCTGCTCACCGGTGTCCGGCTGGCTGACCAGGAGGGCGTCGGTGTCGACACCGAGCTTCTTCGCGTACTCGGGGTCGAGCGCGTGCTCGGCGTCGATGAAGGCCGCGATGCCGCCGGCCTTCTGCGCGTTGGCCACGGCGTGCAGGGCCACGGTCGTCTTGCCGGAGGACTCGGGACCGTAGATCTCGACGACACGACCGCGGGGCAGGCCGCCGATGCCGAGGGCGACGTCGAGGGAGATCGACCCCGTCGGGATGGTCGCGATCGGAGGGCGCACGTCATCGCCGAGGCGCATGACCGCGCCCTTGCCGTGTGCCTTCTCGATCTGCCCCATGACGCTGTCGAGGGACTTGAGCTTCTGCTCGTGGAGCTTGCTGTCGATGGTCGTGACCTCAGCCATGCCACACCTTCCTTGTCATCGTGTCGGGCGCGCCCACCGGCGACCGGATCCGCACTGTCGGACGTCTCGTGCTTGTCTGGTCAGACGCTAGGAGCCACCACCGACAACGGTCCGCAGCTGCCGTGGGGCTGTGGACACCAGTGCTGTCGGATGGGCACCTGTGGACGACGCTACCCGAACACGTGTTCGAGGTCAGCATCCGACGCGCCGACACGCCGCACTGCGTGCCCCGAGTGCCCCGATTGCCCCGAGCGCCCGATCACTCCCCCGACAGGGCCGGCCGGGCGACCGTCTCGTGACGTGGCCGACGCCGTGGCCCCTCCCCCAGGTGGGAGGCGACGAGCTCGATCTCGCGCACCCGCCACGGCGAGGAGCGGAAGGTGTCCAGCACCCGCAACCACTTCGTCGCCTCGATCGGCCTCTTGAGCCGGGCCAGGGACAGGTGCGGCACGAAGGCCTTGCCGTCCGGCGTCGCCCCGGAGACGTTCGCAGCGGCCCTCGCCCCGGTCGCCAGCCTCGCGAGCGGCTCCTCCGCCGCGGCGTCGACCCCGAGCCACAGCACCTTCGCCCGGGTCGGGTCGGGGAAGCACCCGGCTCCCCCGAGCTGCACGTCGAAGGGGGCGACCCGCGCCGCCGCCGAGTCGAGGTGCTCGACGAGCTCGTCCTCCCGGGCATCGGGCACCGAGGGCATGAAGGCCAGCGTCAGGTGCCACTGCGAGGGATCGATCCACGGCATCCCCTCCCGGGGCGCCAGGAAGTCGGCCAGCTCCTCGAGCACGGCCTGCGGCGGCACGACCGCGACGAACATCCGCTGTGGCACGGTCCCACCGTCCCACGCGAGGATGGGTCCGTGCAGACCGTCGACACTCCCGCCCTCGCCACCGCCTTCCGCGCCCTGCCCGCGACGCCCCGGGTCGTCGTCTCCGGCAACCACAGCGTGCCGTGGGAGGCCGTGCGCGTGCTCGACGAGCACGTGCAGTCCTACGTCCTCAACGTGCTCAACGGGCCCCCCGGCCTGCCCGACCGCGAGGGAGTCGTCCTCGAGACGAGCTTCGTCGGGCCCGGCCAGCGTCGACGGCCGGGCCTGAGCTACGTGCCCAGCCGCCTGTCCCTGGTCCCGGTCCTCTTCCGCGAGCGCCTGCCGGTCGACGCGGTCGTCCTGCACTGTGCACCGCCGCGCGAGGGGTACCTCTCCCTCGGTCTGGAGGTCAACATCCTGCCCGCGGCGCTCGAGGCCTGCCGCGCCCGTGGCGGTCTCGTCGTGGCCGTCGTCAACAACCGCATGCCGTACACGCACGGGGACGCCCTGGTGCCGCTCGAGGACGTCGACCTGGCCGTCGAGTGCGACGAGCCGCTCCCCTCCCCGGGTGCCCCGCCACCCCTTGGCGAGGACGCGCAGACCATCGGGCGCAGTGTCGCCGCGAGGGTCCCCGACGGCGCCACCCTGCAGATGGGGATCGGGGCCGTCCCGGACGCCGCCCTGGCCGCCTTGACGGAGCACCGCGGGCTGCGCCTGTGGACCGAGATGTTCTCCGACGGGGTGCTCGCCCTCGACGCGGCCGGCGCCCTGGACCCCGAGCATCCCTTGACCACGTCCTTCCTCTTCGGGTCGCCGGAGCTCTACGCCTGGGTCGACGACAACCCTCGCGTCAGGATGGCCCGGACCGAGCACACGAACGATCCGGGGCTCATCGCCGAGCAGCGCCTGATGACCTCGATCAACACGGCGCTGGAGGTCGACCTCTTCGGGCAGGCCAACGCCTCGCGCATCGGTGCCCGCATCCACAGCGGATTCGGGGGCCAGACGGACTTCATCGTCGGCGCCCTGCACTCCCCCGGGGGCCAGGCGATCCTGGCCCTGCGCTCCTGGCACCCCCGCGCCGACCTCTCCACGATCGTGCCGCTCGTCGACGAGCCGGTGACCTCGTTCCAGGCCAGTGCCATCGTGACCGAGCAGGGCACCGCCCCGCTCTTCGGGTCGACCGAGCGGGAGCAGGCGCGCGCGCTCATCGAGGAGGCGGCCCACCCCCGCGTCCGGGACGAGCTGTGGGAGGAGGCCGTGGCCCTGGGCCTGGCCTGACCCCCTTCGCTCAGGCCCGCAGCAGGGTCTCGATCCGTCGGGAGGTCGCCCGGATCCCGACCACACCGAGGACGAGCAGGTAGGCGACGTGCCACAGCAGCCCCCAGCCGACCTCGCCGAGCATGAGCCCGCGCTCGAGCGCGACCCCGTGGTACAGCGGCGTGGCCATGACGAGCGGCTGCGCCCAGCCCGGGTAGGTCCCCAGCGGGAAGAAGGTCGCCGAGAGCAGGAAGAGCGGCTGGATGACGAGCACGACCCAGTCGAAGTCCACCCACGAGCGCATGAAGGTCGTCGCGAACATGCCGACGGCGGAGAAGGCGAGCCCGATGAAGACCGCCGCCGGGACCGCGAGCACCGACCACCACGAGTCGACCACACCGACGGCCAGGGCCACGAGGTAGAAGACGAGCGCGTAGACCCCGCCCCGGATGAGCGACCAGACCACCTCGCCCACGGCGATGTCGCGGGGACCGAGCGGCGTCGCCAGCATGGCGTCGTAGATCTTGGCGTACTTCAGCTTGAAGAAGACGTTGAACGTCGAGTCCATGACCGCGCCGTTCATCGCGGACGCGGCGAGCATGGCCGGGGCGACGAAGGCCGCGTAGGTGACCGTCGACCCGCCGTCGGTCACGACGAAGGGGACGAGCGAGCCGACCCCGATGCCGAGCGAGAAGAGGTAGAAGACCGGCTCGGCGAAGCCGGTGACGAAGGCCGCCCACTGCCGCCGGAAGCTGACGACGTTGCGCTCGACGACCGAGCGCCACATCGCCAGGCCCGGGGTCAGCACGCCGGGAGACAGGGAGGTCACGACACCAACCTCCGCGTCATCCCCGCGTGGGCGTACACCCAGCCGACGCCGATGAAGAGCAGCAGCACCACCAGGTGCACGAGGTCGAGGACGGCGAGACCGCCCGTGGCGGCGCCCCGAATCAGCTCCACGCCGTGCCACAGCGGAGTGAGCCAGGCGAGGACCTCGAGGACGAACGGCAGCCGGTCGACGGGGAAGAAGACCCCGGAGAAGAGCATCAGCGGGGTGATGACCAACCGGTAGACGACGTTGAAGGAGGAGTCCCCCTTCGCCCGGGCGGTGAACCCGAAGAGGGGGACGGCGAAGGCGAGCGTCACGAGCAGCCCGATCGGGACGGCGAGCACCACCCAGGCCGAGGAGAAGCTGCCGAAGAGCGCGGCCACCAGGACGAAGGCGGCTGCGGCGACGGTCCCCTGGGCGGCGACGACCGTGAGGTGACCGAGCAGCAGGTCGCTGACGCGCAGGGGCGTGGCGAGCATCGAGTGGTACATCCGGTTCCACGTGAAGAGGCCGTACACCGGGTAGGTGGACTCGCTGACGGCGGTCATCATCGCCTGGACGGCCACCATGCCCGGGGCGACGAAGGCCAGGTACGGGACGCCGTCGACCCCGCCGGACGACGCGTCGACCAGGGAGCCCAGTCCGAGCCCCATCGCGAGCAGGAAGAGCAGCGGGGAGACGAAGCGGCTGAACAGCGAGCCCTGCCACGTGCGTCGGTAGACCACGAGGAAGTACGCCGCGACGGCCCCGATCCGCTCGGTCGGGCGAAGGGGGCTGCGCACCCCGTGCAGGTGCCGTGCGTCGGTCGGTGGTGCCGCGGACGAAGGGAGGGCCATCAGTCGACCAGCGTGCGTCCGGTGAGGTGGAGGAAGACGTCCTCGAGCGTCGAGCGGCGCACGATGGAGCTGATCGGGTCGATGCCCCGGGCGTGGACCGCCTCGAGCGCGCCGTCGCCGTGGTCGGTGTAGAGCAGGAGGCGGTCGGGCAGCGCCTCGACCCGCTCGCCGATGCCCTCGACGAGGTGCACCGCGTCGGTGTGGTCCGCCGGCTCGGCCAGGGGCAGGCGCAGCTCGAGGACCTCCCGGGTGGCGTGGGCCCGGATGAGCGAGCGGGGCGACCCCTCGGCGACGATCCGGCCGTGGTCCATGACGACGAGCCGGTCGCACAGCTGCTCGGCCTCGTCCATGTAGTGCGTGGTGATGATCAGCGTCACGCCGCGGCGCTTGAGGCGGAAGAGGCGGTCCCACAGCACGTGCCGCGCCTGCGGGTCGAGACCCGTCGTGGGCTCGTCCAGCAGGAGGATCTCGGGGTTGTTGACCAGGCTGCGGGCGATGGTCAGGCGGCGCTTCATGCCGCCCGAGAGCGGCTCGACGGTGTCCTTGCGGCGCTCGGTCAGCTGGGCGAAGTCGAGCAGCTCGTCGGTGCGCTCGCGGATGACCTTGCGGGACAGGCCGAAGTAGCGCCCGTACACGTGGAGGTTCTCCTCGACGGTGATCTCCTCGTCGAGGTTGTCCTGCTGGGGGCAGTTGCCCAGGCGGGCCCGGATGGCCGGCCCGTCGACGAGCGGGTCGAGGCCGAAGATCCGCAGGTCACCGCTGCTCGGCGGAGAGGTCGCGGCGACCATCTTCATCGTCGAGGACTTGCCGGCGCCGTTGGGCCCGAGGAAGCCGAAGGACTCCCCCCGGACGACCTCGACGTCGATGCCGTCGACGGCGGTGAAGTCGCCGAAGGTCTTGGTCAGGCCCCGGGCCCGCAGGAGCACCTCGGCCCGACGGCCGTCCTCCCGCGGGTCGGGGTGCGACGCAGGAGCCCGGGAACCACTCACTCGGGCCGCTCGAGGGCGATCTCGGGCGGCACCGGCACCGGCTCCCGGTCGACGCCCAGGCGCCGGTCCTCAGGGATCCCGAGGTCCTCGCACAGGTGCTCCCAGACCGTGCGCGGCGGGACCCCCGCGTCGAGCGCGGCGGCCGCGGTGCGGTCCCCGAGCGCCTGCACGACGTGGCCCCGGGCGAGCGTGTCGGCATAGGCCTGACCGAACTCGTCCGTCATGAGGGTCCAGAAGCGACTCAAACGCACCCGCACAGGCTAGTTGCTTGCGACGGTGTCGGAGGCAGGCGGCATACTGCAGCCACGACGACGAAGGAGGACGCCGGATGGGGCGCCCGACGACCCGGTGGCACATGCCCGCCGAGTGGTACACGCACGAGCAGACGTGGATGGCCTGGCCGAGCCACGGCTACACCCTCGGGGACACCGAGGAGGAGGCGGAGGTGGCACGACGCACCTGGGCGGCCGTCGCCCGCGCGATCGCCACCTTCGAGCCGGTGACGCTCGTCGTCCAGCCGCGGGACATCCACCTGTGCCGCGAGTACCTCCGCAACGACACCGCCCACCCGATCGACATCGTCCTCGCCGACCTCGACGACGCGTGGATGCGCGACATCGGCCCGACCTTCGTCCTCGACCCCGAGGGCGGGCTCGGCGGCGTCGACTGGATCTTCAACGGGTGGGGCGCGCAGTCCTGGGCCAGCTGGGAGCACGACGCCCGGATCGCCGGGCACGTGGCCGACGCCGCGGGAGCCCACCACCTCCCTTCGTCCATCGTCAACGAGGGCGGCGGGCTGCACGTCGACGGCGAGGGGACGGTCCTGCTCACCGAGACCGTCCAGCTCGACCCCGGCCGCAACCCCGGTGCGACGCGGGCGGACATCGAGGCGGAGGTCGGCCCGCTCCTGGGGGTCGATACCTTCATCTGGCTCCCGCGCGGGCTGACGCGCGACTACGACGAGTTCGGTACCCGCGGGCACGTCGACATCGTCGCGACCTTCACCGCGCCGGGGCGCGTCCTGCTGCACTGGCAGGAGGACGAGTCGCACCCCGACCACGCGGTCTGCCGCGAGGTCGAGCAGGTGCTGCTCGCCGCGACCGACTCGGCCGGTCGTTCGCTCGAGGTCACCCGCGTCCCCGCGCCCCGGACGCTGACCGACGACGAGGGCCCCGTCGACTGGTCCTACGTGAACCACCTCGTGTGCAACGGCGGCGTCGTGGCGTGCGTCTTCGACGACCCGAACGACGAGCGCGCGCTGCAGGTCCTGCGCGAGGTCTACCCCGGACGCGAGGTCGTGGGCGTCGACGCCCGCCCCCTCTTCGACCGTGGTGGGGGCATCCACTGCATCACCCAGCAGGAGCCGTTGTCCGCGTGAGCCTCCCTGCCCTCCTGCGCACCCGAGCCGACCTCCTCGCCTATGTGCCCGCTGCCGTGACGACGACCGCGGCGGCGATGGCCGGACGCGACCGCATCCACTTGGCGAGCAAGCTGGCCCTCGCCCCGACGCTCGCGACCGGTGTCGCGGCGAGCCGGTCGGCCCGCTCCCGCGGACGCACCACCACACTGCTCGTCGCACTCACCGGGTCGCTCGTCGGCGACTGGTTCATGTACCGCTCCGGCCGGACCGAGGGGGCGGCGTCCCGGCAGCACATGCGACTGGGCGCGAGCGCCTTCGCCGTGCAGCAGCTCGGCCTGATCCGCACCCTGCTGCGTGACGGCGCCCGCCCGCGGCCGGTCCCGACCGCGGCCGCGGCCGGCGTCATGGCGGTCCTCGCGGCGCTCGACTCCGACGGCGGCCCGCCCGACCCGGTCCTGGGTGGGTACGGCGTGCTCCTCGGGGCCATGTCGGCGCTGGCCATGGGCGAAGGGGGCTCCCCGCGGGCTCGTCGCGGGGTCGCCCTGGGCGGGGCCCTCTTCCTGCTCTCCGACGCGGCGATCATCATCGGGCAGCAGTACGCGACGACACCCGCGCGGCGGGCCGTCGCAGACGGTGTCGTCCTGTCGACGTACACGACGGCGCTGGGCCTGCTCGTGCACGGTCTCCGGGACGAGACCCGTCAGGGTGTCGCGACGTAGGGCTCACGCAGGCCCTCCCGCACGACCCCCTTGAGGCGCTCTGCCCGCGCGGGGTTCCAGTCCGTCGGCCGCATGAGGACCGCCCACGCGTCCACGTGCTCCCCCGAGAAGTTGTGCCCGTGCCCGGGCCCGGGCTCCATGCTCAGGGCCATGTCGGCAGTGAGCTGCCAGAACGTGACGAAGGGGATCCACCGGGTCGCCCCGAGGACGTCCCGACCGCGCGGCTCCTCGAGCCAGTCGGGGCGCTGGAGGATCAGGTCGGGACTCCACCACGTGATCGGGTCCGAGGCGTGCTGAAGGTACAGCACCCGGGATCGGCCCCATGGGCTCACGACCGGCCGGGCCGCATCCGCGGGTGAGGTCGTGAAGCGCACGATGCTCCCGCGGCCGTACACGGGCTCCACCTCCGGGGAGCGGGCGTCGCGTCGGTCGACGAAGCGGCGGTAGAGCGGGTTGAAGTTCGGCGGCCCCACGAAGAGCGCTCCGCTCGTGCGGTTGGCCAGGTCGTACTCCCCGCTGAACGCGGTCTCCCCACCGAACGACCCGAGGCTCTCGCCGAAGACGAAGAGACGCGGGCGCTCGTCCGCGGGGAGCGCCGACCACGTCTCGTAGACCGCATCGAACAGGGCGCGCCCTGCGTCGCGCGCCCGCTCCTGGTCGACCAGGAAGGAGACGGGCGAGGGCAGGTAGGAGTACTGCATGGACACGATGGCCGAGTCCCCGTCGCTGAGGTACTCGAACGAGCTCGCCGCACTGGGCTCGACCCAGCCGGTGCCCGTCGTGGTGGCGACGAGGAGGTTGGCCCGCTCGAATCCACCGGCCCGCTCGAGGTCCCGTACGGCCAGTGCCGCGCGGGTCATCTCGTCCTCGGCGCCGGCGAGCCCGCTGTAGGCGCGGATCGGGTTCACCGCCGGCTCGCCGTTGACGGCTGCGATGCCTTCTGCGTTCGGGCCACGAGCGACGAAGGTGCGCCCCTCGAGTCCGAGCTCCTCCCACTCGACCACCGACCCCGGCCCCCCGGAGCGACCGGTGCTGGTCGGTCTGGTCACCCCGGCAGCGGTCGTGGTGTCCCGTACCGAGAAGGCGGAGTCGGCCGCGCCGATGACCACCCGGCTGACCACGCCGTTGACCGTGAGCAACACCATCGCCACCACGAGCACGACGCCCGTCGCCCGGGCCGCGCGGGCCCCCATGTGGGCGGCAAGGCGGCGGGAGAGCCGTCGGGTGCCTGACGCGAGGAGCCGACCGGCGCCGATGAGCAGGACGTAGACCACGGCAGCGACCGGCGGGATGAGCAGCGCGGCGAAGGTCGACTGCGGATCGAGCCCGACCAGCGCGGCGACCTGGCGCTGCCACCAGAGGCCGAGCAGGATGCTTCCGAGCAGTCCCACGACGGCCACGACGCCGAAGGCGCGCCATGCTCCGGGCCGCGGCCTGCGCGGTGGGCGGTCCGCGAACTCACGCCAGACGCGGGCACCGAGGACGCCGAGCCCGTACCCGATCGCCGCACTGATGGCCGCAAGGATCGCTTGGAAGATCGCGGGGCGGGGGATCAACGACGGCGTGAAGGAGAGGGCCGCCAGTACCAGCGCCGTCCAGCTGCCGGGCAGCGAGTACCCCCGCGCGCGCGACCACGCCACCAGGCCGCCCCACCACGGGCCGCGGCCCGCCGTCTCGTCCACAGGTCAAGGGTTTCCCGCGACACCCGTCGGGGTATTCCCGAGATGGCCCCACAACACGACGAGTGGCGCCCGGCTGGGCCCGCCCGGTGGTCCCCCTTCGCCACCTCGCGCAGCGGGTCATCGAGCTCAAGCCGCTGCCCGACCTGGCGGAGTCCCTCGAGATCGCCCGCACGGAGCAGGTCGGCTACACCACCGAGCAGCCGGGCTCGACGCCCGCGACGCTCGGGTCGGGCGAGTCGGGCGAGTCGGGCGAGTCGGCATGACGGCGCGGATCGCTCCCGGGGCCTGAAGGACCTCGGCCCGCTGCGGTGGGGCTTCGCCCGGGCGGCGGGCAGGGTCACCGGGACGGAGCCACCCGCCGTCTTCACCACCCTCGGCCGCACGAAGGGCCTGTTCACCGGGTGGCTGCACTTCGCGGGCCGGCTGATGCCCTTCGGCGGCTCCCTGGCGCGTCGGGAGTCGGAGCTGGTCATCCTCACCGTCGCGACGGAGCGGCGGTGCGAGTACGAGCGGGAGCACCACCGCCTGCTCGGCCGGCGCGCCGGGCTGACCCCCGCGGAGATCGAGGGGATCCTCGCCGACGAGACCGTCGCGTCGCTGAGCCCGCGCGAGCAGGTGCTGCGCGAGAGCGCGCGGGTCCTCGTGCGGACCAAGGACCTCGACGACGTGCAGTGGGCGGCGTTGCGGCGGATGACGACCGAGCGGGAGGCGATCGAGCTGCTCCTGCTCGTCGGCCACTACGACGTGCTCGCGACGACGCTGACGACCCTGCGGCTGGAGCCCGACAAGCACCGCTGACCGCTCGTCGACAGATACTTGCGCATGTAATTTACGTACGTAAGTATATGTCCATGAGCTCCCTCGCCCACGACCTCCACGTCCTCGTCCGCGCGCTGGACCGGTCCGCGGAGACGCGGCTGGCCCCCTTCGGCATCAGCTACGCGCGGTACCTGGCCATGGTCCTCGTGGCCGACCACGACGGGCTCACCCAACGCGACCTGGCGACCGCACTCGGCCAGAGCGAGCCCACCGCCAGCCGCACCGTCTCGACGCTCGTCGACGCCGGCTGGCTCGCGGCCGAGCGCACCCCCGGGGCCGGCAACCGTCGCGTCCTCACCCTCACCGATCCCGGACGTGAGCTGCTCCGGCGCGCGAGCGCCGCGCTCGGGTCCGCCTTCGACGAGGTCGTCCGAAGCGTCGGGCACGACCCCGCGGCCCTGGCCACGGACATCCGGCGCATGACCGCGATCATCGAGGACCCGCCATGACACCACTGCTCGTCAGCCACCTGCTCGCCGCGCTCATCGCCCTGCCGTTGGGCGGGTACCAGCTCTTCCGCCCGACGAAGGGGGATCCCCGCCACGTCCTCCTCGGTCACCTCTGGGTCGCACTCATGGTGTGGGTCGCCATCAGCTCCTTCTGGCTGCGCGACCTCAACCACGGCGAGTTCTCGCTGCTGCACATCCTCTCCGTGGTCACCCTCGTCTCCGTCGCCCTCGGTGTCCTCGCGGCCCGACGGGGCAACATCCCGGCACACAAGGGCAGCATGCGCGGCAGCTGGCTGGGCCTGTGCGGCGCCTTCGTCGGGGCGGTCGCCGTCCCGGACCGCACGATCCCGACCTTCGTCGTCACCCGACCCGTCGACGCAGTCATCGCCTCCGTCCTGCTCGTCGCGACCACGGTGCTGCTCATCCGCATCGGCGACCTGCTGACCCGCCGAGCCCCGCTCGATGTCGGCGAGCCCCGCGCAGCGCGCAGCGGTGCCCGCGGACACTGAACGGTGCCCAACGGACACTGAGCGGGGGTCGGCGCTGTCGGGGGCAGATGGCACGCTGGTCCCGACATGACCGACGACGTCCTCGAGCGCTTCTCCCCCGCCACGGCCGCGTGGTTCCGGGGCAACTTCGACGCGCCCACCGCGGCACAGGAGGGCGCCTGGCGTGCGGTCAGTGCCGGCGCCCACGCGCTCGTCGTCGCCCCGACCGGCTCCGGCAAGACCCTCTCGGCCTTCCTGTGGGCGCTGGACCGGCTCGCGTCGCAGCCGCGCCCGCAGGAGCCGCAGGAGCGTTGCCGCGTCCTCTACGTCTCCCCGCTCAAGGCGCTCGCGGTCGACGTCGAGCGCAACCTGCGCTCACCGCTCATCGGCATCGGCCACGCCGCCGACCGCCTCGGGCTGGAGGCGCCCGAGGTCAGCGTCTCGGTGCGCTCGGGTGACACCCCGGCGAGCGAGCGCCGGGCCTTTGCCAAGGCGCCCAGCGACGTCCTGATCACGACTCCCGAGTCCCTCTTCCTCATGCTCACGTCCGGGGTGCGCGACGCCCTGCGCGGCGTCGAGACCGTCATCGTCGACGAGATCCACGCCCTGGCCGGGACCAAGCGCGGCGCGCACCTTGCCCTCTCGCTCGAGCGGCTCGACGCCCGGCTGGCCCGCCCCGCCCAGCGGATCGGGCTGTCGGCGACGGTCCGACCGGTCGACGAGGTCGGCCGATTCCTCACCGGTGGTCGTCCCGTCGAGGTCGTGCAGCCGGCCTCGCACAAGCAGTGGCAGCTCGACGTCGTCGTCCCCGTCGCCGACCTCACCGAGCTCGGTGAGCCCACCGGGGACCTCAGCGGCGCCGCCGCAGGCGAGCCGCAGCGCGCCTCGATCTGGCCGCACGTCGAGGAGCGGGTCGTCGACCTCGTCAGCGAGCACCGCACGACGCTCGTCTTCGTCAACTCCCGTCGCATCGCCGAGCGCCTCACCGGACGGCTGAACGAGATCTGGCACGAGCGCACGGCTCCGGGCGAGGACGCCCCTGCGCCCGCCCACACGCCGGCGGAGGTGATGGCCCAGGCCGGGACCGGCGCCGGCGCGCCCCCCGTCCTCGCCCGCGCGCACCACGGCTCGGTCAGCAAGGAGGGACGTGCGGACATCGAGGAGGACCTGAAGTCCGGTCGCCTGCCCTGCGTCGTCGCCACGTCCAGCCTCGAGCTCGGCATCGACATGGGCGCGATCGACCTCGTCATCCAGATCGAGTCACCCCCCTCGGTCGCCTCCGGCCTGCAGCGCGTCGGCCGCGCCGGGCACCAGGTCGGCGCCGTCAGCCACGGCGTCGTCGTGCCGAAGTTCCGCGGCGACCTCGTCCAGTCCGCCGTCGTCGTCGAGCGCATGCGCGAGGGCGCCATCGAGTCCCTCCACGTCCCGGCCAACCCGCTCGACGTCCTCGCCCAGCAGGTCGTGGCGATGTGCGCCCTCGACGACTGGCAGGTCGAGGAGGTGGGCGAGCTGGTGCGGCGGGCGGCCCCCTTCGCCTCCCTGCCGCAGACCCTGCTGCACGCGACCCTCGACATGCTCGCCGGACGCTACCCGTCGGAGGACTTCGCCGAGCTGCGCCCGCGGATCACCTGGGACCGGGTCGCCGGCACCCTCGTCGGCCGGCGCGGCGCACAGCGGCTGGCGGTGACCAGCGGCGGGACGATCCCCGACCGCGGCCTGTACGGCGTCTTCCTCGCCGGCGGCGACGGCCCGGGCCGTCGGGTGGGTGAGCTCGACGAGGAGATGGTGTACGAGTCCCGCGTCGGCGACGTCTTCACCCTCGGCACGAGCAGCTGGCGGATCGAGGACATCACCCACGACCAGGTCCTCGTCACCCCCGCCCCGGGCCAGCCGGGCAAGCTGCCGTTCTGGCACGGCGACCAGATCGGGCGTCCGGCCGAGCTGGGCACCGCCGTGGGCGCCTTCGTCCGCGAGCTCTCCGGCCTGGACGCGAAGGGGGCGACCGCCCGCCTCACCGACGCCGGCCTGGACCCGTGGGCCGCGGACAACCTCCTGCAGTACCTCGGCGAGCAGCGCGCGGCGACCGGCCACCTGCCCGACGACCGCACGATCGTCGTCGAGCGCTTCCGCGACGAGATCGGCGACTGGCGGGTGGCGATCCACTCCCCCTTCGGCGCGCAGGTGCACGCACCGTGGGCGCTGGCGATCTCCGCGAGGATGCGGGAGCGGTTCGGCGTCGACGTGCAGGCGATGCACGGTGACGACGGGATCGTGCTGCGGCTGCCGGACATCGAGATGGGTGACGTGCGGGACGACGTCAGCGTCAGCAGCAGCGAGCTGCTCGACCTGATCACCCTCGACCCGGACGACGTCGACGCCCTCGTCACCGACGAGGTCGGGGGGTCGGCCCTCTTCGCGGCGCGGTTCCGCGAGTGCGCCGCCCGCGCCCTCCTGCTCCCCCGCCGACGACCCGACAAGCGGCAGCCGCTGTGGCAGCAGCGCCAGCGGGCCGCCTCCCTGCTCCAGGTCGCCAGCGGGCACTCCGACTTCCCGATCGTGCTCGAAGCGGTCCGTGAGTGCGTCCAGGACGTCTTCGACGTGCCCTCGCTGACCGAGCTGATGACCGCCGTCGCGCGCCGCCGGGTCACGCTCGTCGACGTCGAGAGCCCGCGCCCCTCCCCCTTCGCCGCGTCGTTGATGTTCGGCTACGTCGCGCAGTTCCTCTACGAGGGCGACTCACCACTGGCCGAGCGTCGCGCGGCCGCTCTCACGCTCGACCCGACGCTGCTGGCCGACCTGCTCGGGCGCGGTGAGCAGCTCTCCCTGGCCGACCTGCTCGACCCGGCGGCCGTGGAGCGCACCGCCGCCGAGCTGCAGCACCTCGTGCCCGCGCGTGCCGCGCGGGACGCCGACGACCTCGCGGACCTCCTGCGGGTCCTCGGGCCGCTGGACGTCGCCGGTCTCGTGCGACGCAGCGTCCCCGAGCTCGACGAGGCCGGCGTGCGAGGGGCACTGGACCGGCTCGAGACGGCCCGGCAGGTCATCCGGGTCCCGGTGGCCGGCCGGGAGACGTGGGCGAGCACCGATGACGCCGCGCGCCTGCGCGACGCCCTCGGTGCCTCCCTTCCCCCGGGACTGCCGGCGACCGCCCTCGAGCCGGTCACCGACCCGCTCGGCGACCTCGTCACCCGCTATGCCCGCACACACGTCCCCTTCGCCGCCACCGACCTCGCCGAGCACTACGGCATCGGGCGGGCCGTGGCCGTGGACGCACTGCGTCGCCTCGTCCAGACGGGCCGGCTCGCCGAGGGCGACCTGCTGCCGGTGGAGTGCGGAGGTCGTGGTGGCGAGTTCTGCGATGCCGAAGTGCTGCGGACCCTGCGCCGGCGCTCCCTGGCCGCGCTGCGCCACGAGGTGGAGCCGGTCGAGCCGCGTCAGTACGCGCGCTTCCTGCCGGCCTGGCAGGGCGTGGGCCGGCGGATGCGCGGGCGCGACGGCGTGCTGCGCGCCGTCGAGCAGCTGAGCGGCGTCCAGCTGCCGGCCAGTGCCCTCGAGACGCTCGTGCTGCCCGCGCGCATCGACGAGCCGGTCGCGCCGCTGCTGGACGACCTCATGGCCAGCGGCCTCGTGCTGTGGGCCGGGCACGGACGACTGCCCGGTGACGACGCCTGGGTCAGCCTCCACCTGGCCGATGGCGCGCCGGCCACCCTGCCCGTCCCCGCCACCGACGACCTGACCGAGCTGGAGCGGGCCGTGCACGCGGCGCTCGCGGGCGGCGGCGCGTACTTCTTCCGGGACGTGGCCGATGCGGTTGCGCAAGCGCGCATCGACCACGAGGGGGAGGGTCGGCCGGAGCCGGCGAGCGATGACGAGCTCGCCGACGCGCTGTGGTCGCTCGCCCACCGCGGTCTGGTCACCGGCGACACCCTGGCGCCGGTCCGCGGGCTGCTCGCCGGCGGTCGCTCGGCGCACCGGACCCCCCGCCGTGCGACGAGCCGCAGCCGTTACGGGGGCCGTCCCCGGCTGGGTCGGACCGCCGTGCCGCAACGCACCGGACCACCGCGCGTGGCGGGCCGCTGGTCGCTGCTGCCGCCCGCGGAGTCGGACCCGACGATCCGGGTGCACGCCGCCGCCGAGGGGTTGCTCGACCGGCACGGCGTCGTCACCCGGGGAGCCGTCGTCGCCGAGGAGGTCACCGGTGGCTTCGCGGCGATCCACCGTGTCCTCGGGGCCGCGGAGGAGGCCGGTCAGGTGCGCCGCGGGTACTTCGTCGAGGGACTGGGCGCCTCCCAGTTCGCCGTCCCGGGCGCGGTGGACGAGGTCCGCTCGGCGCGTGCCGGTGAGGAGGCGGTCGTGCTCGCCGCCACGGATCCCGCGAGCCCGTGGGGGGCCGCCCTGCGGTGGCCGGAGCGCGCCGCGGACCGGTCCGGGCACCAGCCCGGCCGCAAGGCCGGCGCCCTCGTCGTCGCGGTCGACGGGGAGCTCGTCCTCTACGTCGAGCGCGGTGGCCGCACGCTGTTGACCTGGGGCGAGGATCCAGAGGTCCTGCGCACCGCAGCGCGAGGGCTCGCCGACGCCGTGCGCCGTGGCGCCCTCGGGCGACTCACCGTGCAGAAGGCCGACGGTGCTCCCGTGCTCGGCTCCACCGACCCGCTCGCGCTCGCGCTGACCGACGCCGGCTTCACCATGACCCCCCGCGGGCTGCGCCTGCGGCCGACCGGGAGTCGCTGAGCGTGCCCGAGGGTGACACCGTCCGGCGCGCGGCCGACCGCCTGGGGCAGGCCCTGACCGGGCGGCGCCTGACCCTCGTCGACATCCGGTGGGGCACCGTGGGCGAGGACCCGATCCGCGACGCCCTGGTCGAGGAGATCGTCCCCCGCGGCAAGCACCTGCTGCACCGCTTCGACACCGGGTGGACCCTGCACACGCACCTGCGGATGGAGGGATCCTGGCGGATCGAAGGGGGTGGCTCACCGGCGGCGGCGCGTGCCCTGCGTCGTCGCGACCTGCGGGTCGCCCTCGGGACCGCGGAGTGGACGACCCTGGGCCTGCGCCTCGGGGAGGTCGACCTCGTTCGCCGTCGGGACGAGCACCGTCTCGTCGGCCATCTCGGCCCCGACGTACTCGGTGCGGACTGGGACGCGGCGACCGCGGTGGCGCGCCTGGCCGGCGCGCCGGGCACGACCGTGGCCGCGGCACTGCTGGACCAGCGCAACCTCGCGGGGGTCGGGACGTTCTGGGCGAGCGAGGCCCTCTTCCTCCAGCGCCTGGACCCGTGGCGCCCCGTGGCCGAGCTGCGGGAGGAGGATCTCGCCGCGCTGGTGGAGCGGGTGCACGCCCTGATGGTGCGTAGCCACGTGCTGGGGGTGCAGTCCTCGACCGGGCAGCGTCGCGCCGACCGACGGGGCTTCGTCCACGGTCGTGCCCGTCACCCCTGCCGCCGGTGCGGCACGACGATCCAGGTGGCGCCACTGGACGTGGGGACGAACGAGCGCGTCTTCTTCTCCTGCCCGGTGTGCCAGGGCGGGTAGCCGGTCAGGCCGCGGGGACGACCGTCTCGTCGCGGTTGGCCACGGGCAGCGCGACCGGGGCACTCGCGCGCTCGGCGCGATCGGCCCGGTGGGCGATCTCGGTGAAGACGACCGACATCGGCAGGTCGAGCGCCTGGCAGATGGAGGCGACGAGCTCCGAGCTCGCTTCCTTCTCACCGCGCTCGATCTCGCTGAGATAGCCGAGGGAGACCGATGCCCGGGCGGAGATGTCCCGCAGGGTGCTCCCCCGGGCGCGCCGCGCACTGCGGAGCACGTCACCGAGCTCTTCTCTCAGCAGCACCATCGGTCCACCTCCTCATGTCCTTCGTCACGCTCCACCGTACATCGGCGCCCCGTCAGCCGGACAGGGTGACCTCGTGGCCGAGGTCGAGCGCGGCCTCCACGGCTGCGCCGCGCACCCGCGCCCGGTCTCCGGTCAACGCCAGCAGGCGTGCCGTCACTCCCGTCGGGGTCGCGCACGCCAGCCAGACGGTCCCGGCCGGGTGCCCCTCGCTCGGTCCGGGGCCCGCGACACCGGTCGTCGCGATCGCGACGTCCACACCGAGCACGCGGCACGCCCCGAGGGCCATCTGCGAGGCGACCTCCCGATGGACCGTGCCGACGCGATCCACCAGGTCCGCCTCGACCCCCAGCACCTCGATCTTCAGGCCCGGGTCGTAGGCGACCACGGAGCCGTGGAAGACCCGCGAGGCGCCCGGCACCGCGACGAGCGTCGCCGCCAGCAGGCCCCCGGTCAGTGACTCGGCGGTGCCGAGCGACCAGCCCCGGGCCGCCAGGGACTCGAGGAGACCGCCGGCCCCGGGGGGCGGGTCAGCGCCCACCGGCCGCCTTGCGGTCGCGCTTCATCCGCGCCCGGTCGCTCGTCGTGCGCAGCTTCAGTGCCTTGACGACGTAGTCGACTCCGGTCGCGATCGTCACGAGCAGCGCGGCGAGGAGGACGCCCCCGGCCAGGAGCCGGAAGAGGTCCTCCAGCGGGAAGGTGTGCAGCGGCATGACGAAGAGGCCGATCGCCAGGGCCTGCAGGAAGGTCTTGATCTTGCCGCCGCGGCTGGCCGGCATGACCCCGTGACGGATGACCCAGAAGCGCACTGCGGTGATCCCCAGCTCCCGGGCGAGGATGATGACGGTGACCCACCACGGGATCTCGTCGATCATCGCCAGGGTGATGAAGCCGGCGCCCGTGAGCGCCTTGTCGGCGATCGGGTCGGCGACCTTGCCGAAGGTGGTGACGAGCCCCTTGGCGCGGGCCAGGTCACCGTCGATCCGGTCGGTGATGATCGCGACGGCGAAGACGCCCCAGGCCCACCACCGTGAGGCCGTGTCGTCACCACCGTGGCGCAGGACCAGCCACACGAAGACGGGCACGAGCAGGATGCGCAGGACCGTCAGGGCGTTGGGGAGGTTCCACGGGCTCGGCTCGGCGGCCGTGGTCCCCGCCTCGGTCGACGGCGTCCGGTCGTTGGTCACGCCGCCACCTCCGCCACGAGGTCGATCCCCTCGGTGCCGACGACCGTGGCCGTGACGATCGTGCCCGGGAGGAGGCCCTCGAGCGACCCGGTGAGCAGGGTCGCCCCGTCGATGTCCGGACCCTGGTGGTCCGCACGCCCGGAGACCTCACCGGTGTCCGCGTCGACCTCCTCGACGAGCACCGTCACCGTCTCCCCGATGCGCTCCTCCGCCCGCTGGGCGGTCAGCTCCTCGACGAGACGCGTGACCCGGTCGACGCGCTCGGCGATGACGTCGGGCTCGACCTTGCCGGTCAGGCCCTCGCCCTCGGTCCCGTCCTCGTCGGAGTAGCCGAAGACGCCGACGACGTCGAGGCGCGCCTGGACGAGGAAGCGCTCGAGCTCGGCCACGTCCTCCTCGGTCTCACCGGGGAAGCCGACGATGACGTTGGACCGGATCCCGGCCTCCGGCTGGCGCTCGCGCACCGAGCGGATCAGCCCGAGGAAGGAGTCCGTGTCCCCGAACCGGCGCATCCGGCGCAGCAACGGGCCGGAGGCGTGCTGGAAGGAGATGTCGTACCAGGGCACGACGCCCGGGATGCTGGCCATCGCCCGCAGCAGACCGGGACGGATCTCGGCGGGCTGCAGGTAGGACACGCGGACCCGGTCGACGCCGTCGATCGCGACGAGCTCGGGAAGCAGCTGCTCGAGCAGGTCGAGGTCGCCGAGGTCCTTGCCGTAGGACGTGGAGTTCTCGCTGACGAGGAAGAGCTCGCGCACCCCCTGGGAGGCCAGCCACCGCGCCTCGCCCACGACGTCGTTCGGTCGGCGGGAGACGAAGGCCCCGCGGAAGGTCGGGATGGCGCAGAAGGAGCAGCGGCGGTCGCAACCCGAGGCGATCTTCAGCGGCGCCCACGGTCGGTCGTCGAGACGTGCCCGGGGCAGGTCGCTCGCGCCGTGCCCGGGCATGGCCACGTCCTGGGCCGCGGCCTCACGCTCGACCGGTGAGATCGGCAGCAGGGTCCGGCGGTCGCCGGGCGTGTGCGCCTCGGGGGCGTGCCCGTCCAGGACCGCGCGCAGGTGGGTGGACATGTCGGCGTAGGAGTCGAAGCCGAGGACCGCGTCCGCCTCCGGCAGCTCGTCGGCGAGCTCCTTGCCGTAGCGCTCGGCCAGGCACCCGACGGCCACGACCTTCTGGGTGCGGCCGTGCTCACGCAGGTCGTTCGCCTCGAGGATCGCGTCGATCGAGTCCTTCTTGGCCTGCTCGATGAAGCCGCAGGTGTTGACCACGGCCACGTCGGCCGCCGCAGCATCCTCGACGAGGGTCCAGCCTCCGGCGGAGAGTCGGCCGGCGAGCTCCTCGGAGTCGACGTCGTTACGGGTGCACCCCAGGGTGACGAGGGCAACGCTTCGGGGCACGGACATGCCCCCTACTCTAGGCGGCCCGGGCCCGTGCTCCGTCCCGAACCCGCCGTCAGGAGCGCGAACGCATCACCGTCAGGGCCACCAGGCGGGAGATGACCATGGCCACGTAGAGCACGCCGGTGAGCTGCTCGATCATCGTCGCGGCGCGCGCATGGGGCTTGACCGGGATGACGTCGGACAGGCCGACGCTCGTGAGGTTCGCCCCGGAGAAGTACAGCAGCTCCAGGAAGGAGCGTCGGCCGCCGCTGCCTCCCCCGGCGAAGGAGTCCGGGACGAGGGTCTGGACAGCCACATAGAGGTAGGCGAAGGCGAAGAGGAGCACGGTGAACGCGGCCGCGACCGCGAAGAACTCGTCCTTGGTCACCCAGGTGTCGGCGAAGACGTACGCGATGAGTCCGTAGGCGATGTAGAAGTAGAAGACCGACAGGAGCAGGTGCGCGGAGAAGGTCACCGGGACGTTCTCGACGTCCATCACCGACCACACCTCGAGCAGGAAGGCGGGGAACCCGATGAGCAGGGCCAGCCACGTCAGGGCCGGTGTGGACCGGACCGTCCAGATACCGAAGGTCACGGCGATCAGCGAGATGCCGGCGATGGCCGCCCGGCCCCACGACTCGGACTCCACCCACGGCAGGAGGACGATGGCGAGGAGCTGGATGGCGACGAGGATCGCGGACGGTTGCTTCCGCACGACGGCCGCCCAGTAGTTGATCCCCGTCGGACGACTGTCGAGCTCGTACCAGGCCTTCGTCATGCGCCCAACTGTAGGTCGCCCGCAGGGCTCCGGACTCCCGGACGCGCTCACCGCCCCCTCCTGCTCGGGGCCGGGTCATCGACCCCGTGTGGTCACCGATGGTGGTCGGTGAGTGACCAGGCGTCCTCGTCGTCGTCCTCGGTCCACTCCTGCGCGGGCGGGTCCGTCCCGATCGGGTCGTCCGCGTAGCGGTCGCTGCGGGCGGGCACGGCCGCGGTGTCGACCATCTCGCCCTGCTCGACCTCGTCGGCGGAGTCCTGGTCGAAGGCCTCCTCGCCCGCCCCGCCCTCGGGCTCCGGCGGGTCCTCGCCCTTCATCAGGGCCAACGTGGTCGACAGCTCCTCCGGGGTGATGAGCACGTCGCGGGCCTTCGACCCCTCGGAGGGGCCGACGACGCCGCGGGACTCGAGGAGGTCCATCAGGCGACCGGCCTTGGCGAAGCCGACCCGCAGCTTGCGCTGGAGCATCGACGTCGAGCCGAACTGGGTGTTGACGACCAGCTCGGTCGCCTGCAGCAGGACGTCGAGGTCGTCGCCGATGTCCTCGTCGATCTGCTTCTTCGGTGCCTCCGGGGGGGCCACGTCCTCGCGGTAGGTCGGCTTGAGCTGACCGGTGACGTGCTGGACGACGTCGTCGATCTCGGACTCGGTCACCCACGCGCCCTGGACGCGCATCGGCTTCGACTTGCCCATCGGCAGGAAGAGCGCGTCACCCTGGCCGAGGAGCTTCTCCGCGCCCGGTTGGTCGAGCACGACCCGGGAGTCGGACAGCGACGAGGTCGCGAAGGCCATCCGAGAGGGGACGTTGGCCTTGATCAGGCCGGTCACGACGTCGACGGAGGGACGCTGCGTCGCCAGCACGAGGTGGATGCCCGCCGCCCGCGCCAGCTGGGTGATGCGCACGATCGAGTCCTCGACGTCGCGCGGGGCGACCATCATCAGGTCCGCGAGCTCGTCGACGATGACCAGGAGGTAGGGGTAGGGCTGCAGGACGCGCTCGCTGCCGGGGATCGCCTCGACCTTGCCGGCCTTGACCGCCTTGTTGAAGTCGTCGACGTGCTTGTAGCCGTAGGTGGCGAGGTCGTCGTAGCGCATGTCCATCTCGCGCACGACCCACTGGAGGGCCTCGGCGGCCTTCTTGGCGTTCGTGATGATCGGGGTGATCAGGTGCGGGATGCCCTCGTAGGCGGTCAGCTCCACGCGCTTCGGGTCGACGAGCACCATCCGCACCTCGTCGGGGGTGGCCCGCATGAGCACCGAGGTGATCATCGAGTTGATGAAGGAGGACTTACCGGAGCCGGTCGCACCGGCGACGAGGATGTGCGGCATCTTCGCGAGGTTGGCGATGACGTAGCCACCCTCGACGTCCTTGCCGACGCCCATGACCATCGGGTGCTCGTTGTTGCGCGCGACGTCGGAGCGCAGCACGTCCCCGAGGCAGACCATCTCCTTGTCGGCGTTCGGGATCTCGATCCCGATCGCCGACTTGCCGGGGATCGGGCTGAGGATGCGCACATCGGCGGAGGCGACCGCGTACGCGATGTTCTTCGACAGGGCGGTGACGCGCTCGACCTTGACACCGGGGCCGAGCTCGACGACGTACCGGGTGACGGTCGGTCCGCGGTGGAAGCCGGTGACCTGCGCGTCGATGTTGAACTCGTCGAGCGTGCTCGTCAGGGCCTCGACGACCTGGTCGTTGGCCGCCGAGCGCTCCTTGTGCGGCGGGCCGGGCTTGAGGAAGGTGCTCTCCGGGAGCGTGTAGGTGACGTCACCGGCCAGGGCGAGCTGCTCCACCCGCTGGGGCAGCGGGGTGGTGGGCGGTGCCTCGAGCACGGTCTTGTTCTCGACCTTGGCGGGCGCCACGACGGGGTTCGCGGTCGGGCGCTTCTCCCCCGGGCGGGGCCCATCGGCCGGCGGCGGCTCGACCGGGTCCGTCGGCGCGGGGGCGGCGGAGGCCGCAGCCCCCTTCTTCTTGCGGCCCTTGCCGTCGACGGGCTGCACCACGGCGGCCTGGTCGTAGGCGGTGTCCCCGTCACGCTGGCCGGAGAGTGCGTCGTCCTCCGCCGAGCGACGGCGGCGGCGCGCCCGGTTGACCGCGGTCCCGGGCGCGTCGGTCGCGGCCCGCTGATCGCCCACGTGCGCCGGCACCTCCCCGGTGAAGGCGGCACGGATGTAGGCCAGCCGCTGCGGGACCTCGTGCAGCGGGGTCCCCGTGAGCAGCAGGAGGCTGAACAGGCCGAGCAGGGCCAGCAGGATGATCGCGGGCCACTCGGTCACCGCCGTCACGAGCGGGTCGGAGGCGAGAAAACCGACGATGCCGCCCGCGTCGCGCATGGGGTCCGCGCCCTCCGGGGGCTGCGGGATGTCCTTGGCGATGTGGGTCAGTCCGGAGGCGGCGAAGAGGGCCATGACGGTGCCGAAGCCGAGGCGGGCATCCGCCGCCTCGTTGCTCGGGGTGCGCAGCAGGCGCACGCCGAGGACCAGCAGGACGATGGGCAACGCGTAGGCGACCCGGCCGAAGGTGCCCGCGGCGACCGCGTGCACGATGTCGCCGAAGCCGCCGGTCAGGCCCCACCACTCGCGGACGGCGACGACGAGGGCGAGCGCGAGGAAGAGGAAGCCGAGCCCGTCACGACGGTGCTCCGGCTCGATCTGGCTGGCCCCGTGGCCCATCCGGCGCACGCTCGATCCGGTGGCGCTCGCGACGCCCATCCAGGTGCGCTGGACGGCGGCGAGCGGCAGCGGGAGCCCACCCCCGGAGGCGCCCTTCTTCCGCGCCGCCGGGGTCTTGCCCTTGGCGGCCGGCTTCCGCCCCGAGGGCCGCGTGCTTCCGCGGGGTCGCGAGGCGGCGCTCTTGCGAGCGGTGGTCGACGGGCGAGTGGCCATGATCGCAGGGTAGGGGAAAGACACGTCCGGCACACGCGTCACACGCGCACCAGGGCGGTAGCCTCCCCCGGTGGACTCCCGCCTGGTGCTCGTCGCCGTCGTGACGGGCGCACTCGGGATCGGCGCCCTGCTCCGACTGCGCACCGGGCGCTACCGCCGTCCCGACGAGACCGGCCCCCTTCCCCGCCATCTGTGGGTGGCGCCGGTCGCCCCCTTCGCCGGGGTGCTCGTGGCGGGGGCTCTCGCCGACCACCCGTGGCCGGTCCTCCTGCCCTACCTCGTCCTCGTGCCCGCCGGGCTCGCCCTCGCTGCGATCGACGCGGACGTGCACCGCCTGCCCAATGCGATCACGCTGCCGTTGGTGCCGGTCGAGCTCGCCCTGCTCGCCGTGGCGAGCGCCGCGACCGGCGACTGGACCTCCCTTCGCCGGGCGGGTCTGGCGGCACTCGTCGTCGGTGGTGGCTTCCTGCTGCTGGCCCTCGTGCTCCACGGACGCTCGATCGGGATGGGCGACGCCAAGCTCGTCGTCTCGCTCGCAGCAGCCCTCGGCTGGCTCTCCTGGGGTCACGTCCTCCTCGGGCTGTGGCTCGGCTTCGTCCTCGGTGGGGTGGTCGCGCTGGGGCTGTTGCTCGCCCGCAGGGCAGGACGGGGCACTCACCTGGCCTTCGGCCCGTACCTCGTGGCCGGCACGCTGCTCGCCCTCCTCCTCCTCGGCTGACGTCCCACGATCCGAGACGGGTGGCACCCGACCGCACACGCCGGGGAGTGCGTCCGCTACCGTCTCGACCCAAGGTCACGAGTACCAGCGACAAGCCCCGGCTAGCTGGTCGGCAACCCTCCTTCCGCGGTGGGGTGCTCCGGGTGACGACCTGGCCGGCGGCGCGGTGTCGCCCGGCAAGCGCGGACTCACGGTCGACGCCTGGGTCCATGACCCGATGGAGTCCTTCCATGACCGTCTCTGACCTGCGTCCCACCACCACGGCCCTGCCCTCGCTCGTGTCGGCCGGACTGACCTACCGCGACTGCGACGGCACCACCGTCGAGTACGCCCACCTCGACCACGGTGCGACCACCCCCGCCCTCGTCGCCGTCACGGAGGCGGTCACGGCCGCCTCCGTCACCTACTCCTCCGTCCACCGCGGCGCGGGCTTCGCCTCCCGGGTGACCAGCTCCCGCTACGAGGCGGCCCGAGAGGCGGTCGCCGCCTTCGTCGGGGCACGCGAGGACGACCAGGTCGTCTTCACCCGCAACACGACCGACTCCTTCAACCTCCTCGCCCGGGCACTGCCGGCGGGCACGACGGTCTTCGTCTTCGCCTCCGAGCACCACGCCGCGCTGCTGCCCTGGGCCGACGCGGTGCGCCTGCCCATCCCGCACAGCCACGCCGAAGCCGTCACGCTGCTCGACGAGGCGCTGCGCACCCACCCGGGCGAGCACCGGCTCGTCGTCGCGACCGGCGCCTCCAACGTCACGGGCGAGCACTGGCCGATCGAGCGGCTCGCCGACCTGGCGCACGCGCACGGGGCCCGCTTCGCGCTCGACGCCGCCCAGGTCGTCCCGCACCGCCGGGTCGACATCGCGGCCCTGGGCATCGACTGGGTCGCCTTCTCCGGACACAAGGTCTACGCGCCCTTCGGCGCCGGAGCACTCGTGGGCCGTCGGGACTGGCTCGACGCCGCCGACCCCTACCTCGCCGGGGGCGGGGCCACCACCCGCGTCGGTGACGGGGCCGTCGAGTGGACCACCGGTCCGGCCCGGCACGAGGCAGGCAGCCCCAACGTCCTCGGTGCGGTCGCGCTCGCCACCGCCTGCGAGGTCATCGGCGAGCACGAGGAGGCGATCATCGCCCACGAGCACGCCCTGCGCACCCGGCTGCTCAGCGGCCTCGCCACCATCGACGGCGTGCACGTGCACACCCTCTTCGGCAGTCGCACCGGCGCGCCCGTCGCGACGATCACGGTCGACGGGCACGACAGCAGCGAGGTCGCCCGCGTCCTGGGCGACGAGCACGGGATCGGCGTGCGCGACGGGAGGTTCTGCGCGCACCCGCTCGTCGACCACCTGCTCGCCGACCGGCCGCAATCCACGGCCGTGCGGATCAGTGCCGGGCTCGGGACGACCAGCGAGCACGTGGACCGGCTGCTCGCCGCCCTTCGCTCGCTCTGATCCGACGGTGGGGGTCGACCCCGCTCAGGCCTCGACGACCACCGGGATGATCATCGGGCGGCGACGGATCTTGCCGCCGACCCAGCCGCCGACCGCGCGACGGACGACCTGCTGCAGCTGGTGCGGGTCGGTCGTGCCCTTGCGGGTGGCCTCGTCGAGGGCGGCGATGATCTTCGGCCGCACCTGGGTGAAGATCTCCTCGTCCTCGGCGAAGCCACGGGCGGTGATCTCCGGGCCCGCGACGACCTTGCCGGTCGAGGCGTCGACGACGACCATGACCGAGATGAAGCCCTCGTCGCGCAGGATGCGGCGGTCCTTGAGCAGCTCCTCCGTCGCGGCACCGACGCTCGAGCCGTCGACGTAGATGTAGCCGCAGGGCACCGCCCCGACGATGCGCGCCCGGCCGTCGACGAGGTCGACGACGACCCCGTCCTCGGCCAGGACGACGTGGTCCGCGTCCACCCCCGTGGCGATGGCCAGCTCGGCGTTGGCCACGAGGTGGCGCCACTCGCCGTGGACCGGCATCACGTTGCGCGGCTTGACGATGTTGTAGCAGTAGAGCAGCTCACCGGCGCTGGCGTGCCCGGAGACGTGCACCTTGGCATTGCCCTTGTGCACGACGTCGGCGCCCAGGCGCATCAGGCCGTTGATGATCCGGTAGACGGCGTTCTCGTTGCCGGGGATCAGGCTCGAGGCGAGCAGGACGGTGTCGCCGTCGCCCACGTCGATGCGGTGGTCCCGGTTGGCCATGCGCGACAGGGCCGCCATCGGCTCGCCCTGGCTGCCGGTGCACACGAGGACGACCTCGTCGTCGGGCAGCTGGTCGAGCTTCTTGACGTCGACGAGCACGTTGTCGGGCACGTGGAGGTAACCCAGGTCGGCCGCGATGCCCATGTTGCGCACCATCGAGCGACCGACCATCGCCACCTTGCGCCCGGAGCGCTCGGCCGCGTCGAGCACCTGCTGGACGCGGTGCACGTGGCTGGAGAAGCACGCGACGATGACGCGTCGCCGCGCCTTGCGGAAGACGTCGTCGATCGACCCGGCGATGTCACGCTCGGGCGTGGTGAAGCCCGGGACCTCGGCATTGGTGGAGTCGGTGAGGAAGAGGTCGACCCCCTCCTCCCCCGCCCGGGCGAAGGCGCGCAGGTCGGTCAGGCGCCGGTCGAGCGGCAGCTGGTCCATCTTGAAGTCACCCGTGTGCAGCAGGGTGCCGCCGGGGGTGCGCACGAAGACGGCCAGCGCGTCGGGGATGGAGTGGTTGACGGCGATGAACTCGCAGTCGAAGACGCCGAGCTTCTCGCGGTTGCCCTCCCTGACCCCGAGCGTGTACGGCTTGATCCGGTGCTCCTTCAGCTTCGCCTCGATGAGCGCGAGGGTGAGCGTGGAGCCGACGAGCGGGATGTCCGGCTTGAGCTTGAGCAGGTACGGGACGGCGCCGATGTGGTCCTCGTGACCGTGCGTGAGGACGATGGCCTGGATGTCGTCGAGACGGTCGGCGATCGCTTCGAAGTCCGGCAGGATCAGGTCGACGCCGGGCTGGTGGTCCTCGGGGAAGAGGACACCGCAGTCGACGACCAGCAGCTGCCCGTCGTGCTCGATGACGGTCATGTTGCGACCGACCTCACCGAGGCCGCCGAGGGCGGTGACGCGCAGTGCGCCCTTCGCCAGCGACGCCGGCAGCGGGAGGTCGGGGTGGGGGTGACTCATGCAGTGGCTCCGATTCCGGATGCGTCGAGCCCGGCGCGCAGGATCCCGAGGTGCTCCTCGGGGCCCTCCACGTAGGGCAGGCGGACAGTTGCGTTGTCGATGACCCCGAGCTCGACGAGGGCGGCCTTGGCCATGATGGCGCCCTGCGAGGTGCCCATGAGCGCGTTGACCACGGGGATGAGGCGGTGGTGGACGGCGCGGGCCGTCGTCAGGTCGCCCGCGTCGACGGCGTCGACCATCTCGCGGTAGTGGCGCCCGGCCACGTGGCCGACGACGGAGACGACGCCGTGGGCGCCCTGGGCGAGGAGGGCGAGGTTCATCTCGTCGGCACCGGAGTACCAGAGCAGGTCGGTCGCGGCCATGACCTGGGAGGCGGCCCACAGGTCCCCCTTCGCGTCCTTGACCGCAAGGATGCGCGGGTGCTGGGCCAACGCGATCAGCGTCTCCGGGGCGAAGGGGGTGGCCGTGCGCCCCGGGATGTCGTACAGCATGATCGGCAGCACCGCGGCGTCGGCGATCGCGCGGGTGTGGGCGAGCAGACCGGGTTGGGTCGGCTTGTTGTAGTAGGGCGAGACGACGAGCAGGCCGTCGGCGCCGGCCTCGGTCGCCTCGGCGGCCATCTGGATGGCGTGGGCGGTGTTGTTGGACCCGACGCCGGCGGTGACCCTGAGCCGGTCACCCGCGGCGGCCTTGACCTCGCGGACCGTCGTGATGCTCTCGCCGGCGGTCAGCGTCGGGGACTCCCCCGTCGTGCCGTTGACCACGACGCCGTCGTGCCCGGTCTCGACAAGATGCTCGACGAGGGCGGCGATGCCCTTCGTGTCCAGGGCACCATCAGGAGTCATGGGGGTGACCATCGCGGTGATCACCCGGCCGAACGGGGAAGTCGTCATGCGCTCAGGGTAACCGTCGGTGCTGCCGTCTATCGTGGCGCCATGCGCCAGTACCTCGACCTGCTTGCCCACGTCCGCGACCACGGTGTCGCGAAGGATGACAGGACCGGCACGGGCACTCGGAGCGTCTTCGGGTACCAGATGCGTTTCGACCTCGCCGAGGGTTTTCCGGTGCTCACGACCAAGAAGCTGCACCTGCGCTCCATCATCGGCGAGCTGCTGTGGTTCCTGCGCGGCGAGACCAATGTGCGGTGGCTGCAGGAGCGCGGCATCTCCATCTGGGACGAGTGGGCGGACGAGGACGGCGACCTCGGACCGGTCTACGGGCACCAGTGGCGCTCCTGGCCGACCCCGGACGGCGGCAGCATCGACCAGATCGCGCAGCTGGTCGAGGGCCTGCGCACCAACCCGGACAGCCGGCGGCACATCGTCTCTGCGTGGAACGTCGCGGAGGTCGGCGAGATGGCACTGCCGCCGTGCCACACGATGTTCCAGTTCTACGTCACGCCGGCCGTCGACGGCGCCCGACCGCGGCTGTCCTGCCAGCTCTACCAGCGCAGCGCCGACATCTTCCTCGGCGTGCCCTTCAACATCGCCTCCTACGCACTGCTGACGATGATGGTCGCCGCGCAGGTGGACATGGAGCCGGGCGAGTTCGTGCACACCCTCGGCGACGCGCACCTCTACCTCAACCACCTCGAGCAGGCCGACCTGCAGCTGACCCGCGAGCCCGGGCCGCTGCCGACCATGGAGATCGCCGAGCGCGACTCGATCGACGCCTACGAGATCGAGGACTTCACGCTCGTCGGCTACCACGCCGCCCCGACGATCAAGGCACCGATCGCCGTATGAGCCTGCCCCGCCCCCTTCCCCCGTCGCTGCGCGGTCGCATCGCCCTGACCGCTGCCGCCTACGCCGTGATCACCCGTGCGGGCGAGCGCGGCCGGGAGGTCCTGCTGCAGCTGCGCCGCGGCACCGGCTACATGGACGGGTGGTGGGCCTGCGGCGCCGCCGGTCACCTCGAGGACGCCGAGTCCCCGAGTGAGGCGCTGGCGCAGGAGGCGCAGGAGGAGCTGGGCATCACGATCGAGGCCGCCGAGCCGTTGACGACGGTCCAGCGCTCCAACCCCCTGGGGCCGCTCGAGCAGCGCGCCGATTTCTTCTTCCACGTCACGCGGTGGTCGGGCGAGCCGACCCTGCTCGAGCCGGACAAGGCCGCCGAGCTGCGCTGGTTCCCGCTGGACGCCCTGCCCGAGCAGGTCGTGCCGCACGAGCGCCTGGTCCTGGAGGCGCTGCGGGAGGGGCACGTCCCTCCCTTCGTCGAGCGGGGCCACGACCAGCGGCTGACCCTCGTCGCGGCCCGCGGCTCCAACGGCGCCATCGGGGTCCACGGGGGCATGCCGTGGCACCTGCCGGAGGACCTGGCCCACTTCAAGGCCGTGACGATGGGCGGGGTGATGATCATGGGCCGGCGCACCTGGGACTCCATCGGTCGTGCGCTGCCGGGGCGCACGACGATCGTGGTCACCTCCGACCGCGAGTGGTCCGCTCCGGGCGCACTCGTCGTCCACGACCTGCACGAGGCGATCTCGGTGGCCGGCCCCGGGGAGGTCTTCGTCGCCGGTGGCGGCGAGATCTACCGGCAGACGATCGCCCTGGCCTCCCGCCTGGAGCTGACCGAGGTGGACGCCGCACCCGAGGCCGAGGTCTTCTTCCCCCCGGTCGACCCGGGCACGTGGCGCGAGGTCGCCCGCACTCCGCGGGAGGGTTTCGCCTTCGTCACCTACGAGCGGCAACCGCAGACGTTCACCGAATCAGATATAAACCAATATGGTTCATATCTGACCAAATGAAGCTATGGTGTTCACATGACAGTGGTCGTCACGCTCATCGGTGACGTCGTCTCCTCGCGCAGCGCGCCGGACCGGCAGGAGCTGCACGCCCTCCTGCAGGAGACGCTCACCGCGGTCACCGCCGCGACGGACCCGATCCACCCCCTGCGCATCACCGTCGGTGACGAGTTCCAGGGCGCCTGGGAGCGACGCGGCCAGGCGCTGCACGCCGCCTTCCTCCTGCGCCTGAGCCTCCTCCCCCGGGTCGAGACCCGCTACGGCCTCGGCCGGGGGGAGGTGACCACGCTCGAGCAGGACGGCACGGTGCAGGACGGGCCCGGGTGGTGGAGTGCCCGCGAGGCGATCACCGCGGCGAAGGGGGCGGAGGCCGACGTCCGCTCCGACGGCCTCGTCGTGCGCACCCGCTGGCAGGAGGACGGCCCCACCGGCCCGGCGCTCGACGCGGCGGTCCGCCACCGCGACCTCCTCGTCGCCGGCCTCGACGACCGCTCGCTGCGACTGCTGCGCGGCCTGCTCCAGCACCGGACCCAGCGCGCCCTGGCCGAGGAGGAGGGGATCAGCCCCACCGCGGTCTCCCGGCGGGTCCACCGCGACGGGCTCGAGCAGCTGGTCGCCATCGACGCCGACCTGTCGGTGCTGCCATGAGCGTCTTCGCCCTCCTGCTCGTCGCCGTCGGCGTCGCCGACCTCGCCCGCAGCATCGTCGAGCAGCGCGGGGCCCACGACGACGCCGCCACCCGCTGGCGCGTCCACCGCATCGGCACCGAGGTGGGCATCGTCTCGCTCTGGCTGGGCGCCGCCCTAGCCGGCCTGCTGACCACCACGTCCGGGTGGCTCCTCGTGGCACTGGCGACCGTCTCGCTCGCCGCGTGGCTGCTCGTCTCCGGGTGGGCCCTGACGCGCGACCGCGGTCATGTGCTCGCCCTGGCCACGCTGGCCGGCGGGCTCGTGGCCCAGCTCGCCCTCGCCGGATGGGCACCGCAGGCCGGCGGTGCGTTGGCACGGTGGATCGCCTGGGCGGACCTGCCGTGGACCCCCGAGCCGGGGCGTGCGCTGCTCATCGCCGGGCTCGCGCTGGTGCAGCTGAGCACCGGCAACCTCATCGTGCGACTCGTCCTGATCAGCACCGGGGCCATGGTCCCCGCGCCGGCGACCGACCGGACGCCGGCCGCCGATCCCGCGCCGGAGGCGGACCAGCCGTCCGACACCCTCAAGGGCGGTCGGCTCCTCGGTCCGCTGGAGCGGCTCTTCATCCTCGGCCTCGGCCTCGCCGGCCAGGTGACCGCGGCCGGGATCGTCATCGCCGCCAAGGGCCTGATCCGCTGGCCGGAGCTGCGCTCGCACGCCCGGCCGAGCTCCGCGGGTGGACGGCACTCGGACATCGACACCGTCACGGAGTACTTCCTCGTCGGCAGCTTCGTCAGCTGGCTCGTGGCCCTCGGCGCACTCGTCCTCGCCGTCTGACGGTCAGCACCTCAGCCCGGCACGTCCACGTACGCCAGCGCCGGCTCGACCAGGCTGCCGAGCCACACCCGCCCGTCGTGCTCCCGCACACCGGTGGCCATGTGCCAGTCGGCAGCATCCGCGGACAGGTCGTGCACGAGCGAGCCGTCGGCGTCGTGGGCGGTGACCCGCACGGTGCGCTTCGGCGCCGGCTTGAGGGCGTCGGGCAGCCGCAGGGCGAGGTCGCGCACCCGCTGCGGGGCCCGCTGGAGCATCCCCAGGACGGGGTCGGGCGGCGAGGCGACGGCCGACCAGACCAGCCCGTCCGAGCCGCACGAGATGTTGTCCGGGTAGCCGGGCAGGTCGGCGACGAAGAGCTGCTCCGCGGACGGCTCGACGGCACTCCCCTCGCTGCCGACGACGTGGCCGGCCACGGGCAGACCACCGCTGAGCCCGACCCGGCGGATGCGACCGAGCGCGCACTCCGCGACGAGGACGGCGCTCTCGTCCGGCAGCAGGGCGACGCCGTTGGCGAAGGCCAGCCCGTCCAGGACCGTCGTGACGCTCCCGTCGACCGCACGCCGCAGGAGCCGCCCGCTGCGGGTGTGCTCGATGAGGTCGGACTTCCACACCTCGACACCCCAGTGCCGGGAGGAGTCGCTGAACCAGATCGTCCCGTCGGCGGCCACCGCCGCGTTGTTGGTGAAGACCATCGCGGCCCCGTCGACCTCGGTGACCAGCTCCTCGATCATCCCGGTCCCGTCCACGTCGACGGCGAGGAGACCACGCCGCGCGTCGCACACGAGCAGCCGACCGTCCGGCAGCCACTCCAGCCCGAGGGGCCGCCCACCCGTATGCACCACCCGCTCGCTGCGACGCCCGTCCGGGGTGACGGCGATGACGGCGCCGTCCGCGGTCCCGGTCCACACCCGTCCGTCGCGCCCCACGAGCACGTCCTCGGCCCCGGGGCCGGGGACCGGCACGACCGTCAGCGGCAGCATCGTCTCCATCGCCCCACCGTAGGGCTCCGGTGGGGACGAAGGGAGGGTTGCGTCGCCCCCTTCGCCCGCTCCGTATGCTGGCGGGCGTGCCGATCCTCAGCGAGACCACCGATGCCGTCACGACCCTGACCATCGAGCGGACCCACCGACGCAATGCCCTCGACCTGCCGACGCTCGAGGAGCTGGACGCCGCCGTCACCACCGCCGTCGAGGACGGCGCCCGGGCGCTCGTCCTCACCGGCGCCGCCGGTCACTTCTGCGCCGGGGCCGACCTCACCGAGCTCGAGGACGTCTCCTTCACCGAGCGTCTCGCCGAGGTCCTCGTGCACCTCGCCGGCGTCCCGATCACGACGGTCGCCGCGATCTCCGGCTCGTGCATGGGGCTGGGGATGCAGCTCGCCCTCGCCTGCGACCTGCGGGTCGTCGAGGACGGCGCCCGGTTCGCCGTCCCCGTGGCCAAGCTCGGCCTCATGGTCGACAAGTGGACACTCGAGCGCGCCGCCCGCTTCTGGGGCGAGGGAGCCGCTCGGCACATGGTGCTCACCGCCGGGGTGCTGGACCACGAGGACGCTTGGCGCCTCGGCTTCGCCCAGCGCCGGGGTGGCCTCGACGTCGCGCTCGACCTGGCCCGGGACGCCGTCCCGCTCGCGCCGCTCTCGCAGCTGGGGTCGAAGCTCGGGATGGACTCCCCCACCGGTCCCGACCCGACCTACGACGAGGCCTTCGCACGGGCGTGGGCCAGCAGCGACCTCACCGAGGGCCAACGGGCCTTCACCGAGCGCCGCTCCCCCGTCTTCGAGGGTCGCTGATGCCCACCGCCGACGCGAGCGTGCGCGCCGCCGGCCCCAACGACGCCCCGGCCGTCGGGCAGGTCCAGGCCCTCGTCTGGCAGGAGGCCTACGACGGGGTCGTCCCGCCGCAGGTGCACGCCGCCTTCGACCCCCAGTCCTTCACCGCGGCCTGGCGCGACTCGCTACGCACCCCGCCCGAAGGGGTGCACCGCCTCCTCGTCGCCTGCGCCGGCGAGCAGGTGGTCGGCTTCGTCGCCATCGGGCCCAGCCAGGACCCCGACACCGGCCAGACGACCGGCGAGGTCACCGCCCTGGGCGTGCACCCGATGCACCGCCGGCAGGGACACGGCTCGCGGCTGCTCAATGCCGCCGTTGACCTCCTGCGCGACGCCGGCGCCGAGCACGTCGCCGCCTGGTGCCTCGTGCAGCACGAGGACGTGCGGGCCTTCCTCACCGGCTCGGGCCTGTCGCCCGACGGTGCCTACCGGGACCGCGTGATCTCCCCCGACGGCGAGACCGCAAGGGAGGTCCGTCTGGTCGCGCTGCTGGCCCAGGACGCGCAGTGACGCCGGACCCGCTCGCACCCGAGCACGCCGCTGCACGACGCCAGGGCCTGTCGGTCGGGCTGGCCACCGGGATCTACGGGGTCAGCTTCGGCGCACTCGGCGTCGCAGCGGGTCTCGACGTCTGGCAGACCGTGGCGCTGTCCCTGCTGCTCTTCACCGGGGGGTCGCAGTTCGCCTTCATCGGCATCATCGGAGCGGGCGGCAACCCGATCACCGCTGTCGCCACCTCCACCCTGCTCGGCATCCGCAACGGCCTCTACGGCCTGCAGCTGGCCCGGGTCCTGCGGCTGACCGGGTGGCGCAGGGCGGCCGCCGCCCACCTGACCATCGACGAGTCCACCGCCGTCGCACTGGCGCAGACCGAGCCACCGGTCCAACGCACCGGCTTCTGGGCGGGCGGCCTCGGTGTCTTCACCTTCTGGAACGTCTCGACGCTCGTCGGGGCAGTCGTCGGCAATGCCATCGGCGACCCACGCGTCTGGGGGCTCGACGCCGCCGCGGCCGCCGCCTTCGTGGGCCTCATCTGGCCGCGGCTGCGGGACCGCACCGGGCGCGTCACCGCTGCGCTGGCCGCAGCCATCGCCCTCATCGCCTTCGCGCCGACACCCGCCGGGGTGCCCGTGCTCCTCGCGGCCGTCGCGGCGGTCGTCGTCGGGCTCGTCGACGCGGCACCGAGTCGGGCACGTGACATCGAGCAGCCGGAGGGGGACCTCCTGTGAGCACCACCGTCCTGTGGGTCAGCGTCCTGGCCGCCTGTGCCCTGGGGTTCGTGACGAAGTACCTCGGTCACCTCGTGCCCGAGTCCCTCGTCGACGGACGCCGTCGCTCGCGGATCATCGGACTGCTGCCCGTCGCCCTGCTCGCCGGCCTCGTCGTGACGCAGACCGTGGGCGGGGACGAGCGCATCGTCCTCGATGCACGACTTGCCGCCGTCGTGCTCGCGGTCGTGCTGCTGTGGCTGCGCGCCAACTTCGTCGTCGTGGTCGTCGCGGCGGCCGCGCTGGCCGCCGGCCTGCGGGCGCTCGGCTGGGGCTGACCGCCCCTAGGCCCCCAGCTGCTGCTGGGAGGCCTCCGTCACCGTCGCGAAGACGCGGGACCCGCCCTCGGTGAGCAGCAGCACGTCGTAGGCGTCGAGCTGGTCCCCCTGCTCCATGCCGGGCGTGCCCACCGGCATGGCGGGCACACTCAGACCGCGTGCGCCCTGCGGACGGTCGGCGAGGTACTCGAGGACGAACCGTGCCGCGACGTGACCGACGAAGACGTCCCCATCGGGGTTCACCGCCAGGTGGCAGGACTGGAGGTCCCGGGAGATGTCGTGACGGGACCACACGTCCTCGAGGGAGTCCTGGTGCTCGACCGTGATCGAGAAGCCGTGGTCCTCCGCGTGCTCGACCCAGCCGTCGCAGCATCCGCACGTGGGGTCCTTGTGGACGGTGAAGGCCAGCCGCGCGGGGTCGACCTCACCGCCGGCTCCCTCGGGAGGGGCGCTCGCGCCCTCGGGGCGGTCGCCCCCTCCACCGGGGCGGTCGTCCCCTCCACACGCGGCAAGCAGGGACATCGACCCCAGGCCGGTCAGGAGCAGCAGGCCGCGACGGCTGACCCACCGGGCCGCGGGGCGATCGGGCCGAATGGTGACAGCACGTGCGGTGGAGACCATGCCGAGATCGTATCCGGTACCCCTCGGGGGCATGTGGCCGACCTCAGAGACCGAGCACGTGCTCCAACCCCACCGTGACACCCGGGTGCTTGCCGATCTCGCGCACACCGGCGAGGACGCCGGGCATGAAGGAGACCCGATCGAAGGAGTCGTGGCGCAGGGTGAGCATCTCGCCCTCGTTGCCCAGGAGGACCTCCTGGTGGGCCACGAGCCCGCGCAACCGGACCGCGTGCACCGGGACCCCCTCGACCTGCGTGCCCCGGGCGCCACCCGGGTCATCAGTCGTCGCGTCGGGGACCGGCCCCAGCCCGGCCTCCTCGCGTGCGGCGCCGATGAGCTCGGCGGTGCGCGTCGCGGTGCCGCTGGGGGCATCGACCTTGCGCGGGTGGTGCAGCTCGATCACCTCGACCGACTCGTAGAAGCGGGCGGCCTGCTTGGCGAACTGCATCATCAGCACGGCACCGATGGCGAAGTTCGGGGCAATGAGCACGCCGACGCCGTCCGCCGCCTCGACGTCGCCGCGCAGCTCCTCGGCCTTGGCGTCGGTCCAGCCCGAGGTGCCGACGACGACGTGGACGCCATGCGCGACGCAGTGGCGCACATTGCCCTCGCTGGCGGACAGCACCGTGAAGTCGATGGCGACCTCGGCACCGCCGAGGTCGCCGAGGTCGTCCCCGTCGTCATAGCGGCCGACGAGCTCGAGGTCCTCGGCCGCCTCCACCGCGTCGCATGCCGTGGAACCCATGCGCCCTGCCGCGCCGATCACTGCCACCTTCGTCGTCATGGCCCCAGCCTACGAGTGGGCCCGGATCGCGGCCGCCCCCGACGCGCGACATGCTGCAGACGATTGCCGTTCACTTTCTGTTCACTTGGTGCTACGGTCCAAAGTGAACAAACGATGAACACGAGGTGTCCGAGATGACCGTTACCGCACTGACGAAGAAGACCGGGGCTCGTCCGGCAGCACGCCTGACCTGCACCTGGGTCCCCGTCCGAGGGCAGGACGGCCGCACCCACATGGAGATGCGCTGGGTCGAGCAGACCGCCGCGCGACCCGTCGAGCAGACCGCCGCGCGGCCCCACCACTCCACCCGACCGGCCGCCTAGCCGACTGCCCACGCCGATTCGAGGAGGCCCCGGACCGCACCAGCGGTCGGGGCCTCCTCGCGTCCCGGGGGGTGTCACTGGCCGGCAGCAGCCACCATCTGCTCCCAGGTGACGCGACGCGGGGCGCCTGCCCGATCGGGTGTGGCGAGCAGGGCCACGGCACGTGCGAGCTCCAGCTCCCCCAGCCCCCCGCCGAAGTGGTCGAGGACGAGGACGGCCCGTGGGCGGGCGAGCCCACCCATGACCTCGCGGACGGTGTCCATCAGCTCGACGGCGACCCCGTCCAGGTCCGGGTCCGGCCCGACCTCGGCGCTGAGGCTGACGGCGGCGACGAGCGAGCGCCCGAGGTCAGGGTCCTTGCGCGAGGCCACCGCGGCGACCTCGACGAAGGGATGGTCCGCCAGCACCTCACGGACCTCGGGGAGGGAGACCAGCTGCCCGGAGATGGAGACCACGTCGTCGGTGCGCCCCAGGAAGTCCATGCGCCCGTCCGCCCGGCGCACGGCGAGGTCGCCCGTGGCATAGCTCCCCGGGTGACGGGTCCAGTGCGCCTCCGCGATCGCCGCCTGCGGCCCCTCGATCCCGACCATCGTGCCCGCCCACGGCAGTCTCAGGACCACCTCACCGGCCGCCCCCTCGGCGACCGGCGTCCCCTCGGCGTCGACGATGTCGACGCCGCAGTCGGGCACGGCGTCCACGTCGTCCCCGCCGCCTCCGGCCACCTGGACGATACCGCCGAGCTCGAGCTGGCCCCAGGCGTCGACGACGTCGACCTCGCGCGAGGCGAAGGCCTGCCCCAACCAGGACCGCAGCTCGTCGTCGACCGGCTCGCCGGCCGTGGTGACCCGACGCAGCGAGGGCAGCCCGGAGACCTCCGGGAGCTCACGGGCCCAGCCCCGCACCGTCCGCACGACGGACGGGGTCGTGACCATGCTCTCGACCCCGTAGCGCGCGACGATGTCCCACGCCCGGGTCTGCGAGGGCTGGTCGAGCGTCCCCTCGTACATGACGACCGTGTCGCCGTGCGCCAAGGGGCCGTAGATGCCGTGGAACTGGGTGACCGTCCACGCGATGTCACCGGCGCACCAGAAGACACCACCGGTGCGCAGGCGACGATGGACGGCCACGGCCCCGGCCAGCATCGTCGCGGTGCCGTGCAGGATGGAGACCGTCCGGCCACCGCGGTGCGCCAGGGGGATGGCCGCGATGGGATGGTCGGACGGCAGGGACGCAGCGGCGGAGGGGTCGCCCACCGGCGAGGTCGCGACACCGGGTCGTGCCGGGGCCACGAGGTCGTGGTACCAGCGGTCCCCCTCGAACCAGGCGACGTCCATCCCGGTGCGACGCACGACGATGGTGTGCTGGACCGAGCCGCCGGCGAGGAGTGCGTCGTCGGCGCGCGACTTCAGCGGCAGGACGGTCCCGTGCCGCCAGGCGCCGTCCTGGGTGAAGAGGACCTTCAGGTCGAGCAGCTCCAGTCGGTCACCGAGCGGCTCCACCGGAAGTGGGGTCGGCAGGACCGTGTGGACCGCGCCGATGCGGGCGCAGGCGAGCATGATGACGACCGTCTCGGGGAGCCACCCCAGGTGGAGGCCGACCCGGTCACCGCGACCGACCCCCATCCCCCGGAGGGCGGCGGTGAGGGCGAGGACCTGCTCGTGCAGCTGGGCGTAGGTCAGCGTGCGCCGGTCACCCGGCTCCCCCTCCCAGTGGACGGCCGGCCGGTCGGGCCGGTCGACGAGGTGGCGGTCGACGCAGTTGACCGAGAGGTTGAGCTCGCCACCGACGAACCAGCGTCCCGACCGCTCTCCGGGCAGCCACAGGTCGGCGAAGGGGGCGTCGAAGGAGATCAGGTCGGCGACCTCCTCCCACGAGGACGGTGGGGCGACCTGCCAGATGCCTGCGGGGTGCGGCTCAGGCATGGCCGAGCGTCCTTCCTGCCGCACGCGCGGCTCGACCGAGCTGACCCGCCACGGCCCTGACGCGGGGCTCGTCGCCGGGATCGTCGATGTTCGCCGCCAGGACGGCGACCGTGGCACCCTGCCCGTCGACCACCGGCACCGCCACCTCCGGGGGCAGCGTCGGATCCTGCGGTGTCAGGGCGAGGTGGTCGGCCACGGCCCAGCAGGCCCGGGCCTCGTCGGTGGCCGCCTCCCGGTCGTGCGTCTCCGCCCGGTCCACGGAGCGTTGCCACACCTCGTCGTCGGCCGCGCGTGCAGCGAGCAGCCGCCCACCCGCGCACGACAGCGCCGGCACCACCCGGTGGGCGTCCCGGTAGGGGCCCCGCTCGGTGCCGTCGACGCGGTCGACGTAGATGACCTCACCGTGGACGAGGATCTCCACGTGGATCGTGCGCTCGAGCTGGTCACGCAGCTGCGACAGGTAGGGGCTGAGCGCCCCGAGGAGGGGCAGCCGGGAGAGGTAGTGGCTCGACAACCGGGCCAGCTCCGGACCCAACCCGTAGCGGGAGGAGCGCGGGTCCTGGACGACGAGGTCGGCGAGGACGAGTGATCGCAGCAAGCGGTGCACCGTCGGGACCGACATGCCCGACCGCTCGGCGAGGTCGGTCAGCTGCTGGTAGGCGGGCCCCTCGCCGAGGAGCTCGAGCAGCCGCACGGCGTTGCGCACCGTCCCGAGGCCACCCCGGCCGGCCGTCCCGGCCTCGGACGCGTGGGATGCGGTCACGGGACCCCCTTCCGACTCGTTGGATGAACATCATCGAGTCAACCACGTCCGGAGATACATTTCTGAACGAGACCCTTGATTTTCACATAATGAAAACCTAGTGTCACTTTCACGCAGTTTCATCGTCGAAACATGAAATGGGAGGGTCAGTGCTGACCAGGGCCTACCAGCACTCGTTACGCGGGAGCCACCTGCCCGCCGGCGAGACGCTCCTCGACGTCGAGGACGTCACACTCCGCTTCGGCGGTGTCACCGCCCTGCGCGGTGTCTCGTTCTCCGTGACCGAGGGGCACATCCACTCGATCATCGGCCCCAACGGCGCCGGGAAGTCCTCCCTGCTGAACTGCATCAGCGGCCTCTACCGTCCGCAGGAGGGCCAGATCCGTCTGCAGACAGCGGCCGCTCCCGCCGCCGACGGCACCGCGGGGAAGACCACCACCCACCAGATGACCAAGCTCGCACCACATCGCATCGCGCGGCTGGGGGTGGCCCGTTCCTTCCAGAACATCGAGCTCTTCCACGCGATGAGTGTGCTGGAGAACCTCATGCTCGGCCGGCACATCCACATGGACCACAGCGTGCTGAAGTCCATGCTCTGGTTCGGGCCCGCGCGCCGTCAGGAGATCCGCCACCGCCAGCTCGTCGAGGAGGTCATCGACCTGCTCAACCTGCAGGCGGTGCGCAACCACCCGGTCGGCTCCCTCGCCTACGGCATCCAGAAGCGCGTCGAGCTCGGACGCGCCCTGTGCCTGCAGCCCTCCCTGCTCCTGCTCGACGAGCCCATGGCCGGGATGAACGCGGAGGAGAAGGAGGACATGGCCCGCTTCGTCCTCGACGTCCACGAGCTGGCCGACGTCTCCGTCGTCCTCATCGAGCACGACATGAACGTCGTCATGGACATCTCCCACCGGATCAGCGTCCTCGACTTCGGGGCCCTGATCGCCGACGGGACCCCCGCAGAGGTCATGGCGAACCCTGCGGTCATCGAGGCCTACCTCGGGGCCGAGGACGAGGAGGACTCGCATGTCTGACCTGCCCGAGGACACCTTCCCCCGGTTGCTCGTCGGACTCGCGGCGACCCGTGGCGACGCCGTCGCCATGCAGGAGAAGCAGTACGGCATCTGGCAGCCACTCACGTGGAGCGAGTACGAGCGACGGGTCCACGACACCGCGCACGGACTCGCCGCCCTGGGCGTCTCCCGCGGCGAGATCATCGCCGTGCTCGGGGACAACCGGCCCGAGTGGCTCGTCGCCGAGCTCGCCGCCCAGAGCATGGGCGTCGCGGTGGTCGGGATCTACCCGACCTCGATCGGTGAGGAGCTGCGGCACATCCTGAGCACCTCCCGCGCGCGGGTCGTGGTCGCCGAGGACCAGGAGCAGGTCGACAAGCTGCTGCGCCTGCTCGAGGAGGAGGCACCGGACGGCGCCGAGCCGCTGGGCATCGAGCAGATCGTCTACTACGACCCGCACGGCCTCGAGCAGTACACGGACGAGATCCTGATGGAGTTCACCGGGCTCGAGGAGCTCGGCCGCGAGCGGGCCGCGCAGCACCCCGACTGGTTCACCGAGCAGGTCGCCGCCGGTTCCGCCGAGGACATCGCGGTCATCTGCACCACGTCCGGGACGACCTCGCGACCCAAGCTGGCCGAGCTCTCCCACCGCAACCTGCTCGCCATGGCCGAGCACCTCACGAGCATCGACCCGATCGACTCGAAGGACCGTTACGTCTCCTTCCTCCCCTTCGCCTGGATCGGCGAGCAGATGCTCGCCGTCGCCTGCGGCCTCTCCCGCGGCCTGACGATCTCCTTCCCCGAGGACTCCTCGACCCAGCGCAGCGACCTGCGCGAGATCGGCCCGGACGTGATGTTCTCGCCGCCGCGGATCTGGGAGTCGATGCTCTCCGAGGTGCAGGTCCGCATCGACGAGGCCGGGTGGCTCAAGCGGCGCGTCTTCGGCTGGGGTTACGGCGTCGGCGACAAGGTCGCAGAGATGCGGGTCAGCGGCAGGAAGCCCGGCGCCCTGCTGCGGGCCACCCACGTGCTGGCCGACGCCGTGTCCACCCGTCCGGTGCGCGATCAGCTCGGGCTGACTCGGATCGCCCGCTGCTACACCGGCGGCGCGCCCCTCGGCCCGGACGTCTTCCGCTTCTTCCACGCCATCGGCGTCAACCTCAAGCAGATCTACGGCCAGACCGAGATCTGTGGCATCGCCGTCGTGCACCGGGACGACGACGTGCCCTTCAACACCGTGGGCACCCCCATCCCCGGGACCGACATGCGCATCAGCGACGACGGCGAGGTCCTGCTCCGCTCGGACTCGGTCTTCCGCGGCTACCACCGGCAGCCGGAGGAGACCGCGAAGATCGTCGACGCCGAGGGGTGGCTGCACACCGGGGACGCGGGCTACCTCGACGACAACGACCACCTCGTGATCATCGACCGGGCCAAGGACGTGCTCACCGCGTCCGACGGAACCCGCTACTCCAGCGCCTTCATCGAGAACAAGCTGAAGTTCTCCCCCTACGTCGAGGAGGCGGTCGTCTTCCCGCCCGGGGACGGCGCCGACGGCATGACGGCGATGGTCATCATCGACCCCGCCACGGTCGGGTCCTGGGCGGAGAACGAGCGGCTCAGCTACACGACCTACACCGACCTCGCCGGCAAGCCGGAGGTCCAGGAGCTCATCGCCGAGGAGGCGAGCCGGGCCAACGAGGACCTGCAGGAGGGCATCCGGGTGCGTCGATTCGTCCTGCTGCACAAGCAGCTCGACCCCGATGACGACGAGATCACCCGTACCCGCAAGGTCCGTCGCAACGTCATCGCCGACCGGTACGGCGACATCATCGCGGCCCTCTCGCGTGGTGACGACACGGTCGAGGTGCGCAGCCGCATCACCTACCAGGACGGCTCGAGCACCGAGCGGGTCCTGCAGCTGGACATCTTCGACCTGACCACCTACTCGGTCCCCGAAGGCAGGGGCCGCCGACCCGTCTGGAGTGGGCGACGTTGAGCACCTTCATCAACCAGCTGGCCTACGGGCTGGCCGACGGGTCGATCCTGGCGCTGGCCGCCCTCGGATTCGTCCTGATCTACAAGGCGACGGGCGTCATCAACTTCGCCCAGGGCGAGTTCCTGCTCGTGGGTGCCTACATGTTCTACACGGCCTTCGTCGTCATGGACCTCCCCCTCGTGGTGGCCGTGCTCTTCGGTGTGGTCGTGGCGACCCTCATCGGTGTGCTCGTCGAGCGCCTGATCCTGCGGCCGATGGTCGGGGAGAACCCGATCAGCATCATCATGGTGACCATCGGACTGTCCTCGCTGCTCAAGGCACTGGTCCAGGCCTTCTACGGCACCTCGCCCAGGAGCCAGCCGAACCTCCTCCCACGCGGGTCGGTGGACATCCTCGGTGCCTCGGTACCGATCAATCGACTGGCCGCGATCGTCATCGCCGCGATCGTCCTCACCGCGTTCACGGTGTTCTTCCGCAAGTCGCGTCACGGCATCGCCATGCGCGCGGTCGCCGATGACCAGCAGGCCGCCATGACGATGGGAATCTCGGTGCGACGGATCTTCGCCCTGGCCTGGGCGCTCGCCGCGGTGAGCGCGCTCATCGCCGGCGTCCTCGTCGGTGACATCTCCGCCGTGGACAACAACATCGCCGCCTTCGGCCTCCTCGTCTTCCCGGTCGTCATCCTCGGCGGTCTCGACTCCGTCCCCGGGACGATCATCGGTGGCCTCACCATCGGCCTGCTCAAGCAGTTCACCGCCGGCTACCTCGACCCCGGCCTGGCCACCGTCATCCCGTACATCGTTCTCGTCCTCATCCTGCTCGTACGTCCGTACGGCATCTTCGGCGAGACCCGCATCGAGAGGGTGTGACCTGACGATGGCCGCCACGGCAACCGGAATCCACCACCGCAGCTACACCTCCGAGCTACGGCTGCGGGCCACGCGGGCCGAGTACGTCCGGCTCGGTCTGATGACCGTCCTGCTGCTCGTCCTGCCCTTCGTCCTCGACAACTTCTGGCTCTCCCAGGCCAACCTCATCCTCATCGCCGTCATCGGCGCCGTGGGGCTGAACATCCTCGTGGGGTACACGGGCCAGATCTCCCTCGGGCAAGGAGGATTCCTGGCGGTCGGTGCGTACAGCTCCGCGATCCTCTCCGACCGGATCGGGTTGCCCACGCCACTGGCGATCCTCGTCGCGGTGCTGCTCACCGCCGCGGTCGGCACCTTCTTCGGTCTGCCCGGCCTGCGGCTGAAGGGCCTCTACCTCGCCATCGCCACGCTCGCCAGCCAGATGATCATCGAGTTCGTCATCCGTCGGTGGGACTGGCTGACCCTGGACCAGGGTTACCTCAACGTCGAGCGGCTGAGTTTCTTCGGGTTCGAGATCGGGGGGCGGGAGGTCTTCGAGCAGCAGTGGTACTGGGTCCTCCTCGTCCTCGCCGGCCTGGCGGTGCTCACCGCACGCAACCTCTTCCGTACCGGCCTCGGCCGTTCGTTCATGGCCGTGCGTGACCAGGACATCGCGGCCGAGGCGATCGGGGTGAACATCCCGCGGGCCAAGCTGACGGCCTTCGCCGTCTCCTCCGCATTCGTCGGGCTGGCCGGTGCCCTGACCGCCCACTACAGCGAGGTCGTCTCCTGGGAGAAGTTCACCCTCGACGTCTCGATCCTCTACCTGGCGATGATCATCGTCGGCGGGCTCGGCAGCATCGCCGGCGCCGTCTACGGGGCGATCTTCATGACGCTGCTGCCCGAGCTGATCCGACAGCTCTCGCTCGGTGTCGACGACACCCTCCCCTTCCTCGCCGACCAGCTGCCGGCCGTGCGCAACGCCGTCTTCGGCCTCGTGATCATCCTCTTCCTCATCCTCGAGCCACGCGGCCTGGACCGGATCTGGCAACGGATCAAGGACTACTTCCGCTTCTGGCCATTCCGCTACTGACCACCACCCCCGTTCCACCGCTGGGACACCCACAGAAGGAGACAACGATGTCTGCACGAAGCCGTTCACTCGCGGTGGCCATGGCCGCTGCATCCGCCCTCGCCCTCTCCGCCTGCGGAGGCGGCGGCGGAGGTGGTGGCGCCGACTCCGACGAGCCCATCCCGATCGGCATCATCGCCGACCTGACCGGCGCCACCGGCGACGTCGGCAAGCCCTACAACGATGGGCAGCTCGCCTACATCGACTGGCGCAACAGCGATGGCGGCATCGAGGGACGCCAGATCGAGGCCAAGTCCAACGACTACGCCTACGAGGTGCCCCAGGCCGAGCAGCTGTACAAGCAGTACGTCAACGAGGGCGTCGTCGCGATCCAGGGGTGGGGCACAGGTGACACCGAGGCCCTCTCCCAGAGTGTGGCCAGGGACGAGCTGCCCTTCATCTCCGGGTCCTTCGCCGAGCCGCTGACCGACCCGGAGGAGGCGCCGTACAACTTCGTCATCGCGCCCACCTACTCCGACCAGATGCGCATCGCGCTCAACTGGATCTCCGAGGACAGCGGCGGCAAGAGCGAGGTCGCCGTCTTCCACAACGACAGCCCCTTCGGCGAGGCACCGGTCGATGACGGCAAGACGTGGATCGCGGACGAGGACCTGGGGCTGGGCTACGAGGCCTACCCGATGCCGAGTGGTTCGCAGAACTACGTCGGTCTGCTCTCCCAGGCGAAGAAGCAGGGAGCGAAGTACATCGTCATCCAGAACGTCGCCTCCCCCGCGGCGCTCGTCGCCAAGGACATCGCGGCCCAGAACCTCGACATGAAGATCGTCTGCCTCAACTGGTGCGCCAACGAGCTGTTCATCGACTCCGCCGGGGCCAAGGCGGCCGAGGGGCACCTGCTCGTCCAGCCCTTCGCCCCGATCGCGGCGGACAAGGAGGGCCACCAGCCCCTCAAGGAGTACGCCGAGGCGAACGGCATGGACCCCGCTGACATCGGGACCTCCTGGGTGCAGGGCTGGTATGCCATGCACGTCATGGCCGAGGGCATCGAGGCGGCACTGAAGAACGGCGACGACCTCACCGGCCCCGCGATCCGCGAGGCCCTGGAGACCATGGGCCCGATCGAGACCGGTGGCGTCGTGGGCAACGGGACCGTCGAGTTCAGCGGTGACAGCCACCGCGGCTCGAGCGCCACGGGCATCTACGAGGCCAAGGACGGGAAGATGGTCGAGATGGAAGCCGGCGCCTCGCTGTGAGCCGGTCCACCGACACCGGATCCGCGGGGGCGACGGCAGTCGCCCCCGCCGGGGGCCTCCTCGCCCTGAACAACGTGGAGGTCATCTACGACGACGTCATCCTCGTGCTGCGTGGGCTCTCCCTGGCCGTCCCGGAGGGCGAGATCGTCGCCCTCCTCGGCTCCAACGGAGCGGGCAAGTCGACGACCCTGAAGGCCGTCTCGGGCCTGCTGCCCAGTGAGCGAGGCGAGGTCACCGACGGGTCGGTGACCTTCGCGGGCACGGACATCACCACGATGGACGCACCCGACCGGGTGCGAGAGGGGATGAGCCTGTGCATGGAGGGGCGACACGTCTTCCAGCACCTCACCATCGCGGAGAACCTCACCGCCGGTGCCTACACGCAGAAGAACACCTCCGACGACCTCGACCTGGTCTACGAGTTCTTCCCCAAGCTGGCCGACATGCGCAGCCGGGTCGCGGGATACCTCTCCGGTGGCGAGCAGCAGATGCTCGCGATCGGGCGAGCCCTGATGGCGCGTCCGAAGCTGCTCATGCTCGACGAGCCGTCCCTGGGCCTCGCGCCCCTGCTCGTGCAGGAGATCTTCGGCTACATCAAGCGGCTGAACCAGGAGCAGGGCCTGACCGTGCTCGTCGTGGAGCAGAACGCCCGCCGCGCTCTCGAGGTGGCCGACCGCGGCTACATCATGGAGCAGGGACGCATCGTGCTCGAGGGCTCGGCCGCCGAGCTGCAGGAGAACCCGGACGTCAAGGAGTTCTACCTGGGGCTCGGCGACGAGGGCGGACGCAAGAGCTACCGCGACGTCAAGCACTACCGGCGTCGCAAGCGCTGGCTCTGAGCCCATCCCGTCCCGCCACCACTCACGAGGAGCTGGTATGTCAATCAAGGCTGCCCTGCACGCTCATCTCGCGGACCACGACCTCGACGCTCGTGTCGCGACCCTGATCGCGCAGGCCGCCCGCGTCCCCGGCCTGGCCGACAGGCTCACCCGGGCCGGGGTCGACCCGCACGAGGTCCGCGGTGTCGCCGACCTCGCGGCCCTCCCGGTCCTGCCCAAGGACGCGGTGATCGCCCAGCAGGCGGAGGCGCCCCCCTTCGGCGGTCTGCTGGCTCCCGACGCCCGGGTGGCGCGGGTCTTCCAGTCCCCCGGTCCGCTGTACGAGCCCCAGCTCGTCGGTGAGGACTACTGGCGCTGGGGGCAGGTCTTCACCGACCTGGGTGTCGGTCCCGGCGACACCGTCCTCAACTGCTTCGGCTACCACCTCTCCCCCGCCGGGGCGATGATGGAGGCCGGCGCCCGCGCGACCGGGGCGACCGTGCTGCCCGGTGGCATCGGCAACCAGGACCTGCAGGCGCGTGCGATCGCCGACCTCGGCGTCAGCGCCTACTGCGGTCTGCCCAGCTACCTCAAGGTGCTCGTCGAGCGCTTCGACGAGCTGGCCCTGCCGCGGGAGCGGTGGCGGCTGGAGAAGGCCATGGTCACGGCCGAACCCCTCCCCGACTCACTGCGCGAGCTGCTCACCGAACGGGTGCCCACGGTGCGCATGGCGTACGGCACCGGGGAGACGGGTCTGCTGGCGTACGAGACGGGTGACGGGCACGGGCTGGCCCTCGCGGACGGGGTCCTCGTCCAGGTGTGCGACCCCTCCGGCGCGCCGCTCGAGGACGAGACCGAGGGCGAGGTGGTCGTCACCGTCCTGCGGCCGGAGTACCCGCTCGTGCGCTTCGGCACGGGGGACCGCTCCGGGTGGATGACGGCCCCCGACGGGTCCCTGCGTCTGCGTGGGGTCCTGGGCCGGACCGGCGCCGCGGTGAAGGTCAAGGGCATGTTCCTCCACCCCAGCCAGGCCGTCGCCGTCATGACCGGCATCGACGGGGTGGAGGGCTACCGCTTCGTCATCGGCCGCGAGGACCACGTGGACACCCTGCGCTGCGAGGTCGTGCCCGCCACGGGCGGTGACCCCACCTCCCTGACCGAGCAGGTCGCACAGCGGGTGCGCGACGGGCTGCGCTTCCGCGCCGAGGTCGTCGCCGTCACCCACCTCACCGCCGGCGAGGGCCCCCTGCTGGACCTGCGCGACTGGGACTGAGCCGCAGGCACCACTCCCACCCCATGACGAAGGGGGCGGACCCTCCCCTCGGGAAGGTCCGCCCCCGTCGTGCGGGTGCTGGCGTCAGTCGACCCGGACGGCCTCCGGGGCGTCGGCGGTCTCGCCACCGTCACCGTTGTCGCGGCGACGACGGCGGCGACCGCCGCCCTCGCGACCACCCTCGCGGCGACCGCCACGGCCACCCTCGTCGTCACCCGTCGAGCCGGAGGAGAGCTCCTCCTCCTGCTCGGCGGTGAGGACGGCGGCGAGGCTGAGCTTGCCGCGCGGGTCGATCTCCTTCAGCTCGACCTGGACCTTCTGGCCCACACCGAGGATGTCCTCGACCGCGTCGATCCGCTTGCCGCCGACGAGCTTGCGCACCTCGGAGATGTGCAGCAGGCCGTCCTTGCCGGGCAGCAGGGAGACGAACGCGCCGAAGGTCGTCGTCTTCACGACGGTCCCGAGGAAACGCTCGCCGACCTCCGGCATCTGCGGGTTGGCGATCGCATTGATCGCGTTGCGCGCGGCGTCGGCGGACGGGCCGTCGACCGCACCGATGAAGACGGTGCCGTCGTCCTCGATGCTGATGTCGGCGCCGGTGTCGTCCTGGATCTGGTTGATCATCTTGCCCTTCGGGCCGATGACCTCACCGATCTTGTCGACCGGAACGTTGACCGTGATGATCCGCGGCGCGGTCGCCGCCATCTCGTCGGGCGCGTCGATGGCCTCGTTCATGACGTCGAGGATGTGCGTGCGGGCGTCACGGGCCTGGGTCAGCGCGCCACCGAGCACCGAGGCGGGGATGCCGTCGAGCTTGGTGTCGAGCTGGATGGCCGTGATGAACTCACGCGTGCCGGCGACCTTGAAGTCCATGTCGCCGAAGGCGTCCTCGGCACCGAGGATGTCGGTCAGGGCCGCGTAGCGAGTTTCGGGGCCGTCCCCTGTGTCGACAACGTCGGAGACCAGACCCATGGCGATGCCGGCCACGGCGGCGCGCAGCGGCACACCGGCGTTGAGCAGCGACATCGTCGAGGCACAGACCGAGCCCATGGAGGTCGAGCCGTTGGACCCGAGGGCCTCGGAGACCTGACGGATCGCGTACGGGAACTCCTCGCGCGTCGGCAGCACCGGCAGGAGCGCACGCTCGGCGAGCGCTCCGTGGCCGATCTCGCGGCGCTTCGGGCTGCCCACCCGACCGGTCTCCCCGGTCGAGTACGGCGGGAAGTTGTAGTTGTGCATGTAGCGCTTCTTGTTGACCGGGCTCAGGGAGTCGATCGTCTGCTCGAGCTTGAGCATGTTGAGCGTGGTGACACCCATGATCTGGGTCTCGCCGCGCTCGAAGAGCGCCGAGCCGTGCACGCGCGGCAGGACCTCGACCTCCGCGCCGAGGGCGCGGATGTCGGCCAGACCACGACCATCGATACGGACCTTGTCGCGCAGGATGCGCTGGCGCACCTGTGCCTTCTGCACCGAGCGGTACGCGGCGGACAGCTCCTTCTCCCGACCGGCGAACCGCCCGGGGGCGTCCTCGGTGCCGCCGAGGGAGGCCTTCATGGCGTCCTTGATCTCGTCGAGGCGGTCCTCACGCTCGGCCTTGCCCGCGATCTGCAGGGCGGACGCGAGGTCGGCGGAGGTGGCCTCCTCGACCGCGGCGTAGGCGTCGTCCTCGTAGTCGAGGAAGATCGGGAAGTCCTCGACGGGCTTGGCGGCGCGCGTGGCCATGTCGGCCTGGGCGTCGCACAGGACCTTGATGAACTTCTTGGAGGCCTCGAGGCCCTCGGCGACGACCTCTTCGGTCGGGGCCTGCTTGCCCTGGTTCTTCACGAGGTCCCAAGTGGCGGTCGTGGACTCGGCCTCGACCATCATGACCGCGACGTCGCCGCCCTCGACCACACGACCGGCGACGACCATGTCGAAGGTCGAGCGCTCGCTGTCGCTGAAGTTCGGGAAGGCGACCCACTGGCCGTCGATGAGCGAGACGCGGACCGCACCGATCGGGCCCGAGAAGGGCAGACCGGAGATCTGGGTCGAGGCGGACGCGGCGTTGATCGCGAGGACGTCGTACTGGTGGTCCGGGTGGACCGACAGGACGGAGATGACGACCTGGACCTCGTTGCGCAGACCCTTGGTGAAGGTCGGGCGCAGCGGGCGGTCGATGAGGCGGCAGGTGAGGATGGCGTCCGTGCTGGGACGACCCTCACGGCGGAAGAAGCTCCCGGGGATGCGGCCGGCGGCGTACATCCGCTCCTCGACGTCCACCGTCAGGGGGAAGAAGTCGAGGTGCTCCTTCGGGTTCTTGCTCGCGGTCGTGGTCGACAGGAGCATCGTCTCGCCGTCCAGGTAGGCGCTGACGGCGCCACCGGCCTGCTGGGCGAGGCGCCCGGTCTCGAACCGGACGGTGCGGGTGCCGAAGGCGCCATTGTCGATGGTCGCCTCGGAGGCAGTGATCTCAGGACCCTCCATCGGGTCCTCCTTTTCTCTCTACGTACCGGGCGCATCGTCGTTGTGCCCCGGTCATGTCTTCTGCTGAGCTCTTCAGTTGTGTGTCTTCAGTTGTCCCGGGAGACATACCCCCGGATACGCGAAGAAGCGGCTCCCATGGGCGGGAACCGCTCGACGCGTTGTCCTATCGGCGCAGGCCGAGGCGCTTGATCAGCGCACGGTAACGCTCGATGTCCGTGCTCTCCAGGTAACGCAGGAGGCGGCGGCGCTTACCCACGAGCAGCAGCAGACCGCGGCGGCTGTGGTGGTCGTGCTTGTGGTCCCTCGAGTGCTCGGTGAGGTCGGTGATGCGCTGCGTGAGCATCGCGACCTGCACCTCCGGGGAGCCGGTGTCGCCCTCGGTGGTGGCGAAGTCGGCCATGATCTGCTTCTTGACGTCAGCGGTCAGCGGCATGCTGCGACACTGCTCCTTCTCTGGGTCGTTGCGCGGCGCGCCCGGGCTGGTTCACCGGGGCTCTGTGGATCCGCGGCCGATCTAACGGCAACCCCTGAAGATTACCAGCGCGCCGTGGGGCCGCCCTAATCGAGGCTGACCCCATCACGGACGGGTCCACGTCTCGGCCCGTCCGTGATGGGTCAACGGCAGGTCATTCCGCAGGGGTGATGTTCTGGTTGATCCGAAAGACGTTGTCCGGGTCGTAGTGCGCCTTGACCCTGCTCAGCCGGTCGTAGTTGTCGCCGTACGCGGCGCGGACGCGCTCATTGCCCTCGTCACGCATCAGGAAATTCACATACGCACCGCCGACCGAGTGCGGGTGCAGTTCCTCCCAGTAGGTGCGAGCCCATGACGAGAGGGTCTCTGCTCGAGCGGGGTCAGGATCGACACCCACGATGACTCCGTTCCAGCCGCCATCACGGTGGGCGAAGGCGGTGGCCTCCTGCGGAACGCGAGCGGCAGCTCCGTCGATCGGGTAGAGGTGCATCGTGGAGTGCCCTGAGGGGGTTCGTTCGAAGTTGCGGCAGTGCACCTCGATCGCCTCGTCGGAGATCTCGTGGAAGACGTCCGCCTTCCAGTACCACTGCAGCCCGGGCGGGTAGAGCCCGTCGAAGGCACCCTGGAGGGCCGTGTAGGGCATCGGCCCCAGTCCGTTGAGCACCGGGGAGCCGAAGGAGCGAATCGGCTCGAGGACCTCGTCGGCCCCCTCGTGTCGTCCCGTGTACGACCACATGATGCCGCAGCACTTGCGCCCCCACAGCTCCTCGGGGAACGGCGGTGCGGGGGGAACGGTCAGCAGGCCGAACCACCCGTAGAGGTTCTCCGGCAGCGCCGGTTGCAGTTCCCGGTACCAGCGCATCACCTCACGCGTGTCCGCGAAGTCGTAGAGAACCGGCCCACCGATGATCGTGCCGTTCTCACCGATCGGGTGCAGGTCGAACGTGAACGAGGTCACCACCCCGAAGTTGCCTCCCCCTCCGCGCAGTGCCCAGAACAGGTCGGGGTGGGAGGACTCGCTGGTCCTGACCATGGACCCGTCGGCGAGCACGACGTCGGCTGCGCGCAGGTTGTCCACCGTCAGACCGAACTGCCGGGTCAGGTACCCGGTGCCACCCCCCAGGCTCAGGCCACCCACGCCGGTCGTGGAGAGGATCCCCGAGGGTGTTGCCATGCCGAAGCCGATGGTGGCGTGGTCGACATCCGCCCAGGTGCAGCCACCATCGACCCTGGCCGTGCGTTCTTCGGGATCAACGGTGACGCTGTGCATCTCCGACAGATCGATGACCAGAGCGTCGTCGGCCACCCCGAGACCGCCGGCATTGTGGCCACCACCGCGGATCGCGATGGGGAGACCGTGTGCGCGGCCGAAGCGCACGCACGCGCGAACGTCGGTGACGTCCCGGCAGTAGGCGATCACGGCAGGTCGACGGTCGATCATGGCGTTGTACACGGCGCGACCGCGGTCGAAGTCCGGGTCACCGGGCTGCACCACGTGACCGTGCAGCTCTGCGGAGAGTTCAGGCAAGGGCACGGCGTGCGCCGTACTCACGGGCTGGGTCTCGGTGGTCATGGTGAGGTCCTCTCCAAGGGTCCCCGCACGGGGAACTGGTCGTACCGGCGACCCTAGGCAGCCAAGCGTTCGTGGATCGTTCGCCCGCTGAGCGGCCGCCGATCGTGGAGCGAACGCCTCAGGACGAGGAGGCGCGGGCAGCCAGACTCCTCCGGCACCGCTCGACCAGAGCGAGGCTTCCCTGTCGTCGGGCCAGCGCACGGGCGGCCTCGAGGCGGGCGACCGCTTGGTCGGGAGAGTCGTGGGCAGCTCGTTGTCGCATCAGTTCGGGCACCCACCACATGTCCTGCCGAGCTCGTCCGTCGACGACGGCGGCGTCCAGTGTCGAGCATGCGGCCTCCACCTGACCTCCCCGTGTCAGCAGATCGGCGACGAGGCCGTGCCAGTACGGCATCCGGATCAGTTCCTGCCGAGCCCGGAGCCGGTCGATACCCCGACGTGCGGTCGACAGGCCCTCGGCGTCGCCACGTTGCCATCCGCCCAGGATCTCTCCCCATTCCCGGTAGTAGACGAATCCGTAGCGCTCACACAGCTCAGCGAGGCGCGCGACGGCACCCCGCGACTCATCTGCGGCTCCGCACATCTGGAACGTGATGGCGCCGTAGGCCAGGGAGATCGTCAGACTGTAGGGATGGCTCAGGCCCTCCGCGCGCGTGATGGCGTCACGACCGGCCGCCAGCGCCCCGGCCGGCTTCCCGCTCAACCACAGGGCGTGGGCGGACCAGGCCAGCGCATGGACCTCCGGAAGGGAGCCGACGATGAGTGACGGAGCACCTCGGGAGCCCTCCCAGGCAAGGTCGAAATGCTGCAGTGACTCCTCGATGCGGCCCAGGGCCTGGGCCGACCCGGCGTAGGCAAAGTGGACCTGCCCGGCCATCTCGCTGCCCGTGGTGACCCTGTCGAGGACGCGCGTGATGATCCGATGACTGTCGGCGACCTCGCCCCGGACGAACGTCGATGCCCACAAGGCGATCGCGCTGTCCATGGCCTCGTCCGCGCGCCCGAGGCTCTCGGCCAGATCCAGGCACCGTTCGGCTGCTTCCCTCAGCTGCGGTGAGGAGTAGCCGTGCGCCGCGTTGATGGACGGGATCGCGTCCCGCAGGATCCCGAGCTCCAGGGCGTCCCGGTTGCGACCGCCGGGAAGGGAGCTGACGAGCGACCTGGCCTTGCGGTAGAACCGGATCGACTCCGAGTGCGCGAACGTCGCCACGGCCATCTCCGCAGCACGGCGGTAGTAGTGCAGGGCACGCTCGGGGACATCACCCTGCTCGTACTGCTCGGCCATCTGGGCGGCGACGTCGTCGAGGTGGTTGGCGTGGACCAGCTCCAACGCCTGGGCCAGTCGCCGATGCATCAACCACTGCTGCGGCCGACCAACCTGGGTGTACGCGCTGTCGCGCATCAGGTCGTGGGAGAAGTCGTAGCCCCCCGGCAGCTCGCGCACGATCCGGTGTCGCCACAGCTCGTCGACCGCACGGACAACGGCATCAGGGGCGAGATCGCTGGCTGCGGTGAGCACTTCGAGGGAGAAGTCCCGTCCCACCGCCGCGGCCAGCGCAGCGACTTCGCGCGACTGGGGACCGACCTGTGCCAGGCGGTTGCGCAGCACCGTGTCGAGGTCGGCCGCCGGCCCGCCGTTGGCGAAGGTGTCGGTGCGCGAGGCCTCGACCACGTAGAGCGGGAAGCCGCCGGTGACGGCGTGCAGGAGCGACTCATCCAGGTCAAGGGCGCGGTGACCACACAACTGCCTGGCGAGACTGGTGGTGTCCTCGGGATCGAGAGGAACGAGGGCGACGGTCGTGAGCCGGGATGCATGGTTCAGGTGTGCGATCCATTCACGCACCCCCGGCTGCGCACCGTCGTCGTCCTGGCGGAGCGTGGCGGCGACCATCAGTGCCGAATCGGTGGACGACTCCAGACAGTACCCAAGGACCGCGAGCGTCTCCTGATCGCACCACTGCAGATTGTCCAGGACGAGCAGCAGGGGACGGTCGACACCGGTCAGTGCCCGTGACACCCCCTCGAAGAACCGAAGCCGTTGCCACGCATCGACCATGGCGCGCGACACCGGTGTCGTGGCTGCCGGGGAGGTCGACGGGGGAACGAGGCGCTCGACCTCGGCCTGCCAGACCGGTTCCAGGCTCGCGGTGGCAGCCCGCAGCTCGGCCGTTCGGAGCCACTCCGCCACCGGCGCCAGACCGAGTCGGCCCGATGTCGCGAAGCACTCGGTGACGGCCACCGCGCCCCCCTGCGTGCGCACCTCGGACACGAGTTCGGCCACCAGCCGGGTCTTGCCCACTCCGGGGTCGCCGGCGACGATGACGACCCGGGCACTGCCCGATGCCGCGGCGCTCCACTCCTCGCGCAACCGTGCCAGGTCGCTCTCCCGCCCCGTCAGTTGCGCGAGCGCGACTCCACGCCTGCCCGTGGGTGGCCTCCTTGCCTGCTCGGGCCTCCCTCGACCCGAGGCGAGCAGGCGATGGAAGACCGTCTGGGTGGCTCGATCGGGATCGATGCCCAACTCGTTCTCCAGCACCGACGCACAATGGTGGTACGTGCTGATCGCACCGGACCGGTCCCCGATATCGGCCAGCAGCTCCATCAGGGAGCGATAGCCGACCTCCTCCAACGGTTGCAGCTGGATCCGCCTCCGGGCAGCGGCTTCCGCGGTCTGCAGGTCTCCGGTGCGCAGGCCCGCTTGGCACACCAGGTCACTCAGGGCGGTGCACTCACGTGCCAGCCGGTCACGCTCGGTGATGACCCAGTCGTCGCAGCACCCCGGCAGCAGGTCACCGCCGTACACGTCGAGGGCGGCAGCCCCGTGCCGAAGGGCGCCCTCGTCGCGACCCTCTCCCACCGCGCGGTGTGCCGCGATGCGTTCGGAGGCGAACACGTGCACATCCACTCGACAGCCCGGGCCCTCCTGCCAGCACAACGTCGCGGGCTCGACGACCAGCCCGACGCCGTCCCCGAGCGTCCTGCGCAGCTGGTGCAGCTCGCGCCGGAGGTTGGTCAATGCCTGTGCATCGGTGGACCCGGGCCAGAACAGCCCTGCGATCCGCTGCCGTGGCTGAGGGGCGTCAGCGTGCAGTGCCAGCAACCCGAGGAGGGCGAGGGTGCGCTGCGACCGGGTCCGAACATCTCCGGTCGCGCCGTCCGTTATCACCTGCTCACCGAGCAGGCGCGCATGCAGCATGAGCGTCGCCCCTGGCGTTCAGGCTACACCCGCGCACGCTCCAGCACCCCCGTCGCCGACTGCGTGCACTCCCGTCCGTCGTTACCCGTGCGGTCGTCCGCTTCCGTCGTTACCGTGAGGCCACCGGCTCACCGAAGGAGCATCATGACGACCACGGACACACCCAACCCCACATCCTCTGGATTCGACACGGTCAGAGTCATCCACCTGGCCGCCGTCGCCGCCATCGGCGGCTTCCTCTTCGGCTTCGACACCGCCGTGATCAACGGCACCGTCACGGCCATGCAGAGCCAGTTCGGGATGAGCGGCACCCTCACCGGCTTCGTCGTCTCCTCCGCCCTCCTGGGGTGCATGGTCGGCGCCTACGTGGCCGGCCGCATCGCCGACCGGATCGGACGGGTGCGCGTGATGCTCCTCGCGGCGGCGATGTTCACGCTGTCGGCGATCGGCTCCGGCCTGGCCTTCGGCCCCGTGGACATGATCGTCTGGCGCGTCGTCGGCGGCCTCGGCGTGGGCGCGGCATCGGTGATCGCCCCCGCCTACATCGCCGAGGTCTCCCCCGCCCAGATCCGCGGCCGGATGGGCTCGCTGCAGCAGCTGGCGATCGTGCTGGGGATCTTCGTCGCGCTGCTGTCGGACTTCGCCATCGCCGGCGCCGCCGGTGGCTCCGAGGAGGTCCTGGGCCTGGGCCTGGAGGCCTGGCGGTGGATGTTCCTCGCCGAGGTGGTCGCCGCCCTGACGTACGGGGTGCTGGCGGCCACGATCCCGGAGTCGCCGCGCTACCTCGTGCGGATCGGCCAGGAGGGACGGGCCCGCACCGTGCTCGGGACCATCCTGCGCTCCGGCGTCGACAGCCGCATCCGGGAGATCAAGCGCACCATCAAGCAGGAGTCGCGCACGACCTTCGCCGACCTGAAGAAGCCCGGCGGCGGTCTGCTGCCGATCGTGTGGATCGGCATCGCGCTGTCGGTCTTCCAGCAGTTCGTCGGGATCAACGTCATCTTCTACTACTCGTCGATGCTGTGGCAGTCGGTGGGCTTCACCGAGGAGGACGCGCTCCTGCAGACGGTGATCACCTCGGTGACCAACATCGTCGTCACGCTGATCGCCATCGCCCTGGTGGACAAGATCGGTCGGCGGCTGCTGCTGCTGATCGGCTCTGCCGGCATGACGGTGTGCCTGGGCGTGATGGCCATCGTCTTCTCGCAGGCGAGGATCGTCGATGGCGCGCCCGACCTCACCGACTCGGCCGGTCTGACGGCCCTGATCGCGGCGAACGGGTTCGTCGTCTTCTTCGGGGCGACGTGGGGCCCGGTGGTGTGGGTGCTCCTCGGCGAGATGTTCAACAACACCATCCGCGGGCTCGCGCTCGGCATCGCCGCGGCCGCGCAGTGGCTGGCCAACTTCGCCATCTCCACCAGCTTCCCGAACATGGCCGAGATCGGGTTGTGGTTCGCCTACGGCTTCTACACCCTGTGCGCGTTCCTCTCCCTGCTCTTCGTGCTCAAGTTCGTACCGGAGACGAAGGGGGTCGAGCTGGAGGACATGGCCTGACCCCCGGTGCGGGCCGCCGGCGTGTCCCCGGTCGGCGACGGTGGACCGTCAGGCCCCGCTGGACCGTCAGCCCAGGGAACGGATCGTGATGCGCTTCGGCCCGGTCACCTCGACCTCGACCGTCCAGACGCGCTCCCCCGACAGCCTCGGGACGAGGTCGGGCGGTACGAGCGCGGTGTACTCGCTCCCCACGGCGTCGGTCATGAGGTCCGCGGCGGCCCCCACCGGTGACGTCCGCTCGACGAGGACGACGGCGGTGGACCATCCGTCAGCCGGTCCGGGCCGGGGCTCCCCCCTCGGCGTGCACCGCACGAGGGAACGGTTCTCGATCGCCTGCACCATGCTGTCTCTCCTCGCTCCCCACGCAGCTCCTCACGCCACGTCACGTCCAGCCAACCACGTGGCCAGCGAGTGCGCGATGGGCATCCCGGTCGGTTCCTCGAATGAGCTGTAGGCGGGCGAGGGGTTCACCTCGAAGCACCACCACTGGTCGTCCTCGTCCCTGAGCAGGTCGACCCCGGCCAGCGGCAGGTCGAGGGCCTCCGCGAGAGCGACGCATCGCTCGGCCACCTCGTCGGGAAGGGCCACCGGGGTCATCGTGGCACCGGCACCCCCTTCGGCATAGCGGTAGTCGATGGTGTCGGAGTCGACGGCGCAGGCGTGCACCCGGTCGCCGACGACGTGGACCCGCACATTGGTCCCGACGACCAGCCGCTGGAACTGGGTGGGCAGGTCCCGGACCCGGTCGAGGTCGTCGAGCCGCGGACCGGTCAGCTCGTGGACGACTGATCGCACACCGCTGACCGACTTGTAGACGACCCGGCCGTGCCGCCGCAGGAAGTGCCGCACCGCCTCCGGGTCACTCGTGACGACGGTCTCGGGGACATCGAATCCGTGGGAGCGGATCAGGGCCGCCTGGTAGGGCTTGGAGGTGTTGCTCATCATCGCCGTGGGCCGATTCGCCACGCGAAGGGGGGCGACGTCGGCCCAGGCGGTCAGGGCCGTGAGGGCCGCTGCCTGCCGACGGTCGCGCAGGGGGTCCGGCGGGAGTCCCACCACCTCGGGGCCGCTGAGCCGGAGGTAGAGCCCGCTGGCCCGCGACAGGTCCACCCTGGCCCCGTACCGTCCCGCGTGCGCCCCGACCACCCCGCCGCGCACCGCGACCTCCAGCTGCCAGGCGTGGGCCTCCTCCTCCGCGAGCAGCAGCACCTCGATCCCCTCGCCGGCGGCACGATCGAGCAGCAGGCTCACGGGCGGCTCGGCCGGGCTGCCGACGACGATGATCACGCGGCCCGCCGCCCTTCGTGCTCCGCGGCGCGCTGCTCGAGGTGGCGGGCCAGCATCAGCAGGTGCGTGGGGAGGGTCGACGAGGGCACCGGGTCGACCCCCAGGACCTGCGGACGGTCGCGGACCGGGCCGGGCGCCGCCAACCGGACGGCGGCCACCTCCAGGTCCAGGGACCGCACGAGCGCACGAAGGGGGTCGTGCAGGTCCGCAGGACCGTCGACCTCGCTGCCGCAGACGAGGGCGTCCCAGCGACCCGGCGCGATGTCCGACAGGCCGACCGCGGGCTCGGCCAGGGGCGGACCGCCGGCACCGGGTGGGAAGCCGTCGAGGTGGCGCGGAGTGCCCCCGTCGGGCCAGCTGCGCCGCCCCCCACCGGGCCACCGTCCGGGGGGCACCCGAGCGGCATCCGTGGCGAGCAGCAGGTCGGGAGTGGCCAGGCCGACGGCCGCGCAGGCGACGGCGACCCGCAGGGGGTCCGGCACGGTGCCGCACAGCGCGCTCGGGGTCGGTCGGTTGACCACGACCTCGCGCCGGCTCCACAGCCACGACATCGCCACGGCGTGCATCTCCGCCGCTGCGTAGTCGTCATCGCTCGGCCGGGCGAAGGGTCGGGCACCGAGGGTCGCCGCGCGACACCAGATGACGTCGTACCCCGGGGGATCGGGCACGGACTCGACCGCGCACGGGCCCGACTCGGGGTTGAGGGTCATGGGGTGACGCGCGAGCTCCCGGTCGTCGACCACGGTGACCCGCCCGACCCCGCGGTGACGCAGCAGCCCTGCCAGGGCCGGCACCACCACGTCACCGGGTGGGGCGATGAGCAGGATCGACGGGGACATCGGTGGCCTCAGGTGGGTGGCAGGGTGTCGAAGCGTGCCTTCGCCTCCGGCGACCCCTCCTCGACCGCCGCCCGGAGCGCGGCGGGGTCGGGTCCCCCGCTGGTGCGCCCCAGGTCCGGCCGCTCGGACTCGCCGATGAACGGCTCCGCACCGGCCGCCCCCTCCTGGTCCGCAGCCGCACCACCCCACGAGGCGAGGAGGGCGTGGACGGTCGCCTCGAGAGCGTCCAACCGCTCGGTCGTGCGGTCCTGCGGCGACCCGCCCTGGCCGGACGGCGTCGCCCACCCGGATGCTCCGGGGGAGAAGGGTCCCTCGGCGTACTTCTCACCGAACTTCGTGTCGGGGAACTTCTCCTCGCGGATCCCCTTCCCGTCGCGCAGGTCCTTCAGCGGGTCGTTGTCCCGCAGGTCCTTGAACGGCTTGGGGTCCTCGCGCACGTCCTTGAACCGCTTGTCACCGTCACGCAGGTCCTTGACCTGCTTGAGGTCGATGTCCGGCCGACGCTTCCACCTGTCGTCGCGGGCGTCCTTGAGGTCCTTGAACTTGGGCGGCATGAAGCAGCGCACCTTCACCTGCACGGTCATCGCGGCGGCCGCGGCGGGGATGCCCGTGATCTCCACGCAGGTGGACGCCCCGGCGAAGGACTTGCTGCTCGGGGTGGTCGTCTCCGTGAAGGAGGTGTTGTTCGACGAGCCCGGGTAGGGGTCACCGTCATCGCCGCGGTTGGCATTGAGCTCCAGGTGCCGGTTGCCGTCCGCCTGGAGCAGCCCGACCTTGTAGTGCGCCTCGTTGCTGTTCCCGGCGACGGCCTCGTCGATGTGCCAGATGAGCAGGCCACCGCCGGGCAGCGACTGGTCGTAGCCGGTGCGCTGTCGGTTCTCCACGAGGAAGTACTCGTTCCCCCCTCCTCCGTCCTTCCACAACCGGTAGGCACTGCGGCCGGTCTTGATGTCGTTGATGGTGACGGTGGCATTGGTCGACTGCACCACCACATTCGCCCAGCCCTGGTTGACCTTGCACCAGGCAGAGGGGTGCGTGGGCCGGTCACCCCCGCCTCCCCAGGAACCACCTCCCATGAGGCACCAGTTGCCGACCCCCTCGGAGGTGCCGTCGGTGTCGTAGAGATCGGGCCAGCCGAAGACGAGGTGTCCGAGCTCGTGCGCGCTCACCCCGATCTTCGCGTCCTCCGGGATGGTGAGGTAGGCGTAGACCTTGGTGCTGTCCACGGTGCGGTGGGCGGGCAGGACCCACTTGTGCGACCAGATGTCCCCGGCCGCGCCGGTCTCCTCGGCGCCCCGGCCGGCATGCACCACGATGAAGGCGTCGACAAACCCGTTGCCGTCGTTGTCGTACGGGTCGAAGTCCACATCGGCGTCGGCCGCGGACAGGGCGTCGTCGGCCAGGGTCCGGGCATTCGGTGCGGTGGACTGAGTGCCGTTGTCGGTTCCGGCGTAGGCGGCCAGCGTCCGCGGCATCCGGTACGGGCCGACGACCTCCCCGGTGATGGTCACGAGTCCTCCGGACACATCGGAGAAGTACTCCGTCACGCTCCCGTCCGCGAGCGTGCCGTGCGAGAAGAAGAGCGTGTCGAAGCGGTCGTGGACGTCCGTGCCCATCTCCCGGTCGGAGAAGTCCGCCAGGACGACGACGACCCGCACGTCCCCGCGCAGCGGCGCACGGTCCAGGGCGGCACGTTGTGCCACCGCCGCCGTGGTGCCGGTCGGAAAGTACGTGCCCGGGAAGATGAGTCCGTCGTCGAACCCGACGTGGTCGGGCGCCTTGCGGGTCAGCTGGCCGGCCAGACCCCCGCTGACCTGCTCGCGTGCCTGGTCCCGCAACCTGGTGAACTGCTCCTTGAGCGTGTCGTTGAGCTCCGGCGCCGGCGCGACCACGCACAGGTCGTCCACGCGGTGTGCGCGGACGGTGTGGTGGCGTGCGGCATCGCTGTAACCGTTCATGATGACTCCCCCTGAAAGATCCCCCTCCCCCGGCCCTGCCCGGGGGAACAGCACAGCTGCGCCTTCCATTACACTCCTGCCGCCACGCGACGACAAGGGGCCGTGCGCCCCTGTCGCCCAGCGGTCGTCCGGCCCGTGACGGGCACGGCGCGCGGTAGCCGAGAGCCCCCTCCCCCGGGTACGACGAGGCCCCCGCCGGATCGGTCCGGCGGGGGCCTCGTCGTGGGATCAGAGGTGGGTCATGTGACCCGCGATCCCCTCGACGGCCTCCTTGAGCGCCTCGGAGAGGGTCGGGTGGGCGAAGACGTTGCGGGCGACCTCGTCGGCCGTCAGGTCCCACTGCTGGGCCAGGGTCAGCGCCGGCAGCAGCTCGGTGACGTCGGGCCCGATCATGTGCGCGCCGAGGATCTCGTTGTACTCGGCGTCGGCGACGACCTTGACGAAACCGGTCGGGTCACCGAGGCCAACTGCCTTGCCGTTGGCGCTGAAGGGGAAGGTCGCGGTCTTGACGTCGAAGCCCTTCTCCTTCGCCTGCTCCTCGCTGTAGCCGAAGGAGGCGATCTGCGGGTGGCAGTAGGTCGCACGCGGGATGAAGTCGTACTCCACCGGCATCGTCTCCGCGCCGGACATGTGCTCGGCTGCGACGACTCCCTGGGCCTCCGCGGTGTGCGCGAGCATCAGCTTGGCGGTGCAGTCGCCGATGGCGTAGACGTTCTCGACGTTGGTGCGGCAGTACTCGTCGATGGCGATGGCGCCGCGGTCGGTCAGCTCGACCCCGGCCGCGTCCAGACCGAAGCCCTCGACACGCGGCGAGAAGCCGATGGCCGAGAGCAGTTTGTCCGCCTCCAGGACCTGCTCCTCGCCCCCCTTCGCGGTGACGGTGACCTTGACGCCCGAGCCGGTGTCCTCGACGGACTCGACCTTGGTCGAGAGCATGACCTTCACGCCGAGCTTCTTGTAGTGCTTGAGCAGCTCCTTGGAGATGGCCGGGTCCTCGGTGGGGACCATCCGGTCGAGGAACTCGACGATCGTCACGTCCACGCCGAAGTTCTTCATGACGTAGGCGAACTCGACGCCGATCGCTCCGGAGCCGGCGATGATCATCGAGCCCGGCAGGTTCTCGTCGAGGATCTGCTCCTCGTAGGTGACGACGTTGTCGCTGACCTCGACGCCGGGGAGCATCTTGGTCGTGGCCCCGCTGGCGATGATCAGCTTGTCGAAGGTCAAGGACTTCGTCTCGCCGTCGTTGAGGTCGACGTCCATCGACGTGGCCGAGGTGAGGGTGCCCCACCCGTCGATCTCGGTGATCTTGTTCTTCTTCATCAGGAAGTGGACGCCCTTGACGATGCCCTCGCTCACCTGGCGGGAGCGCTTGTGCGTCGGGCCGTAGGACATCGTGGCGTCGCCCTCGATGCCGAACTTCTTCTTGTCGTGCGTCAACGTGTGCGCCAGCTCGGCGTTCTTGATCAGCGCCTTGCTGGGGATGCACCCGACGTTGAGGCAGACACCACCCCAGTACTGCTTCTCCACGACGGCGACGCTCTTGCCGAGCTGCGCTGCGCGGATCGCCGCGACGTATCCACCGGGTCCTGCACCGAGCACTACGAGGTCGAAGTCAGCCATGCCGGACAGCCTAACCACCAGAACGTGGCGTACACCACGCAGGTCGCACCCGGCCCACCAGCGCCGGTCAGCGCGCGCCCCGGGCGAGCTCCTCGTGGATGTCCCGGGCGATCGGCGCCGACGTCGCTCCCCCGGTCCCGCCCTGCGAGACGACGACCCCGACGACGTACCGGGGGTCCTCGACCGGCGCGTACGAGACGAACCAGGCGGTGTCCTGCTTCCCGTGCACCTCGGCGGTCCCGGTCTTGCCCGCGACGGGCCACTCCCGCAGCGGGAAGCCGGCGAAGGCGGAGTGGGCGGTGCCGTCGGGGTCGGTCACGACGTCCTGCAGTGCCCGGCGCAGCAGGTCCCCCGACTCCCCCGGCAGGTCGATGCTGCTCGTGTCACCACCCGCAAGGGCCGTGCGCTCCCCGTCGGCGGTGACGGTCGCCCGCCCCAGGTGCGGGGTCGGGACGCGCCCTTCGTCGGCGATGGTGCCGAAGACGGTCGACATCTGCAGCAGGGTGGCGGTGACGTCGCCCTGGCCGATGGACAGGTTGGCCTCGTCACCGGGACGGAAGAGGTGTCCGCTCTCGCAGTTCTCCCGGGCCAGCGCCTCGAGGTAGCGCGCGTCGGTGCGGTCGGCCATGTCCGGGTACCCCGTCTCCGCACGCCGGCAGGACTCCTCCTTCGTGCTCTCCCACCACTCCTGCTTCCACTCCCGGTCGGGGATGCGGCCCGCCGACTCGGCAGGGAGGTCGATGCCGGTGGGCGACCCGAGACCGAGCGTCCGGGCGGTGCGGATGAGCGGGTCCCCACCGTCGTCCTGCGCGTCCAGGCCTCCCTGGGCGCGCCACACGTCCTCGGCCACCCGGTAGAAGACGGTGTCGCAGGAGACGGTGATCGCCCGGCGCCACGAGATCCAGCCATAGGAGCGCGACTCGTAGTTGCTGAAGGTCCGGTCGCCGATCCGGTGGGAGGAGGAGCAGTTGACCGGCTCGTCGAGGTCGACCCCGGAGGCGACCGCTCCCGGCAGGGAGACGACCTTGAAGGTGGACGCCGGCGGCTGCGCCACGGTGCTGACGCGGTCGATGAGCGGGCTGTCCGCCCCCTTCGTCAGGCGGTCGTACTCCTCCTGGGTCACCCCCCGGGACCAGACCGAGGGGTCGTAGGTGGGCAGGCTGGCCGAGGCGACGACCCCGCCGTCCCGCAGGTCGAGGACGACCGCCGCGGCGGTGTCGGCCGCGTGACCCCGGTCGCGGGCGGCCTGCACCCCCTCGGCGAGCGCCTCCTCCGTGACCCGCTGCACCCGCCGGTCGAGGGTCGTCACGAGATCCTTGCCGGGGGTGGGCTCGGTGCGGTCGGCCTCCTCGATGGCGACACCGCGAGCGTCGACGCGCACCGTGCGGTGCCCGGGCCGGCCGCGCAGCAGCTCGTCGTACTGCAGCTCCAGGCCGGCGGCCCCGACGAGGCCCTCACCGGTGAGCGCCCCGTCCGACTCCGCCACGGCGTCCGCCGTCGGCCGCGTCAGGTAACCGATGGTCTGCGCGGCGCCGCCCCCGTCGGCCCCGAGGTAGGAGCGCACCGGCTGGGTCGTCACGCTCACGCCCGGGTAGTGCTCCGGACGCTCGCCGAGCGCGGCGGCCTGAGCGGGGTCGACGTCGACCGCCAGGGGCACCGGCACCAAGGGCGAGCCCGGCCAGCACAACGGTGGGTCGGCTGCCCCCGGGGCGCCGCAGAGGGTGGTCCTCCCCCACAGGCGGGCGAAGGGGAGGTCCAGCGTCCGTGCGACGCGGCGGACGGTCGCGCGTCCGCCGTCCGATGCATCGGCGAGCGCGGCCCGGTCGATGGTGACATCGGTGCGCACCGCGTTGTCCACGATCGGCCGCCCGTGGCGGTCGAGGATGCGACCACGCAGCGCGGGCAGGGGTACGACCGCCGTCACGGGGCCGTTGACGCCGGCGGCCTCCTCGTGGTCGGTCAGCTGCAGCTGCCCGAGCCGCCCGAGCAGGACCCCCGCGAGCAGGAGCAGGACGGCGAGGGAGGCGAGCATGCGCACCTGCAGGCGCGGGGCGGTGCGGCTCATGCCCACCGCCGGGTGACGAGTGTCGCCTCCACCCGCCCGACGAGCCCGACGAGCACGAGCCCGACGGTCGCGGTGGCGAGGACCTCCCACGCGAGAGCCCCCCAGGCGATCGGGCGGGCACTGGCCAGGTCGATGAGCACCGGGAGGGTGCGGGCGACGACCACGGCGGCAGCGGTGACCGGGACGGGCCACCACCACGGGTGGCCGGCGCGGCGGCGGGCCGTCCCGGCGAGCCAGCCCGCGGCCGCGTACCCGAGCGCGGAGACCCCGAGCGGGTCCGCGACGGGCGGGGCGAGGTCGAGCAGCCACCCGCCGAGGAGGCCGATCAGGGCCCCGGCCCACGGCCCGGACACGAGCGCGACGCCGACGACGACCACGAGGACGAGGTCCGGAGGGGTGACGACCCCGCGCGCCCCCAGGGCGAGCACGGCGACGAGCGCCGCCGCGAGGAGCAGCAGTCGCAGGGGCCAACGCAGTCCGGTCACGACGGGGGCTCCGCCCGGGCGGTGACGACGGCGACGACGTCGAGCGAGGTCAGGTCGACGGCCGGGTCGACGCGGGCGGTGTCGGTGAGGGCGCCGGGGGGACGCTCGACGTCCGTGACGGTGCCGACGGTGACCCCCGGTGGGTAGGGGCGACCACCCGGGCTGCCCAGGGTGACGACCTCGTCGCCGACCCCGACCTCGTCGCGCCCGAGCTGGGTGACGACGAGCTCGTCCGCGTCGTGGGAGGTGGTGGGGTCGGACCCGGTCAGGGTGCCGATGACCCCCTTCGCCCCGGTGCGTACACCGACGCCGGCGCGGGGGGAGCCGACGACCTCGACGTCGGCGCTCCACCTGCCGACCCTGGTGACACGACCGACGAGGCCCCCCGGGGCGATGACGGCGTTGTCGGTCCGGATCCCGTCCCGTCGCCCGACGTCGACGGTGACGCGCTCGGGGCCGGACGCACCCGCGCGCCCGAGGGCCACGACCCGGGCCGTCGTCGTCGTGAGTCCCGCGACCGGTAGGTCATCGGCCTGCGAGGCGACCCGCCGCTGCTCCTCCAGCCGGCGCACCTGCTCCTCGAGGCGCAGGTTCTCCCGTGCCAGGGCGTCCACGCGGTCCTCTCCCGGCGCCACGAGGCGCTCGACCGGTCCGAGGACGGCAGCGCCCGCACCCCGCAGGGGGCCCAGGGGCGCACCGGCGACGTCCGCGAGGAGGAGGACGAGGGTCAGGCCCAGCAGGGAGAGCAGGAGACGACGCATCAGAAGCGGTGCCCGTCGATGAGGACGGGCTGGAGGGCGGCGAAGTCGTCGATGCACCGTCCGGCACCGCGGACGACCGCGCGCAACGGCGCGTGGGCGACGGTGACCGGGACCCCGAGCTCGTGGCGCATCCGCTCGTCGAGCCCACGCAGGAGCGCACCCCCGCCGGTGAGGGTGATCCCGCGCTCGAGGACGTCCCCCGCCAGCTCCGGCGGGCAGCGGTCGAGCACCTCGCGCACGAGGGCGATGACCGTCCCGACGGGCTGCGCAATGGCCCGACGGATCTCGGCGGAGCCCACGTCGACCGTCTTGGGCAGCCCGGTGACGAGGTCGCGTCCACGCACCCGGGTGCTCACCTCGGTCGCGAGCGGGAAGGCCGACCCGACCTTGACCTTGATGTCCTCCGCGCTGCGCTCGCCCAGCAGCAGCGAGAGGTTGCGGCGCACGTGGTCGGCGATCGCCTCGTCCACCGCGTCACCGGCCGTGCGGGTGCTGCGGGAGGCGACGATGCCCCCGAGCGCGATCACGGCCACGTCGGTCGACCCGCCGCCGATGTCGACGACCATCGAGGCCTGCGTGTCGGTCACCGGCAGCCCGCCGCCGATCGCGGCCACCATCGGCTCCTCGACGAGGTAGACCCGTCGGGCCCCGACGCGCAGGGCCGTCTCCTCGACGGCCCGCCGCTCGACGCCCGTGATGTCGCTGGGGATGCACACGACGACCCGGGGACGCACGATGCCGGACATGCCGACGCGCTCGGTGAACCAGCGCAGCATCTGCTCGGCGGCGTCCGGCTCGCTGATCACCCCACCCCGCAGGGGACGAACGGCACGCACCGCACCGGGGGTACGGCCGAGCATCTCCTTCGCCCGGCTCCCGGCAGCCACGAGCTCCCCGGTCTCGACGCTCAGGGCGACCACGCTGGGCTCGTCGAGGACCACGCCCCGCTCCCGCGAGTGGATCAGGGTGTTGGCAGTCCCCAGGTCGATCGCGAGATCACGCGACATGCCCTGGAAGGCACGGCGCAGGCGCGTCCCCCCGGCCACCTCAGAGGCCGGGGAACCAGATGCCGATCTCGCGCTCGGCGGACTCCGGGGAGTCCGAGCCGTGCACGATGTTCTCGTCGACCGTGCCGGACCACTTGCGGCCGAGGTCGCCGCGGATCGTGCCCGGGGCCGCCTCGGTCGGCTTGGTCGCGCCGGCGAGGGACCGGAAGCCCTTGATGCACTCCTCGCCCTCGACGACGACGGCCGCGGCGGGGCCGGAGGACATGAACTCCAGCAGCGGCTCGTAGAAGGGCTTGCCCTCGTGCTCCGCGTAGTGGGCGGCGAGCTGCTCGCGCGTCGGGGTGACCACCGCGAGTGCGGCGAGGGTGTACCCCTTCGCCTCGATCCGGCGGATCACCTCGCCGGTGAGGCCACGGCGGAAACCGTCGGGCTTGACGAGGATGAGGGAGCGTTCGGTCTGCATGGTCTCGGTCACGGGGCCCAGCGTAGTCACGCCGCGATGGTGCCCGTGCCCAGCAGGGCGAACAGGCCCAGGGCGAGGACGATGCGGTAGACCATGAAGGGGGTGAAGGTGTGCGTGGTGATGTACCGCATGAACCACGCGATGACGGCGTAGCCGACGGCGAAGGCCACGGCCGTCGCCGCCCAGATCGGACCCCAGTTGGCACCCGAGCCCTCGGCCTCCCCGCGCAGGACCTCCACGACCTGGAGTCCGCCGGAGGCGAGCACGGCGGGGATGGCGAGCAGGAAGGAGTAGCGGGCCGCGGCCTCGCGGGTGTAGCCCATGAAGAGACCACCGGCGATCGTCCCGCCGCTGCGCGAGACACCGGGGACGAGGGCCAGCGCCTGCCACAGCCCGTAGAAGATGCCGTGCTTCCACGTCAGCTCGGTCAGCCGGCGCTCCTGCCGGCCGACCCGCTCGGCCACCATGATGACCAGCGCGAAGACGAGCAGCATCGTCGCGGTGATCCACAGGCTCCGCAGGTCGGTCTCGATCTGGTCCTTGAAGAGCAGGCCGAGCACACCGATGGGGATGCTGCCGGCGATGACGAGCCACCCCATGCGCACGTCGGGGTCGCTCTGGGGGACCTTGCCCACGAGCGCGAGGCACCACTGGCGGATGATCGTGACGATGTCCCGCCAGAAGTAGATGAGCACCGCGGTCTCGGTCCCGAGCTGGGTGATCGCCGTGAAGGCCGCGCCGGGGTCGTCCTGGCCGATCAGCTGCCCGACGATCGAGATGTGGGCGCTGGAGGAGATCGGGAGGAACTCGGTCAGCCCCTGCACCAGGCCCAGGATCAGGGCGGTCAGGTAGTCCATCAGCGCTCCTGCTGCTGCTCGAGGGCCCGGGCGATCTGCTCACGGTCGACCCGGCGCCCCACGCGCTGGCAGTAGCCGTACAGCACCGCGAAGAGGATGCCGACGAGGAACATCATGGTCACCCAGAGACCCGAGAGGATCGACAGGACCTGCACGACCCACCCCAGGGCCGGGCCGAAGGGACGTTTCATCAGACCGGCCGCGACGACCGCGAGGACCGCGAGCGCGCTCATGAGGGCGAAGGGAGTCAGTCCCGCGACGACCGGCTCCTGGTCGGGGTTCAGCCCACGCCCGGTCAGCGCCCCGAAAAAGATGACGAGGGCCTGCCCACCGAGGACGACGGCGAGCATGCGCCACATGAACTTGCCCTGCGGGCGCGCCCGATCCGGCGGGGTCCTGTCGGAAGTCACGGACGACAGGGTATGTCGCGCACCGCCGTACGCCACATCCGTCAGTCGTCCCCGTCCGGCAGCTCGAGCGGCTGGACCTCCGGCTGCTTGACCGGTGCCTCGACCTCGGTCACCCCCAGGAGCAGGCGCACCTCGCCGACCGTGACGATGGAGCCGGTGGCGACGACGCCCCCGGACACGCCCCCTTCGTCGGCCAGCTGCGCGGCGTGGTCCAGCGCGTCCGGCAGCTCGTCGATGACGGTGACGCGGTGGTCACCGAAGACCTCCCCGGCGATCTCGCCGAGACGGGACGGGCGCATCGCCCGCGGGGAGGTGCTGCGCGTGATGACGACCTCGTCCAGTGCCGGCTCGAGCGACTCGAGGATCCCGACGACGTCCTTGTCGGTGAAGATCGAGATCACCCCGACGAGCCGACCGAAGGTGAAGGAGTCCTTGAGCGCCTCGGCGAGGACGGCGGCCCCGTGCGGGTTGTGGGCGGCGTCGACGATGACCGTTGGACTGCGGCGCACGATCTCCAGGCGACCGGGCGAGGTGGCCGCGGCGAGGCCCGCGGCGAGCACCTCCTCGGCCAACGGCTGCTCCCCCCCGCCGAGGAAGGCCTCCACGGCCGCCACGGCGAGCGCGGCGTTGTCCGCCTGGTGCGCCCCGTGGAGGTTGAGCACCAGGTCGGGGTGATCACCGGCGAGGCCGCGGAGGGAGACCATCTGCCCGCCGACGGCGACATCGCGCTCGAGCACGCCGAAGTCGGTGCCCGCGACGGCGAGCCGGGCACCGACCTCCTCCGCGCGGTCGGCGAGGATGGCGGCGACGTCCGGGTCCTGGGGCGCGGAGACGACGATGGCGTCGGGGTGGATGATCCCGGCCTTCTCGTGGGCGATGTCCTGGATCGAGTCGCCGAGGAAGTGCTGGTGGTCGACACCGATCGGGGTGATGACGGCGACATCGGCCTCGACGACGTTCGTCGCGTCCCAGGACCCGCCCATCCCGACCTCGACGATCGCGACGTCGACCGGGGCGTCCGCGAAGGCGGTGTAGGCGAGCGCGACGAGGACCTCGAAGTAGGTCATCCGCGGCCCGTCCTCGGAGACCGAGCGGGTGTCGACCGCGTCGACGAAGGGGGCGATGTCCGCCCACGCGTCGAGGAAGGCCTCGCGGGTGATCAGCTCACCACCGATGGTGATGCGCTCGCGGATGTCCTGCAGGTGCGGCGAGGTGAAGCGGCCGGTCTTGAGGCCGGACTCGCGCAGGATCGACTCGATGATCCGCGCGGTCGAGGTCTTGCCGTTCGTGCCGGTGATGTGGATGACCGGCAGTGCGCGCTGCGGTTCCCCGAGCAGGTCCATGACCGCCCGGATGCGGTCGAGGCTGGGCTGGAGGTCGTGCTCGGGCGCGCGGGCGAGGATCCCGTCCTCGACCTCGCGCATCCGCTTGCGCAGCTCGAGCTCGTCGGCGGCCTGTCGCTGCTGGGCGTCGGGGGCTGGGCTCATGGGTCCGATTGTCCCATCGTCAGGCAGTGCGTCGGGCATGCAGGACCACGTCGTGCACGTGCTGCGTGGAGAGGGCGCCGGCCGGACGCGTCCGACGCTCCCCGGCCTCGATGACCCACCCCGAACGTCCCCTGATCGCGGCGAGGAACTCGCCGGTGTCGACGAAGGCCTTGTGGTCGAAGGGGCGCGTCTGCTCGACATCACCGCCGGCCAGGTCCATGTCGTGCGTGTCGTGGTTGATGATCACCAGCCGACCGCCGCGCGCCACGGCGTCGAGCACGTTGGCCACGCCGCGCCCGTCCGGCGTCCGCGGGAGGGACGCGTACGCCGCGGTGACGAGGTCGTACTGCTTCCCGCCAAAGGGATCGGCCGCATTCGCGTCGGCCCGGAGGCGCTCCACCTGCACGCCCCGCTCCCCTGCCGCCGCACCGACTCGCTCCAACGCGAGCTCGGAGATGTCGCTGGCCGTCACCCGCCACCCCTGCTGGGCCAACCAGAGGGCGTCGCCCCCTTCGCCCGCTCCCACGTCGAGAGCGGACCCCGGCGCCAGCCCCTCGACCTCGGCGACGAGGGAGCCGTTGGGGTTGCCGCTCCACTGCAGGTCACCGCAGTAGCGACCGTCCCAGTCCGCGGCGTGCGCGTTCGGCCGCGCCGCTGCCTCCAGGTCCTCCTGCGCGAGGTCAAAGCCGATCATGCTGCCCACCCGCGTGCCGGCCGCGGCGGTCGGCAGGACCTGCAGCATCGGCTCGGCGAGCGTGCCGACGGCGTAGACCCCGGGGGCAGCGGTGGTGCCGGTCATCGGGTCGGCCTCGACGTACGTGGCGATTCCGGTCGGGTGCTCGCCGGCCGTCAGACCCACCCCGGCGAAGGGGGCGACCCGGGCATGCAGTCGGGTCCCGATGAGCATCGCGTCGGCCTCGATGACACTGCCGTCCGCGAGGCGGATTCCGCTGAGCGCGCCGGCGTCGTCACTGACCACCCGCTCGGCCCGCGCCACGACGACCTTCACCCCCGCATCGCGCAACAGCTGCAGCTGCGGGTCATCCGCGGTAACACCCTCGTGAACGAGGACGGTGAGGTCACCGGTGAGCTGACGCAGCAGCGGCAGCGGGTGCAGACCCATCGGCGAGGTCACGAGCGCGACGAGGCGCGTGTCCCGGACCTCGTAGCCGTGACAGAAGGGGCAGTGGATGACCGCACCACCCCAGTGCTCGGCCAGGCCGGGCAGGTCGGGGAGCTCGTCGCTCAGGCCGGTCGCGGCGACGACCCGGCGGGCGTGGACCACGTGTCCACCACTGAGTGCGACACGGAAGCCGCCGTCCTCGCGGGTCACGTCGACGGCGCGACCGGTGAGCACCTCGGCGCCGTAGGAGCGCACCTCCTCACGCGCGATCCGCAGGAAGTCCGCGGGCGAGCGACCCTCGTGGCCGAGGTAGCTGTGCATCTGGTCTGCGGGCGCGTTCCGGGGCTCGCCGGAGTCGATGACGATCACCGACCGACACTGGCGGGAGAGCTGCAAGGTCGTGGCGAGGCCCGCGGCGGAACCGCCGACGACGGCCACGTCGACGTGTCGCTCGACGACGGACGGGGTGCTGTGGTCGTGGGTGCTCATGACGTTCACCGTAGGCCGCTCTAGCGTATACTGCATACCCTCTTGCACTATTAGCAAGATCGAATCGAGAGGGCCCCATGAGCGAGATCGAGCAGACCGTCCGCACCCGACTGCGCGGGCTGCGCACAGCGCAGTCCCTCTCCCTTGACAACCTCGCCGCTCGCTCCCACCTCAGCCCCTCGACGATCAGCCGCATCGAGACGGGCAAGCGGGCGATCAGCCTCGACGTGCTCCTCCCCCTGGCCCGCGCGTTGCGCACGGACGTGGAGATGCTGCTCGCCGAAGACATCGACGAGGACGTGGTCATCCGCCCGGCACCGACGCACGAGGACGGCCGCACGACGTGGATGCTCACCAAGGCCACGGGCGCGACGGCGGCGATGAAGGTCCGGCTCGAGCCGGCGACGACCAGGCCGCAGCAGCGCGTCCACCCGGGCCACGACTGGTTCTTCGTCCTCGAGGGACGGATCCAGCTCTTCCTCGGGGAGCGCACCGTCATCGTGGAGACGGGCGAGGCGGCCGAGTTCGAGACGATGACGCCGCACTCCTTCGCCGCAGTCGGCGGGCCGGCCGAGGTCATCATGATCTTCGACCAGGGCGGGCACCGAGTGCACCGCGACGACTAGGGATGTGGTCCCCCGAGACGAGCGCCCTCTTCACGCCCGGGCGGGCCCCCTTGCCCTGCGAGGGCAGCTCGAGCAGTCCATCGACGTGGTGCAGCGTCATGTCCATACGGCCGACCGCAGACCGTTGACATGTGACCTTTTAGTCACATTTTGTGACGTCGTGACCGATGACGACCTCGTGTTCAAGGCGCTGGCGGATCCCACCCGCCGGCTGCTGCTGGACGCGCTCTTCGAGCAGGACGGGCGCACCCAGGGCGAGCTGGAGGAGGTCGTGCGCGAGCACACGGAGATGACGAGGTTCGGGGTGGCCAAGCACCTCCGGCTGCTCGAGGAAGCGAACCTCGTCGTCTCCCGCAAGCAGGGGCGGAGCAAGCGCCACTTCCTCAATGCCGTCCCCATCCGGGCGATCCACGACCGCTGGATCGACAAGTACACGGCGGCGCGGGCCTCCGCGCTGCTGGATCTCAAGAGAGCACTGGAGGACGAGTCATGAGCGAGACGCAGCAGGCGGTGCAGGTCCACCGCATCTTCATCAACGCCAGCCCCGAGAAGGTCTGGGCGGCGATCACCACCCCGGAGTTCAGCCGGCTCTACGGGTACACCGGCGATGTCTCCTACGAGCTGGAGCCGGGTGGGCACTACGAGCACCGGGCGAGCGAGGAGATGCGGTCCATGGGCATGCCCGAGGTCGTCGTCACCGGTGAGGTCCTCGAGGCCGACCCGCCCCGGCGCCTCGTGCAGACCTGGGCCCCGGTGTGGATCCCGGACGAGGAGCCGGGCACCGTCACCTGGGACATCGAGGCCACCGCCGACGGGGCGACCCGCCTCACGCTGACCCACGACCTCACGGGCCGGCCGCAGACGGCCGAGCAGGTCGCCGGCAACCCCGACCCGATGGGCGCCGGTGGCGGCGGCTGGCCGTGGGTCCTCTCCGGCATCAAGTCGGTCCTCGAGACGGGGGCGCCCATGGAGTCGGGCGTGTGGGAGCGCCAGGCCTCCGCCTCCTGACCGCAGCGCGAAGGGGGCCGGTCATGAACTGTGGTCCATCACCGGCCCCCGTCGGGCTCAGGCGAGCCCCAGAACCCCCTTCATGTGATCAATCACCTCGGCGTGCAGCTCGGCCGGGCTGAAGAGGATGACCTCGGCGTCGCTGACCACCCGCACGCTGTGCCCACCGGGCCAGTGGAAGGCGTCGCCGGCGGAGCACCGCTCGGACCCGCCCTTGGCGTAGCTGACCTCGACCTCGCCGGCGAGGACGTAGCCCCAGTGCGGCGCGTAGCACATGTCGTTGTGGAGGCCCTTGAGGAGCGGCGCGATGTCGGTCCCTGCGGCGAGCGAGAAGTACTCCGCTGCCATGGTGCCCGAGGCCGCACCGAAGTCCTGCTGGTGGCGTGCCACCGCACCGGGTGCGTCGATGCGGACGGGGATCTTGTCCTTGAGGATGTGCATGATCGTCATCTCCTTGCGCCTCGCCCTGGCAAGGCCGTGTGTGTTGGCACCTGATGGGCGTGACACGGCGCTGTCACACTGTGACAAGGCGGTGCATGGCTCCTGGGAGGGGACATGGCGGAAGAGTGGTCCGACGTCAGCGCGGCCCTCGCCCACGGCGAGTGGACCCGGGCCCTGACGCTGCTGGACGCGGCGACGGGACCGGAGGGTCAGGTCGCTGTGGAGCTGCGGGCGCAGGCGGCCTACGGCGCGGGTGACCTCGAGGGGTGTGTCGGCGCCTGGGAGCGCCTGTACGCCATGCGGCTCGACTGCGGCGACCCCGTCGGTGCGGCCGCTGCCGCTGCCAGTGCCGCCCTCTTCCTGCTCATCGACACCGGCCTGATGGCTCCGGTCCGCGGATGGGTGGCCCGCGCGGGCCGTGCCCTCGAGGACGTCCACGAGCCGACCGGGGCCAGCGCGATGATGGCCGCGGTGCTCACCTACGAGCGCTTCCTGTCCGGGGACGTCGACGCCGCCGCCCGCCACGCCCGGGTGGCCGTCGCCGTGGGGTCCGAGCTCGGCCTCTCGCTGCCGGTCGCCTTCGGGCGCCTGGCCCAGGCACGCCTGACCATCCTCGGCGGCGAGGTCGAGCAGGGCCTGGCGCTCCTGGACGAGGTGGGGTCGACACTGATGTCCGGGGAGCTCGAGGACCTCGCCTCCGGGATGTTGATGTGCGAGGTGATCTGCGCCGCCCAGGGTGTCGGCGACCACGAGCGGGCCCGTGACTGGACCGTGGTCATGGACGAGTGGCGTGGCGAGCGCGGCTTCGGCACGATCCACGGCCGCTGCCGGTTGCACAAGGCAGAGCTGCTGCGTCAGTCGGGCCCGGGGAGCGCGGCCGAGGCCGAGGCCCTGGCGGCGTGCGCCGAGCTGCGTCCGTGGATGCGCCGTGAGTTCGGCTGGCCGCTGACCGAGCTCGGGACCATCCGGCTGCGCCGCGGTGACGTCAGCGGGGCGATGGAGGCGTTCGACGCCGCCGAGCACCACGGGTGGGCACCGCAGCCGGGTGCGGCCCTCCTGACGCTCGCCTGCGGGGACCCGGACGCGGCGGCACGGGAGATCGCCGCGGCCCTCGCCGAGCCGGCCCACGTCCCCTCCAAGGAGCAACCCCCCTTCGGCGAGCTGCGGCTGGCCCCCCTGCTGGAGGCGCAGGTGGAGATCGCCGCGGTGCGCGGGGACACCGAGACGGCGGTCGCCGCATCCCGACACCTCACCGGGACGGCCCGACGGTTCCCGAGCCCCGGCCGCGAGGCAGCCGTCGCGCTCACCGACGCCCGGGTCGAGCTCGTCACGGGACACCCGGACCGGGCACGGGACCGGGCGACGCACGCGGCCGAGCTCTTCGACCGGGTCGAGGAGGCCTTCCAGTCCAGCTGTGCGAGAGGCGTCCTGGGACAGGCGCTCGCGCAGCTCGGCGACGAGGACGGCGCGGCACGGTCCTGGGCCACGGCGTCCTCGGGCTTCGCCCGATTCGGCCCCTCGTACTGGGCACGGTCGCTGACGCGACCGGTCGCCCTCCGCAGCGCCCCGCTCACCGTGCCCACCCGGCCGGCCCTGGGCGGCACCTTCACCGCAACCGGTGGACGGCGGACCGTCGGTTTCCTCGGCCGTGAGGTCGTCGTCCGCGACCTCACCGGGCACCGCGCCCTCGCCCGACTGCTCGAGGCGCCGGGGACGCACATCCCGGCGATCGACCTCGTCGAGGCGGGCCCCACCCAGGCCCTCTGCGTCGACCACGGGGAGCTGACGACGCGCCGCGGACCGGATGCGGGCCTGCCCGTCCTCGACGAGCGCGCGCGTGCCGCCTACCGGCGACGCCTGGGCGAGATCGAGGCCGACATCGCCGACGCGGACGTGCGCGGTGATGCCGTCCGCTCCGAGCAGGCACACGCCGACCGTGAGTACCTGGTCACGGAGCTGGCCCGGGCGAGCGGCCTGGGTGGCCGTGAGCGCACCACCGGAGGGTCGACCGAGCGGGCCAGGACCAGTGTCACGCGGGCGATCCGGTACGCCATCAGGACCTTGGCAGAGCACCACCCCGAGGCCGCGGCGCACCTGCGCGCCCGGATCCGTACCGGCACCTACTGCTGGTACGAGCCCGACCCGGCGGCACCGGTGGACTGGGTGACGAGGGAGCTCAGAGCAGGGCGATGACCAGGGGGACGAGGAGGCTGGTCAGCAGGGCCGTCAGCCCCATCGACAGCCCGGCGAAGGCGCCCTCCGTGGGGTGGTCGTGCAGGGCCCGGGACGTACCGACCCCGTGCGAGACCGCGCCCAGCGCCAGTCCCCGGGTGCGGTGGTCCCGGATGCGCAGCCGGTCGAGCAGGCCGGGGCCCAGGACGGCACCGAGCAGCCCGGCGAGCATCGTGAAGACCGCGACGAGCGCCGGCACGCCGCCGATCTGCTCGGCGATGCCGATCGCCACCGGTGTCGTCGCCGACTTGGGGGCCACGGTGAGCTCGAGCGCCCGGTCCCCACCCAGCGCCCGGACCATCAGCACCGCGGAGCCGATGGACACGACGGTCCCGACCGGCAGTGCGACCAGGAGCGGCACGAGCATCTCCTTGAGGTGGTGCGCCTGGCGGTGGAGCGGGACCGCCAGCGCCACGGTGGCCGGCCCGAGCAGCACGTGGATGAGCAGCCCGCCCTCCATGTACGTCCCGTAGTCGATGTCGACGGCGGCGACCAGGGCCATGACGAGACCGGCGGCGATGAAGACCGGCTGGGCCAGGGGGTGACCGCGCGTGCGGTCCCGCAACCACACCCCGACCCGGTAGGCGAGCAACGTGACGAAGATCCACGTCAGCGGCGACGTCCGCAGGTACTCCAGGGTGGCGCTCACGAGGCGTCCCCGGGAGCGACGCCGCGCCGGCGCACCAGCAGTGTCACCAGGCCGGCCACGGTCACCAGCCCGGCGGCCCAGGAGAGGACCAGTCCGCCGGTGACCGGCACCCACTGCTCCCGGACGGCCGCCGCGTGCACCATGATCCCGACCGTCACCGGGACGAAGAGCAGCTGCAGGTGGCGCAGCAGGCCGTCGGCCACGCGCAGGGTCCCCGACCCCGGGCCCGGGCGGCGCACCGACAGCACGCCGAAGAGCAGCACCATGCCCAGCACCGGACCGGGGACGGGCAGGCCGAGCCAGCGGACCACCACCTCGCCCACCAGCTGGCAGCCGAGCAACCACAGCGCGCCGTTGATCATCCGGCCATCGTCACACGTCGTCCCCGTCGCCTCAGAGCCTGCTCACCTTGATCCGCACCCGCTCGCTGCCGGACAGGTCGGCCTCGGCGACACCGTCGCCCAGGGGCAGCGCCTCGAGGGTCGGCGCGGAGCCGAACTGGCTCGCGAGCGTCTCCTCGACGACGAGGTTCTGGTGGGTGGCGACCGCCTCCCAGACCGGCTGGCTGCCGGTGATGGTCAGGCTGATCCGGTCCGAGACCTCCAGCCCGGCGTCGCGGCGGGCCTGCTGGACCGCGCGGATGACGTCGCGGGCCAGGCCCTCGGCGGCCAGCTCCTCGGTGACCTCGGTGTCGAGGACGATGAAACCACCCACGGAGCCGGGGAGCATCGCGGTGGCGCGCTGGCTCCCTTCGTCATCGGCCGCGACGGTCTCGAGCGTGTACTCGCCCTCGACCAGCTCGATCCCGCCGGAGGTGACGGTGCCGTCCTCGGCCACGGACCAGTCCCCCGACTTCGAGCCCTTGATGGCCATCTGGACCTGCTTGCCCAGGCGCGGACCGGCGGCGCGCGCGTTGACGGCCAGCTTCCGGCTCACGCCGAACTGCTCGGCGGCCGGGTCGGCGATGTCGAGCAGGCTCACCTGACGGACGTTGACCTCGTCGGCGATGATCGCGCCGAAGTCGGCGAGCGCCGCGGCGTCCGGGACGACGACGGTGAGGTCGCGCAGGGGCAGGCGGTTGCGCAGCTTGTTGGCCTTGCGCAGCGCGCTGGCCGAGGAGCAGACCGCGCGGGCGGTGTCCATCGCCACGACGAGGTCGTGGTCGGCCGGCAGCAGGTCGGCGTCCGGCCAGTCGGCCAGGTGGACCGAGCGCTCCCCCGTCAGGCCGCGCCAGATCTCCTCGGCCGTCAGCGGGAGAAGGGGGGCGGCCACCCGGGTGAGGACCTCGAGGGCGGTGTAGAGGGTGTCGCAGGCGCGCTGCGCGTCGGCGAGGGCGCTCTCACCTGCCTCCCCGGTGGCCCAGAACCGCTCGCGGCTGCGCCGGATGTACCAGTTGGTCAGCACGTCGGTGAAGGACCGGGTCGTGTCGCAGGCACCGGCGATGTCGTACTCGTCCAGGCGCGTGGTCGTCTCCTCGACGAACTCGCGCAGCTTGGCCAGCAGGTAGCGGTCCAGCGGGTCGGTGGAGTCGGTCGACCACGTCGCCTCGTAGCCGGTTCCCTCGGAACCGCCCAGGGCATTGGCGTAGAGGGAGAAGAACGAGTAGCTGTTCCACAGCGGGATGAGGACCTGACGCACGCCCTCGCGGATCCCCTGCTCGGTGACGACGAGGTTGCCGCCGCGCAGGATCGGGCTCGACATGAGGAACCAGCGCATCGCGTCGGCACCGTCACGGTCGAAGACCTCGGAGACGTCCGGGTAGTTGCGCAGCGACTTCGACATCTTCTGCCCGTCGTTGCCCAGGACGATCCCGTGGCTGATGCACGAGGAGAAGGCCGGCCGGTCGAAGAGCGCGGTCGCCAGGACGTGCAGCGTGTAGAACCAGCCGCGCGTCTGGCCGATGTACTCCACGATGAAGTCACCCGGGAAGTGGTGCTCGAACCACTCGGCGTTCTCGAACGGGTAGTGCACCTGCGCGTAGCTCATCGACCCGGAGTCGAACCACACGTCGAGCACGTCCTCGACGCGGCGCATCGTGCTCCGGCCACTCGGGTCGTCCGGGTTGGGACGGGTCAGGTCGTCCACGAAGGGCCGGTGCAGGTCCGGCCGACCGTCCGCGTCGACCGGCAGGCGGCCGAAGTCTCGCTCGATCTCCTCGAAGGAGCCGTAGACGTCGATCCGCGGGAAGGCGGGGTCGTCGGACTTCCACACCGGGACGGGGCTGCCCCAGAAGCGGTTGCGGGTGATCGACCAGTCGCGGGCGTTCTCCAGCCACCTGCCGAACTGGCCGTGCTTGACGTGCTCGGGCGTCCAGGTGATCTGCTCGTTGTTGGCGAGCATCCTGTCCTTGATCGCCGTGACCTCGACGAACCAGGACTCGACGCCCTTGTAGATCAGCGGCTGGCGGCAGCGCCAGCAGTGCGGGTAGGCGTGCTCGTAGGACTCGCGGCGCAGCAGGATGGTCCCGGGGGTGACCGAGTCGGTCTGCTGCCCGCGGGTGGTCGCCTTGAGCGCGTCGATGATCGGGCCGTTGGCGTCGAAGACGAGCAGGCCGGCGTAGTCGGTGACGGGCGCGGTGAAGGTCCCGTCCTTGGCCACCGGCATGACCGCCTCGATGCCCTCGCGGTCGGTGACCTCCTTGTCGACCTCACCGAAGGCACCGGCGGTGTGGACCAGGCCGGAGCCGTCGGTGGTCGTCACGGCGTCGTCGGCGGCGACGACGCGGAAGGCGTTCTCGTGGCCGGCGTAGTACGACATCGGCGGGGTGTAGGTGCGCCCGACGAGCTGGGCACCGGTGTAGCGGCCGAGGACCGTCGGCTCGTCACCGAGCTCGCGGGCGTAGGCGCCCAGCCGGGCCTCGGCGAGCAGGTAGCGCGCGGACTCCTCCTCGAGGCCCGGCACCGGGGCCTCGACGACGACGTAGTCGATCTCGGAGCCGACCATGACGGCCAGGTGGCTCGGCAGGGTCCACGGGGTCGTCGTCCACACCAGGAGGTGGGCACCGTCGAGCACGGGGTCCTCGCCGGTGGTGTCCATCCGCAGGCCGACGGTGACCGACGGGTCCTGGCGCTGCTGGTAGACCTCGTCGTCCATGCGCAGCTCGTGGTTGGACAGCGGGGTCTCGTCCTGCCAGCAGTACGGCAGCACGCGGAAGCCCTCGTAGACCAGGCCCTTGTCGTACATAGACTTGAAGGCCCAGATCACCGACTCCATGAAGCCGGGGTTGAGCGTGCGGTAGTCGTTGTCGAAGTCGACCCAGCGCGCCTGCCGGGTGACGTAGTCGCGCCACTCCCCCGTGTACTTCAGCACCGACTCGCGGCAGGCCTCGTTGAACTTCTCGATCCCGAGCTCGCGGATCTCGTCCGTGGTCTTCAGGCCGAGCTGGCGCATCGCCTCGAGCTCGGCCGGCAGGCCGTGGGTGTCCCACCCGAAGCGGCGCTCGACGCGCTTGCCGCGCATCGTCTGGTAGCGCGGGATGACGTCCTTGACGTAGCCGGTGAGCAGGTGGCCGTAGTGAGGCAGGCCGTTGGCGAAGGGGGGTCCGTCGTAGAAGACGAACTCGTTCGCCCCGTCCGTGCCGGGGTCGCGCTGGTCGATCGAGGCCTGGAAGGTGCCGTCGGCCTCCCAGTAGCGCAGCACGTGCTGCTCGATGTCCGGGAAGGAGGGGGAAGAGGCGACGGTGGTCGCGTCGGTGGTGGAGACCTTGGGGTAGGTCATCGCGGCGGCTCCGGGTGGTCGGCGTGGTCAACTCCTGCCACGAGGACGATGCCGTTGCCTCAGCACGCGCACCGCGGTACCACCCCGCTTGCCCACCCCCTTCGCGCGAAGGGAGGAGACCGCTCTTGGTCGATCGGTCGTGACGTGACCACCCGTCCGGGTCTAGTGAAGTGCCGGCAGCACTCGTTCTTCCGGAAGGCTCGCCGCTGATGACGGCTCGAGCGCCTGTGGGCACCCAGTGTAGGACAGCGTGGACGGTGGTCGAGTCCGCCCAGCGGGCGCAGCCTCGAGACCGCACCGGGTAGCATGGCCACAGCACTGCCGAGAGGCAGTCGCGACCCGTTGGGGGAAGCCGGTGCGAATCCGGCGCTGTCCCGCAACCGTGAAGCCGCTCGTCGGCCAGCCGGAACACCCACGGATCGCGAGGCTCCGCCACACCCGTCGAGGACAACGGGTCGAGCCCCAGACGCGCAGAGCGCCCGGGTCGCGACCAGTCGGTCCCAGCTCGAAAGGTCGCACCATGCGTTCCGTCTCCACCCTCGCCCTCACCGCGTCCCTCGGTGCCGTGGGCCTGGCCCTGGCTCCTGCTGCGTCCGCCGCCACCCCGGACGACTCCGTGCGCTACCTCGCCGACCGGCTCGCCGACGGCGACGACCGCCTGCTCGTCGAGGCCGGCGGGCAGAGCTACGCCGACCACGGCCTGACCATCGACGCCGTCCTCGGCATGAGCGCTGCGGGGACCGGTGGTGACGCGGCCGCAGCAGCCACCGACTGGGTCGTCGCCAACTCGGGCGCCTACATCGGCTCCGGCGAGGAGGCGTACTCGGCGGCGACCGCCAAGCTGCTGACCTTCGCCGGCGCCCGGGGCCTCGACCCCCGGGACGTCGCCGGGGTCGACCTCGTCGCGCGGCTGCAGTCGCTCGAGCAGGGCAACGGCCAGTTCGCCGACCAGTCGGAGTACGGCGACTACTCCAACACCCTGGGCCAGTCCTTCGCCCTCATCGGACTCGAGCGCGCCGGCGTCAACCCCTCCACCGCCTCCGTGGACTTCCTGCTCGCGCAGCAGTGCGACGACGGTGGCTTCCGGCTGAACTTCGACGAGCCCGACACGAGCCAGGACGACGCGTGCGTCTCCGACCCCGATGCCACGTCGACCGCCGTGCAGGCACTCGACGTCGTCGGCGGGCACGACGCGACCGTCCAGGACGCCGCCGACTACCTCGTCAGCCGCCAGGGCGCCGACGGTGGCGTCGCGGGCGGCCGGACCACCGAGGGCGTCAACGCCAACAGCGCCGGTCTGGCCGCCGTCGCCTTCCGTCTCGCCGGGCGGGAGGACGCCCGCGGCCGGGCGCTGCAGTACCTCGAGTCCGTGACCTTCGGGTGCGAGACCCCCGCCCTGGCCGGTGGGATCGCCTACAACCGGGCCGACTTCGACGCCGCCACCGCCCAGGGAGCCGATGCCCAGCCGGACGGCACCATCACCCGCACCACCGCCCAGGCGATCCTGGGCCAGACCGACGAGTCCTATGCCACGGTCAGCGCCTCGGGTCAGTCGGCGGCCACGCCGACGCTCGAGTGCGCGACCGCCGAGCCAAGCGACGACGGCACGACCGGGCCGACCGGGCCGACCGACGAGGCAACGGGCGACCCCGCCGACGGCACGACCGAGCCGACCGACGACGCGACGGCCGGACCAACCACCCCGACCGACGGCGGCACCACCGCTCCCGAGCCGGAGCGCCCGGAGGTCGTGCAGACCGACGGTGCCACCACCGGCACGCCCGACCTCCTGCTCGCACTCGGTGCGGGCGGTCTGACCGCGGCCCTGGTCGTCGTCGCCCGACGTCGCACCGCCCCGCAGCAGCGCTGATGCTGCGCGCCATCGCCCGCCTCGGCACGGCCGTCCTCCTCGCGGCGGCCGGCCCGGCCGTGGCCGCACCCGCCCAGGCCGCCGGATGCACCGGGGTGGGCGTGGTCGTCGACTTCGGCGGCTCGAGCCAGGTGCGCTGCGTCCCGGGTGACCCGTCCTCCGCCGGCGCCGCGATCGAGCAGGCCGGCTTCAGCGTCACCCGGGTGCAGTCCCAGCCGGGGGCGATCTGCCGGATCGACGGCCACCCGGCGGAGATCGGCTGCCGGATGATGCCCCCCACAGACAACTACTGGTCCTTCCACCACGCGCAGGCCGGTGGCTCGTGGACCTACTCCAACCGGGGGTTCTACGACTACGACCCCGCCCCGGGCAGCGTCGTGGGGGCGAGCCTGGGATCCGGCGGGGCACCGAGCACCCCACCGCCGGCCGCTCCCGCGCCGTCCCCGACCAGCACCCCGACGCAGCGGTCCACGCCCACGCCGACCTCCAGCGCCCCCGCCGCGCCCAGCGGCACGGGCAGCGGGTCCACCGGCAGCGACCCGGGCGGCTCGCCCGGGTCGTCCACCCCCTCCGACGCGACGGTGCCGTCCTCGACCAGCACCGACACCGCCGCCCCGACCGGGTCCGGCTCCGCCACCTCGTCCTCCCCCACGGCGGCATCCGGCAAGGCCACGAGGACGAAGGAGGCGAAGCGGGCGAAGGAGACGAAGCGGGAGAAGAAGTCCAGCGCCAAGAAATGGAAGAGCTCGTCGACCACCTCGCGCACCTCGGAGGCCGGTCCGTCCGACAGCGCGTCGGACGAGGCGGTCGTCGCCGCGGACGAGACCACGGCCTCCGGGGACGACAGCAGTGCCCTCGTCCCCGCCCTCGTCGGAGGTGGTCTGCTCACCGCCCTCGCCGGCGGCGCCGTCGTCATGGCCCGACGGCGAGAGGACTGACCTCCCTTCGTGCTCTCCTCGACGCCGCGAGCGATCCACCCGGGGGCCTGGTGGCTGTGGGCCATCGGGCTCGCCGTGGCGGTCTCGCAGACGAACAACCCGCTCGTGCTGCTCATCGCGGCCAGCGCGGTGACCTTCGTCGTCGTCTCCCGCCGCAGCGACTCGCCGTGGGCGCGCGCCTTCGGGCTCTACGCGATCCTCGGCGGATTCATCATCGGGCTGCGGATCGTGCTGCACGTGCTCGTCGGCCTGAAGTGGGGGGAGATCACCGTCCTGCCGCTGCCGCTCATCGAGCTGCCCGGCTGGGCCGCCGGGATCAACCTGCTCGGTGACGTGCGGCTCGAGGGGCTCCTCGCGGCGACCTTCGAGGGCATGCGCCTGGCGACGATGATCCTGTGCATCGGTGCGGCGAACGCCCTGGCCGACCCCAAGCGGCTGCTCGCCGCCCTGCCCGGCGCGCTGCAGGAGATCGGCACCGCGATCGTCGTGGCGATCAGCGTCGCGCCGCAGCTGGCCGAGTCCGTGCGCCGTGTCCACCGGGCCCGGTTGCTGCGCGGGGACGGTGCGCGGGGGGTCACGGCCTTCCGCCGGGTGGCCATGCCGGTCCTGGAGGACACCCTCGAGCGGTCCATGGCCCTCGCGGCCTCGATGGACTCGCGCGGGTACGGACGGCGCAACGAGACCTCCCCCGCACGCCACCGGCTCACCGGGGCGCTCGCCCTCGGCGGTCTGCTCGCCATGACCATCGGCAGCTACGGCCTGCTCGACGCGACGAGTCCCGGGTGGCTCGGTCTGCCCCTCCTACTGGTCGGGGCGGTCCTGGGCGCCCTCGGTCTGGCCAGTGGGTCCACCGCGGTGACGCGCACCGTCTACCGACCGGCCCCGTGGCGCAGCGCGGAGACCACCACCGCCGTGTGCGGTCTCCTCGCCGCGGTCGCGGCCTTCGCCAGCACGGCCCTCGAGCCGGCCGCGCTGAGCATGTCACTCACCCCGATCGCTCCGCCGCCGCTACCGTGGATCCTCACCCTCGGCCTGCTCGTCGCGACGCTGCCCGGTCTCCTCACACCGCCGCCACCGCTGGGCCGCCGGCGTGACCGCACCCGACGCGCCGGCGCCGGCCCGGTCCCCCACCCCGAGACCGAAGGGAGCCGGACATGAGCTGGGCACCCGAGCCCGCCATCGTCTTCGAGGACGTGACGCTCACCTACGACGGCAGCGGGACCCCGGCGCTCTCCCACGTCGACCTGACCGTCGACGAGGGCGAGCTCGTCCTCGTCGTCGGGCGCACCGGCTCGGGCAAGTCGACGCTCCTCGGCGCGATCAACGGGCTCGTCCCCCACTTCACCGGCGGCCACCTGCAGGGGCGCGTGCTCGTCGCCGGCCGGGACACCCGCACCCACCTGCCCCGCGACCTCGCCGACGTCGTCGGTGTCGTCGGGCAGGACCCGCTCGCCGGCTTCGTCACCGAGACGGTCGAGGCCGAGCTCGCGTACGGGATGGAGCAGCTCGGTCTGCCCCCGGCGACCATGCGGCGCCGCGTCGAGGAGGCCCTGGACGTCATGGACGTCGCCGACCTGCGCGACGCCCCGCTGCGCGACCTCTCCGGCGGGCAGCAGCAGCGCGTGGCCATCGGCGCCGTGCTCACGCAGCACCCCAGGGTCATCGTCCTCGACGAGCCGACCTCCGCGCTGGACCCGACCGCCGCCGAGGACGTCCTCGCCGCGATCTCCCGGCTCGTGCACGACCTGTCGACGACCGTGGTCGTCGCCGAGCACCGCATCGAGCGGGTCATCCACCATGCCGACTCGGTCATCCACGTCGCCGACGGCCGTGTCGAGCACGGTCCGCCCGCGCACATGATGACCACCTCCTCCGTCGCCCCGCCCGTCGTCGAGCTCGGCCGGTGGGCCGGGTGGTCCCCGCTGCCGCTGTCGGTGCGCGATGCGCGCCGGGCGGCCCGCCCCCTTCGCGGGCAGCTGACGCAGGCACCGGCCCCCGCCACTCCCCCGGTGCGGCCCGGCGGGCTCGAGGCGAAGGGGGTGACCGTGCGCCACGGCCGGCTGGTCGCCGTCGACGACGTCGACCTGACGCTGCACCCCGGCACGGTCACGGCCGTGATGGGCCGCAACGGCGCCGGCAAGTCCTCGCTGCTGTGGGCACTGCAGGGGTCGGGCACGCGGACCGCGGGGAGCGTCGTGGTCGACGGCGTCGACCCGGGCGAGCTGAAGCCGGCTGCCCGACGATCCGTGGTGGGCCTCGTACCGCAGACCCCGGGTGACCTGCTCTACCTCGAGACGGTGGGCGCGGAGTGCGCCCGTGCCGATGCGGATGCCGGCCGCGACCCGGGCAGCTGCGCGGTGCTGCTGGAGGAGATCGCCCCCGGCATCCCGTCCGGGATGCACCCGCGTGACCTGTCCGAGGGCCAACGCCTCTCGCTCGTCCTCGCCGTCCAGCTGACCGCCGACCCGCCGGTGCTCCTGCTCGACGAGCCCACCCGGGGTCTGGACTACTCCGCCAAGCGCGCCCTGGGCCGCGCACTGCGCGCCCTGGTCGCCCGCGGGCGCACCGTCGTGCTGTCCACACACGACGTCGAGTTCGTCGCCGAGGCGGCCGACCGGGTCGTCATCATGGCCGACGGGGAGGTCATCGCCGACGGCCCGACGGCCGAGGTGGTCGTCTCCTCGCCCGCCTTCGCGCCGCAGGTGGCCAAGGTGCTCGCGCCCGTGCCCCTGCTCACCGTGGCCGGCGTGCGCGAGTCGGTCGCCGCCGCGCAGGAGGCGTCCCCGTGAGGCACACCGCGCTCGCGCTGCGTCCCCGGGCCGTCGCCGCGATCGCCCTGACGAGCATCGCCGGCGCGTTCGCCTTCCTCTGGCCGCTGCTCATCTCCCCCGACACCGGCCTGTCCCACTCCGGGGACGCCCCGCTCGTCTTCGCCGCGATCCTCGTCGGCGTGCTCGCGGTCGTCCTCGCCGAGGTCAGCGACGGTGGCCTGGACACCAAGGCCGTGGCCATGCTCGGGGTGCTGTCCGCGGTCGGCGCCGCGCTGCGTCCGCTCGGGGCGGGCTCGGCCGGGCTGGAGACGGTCTTCTTCCTGCTCATCCTCGCCGGGCGCGTCTTCGGTCCCGGCTTCGGCTTCGTCCTCGGCGCGACGACACTCGCCTCGAGCGCCCTCATCACCGCCGGCGTCGGCCCGTGGCTGCCCTTCCAGATGCTCGCCGCCGCCTGGGTCGGTCTCGGCGCCGGTCTGCTGCCACGGGCGAAGGGGGCGGCGGAGATCGTCCTGCTCTGCGGCTACGGCGCGGTGACCGGCCTGCTCTACGGTGCCGCCCTGAACTTCTCCTTCTGGCCGTTCACGGTGCAGGGCGAGGAGTCGCTGTCCTTCGTCGCAGGTGCGCCGGTCACCGAGAACCTCACCCGTTTCCTGGCCTTCTCCCTCGCGACCTCCCTCGGCTGGGACATCGGCCGGGCCCTGACCAACGTCGCGCTCATCGCGCTGACCGGGCGCCCGGTCCTCGGCGCGCTGCGGCGGGCCGCCCGTCGGGCCTCGTTCGCCGCGGCCTGAGACCCGTCTGCGAGGATGGCGCCATGCCGACGGACCTGGACCGACACGAAGCGTGGCTCAGCCGCGAGGACCTGGACAACATCCGCGGGCGGGTCCCCATCCTCTACGTCGCGGCGGTCCCCGTGCGGGTGGCCGACAACGGCTCGGTGACGAGGGTCGGGCTGCTCCTGCGCGCCTCCGACACCGGCACGATGGACCGTGAGCTCATCGCGGGTCGGGTCAACTACCACGAGCGGGTGCGCGACGCCCTCGTGCGGCACCTGGAGAAGGACCTCGGCCCGATGGCGCTGCCCTCCGTCCCCGCCTCCCCCGTGCCCTTCACGGTCGCCGAGTTCTTCCCGACGCCGGGCATCACGCCCTTCCACGACCCGCGCCAGCACGCGGTCGCGCTGAGCTACATCGTGCCTGTGCGCGGTGACTGCGCCCCGCAGCACGACGCCCTCGACCTGGCGTGGCTCACCCCCGCAGAGGCGAGCGAGACCGGGCTGCAGGCGGAGATGGCCGGGGGCCACGGTGCCCTGCTCCAGCAGGCGATGTCGCACCTGGGGCACGGCAGCTTCTGAGGACCGGTCCTACTTGCTGAACTGGTCCTTCCTGCGGGTCATGTCCTTGCGGTCCTTGGAGTACGCCTCCTCGTACGTCGGCGCCGTGCCGCCGAGGCGGGCCGGGTGGAAGCGCAGCTCCTCCCCCTTCGGCTGCGGGTAGGCCGCGAGGGTCTCGTCGAGCATCTGCTTCATCACCCGGCGAAGGTGGGCGGTCACCTCGGCGACGTCGTCGTCCGGCCCGACGTGGATGGGCTCGCCGACGGTGATGTGGATCGGGGCGTTCGTGCGGCCCAGACGCTTGGGCACGTCCTTGGTCCAGATGCGCTGGGCGCCCCAGACGATCGTCGGCAGGATCGGCACGCCGGCGTCCTTGGCCATCCGCACGGAGCCGGACTTCAGCTCCTTGATCTCGAAGGAGCGCGACATCGTCGCCTCCGGGTACACGCCGACGATCTGGCCCTGGCGCAACCGGTTCGTCGCCTCGGCGAGGGCGCCCGCGCCCGCGTGGCGGTCGACGGGGATGTGCTTGAGCCCGCGCATGATCGGACCGGCGACCCTGTGCTGCCAGATCGACTTCTTGGCCATGAAGCGCACCCAGCGGCGGCTCTTGCGGGCGCTCAGCCCCGCGAAGACGAAGTCGAGGTATCCGGTGTGGTTGATCGCCATGACGGCACCACCGCGGCGCGGGACGTTGGCTTCCCCCTTCATCGTGAAGCGGTATCCGTTGATGAGGAAGATGACCCGGGCGATGATGATGATCAGCCGGTACAGGGGCTCGGGTGGACGCATGTCGACAGACTACGACGTCGCCGGGTCGGCGGTGGGCCCGATTGGCAGGGCAGTGAGCGGGGATGGGAAGATTCGGCCCATGAGCGAGCACTCCCTGTCCCCCGACGCTGCCCGCATCCCGGAGCGTCCCTCCCTCGACGGGCTCGAGGAGAAGTGGGCAGTGGTATGGCGCGAGCAGGAGACCTACGCCTTCGACCGTGCGGGTGGGCGCGAGCAGGTCTTCTCCATCGACACCCCGCCGCCGACCGCGAGCGGCAGCCTGCACATGGGGCACGTCTTCAGCTACACCCACACCGACTGCATGGCCCGCTACAAGCGCATGCAGGGGTTCAACGTCTTCTACCCGATCGGCTGGGACGACAACGGCCTGCCGACGGAGAAGCGGGTGCAGAACTACTACGGCGTTCGCGGCGACTCCTCGCTGCCCTACGACCCGGACTTCACTCCCCCCTTCGCCGGGACGACGAAGACGATCAAGGCCGCCGACCAGGTCCCCGTCAGCCGGCAGAACTTCATCGAGCTGTGCGACGAGCTGACGGTCAAGGACGAGGAGGCCTTCGAGTCCCTCTTCCGCCGCCTCGGCTTCAGCCTCGACTGGGCCATCCAGTACCGCACGATCGACGAGCACTCGCGCGCGACGGCGCAGACGGCCTTCCTGCGCAATCTCGCCCGCGGTGAGGCCTACACCGCCGAGGCCCCGGGCCTGTGGGACGTCACCTTCCAGACCGCCGTCGCCCAGGCCGAGCTCGAGGCGCGCGACTACCCGGGCGCCTACCACCGCGTCGCCTTCCACGGCGCCGAGGGCCCGGTCCACGTCGAGACCACCCGCCCGGAGCTGCTCCCCGCGTGCGTCGCCCTCATCGCGCACCCGGACGACGAGCGCTACCAGGGTCTCTTCGGTGCCACTGTGACCTCGCCGATCTTCGGCGTCGAGGTCCCGGTCCTCGCCCACCGCGGCGCCGAGATGGACAAGGGCGCCGGCATCGCCATGTGCTGCACCTTCGGTGACCTCACCGACGTCATCTGGTGGCGTGAGCTGCAGCTGCCGACCCGCTCGGTCGTCAACCGGGCCGGCCGCATCGCCGCCGACGTCCCCGAGTGGATCTCCGGGGAGACGGGCGCCGAGGTCTACACGCAGATGTCCGGCAAGACCGTCCACTCGGCTCGCGAGGTCGTCGTCGAGGCGCTGCGCGCCTGCGGTGACCTCGACGGCGAGCCGCAGAAGACGCAGCGCAAGGCCAACTTCTACGAGCGCGGCGAGAAGCCGCTGGAGATCGTCACCTCCCGCCAGTGGTACATCCGCAACGGTGGCCGGGACGCCCAGCTGAACGAGACGCTGCAGGACCGCGGCGACGAGATCGCCTTCCACCCCGAGTTCATGAAGTCGCGCTACAAGAACTGGGTCGCCGGTCTCAACGGCGACTGGCTCATCTCCCGCCAGCGCTTCTTCGGCGTGCCGATCCCCGTCTGGTACGCCCTCGACGCCGAGGGCGAGCCGCGGTACGAGTCGCCGCTCGTGCCCGAGGAGTCGCGGCTCCCGATCGACCCGACCGCGAGCGTGCCCGAGGGGTACACCGAGGACCAGCGCGACCAGCCGGGTGGCTTCACCGGTGACCCCGACGTCATGGACACCTGGGCCACCTCCTCCCTGTCCCCCCAGATCGCCGGTGACTGGTTGGGGCGCGAGTCCGGCCGCTCTGATCTGTTCGAGCGGGTCTTCCCGATGGACGTGCGCCCGCAGGGGCACGACATCATCCGCACGTGGCTCTTCGCCACGGTCGTGCGCGCGCACTTCGAGCACGGCAGCGTGCCGTGGAAGAACGCCGCGATCTCCGGCTGGATCCTCGACCCCGACCGCAAGAAGATGAGCAAGTCCAAGGGCAATGTCGTCACCCCCGAGGACGTCGTCGTCGAGCACAGTGCCGACGCGGTGCGCTACTGGGCCGCCTCCAGCCGCCTGGGCACCGACGCCGCCTACGACACCGGTCAGATGAAGATCGGTCGCCGACTGGCGATCAAGCTGCTCAACGCGAGCAAGTTCGCTCTGGGCTTCGGCACGGTCGAGGGCGACCTCGCCGCCGCCGTGACCAACCCGCTCGACCAGTCGATGCTCGCCGGGCTCGCCCGGGTCATCACCGACGCGACGGCGGGCTTCGAGGCCTGGGACTACACCCGCAGCCTCTCGGTGACCGAGACCTTCTTCTGGACCTTCTGCGACGACTACATCGAGCTGGTCAAGGACCGCGCCCACGGCGGCGAGGGACAGGACCCCGCCGGGACGGCCTCCGCCCGCGCCGCCCTGCGGCTCGCGCTCGATGCCCTGTTGCGCCTGCTCGCACCCGTGCTGCCCTATGCCACCGAGGAGGTCTGGTCCTGGTGGCACGAGGGCTCGGTCCACCGCGCCACGTGGCCGACCGCCGACGAGCTGCCGTCCGGCGGTGACGCGGCCGTCCTCGGTGCGGTCGGCGAGGCCCTCACCCAGATCCGCAAGGCCAAGTCCGACGCCAAGGTCGGCATGCGCAGCGAGATCACCGCGGCCACCCTCGTCGCCCCCGCGGCGACGGCGCAGCTCGTGCGCGTCGGTGAGTCCGACCTGCGCAGCGCCGGCCGGCTCTCCGGCTCCTTCGAGCACGCCGAGGGCGAGGAGATCGGGCTGCGCGACGTCGAGCTGATCCCCTTCGTCAAGCCGAAGAAGAACTGACCCCTTCCCGGCCCGGCTCCCGGCGCAACGCCTCCGGGGTCGGGTCGGGGGCCAGCTGCGGCACCCGCCACGGGGCGATCGCCGGTGAGCCGTTGCCCGCCCGCCGGTGGCCGGTGGGCTGGACGAGGATCCACGGCACCGACCACCCACCCAGGTCGAGACGTCGGGTGGCGAACTCGTCCTCGGTCAGCGGCAGCACCTGCCCCGAGCTCGGCTCGTACACGGTGAGCTCACCGGGGCGCGCGCCCGGGATGACGAGCGTGATGTGGCGCGGCAGCAGTGAGTTGCCCACGTAGAGGGCCGCCGGCTCTCCGTCGACGACGAGATCGGTCAGGCGGCGGTACCGGGCGCGCAGCGCCTCCTGCATGTGGCCGCGGACCGGGACCAGCCGGTAGCGCGTCCCGACGCGGGCACAGCCGTTCTCCAGCTCCTGCTTCAGACCCCACGGTGGTGTCCCGAAGGCCCGTGGCCACGCCATGGCCGGTCTGCCGCCCGGGGTGGCCCACCCGTTCGTCCGAGCCTGGACGGTGCGCTCCCAAGACGCGAAGCGCTCCGGGAAGGTGGTGCCCTCGGCGCCGGGGATGGGGTGTCCCTCGCCGTGGACGACCCAGCGGGCGAAGGGGCCGTCGACGAGCATCCTCGCCACGGTCGCGCACGCCGACCCGCAGGTCGTCGGGCTCTGCTGCCGCGGGCCCGAGGACCCGGTCGCCAGCCGGAAGGGCGCGCTCACCCGGTCATCCTGTCAGGTGGGTCAGGCGGAGCGCTTGTGCTTGCGCTTGCCCGTCTCCTCGTGGCGCACGATCGTCGGCAGGACGTTGTCGCGCACGACTTCCTCGGTGACGACGATCTGCTTGATGCCCTCGTCGCTCGGCGCGTCGAACATCACCGGCATGAGCACCTCCTCGAGGATGGCCCGCAGGCCGCGGGCGCCCGTCCCGCGGGCGATCGCGGACTCGGCGATCGCCTCGAGGGCGTCGTCGGTGAACTCCAGCTCCACCCCGTCGATGTCGAACATCTTGCGGTACTGCTTGACCAGCGCGTTCTTCGGCTCGGACAGGATCTGCACCAGCGCCTCCCGGTCGAGCGGGCTGACGGTGGTGATGATCGGCAGGCGGCCGATGAACTCCGGGATGAGGCCGAACTTCATCAGGTCCTCGGGCATGACCTCGGTGATCGCCTCGGCCAGGTCGGTGGACTTGTGCAGCTCGGAGCCGAAGCCCAGCCCCTTCTTGCCGATGCGCGACTCGATGATCTTCTCCAGGCCGGCGAAGGCACCGCCGACGACGAAGAGGACGTTCGTCGTGTCGATCTGGATGAACTCCTGGTGCGGGTGCTTGCGGCCACCCTGCGGCGGGACGGAGGCGGTCGTGCCCTCGAGGATCTTCAGCAGTGCCTGCTGCACGCCCTCGCCCGAGACGTCCCGGGTGATCGAGGGGTTCTCGGACTTGCGGGCGACCTTGTCGACCTCGTCGATGTAGATGATCCCCTGCTCGGCCTTCTTCACGTCGTAGTCGGCGGCCTGGATGAGCTTCAGCAGGATGTTCTCCACGTCCTCGCCGACGTATCCCGCCTCGGTCAGCGCGGTGGCGTCGGCGATGGCGAAGGGGACGTTGAGCATCCGCGCGAGGGTCTGGGCGAGGTAGGTCTTTCCGCAGCCGGTCGGACCGATGAGCAGGATGTTGGACTTGGCGATGTCGACGTGGTCCTCGTCGCGCTTGGCAGCGGCACCGTCGTCGGCCTGGATGCGCTTGTAGTGGTTGTAGACCGCGACCGCCAGCGCCTTCTTCGCCTTGTCCTGACCGACGATGTAGGTCTCGAGGAAGTCGAAGATCTCGCGCGGCTTGGGCAGCTCGTCCAGACCGAGGTCACCGGAGTCGGTCAACTCCTCCTCGATGATCTCGTTGCACAGGTCGATGCACTCGTCGCAGATGTACACGCCCGGACCGGCGATGAGCTTCTTGACCTGCTTCTGCGACTTGCCGCAGAAGGAACACTTGAGCAGGTCGCCGCTCTCTCCGACTCGTGCCACGTCCGGTCCTTCCTGCCTGGTGGGTCGGCCCGTCCGGCCGCCTGTGGGTCGACGGTACCCAAACGGGGGTGTCTCGCCTCCATTCGACACCCCCGGACGGGGGCGCGTCGCCCTTGTCCGCTATCAGCGGAACACCGGGTGTCGTACCCGGGCAGCACGAAGGGCCCCGGCGAACCGGGGCCCTTCGTCGTCGTGGTCGCTCAGTCCTCGAGGGAGGCCTTGCGCGGGCTGAGCACCTCGTCGATGAGGCCGTACTCCTTGGCCTCCTGCGCGGTGAGGTGCTTGTCGCGCTCGATGTCCTCGCGCACCTGCTCGACGCTCTTGTTCGAGTGCTGGGCCCAGGTCTCCTCGAGCCAGGTGCGCATGCCCAGCACCTCGTTGGCCTGGATCTCGATGTCGCTGGCCTGGCCGCCGGCGCCGCCGGCGAGCGCGGGCTGGTGGATGAGCACCCGGGCGTTGGGCAGGGCGAAGCGCTTGCCCGGCGCACCAGCGGACAGCAGGACCGCGGCCGCGGAGGCCGCCTGGCCGATGACGAAGGTCTGGATGTCCGGCCGGATGTACTGCATCGTGTCGTAGATCGCCGTCATGGCAGTGAACGAGCCACCCGGGCTGTTGATGTACATGAGGATGTCGCGCTCGGGCTCCATCGACTCGAGCACGAGCAGCTGGGCGATGATGTCATCCGCGGACGCGTCGTCGATCTGCACGCCGACGAAGATGATCCGGTCCTCGAAGAGCTTGGTGTACGGGTCGGTCCGCTTCATGCCGTAGGAGGTGCGCTCCTCGAACTGCGGCAGGACGTAGCGGTTGGACGGACCGGGACGCATCGGGGCGCCGCCCGGCTGGTCGGTACGCAGCTGGGTATCGAAGTTCATGGGTGTCTCCTGGGGGCTCGCGGGGAAGGGACTCACTCGGTGACGGGGTTGTCGTCCCCGCGGCCCGTCTGGTCGGAGCGCTCGAAGACGTGGTCGACGAAGCCGTACTCCATGGCCTCCTGGGCACCGAACCACCGGTCGCGGTCGGAGTCCTTGCTGATCTGCTCGACGGTCTGGCCGGTGTGCTCGGCGATCAGCTCGGCCATCTGGGTCTTGACGAAGAGCATCTGCTCGGCCTGGATCTTGATGTCGGAGGCCGTGCCACCGATGCCACCCGAGGGCTGGTGCATCATCACGCGGGCGTGCGGGGTCGCGTACCGCTTGCCCTTCGTCCCGGCCGACAGGAGGAACTGGCCCATGGACGCGGCCAGACCCATCGCGACGGTCGCGACGTCGTTGGGGATCCACTTCATCGTGTCGTAGATCGCCATGCCCGCGGAGATCGACCCGCCGGGGCTGTTGATGTAGAGCCAGATGTCCTTCTCGGGGTCCTCCGCCGCCAGGAGCAGCATCTGGGCACAGATCGCGTTCGCGTTGTCATCGCGCACGTCCGACCCGAGGAAGATGATGCGCTCCTTCAGGAGGCGCTGGTAGATGTGGTCGTCGAGGCCCATCCCGCCCTGCGGGCCGGCCGCGACGATCTCGCTGCTGTTGCTCACGCTCACTCGCTTCTCCGCCGTGACGGCGGTGATTGTCGATCGACTGGCTGTGCATCGCCTTCTTGTCATTGAGCCTAACGCCAGCCGGGCCGGACTGTTTCCCGTGCCCGGCACGTGTTCGCCGTGAGCGCAACGCACGGGCGAAGGGGGGCCACCCCCTTCGCCCGTGCCGTCACCGCAGGAGGAGGTTGAGCACGACGGTGAGCACCACGGAGGCGATCACCGAGAACAGGATCATGCCCAGGCAGCCCATGGCGCCGCCGAGCGGGCGGATCCGCATGCGGGGCCGCTCGCTCACGACGCCTCCTGCCTCGGCGGGCTGACGAGGAGCGCGAGACCGGCGAAGCCGTCGAGCTCGACGTGGAAGCCGTGCAGCTGGTCGACCTCGCCGAAGACGGAGCCGTCGCCCATGTCCATCAGCCGGGACCCGGGCTGGAGGCGCTCGCTGATGACCGTCCCGGAGATCGGGTCGGCGGAGAAGTTGAGCACGGTCACCTGCAGCTGCCCCGGGACCTGCTCGTACTCGTGCACCATGACGAGCATCGCCGCGTGGGCGACGTCGGGGACGTCGACCTGGCGCGTCGTGGCGACGGCGAAGTAGCCGCGCAGGTGGAGGATCTCGCGCAGCCGCGTGACGAAGGAGTCGGGATCCTCCAGCTGGCGGTCGACCGGGCCGTAGAGGGTGCGCGCCCGGGGCATCCCGGACGTCGACCACTGCTCGTCGGGCGCGACGTCGAGCAGGTCGTAGGCCGGCCGGTGGATCCACCGCGTGTCACCCTCGCGCAGGAGGTCCTCGATCTCCTCCGCCGGGATCGGCAGCGCCCCGACGAGGTCCCACCCCGACAGCGCGAAGACGCCGGGCTGGAGGGCGTTGTACATCGCGAGCAGCAGGTGCGCCCGGCGCACCTGCTCGACCTGCTCGCCGGTGAGTGCGTCGAGGTCGCTGAACCCCAGGGCCCCGGTGATGACGGACGCGGTGGTCGAGGCGATCCCGTTGGTCGTGAAGACGAGGTTGTAGGGGGCGGCGTCCCCGGTCAGCGCCCCGGTGAGCTCCGCGCGGACCGTCTCGGCGAGCTCCTCCCCCGTCACCTCCCCCTCGCGGAAGGTGAACACGTCCTCGCGGTGACGGCTGGCGAAGTGGACGAGCTCGTAGGTCAGCTCGTCGTGGTTCTGCAGAGCGTGCACCAGGCCCGCCGCGTCGACGCCCAGGCGCTGCGCCTCGCGCAGGGTCAGCCGCAGGAACTCGGTGTCCCCCGTGGCGAGCGCGTGGTGGTAGGCGGGCCGGGTGATGAAGTCGTAGGACAGGTCGGCACCACCGGCGGCGGTGTCCCGGATGTCCTCGATCGAGAGGTTGAGCTCCTGGAAGGTGAACCCGCCGACCTTGCGCACCATCGAGCCGATGAGCTGGTTGGCGGCCTCGGAGAGCGGGTGCCCCTCGGACCAGGCCGGCCCGACCTCGAGGGTGCGCTCCACCCCGAGGAAGCCGTTGGCATCCAGGCGCAAGCCACCGGAGCCGAGGTCACCGATGCTGTGGAGGGCGTCCCCGATGACCAGGCGCATCCCGGCGAAGGTGGGGTCGAGCCAGTTGATCGAGGGCTGCCCCTCCTTGAAGTAGTGGAGGTAGACCCAGCGTCGGGTCACGCCGTCCGGGCCGGTGACCGGGGCCGTGGCCGACCAGTTGGTGTCCTTGACCCCGGGCACGTGGAAGATCACGCGCTGCAGCTCACCGATGATGTGCCCGGCCTCGGTCAGGGCCATCTCGTCGATCTCGTCGAGGTTGGCCGAGTCCCTGCCCTCGGGGACGTCGGGCAGCAGGTGCCACTCCTCGGGAGGGATGGAGATCATGTGGTAGATCCCCGGGTAGTCACCGACGCCGAGCTCGGCGAGACGGAAGTCGGCGCCCTTGCCCGTGTGGCCGGGGACGATGTCGTCGATGACGGTGCCCTCGTGCTCGGCGGCGACCCGGCACATCTCCCGGAAGTCCTCCTCGGTGCCGAAGAGCTCGTCGATGTGTGTCCCGATGCGGTCGAAGTGCCCGTCGACGCTCGGGGTCGGGTTCCACCCCGACAGCCCTCCGGCCCGCTTCACCGGTCCGGTGTGGACACCGTGGATGCCGATGTGCTCGAACGCGGCCCACAGGTCCGGGTCGGCGAGCGTGCCGAGGAAGGACTCCCCCCGACGGGTGATCATCGAGATCGGGTAGGCGGTGAACCACACCGATGCCGTCTGCACAGCCGCCCGCGGGTCGGGCTGGGCGAAGGGGTTCTGCCACATGGAGCCCAGACCACTGAACTGGTTGGCGATCTCCTTGGCGTCCTGGAGCATCGACTGCCCGCAGAGCCAGTCGACGTAGACGGGGTTGGACCCCTCGGGCTCCCCCGAGCGGACCTGGGCCCGCGACGGCGCTCCCTGCTGGCGCAACCGGGCGCGCGGGCGCAGGCCCTTGGGCCGTGCGGGGAAGAAGACCTGGGCGAAGTTGGGCTCCCCGGGGTCCTCCACCTCGAGCGCCTCGGGCGCCTCGGGTGCCTCGGGTGCCTCGGGCGGATCCGCGTCGAACTTGCTCATGGCACCACGCTACGGGGTCGGCGTGCGCGGCGACGCCCCATCGTCCGGAGGGAACTCGCCCGCGTCGCCGGTCGGCGTGCCGATGTGCTCGCGTGCCCACCGCGGGACAACGAAGAGCGCGTCGGCCTCCGCCGTGACCCGATCCTGCGGGTCACGGATCTCACCCCGGGCGCGCACCTTCCACCCGTCGACCTCCTCGACCCAGCCACGGGCCACGTGCTCGACGCCGAGCGACGTCGGCCGGCGGTAGGTGGTGTTGAGGTACGCGGTCAGTCCCGGCCGACCGATCCTGGCCGGCGCCGACCCGACGACCTGGTCGAGGACGGCCGCGACGATCCCGCCGTGGACGCACCCGGGAGGTCCCTCGTAGCCGGCACCCAGGGTGAAGGTGCAGCGCATGTTGCCCTCGGCGTCACCGGTGACGTGCAGCGGCGGGGCGATCGGGTTGCGCATGCCGACCATCGGGTTGCCGTGGTCGCGCAGGCGTCCGTCGCTCGCGGTCTCGATCCCGAGCGGACCGGCCTGCGCGTGCGTGAGCAGCCGCTGCGTGACCTCGCGGACCTCCGCCGCGATGCTCGTCAGCGTCTCGTCGTCGACCCGCGTGCGCACGCACGCGTCGACCAGCTCCCGCATGCTCGAGGCGAGGTCGGACTGGGCGCGCTCGGTGGTCGCGAGCGCCTCCGGGTCCTCGACGGTGGCGGGCGAGGCGAAGGCGCCGTCGGTCATGGGGGTCCTCCTGGTGGTGGGTGCTGAACGAGTGTGCAACGTCGCGATCCCGGACGCAACGACGTCAGCGCGCGTCCACCTGCCGCTCGCGCACGGCGGTCACGGCCACGAGGGCGGGCAGGGCCAGCAGGCCGACGAGCAGCAGGGAACGCAGCACACCCACGTGGTCCCCCATCAGGCCGAGGAGGGGCGGTCCGACGATGAAGGCCACGTAGCCGATCGTGGAGACGACGGACAGCCGGGCGGCCGCACGCACCGGGTCGTCCGCCGCCGCGCTCATGCCGACCGGGAAGCCGAGGCTGGCGCCGACGCCCCAGAGCACGACGCCGACGAAAGCGAGCGGGGTCGACCCGAGGACGACGAGCAGGGATCCGAGCGCGGCGAGCACGAAGGTGCCGCGCAGCACCGGGACGCGGCCGAAGCGGTCGAGCAGGCCCACCCCGAGCAGGCGTCCGCAGGTCATCGCGCCGAGGAAGGTGGCAAAGGCCAGGACGCCGACCCACCCCGGCTGGTCGTGCCCCTCGGTCACGGCGATGGCGATCCAGTCGTTGGCGGTGCCCTCCGTGAGGGCCGCGACGAGGACGACGAGGCCGATGACGAGGGTGCGCGGCTCGAGCCAGGCGCTCCCCCGTGCGGTGGGCGTCGTCGGCACCCCGACCGGCTCCTGCGTGCGGGCGAGGTAGGCGCGCGGTGTGGGGAGACCGACCGCGAGGACGAGGACCGCGGCGCCGGCGAGGTGCGCGAGGACGGGCACGTGCAGGGCCACCAGCCCCACCGCCACGAGGGCGCCGAGGACCGTGCCACCGGAGAAGCAGGCATGGAAGTGCGGCATGACCGTCCGGCCGAGACGCTGCTCGACGGCTGCGCCCTCGTGGTTCATCGCCACGTCCCACAGCGAGACCCCGACCGCGAAGACGAGGAGGCCGAGCGCCGTCGCGACGGCACTCCCGACGAGGTCGAGCCCGACGCCGAGGGCCACGAGCCCGACGGCCGCCACGAGGACGCCGACGGTCGTCGTCCGGGCGGCGCCCAGCGCGGTGATGACGCGACCGGCCATCGGCAGGGCGAGCACGGAGCCGAGCGCCCCCGCGAGCAGCGTGCGGCCGAGCTCCCCCGGGGTGAGGGCGAGGTCGGTGCGGATGTCGGGGATGCGGGAGGCCCACGAGGCGAAGCCGAAGCCGTTGACCGCGAAGGTCATGAAGACCGCGGTGCGGGCACGAGGAAGGGGGTCACCACCCATCGGCGGTGACCCCCTTCGTCGTGAGGTGGAGGAGGTCAGGCCTTCTCGTCCTCGGTGGTCTCGGCCGACTCGGCCTCCACGACCTCGGCCTCGGCCTCGGCGACCTCGGCCTGCGGGGCGTCGCCCTCGGCACCCTCGGCGGCCTCGTCCTCGTCGCCACCGGGGGTGATCTCGTCGAGGTCGACCTCGTTGCCGTCGGCGTCGACGATCGTGGCCTTGTCGAGCGCGGCGGCCAGGGCCTTGCGGCGGGCCACCTCACCGACCATGCCCTCGACCTGGCCCTGCTGGTCGAGCAGCTGGGCGAACTGGTTGGGCTCCATGCCGTACTGCTGGGCCTGCATCATCAGGTACTCGATGAGCTCGGGCTGGCCGACCTCGACCTCCTCGGCCTTGCCGATGGCGTCGAGGAGGAACTGGGTCTTCAGCGCCTTGCGGGTCTGCTCGTCGACCTCGGCGCGGTGCTCCTCGTCCTCGAGACGACCCTCCTGCTCGAGGTGGTTGTGCACCTCGGTCTCGACGATGCTCTCCGGGATGGCGATCTCCGTCGACTCGAGCAGGTGCTCGAGGACCTTGTCGCGGGCCTGGATACCCTGCTCGAACTTCTTCGCCTGCTCGGCCTGCTTGGCGACGTCCTCGCGCAGCTCGGCGGCGGTGTCGAACTCGCTGGCCATCTGGGCGAACTCGTCGTCGACCTCGGGCAGCTCACGGACCTTGACCGAGTGGACGGTCACGGTGCAGTCGGCGACGGTCCCGGCCTGGTCGCCACCGGCGAGCGGGGCGGAGAAGTCCTTCGTCTCCCCCTTCGCCATGCCGAGCAGCGCCTCGTCCATGCCCTCGAGCATGTTGCCGGAGCCGACCTCGTAGGAGACGCCCTCGACGGAGTCGATCTCCTCGCCCGCGGCCTCTGCCTTGAGGTCGATGGAGACGAAGTCGCCGTTCTCGACGGCGCGGTCGACACCGACGAGGGTGCCGAAGCGCTCGCGCAGCTCGGTCAGCTTCTCCTCGACGTCCGCGTCGGTGACCTCGAGGTTGTCGACGGAGATCGTCAGCCCGTCGTAGTCCGGGAGGGTGACCTCCGGGCGCACGTCGACCTCGACGGTGAACTTGAGGTTCTCCTCGTCGGTCATCGGCACCTCGGTGATGTCCACCTCGGGCTGGCCGATCGGGTCGATCTCGGTCTCGTCGACGGCCTTGCCGAAGAACTCCGGGAGGGCCTCGTTGACGGCCTCCTGGATGACCGCGCCCTTGCCGACGCGCTGCTCGATGATCCGCGCGGGCACCTTGCCCTTGCGGAATCCGGGGACCTGGATCTGGTCACCGATCGACTTCAGGGCCGCGTCGACGTGCGGCTGGAGCTCCTCGCTCGGGACCTCGACGGTCAACTTGACCCGGGTCGGGCTGAGGTTCTCGACGGCACTCTTCACTGCAGGCACTCCACACGATCTGGACGATGACGGGGGTTGGGGCGGTGGCTCTCGGGTCGGGTGTCGACCGTCGGGCGCACACGCACCGTCCCGGCTGGCCGGGACACGAGAAACCACTGTATCGGCTGGAATCGCACAGGCCGAATGCGCGGGTGCTCAGTCCTCCCGCGGCACGAGCGAGATGAGGGTGAGCTCCCCCTCGAGCGAGGACTTCTCGGTGACGACAGCGACCTCGCGACCACGCACCGCGAAGAGGGCGATGGCCCTGCCGCCGTACATCCTCCGGAAGTCCTCGTAGGTGTACTTCGCCGTCAGCGAGGTGCGCCGCACGTCCATCTCCTTCGCCCGCTCGGTGAGCTCCTTGTACTCCAGGGCGGGGGCGAAGGGGGTGCGCGCGGTCAGGTGCGAGGCCGTCTCCGTGCGGTCGGCACCGACGTGCTCGGCGGGCGCAACGGCCAGCTGGAACACGTGCGCCCGTCCCAGGAAGTGCGAGAACTCGCGGGCCGCGATGGTGTTGCGCTCGTCCTGGTCGGTGGCGGCGACGAAGGTCTTCAGGCCCGCGAGGTCCATGTCGCGCACGACGTAGTCACTGAGCAGGTTGGCCATCTCGACCCGCATCCCGGCCATCCGGGCCCGTTGCAGCGCCGCGCGGTAGACGGTGACGATGACGACGTCCACCCCGACGTCGTCGAGCGCCTTGGCCACGCGCACGATCCACTCGTCGCCCCCGGCGAGGATGACCCCCTGGGGCGAGGTCGTTGCCAGCCCGAGCCGCTCGGCGAGCCGGCCCACGCCGAGCCCGTAGATGGCGACCGTGGCGACGATGACGAGGAAGACCAGCGGCACCATCCGGGCGGCCTCCGTCCCGAGGTGCTCGAGGCGGGCCGCGTGCTCGGGGTCGGACGCACGCTCGGCCGCATGGGCGAGCTCGAGGGCGAAGATGCTCACCACGGCGGCGGCGACGATGCCCCGCGGCGCCATGAAGGCGAGCAGGCGCCGCTCCTCCTTCGTGGCGCCGGTTCCCACGAGCCCGAGGAAGACGCTCAGAGGACGGACGACGAGTACGAGGGCCAGGACGAAGACCGCCGCAACGGGCGCGATCTCCACCACGGCCTCGGGCGAGACGCGGCCGGCGAGCACGATGAAGAGGATGCCGACGAGGAGCACCTGCAGGTGCTCCTTGAACTGGGTGACGTGCTCGAGGTGGAGGTTGGGACGGTTGGCCAGGAAGACGCCCATGATCGTCACCGTGAGCAGCCCGCTCTCCGACTCGATGGAGTTGGAGAGGGCGAACGCACCGACCGCGGCAGCGAGGAAGACCGCACCGTGGAGGAAGTCGGGCACGAGGTGGCGCTTGATGGCCTGCTCGAGCAGGACGCCGAGGACCAGGGCGATCAGAACCGCCGTGACGATGGTCGTCCCGAGCGAGGTCAGGACCGCGCTGACGGGGTCGGCCGAGGTCCTGGCCAGGACGGCCTGGAAGACGAGAACGGCGAGGATCGCCCCGATGGGGTCGACGACGATGCCCTCCCACCGCAGCAGCGCGGCGATGCGCCGGGTCGGGCGCAGCTGGCGCAGGATCGGGCCGATGACCGTCGGTCCGGTGACCACGAGGACGGCGCCGACGAGCAGCGCCAGCTCCAGCGGGAAGCCCAGCAGCCACCCGGTCAGCGTGATCAGCGCCCAGGCGATGGCCACGGTGACGGTGCACAGCCGCACCGTGCTGCGTCCCAGGTCGCTGATGTCGCTCAGGCGCAGCGACAGGCTGCCCTCGAAGAGGATGATCCCCACGGCCAGGGTCACGCCGCTGAAGAGGACGTCCCGCCCGAGGACCGCGTCGGCAGTGACCACCTGACCGAGACCGAAGCCGACGATGAGCAGCACGAGGATGGAGGGGATGCGTACGGCCCATGCGAGGACCTGGCAGGCCACGCCCAGTGCGGTCACGAGCGCGAGGTAGCTCGCCGGGTCGCTGATCACGAGCGCAAGACTGCCACCCCGACGGTGGCGAGGGCCAAGCCCGTGCCTGCGTGGTCGGGGTAGCCGGATTCGAACCGACGGCCTTCCGCTCCCAAAGCGGACGCGCTACCAAGCTGCGCCATACCCCGTTGACCCGATTGCGCTCGGGCTGCGTGCGGGGACTAGGCTAACCCCTGCTGCTCCGACCGTTGCGCCACAGGCCGACTCGGGGGCTGCGCGCGGGTGTAGCTCAATGGTAGAGCCCCAGTCTTCCAAACTGGCTACGCGGGTTCGATTCCCGTCACCCGCTCCCCGGCACGAGGCCCGCGGGACCCCCCGGGGTCCTGCGGGCCTCGTCGTGGATAACGGTTCGGCACCCACCGGCCGCGGCCGGCAACCCGCCTCCCCCTTCGCACGTCTGGATCCATGACGCAACCGGGCGTCGCGCGCCGGGCTCACGCCCTCGGCGAAAGGGGAAGTCGTCATGAACACTCGTCGCAATCTCAGTCGGTTCGCCGTCGGTGCAGTCGCGGCCGCCGCGACCGTGGCCGCGGTACCGGCAGCAGCGCCGGCCGCCACCGCGTCCTACTGCAACCTGACGTGGGGCTCGCTGGCCAAGGCGGCACCCACGTACACGAGCGGCACGCTGGCGAACGTGCGCTCCGGCCGGCACGCCTGCTTCGACCGCCTCGTCCTGGACGTCGACGACGTGCCCGGTCGGCTCGGCCACGACGTGCGCTATGTCAGCACGGTCCGCATGGACGGCAGTGGCACCGCCGTCCCGTTGCGCGGCGGCGCCGACCTGCGCATCATCCTGAAGGCACCGGCGTACGACAACCACGGGAGGCCGACCTACCGGCCGGCCAGCCGCACCAACCTGGTGGACGTGTCCGGCTACCGCACCTTCCGCCAGGTGGCGTGGGCGGGCAGCTTCGAGGGGCAGACGACCATCGGGCTGGGGGTGCGGGCGCGGTTGCCGTTCCGCGCCTTCGTGCTCGACGGTCCCGGTGACGGGGCCCGTCTGGTCATCGACGTCGCGCACCTCTGGTGAGACGGCCTGTCGGGGTGGTGTGCACCCGTGTGGGGACACCCCGCACCGGTGAGCACCACCCCGACGGGGTGGACGCGAGGCCGCTCACTCCCCCTTCGCCGTGATCCGGAACTCGTGGATCGCCCGGCCGGCGGCCCTGCCCTTGTCCTCGAAGCCGGCGCTCGGCCGCCAGCCGGGGCGCTCCCCCTCGACCACGGCGACGCCGCCGTGCTCCTCGAGCTGACCGCGTACGTGGTCGGCGTAGGCGGCGTGGTCGGTGGCGACGAGCAGGTGACCACCGGGACGCAGCCGGTGCAGGATCATCTCGAGGGTGTCCTGCTGGACGAATCGCCGCTTGGCGTGGCGCGCCTTGGGCCACGGGTCCGGGAAGAACAGGTGCACCGCCGTGAGCTGGTCGGCCCCGACGCACTGCACGAGGTACTCGATCGCATCACCCCGGTGCACGCGGACGTTGGCCAGGCCCTCCTCCTCTGCGCGGGCCATCAACCGGGCGACACCGGGCACGTGCACCTCGGCGGCGATGACCCCGTGGTCGGGGTGCTCGCGGGCATAGGCGAGGGCCGACTCGCCGTAGCCCGACCCGATCTCGAGGACGATCGGCACGTCCCGGCCGAAGGCCTCGACGGGGTCGAGGGGTGTCGTCGGGACGGCGTAGCGCGGCAGGAGCGTGTCCATGCGCTCCTGGGTCTGCGGGGACATCCGCCAGCGGGGGGTGAAGGTGCGCACGGTCGCGCGGTAGCGCCCCTCCTCGGTCAGGGGGGTGTCCGTCAGGGGCGCCTTGTACTGGTCGGGCTCGTGCGGGTCGGGCTCGGAGGTGGTCACGGCCGCACAGGCTACCCCGAGCTCAGTCGCGCCAGATGATCACAGCGGCGCGGTCGTCCTCGGCCCCCGCCCGGCCACCGGCGACGAGGGTCTTGGCGAGCCCGGGGAAGCCGCTGGTCAGGCGGGCCTGGGCGGCACCGAGCATCCAGTCGATGCCGTCGTCGAGGTCACGCCCGCGCGACTCGATGATGCCGTCGGTGTAGACGAGGAGTGCGTCGCCGCGGTTGAGGACGGTGTGTGCCTGCGGGTACTCGGCATCCGGGACGAGACCGAGGGCCGGACCGCGGTTGCCGTCGAGCGGGACCCACCGTCCGGAGCCGGCGTCGTAGTGCATGGCCGGGGGGTGGCCGGCCGAAGCGACCGTCGCCTCGCCCGTCTCCAGGTCGAGGCAGAGGTGCACGGCGGTGGCGAAGCCCTCGTCCCAGCCGTCCCGCTCGAGGAACTCGTTCGCCATCGGCAGCACGCGGTGCGGGGTGGCCGATCCGATGACGCCGCCGAGGGCGCCGGCGAGGACGAGCGCGCGGGTGCCGGCGGCCTGCCCCTTGCCGCTGACGTCGGCGAGGACCATCTCCAGCCGACGACCGCACCGGCTCGACGAGGTGATGTTGAAGTCACCGGCGAAGGCATTGCCGTGCGCGGTGGCGAAGGACCGCTCCGCGTGCCACCCGCACGGCAGCCGCGGGATGTCGCCCATCGCGTGCAGGCGCGAGCGCAGGTCACCGAGCATCCGGTCACCCTCGAAGGTCGCCGCCCCGTGGTGCGAGCGCGACGTGGCGACCGCGTACATCAGGGCCAGGGAGATCATCAGGGGGAGGGTGCCGACCATCCCCTCGCCGGTGAAGACGATGGCCCCGGCGACACAGACCAGGACGACGCCGAAGACCGTCCGCACCTGCTGCAGCGAGCAGAGCGTGGTCGCCAGGAGGCACACGGGGACCAGCGTCACGAGCGGGACCGTTGCCGCCCAGACCTGGTGGGCCACGGCGATCAGGAGGACCGTCCCCAGGACCGTCAGCAGGAGCGGTGTCCCCTCGATCCGCGGCAGCGACCGCGGCAGCCATCGTCGCTCTGCCCACACGGGCGCACGACTCGGCAGGATCGCAGACACGCTCGCACTCCCCGGTCGTCCACGGTGCCGCCGAACGGCGGGACCTGATCGCACCATAAGCGTCCGAGGGCCCCGTGTGAAGGGCCGTGACCGATCAGCAACGAACCGAGCACCCGTGGGGGGCTGGCGAATCGGTGCCTCAGGGCAGTGGCGGGAGGGTCCCGTCCGACTCGTACGCGCTCACCATGTCGATGCGTCGCTGGTGGCGATCCTCGCCCGTGAACTCCGTGGCGAGGAAGACCTGCACCATCTCCTTGGCCTCGGCGAGCGACTGCATCCGGCCACCCATGGACAGCACCTGCGCGTCGTTGTGCTCGCGGGCCAGACGGGCCAGCTCGGCGTTGTAGCACAGGGCCGCTCGGATGCCGGCGACCTTGTTGGCGGCCATCTGCTCACCGTTGCCGGAACCGCCGAGCACGATCCCGCGGCTGCCTGGGTCGCTCGCGACGGCCTCGGCGGCCCGCAGCACGTAGACCGGGTAGTCGTCGACGGCGTCGTACTCGAGTGGCCCGTGGTCGGTGACCTCGTGGCCCTCCGCCGCAAGGAAGGTCAGCAGCTCCTGGTGGAGCTCGAAGGCCGCGTGGTCGCCGCCGATGTGAACGCGCAAGGTCTCTCTCCGGTGTGTGGGAAGGGGTGGGGCCGGGTCAGTCGAAGATCGGGTCGCGGGTGCGGGTGCGCTTCAGCTCGAAGAAGCCGTCGGTCCCGGCGACGAGCACGCAGCCGTCGAAGAGACGACCGGCGGCCTCCCCCTTCGGGGCCGGGCTGACGACGGGGCCGAAGAAGGCGACCTCGCCGACGGAGATGACCGGGGTGCCCACGTCGTCGCCGACGAGGTCGATGGCCCGCTGGTGGCTCTCGCGCAGGAACTCGTCGTGCTCCTCGCCGTCGGCGGCCTCGATCAGCTCCGCGGGCAGGCCGACCTCGGCGAGCGCCTCGGAGACCACGTTGTGGAAGTCCTGCTGCTCCTGCAGGTGGATGCGGGTACCGATGGCGTCGTAGAGGGGCTTGGTGACCTCGTCACCGTGGGCCCGACGGGCCGCGGCGATGACCCGTACGGGCGTCCAGCCACGGGCCATCAGGTCGAGGTAGCCCTCGTCCAGGTCCCGACCCTCGTTGAGCACGGACAGGCTCATCTGGGACCAGGTCACCTCGACGTCCCGGACCTGCTCGACCTCCATCAACCACCGCGAGGTCAGCCAGGCCCACGGGCACAGGGGGTCGAACCACATCTCCACGGGCTGTCTCGGCATGGCCCCATGGTCGCAGACGCTCGGGGCAGATCGGTCGTCGGGCCCGGTGCGTGAAAGCATGGGAAAAAAGTGCCCGATGCGAAGGAGACCCTGTGCCCGGGAAGAACCTCACCCGCGAGGAGGCCGCTGATCGTGCGGCCCTCGTGGCGGTGGACGACCACGCGATCACGCTCGACCTGACGACCTCGGAGACGACGTTCGCGACGACCAGCACCATCCGCTTCACGGCGAAGGGAGGGAGCAGCACCTTCGTCGACTTCATCGGCGAGTCCGTGGACGAGGTCGTGCTCAACGGCACCGCGCTGGACCCGGCGGACATCGTCGCCGAGCACCGGGTGCGTCTCGACGACCTGGCCGACGACAACACGGTGACCATCCGCGCGACCGGCCGGTACATGAACACCGGCGAGGGACTGCACCGCTTCGTCGACCCCGTGGACGGCGAGGTCTACCTCTACACGCAGTTCGAGGTCCCGGACAGCCGCCGCATGTACCCGGTCTTCGAGCAGCCCGACCTCAAGGCGAGCTTCGCCCTCACCGTGACGGCCCCCGCGCACTGGCAGGTCATCGGCAACTCCCCCACCCCGGAGCCGATGCCCGTCCCCGGTCGGGAGGGCGTGGCCACGTGGGCCTTCGCCCCGACCGAGCGGATGAGCAGCTACATCACCGCGCTCGTCGCCGGCCCCTACGACGTCGTGCGCGACTCGCTGGTCTCCGGAGGCAAGGAGGTGCCTTTGGGCATCTTCTGCCGTCGGTCGCTGACGCAGTACCTCGACGCGGACAACCTCTTCGCGCTGACCAAGGCCGGTTTCGCCTTCTACGAGCAGGAGTTCCGGCGGGGTTACCCGTTCACGAAGTACGACCAGGTCTTCACGCCGGAGTACAACATGGGGGCGATGGAGAACGCCGGCTGCGTGACCTTCCACGAGATGTACGTCTTCCGCTCCAAGGTCCCCGACGCGCTCGTCGAGCGGCGCGCCCTCACGGTCCTGCACGAGCTGGCCCACATGTGGTTCGGCAACCTCGTGACGATGAAGTGGTGGAACGACCTGTGGCTCAACGAGTCCTTCGCCGAGTGGGCCTCGACCACCTGCCAGGCCGAGGCCACCGAGTGGACCGACGCGTGGACGACCTTCTGCACCCACGAGAAGGCCTGGGCCTACCGCCAGGACCAGCTGTCCTCGACGCACCCCATCGTCGCGCCGATCCGTGACCTCGAGGACGTCGAGGTCAACTTCGACGGCATCACCTACGCCAAGGGCGCCTCGGTCCTCAAGCAGCTCGTCGCCTACGTGGGCCGTGAGGCCTTCCGCGACGGCATCCGGGCCTACTTCGACAAGCACGCGTGGGGCAACACCACCCTGGACGACCTGCTGGTCGAGCTGGAGGCCACGTCCGGCCGGGACCTGCGGTCCTGGTCGCAGCTGTGGCTGGAGACGGCCGGGGTCAACACCCTGCGCACGCTCGTCGAGGTGGACGAGCGGGGGCACTACGTCGACGCCGTCATCGAGCAGACCCACGCCGAGGGCTTCCCGACGCTGCGGCCGCACCGCCTCGCGGTCGGCCTGTACGACCTCGTCGACGGTGCCCTCGTGCGGCGCGAGCGCCTCGAGGTCGACGTCGACGGCGAGCGCACCCCCCTGCCGGATCTCGTCGGGCAGCTCCAGCCGGACCTGCTGCTGCTCAACGACGACGACCTGACGTACGCGAAGCTGCGTCTCGACGAGCGCTCCCTCGCGACGCTGCTCGCTCACCCCACGGCCTTCGGCGAGTCGCTGCCGATGTCGCTGGCGCTCGCGTCGGCCTGGGACATGACCCGTGACGCCGAGATGGCCGCCCGGGAGTACGTCGACCTGGTCATGCCGGTCCTCGACGGGCTGGACGACTCGACGCTGCTGCGCACGCTGCTGGCCCAGGTGTCGACGTGCGTGGCCACCTACAGCGCCCCCGAGCACCGGGAGGCACTGCGCGAGGCGGTCGTCACCTCCCTTCGCTCGCTGGCGGAGACGGCTGCGCCCGGCAGCGATGCCCAGCTGCAGCTGGTCACCGCGCACGCCAACATGCTCTCCCCGGGGGCCGACACCGACCTCGTCTCGGGCCTGCTCGACGGCAGCACGACCCTCGAGGGCCTGGCCGTCGACACCGACATGCGGTGGACCCTCCTCACCGGTCTCGCCGCCGCCGGCGAGGCCGACGCCGACGCCATCGCGCAGGAGGCGAAGGGGGACAACACGGCGACCGGTCGTGAGCGCGCCGCCCGTGCTGCCGGGAGCATCCCGACCGCCGAGGCCAAGGAGGCCGCGTGGCAGGCCGGCGTGGTCGCGACCGACACCCCGAACTCCGTCGTCGACGCCCACGGCCTCGGCTTCGGCCGGGTCGTCGATCCGGCGCTGCTGACCCCCTTCGTCGATCGGTACCACGACGTCCTCGAGGAGGTGTGGTCGACGCGGACGCACGCCATCGCCGAGGGCATCGTCCTCGGGTTCTACCCGATGGCCCTGGCCGGCCCGCAGCTGCTCGCGACCACGCAGGCCTGGTTGGACGAGCACCCGCAGGCGCCCGACGGCCTGCGGCGCCTCGTCGCGGAGAGTCGCGATGCCGTCGTCCGCGCCGTGCGGGCCCAGGAGCGTGACGGCCGGTGACGTTGACCGACCTCCCGTTCGTCGACCTGCCGGAGAACGACCCCGTGCGGGAGCTCACGTGGGGTGGCGCCCTCGAGTGGATGCTCGGCGCCCCGCTGCGGATCGTCCTCACCCTCGTCGTGGCCTACGTGGCCCGGCGCCTGGTGCACCGGGCGATCACCTCGGCGATCAACGCCTCGATCGCCCGCAGCGAGGCCGCCCAGGCCAAGCGGGACCACAAGCGCGCCCGAGGGATGTCGGCGACCACCGTGCGCGAGCGTTCCCGGCAACGGGCCCTGACGACGGGCTCGCTCCTGCGCAGCATCGCCACCATCGTCATCGCCACGATCACGGCACTCACGGTGCTGGCGCTCATGGCGATCCCGCTCGCGCCGCTGCTCGCCTCCGCGGGTGTCGGTGGCGTCGCCCTCGGTTTCGGCGCCCAGGCGCTGGTCAAGGACTACCTGTCGGGCATCTTCATGATCCTCGAGGACCAGTACGGCGTCGGTGACTACATCGACACCGGCGAGGCCGTCGGCACCGTCGAGGAGGTCTCCCTCCGGGTGACGCGGCTGCGCGACCTCGACGGCGTCGTCTGGTACGTGCGCAACGGTGAGATCCTGCGCATCGGCAACCGCAGCCAGGGGTGGTCGACGGTCATGGTCGACCTGCCCTTCTCCTACAAGGAGGACGTCGACCACGTCATCGGGATCATCCGCGAGGAGGTCTCGAAGATGACCGACGACACCCACTGGGGCGAGGTGCTGCGCGAGGCCCCGAGCGTGCTCGGGGTGGAGACCATCACCGCCGGCACGATCACGGTGCGGGTCTTCGCCACCTGCGCACCCAACGAGAACTGGTCGATCCAGCGCGAGATCCGGCGTCGGGTCAAGGACGCCTTCGACCGTGAGGGCATCGCCGGCCCCCCGCTCCCGCCCATCGGCGGCAACCACACGATCTGAGAGGCTGAAGACCGTGGACGCACAACCTTCAGGGACCTTCTACGAGCAGGTCGGCGGGCACGAGACCTTCGTGCGCCTCGTGCACGCCTTCTACGAGGGGGTCGCGCAGGACGAGACGCTGCGGGCCCTCTACCCCGAGGAGGACCTCGGCCCGGCCGAGGTCCGCCTGCGGATGTTCCTCGAGCAGTACTTCGGCGGACCGACGACGTACAGCCAGCAGCGCGGTCACCCGCGACTGCGGATGCGGCACGTCGGCTACGCGGTGACCCCGGACCAGCGCGACCGGTGGATGCGGCACATGCTCGCCGCCATGGACACCCTCGACCTGCCCGAGGCGCACGACGCGGCCATGCGTGACTACTTCCGCCGGGCCGCGGACATGCTCATCAATGCCGACGACGAAGGACAGCGACTGTGACCACCCGGGTCCCGACCCCCCTTCCCACCCGCGACCTCCATCCCGCATCGGAGGCGGACGCGCCCTGGTGGCGCGACGCCGTGATCTACCAGATCTACCCGCGCTCGTGGGCCGACGCCGCGGGCGACGGGGTCGGCGACCTGGCGGGGATCACCTCTCGCCTGACGTACCTGCGCGACCTCGGGGTCGACGCGGTGTGGCTCTCCCCCTTCTACCGCTCCCCCCAGAACGACGCGGGCTACGACGTGTCCGACCACCGGGACGTCGACCCGGCCTTCGGCACCCTCGCCGACGCGGACGCCCTCATCGCCAGGGCCCACGAGCTCGACCTGCGGGTCATCGTCGACCTCGTGCCCAACCACACCTCCTGGGAGCACGAGTGGTTCCGGGAGGCGCTGGCCGCTGAGCCCGGCGGCCCCGAGCGGGACCGCTACATGTTCCGCGACGGGCGCGGCGAGGACGGTGAGCTGCCGCCGACGGACTGGCTGTCCAACTTCGGCGGGGGCGCGTGGACCCGCATCACCGAGCCGGACGGAAGCCCGGGCCAGTGGTACCTCCACCTCTTCGACCCGAGCCAGCCGGACCTGAACTGGCAGAACCCGGAGGTGCGTGCCCACTTCGAGGGGATCCTGCGCTTCTGGCTCGACCGTGGCGTGGACGGCTTCCGTGTCGACGTCGCGCACGGCCTGGTGAAGAAGGAGGGGCTGCCCGACTACGACAGGCACCCCGGAGGGCTCCTCGAGGTCACCCACGAGGCCCCGTACTGGGACCAGGACGGGGTCCACGAGATCTACCGGGGGTGGCGCGAGCTGCTCGACTCCTACGGCACGCCGGAGCGGATCATGTGCGCCGAGGCCTGGGTGGCCCCCGCGGACCGGCTGGCCCGGTACGTGCGGCCGGACGAGTACCACCAGGCCTTCAACTTCGACTTCCTGGAGACCCCGTGGCTGGCCGAGCCGCTGCGCGCGGTCATCGCGCAGTCCCTCGCCGAGAACGACGCCGTCGGGGCGCCCGCCACGTGGGTGCTGAGCAACCACGACGTGCTGCGCCACGCGAGCCGCTTCGGCCTGCCGCAGGGCGCCGCGCGTCCCAACGGCATCGGCGCCGGCGACCCGCAACCCGACGCCGAGCTGGGTCTGCGCCGGGCCCGCGCGGCGACCACGCTCATGCTCGCGTTGCCCGGCAGCGCCTACGTCTACCAGGGCGAGGAGCTCGGTCTGCCGGAGCACACGAGCCTGCCGGACGCCGTGCGCCAGGACCCGACCTGGCTGCGCACCGGTGGCCTCGAGCGCGGTCGCGACGGGTGCCGCGTGCCGATGCCGTGGACGAAGGGGGCCCGGGCCCTGGGCTTCAACACCACCGGAGCCGCATGGTTGCCGCAGCCGCAGAGCTACGCGGACCTGGCCGTCGACGTCCAGACCGGGGTCGAGGGGTCGACGCTGGAGCTGTACCGCTCCCTGCTCGCCCTGCGCCGGCTGCGCGGGCTGGGACGGGGAGCCCTCGCCGAGGTGGAGTCCCTGGGCGAGGACGTGCTCGGCTATGTCGTCACCGCGCCCGACGGGGAGCGCACGCTCGTCCTCGTAAACCTCTCGGACACCCCCGTCGAGCTGCCCGAGGACGCCACGGTGCTCGTGGCCTCCGACGATCTCGACGGCCGGAAGGTGCCCACGGACACGGCGGTCTGGGCCACACTCGGCTGAACGACGAAGGAGTCCCCATGGCACCGATCCTCCTGCTCCACTCGGCCCTCGGTCTGCGACAGGGAGTCGAGGACTTCGCCGAGCGGTTGCGCGGGCACGGCCACGAGGTGACCGTCCCCGACTTCTACGAGGGCCACGTCTTCGACGTCGAGGCCGAGGGGATCGCCCACCGGGACGCGCACCCGGAGTACTTCGAGCACGTGCGCGCCGTCGCCGACGGGCTCCCCGAGGAGACGGTCCTCGCCGGCTTCTCGCTCGGGTCCTTCTTCGCCCAGCGGTTGGCCGCCAAGCGCCCCGGCTCACGGGCGGCGATCCTCATGCACTCGGTCACCGCACCGCGCCCCCCGTGGTCGGGGGTGCCGGTCCAGGTGCACCGGTACGCGACCGACCCGTGGATCTCCCCACCCGACGTCGAGGCGCTCGGCGAGGCGGTGCGGGCCAGCAGCGCGCCCTTCGAGGACCACGTCACCGCCGGGCGGGGGCACCTCTTCACCGACCCGGGCGTCCCCGACTTCGACGAGGCCGCGCGGGACGCGACGATCGAGCGCATCGTCGGCTTCCTCGACCGCGGCGACGCGCCGTGAGCCCCGGTCGTCGGGCCGAGGACTTCCCCTACTTCTCCGACCCGACCCCGATCGGCCTGGCGCACCGCGGCGGGTCGACCTACGAGCCCAATGTCGGGCGGGAGAACACCGTCGCCGCCTTCGACGAGGCCGTCGCGATGGGCTACCGGTACCTGGAGACCGACGTCCACGCGACCACCGACGGTCGCCTCGTCGCCTTCCACGACGACGTGCTGGACCGGGTCACCGACGGTCGCGGCGCCATCGCGGACCTGCCGTGGAGCGAGGTGTCCGCCGCCCGCATCAACGGCACCGACGCCGTGCCACTCATGGACGAGCTGTTCGAGACCTTCCCGCAGGTGAGGTTCAACATCGACATCAAGGCACGGGGAGCGATCGCCCCGCTGGCCGAGGCGATCCGTCGCCACGACGCGATCGACCGGGTGTGCATCGGCTCCTTCAGCGACTCCCGGCTGCGCGCGGCCCGCAAGGCGCTCGGTCCCCGCCTCGCCACCTCCGCGGGCCCGACCGACGTCGCCACGATGCGACTGCTGCCCTCCGTCGTCCCCCGCCTGCTGCGCTCCCCCGCGCAGGCCCTGCAGATCCCCGTGACCCACCGCATCGGCCCGGTCACCCCCACCGTCGTCACTCGTCGGCTCGTCGAGACCGCCCACCGGCTCGGCAAGCACGTCCACGTGTGGACCATCGACGAGGCCCCCGAGATGCACCGCCTGTTCGACCTCGGGGTGGACGGCATCGTCTCCGACCGGATCGACACCCTCCGGGACGTGCTCGCGGAGCGGGGCAACCCCCTTCGCTGAGGTCAGGCGGAGCACAGGGCGGCGATGACCTCGGCCACGGCCGTCGGTCGTCCGGCGACGCTCCAGACGCGGCCGCGCACCCCGACCTGCTCGGCGTGGCCCCCGGCCGCCCGCACCAGCGCGGCACCGGGCAGCCAGTCCCACTCGGGCACCGAGTGCTGGGCCCACACGCCGACCCGACCGCCGGCGACGGCCGCCAGGTCGCACGAGCCGGAGCCGAACATCCGCACCGTCGCGGCTCCCGAGATCGCCGCGAGCCAGGGGTCGCGCAGGTCTGCGTCGGGCAGGAAGGCCGGGTGCAGGTACGTGGCCATCGCGACCTGCGCGAGGGGCAGGTCCTGCAGGGGAGCGACCTCGATGCCGTCGAGCGTCGTCGGCCGATCGCGCCCACCGAGCCAGGACTCGTGGACGGCGGGCTGGTGGACGGCGCCGAGCACCGTGCCCTCGGCGTCCCGCAGGGCCAGGGCGCTGCACCATGTGCTCAGGCCGGCGAGGAAGTTGTAGGTGCCGTCGACCGGGTCGATCACCCAGGTGCGCCCGGAGAGCGACTGCGCCTCCGCGCCCTCCTCACCGACGATCCCGTCATCGGGGCGCAGCCGCGCGAGGGTGCCGGCGACGAGCGCCTCGGCGGCGTGGTCGGCCGCGGTGACGATGTCGGAGACGGAGGTCTTCTGCTCCCCGGCGAGCCCCTCCGCACGCATCCGGGCGGCGAGCCCGGCGGCACGGCGGGTCAGCTCGAGGGCCAGGGTCGCGTCATCGACTCCGGCGGGGATGTCGGCGGTCAGGGTGTCCACGCGGCCACCCTAGGACGGGCTCACCGGGCGATGACGAAGCCCCGGTCGGTGGCCACGCGCGTCCACGGGCCGGTCGTGTGGACGCTCGCCACGGACTGCTCGTCCGGTCGCAGGAAGCCCAGCACGTGCAGGCCGAATGCCGTGCCCGCCGGCACCGGCGGGGTCGCGTCGACGGGCCGACCCCACACCCGCGCCCGCAGGTCCGCCACGGCGGCGCTCCCGGAGCCGTCCGGGGCGCCCTGCGCGACCTCCTCGATGCCGGCGAGGGCCACCTCGCGCAGCAGCGTGTCAGGGAGCGTGCCGACGGGCTCCCAGCCGGAGCGGGGTGGGCTCAGCGCGCCCCACGACGGCTGCGTCGTCATCGGGGGGTCCGGGATCTCGGGCCCGCTGCGCGCCAGGCGGTCGGTCACCGCGCCGAGCGGGACGGTGACGTCGCGGCGCACCGGCTCGGCGAGGGCGAAGGTCCGCAGGCCGAGCACGAGGCCGGCGCTGCCCAGGCCCCGTCCCGGCAGGACGCAGGTCCACGCGGCGAGGACGTCACCGACGGCCTGCAGCCGCACGTCGCCGGAGTCGTCGACCCGCCGGGCCCTCGCCAGGTAGGTGGCGAGGTCCTGCGCACTCGCGTCGTCGGCCAGGCGCAGACTCATCGACGACGCCTCATCGCTGCCGGCTCGCCGAGGTAGGCGGTCAGGGCGGCGCGCTCGTCCGCGTCGAGCTTCCGCGGTCGCTGTGCCGTCATGTCGAAGGCGACGAGGGTGCTCTCGGCCCGGGCGTAGACCGTCGTGCTGCCGGGGTCGGGGTCACCGATGTCGTAGGCCATCTCCCAGCTGGCACCGCCGATGCGGGTGATCCACATGGAGACACTGACGGGCTCGGGCCGGTAGGCCAGCTGGCCGAGGAACTCGATCTCCTGCCGCGCGAGCAGCACGCCCGACCGCATCATCCGCTCGCTGCCGCTGGCGTGGAACCAGTCGCCGAAGGCACGGATGCGGGCCTCCTCGAGGAGGCGGTGGTACTGGACGTTGTTGACGTGCCCGAAGGCGTCCATGTCCCCCCAGCGCAGACCGATGTCGGCCCTGAAGCGCGGGGAGGACGGGGGGTGCTCGCTCATGTCCACATCCTCGCACCGCGGCTGCGCTCGTCCCCACCGCCTCCGGCGGGACCGGCGCCGTCAGCGGCCTCGCCTACGGTGGCTGCATGACCTCCTCCCCCGCGGCCACCACGCTCCTCGACGACGCGACCGACGTCCTGCGACGGCTCGTGGGCCGTGACGACGTCACCTTCCGTGACGGGCAGTTCGAGGCGATCGAGGCGCTCGTCGGCGGTGGCTCCCGGGTGCTCGTCGTGCAGCGCACCGGGTGGGGCAAGTCCGCGGTCTACTTCGTCGCCTCCACGCTGCAGCGGGCGAAGGGGGCCGGTCCGGCCCTCATCGTCTCGCCCCTGCTGGCGCTGATGCGTGACCAGATCGCGGCCGCCGAGCGGGCGGGGGTGCGTGCCGTCTCGATGAACTCGGCGAACGCGCAGCAGTGGGACGAGGTCCGTTCCCGGCTGGCGGCCGACGAGGTCGACGTCCTCCTCGTCAGCCCCGAGCGGCTGAACAACCCCCGATTCCGGGCCGAGCAGCTGCCGGACCTCACCCGCCGCTGCGGCCTGCTCGTCGTCGACGAGGCACACTGCGTCAGCGACTGGGGGCACGACTTCCGCCCCGACTACCGCCGGATCAAGGACCTGCTCGCCGAGCTTCCGGAGGGCACCCCGGTGCTCGCGACGACGGCGACCGCCAACGAGCGGGTCGTGCGGGACGTGGCCGAGCAGCTGGCCGCCGGGGCCACGAGCGAGGTGCTGACCATCCGCGGCCAGCTGGCCCGGGACAGCCTGCGGCTGGCGGTCCTGCCCCGCGCCGGGATGGACCGCCACCTGGCGTGGCTGGCCACCCACCTGGGCCGGCTCGAGGGCAGCGGCATCATCTACACCCTGACCGTCAGTGCCGCCGAGGACGTCGCGGCGGCACTCACGGCTGCCGGGCACACCGTGGCCGCCTACACCGGTCGCTCCGACGCCGAGGAGCGGGCGCGGATGGAGGATGCGCTGCGCCACAACCGGGTCAAGGCCCTCGTCGCGACCAGCGCCTTGGGGATGGGCTTCGACAAGCCGGACCTCGGCTTCGTCGTGCACCTGGGTGCCCCCTCGTCACCGGTCGCCTACTACCAGCAGGTCGGGCGCGCCGGTCGCGCCACCGAGCGCGCCGACGTCGTGCTCCTGCCCGGGCACGACGACGTCGCGATCTGGAAGCACTTCGCCTCCTCGTCCATGCCGCGGGAGGACCAGGCGGCGGCGGTGCTCACCGCGCTGGCCGAGGCCGGGAAGCCGTTGTCGACGGCGGCCCTCGAGACCATCGTCGACATCCGCCGCACCCGTCTGGAGCTGCTGCTGAAGGTCCTCGACGTCGACGGCGCCGTCCAGCGGGTCAGCGGCGGCTGGACCAGCACGGGGCAACCGTGGGTCTACGACGCGCAGCGGTACGAGCGGGTCGCGGCCGCCCGCGAGGCCGAGCAGCAGCACATGCTCGACTACATCGCCACCGACGGCTGCCGGATGGCCTTCCTCCAGCGCACTCTCGACGACCCGAGCGCGACGGACTGCGGCCGGTGCGACCGCTGCGCGGGGCCGTGGATCGACGCCGACGTCGCCGACGACGCCCTCGGGTCGGCCCGTTCGACCCTCGACCGGGCGGGAGTCGACCTCGACCCGCGGGCGCAGTGGCCCACGGGCATGGACCGGCTCGGGGTGCCGGTCAAGGGCAAGATCCCCCCCGACGAGGGGATGTCCCCCGGCCGCGCCCTGGCCCGTGTCACCGACCTGGGCTGGGGTCCCCGGGTGCGCGAGCTGCTCGCGACCGACCCGCCCGTCCCGGAGTCGACCGTGCGTGCGGTCGTCCGGGTGCTCGCCGAGTGGGGTTGGCGCACCCGCCCTGCCGGCATCGTGACCATCCCCTCCCGCAGCCGTCCGACGCTCGTCACCTCCCTCGCGACGCAGCTCGGGCAGATCGGGCGCCTGCCCGTCCTCGGCTCCCTCGACCTCGTCGACGGCGGTCCGGTCGGGGAGCCCGGCGGCAACTCCGCCTACCGGCTCGCGGCCGTGTGGGAGCGGTTGGAGGTCGGGCCGGAGCTGGCCGCCGCGCTTCCCGGTCTTGCGGGCCCGGTCCTGCTCGTCGACGACGTCGTGCACTCCCGCTGGACGTTGACCGTCGCCGCCCGGGCCCTGCGACGTGCCGGCGCGGACGAGGTCCTGCCCTTCGCCCTGGCGATCGACGGCTGACGCCCGGTCCCGGGGTCGACGGGACGGGCCCAGTCGTTGCCGTCGACGGAGTGGGAGCCGAGGCATCGCATAACCTTCGATCCTGACCCGATGAATGGAGACGGCTCGTGACCGACGACCTCACCCCCGCCGAGCGCCAGGCGCGCTCCCTGGCCGCCCTGTTGTCCATCCTCGAGCTGCGCAGGCTCGGGACGGGGCGGATCACGGTCACGGGCGTCGACGACGTCTCCGTCGGCGTGGGCACCCCCCACATCGACGTCTACGAGGGCGACAGCCTCAAGCAACCCCACAACCGCGTCTACGGCGGACAGGTGCTCGCCCAGTCCCTCACGGCGGCCAACCTGACCATCCGCGACGAGCACCCGGGACGGCTGCCGCACTCGCTGCACGCCTACTTCCTCCGCCCGGGCGACGACACCCTGCCGATCCGCTTCTCGGTCGAGCGGATGCGGGACGGACGCTCCTTCTCCGCCCGGCGGGTGCACGCACTCCAGCACGACCGGACGATCCTCTCGCTCACCGTCTCCTACCAGGACCCGGCCGGCGGCCTGGACCACCACGACGAGATGCCCGACGTGCCCGCGCCCGAGGACCTGGCACCGGTGGCGGAGAAGTTCGCGACCATCGACCACCCGCGCGCCCTCCACCTCGTGGGGCGGCCCGTCGACCACCGCTACGTCGAGGGTGACATCACGCTGCAGGTCGACGGCGCCCACGCGGCCCGGCAGGACGTCTGGTTCCGTCTCCTGGGCGAGGTCGGGGCCGACCCGTACCGCCAGGCCTCGGTGCTGGCCTACATGTCCGACTACACCCTGCTGGAGTCGGTCCTGCGCCGTCACGGCCGGTCGTGGATGGATCCGAGCCTGCGGGTGGCCAGCCTCGACCACTCGATGTGGTTCCACCGGATCGTCGACCCCTCGCAGTGGCTCCTCTACTCGCAGGACTCGCCCTCCGCCCAGGGTGGCCGTGGGCTGGGCGTCGGGAAGGTCTTCACCCGCGACGGGCTGCTCACGACGACCATCGCCCAGGAAGGCATGGTCCGGGTCAAGGACGACTGATCGCGCTATTCCTTTTTATTAGCGCCGTCGAGCCCTGCCGGCTCACCGCCCCGCGCGGGACCACGGATCGCCACCAGGCTCCACACGTCTCGAGATCCCCATGAGATCAAGGGAATACGCCACACAGCCGTTGCGTATATCACCGCCACGCGGTGAGTCGACCCGCGGTGGGTTAATTACTCTTTATCTGGCAGAGTGATGCCCGTGACCGTCTCCGAGGAGTCCACGCGAGGGAGCACCGGCTCCGGTGACACCGGCGCCGGCCTGCTGCGCTCGGCCGTGCGTCGGGAGATCGTCGCCACCTTGGCCAACCTCCCCGGTCCGCAGCGGACCGAGGGACTCAGCGCGCGCGAGCTGGGCGACCTCGTCGGGCTGCATGTCACGACCGTGCGCTTCCACCTGGCCCAGCTCGTCGAGGGCGGGCTGCTCACGAGCCGCTCGGTCCGCACCGCGGGCGCCGGTCGACCGACCAAGAAGTACCTCGTCGCCCCCGGTTCACTCGACCGGCCGCTGGAGGCCTACCGCCTGCTGGCGACCCTGCTGACCGAGACCTTCGGCGCCACCGACGCCGACGGGCGGCCCCTGGACCCCGAGCAGGTCGGCATCTCCTGGGCACGGGAGCACGTCCCCCACCCCGAGGACCCGGCCCCGGCCCGCACCGCCGGCGAGTGGCTGAGCACCGTCGGGCGGCTCGTCGACACCCTGCGGGTGTGGGGGTACACCCCCAGCGTCCGGACCGAGGACACCGGCCGGACCGCCCGGATCGACCTCCTGGGGTGCCCCTTCATCGACCTCGCCAAGGCGCACCCCGAGGTCGCCTGCGGGATCCACCGCGGGCTGATCCGCGGCACCCTCGAGGTCCTCGGCGAGCGCGACACCGACATCACGCTCGAACCCTTCGCCGTCCCGACCCACTGCTTGGCCCACGTCACCACCCGGGCGGACTTCGCCCCCAGAGGAGGCAACTCATGACCACCACCCCACGCCCTTCCTCGGAGCTCCCCCGCTCCGCCGGTCTGGACGGCTCGCTCTCGTCCGCCCTCGTCGGCACCCGTCGCTTCTTCACCAAGGCGGGCATCTCCGAGGACCAGCGGTCGATGTTCGTCGAGGGTGGCCGCGAGGGTGATGTCTTCTACCGCGACCGGTGGAGCCACGACAAGGTCGTGCGCAGCACCCACGGCGTCAACTGCACGGGATCCTGCTCGTGGAAGGTCTACGTCAAGGACGGGATCATCACCTGGGAGGCGCAGCAGACCGACTACCCGACCACCGGTGCCGACCGGCCGGAGTACGAGCCGCGGGGCTGCCCCCGCGGCGCCGCGTTCTCCTGGTACACGTACTCCCCCACCCGGGTGCGCTACCCGTACGTGCGTGGAGTGCTGCTCGACATGTACCGCAAGGCCAAGGCCACCTACGGCGACCCGGTCGTCGCCTGGGGCTCGATCGTCCAGGACGAGGAGCAGGCCCGCACCTACAAGGCCGCCCGCGGCAAGGGCGGCCTCGTGCGTGCGACGTGGGCGGAGGCCGTCGAGATGGTCGCGGCCGCGAAGGTCTACACGATCAAGCGCTGGGGCCCGGACCGCATCGCCGGCTTCTCCCCCATCCCCGCGATGTCGCAGGTCAGCTACGCCTCCGGCGCCCGCTTCCACGAGCTCATCGGAGCCCCGATGCTCTCCTTCTACGACTGGTACGCGGACCTGCCCAATGCCTCGCCGCAGATGTTCGGGGACCAGACCGACGTGCCCGAGTCCGGCGACTGGTGGGACGCGGCGTACCTGATCATGTGGGGCTCCAACGTCCCGCTGACCCGTACACCCGATGCCCACTGGATGACCGAGGCCCGCTACCGCGGGCAGAAGGTCATCGCCGTCTCACCGGACTACGCCGAGAACGTGAAGTTCGCCGACGAGTGGGTCGCCGCGGCGCCCGGCACCGACGGCGCGCTGGCGATGGCCCTGGCCCACGTCGTGCTGAAGGAGTACTTCGTCGACCGGCAGGTCGACTTCTTCACCGAGTACAACCAGACCTTCACCGACCTGCCGTACCTCATCAGTCTCGAGGAGAAGGGTGACGGCGCCTACGCCCCCGGCAAGTTCCTCGTGGCCGGCGACCTCGACCACCCCGAGGCCACGAGCGAGAACGCGATGTGGAAGCCGGCCGTCCTGGACGAGGCGACCGACGAGGTCGCGATCCCCCGTGGCTCGATCGGTCACCGCTTCGGCGAGGAGGGCGTCGGCCAGTGGAACCTCGACCTGGGAGACATCCGCCCCCGGCTGAGCCTCTACGGGTCCGAGGAGAGCGTCGAGGTCGAGCTGCCGCGCTTCGACAACCTCGACGGGACAGCGGTCCGGGAGCGCCGGGGCGTGCCGGTGCGGCGCATCGGCGGCCACCTGGTCACGACGGTCCTCGACCTCATGCTCGCGCACTACGGCGTCGGCCGGGACGGCCTGCCCGGGACCTGGCCGAGCGACTACACCGACCCGAGCGTGCCCGCGACCCCCGCGTGGGGCGCCGAGCTCAGCGGGGTCCCCTCCGAGCAGATCGTGCGCCTGGCCCGGGAGTGGGCACAGAGCGCCATCGACACCAATGGGCGCGGCATGATCATCATGGGCGCCGGTGTCAACCACTGGTACCACGCCGACCAGGCGTACCGGACCATGCTCGTCCTCTCGACGATCACCGGTTGCCAGGGCCGCAACGGCGGCGGCTGGGCGCACTACGTCGGCCAGGAGAAGGTCCGCCCGCTCATGGGGTTCCAGCAGATGGCCTTCGCGCTGGACTGGGTCCGCCCGCCGCGGCACATGAACCAGACGGCGTACTGGTACGTCAACACCAGCCAGTACCGCTACGACACCTTCTCCGCCGAGGAGATCAACGGCAGCACGGGTGCCTTCGACGGCCGTACGACGATGGATCTGCTCGCGCAGTCGGCACGACTGGGATGGGCCCCGTCGTACCCGCAGTTCGACCGCAGCAGCCTCGCCGTCGCCGACGAGGCGGCCGCGGCCGGCGTCCCCGTCGGCGACTACGTCGCCTCCTCCCTCAAGGAGGGGAGCCTGCAGTTCGCGATCGAGGACCCCGAGAACCCGGACAACTTCCCGCGGGTGCTCTCGCTGTGGCGGTCCAACCTCTTCGGCTCCTCCGCCAAGGGCAACGAGTACTTCCTCAAGCACCTGCTCGGGACGAGCAACGCGGTCAAGGCGAGGCAGGCCTCCGAGGACCTGCGTCCGCAGGAGATCGCCTGGCCGGAGGAGCTGCCCGAGGGGAAGCTCGACATGCTCATGACGATCGACTTCCGCATGACCAGCTCGACGCTGCTGTCTGACGTCGTCCTGCCCGCGGCCACGTGGTACGAGAAGCACGACCTCAACACCACGGACATGCACCCCTACGTCAACTCCTTCAACCCCGCGATCGCACCCCCGTGGCAGTCCAAGACCGACTGGGAGGCCTGGAAGGAGATCGCCAAGCGCTTCTCGGAGATGGCCGTCGACCACCTCGGGACCCGCACGGATGTCGTGGCGAAGCCGTTGTGGCACGACACCCCGGAGGCCATGTCAGCCGTCCACGGGCGCGTCCTCGACTGGAAGCACGGCGACTGCGAACCCGTCCCGGGCAAGACGATGCCGACCATCGCCGCCGTCGAGCGCGACTACACCGCCGTCCACGCCAAGATGACCGCCATCGGGCCACTGCTCGAGAACGTGGGCATGGTGACCAAGGGGGTGAAGTACGACCCCACCAGGGAGATCGACGAGCTGCGCCACCTCAACGGCACGGTCCGCGGCGGCCCCACCGCCGGGCGACCGAAGCTGGACACCGACATCAACGTCGCCGAGGCGATCCTGCGGCTGTCCGGCACGACGAACGGACGGCTCGCGACCGAGGGGTTCAAGGACCTCGAGAAGCGCACCGGCCAGCAGATGCACGACCTGTCCGCCGAGCACGAGGGCGCCCACATCACCTTCGCCGACACGCAGGCGGCCCCGGCCCCGGTGATCACCTCGCCGGAGTGGTCCGGCAGCGAGTCGGGGGGCCGGCGCTACGCCCCCTTCACGCAGAACATCGAGCGACTCAAGCCCTTCCACACCCTCACGGGGCGCCAGCAGTTCTACGTCGACCACGACTGGATGCTCGCGATGGGCGAGGGCCTGCCGACCTACCGTCCGCCGCTGAACATGACCCGCCTCTTCGGCGAACGCCCCATCGGCGACACCCACCAGGCCGAGGGTGAGGCGGTCTCGGTCGCGGTGCGCTACCTGACGCCGCACAACAAGTGGTCCATCCACAGCGAGTACCAGGACAACCTCTTCATGCTCAGCCTCAGCCGCGGCGGTCAGGCGGTGTGGATGTCCGACCAGGACGCGGCCAAGATCGGGATCAAGGACAACGACTGGATCGAGGCGGTCAACCGCAACGGCGTCGTCGCCGCACGCGCCATCGTCAGCCACCGGATGCCCGAGGGCACGGTCTTCATGCACCACGCCCAGGACCGGCTCATCGACGTCCCCCTGACCGAGACCGACCAGAAGCGAGGCGGCATCCACAACAGCCTGACGCGCATCCTCGTCAAGCCGAGCCACATCATCGGCGGGTACGCGCAGCTGTCCTACTTCTTCAACTACATCGGTCCGACGGGCAACAACCGCGACGAGGTCACGATGATCCGCAAGCGAACCGCTCCGGTCGAGTACTGAGTCCGGGCGAAGGAAGGAAACACACATGCGCGTCATGGCCCAGATGTCGATGGTGATGAACCTCGACAAGTGCATCGGTTGCCACACCTGCTCGGTCACCTGCAAGCAGGCATGGACCAACCGGGCAGGCATGGAGTACGTCTGGTTCAACAACGTCGAGACCCGACCGGGTCTCGGCTACCCACGCGGGTACGAGGACCAGGACGAGTGGAAGGGAGGGTGGGTCCGCTCCCCCAACGGCCGGCTCAAGCTGCGCGCCGGTGGTCGGATCAACAAGCTGCTGAACATCTTCTCCAACCCGAAGATGCCCAACATCAGCGACTACTACGAGCCGTGGACCTACGACTACGAGACGGTCCTCAACGCACCGGCCCAGAAGAACTTCCCGGTCGCCCGGGCGTACTCGTTGATCTCGGGCAAGCCGATGAACATCGAGTGGTCGGCCAACTGGGACGACGACCTCGCCGGCAGCTCCGAGCACGCCGCCAAGGACCCGATGCTCAAGGGCATCGAGGAGAAGGTGAAGTTCGAGTTCGACCAGACCTTCATGTTCTACCTGCCGCGGATCTGCGAGCACTGCCTCAACCCCAGCTGCGCGGCCTCCTGCCCCTCCGGCGCGATCTACAAGCGCGAGGAGGACGGCATCGTCCTGGTCGACCAGCACAAGTGCCGCGGCTGGCGCATGTGCGTCACCGGCTGCCCGTACAAGAAGGTCTACTTCAACCACAAGACGGGCAAGGCGGAGAAGTGCACCTTCTGCTACCCCCGCATCGAGGTGGGCATCCCGACCGTCTGCGCCGAGACCTGCGTCGGTCGGCTGCGCTACATCGGCCTGATGCTCTACGACGCCGACGCGGTGCTCGACGCGGCCTCGGTGGAGGACGACCACGACCTCTACGAGGCGCAGCGCTCGGTCTTCCTCGACCCGTACGACCCCGAGGTGCAGCGGGAGGCCGAGAAGGCCGGCATCCCCGGTGACTGGATCGAGGCCGCGAAGAAGTCCCCGGTGCGCCGGCTGATCATGGACTACAAGGTCGCCCTGCCGCTGCACCCGGAGTACCGCACGATGCCGATGGTCTGGTACATCCCGCCGCTGTCCCCGGTCGTCGACGTCATCAAGGACACCGGGTACGACGGGGAGGACCACGACAACCTCTTCGCCGCCATCGACACCCTGCGCATCCCGGTCGAGTACCTGGCCAACCTCTTCACCGCGGGTGACGTCGAGCCGGTCGACCGGGTGCTGCGCAAGCTCGGCGCGATGCGCTCGTACATGCGCGACATCAACCTCGGCCGCGACCCCCAGGCGCACATCGCCGAGTCGGTCGGGATGGAGGAGGAGGACATGTACGACATGTACCGCCTGCTCGCGCTGGCCAAGTACGACGAGCGGTACGTCATCCCCACCGCCCACGGCGAGCAGGCCCACTCCCTCGAGGAGCTGGCCACCGACTGCGCCGTCTCCGGCTACGACACGCAGCCCGACGAGGGCTCGGGCCCCTTCGGCGAGGGCTCCGGCACCGGCTCGCTGACCCCGGTCGCGGTGGACAACTTCCACATGCTCCAGAACAGGCAGACCTCCGACGAGCTCGTCGGGGGCGGCGAGAAGGCGGGTCGGGTCAACCTGCTCAACTGGGACGGCAAGGGCACGCCCGAGGGGCTCTTCCCGGAGTCGGACCGCGAGAAGGCGGGTGACTCGCGATGATGCCGTGGCGACGGCACCGGCGCAGCACCCCGAGCCTCGGGGCGCAGGCACAGGCCGATGCCTGGCAGCTGATCTCGTTGCTGCTGGACTACCCCGACGAGCGGCTGACCTCCCTTCGTCCCGTCCTGCGCGAGAGCGCGGCCGGGCTGCCGAAGGCGGTCGGCGCTCCCCTGCTGACCTTTCTGGACCGGCTCGACACCGTCCCGCTGGACCGGGTGCAGAGCGAGTACGTCGACACCTTCGACGTCACCCGCAAGTGCTCGCTGCACCTGACCTACTTCCTGTACGGCGACACCCGCAAGCGCGGAGCGGCCCTCGTGCAGTTCAAGCAGGCCTACCGCGCCGCCGGGGTCGAGATGGCCGACGAAGGGAGCGAGCTGCCGGACCACCTGTCCGTGCTCCTGGAGTTCGGGGCGACGACGGATCCGGCCAGCGCGTGGAAGCTGCTCAACGACCACCGGGTCGGGATCGAGCTGCTCCACCGTGCCCTCACCGACCGTGAGTCCCCGTGGCGTCCCGTCGTCGTCGCGCTGCGGGCCACGCTGCCGACCCTCCAGGGGGACGACGAGCAGGCCCTCGCCAGGCTCATCGCCGAGGGCCCGCCCCAGGAGGAGGTCGGTATCGACCAGTCCCCCTACGCGATGGACCCAGCCCTCGACGAGGCGGTCGCTGCGCGACCCCCGACGCCCCAGCCCTCCGCCCGGGCCGACCTCGGCCCGACCATCCCCGTAGGAGCCCCCCGTTGACTGAATTCCTCTGGGTCATCGTTCCGTACCTGTGCCTGGCGACCTTCGTCATCGGGCACGTCTGGCGCTGGCGCTACGACCAGTTCGGCTGGACCACCCGCTCGTCGCAGCTCTACGAGAGCAAGCTCCTGCGCATCGGTAGCCCCCTCTTCCACTTCGGCATGCTCGGTGTGGTCGCCGGGCACATCATCGGCCTCGTCATCCCGAAGCTGTGGACCGACGCCATGGGCATCAGCGACGAGACCTACCACGTGGTCGCCCTCGCGGGCGGCATCCCCGCCGGGCTCGCCGCCCTCGCCGGTCTGGTCATCCTCGTCTACCGCCGGCGCATGACCGGCCCCGTCTTCTCCGCGACGACGGTCAACGACAAGGTGATGTACGTCTTCCTCGGTGCGGTGATCGTCTTCGGGATGTGGAACACCGTCGCCGGGTCACTGCTGGAGTTCGGCGGTCACTACAACTACCGCGAGGGCGTCTCCCCGTGGTGGCGCAGCATCTTCATCTTCCAGCCGGAGCCGCAGCTCATGGCGGAGGCGCCGTGGGGCTTCAAGGCGCATGCCATGAGCGCGATGATCCTCTTCGCGATGTGGCCCTTCACCCGTCTGGTGCACGTCTTCAGCGCACCGGTCGGGTACCTCACCCGGCCGTACATCGTCTACCGCAGCCGTGACCACGTCCGCGGTGACGAGGCCGGGCTCAGCGGGCCACAGCGCGGCTGGAACCACCCGGAGCTGCACAAGCACAAGTGAACTACGGTCGGTACATGACCCTCTCCGCCCTCGTCGCCCCGGGGCCCACACTGACCGCCGCGCAGGTCAGCCGGTACTCGCGACACCTGCTCATGCCGACCATCGGCGAGCTCGGGCAACGCCGCCTCCTGGCGTCCCGGGTCGCCGTGGTCGGCGCCGGAGGGCTGGGCTCGCCCTCGATGCTCTACCTCGCCGGCGCGGGCGTCGGACGCATCACCGTCATCGACGACGACCTCGTCGACGAGACGAACCTCCAGCGCCAGGTCATCCACGCCGCAGCGGACGTCGGCCGGCCGAAGGTCGACAGCGCGCTCGAGCGGGTCCGCGCCCTCAACCCCGACATCGAGGTCGTCGGTGTCCGTGACCACCTCGACCCCTCGAATGCCGCCGAGATCCTCGACGAGCACGACCTGGTGCTCGACGGCAGCGACAACTTCGCCACCCGGTACGCGGTGGCCGACGCCTGTGACGAGCTCGGGATCCCCCTGGTCTGGGCGGCGGTCTACCGGACCGAGGCCCACCTGACCGTCTTCTGGCCCGGGGCCCCCGAGGGCGTCCCGGGCCCGGGGCTGCGCGATCTCTTCCCACAGCCTCCCGCCCCGGGCACGGTCCCCGCCTGCGGTGACGCCGGCGTCGTCGGTCCCCTCGTCGGCCAGGTCGGTTCGATGATGGCGACCGAGGCCATCAAGCTCATCACGGGCGTCGGCCGCTCGCTGCTCGGCCGCGTCCTCTTCATCGACGTCCTCGCCATGACCCAGCGGGAGATCCCGCTGGCCGCGCGCCCGACGGGGACCCACCCACGGCGGCGGCCGCTCCGCCGTGCCACCCCGCAGGCCCCAACCGACGAAGGGGTGACCACCCCCCTCGTGTCCCCCGCGGACCTGGCGGGCCGACTGGACGGGGCGGACGCCCCCTTCGTCCTCGACGTCCGGGACGCCCACGAGCTGGCCGAGGGCGTCGTCGCGGGCGCCGCGCACATCCCGGTCTCGACGCTGACCTCCGACCCCTCCTCGAGCGCCGACGTGCCCACCGACCGCGACGTCGTGCTCGTGTGCCGCGCCGGGCCCCGCGCCCACCTTGCGGCCACCGCCCTGCGCGCCCGGGGGTACGACCGGCTCTTCGTCCTCGAGGGCGGGATGCTCGCCTGGCCGACCCCCGTCCCCCACCGGCAGGAGACCCCATGACGCCCCGCGCCCTGCTCACGGTCGAGGAGTACCTCGAGGAGCTGCTGACCGACCTGCTCGAGGGGGCCGGCCCGATCACCGAGACGGAGGACCTGCCTCTGGGCCAGGCCCTCGGGCGGGTGCTCGCCGAGCCAGTTCGCGCGGTCAGTGACGTGCCGGCCTTCGCCAACTCGGCAATGGACGGCTATGCCGTGCGGCAGGCCGACGTGGCCACCGTGCCGGCGTCCCTGCAGGTCGTCGGTGACGTCGCCGCCGGCTCCGCCGACGACCCCGCGCTCGAGGCCGGTCACTGCGTGCGCATCATGACCGGGGCTCCCGTGCCGGCTGCTGCCGACACCATCGTCCCCGTCGAGCTCACCGACGGCGGGACGGACGTCGTCACCATCACCGAGGCACCGGAGGCGGGGCGGCACGTGCGCGGGGCCGGTGAGGACGTCAGCGCCGGCGACGTCATCGCCGACGCCGGGACGACGGTCACCGGTCGCGTGCTGGGCAGCATCGCCGCTGCGGGGACCGGGACGGTCACCGTGCGCCGCCGACCCGTCGTCGCCGTCGCGGCCACCGGCGACGAGCTGGTCTCCCCCGGTGGGAGCCTCGGGCGCGGGCAGATCTTCGAGTCCAACGGCACCCACCTCGCTGCCACCCTCATCGAGCTCGGCGCCACCGTGAGCCATGCGGTCGTGCTCGCCGACGACGCCGCCGACTTCGCGGCAGGCCTCGACACGATCGCCTCCGGCGCCGACCTCGTCCTGCTCACCGGCGGGGTGAGCGTCGGTGCCTTCGACGTCTCCAGGATCGTCCTCGAGCGCTCCGGCCAAGGCGTCTTCCGGCACGTGCGCATGCAGCCGGGCAAGCCCCAGGGGTGGGCCCGCTGGAACGGCGTGCCCGTGCTCGCCTTTCCCGGCAACCCGGTGAGCACCGCCATCTCCTTCGAGGTCTTCGGTCGCCCCCTCATCGACCACCTGCTGGGTCGCGAGCAGCCGGACGGGCCGACCACCGCGGTCGCCGCCACGGGATGGCGCTCCCCCGCGGGACGCCGCCAGTTCGTGCCCGTGGCACTGACGAGCGACGAGGGCGGACGTCTGCTCGCGGCGCCCACGCACCGCCGCGGGTCGGCCTCGCACATGGTCACCTCCCTGGCCGGCGCACACGCCGTGGCGATCGTCCCCGAGGACACCGACGAGGTCGTCGCCGGCGACCTCGTGCAGATCAGGAGCCTGTAGATGGACCACCCGCTGACCCACCTCGACCACCGGGGCAATGCCCGCATGGTCGACGTCACCGAGAAGGTGCCCACGGTCCGCGCCGCCACGGCTGCCGGGCACGTGGCCACCTCCCCCGAGACCGTCGCCCTGCTCCGTGACGGCGCCGTGCCGAAGGGGGACGTGCTCGCGGTCGCGCGCATCGCCGGCATCCAGGCCGCGAAGAAGACCCCCGAGCTGCTCCCGCTCGCGCACGTCATCGGGGTGCACGGCGCCGTCGTCGACCTCGAGATCACCGACGATGGGGTCGACATCACCGCCACGGTGCGCACCGCCGACCGGACCGGGGTGGAGATGGAGGCGCTCACCAGCGTCACCGTCGCCGCCCTCTCCGTCATCGACATGGTCAAGGGCCGCGATCGCAGCGCCCACATCACCGACGTCCGCCTCCTCGAGAAGACCGGCGGCCGCAGCGGCACATGGCGGCGGGAGGACGCATGATCCCCTTCGATGCGATCGTGCTCGCCGGCGGCGCCGCACGACGGCTCGGGGGCGTGAGCAAGCCCGATGTCGAGCTGGGTGGTCGCCGCCTCATCGACGGGGTCCTCGTCGCCGTCGCGGACGCCCGCGAGATCGTCGTGGTCGGGGACGTCGAGGTCCCCGAGGGGGTGCACCGCACGGTGGAGGACCCCCCAAGGGGTGGCCCGGTCGCCGGTGTCGCCGCGGGCCTGGACGCCCTCGCCACGACGGGACCGACCGCCGAGTGGACCGTGCTGCTCGCCTGCGACCTCGCCGACCCGCTGCCTGCGCTCGGCCGGCTCGTCGCCGCGTGGGCCCACGCCCTGCGCACGGACGCCGTCGACACCGACGAGCATGACGGCTGGTGCCTCGCCGACGCCTCGGGGCGCCCGCAGTGGCTTTTCGGAATCCACCGCACGGCCTCCCTGCGGCGGGCGCTGGAGCGCTTCGACAGCCCGCGCGACCGGTCGATGCACAGCCTGCTCGCCGAGTCGACGCTCGTGACCGTCCCCGCCGGGGACGACGACGTGGCCGACATCGACACCTGGACCGACCACGCCCGCTGGGTGGAGACCCTGGAGGGACGACGATGACCGACCTGAGTTCCGCGGAGGCCCGCTGGGCCGACTGGATCGAGGACGCCTGCGCGGCGGTGGGCATCGAGCCCGAGTCCGTCGACGTCCGGGGGGTGCACGTCCTCACCCGGCAGATCGCGCACGGCTTCGAGCGGCCGATGGCTCCGGTGGGTGCCTACATCCTCGGGGTGGCCGTCGGGCACCTCGAGGCCCAGGGCCGTCCGGTGGACATCGAGTCGATGCGTCGGGCCATCGCCGCGACGATCAAGGACCAACCAGACAAGGACGGTGCGTGATGGCACGGGTTCGTTACTTCGCCGGGGCGGCCGAGGCCGCCGGGACCGATGAGGAGCAGGTCGACGGTTCGACCATCGGCGAGGTGTTCGCCGCGGTGCGTCGCACCCACGGCGAGCGTCTCGCCGAGGTGCTGCCGCGCTGCTCGGTCCTGCACGAGGGGCGCTACGTCGACGACGACTCCGCCCCCGTGCAGCCGGACGACACGATCGACGTGCTGCCCCCCTTCGCCGGAGGCTGAGACACAGCGCCGGGGGGTGGGGCTCAGCCCCCGATCGCGCTCATCGGCCGCGGCGGCTGGAGGAACCCGGGCTCGTTGATCCCGTGCCCGGGCTTCTTGCCCGCCAGGCAGGAGTGGATCAGGTCCACGATCTCCTCCGGGTCGCCGCTCTCCCGCAGTGGAGTGCGCAGGTCCGTCTCGCCCTGGGCGAAGAGGCACGAGCGCAGCTGACCATCCGCGGTCAGCCGCAGCCGGTCGCAGGCCCCGCAGAAGGGCATCGTCACCGACGCGATGACCCCGACCTTGGCCGGTCCGCCGTCGACGTGGAAGAGCTCGGCGGGGGCGGCACCGCGGCCGGCCACCTCCGTGAGGGTGAACTCGGTGCGCAGCTTCTCGAGGATCTCGGCGCCGGTGACCATGTCGGACCGCTGCCACTCGTGCCCGCCGTCCAGCGGCATCTGCTCGATGAAGCGCAACTCGAAGCCGCGCTCCACCGCCCAACGCAGCAGCTCCACCGCCTCGTCGTCGTTGGCTCCTCGCATCAGGACCGTGTTGATCTTCACCGGGTGGAAACCCGCCCGGTCCGCGGCATCGATGCCGGCCATCGTGTCCTCGAAGCGGTCGCGGCGGCTCAGCGCTTTGAACCGCTCCGGCTGCAGGGTGTCCAGGCTGATGTTGACCCGCGACAGGCCGGCCTGCCGCAGCGGTTCGGCGAGCGTGGGCAGGCGCAGCGCGTTCGTCGTCATGGAGACCTCCACGGGGCCGGCGGCGCTCTCCATCGCGGAGATACCGGCGACGATGTCGACGACGTCAGGGCGCAGCAGGGGCTCACCGCCGGTCAGGCGCACCTCCTCGACACCGGCGTCGACGGCGATACCGACGATTCGCAGGAGCTCCTCGGTGGTGAGCATCTCCTGCTTCGGCAGCAGGGGGACGCCCTCCGCCGGCATGCAGTACGTGCAGCGCAGGTTGCACTTGTCGGTGAGCGACACACGCAGGTCCCGGTGCAGGCGACCGTGGGTGTCCATCAGTGGGCGGGGCATCAGCAACTCATTCCTGACCATACGTGGGAACCGTCGACCTCGAACTGCTGCTTCCATACCGGCAGCTCGTGCTTGATCGCCTCGACGACGGCGCGGCAGAGCGTGAAGGCCAGGTCCCGGTGGGCACTGCCGACGACGACGACGAGCGCGAGGTCGCCGACGTCGAGGTCGCCGATCCGGTGGGTGGCGGACACGTCCGTCTGGTCATCGGGGTCGTGCTGCGCGGCGGTCCGGGCGACGACCTCCTCGATGAACCGTTGCGCGTCCGGGTGGCAGGTGTAGCGCAGGGCGACGACCTGCCCCGCGGCCTCGGGGTCGTGGTCACGGACCTGCCCGACGAAGCTCGCGACGGCCCCGTGGGCGGGCTGGTCGACGCTCGCGAGCATGGCGGCCAGGTCGATCGCCTCGGTGGAGATCCAGGCGGTACGGGTCATCAGTGGTCGCCTCCGGACAACTGGTCGAGGATGTGGCCCGCGAGGGGCAGGAGGACGTCCAGTCCCTCACTGACCCCCTTCGGGCTGCCGGGCAGGTTGACGACCAGGGCTCCGGGGCGGTCGGGCCCCGCATCGACGACACCCACGAGGCCACGGGAGAGTGCGGCGAAGGGGGTCTTGCGCGCCCCCTCGGCCCGCAGCAGCTCGGCGACGCCGGGGAGCTCGCGGTCGAGGACCGGCGCGGTGCCCTCCGGGGTGCGGTCGCGGGGACCCACGCCGGTACCGCCCGAGGTGATCACGAGGCGCGCCCCGGTGGCCAGCGCGGCGCGCAGGACCTGCTCGACCTCGTCGGCCCCGTCGGGCACGAGGCTGGAGCTCGTGTCGTAACCAGCGGCCTGCAGGCGCTCGACGGCAGGCGGTCCCGACAGGTCCTCCCGCACGCCGGCGGCGGCGCGGTCGGAGACGGAGATGACATGTGCCGGAACGGCCACCGGGCCTCCCTCCATTTCGACGTTCCCTCCAGTGTCTCAGGTCTCATCAACCCCCCTACCCGGGGTTCGCCCAATCATCGCTGCCACACCGAGGAAAGACGAGTGCTGCCGGCCGCGCCCTCTCGGGCCCAGCCGACAGCACGTCGTGGAATGGCTCAGAGACCCAGGTCGCGGCCGATGAGCTCCTTCATGATCTCGTTCGTCCCGGCCCAGATCTTGTGGACGCGCGCGTCCTTCCAGGCGCGGGCGACGCGGTACTCGTTCATGAAGCCGTAGCCGCCGTGCAGCTGGACGCACTCGTCGAGGACGTCGCACTGGATCTCGCCGGCCCACCACTTCGCCTTGGCCGCGTCGACGGCGGTGAGCCTGCCCTCGACGTGGGCCATGACGCAGTCGTCGATGTAGGCCTCGGAGACCTCGACCTTGGTGACGAGCTCGGCGATCTTGAACTTGTTGTGCTGGAAGGTGCCGATCGGCTGTCCGAAGGCCTTGCGCTCCTTGGTGTACTCGATCGTCTCCTCGAGGATCTGGCGCGCGTTGGCGATGTTGCCGACGGCATTGCCCAGACGCTCCTGGGGCAGCTTCTGCATCATCGAGATGAAGCCCATCCCCTCGGGCCCGAGGAGACGGTCGCCGGACACGCGGACGTTGTCGAAGAACAGCTCCGAGGTGTCCGACTCGGGCTGGCCGACCTTGTCCAGGGGCTTGCCCTTGGTGAAGCCCTCGTCCTCCTTCTCCAGGACGAACAACGAGATGCCCTTGGCGCCCTTGGTCGGGTCGGTCCGGACCGCCACGACCGCGAGGTCGCACTGGTAGCCGTTGGTGATGAAGGTCTTGGAGCCGTTGATGATCCAGTCCCCGGAACCGTCGTCGGCCCTGACCGCGGTGCTCTTCAGGGCGGCGAGGTCGGACCCGCCGGAGGGCTCCGTCATGCCGATCGAGAGGATCTTCTCCCCGGTCACGACGCCCGGCAGCCAACGCTGCTTCTGCTCCTCGGTGCCCAGCGCGACGATGTACGGGGCGGTGATGTCGGAGTGGATGCCGAAGCAGGAGGAGGTCGCGGCGTTGAACTTCGCCAGCTCCTCCCCGAGGACCGCGTTGAAGCGGTAGTCATCGATGCCGGCGCCGCCGAACTCCTCCGGGATGGTCAGCCCGAAGAACCCCTGCTTGCCGGCCTCGAGCCAGACCTCACGCGGGATCGTGTGCTCGGCGATCATCGACTCGGCGCGGGGCACGAGCGTGCGCTCGACGAACTCCCGGACGGAGGAACGGAAGGACTCGTGGTCCTCCTCGTAGATGTTGCGGGGCATTGCCACACCTCTCTGGCACGTGATGTGCCGACATGCTGCCTCGAGGCCGTGCGGGCTCGAGAAAACGTTGACTAAGCGCTTGCTTAGTCTCGTCGGATGAGGGCATGCTGTCAACCGTGACGGCACCGACACCCAACCTGCCCGCGCACGACAACCCCACGGTCGTACGCCTCTTCGAGGCGGCCGCCGACGCCTTCGCGGACAAGGGCTTCCACGCGACGACGACCCGCGACATCGCCTCGCGCGCCGGGCTCTCCCCCGCCGGTGTCTACGTCCACTTCGCGAGCAAGGAGGACCTGCTCTTCCAGCTCAGCCGCGTCGGCCACGAGGAGGCGCGTGACGCGCTCGCCGCGGCTGCCGCCGAGGCCGACTCCCCCACCGCCGCCCTCGAGGAGGTCATCTCGGCCTTCGCCCGCTGGCACGCCCAGCAGTACCAGGTCGCCCGCATCGTGCAGTACGAGTTCCGCCACCTCGCCCCCGAGCACCAGCGCGAGGTCCTCACCCTGCGCCGGGAGATCGACGGGGTGGTCGAGCGGATCATCACCGACGGGGTCGCTTCCGGTGAGTTCTCCGTCGAGGACACGCGGGTGACCGCACTGGCGGCGATGTCGCTCGTCGTCGACGTCGCGCGCTGGTACCACCCGGGCGTCCGGCGCACCCCCGAGGACATCGGCGCCGAGTACGGCCGACTCGCGCTGCGGCTCGTGGGGGCGGCATAGCCTGCAGGTCTGATGCAGACCTGCTGGCGAGGTCCTAGTCGACGACGACGGCGAAGGGAGCGAGCAGCCCGAGCGCGCCGACACGGTCGACCGCGAGACCCCGGACATTCGTCGCCCGCGGATCGATGACGTAGTCGCGGGCACCGCGCAGGTCGGCACCCGTGAGGTCCGCGCGCACGAACCGCGCGCCGGCCAGGGAGCAGTCGTCCATCACGACGTCCGCGAGGATCGCACCGTCGAAGTCCGCGTCGGAGAGCACGCACCGCTCGAACCGTGCGCCGGTGAGGTCGAGCTCGCTGAAGCTGCCCATCGACAGCTGGCAGTCGGTCCAGGTGGTGGGCTCCGGCAGGATCATGGGTGCGCGCATCGTCGACCAGGAGGTGGCCAGGGCCTTGCACCCGGTGAAGGTGCACCCGTCGAGGACGGCATCGGGCAGGCGCACGCGCGACAGGTCGACCCGCTCGACCGTGCACCGCTCGAGACGGACCCCGGCCAGCTGCGCACCGGCCCAGCTCGCGTCCCGGAGGGGGCAGCCGACGAGCTCGACCCCGGCGAGTCGCTCGCCCTCGTCGAGGTCACCGGTGAGCACCTCGTCGACGATGCTCGTGCGGCCGCCGACCTGGTCGAGCAGGGAGGACACGGGTCCGCCGGAGCGGCTCAGTCGCGGGTGAGGCGGCGGTAGGTGACGCGGTGCGGACGCGCGGCGTCCTCACCGAGACGCTCGATCTTGTTCGCCTCGTAGCCCTCGAAGTTGCCCTCGAACCAGTACCACTTGGCCGGGTCCGCCTCGGTGCCCTCGTAGGCGAGGATGTGCGTCGCGACGCGGTCGAGGAACCACCGGTCGTGCGAGATGACCACGGCGCAGCCCGGGAACTCCAGCAGGGCGTTCTCCAGCGAACCGAGGGTCTCGACGTCCAGGTCGTTCGTCGGCTCGTCGAGCAGCAGCACGTTGCCGCCCTGCTTGAGGGTCAGCGCGAGGTTGAGGCGGTTGCGCTCACCACCGGAGAGCACACCGGCCTTCTTCTGCTGGTCCGGCCCCTTGAAGCCGAACTGGCTGACATAGGCGCGCGAGGGGATCTCGACGTTGCCGACCTGGATGAAGTCGAGCCCTTCGGAGACGACCTCCCAGACGTTCTTCTCGGGGTCGATCCCGCCGCGGCTCTGGTCGACGTAGGACAGCTTGACCGTGTCCCCGATGTCGACGGTGCCCGCGTCCGGCTCCTCGATGCCGACGATGGTCTTGAAGAGCGTGGTCTTGCCGACGCCGTTGGGACCGATGATGCCGACGATGCCGTTGCGCGGCAGGCTGAAGGAGAGGTCCTCGATGAGCACCCGCTCGTCGAAGCCCTTCTTCAGGCCCTCGACCTCGATGACCTTGCTGCCCAGGCGCGGGCCCGGCGGGATCTGGATCTCCTCGAAGTCGAGCTTCTTGGTGCGCTCGGCCTCGGCCGCCATCTCCTCGTAGCGCGCCAGTCGGGACTTGGACTTCGTCTGGCGGGCCTTGGCGTTGGAACGGACCCACTCGAGCTCGGACTTCAGCCGCTTGGCGAGCTTCGCGTCCTTCTTGCCCTGGACCTGCAGGCGTTCCTGCTTCTTCTCCAGGTAGGTGGAGTAGTTGCCCTCGTAGGGGTAGAGCCGGCCGCGGTCGACCTCGGCGATCCACTGCGCGACGTTGTCCATGAAGTACCGGTCGTGCGTGACGGCGACGACGGCACCGGGGTAGCCGGCGAGGTGCTGCTCGAGCCACAGCACCGACTCGGCGTCCAGGTGGTTGGTGGGCTCGTCGAGGAGCAGCAGGTCGGGCTTCTGCAGCAGGAGCTTGCACAGCGCGACGCGACGGCGCTCACCACCGGAGAGGTGGGTGACCGACTCCTCCGGCGGCGGGCAGCGCAGCGCGTCCATGGCCTGCTCGAGCTGGGAGTCGAGGTCCCACGCGTCGGCGTGGTCGATCTCCTCCTGGAGCTTGCCCATCTCCTCCATGAGCGCGTCGAAGTCCGCGTCCGGGTCGGCCATCTCCTCGGAGATCTCGTTGTAGCGGTCGAGCTTGGCCTTGATCTCGCCGGCGCCCTCCTCGACGTTGCCGAGGACGGTCTTCTCCTCGTTCAGCGGCGGCTCCTGCAGCAGGATGCCCACGCTCGCGCCCGGCTTGAGGCTCGCCTCGCCGTTGCTCGGCTGGTCGAGCCCGGCCATGATCTTCAGGATGGTCGACTTGCCGGCCCCGTTGGGCCCGACCATCCCGATCTTGGCTCCGGGGAAGAAGGACATCGAGACGTCATCGAGGATGACCTTCTCGTTGTGCGCCTTGCGCGCGCGAACCATGGTGTAGATGTAGTCGGCCATGGGGGCAGGCTATCCACTCCCGCCCCCATGCCCGAATCGTCCACCAGGGCTCATGCGGACACCGGCTCGACCTCCTCGGGCTCGTGCGCGGCGACCGGCTCCTCGGGGGCCGGCGGTCCCCCCTTCGCCCCGGTCGCCGCGGGGGGCGCCCCCCAGGACTGCCCGTCCTGCCCCACTTCCTGCTCGAGCCGCTCCTTCAGCCGGTCGTACCCGCCCTCGCCGGCGGCCTGCGCGGCGGAGTCGCCGGCCCGTCCGGACTTCAGGTACTCCGTCGTCCCGAAGGTCAGGTCGTGGCCGACGCTGTAGGCGTCGATGTCGGCCGAGGACCCCCACGACTCGTCGGCCCGCTGGAAGTCGTTGATCGTCAGGCGGCCACGGACGACGACCGGATCGCCCTTGTGCAACGACGTGTGCGAGTTCATCCCCAGCGAGCGGTAGGTCGCGACGTTGTAGTAGCTCGTCGGGCCGTCGACGAAGACGCCCTCCCGGTTGCGCCGGCGCGCGTTGGTGGCCAGCCGGAAGATGGTGAACTGCACCCCCGCTCGGGTGGTGCGGTGCTCGGGGTCGGCGACGAGGCGCCCGGCGACGGTCAGCTCGGTCTCGTTCATCAGGTGGTCCTCTCTCCCGCCCACCTCGGCTGGTGGGCTCGTGGGAACCACCCTCGCCAGTCCCCGGTCGAGGGACCACGGATCGCCACGGGATGTGGACCGCGCCCGAGGGACGGTCGACCTTGTGGACGGTCAGCGCAGGACGTGGCGCAGGTCCGCGCGGGTGTCGGCGTGCTCGGAGAGGACCTGGTGCACCGGCTCGACGACGCGCTCGTCCGCGACCCGACCGATGGATGCGCGCAGTCGACCCCGGACCACCGCCGCACGCCGGCGGGACCCGATGCGGGCCAGCCACCGGGCCAGGGCCGCGAGCAGGAGACCGGCCAGCAGCCCTCCGACGAGCAGCAGGAAGGGCGTGGCGAAGGGTCCCACGTCGAAGGTCGGGATCTCGGGCAGCTGCAGCCAGGCAGCGGCCCCGATGACGAAGAGCCAGACCAGTCCGACCACCGCGGCAAGGGCGAAGACGACCTGCAGCGTCCCGAAGACCGGCCACCACAGCGGCTTGCCCGCCCGCAACGACGTCGCGAGCACGGCCTGGTCGAGGTCGTCCGCGAGGTCGTGGTCGGCCGGTCGTGCGGCGTCGGCGACGGCATCCGCCCAGCGGGTCGGCAGGCCCTCCCCCGCGGTGGTCCCGATGCGTCGGGCGGCGAGGTCGACGGCGGCACGCGCGGCCGGTGCGGGCGGTGGGATCGAGGAGCGGCCGAGCACGGCCCTCATGTCCTGCTCGGTGATGTCGGGGGCGGCCGTGTCGTTCTTGTCGAGCCGCAGGCGCTTCAACGGTGCCGGCCGGAAGGCGCGGACCCACCGGGTGAACGGCCACCCGGTCCGCGCCCACGACTCCAGGCGGTAGTCCCGCGCGACGGCGTCGACGACGATGGGGACGCCCGCGCTGCGGCACAGGGCGTCGACGAGCTCCTCGCGGGCGCGGTCGGAGACCCCCGCGTCGGTGTCCGCGACGGAGTCGCCCAGACCCTCGGCAGCGGTGCGCAGGTCCGCGGCCAGCCGGTGTCGCACGGCGTCCGCGTGCTCCACGGCGCGCTCGAGGTGGGTTCGCAGCTCGTCGATCCCGGCTCCGGTGACGGTCGAGGTGGCGATGACCTCATGACGATCTAGGCCGTCGCGCTCGAGCAGCCGGGTCAGGTCGGCGGTGACCTGCTCCTGCCCGCCCCGAGGCAGACGATCGACCTGGTTGAGGACGACGAGCGTGACCGCGCCGTACTCGTGCAGGACCCGCACGTACTCGTCGTGGAGGACCGAGTCGGCGTACTTCTGCGGGTCGGTGACCCAGACGAAGACGTCGACGAGCTCGAGCACCCGGCGCGCCTCCTCGCGGTTGGCCTCCTCCCGCGAGTCGAAGTCGGGCAGGTCGACGAGCACGAGACCGTCCAGGTCCGCGTCGCCGGACGTGGGGACCTGGTGTCGGGCGCCCACGGACAGCCAGTCGAGCAGCTCGCCGGCCGGCTCGTCACCCCACACCGCGGCCGTCGGCGTGGAGGTCGTGGGTCGGCGCAGGCCGACCGTGGCGACGTCCGCACCTGCCAGCGCGTTGAAGAGCGAGGACTTGCCGGACCCGGTCGCCCCGGCCAGTGCCACGACGGTGCGCCCGCCGACGAGGGCGCTGCGCTCCGAGACCTTGCCGAGGACCTCGCGTGCCCGTGCGGCGGGGCCGGGCTCGAGACGCGCCCCACCGCTCGCGAGGGCCCGTGCCAGCGCCTCGGCGCGGGAGGTGATCTCCTCCGCGGCGAGCGCGGCGGAGCCGTCCTTGCGGCGAAGGGAGGGCAGCGGGCTCACCGCAGACCCTCCTCGACGGCGGCGACGGCCTTCTGCAGGCGCCGGATCCGGGCCTCGCTGACGGTCAGCTCGCCGGTCACCGCCGTGTAGCGCTCCCGCTCGGCGGTGAAGAGGGCGTCCACGCGCTCCAGCAGGAGCTGCCGCGCCTTCTTGGCCATCTCGCGCACGGCCTGGTCGCCGAAGACCGCCTCCAGCACCTTCTGCGCCAGGGCGGTGGTCCCACCGGCGATGGCGACCTCGGGGGCGACGAGCACCCCACCGGTGTGGGCGAAGGAGACGAGCATGAGGAACAGGCCGATGCCATTGACCCCGTAGGCGGCCACGCGCGCATTGGTGCGACGGTTGGCGCCCTCGGCCCGGACGATGTCGAGCACGTCGCCCTGCCAGTCACGCACGAGCCGCTCGACCTCCTCCTCGATCCCTCGCGAGGACCGGGCGAGCTCGGGGTGCTCGTCGAGGACGACCGGTCCCGCCTCGGTGCCCCGCCAGGTGCGGGCGATCGTCGCCGCGGCCGTGTCGGCCTCGGCCAGCAGGAGCGCCGAGACGCCCGTCTGCAGGGCCTCGTCCAGCTCGGCGGTCGGCTCGGGGCCGCGCACCGAGGCGGTGATGCGGTCGCGGACCCGGGCGACCCCCTTCTCGACCTTGCGGAAGAACTCACCCGTCCCGACGAACTCCTGCCACCGGGCCAGGACCTCGCCCCGCAGGAGCTGTCCGTCCTTCATCCCCTCGGTGACGCCCTCCTCGGCACGGTCGTAGGCGTCATAGACGACCTTGACCAGACCGGCGACCTCGTCGCGCTGGGCACGCGTGGCACCGACGAGCGACTCGAGGCGGCCGTCGAGCGAGCGCAGGGCGCCCTCGAGCGTCTGGCGGACGATGATGCTGCGGGCCTTCTGGTCCCCGGCGAGCGCCGTGAGCCAGCCACGGATGCGGGCGATGTCCTCCTCGGGGACGAAGCCCCGGTCGTCCAGGTCGGCCTCGGGCACGGTGAAGACGGGCGCGGTGCCCATCCCCTGCCCACGCAGCATCTCGACGAGGTGGGAGCGCACCTCGGCCGCGCCCGGCCGGTCGACCCGGTCGAGGACGATCGCCACGGCGGTCCCCCTGTCGGAGGCCTGACGCAGCAGCCGCCACGGGATGGCGTCGGCGTAGCGCGCCGCCGTCGTGACGAAGAGCCACAGGTCGGCGGCGGCCAGGAGCTGGACGGCCAGCTCACGGTTGGCGGAGACGACCGAGTCGATGTCCGGGGCATCGAGGATCGCCATCCCCGGGGGGAGGTCGCCGGAGGGTTCCAGGCGCACCGTCCCCGGTTGGGGCTCGGCGTCGCCCCCGGTGACCCGGGCGAGCGAAGGGAGGACCCGCCCGTCGCGGAACCACGGCGCGTCGTCGGGGTGGTGGATGAGGACCGGACTGGTCGTCGTCGGCCGGAGCACGCCGGAGCGCGAGACCTCATGGCGGAGGATGGAGTTGATCAGCGTCGACTTGCCCGCACCGGTCGACCCCCCGACCACGGCCAGCAGGGGCGCATCCATCGAGGACAGCCGGGGGATGACGTGGTCGTCGAGCTGGTCGAGGAGCGCGGCACGCTCCCGGGCTGCCTCGCGGGTGGACTCGAGGTCCAGGGGGAGATCGTTGCGCTCGATCTCGTCGCGGAGGGCGGAGACCCGAGCGAGCATGTCGTCGAGGCCGACCTGCCCTGCGCTCTTCCCAACCATGGCCACACCCTATCCAGCGAGACGGCCATCACGAGCCACCCAGCGTGGGTCGTGGCCGGGCGTCGAGGGTCCGCACCGTGGTGCCCCCGGCGAGACTCGAACTCGCGACCTCGGGATTAGAAAGCCCTTGCTCTGTCCAGCTGAGCTACGGAGGCATTCCCCGGCCGCGGGTCTCCACGACGAGGGTGGTTCCAGTGTAGTGAGCCGCGCGACCTGTCATGATCGGAGCCATGTCCGCGAGAGTCACCGTGCGTGAGGCGGAGGTCGACGACGGCCTCCCCGACCTCGGGCTGCTCGACGAGGGCGAGCGCGCCCGGGCCGAGCGCAAGCGTGACCCGGCCCCCTTCGTCACCGGGCACGCCCTCGTGCGCCGCACGCTGGGCGAGCTCCTCGACAGGGACCCGGCCGGCCTGACGTTCGAGCGCCGGTGCACCACCTGCCGCAGCGAGCTGCACGGCAAGCCCAGCCTCGTCGACGCGCCGGGGTGGCACTTCTCGCTCTCCTACACCTCTGCGCTGGCCGTCGTGGTCGTCGCGGAGGGGATCGACGTCGGCGTCGACACCGAGGACCTCACGGACGCCGACTTCGAGGGCTTCGCGGACGTCACCCTGGCGCGCGAGGAGCTCGCGGCCTTCGAGGGGCTGCAGGGGCGCGACCTCCTCGTCGCCCGGGCCCGGGTCTGGGCCCGCAAGGAGGCCATCCTCAAGGCGACCGGCCACGGCCTGGTCGTCGACCCGTCGGAGATCCTCGTGACCGGGCCACTCGAGGCACCGGGCCTCGTCGCCTGGCGTGCCGAGGAGCCCGCACCGCCGGCCGTCTCCCTCGTCGACCTCGACCTCACGACCGCCAACCACCGGGCGGCCGTCGCCGGCCTCACCGACCAGCCGCTCGAGGTCGTCGGCGGCTGACTACCCGAGGCCGGCGAACTCGCGTCGCCGGGCGGTCATCGAGTCGAGCAGCACCCGCTCCCGCAGCAGCGTCTGCGCGTCCACCGGGTGCCGGTGCATGCGTCGGCGCAGCAGGGCCAGCTCCGAGGCGCAGTCCTGGAAGCTGCGCATGGACGCCGTGCCGACGTTCCCGCGGTGGTGCTTCACCCACGAGCGGGCCTGCCGACGGGCCTTCATCGACGAGAGCATCCCCACCTCCTCGCTCGTGAGCCACCCGGTCGCGGCGTACGGCGTGAGGAACTCCCCGATGATCCGGCCCTCACGGCGTCGCGTCCACACGACGAAGGTCAGGAAGGCGACGAAGGCGACGAACCCGCCCGCGAGGCCCAGGAGGAGACCGGCGCCGTCGCCGGAGGAGGCGGAGAGGTTCCACAGTCCGTGCAGCAGCACGGCGGCACACCAGCCGATGACCGGCGCGACGACCTTGGTGGACCGGGAGTGCGAGACGGCGGCCAGGCCGACACCGATGCCGATCATCGTCGTGAACATCGGGTGCAGGAACGGGCTGATGATCCCGCGCATGACGAAGGTCGTGGCGAACCCACCGAGGCCGTGCTCGATCGCCGCCCCGGCGAAGTACTGGATGTTCTCGGTGAAGGCGAAGCCCGCGGCGACGACCCCGGCATAGACGATGCCATCCGTCAGGCCGTTGAACTCGTGGCGCATGAACCACCACATGACGAGCAGGAAGAGGCCCTTGAAGGTCTCCTCCGTGAAGGGCGCGACGAGCACGGCGGTGAGCATGCTGGCCGACCGCTCGTCGGTGACGCCCATGAGGACGGCTCCGCCGAGGGAGTTGACGACGATCGCCAATGCCGTCGACCCGAGCGCTCCGTAGAGGAAGGCGGTCACGAGGTAACGCCACGGCTCGGCCTCGAATCGGTCGAGCCACAGGAAGAGCGGGAGCACGAGGGTCAGCGGCAGCAGTGCGGCGAGGAGGCCCACGAGCGTCCACACGACGCCGAAGCTGTAGCCGTAGAGGAGGGCGAAGAGCGAGGCGAGCACCAGGGATGCCGCGACGATGAGTCCGCCGAGGAGCCATCTGCGCAGCCTCGGTCGCGGAGTGGGGTTCATCTGCGCCTGGGCCGTGACGTACTGGGGGGTGTACTGCTGGTACTGCAGCCACGCCTGCTGCTCGGCGGGCGGCGGGGCGGCGTGCCCGGGCTGGGGCGGCGATGAACTCATGCCCCCACGCTAATCGAGCGCGGGAGCCGGTATGAGCAGAAGTTCTCGGTCGTCGTGGCCGCCCACGCGGGGGTCGATAGGGTGATCGCCGTGACTGCACCGACCCACAACCCGTCCGACCGCATCGTCTGGATCGACTGCGAGATGACCGGCCTCTCCCTCGAGCACGATGCGCTCATCGAGGTCGCCGCGCTGGTCACCGACTACGAGCTGGAGCAGGTGGGCGAGGGCATCGATGTCGTCATCCGTCCGCCCGAGGCCGCGCTGACCCAGATGAACGACTTCGTGCGCACCATGCACACCACCTCCGGGCTGCTCGACGTCCTCGCCGAGGGCATGTCGCTGACCGACGCCGAGGAAGCGGTGCTGGCGCACATCAAGGAGCTCGTGCCCGAGGCCGGCAAGGCCCCGCTCGGGGGGAACAGCGTCGCGACCGACCGCGCCTTCCTCCAGCGGGACATGGCCGACCTGGAGGGGCACCTCCACTACCGGATGATCGACGTCTCCTCCATCAAGGAGCTCGCCCGTCGCTGGTACCCGCGCTCCTACTTCGCCTCCCCGACGAAGAGCGGCGGCCACCGGGCGCTCGCCGACATCACCGAGTCGATCGCCGAGCTGCGCTACTACCGCGAGGCGGTCTTCCTGCCCCCGCCGGGCCTCGACACCGCGGCGCTGAAGACCATCGCGGCCAAGCACCAGGTCGACTGACGCCCCGACACGAGAAGGCCCCCGGACGATTCGTCCGGGGGCCTTCTGCCTGGGGTGAGTAACGGGACTTGAACCCGCGACCCTCGCGACCACAACGCGATGCTCTACCAGCTGAGCTATACCCACCACGGCGCCCTGTCTTGGGCAGCGCGGACCATCGTACCTGCTCCGGAGCAGTGCTCGTGACCACCCTGCCTGCGACGCCCTCGAGCACCCGCCTCCGACGGGTTCCCCCGTCGATCAGGCACCATGGCCACGTGACGACTTCTGCGAACCCGCTGCCTCCCTTCGCCCGCATCCTGGGTGCGATCCTCACCGCGGTGACCCTCATGGCCGCCACGGTCATCACCGCCTCACCGGCGGACGCACACGCCCGCCTGGAGGGGTCCAGCCCCCAGGACGGTGCCACGCTCTCGGCCGTGCCCCCGGAGATCATGCTGCGCTTCAACGAGCCCATCGAGGAGGGCCTGAACCAGGTCAGCGTGAAGTCCGGCTCCACCGATGTGGCCAAGGGCGACCCCCAGGTCGACGGGTCGAACGTCTACCAGCCGATCGAGTACACGATGGACCCCGGCGAGTACACGGTCACGTACAAGGTGGTCAGTGCCGACGGGCACCCCGTGAGTGGCACCTTCACCTTCACCTACGCCCCCGCGGACAACGACGGACAGGTCGACGAGGACCCGGACGCCACCCCCTACTCCCCGTCGGAGACCTCCTCGCCCGCCGAGCCGGAGGAGACCTCGTCGCCGGCCGGCGACTCGAGCGAGTCGCCCTCGGAGGAGACCTCCACCCCCGCCGACGAGTCGAGCCCGGAGGAGGAGTCGAGCCCGAGCGAGACCGCCACGGCCACCGACGAGTCCCCGACCCCCGAGGAGGACGCGGGCGAGGAGACCGCCCAGGAGAGCACCTCCCCGTGGTGGTGGGCCCTCGCCGTGGGTGCGCTCGTCGTGGTCATCGGCGGGCTCGTGATGCTCGTGCGCGGCCGCCGGGACTCCGAGGACGAGGAGGCCCCGCGCGGCTGACCCGCGTGACGCACGAAGGCCCCGGACGCGATGTCCGGGGCCTTCGTCGTGTGGTGCGCCAACAGGGACTTGAACCCCGAACCCGCTGATTAAGAGTCAGCTGCTCTGCCAATTGAGCTATTGGCGCGCGAGGAGAGACATTAGCAGGGTCGTGGCCGAGTGCGAAATCGGCTGCCAGCAGCCGGCTTTTGGCACGACGAGGGGGGTCGGTCCAGCCGGACCGACCCCCCATCGCCAGTTGCCGCGACGGCTCACCAGGAGCGCTTGACGCGCTGGCGCTCCCACTTCTTGTGCTTGCGGCTGGTGGAGATCATCTTCAGCACGATGACCGCGCCCACGGCCGCCGCGGCCATGGCGACACGGTCCATCCGCAGCTCGCCGGACTCGGTCCTGACGGCGCCGTCCAAGGAGGACTTCAGCGACTCCTTCTGACGGGCGATGACGTTCTTCGGTGCAGCCCGCACGCTCAGCTCATCGATGGTCTGGGCCAGTCGGTCGCGGGTCGTGACGATGTCGTTCTCGAGCTTGGTGATACTCGGGTTCTCGTTGCTCACGTGGTGTTCCGTCCTTACTCGATGCCGAGGTCCCGGCGGATACGGGCAACGTGGCCCGTCGCCTTGACGTTGTAACGGGCGTGGGTGACCACACCATCTTCTCCGACGACGACCGTCGAGCGGATGACCCCCTCGACGACCTTGCCGTACAGCTTCTTCTCACCATAGGCGCCCCAGGCCCTCATGACGGACTTGTCGGCGTCGGAGAGCAGTGTGATCGTCAGTCCATCGCGCTCCCGGAACTTCGCAAGCTTCTCGGGCGCGTCCGGCGAGATCCCGATGACCTCGGTGTCGACGGCGCGCAGCGCCTCCAGGGAGTCGCTGAAGTCGCAGGCCTGGGCCGTGCAGCCCGGCGTCATCGCCGCCGGGTAGAAGTAGACGATGACCCGCTTGCCGCGGAAGTCGCCCAGGGACACGGGCGTACCGGTGTCATCAGGGAGGGTGAAGTCCGGGGCGGGATCGCCCGGGGTGAGTCTCTCGCCCACGAATGCCTCGCAATCTGCCTGTGCGTCGGTGCCGGAGGACGTGGACAAACCTATCCCAGCGCGGGCCTCGCGGGCAGCCGGAGACCGATGGACGCAAGATGCAAACCGTGTGCAATAGTGGAGCGTCCTGCCCCGACTGACGAGGAGATGCTGCGATGCACGTCCCCGACGGATTCCTCGACGGGCCCACCTCGGTGGGCACCGCCGCCATCGCGGCGGCGGGCATCGGGGTGGCCCTGTGGCGCAGTCGCTCCTCGCTCGACGACCGGACCGCCCCGATGGCGGGGATGGCGGCCGTCTTCGTCTTCGCCGCACAGATGCTCAACTTCCCCGTGGGCGCCGGCACCTCCGGGCACCTGCTCGGCGGGGCACTCGCCGCGGTCCTCGTCGGGCCGTGGACGGCGACCCTGTGCATCACCGTCGTGCTCGTCGTGCAGGCGCTGCTCTTCGCCGACGGCGGCATCACCGCACTCGGCACCAATGTCACCCTCATGGCCGTGGTCGGGGTGTGGGTGGGCTGGGCGCTCTTCCGTGCCGTCGTCCTGGTCCTGCCACGGCGCACCGCCTCGGTGCCGATCGCCGCCGCCGTCGCCGCCTTCGTCTCCGTGCCGGTGACGGCCCTGGCCTTCGTCGGGATGTATGCCGTCGGTGGCCAGGCACCGATCCCCCTCGACACGCTGACCACGGCCATGCTGTCGTGGCACGCCCTCATCGGGATCGGCGAGGCGGTCATCACCTTCCTCGTCGTCGGATCCATCACGACCGCACGCCCGGACCTCGTGCGTGGAGCCGCCGGTCGACGACCAGCCGACCTGGTGCGGCGTGAAGCGGAGGTCCCGGCATGAAGCACCGGATCAGCACCCGGGCCGTCGTCCTCGGCGGCGTGGTCGTCGCCCTGCTCCTCGCCGCGGTCGTGTCCTTCTACGCGTCGGGGTCGCCCGACGGGCTGGAGCGCGTCGCCGAGAACCTCGGCTTCGCCGGGACCGCCGGCGAGCACGCGGCCGGTGACTCACCCCTGGCCGACTACGGCATCAGCGGCATCGGGGACGCTCGCCTCTCCGGCGGGCTGGCCGGTGTCATCGGCCTCTCCGTCGTCGGGATCGTCATGTACGGCCTCACGCGTCTGCTGCGTCGCGGCGACTCCGACGCGACGGAGGACTGAGTGGGCGGCCCCCACGGCCGCTCCCTGCACGTCGCCGGAACCTCCGTCGTGCACCGGCTGCCCGCCCACGTGAAGGTCGTCGCGCTCCTCGTCTTCGTCGGCGCGGTCGTGGCGACCCCGCGCGAGGCCTTCTGGGCCTACGGGCTGCACGCGGTCGGGCTGCTGACCGCGATCGTGATCTCGACCGTCCCGTTCCGAGTACTGCTGCCCCGGCTGGTGATCGAGCTCCCGTTCGTCGTCTTCGCGCTGCTCATGCCCTTCGTCGCGATGGGGCCGCAGACGCAGGTCGGTCCGCTGTCGTTGTCCGTCGCCGGACTGTGGGGGGCGTGGGCACTGCTGGCGAAGGGGACGCTGGGCGCCCTGGCATCGCTGCTCCTGGCGGCCACGACCTCCGCGACCGACCTCGTCGGTGGCCTGGCCCGGCTGCGGCTGCCACGACGTCTGGTGGAGATACTCGCCTTCATGATCCGCTACCTCGACGTCGTCACGGGGGAGCTGCGACGCATGCGCATCGCCCGGGAGTCCCGCGGCTTCGCCGGCAGGTCGCTGGCCGCCTGGCCGGTGGTGGCCGGCTCCGCCGGCGCCCTGTTCATCCGCTCCTTCGAGCGCGGCGAGCGGGTGCACCTGGCGATGCTCTCTCGCCGCTACACCGGCGAGCTCCACCTCGGTGCCGGACCGTCCGCACCCGAGGTGGCGTGGGTGCGCGCGCTCGCACTCCCCACGGTCGCTGCGCTCGTCGCGGCGGTCGCCATCAGCATGGGGGTGTGGGCATGAGCACACCGGTCGTCGAGCTGCGCGGGCTCCGGCACGCCTACCCGGACGGGCACGAGGCGCTGCGTGGCGTCGACCTGCACGTGCATCCACGCGAGCGGGTCGCCCTGCTCGGCCCGAACGGCGCGGGCAAGACCACGCTCGTGCTCCACCTGAACGGCGTGCTGCGCCCCGACTCCGGGAGCGTGACGATCTCGGGCCTGCCGGTCGCCGACGACTCCCTTCTCGAGGTGCGCCGGCGGGTGGGGATCGTCTTCCAGGACCCGGACGACCAGCTCTTCATGCCGACGGTGCGCCAGGACGTCGCCTTCGGGCCCCGTAACCTCGGCCTGCGCGGCGCTGAGCTCGACGCCCGGGTGGACTCGGCGCTGGCAGCGGTCGAGGTGTCGGACCTGGCCGACCGGCCACCGCACCACCTGTCCTTCGGCCAGCGGCGCAGGGTGGCGATCGCGACGGTGCTGGCGATGGAGCCGGAGATCCTCGTCCTCGACGAGCCGAGCAGCAACCTCGACCCGGCGGCGCGCCGGGAGGTCGCCGACATCCTGCGGGGGCTGGACGTCACGGTCCTCATGGTCACGCACGACCTGCCTTACGCCCTGGAGCTGTGCGAGCGCTCCGTGCTGCTCTCGGACGGCCGGGTGGTCGGTGACGGCCCGACGGCCGACATCCTCGGTGATCGTGAGCTCATGGCCGCCAACCGGCTCGAGCTGCCCTACGGCTTCGACCCCGCGTCGGTGCCGGCGGCGACGCCCAGGGCGGACTGAGACCGACCCATAGTCACGCCCGGCCCGCAGTCAGGCCGCGTGGATGAGCTCCGCGAGGACGGCTTCGAGGGGTGAGCGGCTGTCCGGCACTGGATGATCGTCCGTGCGCCATCGGTCCGGATCAGGGGGAGCCGATCCCGGCACGGCCCGGGGTCGTGGAGGGCGCCCGGCTCCGAAGAGGGGTGGTGCCGGGCAGTCGTGGATGCGGCCGGTGGGTGTGGTCAGGCGGATCTCGTGTGGGCCCTCGCCGGGATCGAGACCGGTGGTGGTGACCTCGACGGTCCAGCCGGGCTCCTCCTTGACCAGGTTGTGGCACTGGCACAGGCCGGCACCGTTGGCGGCGCTCGTCGCTCCGCCGTGGGCGACGGGGGTGACGTGGTCGATCTGACGGGCGGGCGCGTCGCACCACGGCACGCGACACGTGGGGTCGCGCAGCTCGAGCAGGCGCCTCAGTCCGCCGTGGAAGAAGCGCCTACGGGAGTCCATCGCGACCACGTCACGCCCGTCGGGACCGGTCCAGAGCCGGCGTAGCCAGAACCCCACGCGCTGTGCCCGCTCCGCCGTCCTGTCCCCTACGCCGTCGGTCTCCCCGTCGACGTCCTCCTCGAGGAGGCGCAGCAGGTGCTCGCGGGCCATCGAGGTCGGCACGGGCCCCCAGCCGGGCATCTCCACCCTCCCCGGCCGCTTGGCGTCCTCCCGGGAGCCACCGCCGCCCTCTCGGGAGTCGGCGGCGCCCTCCTCGCTGTCGCAACCGGAAGCGGTCGCGTCCGCCCGGCCGGGGAAGAGGGCGTCCTCATCCATCACCAGCCCCACCTCGACCGGTTGCGCTACCCCTTCGGCTCGTCCGGACAGCCGCTCCAGGGCGGTGTCGGCCAGCCACGCGCCTCGACCCCGGTCATCGCAGGTGCGGGCGGCATCGACCCGCGGGTCACCAGTGGCCACGAACCGGGCCTTCTCCGCGGCCAGCAGTGAGGCATGCGCACCGACCACGTCGGTCATCCGCCCCAGCACGCTCAGGTAGGCCATCCCGTCCGGAGCCGGTCGCACGCCCACGCGTCGGGAGGCTGCCGCCCGGGCCCGGCGCTCGACCACCGCGTCCGGATCCAGGTCGATGCACGCCCGTCGGGCTGCATCCCCTAGGGCCTTGTCCCCCAGCCGGGACAGCTCGTCCGCCAGGCGGGCATCGGCCTCCCGGCGGTCGTGCGAGTCGAGGCAGGCGGTCTCGCGGGCGATGATCGTCGCGCGCCACTCACTGACCTCACCCCGCGACAACGCATCCATCACCCGGGGCAGGTCCGAGACCAGTGCCTTGGCGAGACCCACGTGGCGGTCCGCCTGCGAGGGTGAGCACCGTCGCGCCAGCGCGACCTCCGCCCGCGCCGCGCTGCGACGACAGGTCACCTCGCGTGCACTCAGCTCACCCCGCCCGGCAGCGCTCGTGGCGTCCTCGTCACGCTGCTGCACGAACTGGACGGTGGCCCTGGCCTGCACCGCCGCGGCCGAGGCCTTGACCGCCTCCGCCGCATCGATGACCTCCAGCAACTCCCCCGCCGTCAGCCTCTCCACATCTGCAGCAGCACTGTCAGACAGGCCCGCCACAATCGAGGCGAGCGCGCTCGGCAGGCCCTCCCTCGGCCCATCCACCTGCTGCGTCGACTGCTCCATCACGAGATCCTTTCCTGACTCTATTCGAACACATGTTCGATACGACCGTCAAGAGAGCGGGCAGACGAAATTCCATGGCGCGGACGAGTCAGTCACCCACTCCGACGAGCACCGGCTCGATGACGATCTCGCTCCGCAGGCTGGCGGCGATGAAGCACTCCCGGTGCGCGACCTCGACCAGACGCTCGATCTTGGCGCGCGGAGGGCTGCCGGTGAAGGTGATGTGCGGACGCAGCACGATGCGGGTCACCCACATCGGCCGGTTCTCCTCGGGCATGTGGCCCACGGCCTCATCGCGGTAGTCGACGACGTCGAGCCGCGCCCGCGACGCGACGGCGAGGAAGGACAGCAGCTGACAGCTGCTGGCAGCAGCCACGAGGAGCTGCTCGGGGTTGGGCCGATCCGGGTCCCCGAGGAAGGCACCCGCGCTGCTCGCACGGACCGTCTCGCCAGCCACCCCCAGCTCGTGCTCACGGGGGTAGACGTCGTAGCCCGCGCCGGTCGAACCGGCCCAGCGCAGGGAGGTCGTGAAGGAGTGGTCGCTCACCCCGCTTAGACTGCCTGATCGAGCCGAAGTGGTGGAACAGGCAGACACGCGGCACTTAGGATGCCGTGCCCATTGGGTGTGCGGGTTCAAGTCCCGCCTTCGGCACCCTTCGAGACGGTTGCTGCGCAACCTCCTCAGGGAGCGGAGATGAGACGGTTGCTGCGCAACCTCCTCAGGGAGCGGAGAGATGCTCGCGCAGCAGCGGGACCATCCCCCGGAAGGCACGACCCCGGTGGCTGATCGCGTTCTTCTCGGCATCCGAGTACTGCGCGAGCGAGCGCGTGTCCCCGTCCGGGACGAAGATCGGGTCGTACCCGAAGCCCTTCTCCCCCACAGGTTCCCGAGCGATGGAACCCGGGACGCTCCCTTCGCTCACGACCGTCGCCCCACCGGGGACGGCGAGCGCGGCCGCGCACCGGAAGGCTGCCTGCCGGTGCTCGTCCGGCACGTCCGCGAGCTGGTCGAGCAGCAGCTGGAGGTTGCGGCGGTCCTTCTCGGCGCGCGACAGGTCCTCGCCGCCGTGCAGCCCGGACCACCGGGCGGAGAAGATCCCGGGTGCGCCCCCGAGGACGTCCACCGCGAGTCCCGAGTCGTCAGCGAGCGAAGGGAGCGACGTCGCCCGGGCGACGTGCTCGGCCTTCAGCCGGGCGTTGCCGGCGAAGGTCACCTCGGTCTCCGGGATCTCGCCGACCTCCGGGAAGGCCGCCATCGAGACGATCTCGAGGTCCGGCCCCGCAGCGCTCGAGGAAGCGGCCAGGATCTCCCGCAGCTCCTTGACCTTGTGCTCGTTGTGCGTCGCGAGGACGACCCGACGGGTCACGGCCGGCGCTCCCGCGGGGTCTCGGCGAGCGCGGCCTGCTGCCTCCCGGTGAGGTCCGCGCAGCCCGCGGTCGCCAGGTCGAGCAGCTCACCCAGGAGCTCCCGGTCGAAGGGGGCGCCCTCGGCCGTCCCCTGGACCTCGACGAAGTCACCGGTCCCGGTCATCACGACGTTCATGTCGGTCTCCGCGGTCGAGTCCTCCGGGTAGTCCAGGTCGCAGACGGCCTGCCCGCCGATGACGCCGACGGACACCGCCGCGATGGAGCCGGTGAGGGGCTTGGCGGACGCTGCGATGAGCCCACGGCTCCGGGCGTCCTCGATCGCGTCGGCGAGGGCCACATAGGCGCCCGTGATCGCCGCGGTGCGGGTACCACCGTCGGCCTGGAGCACGTCGCAGTCGAGGATGATCGTGTTCTCCCCCAGCGCCTTCGTGTCGATGACGGCGCGCAGGCTCCGCCCGATCAGGCGGGAGATCTCGTGCGTGCGGCCGCCGACCTTCCCCTTGCGGGACTCGCGGCCGCTGCGGGTGTTGGTGCTGCGCGGCAGCATCTCGTACTCCGCGGTGACCCATCCGGTGCCCTGGCCCTTGAGCCAGCGCGGGACACCGGCCTCGAAGGACGCCGCGACGAGGACGCGGGTCTTGCCGAACTCGACGAGGACGGAGCCCTCCGCGTGGTCGAGCCAGTTGCGGGTGAGGCGCACCTCGCGCAGCTGCTCGGGGGTGCGTCCGTCATGGCGGGGGGTGGTGTCAGTCATGCGCTCAGGCTAACGACCGGCCGGGTCCGTACCCTCGGGGCATGGACGCACGCGCGCGGATCGACCTGACCGGCGGGGGCAGCACCCTGCTCCACGTGGCCGAGGCGAAGGACTCCGGTGGGCCGCTCGTGCTCGTGCTGCCGGCCATGGGGATCCCGGCCGGATACTACGGCCCCTTCGTCGACGACCTCGCCCGAGCCGGTGTCGGCGCCGCCGTCGCCGACTACCCCGGTCAGGGCCAGGCGAGACCGGGCATCGGGCGTCACCACGACCACGGGTACACCGAGGTCGCCCACGACTGGCTGCATCGGGTCGTGGAGGCGGTGCGGAGGGAGCACGACGGTCCCCTCGTGGTCCTCGGCCACTCCCTCGGCGGGCACATCCTGCTGACCCACCTGGCGGGGGACGAGCCGCTCGCGGACGCGGCCGTCCTCATCGGCGCGGGCACGCCCTTCTGGCGCACGCACCAGGGGGTGAAGACGCTCGTGCAGACGCAGTTCATGGGGCTGGTGAGCAGTGCGCGGGGGTTCTGGCCCGGCGACCGGCTCGGGTTCGGCGGGCGTCAGCCCCGCACCCTGGTCCGGGAGTGGGCCGCCTTCGCGCGCACCGGGCGGCTCGCCCCCGGGCGCCGCCCGATCGAGGCGGCACTGCGTGGTGTGAGCCTGCCGGTGCTGGTCGTCGACCTCGACGGCGACGACCTCGCACCGCCGGCGGCGGTCGACGCGCTCGTGGCCAAGCTCCCGTCCGCGCAGATGGAGCGCTTCACCTTCGCCAAGGGGCCGGACGACCCGGGGAAGCCGGTCAACCACTTCTCCTTCGCCCGCTCCCCCGAGCTCATCGGCGAGCGGATCGCCGAGTGGGTGCTGAAGAACGCCGAGGTCAGCGCGTCAGGTCCTGGGTGATCCGCTGGACGTCACCGGCCACCTCGACCCGGGTTCCCGCACCGAGGACCAGCGGCATCATCGGCTGCTGGTGACCGAAGTCGACGTCGAGGACCACGGGCACGTCGAGGTCGCCGAGCGCGTCACGCACGGCCCCGTGCTGCGTCAGGGTCGGCCCGTCCGGCGCCGGCGTCCGGCCGATGAGGACGCCGGCGCACCGGTCGAACCATCCGGCCAGCCGCATCCCGTGCAGCGCACGGGCGATCTCGAAGGCATTGCCCTCCGCCGCCTCGAGCAGCACGATCGGTGGGTCGGCCTGCGCCCGGGCCCACCCCGGCACGTCGGCGAAGGGGGTCCCCGCCAGAGGTGAGAGCACCTCGATGCACCCACCGACCAGCGGCCCGGCGAAGGTGGCCGAGGTGCCGGCCAGGAGCGACCACCCCGTCGGCTCGGTGAGGGTCATCTCGTCGACCTCGGGGTCGGCGGCGTAGTCGTCCCAGCCACCTGCGCGGCGGTGCGTCGCGGCGGTCTGGGTGAGCTCACCCCCTTCGCTCGTGGCCACGTCCAGCCAGTGCAGCAGGCCGGGCGCGGGTGCGTAGGGCGTGTCCATGAGGTTGAGCCCGTGCAGGGTCGACCAGCCGGAACGCAGGGTGAGCGGCAGCATCGTCGTGGTCGTGTCGGAGAAGCCCACGTACCAGCACGGGTCGCACTCGGCGAGCAGGTCGAAGTCCAGGTACGGCAGCAGGTCGATCCCGGTCTCACCACCCCACGGCGGCACCACCGCGGCGACGTCCGGGTCGACGAGCAGGGCCATGAGCTCGTCGGCGCGGGCCGCCTTCGACGCGCTCACGTGGTGGTCGTCGCGGTCCCGCAGGCAGACGCCCTCGATGACCTCGAAGCCGCGCCGTCGCAGGTGGGCGACCGCCACGTCCAGCCGCGGCCAGAGAGGTGGGGCCACTCCCGAGCTCGGCGCGGTGACCGCGATCGTGTCACCGGGGCGAAGGGGGGCGGGCAGGCGGGTGTCCACGACGCCAGTCCATCAGGTGCACACGACCGCGTCGAGTGCATCCGGACGATGACTGGCTCCGCGGTCTCATCACGTGACACAACTTTGCTTAGCCTCACCTAAGTAATACTCTCCCTCCTGCCCCTGACGAACCCACTCCCTGGAGCCTTTCGATGACGAGCCGACCCCGCACCCTGGCGACCACTGCCGCGCTGGCCCTCTTCCTCACCGCATGTGGCACGGCGGACCCCGGGTCCACCGGCTCCGGTGCTTCCGAGGAGAGCGCGACGGTCGAGCACGCCATGGGCTCGACCGAGGTGCCCTGCACTCCGCAGAAGGTCGTCACCCTCGGCCAGGGACAGACCGACTCCGTCCTGGCGCTCGGCGTCACCCCCGTCGGCGTGGTCGAGCCGTGGACCGACGACTGGTACGAGTACCTCCCCCGCGAGGTCGAGGAGGCCGAGGTCGTCGGCACCGAGCTCGAGCCCGACCTCGAGAAGATCGCCTCCCTCCAGCCCGACCTCATCGTCGGATCGAAGCTGCGCCACGAGGCCGTCTACGACAAGCTGTCCAAGATCGCCCCGACCGTCTTCTCGGAGACCATCGGCGTTACGTGGAAGGAGAACGTCTCGCTCTGGGCCGAGGCGCTCTGCGCCCCCGAGGAGGGCAAGCAGATCGTTGCCGACTACGAGGAGCGAGCCGACCGGCTCGGCCGGGACCTCGCCGAGGCCGGCAAGGCCGACACGGAGGTGTCGATCATCCGCTTCATGCCGGACCAGGTGCGCATCTACCTCACCGGCTTCCCGGGATCGGTCATCCGCGACGCCGGACTGGAGCGCCCGAAGGCCCAGCGGGTCGAGGACTGGGAGACGTCCGAGCAGCTCGTCGAGATCTCCGAGGAGCGCATCCCCGACATGGACGGCGACGTCATCTTCCAGATGGTCTCCTCCGAGCACTACGCCCAGCAGGGCACCACCAGCGTCGACGAGCAGATGGAGCGGTGGACCTCGACGGACCTGTGGCAGAACCTCTCCGCCGTGAAGCAGGACGACGTCGTGGTCGTCGACGAGAGCCACTGGAACCTCGGCGGTGGCATCGGCGCCGCCAACGCCATGCTCGAGGACCTCGAGGGCAACCTGCTCACCGACAAGTGAGCGTGACCGTGCGTCCGGCCGGGGTGCGTGGGGCCACACGTGCGCCCCGGCCGGGCGCCGCCAGGGTCGTCCTCGTCCCGGCGGCACTCCTGCTCCTCCTGGTGGTCACTGTGCTGGCGAGCTTCGCCATCGGATCGGTGCGCCTGCCGCCCGGGGAGGTCATCGACGCACTCCGCGGGGCACGCACCACCGAGACCCACCTGATCGTGCGGGACCTGCGCCTGCCGCGGGCCGTCGCCGGGGTCGTGGCCGGGCTCTGCCTCGCCGTCGCCGGTGTCCTCCTGCAGGGCGCGACCCGCAACCCCCTCGCCTCCCCCACCCTGCTCGGCATCACCTCCGGCGCCGGCTTCGCCGTCGTCGTCTCCGTGGCCGTGCTCGACATGCCCACCCGGTACACCGTCTGGGCAGCCTTCCTGGGCGGCGGGATCGCCGCCGGCACCGCCCTCGCCCTCGCGGGCACGGGCCGGGACGCGATGTCGCCCGTGCGACTGGCCCTCTCCGGGGCCATCGTCTCGCTCCTGCTGTCGGCCTGGACCCAGGCGCTGCTCGCCCTCAATCAGGCCGATGCCGACCAGGTGCGCCACTGGCTCGCCGGCTCGCTGGCCGGCCGGGACGCGGCTGCGGTCCCACCCCTGCTGCCGATCATCGGTGTCGGACTGCTCGCCACCGCCCTGCTCGCACGCTCGCTCGACGCGCTCTCCCTCGGGGACGAGGCGGCCGTCGGCCTGGGGCAGCATCCCGGGCGGGTCCGTCTGCTGGCCGGCCTCACGGCGGTGTGCCTGTCCGCCGTGGCCGTGGCCCTGGCCGGTCCCATCGCCTTCCTCGGCCTGATCGTCCCGCACGTGGCCAGGGCCCTCGTCGGGTCCGCCCACCGGGACGTCCTGATCACCTCCGCCCTCCTCGGGCCGGTCGTGCTCCTGGCCGCGGACATCGTCGGCCGGGTGGTCGCCCGGCCCTCCGAGATCCAGGCGGGCGTGCTCACCGCGCTCATCGGCGCGCCGGTCCTGATCCGTGTCGCCAGTCGGGCGAAGGGGGCGCTGTGACCACTCCCTCGACCGTGCTGGTGGGTCGGATCCGACCGCGCTCGATCATCCTCCCCTCGTCCCTCGCGCTGGGCGTGCTGTGCCTGATGGCGATCGCCCTCACCCTCGGTTCCAGCGACCTGTCGCTCGGCTCCGCCGTGTCGGCCGCCGTGGGTCTCGCCGAGCCCGGGGAGGTCTTCATCGTCCGTGAGCTGCGCCTGCCCCGGGTCCTCGTCGCCGTCGGCGTCGGGGCCACGCTCGGCGCGTCCGGCACGCTGATGCAGGGGCTCATGCGCAATCCACTGGCATCGCCCGACATCGTCGGCGTGACCGGCGGTGCGAGCCTGGCCACGGTGCTGGCGATCAGCGGCGCGGCCGGCCCCACGCTGCTGCCCGTCGCAGCCGCCGCGGGCGCCTTGGTCGCCACGGCCGTCCTCCAGGTGCTGGGTCACCGCAACAGCTCCGGCGCCCGACTCGTCCTCATCGGCATCGGGCTGCACGCGATCGCCAGTGCGGGGGTGACGCTGACGATCGCACGCATCCCCGCCGACCGGCTCGGCGCGGCCGAGGTGTGGCTCGCGGGCAGCCTGCACGCCAGGACGTGGACGCACGTGGGCACCATCCTCGTCGGGGCCGCCATCACCCTGCCGCTCGCGTTCGGGCTCCTGCGCCACCTGAGGACGCTCGAGCTCGGTGACGAGCTCGCCGTCGGGGCGGGCGTGCGGGTCACCCGCACCCGCCACCTGCTGCTGATGTCCTCCGCGCTCCTGGCCGGTGTCGCCGTCGCGGTCTCGGGACCGATCGCCTTCGTGGCCCTCGGAGCCCCGCACATCGCCCGACGGCTCGTCGGCCCGACCTCGCCGGCGACACTGACGACCGCCGCCCTGATCGGCGCCCTGCTCGTCCTTGCCGCCGACCTCATCGGCAAGAACCTCCTCGCCCCCACCTCGCTGCCCGCCGGCGTGGTGACAGCAGCACTGGGAGCCCCCTACCTTCTCTGGCTCCTCCACCGGATGGGACGCACGTGATGACGACCACGATGACCACCTCGCACCTCCAGCAGCGTCCGCTCCTGCACGCGCAGGACCTGCACGTCGGCTACGGCGACCGAGCCGTCCTGCGCGGCCTCGACCTGCACCTGCCCGACGGTGCGGTCACCGCCATCGTCGGTCCGAACGGCTGCGGCAAGTCCACCCTGCTGCGGTCGGTCGGTCGGGTGCTGCGACCGAGCAGCGGCGCCGTCCTCCTCGACGGCGAGCCCGTCCACGAGCTGCCCACCCGCCGGGTCGCCCGCAGCCTCGGGCTCCTCCCGCAGGCGAATGTCGTACCCGAGCAGCTGACCGTCCGCGACCTCGTCGCCCGGGGCCGCTTCCCCCACCGCGGCGCGTTCGGTCGGTGGACGGCGCAGGACGAGGACGCGGTCACCGCTGCGATGACCGCCACCGGCACGACCGCCCTCGCGGACCGGGTCGTCGACGAGCTCTCCGGCGGGCAGCGTCAGCGCGTCTGGGTCGCACTGGTCCTCGCACAGCAGACACCCGTCCTCCTGCTCGACGAGCCGACGACCTACCTGGACCTGGCGCACCGCCTCGAGATCCTCAACCTGCTCCGCGAGCTCAACGCCGAGCGCGGCATCACCGTCGTCATGGTCCTCCACGACCTCAACGAGGCCTGCCGCTACGCCGACCACCTCATCGCCATGCGCGATGGCGAGGTCGTGTCCGAGGGCGCCCCCGTCGAGATCGTCACACCCGACCTCGTCCGGCAGGTCTTCGGGGTGGAGTGCCTCACCGTCCCCGACCCGGTGGCCGGGACACCGATGATCGTACCCACCTGAGGCACGGGCTGCGCTGGACCTCAGATGTCGTAGGTGGCGCCGGGCCGCGCCAGCTCCACCTCACCCGGCCAGATCTCCGCCGCCTGCTCGCGGCAGACCTGCGGGTCGTTCCAGGCCGGGATGTGGGTGAGCATCAGGCGCCCGACTCCCCCGGCGTCGACGACGGCCTGCGCGGCGCGTCGTCCGGTGAGGTGGATGCCCCGCGCCTCGTCGCGGCCCTCGACGAAGGCCGAGTCGACGAGCGCCAGGTCGGCACCGGCGAAGAGGGGCACCAGGGGGTCGCAGGTGTCCGTGTCGCCGCTGTAGGCGAGGACCGTCCCGTCCGCCTCGACGCGGAAGCCGTAGGCCTCGACCGGGTGCTCGACGAGGAAGGGGCGCACCACGAAGGGCCCGATGTGCGTGGGGACGCTCGTGGAGAGGCGACGGAAGTCGAGGACCCCGTCCATCCCCCCTTCGTCCATGCCCTCGTAGGCCGCCACGAGGCGCTCGGCCGTCCCGGCGGGGCCGTACACCGGGAGGGGCTGCGACTGCTGACCCTTGGGGTCGAAGGTGCGCGTGACGTAGAGACCGGTGACGTCGATGCAGTGGTCGGGGTGCAGGTGCGAGAGGACGACCGCATCGAGGTCCGCGAGCGCCGTGTGCCGCTGCAGCGCACCGAGCGCGCCGTTGCCCAGGTCGAGGACGAGCCGCCACGTGCGGCCCTCGTGCTCGGCCGTGACCAGGTAGCACGACGCCGGCGAGTCGGGGCCGGCGAAGGAACCGGAGCAGCCGACGACGGTGAGCCTCATGCCTCGTCCCCAATGTTGCCGATGACGGTCGCCACCTCGGGTCCGAGGAAGCGGCGGGCGAGCGACCTGAACTCGTCCGGGTCCCCCGTCGTGGTGAACCCGTAGCCGGGTCCGGGCAAGGTGTCCGGTCGCAGCAGGCCGCGGTCCGCAAGGACACGGTAGACGTCTTTGGCCGTCTCCTCGGCAGATGAGACGAGCGTGACACCCTCACCCATGACGTAGGACAGGACGCCGGTCAGCAGCGGGTAGTGGGTGCACCCCAGAACGAGGGTGTCCACGTCGACCTCGCGCAGGGGGTCGAGGTACTCGTGGGCCACCTCCAGGACCTCGCGGCCGGACGTGGTCCCGGCCTCGACGAGCTCGACGAAGCGCGGGCACGGCTGGGAGAACAGCTGCGCCCGCGGCGCCGCGGCGAAGGCGTCCAGGTAGGCGCGGGAGCGGTGCGTGCCCTCGGTGGAGATCACCCCGATGCGGTGGTTGCGGGTCGCGAGCGCCGCCCGTCGCACGGCGGGGCGGATCACCTCGACGACCGGCACGGAGTAGCGCTCGCGCGCGTCGTGCAGCACCGCGGCGGACGCGGTGTTGCAGGCGATGACGAGCACCTTGACGCCGTGGTCGACGAGCCGGTCGAGGCACTCGAGGGCGAACTCGCGCGTCTGCGCGATCGGCCTGGGCCCGTAGGGGGCTCGGGCGGTGTCACCGAGGTAGGCGACCGACTCGTTCGGCAGCTGGTCGATGACCGCGCGGGCGACCGTCAGACCGCCGAAGCCGGAGTCGAAGATCCCGATCGGCTGGGCGGACTCGTCCGTGGGGTCCACCGTCACTCGTCGTCCCCCGGGTCGACGTCGCTGGTGAGCGCCAGGGTGAGCGACTCCTGCAGCCAGGTGAGGAAGTCGTACACGCTCAGGGCGAAGACCGCGGGGTCGTCCGGCTCGAGGTCCTGCGCGACCTCCTCGAGCCGCTCGGCGTCCTCGTCCGTGCGCAGCCCGAGCCGCTCGCCCATCACCAGGCGCACGTCGGTCAGCGCGATCATCACCGCAGGGGCCTGCGCCCGGGTGAGCACCCACTCGTCGTCCTCGACCGCGTCGAGCGTGCGCACCGTCGTCAGCAGGTTGGTGTGCTTGCGGCTGCGCAGCCCCTGCTCGGTGAAGCGACGGAACTCCGCCGCCTCGTCCTCGTCCTCGAGGTGGCCGGTGGGGAAGAGTCGGTCCAGGGCGGGGTCACGGTCCTCCAGCGAGCCGAAGGACCGGTCGGGGCCCCCGACGCCCCCCGCACCCTCCATCCAGTCCGGCGCAGTGTCGGTCGTCAGTTCTTCCAGTCCTCCCAACCCGGCGACGATCGCGTCGAAGGGGTCGGAGGAGTCCCCCTTCGCCTGCGTCGTGGGCGCGACGAGGGAGGCGACCTGCTGGCACAGACCGACCACGACCGCTCGCTCCCGCTCGTCGAGGACGGCGACGAGCCGGTCCCCGTCGGGTCGGAACGCGGTGGCCATCAGGCGTCCTTCTGGAAGGTCGCCCACAGGCCGTAGCCCTGCAGCGCCTCGGTATCGGCTTCCATCTGCTCCTTGGGGCCGTGCGCGACGACGGCGCGGCCCTTGAGGTGCACGTCCATCATCAGCTTCTCGGCCTTGGTCCTCGAGTACCCGAAATGGGTCTGGAAGACCCAGGTCACGTAGCTCATGAGGTTGACCGGATCGTTCCAGACCAACGTGATCCACGGGACGTCGACGGATTCGACGGCGTCCGGTTCGACGGTCTGCTGCTCGGCTGGGGCGGTGGACACGCCCTCCACCCTAGAGTGGCTGGCGTGACGAACCGACCCAGCACCGCGCTGCTCACCGATCACTACGAGCTGACCATGCTGCAGGCCGCGCTGCACAGCGGTGCAGCGTCCCGCCAGTGCGTCTTCGAGACCTTCGCCCGACGTCTGCCCCCGGGCCGGCGCTACGGCGTCGTGGCGGGCACGGGACGCGTCCTCGATGCGATCGAGAACTTCCGCTTCGGCGACGCCGAGCTGAGTGACCTCCGCGAGCGCGACGTGGTCGACGGCACCACCCTGGACTTCCTCGCGGACTACCGCTTCAACGGTGACGTGTGGGGGTACCCGGAGGGCGAGACCTACTTCCCCTACTCCCCCGTCCTCGTCGTCGAGTCCGATTTCGCCCACGGCGTCATCCTCGAGACGGTCATCCTCTCGATCCTCAACCACGACACGGCCGTCGCCTCCGCCGGCTCCCGCATGACCGGTGCGGCGGGCACCCGCCCGGTCATCGAGATGGGCAGCCGCCGCACCCACGACGAGGCCGCGGTCTCGGCGGCGCGGGCCGCGTACATCGCCGGGTTCGCCTCCACGTCCAACCTCGAGGCGGGACGTCGGTACGGAGTCCCCACCGGAGGGACCGCCGCGCACGCCTTCACGCTGCTCCACGAGAGCGAGCGGGAGGCCTTCGAGGCGCAGGTGGCCTCCCTCGGCACCGGCACCACCCTCCTCGTGGACACCTACGACGTGGCCGAAGGGGTGAGCACGGCCATCGAGGTGGCCGGCACCTCCCTGGGTGGGGTGCGTCTCGACTCGGGTGATCTCGTGGTCCAGGCCAGCGAGGTCCGTGAGCAGCTCGACTCCCTCGGCGCGACCGAGACGCGGATCGTCGTCACGTCCGACCTCGACGAGTACGCCATCGCCGCACTGGCGGCGGCGCCGGTCGACGCCTACGGCGTCGGGACCCGGGTGGTCACCGGCTCGGGGCACCCGACCGCGTCGATGGTCTACAAGCTGGTGGCCCGGGAGGACGACGAGGGCCGGATGGTCGGTGTCGCGAAGCAGAGCAAGGACAAGATGTCGATCGGCGGACGCAAGTACGCCCTGCGCCGCCGCAGCGAGATCGGCGTGGTCGAGGCGGAGGTCCTGGGCATCGGCGAGCAGCCGGACAACGACGGGGACGACCGCGACCTGCTGGTCCCGCTCGTCGCCGGAGGTGAGGTCGTCGGTCGGGAGCACTGCACCCTCGAGGCGGCCCGCGCCCGGCACGAGGCGTCGATGGCCGAGCTGCCGCGGTCGGCGCACCAGCTGAGCGAGGGCCAGCCGGCGGTCGACACCGTCTTCCTCACCGAGACGCCGTAGCGACCTCTCAGGAGCGACCCGGGCGCTGTGCGACCGGGGTAACCCACCCTTTACAGGCCCGGCCACGGGACGAAACATGGTCTTGCGAGTCTCCCCGCATGACCTCGACTCTCGACCCCGCCTCCCCCGGCCGCACCACAGCCAGAACCGCCACCGGCCCCGTCCGACGCGCCGGCCGGTGGATCGACCACTGGGACCCTGAGGACCCGGACTTCTGGGCGGGTGGCGGCCGGACGACGGCTCGCCGCAACCTCCGCCACTCGGTCGGGGCGGAGTTCCTCGGGTTCTGCGTCTGGGCGGTGTGGAGCGTCGTCGTCCCGCAGCTGCCGGCGGCAGGATTCGACCTCACGCTCGACGAGCAGTTCTGGCTCATCGCCGTCCCGAGCCTCGTCGGCGCGCTCCTGCGGGTGCCCTACACCTTCGCGGTGCCGCTCTTCGGCGGCCGGAACTGGACGGTGTTCTCCGCCCTGCTCCTCCTCCTGCCGACCCTCGCGCTGGCCTGGGTCGTCGGGCGGCCCGAGACCCCGTTCGTCGGCCTGCTCGCGATCGCCGCACTCGCCGGCTTCGGCGGTGGGAACTTCGCCTCCTCGATGACGAACATCTCCTTCTTCTTCCCCGAGGCCGAGAAGGGAAAGGCGTTGGGGCTCAACGCCGCCGGTGGGAACCTCGGCACCGGGATCGTCCAGCTCGTCATCCCCTCGATCATCGCGATCGGTGCCGGCATCCACCTCGAGCGCGCCGGGCTCGTCTTCGTCCCGCTCGCACTGCTCGCGGCACTGGGCGCCTGGCGGGGCATGGACAACCTCAGCACCGCCACCTCCGACCACCGCAGCTGGACGAAGGCCGCCACCCACCCGCACACGTGGGTCATCTCCACGCTGTACATCGGTACCTTCGGGTCCTTCATCGGGTACTCGGCCGCCTTCCCGACCCTGCTGCGGACCCAGTTCCCGGAGGTCACCACGACGATCGCCTTTCTCGGAGCACTCCTCGGGGCCGTCAGTCGGCCGGTCGGCGGCGCCATCGCCGACCGGCTCGGCGGGGCCCGGGTGACGATCGCCGCCTTCGCGGTCATGGGGCTGGCCGCGGGCTCGGCGATCCTCGCCCTCCACCTCCACTCGTTCGCCCTCTTCCTCGCCTCCTTCCTCGTGCTCTTCACCGGATCCGGCATCGGCAACGGCGCGACGTACCGGATGATCCCGGCCGTCTTCCGGGCCGGGGCCCACGACGGGGACGAGCTGGCCGTGGCCCGGCGAGGTGCAGCCGGATGCATCGGGATCGCCGGCGCGGTGGGCGCCCTCGGTGGCTTCCTCGTCCCCCGCGGCTTCGCGATGTCCGCCACCGCCCACGACTCGCTCGTCCCGGCCATCGGCGTCTTCATCGCCGCCTACGTGGTCATGGCGACGCTCACCTGGGCGATCTACCTGCGGCGCGGCGCGCGCCTGGCCGGTGCGGGCATCTGATGACGGAGAGTCACTGCCCCTACTGCGCGCTGCAGTGCGCGATGTCCCTGACCCCCTCCGCCGGCGAGAGCGTCCCACCCCTCGACGTGGCGGGCAGGGACTTCCCGACCAACAGAGGAGGGCTGTGCCGCAAGGGGTGGACGTCGGCCGAGCTGCTGCGGGCACCGGACCGGCTCACCGCGCCGCTCCTCCGTGGCGATGACGGCGAGCTCCACGAGGTCGCCTGGGACGAGGCCCTGGACCTCCTCGCCGACCGGTTGCGTGGCATCGCCGAGAGGCACGGCCCCGACGCCGTGGCCGTCTTCGGAGGTGGCGGCCTGACCAACGAGAAGGCCTACCAGCTCGGGAAGTTCGCCCGGATCGCCCTGCGCACGAAGAACATCGACTACAACGGTCGCTTCTGCATGGCCTCCGCGGCGGCGGCCGCGAACCGCTCCCTCGGCATGGACCGCGGTCTCCCCTTCCCCGTCACGGACCTCGACGGTTCCGGCGCGGTGCTGCTGCTCGGGAGCAACGTCGCCGAGACGATGCCGCCCTTCCTCGGGCACCTCGCGGGTGCGCGTGCCGCCGGCGGTCTCCTCGTCGTCGATCCCCGGCGCTCGGCCACGGCCGACCTTGCCGGGGAGGCGCAGGGGCTGCACCTGCAGCCGGTCCCCGGCACCGATCTCGTGGTGCTGCAGGCGATGCTGCACGTCGTCTTCGCCGAGTCGCTCGCCGACGACGCCTATCTCGCGGCACGTACGACCGGGCTCGACGAGGTCATCCGGTCCGTCGCGGCCTGGTGGCCCGAGCGGGCCGAGCAGGTGTGCGGCGTCCCCGCCGACGACCTACGGGCAGCGACTCGCATCCTCGCGGCCGCCAGCCCCTCCCGGGGCGGCTCCGGCGCGCACGTGCTCACCGGGCGCGGCGTCGAGCAGTCCACCCAGGGCACCGCGACGGTCACGGCGGCGATCAACCTCTCGCTGGCGCTCGGGCTCGTCGGGCGCGAGGGGAGCGGCTACGGCGCGCTCACCGGGCAGGGCAACGGCCAGGGCGGACGCGAGCACGGGCAGAAGGCCGACCAGCTCCCCGGGTACCGGCTGATCGAGGACCCGGAGGCACGCGCGCACGTGGCCGCCGTGTGGGGCGTCGACGCCGACGACCTGCCCGGCGCCGGGCTGCCGGCCGTGGCGCTCCTGCGCTCGCTCGGGACGGCCACCGGCCCCCGGGCACTGCTCGTCCACGGCGCCAACCCGGTCGTCAGCGCGCCCCGGGCCGACGAGGTCGCCGCCCGCCTGCGCTCGCTCGACCTCCTGGTCGTCAGCGACATCGTCCCGTCGGAGACGGCCGCCCTCGCCGACGTCGTCCTGCCCGTCACGCAGTGGGCCGAGGAGGAGGGAACGATGACCACCCTCGAGGGTCGGGTCATCCGGCGACGCACGGCGATCGACCCACCCTCCGGCGTCGTCTCCGAGCTGTGGGTGTGGGCCGAGCTCGCCGCGCGCCTCGACGCGCCGGGGACCTGGTCGACGGATCCGGCCGAGGTCTTCGACGAGCTCGCTCGAGCCAGCGCGGGAGGCCGCGCGGACTACTCCGGCCTGAGCCACGAGCGCCTCGACCGAGAGCCTGACCTGCACTGGCCCTGCCCCGCCACGGACGAAGGCCGGGCCCGGCACCCCGGCACCCCGCGCGTCTTCCTCGAGCGCTTCCCCACCCCGGACGGGCGCGCGCGGCTCGTCGCCGTCGACCACGTCGGACCTTCCGAGCACCTGGGTACCGATGCGCCGCTCTTCCTCATCACCGGGCGCGTCCTCGAGCACTACCAGTCCGGCTCCCAGACCCGGCGGGTCGCGGCCCTGCACGCCGCGCAGCCCACCCCCTTCGTCGAGGTGCACCCGCTGCTCGCCCACCGCCTGGGGGTGGAGGAGGGCGATCCGCTCGACCTGCGCACCGCGCGGGCCACGGTCACCGCACCCGCCCGGATCACCGATCGCGTCCGTGCCGACACGGTCTTCATGCCCTTCCACTTCGGTGGGGTGGGCGGCGTCAACAGGGCGACCAATGACGCGGTCGACCCGATCTCGTCGATGCCGGAGTTCAAGGTCTGCGCGGTCGACGTGAGGCCCGCCTCGCCCACCCTCTGGTCCCCCGTCGCGCAGGAGGTCAACTCATGAGCCACATCATCGTCGTCGGGTACGGGATGGTCGGGTCCCGCTTCGTCGAGGACCTCACCGCCGCCGACCGGGACGGAGACCACCTCGTCACCGTGCTCGGTGACGAGGCCTGCGAGCCCTACAACCGGGTGCTTCTCAGCGACGTCGTCGCCGGCTCCCGGGGGCTGTCGACCATCGGCCTGCCCGCTGCCGACCACCCACGGGTCACGGTGCGGCGCGGGACACCCGTGCGCTCGATCGACCGGGGGCGGCGCGACGTCGTCCTCGCCGACGACTCGCGCATCCCCTATGACCATCTCGTCCTCGCCACCGGCGCCACGGCCCGTGTCCCCGCCCTCCCGGGGATCGACGAGGGCGACCTCCCCGGCGGGGTGCACGTGCTGCGTTCCATCGACGACGCCCGGGAGATCGTCGCCGCGACGCTCAACGCCCGCCGTGCGATCGTGCTCGGTGGCGGCGTGCTCGGGCTCGAGGCCGCCACCGGGCTGGCCGGACGCGACCTCGCGGTCACCGTCGTCCACCCCGGCCCGGCGCTCATGGAGCGACAGCTCGACGAGGACGCCAGCCGCGTCGTCGAGTCCACACTGCGCCGCACCGGGGTCGACCAGCGCGTCGGTGTCGGCGCGCAGGAGGTCGTCGTCGAGGACGGTCGGCTCAGCCGGGTCCGCCTGACCAACGGCGAGGTCCTCGCCGCCGACCTCCTCGTCATCTCCACGGGAACGATCGCCAACACCTCGCTGGCCGCGGACGCGGGCATCGCCGTCGAGCGTGGTGTGCTCGTCGACGCCGACCTCACCACGAGCGACGTGCACGTCCACGCCATCGGCGACTGCGCCCAACCCCCGGGCGGGTCGAGCGGCCTGGTCGCCCAGGGCTGGGAGCACGCCCGCCGGCTGGCCGACCTGCTCACCGGGACCGACCCGGTGTCGGTGGCCACCGGCGCCGGCGACGTGGTCAAGCCCAAGACCCGCGGAGTCGACATCGTCACCATGGGCATCGGCGGCAGCACGCGCACCACGGACCCGGCGCTGCGCGTCATGCGGCTCACCGACCCGTCCGCCGGTCGGCACCTCGAGATCGTCGTGCGCGACGGTCTGCTCGTCGGGGCCACCGCCATCGGGGCGGGCCGGATCGGGACCGACCTCGTCACCAGCTACACGCGCCGGACCCCCCTCCCTGCGGATCCGGCCCACCTGCTGCTGCCGGCCATCGCACCATCCGCCGCGAGCACCCGGCAGGACTCCCCCATGCTCGTGCCCGACCGCGCGACGATCTGTCGCTGCAACGGCGTGACGAAGGCGGACATCCGCGCCGAGTTCCGCTCCGGCGCAACGAGTCTCGAGGACGTCGCTGAGCGGACCAAGGCCACCACCGGCTGCGGGGGATGTACCGACGCCGTTTGCGGCATCCTCGACTGGCTCACGCAGGACAGCCGCTCACAGGTGGAGCCGACCCCACGAGAGGAGCGGTTCACGCCGGAGAAACACGACGCTGACCGACCCGAAACGAGGGCTTCCTAACGTGAGCGTCATGCCAGAGGACACCGCACCGACCGCCTCCCCCCAGCACCTGGTCATCGTCGGCGGAGGAATGGTGGCCCGCCGCCTCGTCGACGCCCTCCGGGAGCGCGACGGCCAGGGCCGGTGGGCGATCACGCTCATCGGCGAGGAGCCGCGCGCTCCGTATGACCGCGTCGCGCTGACCTCGTACTTCGCCGGGCGCGACCCCGAGGACCTCGCCCTGGGCGGACAGGATCTCTGGGACGACCCCCTCGTCACGCTCCTGCGGGGCGTGCGTGTCGAGAGCATCGACCGCACGATGCGCAGGGTCACCACGAGCACCGGGGCGAGCCTCGACTACGACGCCCTCGTCCTCGCCACCGGTTCGTTCGCCGCCGTCCCCCCGGTTCCGGGGAACGACCTCCGGGGAGCCTTCGTCTACCGCACCATCGACGACGTCGCCGACCTGCGCGCCTACGTCGAGTCCCGTCGGGAGGAGCTCGATCGCCCCGTCAGCGGCGCAGTCGTCGGGGGCGGCCTCCTCGGTCTCGAGGCGGCCGGAGCCCTGCGCGCCCTGGACGTCGACACGACCGTCGTCGAGTTCGCGCCGCGCCTGATGCCGCTCCAGGTCGACGAGGGCGGGGGCGAGGGACTCGCGCGCCTGATCGAGGGTCTGGGCGTCACGGTCCGCACCTCCACGGCCACGTCGACGGTCATGGGCGAGCGCGGCGCCGTTTGCGGCATGAGCTTCTCCGAGGGCCCCGACCTCGACGTCGACGTCGTAATCTTCGCCGTCGGTGTCCGACCACGCGACGAGCTCGCCCGGCAGGCGGGTCTCGAGATCGGCGAACGTGGCGGCGTCGTGGTCGACGACGCCTGCGCCACGGAGGACCCCGCCATCTGGGCCATCGGTGAGGTCGCCAACATCGGTGGCCGCTGCCTGGGTCTCGTCGCGCCCGGCTACACGATGGCCGAGATCGTCGCCGACCGGCTCCTCGGCGGCGGCGGCACCTTCCCGGGCGCGGACCTGTCGACCAAGCTCAAGCTCCTCGGGGTCGACGTCGCGAGCTTCGGTGATGCCTTCGCACAGGAGCCGGGCGGCCTCGAGGTCGTCGTCTCCGACCCCGTGGCGGGCGTGTACAAGAAGCTCGTCATGAGCGACGACGCGCGCACCCTGCGCGGGGGCATCCTCGTCGGCGACGCCAGCGCCTACGCCGCCCTTCGTCCCATGGTGGGGCGCGAGCTCGGGGGCGACCCGGCGGCGTACCTGCTGCCCGAAGGGAGCGCGCCGGCACCGACGGGCGACCTGCCGGAGGAGACCACCGTGTGCTCGTGCAACAACGTCACGGCGGGTCGGATCCGCGGCTCGGTCAGCGAGGAGGGCTGCACCGACCTGGCCGGGGTCAAGGCGTGCACCCGGGCCGGCACGAGCTGTGGCTCCTGCCTTCCTCTGGTGAAGAAGATCGTCGCCGCGGAGCTGACGAAGTCCGGTGTCGAGGTGAGCACCGCCCTCTGCGAGCACTTCGGGCTCTCTCGCGCCGAGCTCTTCGACGTCGTCCGCGTCCAGGGGCTGACGACCTTCAGCGAGATCATCGAGCGACACGGCACCGGCCGCGGCTGCGACATCTGCAAGCCGGTCATCGGCTCGATCCTCGCCTCGCTCGGCACCGGCCACATCCTCGAGGGGGAGCGCGCCGCCCTGCAGGACACCAACGACTTCGTCATGGCCAACCTCCAGAAGGACGGCTCCTACTCCGTCGTCCCGCGCATCCCCGGGGGCGAGGTCACCCCCGAGGGCCTCATCGCGATCGGCCAGGTCGCCAAGGACTTCGGCCTCTACACGAAGATCACCGGTGGACAGCGCGTCGACCTCTTCGGCGCCCGGATCGACCAGCTCCCGAGCATCTGGGCACGCCTGGTCGACGCGGGCTTCGAGTCCGGGCACGCCTACGGCAAGTCGCTGCGGACGGTGAAGTCCTGCGTGGGGTCGACCTGGTGCCGCTTCGGCGTGCAGGACTCGGTGGGCCTGGCCATCGACCTCGAGCTGCGTTACCGCGGGCTGCGCTCCCCCCACAAGATCAAGCTCGGCGTCTCCGGCTGTGCCCGCGAGTGCGCCGAGGCCAGGAGCAAGGACGTCGGGGTCATCGCCACCGACAACGGGTGGAACGTCTACGTCGGCGGCAACGGCGGATTCACCCCCCGCCATGCCCGGCTGCTCGCCGAGGACCTCGACACCGAGACGCTCGTGCGCACGGTCGACCGCTTCCTCATGTACTACGTGCGCACGGCCGACCGGCTCCAGCGCACCGCCCCGTGGATCGAGGACCACGAAGGCGGCCTCGACGTCATCCGCGCGGTCGTCCTCGAGGACAGCCTCGGCATCGCCGACGACCTCGACGCGGCCATGGCGACGCACGTGGGCACCTACCGGGACGAGTGGGCCGAGACGCTCGCCGATCCGGACAAGCTCGCCCGATTCGCCTCCTTCGTCAACGCCCCCGACGTCGTCGACGACTCGCTCGCCTACGTCGGCGAACGCGGGCAGGCCCGTCCCGCAACGCCCGAGGAACGTTCCTCGGGCTCCGTGATCATCGCCGGCACGACCCTGGAGGTCCGCTCATGACCGCTGCACCCCCGACGACGAACGTGCGTCTGTGCGCACTGACCGACCTCGTCCCCGAGCGCGGTTCGGTCGCCCTCGTCGACGGTACGCAGGTCGCGCTCGTGCGCACCCACGACGACGACGTCCACGCCATCTCCAACCTCGACCCGTACAGCGGCGCGCAGGTCATCGCCCGTGGCCTCGTGGGCACACGGGGCGGACGGCCGACGATCATCTCGCCGATGTTCAAGCAGGTCTTCGACCTGCGTACCGGGGAGTGCCTGGACCCGGTCGGGCGCGAGCCGGTGTCCCTGCGCACGTGGCCCGCCGCGGTCGTCGACGGCCAGGTCGTCCTCGAGGCCACGGGCGATGACGGTGTGGCTCCTTCTCCCGTCGGCGGTCCCTGACGTGAGCCTGCCGAAGCTGCTCTCCGGGTGCGTCGTCCTCGTCACCGCCGACCGACGCGCCGGGGACCTGCGTGCCGCGCTCGAACGTCGTGGCGCGAGGGTCGTGCACACTCCCGCCCTGACGATCGTCCCCCACACGGCGGACGAGGAGCTCGTGCGCGCGACATCCGCACTCCTGGACGCACCGCCGGACACCCTCGTCGTGACGACGGCGATCGGCTTCCGCGGGTGGATCGAGGCCGCCGATGCGGCCGGTCGTGGAGACGAGCTGCACGACGTGCTCGCACGTGCCCGCATCATCGCACGCGGCCCCAAGGCGCGCGGGGCGATCCTCGCCGCCGGGCTCGAGACGGACTGGGTGGCGGAGTCGGAGACCTCGGCCGGGATCCGCGACGTCCTCCTCGCCGAGGGCGTTGCGGGACAACGCATCGCCGTGCAGCACCACGGTGCGGGCGCCGACGAGCTCGACCTCGATCTGGCGGCCGCCGGCGCCGAGGTCACCTCCCTCGTCGTCTACCGGTGGGGCCCGCCGGTGGATCCGGACGCGGTCGCCTGCGGCGTCGACCAGGCGGCGGCCGGGGACATCGACGTCGTGGTCTTCACGTCGGCACCGGCGGCGAGCGCGTGGATCGAGGTCGCCGACGCCGCCGGCGTGCTGCCCTCGATCGTCGACCGAGCGGCGTCCGGGCGACTGCTCGTGGCGGCGGTCGGGTCGGTGACTGCACGTCCCCTCCGTGGTGCGGGGATCGTGCCACTGCTGCCGGAGCGCAGCCGGCTCGGTTCGCTCGTGCGCGCGATCGTCTCCCACTACGAGAGGAGCACGGCCACCGCCCTCGACACCGTCGCCGGACGTCTCCAGCTGCGCAGCACCGCGGCGGTGCTCGACGGCACCGTGCTCGCCGTCTCCCCGAGCGGACTGGCGGTGCTCCACCTGCTCGCGGAGGCAAAGGGCGATGTCGTCAGCCGTGCCGAGGTGCTCCAGGTGCTCCCGGGGGACTCCGCGAAGGGGCACGCCGTGGAGGTCGCCGTGGGTCGGCTCCGGGAGGCGATCGGTGACCGCCGCGTCGTAGAGACCGTCGTCAAGCGCGGCTACCGGATCGGTCTGGCGTAGCCGCCCGGACCCGTCGAACCCTCACGTCCGGCCACGAGCCGTCCGCGCCCCCGGCCCGCGGGACCGCGATGTCTGTACCCCACGTGGACCGTGTGCAACGGTGAATGACATGAGCGCACTGACTGTCCTCGCCGAGACCTGCGACCGACTCGTCGACGACGGCTCGCTCGTCGGCTGGGTCGCCGGGGTGGCCGACCGCGACGGGGTGCAGATCAGCGCCGGGGGCAGACGCAGCATCGACGGCCCACCGATGGACCCGCAGACGCTCTTCATGATCGCCTCGTGCAGCAAGCCCGTCGGGGGTGTCCTCGCGCTGCGGCTCGTGGAGCAGGGGGTCCTCTCGCTCGACGACCCGGTCTCACGGTGGCTCCCCGAGCTCGCCCGACCCCGGGTCCTCACCCGCCCGGACGCCGACCTCGCCGACACCGTGCCCGCCGAGCGGGCGATCACCGTGGAGCACCTCCTGACGATGACCCCCGGCTTCGGGTGGGTCACCGAGGGGCCGCTCTCCGTCGCGATGAACGACGCCGGCGTGGCTCCCGGCCCGTTCCCCCCGCCGATGACCCCCGAGGAGTACCTGGGTCGACTGGCCTCCCTTCCGCTGGCGAACCAGCCCGGGTCCACGTGGAGGTACCACACGAGCAGCGACGTCCTCGGCGTGCTGCTCGCCCGGGCCACGGGGAGGTCGGTGGGCGACCTGCTCGAGGAGCACGTGTGCCGTCCCTTGGGTCTCGGCGACACCGGGTTCAGCGGGGACGCCGGCCGGATGGCGAGCGTCCACGGGGCCGATCTGTCCGGCGCCCTCGTGCCCTTCCCCGTCCCCGAGGGGACCTTCACGACCCCGCCCCTGTTCGAGTCGCTGGCCACCGGGCTCGTCGCCACGGTCGGCGACCAGCTGGCGGTCCTCGCCTCGCTCGCGGGGACGGGGCCGGCACTGCTGGCGCCGGAGTCGATCGCGGCCATGCGCCGCCCCCACCTCGTCGACGGGCAGCGGGCCGCATCCTCCGACCTGCTCGACCCCGACAACAACTGGGGGCTGCACGTGGAGACCAGGCCCGATGGGCGGTTCGGCTGGGCCGGTGGGCTGGGCACCATCGGTTACGCCGACCCCGCGACCGGTCGCGCGGCCTTCCTCGCCACCCAGGTCACCGTCGACGCGCCCGGGACGGTCGCCGCCTTCGAGGGGTTCTGGCCGTTGCTCGACTGAGGGTGGCATGGTGGCGGGTATGGGACGTGCACTGCTGCTGGTCGACCTCCAGAACGACTTCTGCGAAGGGGGGTCCATGGGCGTCGAGGGCGGCGCGGCCGTCGCTGCCCGGGCCGCGGAACGGGTGCTCGGCGACCGGCCCAACCACGAGTTCACCGACCACGAGTACGAGGCCATCGCGCTCACGGCGGACTGGCACCACGACCCGGGCTCGCACTGGGCGACCGAGGGCGCCCCCGACTTCGTGACCAGCTGGCCGGTCCACTGCGCCGCGGACACCGCCGGCGCGGACTTCCACGCCTCCTTCCAGCCCGTCCTCGACCGCGTCGACGAGGTCTTCCGCAAGGGTGCGCACGAGGCCGCCTACAGCGGGTTCGAGGGGTTCGCCGTCCGGGACGGCCGGACCGGTCTGGCCGACTGGTTGCGGCAGCGGGGCATCACCGACCTGGACGTCGGTGGCATCGCCACCGACCACTGTGTCCGCGCCACCGTCCTCGACGCGCTGCAGGAGGGCTTCGCCGTGCGCCTCCTCGTCGACACCATCGCCGGTGTCGCACCGGAGACGACCGAGGCGGCGCTCACCGAGATGGTCGACGCCGGTGCCGTGGAGTGGAGGGCCGGGTGAGCGCACCGCTCCGGCCGGTGATGAGCGGTCGGACGGTCCTCGTCACCGCCCACCGCCGCAGCGGCGACCTCGCGGACTCCTTCGCACGTCGCGGCGCGAGCGTCCGGCACGCCGCCGCGATGTCGATCGTCGAGCACGCCGACGACGCGCAGCTCCTCACGGACACCCGGGCACTGCTCGACGACCCCCCGGACGTCCTCGTCGCCACGACCGGGGTAGGTTTCCGCGGGTGGGTGCAGGCCGCGGCGGGCGCCGGCCTCGACGACGCACTGCTCGCCGTGCTCGCCGACGCGCGCATCATCGCCCGCGGCGCCAAGACGAAGGGCGCGCTCCTCGCCCACGGGCTCACGCCCGCCTGGGTCGCGGCGTCGGAGACGGCCGAGGAGGTCATCGACCACCTTCTCGCCGGGGACCTCACCGGCACGCACGTCGCCGTCCAGCACCACGGCGACGGCTCGACGGGCGTCGACGAGGCGCTCGCCGGCGCGGGGGCGCGGGTCTCCCCCTTCGTCATCTACCGGTGGGGGCCGGCACCCGACCCGCAGGCCGTGGCGGACTCCGTCGTGGCGACCGCCGACGGCGAGATCGACGTCGTCGTCTTCACCTCCGCGCCCGCGGTCACCGCGTGGTTCGCGGCCGCCGACACCGCCGGCGTCACCGATCGGATCGTCACCCGCAGCGCTGCCGGCGATCTGCTCTTCGCCGCGGTCGGGCCGGTCACGGCGGCCCCGCTCGAGGCGAAGGGGGTCACCCCCCTCGTCCCCGGGCGCAGCCGGATGGGCGCCCTCGTGCGCGCCGTCCTCGACCACTACGGCGCCGAGGGTCGGTAGCCTTCCGCCCATGTCGACTGCCGAGACGCGCCAGCCCGCCCATCGGAGCCTGTTCATCTCCCTGGTCAACGACGCATCACTCTTCCCACCGGCACGGCTGCCGATGGACGAGGCCCTGCGGGCCCACGCCGCACACCGCTCGGCCCGCTACGCCGACGTCGTCGGCCCCCTCCTCGTCGGGGTACCCGCCGTCGAGGACCTGACCACGGCCCTGGCCTCCGGGGCTCCCGTCCCACCGGCGATCGGGCTCGTCGCCCGGCCCGGGACCGCCGTCAGGGACATCGATGCCGCCCTGGCGACGCTGCGGACCCTCGGGACCGCGCGGCTGGTCTCCCTCGACACGGCGTGGTCCCCAGACTGGCGCAACCTCGACTTCGGCGAGTTGGTGGTCAACCTCGAGGTCGGCCGCGAGGGCCGGGCCCGGGCCCTCGACGACATCGCCTCCGCGAGCGACTTCGTCGACGTGCGGGCGAAGTTCCGCACCGGTGCCACGCCGGCGTGGGCGTGGCCGACGGCCGCGGAGCTCGCGGACGTCCTCGTCGGTGCAGAGGCACGATTCCTGCCCCTGACCCTCACGGGAGGGCTGCACCACGTCGTCCGGGGTGAGTACTCCGTCGACGGCACGCCCGAGGAGCAGCACGGCCTGCTCAACGTGCTCGTCGCCGTCCATGCCAGCGCCGGCGGCGCCGACGAGGGCACCGTGCGCGACCTGCTGGACATCCGGGACGCCGAGGCGCTGGCCGACATCGTCGCCGGCTGGTCGAGCCCCGACATCGCGGCCGTGCGCACGGCCCTCACCGGGTACGGGTGCTGCGACGTCACCGACCCCATCCGCGAGCTGGAGGAGCTGGGCCTCCTCACCAACACTCGGGAGTGATGCTCAGGAGCGCTCGCGGGACTGCGCGCCGACGACGACCTGGGTGCGGGCGACCTTGTCGTGCAGCGCCTGTCGTCGGGGGTCCAGGAGTGGCCACAGGAGGTCCAGACCGCGGAAGACGATCTCGACCAGGCACGTCAGGACCCACAGCACCCGCAGGATCATCGGCAGGAGCATCCGCAGGAAGGCCGTGCGGAAGTCGAGTGGCCCCGGCCGGTCCACGCGGCGGACCGAGATCCCAGCCATCATCTTGCCGGGCGTGGCTCCCCTGGCGACGAGGAATCCGATGCCGTAGGCCGCCTGGACGACGACCATGATGCCGACGGCGACGAAGAGGTACGTGTAGTCCAGGTACTGGAGGTAGCCGGAGGCCTCCTCGAGGGTGATCGGGTCGGGCGTCCCGCTCATCGCCCCCTCCATCGCCCGCCGCCAGTAGTCAGCCATGAAGAGCCACCAGGCCCAGCCCGAGGTCAGCAGGACGACGACGCCCATGATCACCGTGTCGATGAGGTAGGCGACGACCCGGGACCCGTAGCTCGCCAGCTGCTGACCGTCGGCGGTCGTCGACCCCGCGGTCGGGGAGCCCGAGCCCGCAGGCGGTGTGCCCCACCCGGGTTGCGGCTGCGGGTGATGCGGCGCCGGTGCACCACTGGGTCGCCCGAAGACGTCCCGGTCGGGGCCGCGCTGGCCTCCGTGGTGGGGGGCGGAGCCGGTCGGGGTCTGCCCGGCCGAGCGGGTCTGGCGGGGGACGCGGTGATCGCTCCAGACGACCCCGTCGAAGTATCGGAGCTGGGTGTCGTCCTCCGGGTCGTCGTACCAGCCGGCGCGCTCGGGGATGCTCATGTCCTCACGATCTCATGTCGTCGCTCGAGGCCGGCACGGCCTCCCGGGTCCTCGTCGGGAGTGCCGCCACCGTCTCGGGGTCACCGTGGCCTCGCCGCCAGACGACCAGCGCGACGGTGATGACGAGGAGGACCGCGACGGCAGCCACCGTGCCCGGCCAGCGGGCAGCGGCCGCCAGCCAGGCCCGTGCCGCCGCGAGGCCCACCGTGGCGTACAGGGTCGCCCAGAGGAGGGACCCCAGGGTCACCGCCGGCAGGTACCGACGCAGGGGCATGCGTGCGGCACCGGCGGCGCCGATCACGGCGGTCTGGATGCCCACGGTGAGGAAGCAGGCGACGACGGCGATCGGCCCCCACCGGTTGACGAGATCACGGGCCCGTGCCCAGCGGGGTGAGGGGCCCCCTTCGCCGGACCCCAGGTAGCGCCGTGACCCTGCGGCCGCACCCCTGGCGAGCCAGTACGTCGCATTGGCTCGCAGCATCACGACCACGAAGAGGAACCCGAAGGTCGGGAGGAAGGCCGACCAGGTCACGCCGGCCCACCGTCCGTGGCATGCTCCGGAGCCGCCGTCCCGGTGAGCGGCGCCGGGGGCAGGGGCGCGTCCATCGGTGCCTCCTAGAGGTGAGGGTTACCTAACCCTACCGGTGGCCGCACCTGCGGGAGACGCTCCCCTCGCGTCACAGGTTGCCGCGCTTGTCCTGCTCCCGCTCGATCGACTCGAAGAGCGCCTTGAAGTTGCCCTTGCCGAAGCCGAGCGAGCCGTGCCGCTCGATGATCTCGAAGAAGACGGTCGGGCGGTCACCGAGCGGCTTGGTGAAGATCTGCAGCAGGTAGCCGTCCTCGTCACGGTCGACGAGGATCCCGCGGGCCTTCAGCTCCTCGATCGGCACCCGGACCTCACCGATGCGCTCGCGCAGCTCCGGGTCGTCGTAGTACGCGTCCGGGGTGTTGAGGAACTCCACGCCCTCGCGCCGCAGCTCGTCGACGGTGCGCAGGATGTCGTTCGTGGCCAGCGCGAGGTGCTGCGCGCCCGGACCCTTGTAGAAGTCGAGGTACTCGTCGATCTGGCTGCGCTTCTTGGCGATCGCCGGCTCGTTGAGGGGGAACTTCACCCGGTGGTTGCCGCTCGCGACGACCTTGGACATCAGCGCGGAGTACTCGGTGGCGATGTCGTCACCGACGAACTCGGCCATGTTGGTGAAGCCCATGACGCGCTTGTAGAACTCCACCCACTCGTCCATCTTGCCCAGCTCGACGTTGCCGACGATGTGGTCGAGCGCCTGGAAGAGGCGCTTCGGGGCGCCCTCGCGCTTGACGAAGGTCGACGTCCTCTCCACGTAGCCCGGCAGGTACGGACCGTCGTAGGTCTTCCCGTCGACCTCGCGCTGGATCAGGGTGTGCCGCGTCTCGCCGTAGGTGGCGATGGCGCCCATGCGGACGGTTCCGTGGTCGTCGCTGACCACGTGGGGCTCGTCGAGGACGGTCGCGCCGGCCGAGCGGGCCTGCTCGATGCACTTGTCCACGTCGGGGACCTCGAGGGAGATGTCGACGACACCGTCACCGTGCTCGGCGTGGTGGGTGATGAGCGGGCTGTCGGGGCGCACAGCGCCCTTGAGCACGAAGCGGATCGAGCCGGAGCGCAGCACGTAGGACTTGTGGTCCATCTGGCCGTTCTCCGGGCCGGAGTAGGCGATCAGCTCCATGCCCCAGACGTTCTGGTAGTACATGGCCGCCTGGGTCGCGTTGCCGACGACGAAGGTGATCGCATCCCACCCGGTCACCGGGAAGGGATCGGAGGCCTCGTCGTACTCGACGAGCCCGACGAGCTGCTTCAGCTGGGCGAGGTCGAGCTCGGCCTCGCGCTCCTGCTTGGTGAGTTCAACGGCGGTGTTCGACATGGTGTCAGCATGTCCACCGTCACACTCGTACGCAATCCATCGACCGTCGAGTGCACACGGTGCGCAATCTGTTGCCACGACATTCGTCCTGTGATGACAATCTGTCCATGACCTCCCGCAGAGCCCACGAGGCCGTGATCGACGACCTGGACGCCCGGCTGATCGCCCTCCTCAGCGAGCAGCCGGCGATCGGCGTCCTCGGCGCCTCCCGCGAGCTGGGCGTCGCGCGGGGCACCGTGCAGGCCCGCCTCGACCGGCTCCGGGCGAAGGGGGTGATCCGCACCCTCGCGCCCACCGTGGACCCGGCTGCGCTCGGCTACCCGGTGACGGCGCTGTGCACCCTGGAGATCCGGCAGCGGCTGGGCCACCAGGCCGTCGTGGACCACCTCAGCTCGATCCCCGAGGTCCTCGAGATCCACTCCACGACGGGGGCCGGTGACCTGATCATCCGCATCGTCGCCACCGACAACGCCGACCTGGGGCGGGTCATCGACGAGATCATCGACGACACGCACGTCGTCCGGGCCAGCACATCGGTGTGCCTGGTGACGCACCTGGAGATGCGCACGGGCCCCCTGGTGGAGGCCGCAGCCCGCCGCCCCGCCGACGGCTGAGCGCGGTATCCGCTCGAGGGGCGGTGCCGCGAGACCTAGAACCGGTCGCCGAGCATCCCCCAGGCGAGGAACAGCGTGCCGAGCACCATGCCGTAGTGCGCGACCCGGGACAGCCACGGGCCGCTCGTCCACCCATCGCCGCGGAAGCGCTCCACGTGGCGGCCGCGGCCGCGGCGCCAGCGCGCGAGGAAGCTCAGCCCGATGAGCGAGGCGAGGGCCAGGGCGATGATCGCCAACCACGCGGACGTGCCCGAGGAGACGACGTCCAGCAGGCGCAGGGCCACGAGCAGCAGTCCGGTGCCTCCGGCGGCGGAGTGCAGGTTGAGGATCCACGGTGCGATGTCGGTCATCCCCCGCCGACCGCGGTACTTCCGCAGCCGCACCTGGGTGAGGACGAGTGCCACCACCCCCAGTGCCACGAGGAACCACGCGATCGCTGTCATTCCCCCATGATGCCCAAGGAACCTCCCCCGGTGTGGGAGGGCGGCGCGACCGGGGTCAGCGACGACCGACGAACCAGCGGCGGATCCGATCGATCCGCTCGGTGACCTGCTCGCTGCTCGCCTGGGCGAGCTCGGGGCCACCGCAGGCGCGTCGCAGGTCCATGTGGACGTTGGCGTGCGGCGAGCCGGTCTTCTGCGCGTACGCCGAGACGAGCTTGTTCAGCTCCTTGCGCTGCGAGGCCAGGGCACGGTGGGCGGCGACGGGGGCGTCGTCCTTCGCCCTCGTGGCGCCGGTGCGCCTGGACTGCTTGGTCTGGCGCTCACTGAGCAGGGCGTGCACCTGGTCCGGCTCGAGCAGTCCGGGCAGGCCGAGGTAGTCCTGCTCGTCCTCGGAACCGACCTCGGCGTGCAGACCGAACTGCTGCGCGTCGTAGAGCACGTGGTCGAAGTGGGCGTCGGACTCCAGCGCCTCGAAGGCGCCCTGCAGCTCGTCGCTCGCGGACTCGCTGCGGTTGGCCGCCGCGAGCATCCCCTCCTCCTCCGACCACATGGGTGCCTCGTCATCGGACGACTCGGGCCGGTCGAGGGCATGGTCGCGCTGCTCCTCGAGGGCCCCTGCGTGGGCGAGGATGATCGGCACGCTCGGCAGGAAGACGCAGGCGGTCTCACCGCGGCTGCGGGCGCGCACGAATCGGCCCACGGCCTGGGCGAAGAACAGCGGCGTCGAGGTGGAGGTGGCATAGACGCCGACGCACAGACGGGGCACGTCGACCCCTTCGCTGACCATGCGCACGGCGACGAGCCAGCGGGAGGTGTCGGACGCGAAGTCCTCGATCCGCTGCGAGGCGCCCGAGTCGTCGGACAGGACGACCGTCGGCTTCTCCCCGGTGATCCCGTGGAGGATGCGCGCATAGGCGCGGGCCTGGGTCTGGTTCGACGCGATGACCATCGCCCCCGCGTCGGGCACGCCCCGGCGCACCTCCGTCAGGCGTTTGTCGGCGGCCGCGAGGACCGAGGGGATCCACTCCCCCTTCGGGTCCAGCGCGGTCCGCCAGGCCTGGGCGATGACGTCCTTGGTCATCGGCTCGCCGAGTCGTGCGGCGACCTCGTCACCGGCGCGGGTGCGCCACCGCATCGCCCCGCCGTAGGCCATGAAGAGCACCGGACGCACGACGCCGTCGCGCAGGGCCTCGGCGTAGCCGTAGGTGTAGTCGCTGCTGGAGCGCAGGATGCCGTCGTCGCCGTACTCGTAGCCGACGAAGGGGATCGGGTTGGTGTCGGACCGGAAGGGGGTCCCGGTCAGGGAGAGGCGGCGCACCGCCGGCTCGAAGGCCTGGCGGATCCCGTCGCCCCAGGACTTGTTGTCGCCGCCGTGGTGGATCTCGTCGAGGATGACCAGTGTGCGCTGCTCGCGGGTGCGCTGCTCGTGGACCGAGGGCCGGGAGGCCACCTGCGCGTAGGTGACGGCCACGCCGTCGTAGTCGCTGGAGGTGACCGCGGTCGTGTTGGAGAACCGGGGGTCCAGGTGGATCCCCACCCGACCCGCGGCGTCGGCCCACTGCGTCTTCAGGTGCTCCGTCGGCGCGACGACGGTGATGTTGGTGACCTCCCCCGCCGACAGCAGCTCGGCGGCCACCCGCAGGGCGAAGGTCGTCTTGCCGGCCCCCGGCGTGGCGACCGCCAGGTAGTCGGCGCGACCGGAGTCGAGATACTCCCGCAGGGCCTGCGCCTGCCAAGCCCGCAGCTTGCCGGCGGTACCCCACGCCGCCCGCCTCGGGAAGGCGGGTGACAGGTTGGAAGCGGCAGACTGACTCATCGCAGGGTCACTGTAGATCGGCCCGGTGACCGGACGCGAAACGCCTCACGGAGATCGGCTCAGGAGCGCACGTCCTGGGCGAGCATCGTCTGCAACCCGGTGCCGAGGTCACCGTGGACGTCGGCGAGCGCGGTGTGCACCGTGCCGCCGTGGCCGGGGCTGGCGAGCGCCTGGGAGCTCATCCGGATCCACTCGCCCTCGGGATCACGGTCGAGCACCACGTGCAGGTTGCAGTTGACGTAGGTGTGCCTGCGGGGGTCGACGGTCATGGTGATGCCGCCCCCGGAGTCGGCGAGGACGAGCGCCCGCTGCCACGGTGACGGCTCCTCCCCCGCAACGAGAGGCACCCGCTGGCGCCCCCAGGCCACCGCGGTGCCACCGGTGCCGGGACCGCCCTCGAGCGCGCGCCACTCGACGCAGCCGAGGTAACCGTCCTCGTGGGCTCCCGGCATCAGCAGCCCCAGGACGTGGCCCTCCTGGTCCGGCACCGGGTCGATCTCGTCGGGTCGGTGACCGCGCAGGCGGGGGAAGTCGTCCGGTGTCCGCACGATCCGCCAGCCGCGGGCCAGGACGACGGGCGTCCCCGAGGCACTCAGGGTCGCGTCGAGCAGCTCCATGGAGCGGCCCTGCCGGACGGTGCGCACCTCGACGTCCAGGGGTGCCACCGGGATCGGGCCGAGGATGTCCAGGCGCAGGTCGGCCAGCCGCATCAGCTCGCGTGGCTCGTGCGCCTCCATCGTGCGCGCGACGAGCGCGGACGGCGGGCCGGCGTGCTGCGCGTGCGGGCTCCACGGACCTGCCGTCGTCGGGAGGGACTCGTACCGGCCCTCGTCGAGCCGGCGGTAGAAGGACTCCACGAAGGGCTCAGTCCTCGCCGTCCTGCGGGTCGCGGAGGCCGTCGTAGATCTCCTTGCAGATGGGGCACACCGGAAACTTCTCCGGGTCGCGGCCGGGCACCCACATCTTCCCGCAGAGGGCCTTGACCGGCTCGCCGGACATGGCGCTCTCGAGGATCTTCTCCTTGCGCACGTAGTGGCTGAAGCGCTCGTGGTCACCCGGCTCGGCGACCTGGGGCTCCGCCTCGGTGCGCTCGAGGACTGCGGTGGAGGGGCCGGCGGGCCCCGGGGACGGCGTGCCGGGCTGGTGGGGGTCGACGGGCGTGCTCATGCCCCCATCCTATGCGGGCACGCTCAGTTCAGCGCAGGGTCGACCGGGTAGGTCGAGACCCATCCGACCGGCCCGGGCTGGCGCCGGAGCACCCGTCGCCACAGGGTGGCCGGGTCCGCGTCGAAGACGTCCCCGACCTCGGCGTCGACGACGTACCAGCCGCCCCGTGCCTGCTCATCGGCGAGCTGGTCGGCGCTCCACCCGGAATAGCCGGCGAAGATGCGCAGGGCACTCACCTGCGGCCAGACGATCTCCTGGGGGGTGTCGAGGTCGACCAGCGCCACCGCGCCGAAGAGGCGCTTGAGGCCCGGCGGGGGCTCCACGTCGCCGGGCAGGCCGGCCAGCCCGATCGCGGAGTCCAGCTGGACCGGCCCCCCTTGGAAGACGCGACGCGGCTCGCTGGCACCCTCCTGCCAGCCCGGCAGGACGTCGTCGACGGGAGCGTCGAGGGGCTTGTTGAGCACCACGCCCTCGGCGGTCTCCTCGTCGTGCTGGAGCATGAAGACGACGCTGCGGGAGAAGAGGTCGTCCCCCAGCTCGGGCGTGGCGACCAGCAGCTTGCCGGCCAGCGAGGTCTCCATGGGGAAACCTTAGGCCCCTTGCGCGCCCCGACGGCCCTGACCGCCACCACGGCGCTGGTGTCGGTCACCGTCGCGACGACGGTCGTCCCCCCGGTGGCTCCGGGCGCCGCGCGGCCCCCGGGTGCCGGAGTGGCGACGTGCCGGTCGCGGGTCGACGAGCTTGCGGAAGTCCGCCTCGGGGATCGGCTCACCACTCGGCTCGGTGGCGCCGATGTCGGCGAGGACCTGGTCCTCGGGTCCGACCTTCGTCGGCCGGGCCTCGAGGCCGGCGGCCGAGGCCATCCGGGTGACCTCACGCCGCTGGTGGGGCAGGACGAGGGTGACGACACTCCCCTTCTCCCCCGCCCGGGCGGTGCGTCCGGCGCGGTGGAGGTAGTCCTTGTGGTCGCCCGGCGGGTCGACCTGCATCACGAGCGAGACGTTGTCGACGTGGATCCCCCGGGCAGCCACGTCGGTGGCCACGAGCACCGGGATCGCACCGGTGCGGAAGGCACCGATGACCTTGTTGCGCACGTTCTGGGCGAGGCCACCGTGCAGGGCGGCCGCGGGGACGCCCTCCTCACGCAGCTGGCCGGCGATGCGCTCGCAGCCGAGCTTCGTCCGGGCGAAGATCACGGTGCGACCGGGACGGGAGGCGACCCGAGCGGTGATCGTCTTCTTGTGCTGCGGGTCGATGAGGAGCAGGTGGTGCTCCATCGTGTCGACGCTCGCGGCGACGTCGTTGGTGTTGTGCGTGACCGGGTCGACCATGTACGCGTCGACGAGGTCGCCCACACCACGGTCGAGCGTCGCCGAGAAGAGCAGCCGCTGGCCGCCGGGGGCGCACTCGTCGAGGATGCGGGTGACCGACGGCAGGAAGCCCATGTCGGCCATGTGGTCCGCCTCGTCGAGGACGGCCACCTCGATCTGGTCGAGCGTCAGCGCGCCGCGGTCCAGCAGGTCCACGAGGCGTCCCGGGGTCGCCACGAGCACGTCGACGCCACGGTCGAGTGCCGCGGTCTGGCCGGTGTAGGACAGTCCGCCCGCGACGAGCTTGTGCCGCAGGCCCATGACGTGCACGAGCGGCTCGAGCGAGTCGCTGACCTGCATGGCCAGCTCCCGGGTCGGGACGAGGACCAGGGCGCGGGGCCTGCGGCTGCGCGCGCGGCCACCCGCGAGGCGGGCGAGCAGGGGCAGGCCGAAGGCCAGCGTCTTGCCGGAGCCGGTCTGCCCGCGGCCGAGCACGTCCTTGCCGGCCAGGGCGTCCGGGATGGCCGCCTCCTGGATGGCGAAGGGGGTGGTGATCCCGTCGCGCGCCATACGCTCGACGAGCACGGACGGCAGCCCGAGCGCGGCGAAGCCGTTGTCCTCGGCCACGTCCACGGGGCCGGTGAGGGAGGTGCGGGAGGACTTGGTCCAGGTGTCGGCCTCCATGCGCAGCGCCTCCGGGTCCTCGACGGGCTCCACGGGACGGCGGGCCTGCTCACGCTCGAAGCGCTGCGTGGGGCGGCGACGGTCGTCGTCGCGACGGGGACGGCGGTCGTACCCACCACGGCTGTCCTCGCGACGCCGGTCACCGGCGCGCTCGTCCTCACGACGGGGACGGCGGTCGTAGCCGCCACGGCTGTCCTCGCGTCGTCGGTCGGGGCCCCGCTGACCGCGGTCCTCCGCGCCGTCGCTGCGCACGCGTGGGGGCCGGCCACCGGGGGCGCCGTCGCGCTCGCGCCACCGGTCCTTGGTCCGGGGTGCGTCACCAGCCGGTCCCTGGCCGCGGTGCGGACGCTTGGGTGCGCGCTGCGAGGCCGCCTTCTTCTTGGCGGCGGCGTTCTTCTGGGCGGTCGTCCAGCGTTGCTTCTTCTTGGGCGGCACGGGGCAGCTCACAGTTCTGTCGAAATGGATGGGTGAACCCGCAACTCTTCGCGGGCGACATCCACAGTCGAAAGCGGCGTGCGAGCTCCTAGGGACGGCGACGACGTGGTCGCCGAAACCACAATGATACCCCGATTGACGCCCCCGCCACGCCACCCAGGTCAGCGACGAGGTCCCAGGGATCACCGGACCTGCCCGGCAGGTACACCTGCTGGACGGCTTCGCTCACCGGAGCGTGGAGGAGGCAGGCCACGGCGACGAGCACCCACCACCACCGTCGTGCGAGACCCGCGACGAGGACGGGGGCGGCGAAGACGAGGGCGTGGACGAGCTTGTCCGCGTGCGGGATCGGCGCCGGCGGCCCGGGTGCGGACGGCACGTAGAGCACGACGATCTGCAGCGCCAGGAGCAGACCCACACCAGCGGGCACCAGCAGCCGTGCGGACCGGTGTTCGTTCACCGGAACAGCACAACACACGGTCCTTTGACGACGCCGCGGGCGTGCGGCCTACCATGGAACCCATGACCAAGATCACCGATCTCGATCTCGACCTCTTCCGCTCCACCGTCTCGGGCGAGGGCACCGTGATCGTGGACTTCTGGGCCACCTGGTGTGGCCCGTGCCGTCAGTTCGCGCCCGTCTTCGAGTCCGCGGCCGAGGAGCGCTCGGACATCACCTTCGCGAAGGTCGACATCGACGACAACCCCGAGCTGGCTTCGTTGGCGAATGTCTCCTCGGTGCCCACCCTGATGGCCTTCCGCGACGGGATCCTGCTCCACCAGAGCGCCGGCGCCCTGCCCAAGGCGCAGTTCGAGCAGCTGCTCGATGCCGTGCAGGACGTGGACATGGACGAGGTCAAGGCCCAGGTGGCCGAGCGCGAGCACGCCACGGAGTGAGGCGAAGGGGGTAGCCATCCCCCCGTCGATGTGGTTGCGTGGAAGGACCATTCACCACAGGAGGTCACTCGCATGGGCATGGACGACAAGATGGAGAACGCCAAGGACGAGAACGTCGGCAAGGCGAAGGCCGCAGCCGGCGAGGCCACGGGCGATGAGAAGATGCGCGCCGAGGGCAAGAACCAGGAGACCAAGGGCAACCTGAAGTCCGCCGGCGAGAAGGCCAAGGACGCCTTCAAGAAGTAGACCCACCAGAGACAGCAGAAGGGCGGGACCGTGACGGTCCCGCCCTTCGTCGTGCTGCGTGACGTGACCAGGATGGTGGAGGTGGCGGGAATCGAACCCGCGTCCACTGGTAGACGAACAGGGCTTCTCCGGGTGCAGTGCGCTATGGATTTTCTCGGCCCCGGGGCTCGCGCGCACACGTTCCCCGACGGGCCCAGTCGCGTTGAAGTCCCACAGTGTCCCGCGACGAAACACTGCAGCAAGATCTCTAGCTGACGCTGGGATCTAGGCCGAGATCGAGCCTAGGCCAACGGACTTCGGGCTCGCTCAGGCAGCGAGGGCGAAGTCGGTGCGCTTGGAATCGGCACCTATTGGTTTGCACGGGGCGTTAACGAGATAACCGTGCATCCTCGACCCGCTTCCCCTGAAGGACTGACCAGTGTCGAAACCGATCACCCCCATGGGATGGACACGTCACGCTGTTGAGTTGTGCGATTCAGTATTGCCGACAACGTCGGCGACGGCCAAACTCATTCCCGCACCGGCCACCGATGCGCGACGAAGGAGCCCCGACGGGCTCAGTGGCGACCCTTGAACTGCTCGGACATCGCCCGGTCGGCCTCTCTCCGGTCCTGCTGCTCTCGCAGCGCGTGCCGCTTGTCGTAATCGCGCTTGCCCGTGGCCAGCGCGATCTCGACCTTGACGCGTCCGTTCTTGAAGTACAGGGACAGCGGCACGATGGTGCGCCGGCTGCCCTGGACCTTCAGGGCCAGCTTGTCCAGCTCGGACCGGTGCAGCAGCAGCTTGCGGCGCCGGCGGGGCGCGTGGTTCGTCCACGTCCCCTGGACGTACTCGGGGATGTGCACCCCCTCGAGCCACAGCTCGTCGCCGTAGAAGATCGCGAACCCGTCGATGAGGCTGGCCCGACCCATGCGCAGCGCCTTGACCTCGGTGCCCCTGAGCGCGAGACCGGCCTCGTAGGTGTCCTCGATGAGGTAGTCGTGGCGGGCCTTGCGGTTGCGGGCGACGACGAGCTCACCCGGCTCCTTCTTCTTCTTGGCCACGGGACTCCCCCTTCGCTGCTCGACCTGTCCGGGGTCACGGTACCCGCTGGGCCGCGCGACGACGCCATCGGTTGTGCCGTGGGGCGAGCTGCTAGAGCCAGCGGCGCGGGTCGGTCGGGGTGCCGTTCTCCCGGGTCTCGAAGTGCAGGTGGCAGCCGGTCGAGGTGCCCGTCGTGCCCACGTACGCGATGACCTGGCCCCGCTCGACGTGGCCGCCGGTGACGGTGAACCTCTGCAGGTGGTTGTAGGTCGTGGCCAGGGAGACCCCGCGCTTGACGCCGTGGTCGATGACCAGCTGGTTGCCGTACCCGCCGGCGACGCCCGCGCTGATGACGGTCCCGGAGGTCGCGGCGTAGACCGGGGTCCCGCAGTTCGCGGCGTAGTCACGACCGGAGTGCAGGCGGGAGGTCTGGTGGATCGGGTGGAAGCGCAGCCCGAACTCGGAGCTGACGTACCCGCCGCTCGGCGCCCTGAGCACACCGGTGTCGGCCGGGGGCTTCGGCGGCTTCGGGGGCGGCGGTGGAGGCGCCGGCGCCGGCGCCGGGGAGCTGGAGCTCTTCCTCGAGGCGCGCTCGCGTTCGCGCTCGCGGGCCTGCTGCTCGCGACGCTCCTGCTCCCGGCGGGCACGCTCACGCGCCTTGGCCTCGCGACGCTCCTGGGCCGCGCGGGCCTTGCGGATCTCCGCCTCGCGGATGCGTGCCTGGCGGGCGCGCTCCTCGAGGATCTTGGTCAGCTTGTCCGACTCGGCCTGCAGGCTCTCGACGCGTTCGGCGTCCTTCGCCTTCTCCCGCTCGAGGGCGGCCGCCTGACTCGACTGGTCCTTCTCGAGGGACTCCAGGTCGGCCTGGGCGGCGTCCGCTGCGGAGCTGGCCTCCGTCGCCGAGGCGAGCGCGCTCTCCTTGGTCTCCTTGGCCTGCTTCGTCTGCTCCCGCAGCGCCTGGAGCCGGTCACCCGTGGAGACGAGGTTGGCCCGGGATGTGCTCAGGTCCTGCAGGGCAGCGCCCTGCGTCTCACCGACCGACTCGGCCATGATCATCTTGTCGATGAAGTCGCTCGGGTCCTCGCTGCCGACGGCCACCGACATCGTGCCGATGCCGTCGCGCTGGTAGACCTTCCCGGCGAAGCTCCCGACCGCGCTGCGGGCCCGGGAGATCTTGGTGCTCGTGGTGCGCAGCTCGTTCTCGGCCTTGCGCTCGTTCGCCTGGGCCACCTCGTGGGCGGCCACTGCGTCGTCGTAGGCACTTCGGGCCTCCGCCTCGGCCGCTGCGGCCTCTTCGGCCTTCGACTTGGCCGCGGGCAGCTTGCCCCGGGTCCTCTCCAGTGCCTTGTGCGCCTCGACCAGGTCGCCCGAGGTCTCGTGCAGGTCGCCCTCGGCCTCGGACAGCCGCTCCTCGACCCGCTCCTTCTGCTGCTTCGGCTCCGGCTCGGCGGAGGCATGGGTGACAGCGCCCGTGAAGAGGCACGCCGACAGCGTCACGCTCACGAGTACTCGAGCGCGTCGAGCTGCGGGGGGACGGTGGTCAGGTCGCATCGGGGGCCACATTAGTCACATCCATCTCAGGAGCACAGTCTTTGCCATGGATCGGCGCGGCGGATCAGACGCGCAGATAGCGCCAGAGGGTGACCGTCGAGGTCCCGATGGCCAGGAGGACGACCCCGACGACGAGGAACGGAGCGATGACCCAGACGTCGTCGGCGGAGATGAAGGCCGTGCCCGCGGTCTCCCGCAGCAGGTACCGGTCGAAGAGTGCCCACGCGGACACCCACAGCAGTCCGATGGACATCACCACCCCGACGAGACCGGAGAGGACCGTCTCGAGGATGAAGGGGGTGCGGATCGTCCCGTTGGACGCTCCGACGAGCTTCATGATCGCGATCTCGCGACGACGGGTGAAGGCGGCCTGCCGGATGGTCGTGGCCATGAGCAGCACCGCGGAGACCAGGGTCAGACCGGCCAGCCCCACCATCACTGCGGTGATGATGTTGATCGCCCGGAACAGCGGGGCGAAGACCTCACGCAGGTTCGGCACGCTGGCCACGCCCGGGGCGCCCTTGAAGGCCGACGCCACCGTCGCGTACTCCTCCGGCTCGCTCAGCTGGACCCGATAGCTCGCCGGGATGTCCCCGACGCGGATGTGGCTGGCGAGCGGGGAGTTCTTGTAGTCCTCCTTGAACCGCTCGTACGCCTCCTCCTCGTCCTCGTAGTACACGTCCTTGACCAGGGGCTTCATCTCCTCCAGCTGGGAGGCGATGGACTCCTTCTGGTCCTCCGTCACCGCGCCGGAGGAGCAGTTCGGCTGGGCGGAGGTCCCGGTGCACAGGTAGATGGAGACCTGGACGCGGTCGTACCAGTAGCCCTTCATCTGGTCGACCTGCTTCTGGGCGAGCAGACCGATGCCGAGGAGGTACATCGAGATCATCGTCACGAGGATCACCGAGACGGCGATCGACTTGTTGCGCCGCAGGCCCTCCCAGGCGTCGGCGAGTACCGAGGGCTTCATCGCAGCAGGTCCTCCGCGTCGTCGTCCCAGTCGTCGAGGGCGTGCACCTCGCCCAGGGGCGGGTCCTCGGGCGGCGCCGGCCGGTCGGGACCCTCCTCCGCCCGCTCCGCCTCGCGCTCCTCGCGGTCCCGGGTGTCGACGACCTTGGGCACGTAGCTGCCACCCGTCTCGTCCCGGACGATGTGACCGTCCTCGAGCTCGACGACCCGCTGGCGCATCTGGTCGACGATGACGTTGTCGTGGGTTGCCATGACGATCGTGGTCCCCGAGTCGTGGATGCGGCGCAGGAGCTTGACGATCTCCATGCTGGTCGCCGGGTCGAGGTTGCCGGTCGGCTCGTCGGCGAGCAGCACCGGCGGCTTGTTGACGAAGGCGCGGGCGATGGCGACGCGCTGCTGCTCACCACCGGAGAGCTCGTGCGGCATCCGGTCACCCATGTCGGCCAGGCCGACCATCTCGAGGGTCTCGGGCACGAGGGCACGGATGGCACGCTGCGGTCGACCGATCACCTGCAGCGCGTACGCGACGTTCTGCCTGACCGTCTTGTTCGGCAGGAGGCGGAAGTCCTGGAAGACCGTGCCCACCTGCCGGCGCAGCTGCGGCACCTTGCGCTGGGGCATCTTGCGCAGGTCGTGCCCACCCACGAGCAGACGCCCGCTGGTGACGACCTCCTCGCGGATCGCCAGCCGCACGAGTGTCGACTTGCCGGAGCCGGACGCACCGACGAGGAAGACGAACTCGCCGCGCTCGATGTTGAGGTCGATCCCCTCCAGCGCCGGGTGGCTCTGGCTGGGATACCTCTTGGTGACGTTCTCGAATCGGATCATCGACTGCTCGTGGCCTTTGGGAGGGGACGAAGGGGGCAAACGGCCGCCTGCAGGATAAGCCGCGCCCCCGGTCGGCTCGTGGCACCCGCGTGCTCTCGGCGCGTTACGACGAGAGCGGCACCCCGGTCGCGACGGGAGCGGGGTGCCGTGGCGCCGAGATCCGGTCAGTCGTCGGACTTCGCCTGCTCGATGCGCCAGCGGATGCCGGCCTCGATGAACTGGTCGATCTCGCCGTCGAAGACGGCCGAGGGGTTACCGGTCTCGTGCTCGGTGCGCAGGTCCTTGACCATCTGGTACGGGTTGAGCACGTACGAGCGCATCTGGTCGCCCCAGCTGGCCTTGACGTCGCCGGCGAGCTCCTTGCGCTCGGCCGCCTCCTCGGCCCGCTTGGCCAGCAGCAGCCGGGACTGCATGACGCGCAGCGCGGCCGCGCGGTTCTGGATCTGCGACTTCTCGTTCTGCATCGACACGACGATCCCGGTGGGGATGTGCGTCATCCGCACGGCCGAGTCCGTGGTGTTGACCGACTGCCCACCGGGACCGGAGGAGCGGAAGACATCGATCTTCAGGTCGTTGTCGGGGATCTCGATGGAGTCGGTGCCCTCGATGAGCGGGATGACCTCGACCGCCGCGAAGGAGGTCTGACGACGGCCCTGGTTGTCGAAGGGTGAGATCCGCACCAGGCGGTGGGTCCCCCCTTCGACGGAGAGGTTGCCGTAGGCATAGGGGATGTTGACCTCGAAGGTGGCCGACTTCAGGCCCGCCTCCTCCGCGTACGAGGTGTCCATGACCTTGGTCGGGTAGCCGTGGCGCTCGGCCCACCGCAGGTACATGCGCATGAGCATCTCGGCGAAGTCCGCGGCGTCGACGCCTCCGGCGCCGGCGCGGATCGTCACGACGGCCGCGCGCTCGTCGTACTCCCCCGACAGCAGGGTGCGCACCTCGAGCTGGCTGACCGCCTTGGCGACCTTGGCCAGCTCGGCCTCGGCCTCGACGAGGACCTCGGAGCCCTCCTCGCCACCTTCCTCCAGACCCATCTCGACGAGCGCCTCGAGGTCGTCGATGCGGGCGTCCATGGTCACGATGCGCTCCCGCTCGTGGTTGGCCCGGGAGAGCTCGGACGTGACGCCCTGCGCCGTGTCCGGGTCGTCCCACAGGTCGGGCGCCGCCGCCTGCTGCTCGAGGTCGGCGATCCGGGCCTCGAGGGCCTCGAGGTCGGTCACCTCGCGCACCGACGACATGGTGGTGCGCAGGTTCTGGATCTCGGATGTGAAGTCGACTGCCACGATCAACCACCCTACGGCAGGTCGACCTGCGCTCAGCCGCCCCGGGGGCTGCTGGAGATGAAGGGGTTGATCCAGCGGGTCTTCGGGTCCCGGTCGATGAGCAGCGTCTTGACCAGGAGGGTGAAGGGGATGGCCAGCAGCGCACCGAGCGCGCCGAAGACGTAGGCCCAGAACACCAGCGACAGGAAGGCCGTGGTCGCGTTGATGCCGACGGCGTCGCCGGTGAACTTCGGCTGCAGGATGCCCTGGATGACGAAGTTGACGACGCTGTAGATGACGATGACCCAGAGCATCGTCGACACCCCGCCCGAGAGCAGCCCGATGAAGGCCGGCGGGATGAGGCCGAGGACGAAGCCGACGTTGGGGATGTAGTTCGTGACGAAGGACAGCAGGGCGAAGGTCATCGCCAGGGGGACACCGAGCCACACGAGGGCCGCGTAGTCGATGACCGCGACGATCAGGCCGAAGATCGTCGAGACGATCCAGTAGCGGCGCACGCGGTAGCCGAAGTCCACGAGCGCGTCGGCGACATCGGGCTTCTGCCGGTGGATGGCCTCGAGGCGGATGCCGAACCCTCCGGAGTCCATGACGAGGAAGATCATCACCGTGAGCAGGAAGAGCATCGTCGTCGTCAGGCCGGTGACGGTGTTGGCCAGGGATGTGGCGATGCCGGTGAGGTTGCGCATGTCGAAGTTGGTGATCGCCCGGTCGATCTCGTCGGCCTCGACCCCCCGCTCCGCCAGCAGCAGGCGCAGGTCGGTGATGACGGCGGTGAAGGTGCTCGTGTAGTCGGGTTTGGCCAGCTCGGTGGCGAAGCGGCTGGCCGCCACGCCGATCGAGGCACCGAGTGCGGCGATGATCCCGTAGAGGATGGCGATGAGCAGCAGCCCGGAGACCGCGGTGGGCAGGACCCGTCGCAGGGCCTTGTAGACCGGGTACACGGCGATGATCAGGGTGACCGCGAGGAACGTCGGGGCGACGATCCCGGCGACCTCCTTCAGGCCGAAGATGGCGACGATCCCCGCCGCCCCACCGACCAGGAGGGTCAGCGTCGGCGGCAGGGAGATGACGGTGGTCGGTCGCGTGTCCGGGTGCTCGTGGTAGCGGTCCGGGTCGTCCAGCTCGCTGAGCGGGATCGTCTCGGCCCTCGCCGTCGTCGGGGCGGAGACGCTCCCCTCTGTGGTGTGCACGACCTCCGGCTGCGGCTCTTCCCTGACCTCGGGCTCCGGGTCCACCTCGGCACAGGGCGTGCGCTCGGACGGCTCGTCCACGTGTGCCTCCTCCAGGTCCCGACTCACGGTCTCTCTGCGGAGTCATCGTGTCAGGTCGGAGTGACGGATGTGGGCCTCAGCAGGACGCGGTCGTCCCACCACCGGCGTAGGCACATCTGTCGATCCGGGTCCCGTCGCCGGCCAGGAGGGTCGCGACGTCGCCGCTGTTGTTCCAGACCGCGGTGTTCCACCGCGCGTACAGGTGGCCGCCGCCGTTCGTCCCGGACCCGGAATGCACCGACACCGATCGCCCCGCACCGAGGGAGTAGCTCGGCATCGTGAACGCGCGACCGACCTCGTCGCGCAGGACGATGTCGGCGAGGTTGACCGTCGCTGCGGTGACGTTCTTGATCACGACACGCTCGGTGTTCGGCGCGTACCGCTCATCGCCGTCGGGGTCGTAGACGATCGAGACGAACCGGAGACCACCGGATACCGACGTGTCGCCGCCACCGGTGGTGCCACCGTCACTGGTGCCGCCGGTGACGATGCGGGCCTTGCTGACCCGCACGATCCGGTGGCTGCACGACGTCGCGTACGAGTTCAGGGTGCTCTTCTCGGCGCGGTCGACCACCAGCCCCCAACGCACCTTGACCGCGACCCAGTCGGTGACGTACCTGCACCGCTGGTTCGGTGGCATCCACTCGCCCGGGTCCCGGTCGCTCTTCGACTGGTTGAGGTTGTCGGTCATCGCGTTGAGCGTCCGGCGGTCACGCAGGTCGTTGGCGAAACGCTCGCGGGTCCCGGCGTTCCACTTCTTGGCGCCGGAGTCCCAGGCCTCGGCCAGCGCCACGTGGTGGTCGACGTCGACGTCGGAGGCCCGGTACCAGGTGCGTCCGTCGTATCTCGAGCGCCACGTGCCGTCCAGGACGGTGCAGCCACCAGTGACCGCCCGCTCTGACTCCTGACGCAGCACCTCCGAGCGGGTGTCCTGGCAGTCGCCGTTGGTGTCTACCCAGTGCCGGAACTTCGAGCGTGCGTACCCGTACCGGGTCTCTGTGGCGACCGGGAGGCGCCGGGTGCGCACGATGAGGGACTCTGCGTGCGGCCGGACCCGGACGTTGACCCCGGCACGGTCGGACCGACCGTGCCGATCGATGACCTTGTACACGACGCGGTAGTCGCCCCGGACCTTGTCGCGCGGCCGGAAGCGGATCTTCGTGACGTCGACGACCTCGGCGCGCAGCTTGGCGGGCGCCTTGACGATGCGCACCCGTGCCCGACCCGCGTGGACCAGGGTGTCGTTGGCCAGCGGTCGCTCCACCGCCTTCGTCCCCGCCTGGACGGTCAGCGCGTCGTCGCGTGCGACGGGTGCCTTGCCGTGTGCCTGCGCCGGAGCCGGCGCCAGGACGAGTGCCATCAGGACCGCCAGCCCCAGGATGAGCGCGTGCGCCATCTGGGCGCGTGCACGTGCATGCATGAGTTCCCCACCTTGCTCGGGCCGGTCCAGCCCGGCGCTCCCCGACCGCTGCAACCCCAGTGGCCCCAAGGCAGGACTATAGCCCACCCGGGCGGCCTCTCCGGCCCCTTTCTGGCCCGCGGCGGAGCGATCAGGGTGCTGTGGCCAGGTCGGCTCGCGCGCGGGACTCGACGGTCACGGAAACCGAGCTACCCAGCGATTGCAGCAGGCCACCGACGAGGGGCAGGTCGGCTTCGGCCGTGAGGCGGACGAGGGCTGTGTGCCCGTCCGGCGTCCCGGTGCCACCCGCCACGGACCAGCTCTCGAGACCGTGGGGGCGCTCCCGCCCGGCGAGGTGCTCGACCGCCACGCCGCGCACGCCCTCGTCGGTCAACGGCAGGGACCGGCCCAGCCCGCTCTCGTAGATCTGTTCGGCTCCCTCATCGGTCGCCGCGAGCGCGGCGGCGTCGGCCGCATCGAGCAGCCGCATCCGCGAGACATGCACCGAGGTGACCGCCAGTCCGCCGATGATCACCGTCATGGCGATGACCGTCAGCCCGAGGACGAGGACGGTCAGCTGGCCGTCCTCGTCACGGAGCCGGGTCCGCACGAGCGGGACGAGCCTTGTCAGGCGTCGTGCGAGATCGCGAAGGGGGGTCATCGCGCCTCGTACTCCGGGACCGGCGCCACCTGCGTGGCGGAGACGGGGATCTCCAACGGCACCACGTCCGCGAGGAACGCCGGCGCCAGCGGCAGCGGCACGGCCACCGCGGCCCGTGTGGTCACCGACGCACCCGGGGAGAGGCACGGGCTGGCCGTGCACGACAGGCCCAGCTGTCCCTGACCGCCGAATCCCTGGTCCGCGAAGGCGATGTCGGCGGCCGTGTGGGAACGGGCCCGGGCGGACTCGTCGTCCTCGGCCGTGACGAAGGCCCGAGCGGACTCCCGAGCAGCCTGGGTCACGGCGTAGGAACCGGCCTGCAGCCGGGCGAGGCAGAGGACCAGGTACACCAGCGGGACCATGAGCAGGATCGCCAACCAGGAGAACTCGATGACAGCGCTCCCCCCGTCGTCGGCCAACCGTGTGCGCCAGGTACTCACTGCTGCTCCTCGAAGGCCCGGCCACGCACCTCGAGACCGCCGCCGGGACCGAGGGGGCCCACGACGGGCAGCGGGGCACTGACGTCGACGACGACGACCCGCACGTCCGCCCCGATGGTCTGCACGCTGGCGGAGACCCCGCCTGCGAACCGGCTCGACAACGATCGGGAGATCAGCTCCCGGGCACGGCCTGCACCCTGCTCGGGCGTCGCACCCTCCCGCGCCCCGTAGCGAGCCCCTTCGGCGGCGCAGCTGATCAGGGTGTTGCGGACGTGCAGTGCCAGTCCGAGCTGGAGGACAGCGAGGAAGACGAACATCAGCAGGGCCGAGGTCATGACGAAGTCGACCACCGCTGCCCCCCTCTCCCCATGGACTTCGCGGGCAGCACTCACGGGCCGTTGGCGACGTCGTCGAGAGCCTGCTCGAACATCGACGTCAGGCGCTCCCCGGCGACGGCCCACAGACCGGTGACGAGAGCCGCGGTCATGAGGGTGATCAGCACCCAGCCCGGCACGTCGCCGGTCTCGTCGTCGAGGCGCGCGACCGCCCGACGCGCGACGTCGCGCAGCCGGATGTGGGCCTTGATGAGCTGGTCGGACATGTGGTTCTCCTTCGTGGCGTGGTCTTGCTTGTCGGTTCACATCTGGAACTGGAAGAACGAGAGGCCCGGGAAGAGCGCGAAGACGACGGTCACGGGAAGCACACCGAAGACGACGGGGATCATCATCGTGATCTCCTTCTTCCCGCCGACCTCCATGATTTGGCGGCGTCCTTCCTCACGCACGTCCTGGGCCTGCGCCCGCAGGACGTCGGCAAGGGGCGTGCCCCGCTCCACGGCCACGACGATGCCGTCGACGAAGCGGGACAGCGAGATGAGGCCGGTGCGGTCGGCGAGGCCCTGCAGCGCCTTCTGGAGACTGGCACCGGCCCGGGCATCCGCGAGGCAGCGGCCGAGCTCGTCGGACAGCTCGCCCTCGGAGAGGCGGACGACCCGCTCGAGGGCTCCCGTCGTGCCCTCCCCCGCGCCCACGGCGAGAGCGAGCAGCTCGGCGACGGTGGGGAACTCGGCGAGCATCCGTTCCTCACGCCGGTTCGCCTCCCGGCTGAGCAGTGTGTCGCGGATCACTACGCCGCAGCCGAAGCCCAGCGCGACGAGCAGAAGGAGCAGTACGGGCGAGCGCCCCTTGCCGGTGACGGCGAGGACGCCGAGCGCACCGCCCAGGCCAGCACCGGCGAAGCCGTAGACGACCTGCTCGGCCCGGAAGTGGTCGGTGTCGGGGACGCGTCCTGCCCGTTGCAGTCGACGGCGCACCGAGTGCGTCCCGCCGAGCACGGACTCGACACGGCCGGCGAGGTCGGTGACCAGTGGACGCAGGACGGTCGGGATGACCGCGGCGAGCGGCACCTGCTCGGTCTGGAGGAGGCGGGAGGGGCGGGGCGTGTCGCGCAGGTAGGGCGCCAACCGGTCATCGAGCGTGGGCCGTCGGTGCCGCGGCAGGCCCTGGTGGACGAGCAGCACGCCCAGCACGAGGACGAGCCCGAGGGCGGCCCCACTGCGTCCCGGGCCGAGGGAGTGGATGAGATCGGTCATCGCAGCACCCGGCCTTCCTCGGGAAGGCGCCCGATGCGGACCATGACCTGGTAGGCCACCACCGAGGCAGCAGCACCGAAGGCGAGCACGACCGCTCCGGCACCCGTGTTGTAGGCCTGCACGGACTCCGGGCGGGTCGAGAGGAAGGCGAGGACGATCCACGGGGCGGCGACGGCCAGGCGCGCGGCACTGACCGTCCAGGACTGGCGCGTCTCCAGCTCGCTGCGGGTGCGGGCGTCCTCGCGCAGGAACGCCGAGAGGGTCCGCAGCAGCGACCCGAGGTCCGAGCCGCCGACCTCGCGGGCGATGCGCAGGGACTCCACGAGTCGGTCCCCCACGGGGTCGGCGAGCCGCTCCTTGAGACGGTCGAGGCTGTCGTTGAAACGGCCCGTCGTGCGATAGTCCCCAGCGAACTCCGCGAAGGCCGGACGCAGCTCCTCCGGCCCCCGGACCGCGAGCTGGGCCAGGGCCTCCGGGAGCGCCAACCCGGCACGCACCGCGGACGTGACATTGTCGACGACGTCCGGCCACAGCTCCCGCAGCTGCGAGCGGCGTGACCGGGCCCGCATCCGCACCACCGCCACCGGTGCCCATCCGGCCATGGCCGCGAAGCACAGGGCGATGCTCGGGACACGAATCATCGCCGTGCCCATGGCGAGGACCAGCACGAAGGCGATGACACAGGCGACGAGCAGCCCCACCGGCCCCACGCCCCAGTACCCGGCCTGGGCCAGCTCGTCGCGCAGACGACGCAGCACCCGGTTCTCCGTGGGGGTGCGCACCACCTTCTCATCGCGTGGCCACATGGACCACCAGACGAGGAAGAGTCCCGTGCCGAGCAGGGCACCCACGACCACGCCCGTCACGGACGGCCGGACCCGAGGAGAGCGGTCAGGTCGTACCCGGCGCGCTCGAAGCGCTCGCGGTGCGGCGGGTACCCACCGGCGCGCACCAGGGCTCCGTCACGCGTGGTGAAGATGTCGGTCGTCTCCACGATGTCGTTCTCGATCCGGCCCGGCAGGGCCACGATCTCGCGGACACGCCGCGTGCCATCACCCTCGAGCGCGGCGTGGACGACGAGGTCGATCGACCCCGCCACGGTCGGGACGACGAACCGGGACCCGACGTTCTCACCGGCCAGCAGCGGCAGGGTGCACATCTTCGTCACCGCCTCCCTGGCCGAGTTGGCGTGGACCGTGCACATCCCGGGGAGCCCGGAGTTGAGAGCGATGAGCAGGTCGAGGCTCTCGGCCTGACGCACCTCGCCGACGATGATGCGGGAGGGACGCATCCGCAGGGCCTCCTTGACCAGACGCCGCAAGGGGATCTCGCCGGCACCCTCGAGGCTGGGCTGCCGACACTGCATGGCGACGACGTCCCTCCGGGGGATCTTCAGCTCGAACACCTCCTCGCAGGTGATCACCCGCTCGCGCGGCGGCAGCGCCGCGGACAGGCAGTTGAGCAGGGTGGTCTTGCCCGCCTGCGTCCCGCCGGCGACCAGGATGTTCAGCCCGGCCGTCACCGCGGCCTGGAGGAAGGTCGATGCCTCGCGCGTCAACGTGCCCAGTCGCACCAGGTCGTCGAGGTGGTCGGCCTTGACGACGAACTTGCGGATGTTGATCGCCCAGTGCTCCCGGGTGATGTCCGGGATGACGACGTGCAGTCGGCTACCGTCCGGCAGGGTCGCGTCGACGAAGGGCGAGGACAGGTCGATGCGGCGTCCCGACGACTTCAGCATCTTCTCGACGAGGTCGCGCACCTCGTCAGCGGTGAGCACCGTGGTCGTCAGCTCGGCGACGCCGTTGCGCGCGACGAAGACCTGACTCGGCGAGTTGATCCAGATCTCCTCCACGAGCGGGTCGTCGAAGTACTGCTGCAACGGTCCGAAACCGGCCACCGTGTCGAGGACGGCCTTGACCGCGGCCTCCCGGTTGCCCAGCACCGGGAGGCCGCCCTGGATGCTGCGGTCGTCGTAGTCGCTGACGGCCGCCCGCACGAGGTCGGCGACCTCGCCCGACTCGCGCACCGGGTCCAGACCGGTGCGACGGATCAGCTCCCGCACCTCGGTCTCGACCGTCTCGACCGCGTCCATTTCTCGCCCCCGTGGGTGGTTGGTTGTCCTGCGAAGCTGTCCCCTTCGCTCCGAGACGGTAGCGATTTCCCGGAAATTCGCATCTCGAGAATCCACAGGCCAGCTCGTGGACGCGCCGTTCGCCACTCCCCTGTGGACGACGGCGCACCCGCGCGGACGTCGTGTGCCTACCGTTCCCCCATGCTCCTGCGGATGACCGTCATCGATGCCCGACGTGGCACCGAGCGACCCGTGGAGGTCCGCGCCGAGCCCCACGACACGGCCCTCCACCTGCTCGAGGCGCTCGGGTCGCACGCGGATACTGCCGTGCACGTCGACGGCAGGAAGGTGCCGGCCGACGCACCGATCGGGCTTCCCCCGCTGCTCGACGGGAGCGTCCTCGTCCTCGGCCACGAGGGCGACCACGGCGGCGCGAGGCCAATGACGCCCTCCCCCCTTCGTCTCACGTCGATCACGGGGCCCGATGCCGGGCGCACGCTCGACCTCGCACCCGGACGGCACGTGATCGGCCGCGGGGAGATGGCCTCCCTCCGGATCGCGGACGACACCCTCTCCCGCGAGCACCTGGTCGTCTCGGTGGACCGGGACGGCCTCCTGGTGCAGGAGCTGGACGCGACCAACGGCACCCTCGTCGACGACGAGGCCGTGCCGACCTCGGGCATCCGGGCGCGGACCGGCAGTCGGATCCGCGCCGGAAGCACCACGTTGGCCATCGAGGCCCACCGGTCACGCCCCTCCCGTCGGCGGCCTGGTGGCGCCGGGACGATCTCGGTGAACCCGACGCCGCGCCTGCCCTCCGCGCACGTCCCCCCGCGGATCACGATCCCGCAGGCGCCGAGCGCCCCGGCACGCCGCCGCATCCCGTGGGTGATGGTCCTCCTGCCGCTCCCCTTCGCCGCCCTCCTCGCCTTCTTCTTCGGCCCCCGGATGCTCCTCTTCGGGTTGCTCACACCGGTCCTGGCCATCGGGTCGACGCTCTCCGACCGCTCGTCCGCACGGCGCGACCACCGAGAGGCCCACGCCGAGTGGACGAGGGAGACCGCTCGGGTCGGCGAGCACCTCACGAGCGCCCTTGCGCTCGAACGTCGCGAGCGCCTCCGCGCGGCCCCGGATGCGACCGCACTGCTCGACGCGGCCCGCGGTGACTCCTCCCGGCTCTGGGAGCGTCGCGCCGGGCACCCGGAGTTCCTCGACCTGCGGCTGGGGCTGGCCCCGCTCCCCGCCCGCGTCGAGGTCGACCGCGGACACGGCGACCGGGCCCACCCCGTGCTCGAGGACGTCCCGCTCGTGGTCGACCTGGATGACGTCGGTGTTCTCGGGATCGCCGGTGGGCGCGACGGCCGCGATCGGCTCGCCCGCCATCTCCTCGCGCAGCTGACCGTGCTGCACTCCCACCACGACGTCGCGGTCTCGGTGGTGGCCACGGAGGAAGGGTGGTGGTCCCCCTTCCGCACCCTGGTTCATCTGCGGGAGCACCACGACGACCCCGGGACGAGCCGGGCCACGACCACGGAGGACAGGGCGCTCGCCCTCTTCGCCGGGCACGCCGACGCGGCCCGTGAGCGGCGCCGGAGACGCTCCGCCGTGACAGCGGACGACGACGAGCCGACCACACTCGTCCTCGTCGTCGACGACGTCGACCGGTGGCGGAGCGACCCCAACCTGCGCACGGTCCTCGCGCAGGGGGGAGCCCACCGGATCCTCGTGGTCGCCCTCGCCGACACCGTCGAGGGACTCCCGCACGAGTGCGGAGCAATTGCCCGTCTGGACGGCGACCGGCTCACCCTGCAGGTCGCCGGCACGCAGGCCGCTCGCGGTGTCGTCGACGCGGTCGGACCCGCCTGGGCGGAGCGCGTGGCCGCAGCGCTGGCCCCCCTGCGGGACTCGACCCCCGATGCCGCCGGCGTGGGGCTCCCGGAGGCGACGCGCCTCGTCGACCTGCTCGGCCTCGATCCTGACGACCCGCCCGCGATCGGGACGGCATGGTCGGGCGCGACAGCCCGCCGTGGCGACCTCGACGTGGTCGTCGGCCAGGGCGCGGACGGCCCGTTCCGCCTCGACCTGCGCCATGACGGGCCCCACGCACTCGTGGCGGGCACCACCGGGTCGGGCAAGTCGGAGTTCCTGGAGAGCTGGGTGGCGTCGCTGGCGGCCCGTCTGTCACCGCAGGAGATCACCTTCGTGCTCGTCGACTACAAGGGTGGCGCTGCCTTCGCCGAGTGTGCCCGCCTGCCGCACACCGTCGGGCTGCTCACCGACCTCGAGCCCGCGCAGGCCGAGCGGGCCCTCACCAGCCTCGATGCCGAGCTGACCCGACGTGAGCGCATCCTGGCAGCATCGGGCGCCACGGACATCGACGACCACCGTGGTGACCCGCTGCCACGCCTGATGATCGTCATCGACGAGTTCCGGATGCTGGCCGAGGAGCAGCCCGAGGCACTCGCCCACCTCATGAGGATCGCGGCCGTCGGTCGCTCCCTCGGTGTGCACCTCGTGCTGGCCACCCAGCGCCCGGGTGGCATCGTCTCCGCGGACATCAAGGCCAACGTCAACCTGCGTATCGCCCTGCGCGTGCGGGACCGTGTCGACAGCGACGACGTCCTCGGGGTCCCGGACGCGGTCGACATCCCGGAGTCCGCCCCCGGACGGGCCCTGGCACGGACCGGGGGGTCGCCCGCCCGTGCCTTCCAGACCGGACGGGTCGCCGGCCACGCCGCGTCGGGCTCCGACGGAGTGGTCGTGCGCACCCCCGGAGAGCCCTGGCCGACCGCGAGCCGGCCGAGGGACCTCGGACCCACGGACCTGCAGCGGCTGACCGCCACGCTGGCCACGGCTGCAGCGGACCTCGGTATCACGCAGCCGCACCGACCGTGGTTGCCGCCGCTGCCCGAGACCATCAGCGCTGACGGGCTCCCGGTCCCAGCAGAGGACACCGGCGCCCCCTTCGCCCTCGTCGACCATCCGGAGCGTCAGCAGCAGGAGCCGCTCCTGTGGTCCCCGTCCGGGGGCCACTGGATGGTGGTCGGAGGTCCGGGGACCGGACGCACGACGACCATCGCCGCGATCGTCACGGCTGCCGCCGGTCGCTGGACCCCCGACCGGCTGCAGGTGCAGATCATCGGTGACGGCTCCTCCCTCCTCAGCGATCTCGTCCGGCTGCCGCACGTGGGCAGCGTGGTCGACGGGGACGACCGGCCGACGACCCGCCGCTTCCTCAGCCACCTCGAGGACGACCTCGCCGAGCGCCGGGCCCGGCTGCGCGCCAGCGGCCACTCGACCCTCGACGCCTGGTGGCAGGCGCACGCCGCCGACCCGTCGGGGGAGATGCCCCCGCCCCACCTGCTGCTGGCCGTCGACGGATGGGGACGCGCCACGCAGCCCATCGGCGGGACGGACCTCGGGGAGACCGCGGAGCTGCTGGAGACGCTGCTGCGCGACGGCGTGGCAGCCGGCATCCGTTGCGTCGCCGCGGGAGGCCGGGAGCTGCTCTCCGGGCGGATCTCCTCGCTCGTCACCACCCGGCTCGTGCTGCACCTCCCCGACCGGGGGGATGCCTCGCTCGCCGGACTGAAGCCGTCGGAGTCCTCCGGGCCCGGGATCCCGGGGCGAGCGCGGGTACAACCGGGTGGACACCTCCTGCAGATCGCACGACCCGGTCCTGACGCCACCGGTCACTCGGTCTCCGGGCCCGAGCACGCACGCCCGTGGCGCGTCGAACCGCTGCCCGAGGCGGTGGCGGTCGCTCATCTCCCGGCAGGCAGCGTGGAGCGGATCCCGGTCGGCATCGGCGGCTGCGGACGCGAACCGGTGGCCTGGCGCGTCCCCGGCGCTCGCCGGATGCTCGTCTGCGGTCCGCCGGGCAGTGGCCGCACGACAGCCCTCATCACGATCGCCCGGCAGGCGTTGACCGCTGGGCATCCGGTGGTGCTCATCGGCCGGGGCGCGCTGGCCGACCACCCGGCCCTGGTCGAGGCCATGGTCTGCGGTCCTGAGGAGCGGGACCGTCTCATCGCCCTGCGGCGCACGCACCCGGACCTCGCGGTCGTGATCGACGACGCCGACCGTGTCGAGGACGAGCCCGTCGCCGAGGTGGTCAGGGAGATCCTGCGTCGGGTCGACGGTGACCGCGGCCTCGTCGTGGTGTCGACCACCACGCAGACGGCCGCGACCCGGGTCCGTGGCCTCGTGGCAGAGGTCGCGCGCTCTCGCGCCGGCGTGCTCCTGCAGCCGACGAGCCGCAGCGACGGGGACGCTCTCGGCCTGCGCGTGCCGCCACTCCCCCGGATCCCCGGCCGCGGGTACCTCATCACCCAGGGACGCGCCGAGGAGGTCCAGGTCGCGCGCACGTAGTGCCGGATCGGGCGCACGGTCAGCAGAGGGGAGGGACAAGGGCGAGGTCGGCTCGACTCAGGCCCCGCAGCCCGAGCCGAAGGGACAAGGGCGAGGTCGGCCCGGCTCAGGCCGAAGTTCGCACCGTGTGACTGGATGGAGGCCGAGACCGAGCCGTGCGAACTTCACGCCAAGGGCAGACCTCGTACTTGGCCCGCGGACACACGATGCTCACGGGAGCGGAGGCGTGCGCGGCGGCGTGATGCGCCGCTCCCCCGTCGCCTCGAAGGCGGCCGCCATCGTCAGCAATGCGTTGTCGTCCCAGCCGCGCCCGGCGAAGGTCAGCCCGACCGGCATGCCGATGTCGGCCATCGTGCCCATGGGGACCGTGACCGTCGGGATGCCCAGGTGCCGCGGGACGAGGTTGCCGTTGGCCACCCAGACCCCGTTGCGCCAGGCCAGGTCCGCCGAGGCCTCGTCCACGTCCGCGTCGGCGGGCCCGACGTCGGCGACCGCGGGGAAGATCACCGCGTCCAGACCGAGGGCGTCCATCCACTCCTCGAGGTCCACGCGGCGGGTCTCCTCGAGGCCGCGCAGGCCCCCTTCGAGCAGCGGGAGCGAGGTGACGTCCTCGACGACCCCCACCTCACGGGCACGGGTGACGTAGTCCGCGAGGTCGACGTCGGGCTCGCCGTAGCGGTCGGGGAGGGCCCCCTCCGGCTGGGGGAAGATCGCCGGCCCGTCGACATCGACGAGCCGGTGCAGGTGCGGGTCGCCGTTGGCGCGCAGGAAAGTCTCCCACCCCCACATCGCCTGCTCCCAGATCTCCTCCTCGAGGTAGCCCTGCGGCAGCAGCCCGCGGGTGGCGACCGTCGGGGCACCGGCGCGGTCACCCTCGTAGTTCGACACCACGGGGAAGTCGGTCTCCACGACCTGCGCACCGACCGCCTCGAGGTCGGCGCGGGCCGCCTCGAAGAGCGCCAGGACGCTGGGCCGGGGCACGATCCGCTCCCCCGTCGGCCCGCCGAAGCCGGTGCCGGTCCCGGCGTCCTCGTCGGTGCCGAGGTACATCCGCGGCACCCCCAGACGCAGTCCGCGAAGGGGGGCACCGTCGCCGGTGCGCAGGGCCGGGTAGGAGTCCGGTCGCACGCTCGAGGACGCGGGCACCTCGATCCACGGCTGGGTACGCCACAGGTCTCCCGTGGTGTCCGGGTCGTCGACGACGACCACGTCGAGCACCTCGAGCAGGTCGGCCATCGTGCGGGTCTGCGGGACGACGACATCCATCGACGGAACGAGTGGCCAGTTGCCGCGCACCGAGATGACCCCGCGCGAGGGCGTGTACGCGCACAGGGCGTTGTTGCTCGCCGGCGCCCGTCCGGAGGACCACGTCTCCTCGCCGAGGCCGAAGGCCGCGAAGCTGGCCGCGGTCGCGGTCCCGGACCCGTTGGAGGACCCGGAGGCGAAGGCGGCGGTGAGGTACTCGGCGTTGTACGGGCTCTCGGCCCGGCCGTAGAGGCCCCGCTGCATCCCGCCGTTGGCCATGGGCGGCATGTTCGTCAGGCCGATGAGCACCGCCCCACCCGCGCGCAGCCGCGCGATGGTGAAGGCATCATGCTGGGCCACGAGGTCGGCGAAGGCCGGGGAGCCGCTCGCGCAGGTCAGCCCCCTGGCGAGGTAGGAGTCCTTGGCGGTGTAGGGGATCCCGTCGAGGGGCCCGAGCGGCTGGCCGTCGGCACGGCGGCGGTCGGCGGCGCGGGCCTCCTCGAGCGCCTGCGGGTTGGGCACGACGACCGCGTTGAGCCGGATGCCGTCGGTGTCGTAGGCGGCGATGCGCGCGAGGTAGGCCGTGACCAGCTCCTCGCTCGTCGTCTCGCCCGAGGCCAGTGCCGCGCGCAGGGAGGCGATGTCGGCCTCGACGACGTCGAAACCACCCATCACAGGGCCCGGTCGTCGAAGTCGTGCGCCGGCGACAGCAGGGCGGCGGCGATGCCGACGACCGCGAGGAGGGCCAGTCCCAGGCCGAACCACAGCCCCGTCGACGTGCCGAGCGTCCACGACGCCGGCAGGAGCAGCAGGTTCCACACGATCGTCGGGGTCCGCGGCCACACGCGGCCCCGCAGCCAGGACATCCCGACGGCGAGGAGCAGGAGGGCGAAGATCAACGAGACCACGAGGGACATGGACGCCGTGTTGGCGTCGAAGGCCTGGTCCGCGAGCAGCTCGAGGGCGTACATCCCTGCGGTCACGAAGAGCAGTGCCGACTCGACGAGGCAGACGGTGCCTGCGACGCGAGGGGGCACGAGGGGATCGACGGGAAGGTTCTGGAGGGTCACGCCAGCAGGGTAGGTGACGCGGCACACGTCAAGTGACACGCGAGTAAGTCTCGACACACGGGGTGGTCGTCGCGGTATCTTGGAGTTTCGTGTGTCCGAGGCAATGAAATTTTTCCGGCGACCCGGATCGTTACCCCACTGGCACCACCCATCAGGCCACTGACGACCTCCCCCGACATCAAGGAGCACATCCCCCATGGATTGGCGCGACCGCGCAGCCTGTCTGGACGAGGATCCAGAACTCTTCTTCCCCATCGGCAACACCGGCCCCGCGATCGCGCAGATCGAGGAGGCCAAGAAGGTGTGCCGTCGCTGCGAGGTCATCGACACCTGTCTCCAGTGGGCGCTCGAGTCCGGTCAGGACGCCGGTGTCTGGGGCGGACTCTCCGAGGACGAGCGCCGCGCGCTCAAGCGCCGCAAGGCCCGCGCCCGCCGCGCCGGCTGAGCCCCCACGCACGCTGACCACCGTCTCCGAGCACCTGCTCGGGGGCGGTTTCGTCGTGTGGGGGCCGTCAGCGGTCGACGCCCTGCAGGCGGGCGCTGAACCGCACCCGGGTCCCCCGCGGCTCGGCGTCGTCCCAGCGGATCTGGCCACCGAGGTCCTGCACCATCGACGTGACGATCCGCGTCCCCAGACCGGCCCGGCTCGGTCGGAAGCCCCTCGGCAGTCCCGCCCCGTCGTCGACGACGGTGACCCGCAGGATGTCGCTCTCCCCCTCGTCGGAGCGGTGGGCGTCCACCTCGACGGTGCCACCGTCCGGGATCCCGTGCTCGACCGCGTTCTGGATCAGCTCCGAGAGGATCAGGCCGATGGCCGTCGCGTCCTCTGCCTGCATCATCCCGAAGGACCCGGTGAACCTCGAGTCGATCGCGCCCGTCGTCCGCGCCACCTCGACGACCGCCCGCAGGCCCCGCACCGCGATGTTGTCGAAGTCGACCGTCTCCGCGAACCCGGTGCTCAGCGCCTCGTAGATCATCGCGATGACGCCGACGCGCCGCTCGGCCTCCGTCAACGCGATCCGGGCGGACTCCTCCGGCATGCGTCGCGACTGCATGCGCAGCAGCGCCGCGACCGTCTGGAGGTTGTTCTTCACCCGGTGGTGGATCTCGCGGATGGTCTGGTCCTTGGTCATCAGCTCCTCGCCGTGCCGGCGCAGCTCGGAGATGTTGCGGACCAGGACGATCGCCCCGTGGCGCTGCCTCCCTCTCATGAGCGGGATCGCCCGCATCGCGAGCGCGGCTCCGTCCGTGCTGACATCCGCACGCCACGCCGCGCGTCCCATCGCCACCATGGCCAGGCTCTCGTCGACCTGGCCGACCTGCGCGGCGAGGGCGCTGACCACGCGGACGAGGACCTCCGACTCGAGCGGGCCCTGGTGGCCCAGCTGGCGGATGGCGCTGACCGCATTGGGCGAGGCGTACTCGACGACCCCCGCGGCGTCGAGGCGGATCACGCCGTCACCCACGCGCGGCGCGCCCTGCCGCACGCCGCTCGGCGAGTACCCCGGCGTGGGCCAGCTGCCCTCGGGCACCATCGCGAAGAGGTCGTCGCCCATCGCCCCGTAGCACTCCTGCAGGCGGGTGTCCGGCCGGCCGCTGTCGAGCAGGTCGTGGATGCTCAGCACACCGATCGTGCGGCCGTTGCGGCGCACGGGACGAGCCCGCTCGTGGATGAGGTCCTGCCCACGGGTGCGGACGTGCTCGCTCATCCCCTCCCGCGCGGCGTCGGAGACGAGGTCACCGAAGACGGCGCTGGCACCGAGGCCGACGGCCTCCTCGACGAAGACCATCGGTCCGGTCATCGGTCGCGTGTGGGCAGCCGCGACCCAGCCGTCCTCCTGGGCGAGCCACAGGACGAGGTCGCTGAAGGCCAGGTCGGCGAGCACCTGCCAGTCCTCGATGAGCAGGTGCAGCCGCTCGGCGTCGCCCGCCTCGAGGCCGGGGGTGATCCGCAGGAAGTCCGCCAGTGTCCGCACGCCGTGATCCTAACGACGTGCGACACCGGTCAGCGGGTCACCGACCGCAGCGTGCGCAGGGCCACCGACAAGGCGGCCACACCCGGGTCGCTCAGCTGCCGGATCCCGGCGAGCTGGGTGTCGACGCGCTCGACTGCCTCGTCGTGGTCACGGGACCATGCGGCGTACCGCTCGTGGGCGTCGACGCCGTCCCGCTCGAGGACCGAGCGGGTCAGCGTCTGCAGGGTGGCGTACAGGTCGTCGCGCAACGCGGCCCGGGCCAGCGAGTCCCACCGCTGCTCACGCGGCAGGTGCGTGACCAGCGTGAGCAGCTCGTCGATGCCGAAGGACTCGGACAGCAGGAAGTAGACCTCCGCCACCTCACGCGGCGTGCGTTCCCTGTCGTGCGCCATGTCGACGATGTCCAGGAGGGCGAAGCTGTCCATGAGCGCGGCCGCGTCCCGGGCCAGGTCGTCCGGCACCCCGTCCCTGATGAGCTCCTCGGTCTTGCGCTGCAGCCGATCGGCCTGGGACCCGTCGAGGAAGTCCGGCACCATCGGTGCCAGGCGCCCGACCTCCGCGAACCGCTCGATCTCGACCGCCGGCTGCAACCGTCCCGGCCGTGAGGCGAGGAACCAGCGCACCGACCGGTCCATGAGCCGGCGGAACTCCAGGTACAGGCGGGTCTGCACCTGCGTGGGCACGACGTTGTCCAGGGCCTCCACGCGGGCGACGAAGTCGTCGAGGCCGAAGACCTCCCGGCTGACGAGGAAGGCACGAGCGATCTGGACGGGCGTCGCACTCGTCTCCTCGCCGGCCCGCTGGACGAAGGTGATCCCGCCACGGTTGACGAGGTCGTTCGCCACGGCGGTGGTCACGATCTCCCGGCGAAGGGGGTGCCCCGCCACGTCCTCGGCGAACCGCTCGTCACGCAGCGGGCCGGGGAAGTACGTGCGCAGCTGCCGCTCGGTCGCCGGATCGTCGGGGAGGTCCGACTCGAGCAGGTCCTCCTTGAGGGCCATCTTCGAGTAGGCCAGCAGCACCGCCAGCTCCGGCGAGGTCAGGCCGCGGCCCTCGTCGAGCAGGTCCTTCACCTGGGGGGCGGTCGGCAGGAACTCCAGCTCGCGGTCCAGGTCGCCGCGCTCGGTGAGCGACTCCATGAGGCGCTCGTGCACGGCGAGCATCGTGCCGTCCTGGGCCCGGGCATTCCCCAGGAGGACGTTCTGCTCGTAGTTGTCGCGCAGCACCTGCTGGGCGACCTCGTCGGTCATCGACGCGAGCAGCTCGTCGCGGTCGTCCTTCGCGAGCGCGCCGCGGCGGATGGCCTCGCCCAGGAGGATCTTGATGTTGACCTCCCGGTCGGAGGTGTCCACGCCGGCGGAGTTGTCCACGGCGTCGGTGTTGAGGCGCACCCCCGCCAGCGCCGCCTCGACGCGGCCACGCTGGGTGGCTCCGAGGTTGCCCCCTTCGCCGACGACCCGGGCCCGGACCATGGACCCGGTGATGCGGATGGCGTCGTTGGCCCGGTCGCCGACGGCCGCGTCCGACTCCCCGTCCGCCTTGATGTAGGTGCCGATCCCGCCGTTCCACAACAGGTCCACCGGCGCCTGCAGCACCGCGTGGATCAGTTCGTTCGGCGTGAGGTCCGTGGGGCCGTCGAGGCCCAGTGCACGGGCGGCCTGCTCGCTCACGGGGACGGACTTGGCGTGGCGGGACCACACGCCGCCACCCTCGCTGATCAGCGACCGGTCGTAGTCGTCCCAGGTACTGCGTGGCAGGGCGAAGAGGCGCTCACACTCGGCGAATGACACCGCCGCATCGGGCTCGGGGTCGATGAAGACGTGCATGTGGTTGAAGGCCGCCACGAGGCGGATGTGCTGCGACAGCAGCATCCCGTTGCCGAAGACGTCACCGGCCATGTCGCCGATGCCGACGACGGTGAAGTCCTCGGTCTGGGTGTCGTGGCCGAGCTCGCGGAAGTGTCGCTTGACCGACTCCCACGCTCCCTTGGCGGTGATCCCCATCCCCTTGTGGTCGTACCCGACCGATCCTCCGGAGGCGAAGGCGTCGTCGAGCCAGAAGCCGTACTCGCGGGCGATCGAGTTGGCCAGGTCGGAGAAGGACGCCGTCCCCTTGTCGGCCGCGACCACGAGGTAGGAGTCGTCGCCGTCGTGGCGGACCACCCGCTCCGGCGGCACGATCTCGCCCTGGACGCGGTTGTCGGTGACGTCGAGCAGCCCGGAGATGAATCGACGGTAGGCAGAGCGGCCGGCCTCCATCCACGCGTCACGGTCCAGGGCCGGGTCGGGCAGCTGCTTGGCGAAGAACCCGCCCTTGCTCCCCGTCGGCACGATGACGGCGTTCTTGACCATCTGCGCCTTGACGAGACCGAGCACCTCGGTCCGGAAGTCGTCACGCCGGTCACTCCAGCGCAGACCACCACGGGCCACCGCCCCGAACCTCAGGTGCACACCCTCGACCTGCGGGCTGTGCACCCAGATCTCGAAGGCCGGGTGCGGCTTCGGCATGTCCGGGACCTCGGCCGGCTCGAGCTTGAAGGACATCCGCGGCAGGGGTGCGCCGTCCTCGTCGGTGACGAAGTAGTTCGTGCGCAGCGTCGCGCGGACGAACCCGACGAAGGAACGGATGATGCGGTCCTGCTCGAGCGACGAGACGTCCTCCAGGGCCGCGTCGATGCGCTCGATGCCCTCGGCCTCGGCGGCCTCCCGCGCCTCCCCCGCGACCGCGTCGAAGCGGTCGGGGTCGAACCGGGTCTCGAAGAGCTCGACGATCTCCCGGGCGACCCCGTGGTGCTCGACGATCGCGGCCTCGAGGGTGCGCTGCCCCCAGGAGCTGCCGATCTGCCGCAGGTAGCGGCCGATGGCCCGCAGCAGAGCGACCTGGCGCCAGGTCAGGCCGGCGCGGATCACCAGGGCGTTGAACCCGTCGGACTCCGTACGTCCCGACTGCACTGCTGCCACCGCCGACTCGACGAGCTCGCGGAGCGCGTCGTGGTCGTGCGCCTCCCACACGGCCGGGTCGTCGACGCGCAGGCTGAAGTCGTAGATGCCCGCGGCGACGCCGTCCTCCCGGGTGAGCGTGTAGGGCTCCTCCTCGATGACCTGGACACCCAGGTCGCGGAAGATCGGCATGAGGTCGTCGAGGATCAGCTCCTCGATGCTGAAGATCTTGAACCGGCGGATCGCGGGGTCGTCCCCGCCACCGTGGCCGGGACGGGGGTTGTACAGGGCGCAGGCGAAGGGGGTCCCCTGCCCCAGGCGCGCGAGGTTCTTCAGGTCCGCCAGCGCCTGGATGGCGTTGAAGTCCTCCTCGTAGTCGGCGGGGAAACCACCACTCCACGGGGCGATCAGCTGCTCGGCGTGCTCGTGCCCGACGAGCTCCTCGGCCTTGCGCACGAGACGCTCCTCCCACGTGAGGACCGCGGCCGTGATGGCCTCGTCGACGTCGTCGCGGGCCCTCCCCTCGGGCAGCCGGACGCCGTTGCTCCCCCGCAGGATGTAGTAGAGGCGGGCCATCGGCTCCTCGGAGACGTGCGCGGTGAAGGAGACCTCGTCCGAGCCGGTGGCCTCGCGCAGCTGCTCCTCGACCCGGTGCCGTACCGCGGTGGTGTACCGGTCACGGGGCAGGTAGATCATCGCCGTGACGAACTGCCCACCGGAGTCCAGCCGCAGGAAGGTCGCCGTGCGCATGCGGTGGACCATCTGCTGGATGCGGGTCACCACGCGCAGGAGGTGCTCGACGGGAGCCTGGAAGAGCTCGTCGCGGGGGAAGGTCTCGAACAGCCGTCGGGCGAAGCCTCCGGAGTGGCTGTTGTGGGACCACCCGGAGCGGTCGAGGACCGCCTGCACCTTGTCGGCGATGAGCGGGATCGTGAGCACGGAGCTGGTGTAGGCCGTCGACGCGAAGAGGCCGGCGAGGCGCCGCTCCACCAGCCGTCCCTCGTCGTCATGGACGCGCACGGCGATGAGGTCGGGGTGGGTCACCCGGTGCACCGGCAGGACCGCCCGCGACTTGCCGATGGACAGGGCGGTCCCGGCCGCCACCTGCTCGTCGGGACCACCGAGCGGGGTGATCGACTCGGCGGTGGAGTCGTCGCGGAGCATGCCCAGCCCGCTGCCCGCGATCGGGGTGACCGTGACGGACCCGTCGGCGGCGACCTCGACCTCGTGGTCACGGGTGCCGATGAAGGTGAAGTGGTGGTCGACGAGCCACCGGAGGAACTCTGCGGCGGCCCGCTGCGAGTCGCTCGACCCCGGCCCCCGGCCTGCCTCGAGATCGGCAGCCAGCCGCAGGGTCGCGTCCTGCATCGGCTGCCAGTCCTCCACGGCCATCGCGACGGCATCGAGGACCTCGCTGACCCGTTCCTCGACGAGCGCGTGGTCGCACCGGTCGGCCAGCTCGATGCGGATCCACGACTCCTCGACCTCGTCGGTCCCCGTACGTCCCTGCCCCGCGTCCACGTCGACGACCTCGACCAGCATCCCCTGTCCGTCACGACGCACGACGAGCTGCGGGTGCAGGAGCAGGGAGACCCCGATGCCCTCCCGGGACAGCTCGCCGAGGACGGAGTCGACGAGGAAGGGCCGGTCTGCGGTGACGATGTGCAGGATGCCGTCGGCGGCGCGCACGATCGTCTCCTCGGGGCGGCACTGCCGGGCCACGTCCCTGTGGGCACGGGCCATGGCGACGAGCGCCTCGGCGCCCCTGCCCTGCAGCTCGGTGGTGTCGCCGTGTCTGAGGTACCGCTCGACGAAAGCCGGGTCGACGCCGGCGGCGGCGGCGGCCTCGGCGAGTGCAGCGGGGTCTCCGAGCACGACCTCGGGAGCGGAAGTGGCAGGCAGCTGGGCCATGGATGGGCGTCCTCGTTCTGCGTCGCGCGGGTGGTGTGGACGGCGATGTCCTTGCACCGAGGGTAGTACCAGCATGAGGTCCGTCACACGATGGCCCGTCGTCGGCCTCGGGCCGCCGACACGGACCTGTGGACACGGTGCGGCGGAGCCGCCCCCCGCGTCGCTACGCTGGCCGGACCATGCCCCCTTCGCACCCGCGCCCCGAGGACGTCGCCGCCCTCGTCGACGCGCTCACGACGACCGGTGACCACTGCGCCGACGACGGCGACGAGCTCCTCGACCACATGGTCACCGTCGGGGACCACGCCACCCAGGCGGCCCTGGAGACGATGATCGACACCGCGGTCGACACGCTGCGCGAGCTCTCCGCCACCTGCCGCGAGCTGTCGCTGTCCCTGTCCGCCGACGCGGCACCGACCCGCCCCACGAGCCGGGACGCCACCCACGCCCGGGAGTCGCGATGACCACCCCGCTGCTCGGCGACCCCGCCTCGATGAGCGCTCTCGGCGCCTCCCTGAGGCGTGCCGCGGCCCACCTGGGCGGTGACGGCGAGGACCTCTCGCGCGCCCTGGCCGAGGCCTCCCCGGGGTGGCGCGGTCCGCGCTCGGTCCAGCTGCGCCGACGCACCTCGACCGCAGCCGAGCAGACCACTGCCGTCGCGAGCGCCCTCGACGAGGTCGGACGGTCCCTCCAGACGGCGGCCACCGACCTGTCGACGGCGATCGCCCGCCTGCGTGAGCTCGAGGACGCCGCGGCCGCACTGGGACTCGAGGTGCGCGAGGGGGCGGTGACCAAGGGGTGGGGCATCACCGGCGTCGCGGACGCCGCGACCCTGCGCGACGAGGACGAGCGCCGCGAGCGCCTCCAGGAGCGGGTCCACCAGACCGTGACCACGCTCGGTCGGCACCGTGCCCGCCTGGCCACGGACCTCGCCCGGGCCCGGGAGCTGCTGGCACGGGCCTGCGACGAGCTGCGCGGGTGACGCCGGAGCCGGCCGACGGCGCTAGCGTGTCGCCATGAAGATCTCGCGCACCACCAGCCTGGACGCCGGCGTCGAGGACGTCTTCGCCGTCATCGCCACGCACGCGCACCAGCAGGCGAAAGTCGCGACCGAGCACGGCAGCTCGAGCGCGACGATCACCGATCTGGGCGGTGACCGTCTCGGAGTGCGCACCGAGCGGGAGCTGCCCACACGCAGGATGCCCACGGTCGTCTCGTCCCTCGTCGGTGACACCCTGAAGGTGACCGAGGAGCAGACGTGGCACCCCCTTCGTGCGGACGGCACGCGCACCGCCGACCTCGAGCTCCACGTCACCGGAGCACCGATCCGCATGCGCGGGACCGTGACCCTCTCCCCCGCGGGCGGCGGCAGTCGGCTCGTCGTCGACGCCGACCTCACCTGCTCGGTGCCCCTGATCGGCAGGAAGGTCGAGGCTGCGGCGAAGCCGACGATCGAGGAGTCCTTCGACGACGAGGTGCGGCTGCTCAGGGAGCGACTGCGCTGACCAACCCGTCCAGCTCGGTGACGTCGTACCAGAGAAGGTCGTCGTACCCGGTCCCGACGTCACCGCTGCCCTCCTCGACGTGGAACGAGACCACCTCACTCAGGGGCAGCGGGTCGGCCCCGTCGAGGAGTGCCCCGTCGCCGGCGTCCTCGCGCGTGCTCGTGTCCGCGGCCGCGACGACTCGCCGCCCCCGGCCCAGGGCCCGGGCAGCGTCCAGGGCCTGGCACATGGCCTCGAACTCCAGATCCTCCTCGTCGGCCCGGGGGTCGTCGGCGCGCAGGGCACCGGTCACCCCGTGGGCCTGCCGTGCCGGCAGGCGGCCGGCGGCACGGACCTCGGCGAGCTCATCCACGAGCAGGGGCAGGTAGACGCGCATCAGGAGGACCTGTGCGATCCGGGCGTCGAGCGCAGCTCGGCGAGCGCGTCCTCGATGCACTGGGCCAGGAGGCCGAGGTCGGCCAGCGCCTCCCGGTCACCGTTGAGGCCGAAGTAGACCTTTCCGTCGTAGGACGTCAGGCCGATGGCCAGACCCTGCTCCCGACCGAGGGGCATCACCGGGTAGGTCTCGCACAACCGGGACCCCTCGACGTAGAGCGCCTGCTGGGGACCGGGGACGTTGGTGATGACGAGGTTGAAGAGGCGACGCGACATGGCGCTGCCGAGCCGGGCGCCGAGACTGTGGAGGGTCGGCGGGGCGAAGCCGCCGATCGAGACGAGCGACCCCGCGTCGACGCCCTCCGCGGAGGCCGACTCGATCTGCTGACGCATCGCGAAGGAGATCTGGTGCAGCCGCATCGAGGGGGCGTTCTCCCCGATCGGCAGGTCGATGAAGCACGCGGTCATGGCCGCGTCGGTGAGGTGGTCACCGGAACCGTCCACGATGCTCACCGGCACCATGGCGCGCACCTTGGAGGTGCCGGTCACCGGCAGGCCGCGCGTCTGCATCCACGAGCGCAGGGCACCGGTGACGGTGGCGAGGATGACGTCGTTGATGGTCACGTCGTCGACGTACCGGCCCCGGGTCAGGCGGCTGCGCACCGCGCGGTAGTCGTCGAGATCGGTCTCGACCATGACGTAGCGGCGCGCGGCGCCGACGGGGGCGTTGAGCGGGGAGCTCGGCGCCGGACGGGTACCCACCCGGGCCAGCGTGGAGACGACCCGCCCGGTGGTCTCGACGGCCCGGCGGCCGGTCTCGGTGACATCGCCGAGGCCGGACCGCACGCCCTGGAGGATTCGCGCGGGGTTGATCACCGAGCCGAGCACCGCGTCGGTGACCAGTCGCAGGTCGGAGGGCTCCGGGTGCGGCTCCCCGGCGCGCTCGTCGACCGGCACGGCGTCGGGGTCGACGATCAGGTGGGCGAGGTCGACCGCGTTGATGCCGTCGACCATCGCCTGGTGGGCCTTGGTGATGATGGCGAACGTGCCGTCGGCCATCCCCTCCACGAAGTACGCCTCCCACAGCGGTCGGTCCCGGTCGAGCGGGCGCGCCATGATCCGGGCCACGAAGTCCTCGAGCTCGAGGCGTGAGCCCGGCGCGGGCAACGCCGACCGGCGGACGTGGTAGGTCAGGTCGAAGTGGACGTCGTCGACCCACACGGGGTTGTCCAGCCGTGCGGGCACCTCGCGGATGCGCTGGCGGTACCGGGCGTGCCCCGCGATCCGGTCCCCGACCACGACGATGAAGCGGTCGTAGTCGAAGCCCTCGGTGGGCGGTTGGAAGACCATGACGGACCCGACGTGCATCGGGAGGGTCGGCTCCTCCACGTAGAGGAAGGCCGCGTCGAGGGCACCGAGTCTGTTCACCACGCCGTCATCGTGGCACGGACGAGGCGATCAGGCACCCCCGTGGGACTGTGACGTCCCCTGCGCGACGCGTGCGCCCCGGGGTCGGCGGAACCAGCGTCGCGCGGGACGGCGAACCGGGGTGAGCCCGGTGAAGACGGCGGCGAGCCGGCCGATCGCCAGACGCAGCTCGCTCTCCGGCGCACACTCGACGAGCGTCCGTCCGGACAGCAGCGCAGCGTCCGCCGCAGCGGGGTCGTCGGGGAGGAAGGTCACCTCCTCCAGCCCGGCGAAACGCTCCAGTGACTCCGCGACACGTCGCCGTGGGTCCGGACCGACCGAGGAGGCGCGGACGCGGTTGACCACGGGCCGCGGCCGTGGCGAGGGCACCTGTCCCACGGCCTGGGCGGCCCGGACCATCCGCTGCAGCCCGACCGGGTCGGCCGCCCCGACGAGGAGCAGCTCGTCCGACTCCGCCAGGGCGGTCAGGGTCGTCGCATTGCGTCGTGGGGCGAGGGTGTCGTAGCTGAGCTCCTCGTCGTCCTCGATGTTGAACCCGCAGTCGAGGACGACGACGGCTGCCAGTGATCTCGCCAGGTCGATGATCTGCTCGACGGCGGCCGGGCGCACCTCGGGCCACCGGCTGGCGGTCGGGATCCCCGTGAGCACGCGGAACCGCGGAGCGACCTCCACGGCCAGCCGGGCCAGCGACGGCAGGTCGAGGGTCCCCAGCTCCGAGGCCCGGGCTGCGGCGGCCAGCCCGGGCGCCTCGTCGAGCACGCTGAGCAGCTGCGCGACCGATGCGCCGTAGGTGTCCAGGTCGACGAGCAGGGTGGGCGTGCCGCTGGCGGCCACCTCGCTGGCGAGGTTGACGGCCAGCGTGCTCCGGCCGGGCGCCCCCGTGGGCCCCCACACGGCCACGACGGTCCCCGGGCCCTCGTCCTGCGGGACCGTCCCCGACTCGTCCCCGACGTCCTCCACCAGCGAAGGGGGTTGCTCGTCGGAGGGCGCTTCCTCCGGGTCGAGCGTGAGTCCGGCGATCTCCGTCGCGGTGGTCCCGGTGGAGGTCAGCGCCTCGACCAGGGCCTCCCGTGGGCTGCCAAGGTGGATGTGTCTCGGGATCCCCAGCTGTCGCAGCCGGCGCTCCTCGTCCTCGCCACCGTCCCGGCTCGCGGCCACGACCCGCACGCCGTGCTCACCGAGGTGCCGCAGGGCGTCCCGGTCGAGGCCGCGCAGCTCGGCGGAGACGAGTGCGACGTCGCCGTGGCCCGCGGATGCGGCAGCGAGCAGGTCGGCCAGGTCGGCGCAGCGTCGTCCCACGCCGATACCCGGGAGCCGGTCGACGATCTCGACCATGCGGCCCTCCCACTCGGGAGCGAGCGCGGTCAGGACGGTTGCGCTCACGCGTCGTCCCTCCGTTCGCTGCTGGACTCCAGGACCAGCTTGACCGGCGTGTCCTTCTGGTCGTAGGAGAGGAGGTCGGCGACCTGGTCCTCCGGCACGACGATCACCGCGGACGACCCGGAGCCGGAGCCCATGACACCGCGTGATGCCTCCGGCAGGGATGACACGGTCGCCCTCTCGACGAGCGGCGTGTAGGTGATCGGCTCGTCCGAGGAGTCGTCCTCGCTCGCCCTCTCCGGGACGTAGACCGTCACCCGGGAGCCGACCGCGAGGTTGCTCAGGTAGATCGCGTCGACCCGCACCGGGACCTCGCGGACCCGCTTGTCGGTCGGATCGATGACGGCCGCCTTCGGGACGAGCTCACCGGGCTCCAGCAACCTGTCCATGATCGCGCCGTTGGGGAGACGGTCATCGACCCTGAGGTAGTCCGGTGTCGCCTCTCCCAGCTGGACGTCCACGCGCACGAAGTCCTCCTCGCTCACCGCGTGGCCGGGAGTGAGCGTGTGCTTGGCGGCCCACATGCCGACCCGCTCGTCCACGGCGCTGAAGGCGAGGGACCCGATGACGACGGCCAGCAGGACGAGGAGGACACCGACGACCAGCCGGGCGTCCTTCCACGAGGGTTTGACCAGGCGACGGGCGGTTCGGGTGGGCAGGGCGCTCACGGGAGTCCTTCGGGTCGGGGGCGAGCCATGCAGCATCATGCATCGCCGACGGCTCGCGTGCCGGATGACCGTCCACAGGCCCACCACGACGTGTCCGTCCGCACCAGCGCGATGGCAGACTGAGCGCATGGCCCGCAAGTTCATTCCGCTGACCGAGGTCTCCGAGGTGCTCGGCGTCTCCGCCGCCCAGGCCTACGCCTTGGTGCGCAGCGGCGAGCTCCCGGCGATCAAGGTCGGGGGGCGCGGCCAGTGGCGGGTCGAGGTCGACGAGCTCGACGCCTACATCGAGCGGATGTACGCCCAGACCCGCGAGTTCGTGAGCAAGGACGGCGATCGCGGCTGAGTCGACCCCTCAGGTCGAGGCGATCATCGCGACCGCGCCGAAGGGGATGACGCGCGTGCCGCGCACGTTCTCCGGCCGCCGCGGTGAGTCGCTCGGGTGCTCGGCGAGGTCGAAGGCATCGGCCCCCACCGAGTCGATCGTGCCGTGCACGCTCCCCCCGTCCACGTCGCGCACGACGACGGCCCGACGGTCACGACTGACGCCCCGCACGGCCGAGCCCAGGCCGAACCGCCGGGCGCGGGTGTCGTCCCGCGGCCGCCCGAGCCCGGAGATGCCGAGCACCGAGGCCACCGGCACGAGCAGCTGACGTCCGCCCTCCTCGACGAGGAGGACCCAGCCGTCACCCGAGTCCTCGACCTGTCCCCGCACGACGGTGCCACCGCGCAGTCGCAGGGTCAGCGGCACGCCTCCGGCGCCGGCCACGCGCTCGCCGAGGGTGACCCGGGCGCGCTCGAGGCGAGTGCGCTCGGCGACCTCGGCATCCAGCTCGAGCCGGGACTGGGCAGCCGCCCGGGCCTCGAGGTCCTCGAAGAGTCGGTCCCAGCGCACGGCCCCAATGTATCGGCCGAGCCCGCCTGTTGCGCGCCACCAGAAGTCATGGTTTGCTGTCAAACAACATCAAACAGCATCAAATGACATTCAACGTCGTCAAAGACAAGGGATCAGGTGTCGGGGGGATGGCCATGACACGTTCACGGACAGCACTGGGGCTGGCCTGCCTGCCAGGCGGACTGGTCGTCACGGCAGCGTTGGGCCAGAGCGCCGTGCGCCTGCTGGAGAGCACCTCCTCACGCGCCGGTGACCCCGCCGCCGCCGTCACGGGTCTGGCCGCCACCGGCGCGGCCCTCATCGCGGGCTGGCTCTCGCTGTGCCTGGCCCTGACACTGGCGGCCGGGCTGCCGGGAGCGGTCGGCGATGCCGCCCGTGGGCTGCGCGACCGGGTCACCCCCGCGCTCGTCCAGCGGTGGGCGGCCGTCGCCCTGGGTGCCTCGGTCGGCGCGACCATCGCACCGGGGACGGCCGTGGCGGCCGTGCGCACGAGCGAGGAGCCGGCTTCGTCCGCGCTCCCCGACCCCGCATTCGCACCGACCCCCGACCCCGCATTCGCACCGACCCCCGATCCCGTGCTCGCGGCGACCCCGGACCCGGGCAGGCAACGCACCACCGCCACGCCCGCACCGGGCTGGTTGGCGACGACGGGCGGTCCGACGACGCCGGTGACGCGCTCCGTCGCCGACCCCGGGTGGGTCCCCAGCCGGCCCCCGCGCCGTCACCGCACCGATCCGCAGCTGCTCACCGGTCGACAGCGCGCCGGTGCCGAGCAGCACACCGTCGTGGTCCGGCGTGGCGACTCCCTGTGGTCGGTGGCCGCCGCCCACCTGGGGCCGGCCGCGACCGACGTGGAGATCGCCCGGGAGTGGCCCCGGTGGCACGAGGCCAACCATGCGCTCATCGGCGACGACCCGCACGTGCTGCTCCCCGGGACGCAGCTCACTCCCCCACCCGCCACCTGACCACCGACCCGACACCGGAGAAGAAGGAACGCCATGACCGCCCTGCAGCCGCTGCACGTCCTGCCGTCACCACGCCACGCGCCGGCGGGGATCCCCCTTCCGACGCACGCACAGGGCCGGGCGGAGCGGGCGATGGCGGTCACGGCACCGGAGCCGTACGTGCAGGACTCACTCGCCGTGGACTTCGCCGCCGCCAGCGACGAGCAGCTCTTCGGTCCGCAGCCGACCCGGGCGTGCGATCTCCCCGACCCCCGGGAGTGGGCCGCACACATCGCCCAGGCCCTGGTCGAGGTGATGCACGGCATCCGGCCGCCGAGCCAGGTGATGCGGTGGTCGACACCGGAGGTCTACGCCGTCGTGGCCAGGCGCGGCTCCCGTGCTGCACGGCGTGCAGCGCGTCAGCGGGGGCAGCGGACCACCCACCGCACCCGGGTCACGCGCGTGCTCGTCTGCGAGCCCGCCGACGACGTCGTCGAGGCATCGGTCGTCCTCGTCGACGGTGAGCGGGTGCGCGCCCTGGCGCTCCGGCTCGTCGGTCGTGACAGCCGCTGGGTGGTCGAGGCCCTCCAGGTCGGCTGACGGCGCGACTACCTCCTCGCGGCCTTCTTCGCCTTCTTCGCCGCGGCCCTGCGCTGGGCACGGGACGTGCCTGCCGTGGAGGGCCCTGCTTCGTCGCGCTCCTCGACGCTGCCGTCCTCGGACGGTGACGAGTAGTGCAGGGGCTGGCTGCCGCGGGGTCCGTCGTCCAGGCCCTTGGCCGAGATGGTCGGACGCGCCCGGTCGCCCCCACCGCCGAGCAGCTCGTCGACGCTCTTGGGCTGCGTGGTCGACTCGGGGACCGTGGGCACCTCGACCTCGGTGTTGAAGAGGTACCCGACCGACTCCTCCTTGATGGCGTCGTTCATCGCCTCGAAGAGCTGGAAGCCCTCGCGCTGGTACTCCACGAGCGGGTCGCGCTGGGCCATCGACCGCAGGCCGATGCCCTCCTTGAGGTAGTCCATCTCGTAGAGGTGCTCGCGCCACTTCCGGTCGAGGACCGAGAGGACGACACGACGCTCGAGCTCGCGGGTGACCGGCTCGCCCAGGTCCGCCTCGCGACGGTCGTAGGCCTCGTGGATGTCGGTGACGATCTCCTCGCGCAGGTTCGCCGCGCTCAGCTGCGTCAGACCACCGGCGCCCTCGAGCAGGGTCTCCTTGTCCAGCCCCACGGGATAGATCGCCCGCAGGGCGGTGAAGAGGCGGTCGAGGTCCCAGTCCTCGGAGAAGCCGGCGTTGGTCTCGGCGTCGACGTACCCGCCGACGACGTCGGTCATGAAGTGGCGGATCTGCTCCTCGAGGTCCTCACCCTCGAGCACCCGGCGGCGCTCCTCGTAGACGACGGTGCGCTGTCGGTTGAGCACGTCGTCGTACTTGAGGACGTTCTTGCGCATCTCGTAGTTCTGGCCCTCGAGCTGGCTCTGGGCCCCCTCGATCGACTTCGTGAGCATCCGCCCGGCGATCGGGGTCTCGTCGTCGATCTTGGCGGTCGTCATCACCCGGTCGACGAAGCCCGCGTTGAACAGGCGCATGAGGTTGTCCTCGAGCGAGAGGTAGAAGCGCGACTCACCGGGGTCACCCTGACGGCCGGAGCGACCGCGCAGCTGGTTGTCGATGCGCCGCGACTCGTGGCGTTCGGTCCCGAGGACGTACAGACCACCGGCCTCGGTGACCTCCTCGTGCTCGGCCCGCACGGCCTTCTCCGCGGCCGCGAGCGCCTCGTCCCACGCGGCCTCGTACTCCTCCGGGGTCTCCTCCGGGTCCAGACCGCGCTGCCGCAGCTCGGCCACGGCACGAAACTCGGGGTTGCCACCGAGCATGATGTCGGTACCGCGACCGGCCATGTTCGTCGCCACGGTGACGGCGCCCTTGCGGCCCGCGTCGGCGACGATGGCGGCCTCGCGCTCGTGGTGCTTGGCGTTGAGCACCTCGTGCTTGATCCCCCGCTTGCGCAGCATCTGGGAGAGCAGCTCGCTCTTCTCGACGCTCGTCGTCCCGACGAGGACCGGCTGCCCGCTCGCGTGGCGCTCGGCGATGTCGTCGACGACCGCGGCGAACTTCGCCTTCTCGGTGCGGTAGACGAGGTCGGCCTGGTCCTCGCGGATCATCGGCTTGTTGGTCCGGATCGGTACGACCCCGAGGCCGTAGATGGAGTTGAGCTCGCCGGCCTCGGTCTGCGCCGTACCGGTCATGCCCGCGAGGGTGTCGTACATGCGGAAGTAGTTCTGGAGGGTGATCGTCGCGAGGGTCTGGTTCTCGTTCTTGATCTCCACCCCCTCCTTGGCCTCGATGGCCTGGTGCATGCCCTCGTTGTAGCGACGGCCCGCGAGCATGCGGCCGGTGTGCTCGTCGACGATGAGGACCTCGCCGTTCATGACGACGTAGTCCTTGTCGCGGGTGAAGAGCTCCTTGGCCTTGATCGCGTTGTTCAGGTAGCCGATGAGGGGGGTGTTGACACTCTCGTAGAGGTTGTCGATGCCGAGCAGGTCCTCGATCTTCTCGATGCCCGGCTCGAGGATGCCGACGGTGCGCTTCTTCTCATCGACCTCGTAGTCGCCCTCGGCCTCGATGCCGCGCATGAGGTCGGCTCCGTGGCCGCGCTCGAGCTTCTTGACCATCTTGGCGAACTCGACGTACCACTTGGTCGGCTGGTCGGCCGGGCCGGAGATGATCAGCGGCGTGCGGGCCTCGTCGATGAGGATCGAGTCGACCTCGTCGACGATGGCGAAGTTGTGGCCGCGCTGGACGAGCTCGTCGGTGTTCCACGCCATGTTGTCGCGCAGGTAGTCGAAGCCGAACTCGTTGTTGGTGCCGTAGGTGATGTCCTTGGCGTACTCCGCCCGACGCTGCGCCGGGGTCATCGACGAGAGGATGACGCCCGTCTCGAGACCGAGGGCACGGTGCACGCGGCCCATCAGCTCGGCCTGGTACTCGGCGAGGTAGTCGTTGACCGTGATGACGTGCACGCCCTTGCCCTCGAGGGCGTTGAGGTAGGACGGCAGGGTCGCGACGAGGGTCTTGCCCTCACCGGTGCGCATCTCGGCGACGTTGCCCATGTGGAGGGCGGCCCCACCCATGATCTGCACGTCGAAGTGCCGCTTGCCGATCGTGCGGCTCGCCGCCTCGCGGACCGCGGCGAAGGCCTCCGGCAGGATGTCGTCGAGGGTCTCCCCGTTCGCGAGCCGCTCCCGGAAGGTGTCGGTCTCGGCCCGCAGCTCGGCGTCCGAGAGCTTCTGGAAGTCCTCCTCGATCGCGTTCACCTGGGCGGCGATGCCCTCGAGCCGCTTGACGGTGCGGCCCTCTCCGGCGCGAAGGATGCGCTCGACGATCTTCACGAACTGATCTCCTGACGTGGTCGATCCGGGCACGGCGGAACGCCACGGCCCGAAGCAGTCTGCCCTACAGGTTAATGGTTGGCGGCCCCGCAACCGAGCGGGCACCCTCGACCGGCATGAACGACGGTCCGCTCCACGGGGTTCCCACCGCGGGCTGCGCCGGGGCCGCGCGGGTGCCCGGCGACGAGCGGTCGCGCCGAGGCGCGGGAACGGGACGACGCCTCAGGCGCCGGCCACGTCGTCCAACCCGAGCCAGTGCGCCATCAGCTCGAGCTCGGCACGCAGCTCGGCGCGGTCGCCGCTGCCGCCGCGACCCTCCTCCCAGGAGACCTGACGCGCCCTGAGCACCCCCGTGGCGCGATCGGCCTTGAGGTCGACGCGGCCGACCAGACGGTCCCCCAAGAGGAAGGGCAGGACGTAGTACCCGTGCACCCGCTTGTGGGCGGGGGTGTAGATCTCCAACCGGTAGCGGAACCCGAAGAGGGCCTCGGCGCGCGGGCGGTGCCACACCAGGCTGTCGAAGGGGGACAGCAGCGCCCTGGCCGAGACGGACCTGGGCCGACGGGCCCGCTCGTGCAGGTACCAGGGTCGGGCCGAGCCCTCGACGCGGACCTCCTCCAGCTCTCCGGCGGCCTGCAACCGGCCGAGGGCAGGGCGCACGTCCTCCCGCGGGAGTCGGAAGTAGTCCGCCAGGTCCGCCTCGGTCGCCAGCCCGTTGGCGCGGGCGGCGATCCGCACGAGCTCGACGTAGGCATCCTCGGGGGGCAGCCGCCGGTGCGGGTCCAGCCACGGGCCGGACTCCCCCTTCGGCACCACCGTGGCCAGAGCGGCGTAGCGCCGCTCGAACTGCGCAGTCCGTCCCGCCGAGGAGATCCGACCGGCCCAGAAGAGCTGCTCCAGGGCGTTCTTGACCAGGGACCAGTTCCAGCCCCAGTCCTCCTTCGGCCCAGAGCGCTCGTGCCCGAGCGCCGCCTCGATCTGTCGAGCGGTGCGCGGCGGGCCGGCCTCGACCTCGGCGAGCACGGCCGCGACCAGGTCCGGGTGGTCCTGGGCGACGCGTTGCATCCCGCCCCAGGACCCGTCGAGCGCCCGCTGCATCCGCGGGTGGTCCATGAGCGGCCACGTGCGCGGCGGCATCAGGCTCGCCTCGTGGGCCCAGTACTCGACCATCCGACGCGGCGCACGGTCGCGCATCCGGTCCAGCAGGGCCGGGTCGTAAGGGCCCAGCCGGGCGAAGAAGGGCAGGTACTGGCTCCGGGTGAGCACGTTGACGCTGTCGATCTGCACGAGCCCGACGGTGTCGAGCACCCGCTGCAGGTCGCGTGTCGTCACCGGCCGCTCGGGCCGGGCCCGGTCGAAGCCCTGCGCCGCGAGAGCGATACGACGGGCCTGGTCGAGGCGAAGGGGGCGTGCACTCACGCGCCCCAGCATGCCCTGACGCGCGGACGCACGCCACGACGCACGATGGGTCCCGGAGGGCGGCGCCACTGAAGCGCGGACGGAGGCGTGGGGGTGGCCCGACTCAGGGGCTGAGCTTGCGAAGCCCCAAGGGCCGCCCTCACCCTCCGTCCGCGCGACCGCGGGGAGGGCTCAGACCCGGGCCCCGGCGTCCTTGTCGAGGGCGACGCCGTCCACGGCTGCTGCGCCCAGGTCCTTGCCGTCGACGCCGTCCTGCACCTCGAGGTGGATCACCCCGTAGGACCAGCCACGGCGGCGGTAGACGACGCTCGGACGGTCGTAGTCCACGTCGTGGAAGAGGAAGAAGTCGTGCCCGACGAGCTCCATGCGGCGCACCGCCTCGGCGAGGTTCATCGGCGCGGACTCGTGCATCTTCTCGCGCACCTCGATCGGGCTGTCGCCGATGGTGCCGAACTGGTCGCTCTCCTCCTGGTCGGGCGTGGGCTGGTCGACCGACAGCGGCTCGGTCAGGTCCGCGGTCGCGGCGGCGACGGAGGTGCGGCGGCGGCCACGGCGGACATTGCGCTTGTCGTGGGCGCGACGCAGGCGCTCGAGGAGCTTGTCCGCGGCGAGGTCCACCGCTGCCTGGCGGTCGTCGTGACAGGCCTCGGCGCGGATCACGGGTCCCTTGGACCGGCACGTGATCTCGACGCGCTCGCTGACCTTCGCCTGGCGTGGGTTGGGCTCGTGACTCACCATGACCTCGATCCGCTGGACTCGCGGGTCGAGCTGGGAGACCTTCGAGAGCTTGCTCTCGACGTAGTCCCGCAGTCGATCGGAGACGTTGACATTGCGTCCGGTGATGGCAATTTCCACGGAGTCCTCCTGGGACATCGATGCTGCATGGGGGTACGCCTGGCGAGGGCGTGTCAGCCGGGGCACCACCTCCGTTCCCGGCTCGGCGGGGTGGCCGTGGCCGTTCGCGCGGCGGAGAACGCAACAGGACCCTGCGTCGTACCGGTCGTCCGGTCGAGAGCGGGGCCCATGACGACACGCTAGTCCGGACGCGACCGGAACGGTAGACCCGGGGGCGGAGATCGTCGCGGAGTCACCATCGCGACGGCGAGATCGACCCCGGCCGCACCCGCCTCGAGCAGCGCCCGACGGCCCTCGGTCAGGGTCGCGCCCGAAGTGAGCACGTCGTCGACGAGCACGATCCGCCGCCCCCGGACCCGGTGGGGGCGGCGCGCGGCCATGGCCCGGTCGAGGTTCGCGAGCCGGGCGGCGCGGTCCAGCCCGGCCTGGTCGGCCGTCCCACGCCGCACGCGCAGGCCCGGCTCGACGGCGGCACCCGGGCCGAGGAGGTGGACGGCCCGGCGGGCCAGCTGGAGCATCGGTTGGTCCCCGCGCCGGCGGATGGCTGCCGGTGAGGACGGGACGGGAACGACGAGCACCCCGCCGCGCGAGCCGCCCTGCAGGGCCGCCCGGCGCACGGCGTCGGCGAGCAGCCGGGCGAGCACGTCGGCGAGGTCCCGCCGGTCCTCGTCCTTGAAGGCGCGGACCAGACGCGCGGCCACACCCTCATAGCGAAGGGTGGCGTGGCACCCCGGCCAGCCGGGAGGGACCGGGCGGGGCGCGACCGGCCCCGGCGTCGGCACGGCGAGATCGCACAGCGCGCGACGACATCCGGCGCACACCGCCGGCCCCGGCCGATCGCACCCGGCGCAGCTACGCGGCAGGACGAGGTCCCCGGCCGCCGCCATGACGCTCCCGAGACGCACGGTGACCACGGGCACCAGCCTGCCGGGCCGGCGCGAGGGCAGCGCCCCCCTTCGTCCGGGTGTGGAAGCGACGCCGGACGGAGCGAGGCTGTGGAGGGGCCTCAGACGCCGGCGGTGACGACGCCGTCGATGGGCTTCAGCTCCTGCCACCGGCCGCCCGCACGCTGGAAGACGCGGCCCTTCCCGGTCCGGACGACGACGTCCTGGTCGTCGCCGGTGGTCGTGATGGCGACGCCGCCCGGGCGCGGGGTCATCGCCTCCACGGGCCCACCGACCTCCACGAGGTAGGGCTGCATCTCGTCCTGGTCGTTGCGTCGACCGATGACCGCCAGGGTGGACTGGCCCACCCACACCGCATCCAGCATCTCGACCAGATCGGCCCCGATGCGGAAGGCCTGGGGGGAGGTCGTGGTCGGCAGCCCGTTCGCCTGGCGGGCGATGCCCGAGACCTCCAGGGTGCTCCCCGTCCCCCGCTCCGCCTCGGAGATCACCGCGATCCTGCTCCCCTCGGGAGAGACGACGGCCGAGCGCACGAAGCGCGTGCCCAGCCACTGGGCCGGGACGTGCTGCGGTGCGGACTCGGCGCGGTCGGCGGGGTCCACGGTGGAGTTGATCGCCCAGAGCCGGTAGCCCTCCTCCCGGCCGAGGCCGGAGCCGCCGACCCAGAGCACGCCGCCGTAGTCGTAGCAGGGGCGGGTCATCGCCGCGGCGAAAGGGTCCAGGTGCACGACCTCGCCGTCGTCGAGCATGCGGTGCAGGACGTCCTGCGTGCCATCGAGCGCGGCCAGCTCCTTGCCGTCGGTCCGCAGCGCGAGATGGCGCCACCCCTCCTCCAACGGGAGGAAGGGGGACTCCTTGCGTCGGAGGTCCGCTGCGCCGACCGAGGCCAGACGGTCGTCCACCGGCACGACCCTGTCCCCGCGACGAGCGAGGACGATCGGGGTGTTCGTCTGGGTCCGGTCGACGAAACCGAGCTGCTCGGGCGAGGTGAGCGGCGCCGTCACACCGAGGTCGAGAGGCGCACCCGAGAGCGTGATCGCCACCTCCGTCACCCCCGGCAGGGACATCAAGGTGGCCACGAGCTGCGCCGCCAGCCGCTTGCGCGCCGTGGCGTCGTCGGTGACCGACTCACTCTCCAGGTCGACGACCGCCACCCCGTTGCGCACCGGCACCGCGTCGACGGCGAGCCGGGCGCCGATGTCGCTGGAGACGGCCTCCCGCAGGTAGCCGGGGATGCTCCCCAGCTGGGCGCGGGTCAACCGGGTCGCCAGCTGGTCCTGGGTCACCCACCGCTGGTCCACGACGAGGGCGTTCCACCCGATGGCCGGGTAGTGCACGGGGTACTCGCGGAAGATGTAGCCGACCTCGGACTGCTCGAGGAGTCGGCCGAACCCCTCCTGCAGCTCGTCGATGCGCCACTCGCCGTCGACGAGGTCGACGTGGAAGTCGAAGGCCGCGCCGTCGAAGGGCGGGGAGACGAGGTAGCGCCCGTCGGCGTTGATGCGCGCGACCACCCGCGCGCTCACGCGGAAGGCCCCGTCCCCCAACGGCTCGATCTGCGGGTCGCCGGTGTAGATCACCGTCTGGCTGTCCGGGATCCACCCCTGGGCGGTCGCCTGGGTGAGGTAGGAGCGGGTGACCTCCAGGCCCTCGCCGCTCGTGGACCCCGCGCGCAGGAACCCACGGATGACCTCGGCGGGAGAAGCGCCGGGCGAGGGCCCGTTGGGCGTGCGGGACAGCGGCTGCGGGCGCGGCCCGTCGATCGGCAACCCGGGCCGGATCGTCGAGTCGGTGTTCAGCCCGCAGCCGGCGAGCGCGCCCGCCACCGCCAGGCCGAGGGCGCTGCGGCGGGTCAGGTCCTTACCGGTCACGGGTGCCCACCCTCCCCCGGCAGACGGCCCTCACGCGGGGTCAGGGGCAGTGGTGACGTCGTGAGCGGGGCACCGGCCTCGCGCGGCACGGTGAGCCGGAAGCGGGACCCCTCCCCCGGCTCCCCCCAGGCCTGCAACCACCCGTGGTGGAGGCGGGCGTCCTCGAGCGCGATGGCCAGCCCGAGACCGGAACCGCCGGTGGTGCGGGTCCGCGCCGGGTCGGCGCGCCAGAAGCGGTTGAACACGAGCGAGGCCTCGCCGGCCTTCAGACCCACGCCGTGGTCCTGGATCATCACGGCCGCGGCGTCGTCGTTGCTGCCGACCCAGATGTCGACCGGACGGCCCTCGCCGTGCTCGATCGCGTTGACGACGAGGTTGCGCAGCACTCGCTCGATCCGCCGCGAGTCCACCTCGGCGACGGCCTTCTGCCCCGGCTCCCGGTGGACGACGACCTCGCTGCCGCGCGCGTCGGCGATCGACTCCGTCGCCCGCACGACCCGGTCGATGATCGCGTAGAGGTCGATCGGGTCCTGCTCGAGCACGGCCGCACCGGCGTCGTAGCGAGAGATCTCGAGCAGGTCGGCGAGCAGCCCCTCGAATCGGTCGAGCTCGTCGTGGAGCAGCTCCGCCGAGCGACCGGTGACCGGGTCCATCTCGTCCCGGGAGGAGTGCAGCAGGTCGGCGGCCATCCGAATCGTCGTCAGCGGCGTGCGCAGCTCGTGGGAGACGTCGGAGACGAAGCGTTGCTGCACCCGGGAGAGGCCCTCGAGCTGGCGGATCTGCGTCTGCAGGTTGTCGGCCATGTCGTTGAAGGACTGGCCGAGCAGGGCGAGGTCGTCGTGCCCGCGTGCCGACACCCGCTCGTTGAGGTGGCCCGAGGACAGCCGCTCGGCGGCCGAGGCCGCGCGGCGCACCGGGGTGACGACCATGCTCGTGACGATGTAGGCGATGCCCGAGACGAGGCCGATGAGGAAGAGCGCCCCGAGGACGAAGGAGCGGGAGATGATGCTCAGGGTGGTCTGCTCCTGGTCCATCGGGTAGATGAAGTACAGGTCGTGGTCACCGGCCGTCGGCACCTCGATCTGCGAGCCGACGACGACCGCGGGGACGGACTCGGTGTCGATCGGTACCCCGGTGATCGGCTCCGTCGACCCGTCGACGTCCGAGCGCTCCAGCTCGATGGTCATGGTCTGCTGCCGGGCCGGGTCGGCGGCCACCGCCTGGCGAAGGGCGGCGGGCACCTGGTCCAGGCCGACACCCTGCGGGTAGGCGACCGTGGAGATCGTCGAGGACTCGTTCTCCGTGCTCGGCGTGAGGATGACGTAGCGGCTGTCGTCGCCGCTGGGCGGTGCGAGGGTCCGCGAGACGAAGTCGGAGGTGGACACGTCCAGCTCACCGGGCTCGACGTCGGTGTTGTTGAAGTAGCTCTGGGCGCGGTCGGCCAGCTGGTGCGACTGGGCCTGGGCGAAGTCGACCCGGTCGTCGACGAGGCCGGCGGCGATGGAGCGGTACATCGTCAGGCTGATGATCGAGACGACGACCAGCCCGAGGAGGAGCGTGCTCGTGACCACCCGGAAACGCAGGGAGCGCCGCCAGAGGCCCACTGCGGCCCGCACCGCCCGCGCGACCGCGTGGTCGCGGGGCGGGGTCGCGGGACCCGACCCCTCGGCGCTCGACGCGTCCGAGGCCTCGGTCGCCTCGGAGGCAGGCGCCGAGGCCATGCTCAGGCCGACCCGGCCTTGTACCCGACGCCACGGACCGTGACGACGATCTGGGGGTTCTCGGGGTCGTGCTCGATCTTGCTGCGCAGCCGCTGGACGTGCACGTTGACCAGACGCGTGTCGCCGGCGTGCCGGTAGCCCCAGACCTGCTCCAGGAGGACCTCGCGGCTGAAGACCTGCCACGGCTTGCGCGCCAGGGCGACGAGCAGGTCGAACTCGAGCGGCGTCAGCGCCAGGGGCGTCCCGTCCCGCGTGACGGAGTGCCCGGCGACGTCGATGCTCAGGTCGCCGATCGTCAGTCGCTCCGGCTCCGGCTCGTCCCCGCGACGCAGGCGGGCCCGCAGCCGGGCGATGAGCTCCTGCGGCTTGAACGGCTTGACGATGTAGTCGTCGGCGCCCGACTCGAGGCCGACGACCACGTCGACGGTGTCGGTCCGGGCGGTCAGCATGACGATCGGGACCCCCGACTCCTGCCGGAGCCGCCGGCAGATCTCGATGCCGTCCATCCCGGGCAGCATGACGTCGAGGAGCACCAGGTCCGGACGGGCCTCGTGGAAGGCGTCGAGTGCCCGGGCTCCGTCGGCGACGTGCGCGACGTCCAGCCCTTCCTTCCGAAGGACGATCCCGAGCATCTCTGCCAGCGCCTGGTCGTCGTCGACGACGAGGACACGTCCCTTCACGGTGATCCCTTTCGCACGTGGTCTACTGCCCGCTCATCATCACACAGGCACCGGCGTGCACCGGGCAACCATCGCCGATAGCCTCGGGGTCGAGGTCCGGCGATCGGACCTGCGGACGAGGGAGCAGTACCCGCACCACGACAAGACTGACTCGCAAGGAGCTGTCATGTCCTGGCTCGTCCTCATCGTCTCGGGGATGCTCGAGGCCGTCTGGGCCACCGCCCTGTCCGCCTCGCGCGGATTCACCCGCCCGGGCCCCACCCTCCTCTTCGCCGTCTCCCTCGCCGCGAGCATGCTCGGTCTGGCGTGGGCCATGACCGACATCGCCACCGGCACCGCCTACGCGGTGTGGGTCGGCATCGGCGCCACCCTCACCGTCGTGTGGTCCATGGTGACCGGCGACGAGCCGGCGACCCGGGCGCGCGTCGCCCTGCTGGTCCTGCTCGTCGCCTGCGTCGCCGGGTTGAAGGCGGTCGCCTGATGCCGTGGATCGTCCTGCTCGTCAGCGCCGCCCTCGAAGCGGTCTGGGCCACCGCCCTGGGCCGCTCCGACGGCTTCACCCACCCCACGGCGACCGCCGTCTTCATCCTCGCCCTCGCGACCAGCATGGTCGGTCTCGGGGTCGCCGTGCGCACGATCCCCATCGGCACCGGGTACGCGGTCTGGACCGGGGTCGGCGCCGCGCTCACGGTGGCATGGGCCATGACCACCGGCGAGGAGACCTTCAGCCCGGCCAAGGCACTGCTCATCGCCGGGATCGTGGCGGCCGTCGTCGGGCTCCGGCTCGTCCCCGCGGACACCGAGGACTGACATGGCGAAGGGGGAGGCGCGCGCCTCCCCCTTCGTCCTGCTCGCTGGTCGTGCTCAGTAGCGGTAGTGGTCCGGCTTGTACGGCCCCGCCACGTCCACACCGAGGTACTCGGCCTGGTCCTTGGTCAGCTCGGTCAGCTCGACGCCGAGCGCGTCGAGGTGCAGGCGCGCGACCTTCTCGTCGAGGTGCTTCGGCAGCGTGGTGACGGTCGGGTTGCCGTCCTCGTCCACGTACGCCTCCGCCTTCTGGAAGAGCTCGATCTGCGCGATCGTCTGGTTCGCGAAGGAGTTGCTCATGACGAAGCTCGGGTGACCGGTCGCGTTGCCGAGGTTCATCAGGCGGCCCTCGGACAGCACGATGATCGAGCTGCCGCTCGGGAAGGTCCACTCGTGGACCTGCGCCTTGATCTCGGTCTTCGTGATGCCCGGGGTCCGGGCCAGCCCGGCGATGTCGATCTCGTTGTCGAAGTGACCGATGTTGGAGACGATCGCCTTGTTCTTCATCGCGGCCATGTGGTCGGCGGTGATGACGTCGAAGCAGCCGGTGGTGGTGACGAAGATGTCGCCGTACTCGGCGGCCTTACCCATGGTCGTGACCTGGTACCCGTCCATCGCGGCCTGCAGGGCGCAGATCGGGTCGACCTCGGTGACGAGGACCCTCGCGCCCTGACCGGCGAGCGCGGCCGAGACGCCCTTGCCGACGTCGCCGTAGCCGGCGACGACCGCGACCTTGCCGCCGATGAGGACGTCGGTGGCGCGGTTGAGTCCGTCGATCACCGAGTGGCGGGTGCCGTACTTGTTGTCGAACTTGGACTTGGTGACCGCGTCGTTGACGTTGATCGCGGGGAAGAGCAGGTCGCGCGTCTCGGCGAGCTGGTACAGCCGCAGGACGCCGGTCGTGGTCTCCTCGGTGACGCCCTTGATGCGGGAGCCGACGGTCTGCCACTTGGTGGGGTCCTCGGCCAGGGTGCGGCGCACGAGGGCCTTGAAGACGCTGAACTCCTCGGAGTCCTCGTCGGTCGTCGGCGGCACCTGGCCGGCCTTCTCCCACTCGGCGCCCTTGTGGACGAGCATCGTGGCGTCGCCACCGTCGTCGAGGATCATGTTGGGGCCCTCGCCGTCGGCCCAGGTGAGGATCTGGTTGGTGCAGTGCCAGTACTCCTCGAGCGTCTCGCCCTTCCACGCGAAGACCGGGACGCCCTGCGGGTCCTCCGCCGAGCCGTCCGGCCCGACGACGACCGCAGCGGCGGCCTCGTCCTGCGTGGAGTAGATGTTGCAGCTGGCCCAGCGCACCTGTGCGCCGAGGGCGGTGAGGGTCTCGATGAGCACGGCGGTCTGCACGGTCATGTGCAGCGAGCCGGCGATCTTCGCCCCCTCGAGCGGACGCTCACCCGCGTACTCATGGCGAATGCTCATCAGGCCGGGCATCTCGTGCTCGGCGAGTCGGATCTGGTGGCGGCCGGCCTCGGCGAGGCCCAGGTCGGCGACCGTGTAGTCGAAGGACACGGTGGATCTCCTTGTGACATTGGGGTGTCGGACCCGGCGCGACCCTTCTGGGCTCTCGCGGGTCATCACCCACGCCGGCTCTCGCCAAGTGTATGCGGCCGGCGACGAGGGGCGCGAAGGGAGGATCCTGCCCGCACCACGCCTGCGCGGTTCCGGCGCGACCTCAGTGGGCGGCCGCCTCCCCCTTCGCGTCGTGGCCGCCGAAGGGCAGCACGTGCATGACCGCGACGACCACCCCACCCACGACGGCGCCGAGGAGCATCGAGCCGACGGTGTTGGTCATCCACCCGAGGACACCGCCGAGGGCACCGGTCGCCTCCTCGACGGCCACCTCGAGATGGTGGACGAAGTCGTACGGCTGCGGCCACAGGCCCGTCTCCTCGAGCCCGACGAGGATGATGTGCCCGCCGACCCAGAGCATCGCGAAGACACCGACAACAGACAGCACGGTGAGCAGCTTGGGCATCCCCTTGACCAGCCCACGGCCGAGGGTCCGGCCGACGCCGTCCCCCTTCCTGCTCATGTGGAGCCCGATGTCGTCGATCTTCACGAGCAGGCCGACCGTGCCGTAGACGAGCACGGTGATGAAGATCGCGACGACGACGAGCACCGCCAGCAGGTACCAGAAGGAGCCGCTCAGGCCCTCGTCGAGGATCGCCTTGAGCGAGATGACCATGATCTCCGCCGAGAGGATGAAGTCGGTCCGCACGGCGCTCTTGACGATCTGGTCCTCGTCGACCTTCGCCTTCTCCCCCTCCTCCGCCGAGACGGGCACCTCGGCGCCTGCGTGCCCGGAGATCTTCTCCCAGATCTTCTCGGCACCCTCGAAGCACAGGTAGGTGCCGCCGAGCATGAGCAGCGGTGAGAGCAGCCAGGGCAGGAAGGCGTTGAGGACCAGGATCGTCGGGACGATGAAGAGCAGCTTGTTGCGCAGCGACCCGATCGTGATCCGCTTGATGATCGGCAGCTCGCGCGAGGGGTCGAGTCCCTCGACGTAGCGCGGCGTGACAGCGGTGTCGTCCACGACGACGCCGGCCGCCTTGGTGCTCGCCCGTCCGGCCGCGGCACTCACGTCGTCGACGGACGCGGCGGCCATGCGCGCGAGGACGGAGATGTCGTCGAGGAGCGCGACGAGGCCGCCACTCATCGGGTGGCTCCGGCAGGTCGGGTCGTGATCGGCGTCAGCACGCGCTCAGGCTACCGACCCGGACCGGCGAAGGCGATGTCCTGGGGCGCGACGAAGGGGGGAGGACGTCGCCTCACGCGCGCGGCGGGGACTCGATGAGGTCCTCGACCGGGTTGAGGTCGAGGCCGAGCAGGGCGTTCTCCACGACCTCGGTCAGTGCCGGGTGGATCCAGTACTGGCCGCGCACCATCTCGGCGACGGGCTGGTCGAAGGCCATCATGTGGATCAACGGCTGGACGAGCGTGGCGGCGTCGGGCCCGACGAGGTGACCGCCCACGAGCCGCCCGGTGCGGCGGTCGGCGATGACCTTGCACAGGCTCGACGTGTCCTCCATGGCCCAGCCGTACGCGGTGTCCCCGTACCTCTGCACCTTCGTCACGACGTCCACCCCTGCCGAGACCGCCTCGGTCTCGGTCAGACCGACGGTGGCGACCTGGGGGTGGGTGAAGACGGCGGCCGGGACGGCCTCGTGGTCGAACGCCCGCAGGTCCTGGGGATGGGCGAGGTTGTGCGCGACGACCCGTGCCTCGTGGTTGGCCACGTGCTTGAGCTGGAAGGGGGAGGACCCGTCCCCGAGCGCCCACACCCCCTCGACGGCGGTGCGGCCGTGGGCATCGACGACCACCCGGCCGTCGTCGTGCACCTCCACCCCGGCGACGTCGAGCCCGAGGTCCGCGGTGGTCGGTCGGCGACCGGTCGCGACGAGGACCACGTCGACCTCGACCCGGCCGCCGTCCGACAGGGTGGCGGTGATCCCCCCTTCGCCCCGCCGCAGGTCGGTGACCGTCGTCGACGTCCGCACGTCCCACTGCTCGCGGGCGCTGGCCGTGAAGGCGGTGGCGATGTCGTCGTCCAGGTGACGCAGCAGCTGCTCGCCCCGGGCCGACACGGTGACCCGGGTGCCGAACGCGGAGAAGACGTGGGCGAGCTCGGCGCCGATGTAGCCGCCTCCGACGACGAGCATCCGCCCGGGCTGCTCGGCCAGGCGCATCACCGTGTCCGAGGTGTGCAGCGTGATGCCCTCACGGCCGGCCAGCGCGGCGAGGTCGTCGGGGATCACCGGGTGCGAGCCGGTGGCGATGACGACCTGCTCGGCCCGGACCTCCTCGGTGCCGCCGCCCCGCAGGTCGACGCGCAGCGTGCGTGGACCGGTGAACCGCGCGTGCCCGCGCAGCAGCTCGGTGAGCTCACCGTCGCGGCGGTAGGCCTCGCCCGCCGCGGCGATCTGGTCGATGCGTCCGGCGAAGACGCGGTCGCGCACGTCGGTGAAGCGCACTCCCGCGAGCGTCGCATCGACCCCGAGCCGGCCCCCTTCGCGGACCAAGGTGGCGATCTCGGCGACGTGGACGAACATCTTCGTCGGGATGCACCCGACGTTCAGGCAGGTGCCGCCGAAGACGTCACCGCCCTCGATGATGGCGAACCGACGACCGGCGAGCTCGTCCGTGACGAGGCTGTTGCCCGATCCGCTTCCGATGACGGCGATGTCTACGTCGATCACTCAGTGGCCCTTCGTGGGAGATGCAGCTCGTCGATGCCCGGCGCGCTCGCCGGGTCGAAGCCGTGACCGATCGCGAGGTAGGTGCTCGCGAAGTCGGTCAGGGCGATGTGCTCGGCGAGGCGCTCGAGGTCGTGCCCGGGGCGCGCCACGTGCTCCAGGACGCGCACCCCGGCCGCCTCGGCGCGGTCGGCGACGGACTGCGCGGTGTTGTGCCGCTCGACCTCGGTCGGGTCGGACTCGGTGGTCGGCACCGGGTCCCGCAGCAGCACCAGGCCGAGCCGGGGGCCGCTCGGGCCGTCGAGGTAGGGGTCGGCGAAGATGTCGCGCCCCCCGTCCGGGGCCGTGCCCGAACCGGCGAGCGGACCGGAGAGGCAGGCCACCACCTGGGAGGCCGCGTCCGGCAGCCGCCCCCACGTCGCGGGCACCCGGCTGGTGCGGGCCAGCATCGCGCTCGTGCGGCGCGCGGCGACGCCGGCGACGGGGCCGTCCCCGAGGACGACGGGGGTGACCTCGGAGAGGTCCGTCGCGAGCGACTTGGCGGGGTTGACGAAGGACTCGGCATCCGGGCGGAAGGCCTCCGCCTGCTCGTCGAGCCGGTCGGCGACCCGCAGGAGCACGCCCGTCGGGACGTCGATGACACCGCACGCCGAGGTCGCGAGCAGGGCCGGGACGACCAGGCTCCACAACGCGGTGCGGGAGTGTCCGGTGCCCGGGTCGATCGGCAGGTGCACGCCTCGGGCGGCCGCCGCGGCCGACGCGAGGGGGCTGTCCGGTGCCCCGATGGTCAGGACGTGCGCTCCGCGGCGTGCGGCCTCGCGGGCCTGCCGGACGGGTCCCTCCGCAGAGCCGGACAGGGAGACGGCGACGACGAGGTCCAGCGCGCCCACCCACCCGGGCAGGGGTCCCGACCCGTCCGCGGTGAGCAGCACCGGTGACCGGTGGGAGACGAGCAGGTCGAGGACGGCCGCGACCCCCTCCGACCCACCGACGGTGGCGACGTGGATCGCTCGCGGGCGCTCCCCGCCGGCGACCCGACCCAGGTCGCCCTCCTGGCTCAGGGTGATGGCCCGGCGCACCTGCGCGCCGGCGCCGGCCAGCGCTCGCAGCATGTCCGAGGGGTCGACGGCACGCCGACGGTCCTCGTCGTCGAGCAGGCTCTCGTCGAAGGGGGACATCATCGACCTCAGGCCGGCTTGCGGGCCTCGTCGACGAGCAGCACGGGGATGCCCCGGTCCACCCGGTAGGCCAGGCCGCAGTCGGGGTCGGTGCACACCAGCTCGGGACCGTCCCCGCCGGTGTCGTCACGCAGCGAGGTGCGGCAGGCGGGGCAGCGCAGGATCTCGCGCAGCCAGGGCTCGATCGTCGAATCGGTCATCGTGTCTCCCGGATCATCATCAGCACATCGTCTCGCACCTGGGTCATGGTGTGCGCGTCGGCCGCCTCGACGTTGAGGCGCAGCAACGGCTCGGTGTTGCTCGCACGCAGGTTGAACCACCACATCGGCTCCTCGCCACGGGTGACGGTCAGGCCGTCGAGCTCGTCGAGGACCACGTCGTCGCGGTCGGCGTGGGCCGCCCGTACGCGCGCGGTCACGACGTCGGCGTCCTCGACGGTGGAGTTGATCTCCCCGGAGGCGACGTAGCGCTCGTAGGGGGCCATGACCTCGCTCAGCGGCGCGTCGGACTCCCCCAGCGCAGCGAGGACGTGCATCGCGGCGAGCATGCCGGTGTCGGCGAACCAGAAGTCACGGAAGTAGTAGTGCGCGGAGTGCTCGCCCCCGAAGACCGCGTCGTGCTCGCTCATGACGGCCTTGACGTAGGAGTGCCCGACCCGGGTGCGCACGGGTCGGGCACCGGACTCCTCGATGATCTCCGGCACCGCGGCGGAGGTGATCGCGTTGTGCACGATCGCGACCTCTCGCGCCTCGCGACCCGTGGCGACCTCGCGCGCCACCTCGCGCCGGGCGATCATCGCGGTGATCGCGCTCGGGCTGACCGGGTCGCCTGCCTCGTCGACGACGAAGCACCGGTCCGCGTCCCCGTCGAAGGCGATGCCCACGTCGGCGCGGTGGCTGCGCACCCGCTCCTGCAGGTCGACGAGGTTGGCGGGGTCGAGTGGGTCGGCCTCGTGGTTGGGGAAGGTCCCGTCGAGCTCGAAGTACATCGGGTCGATCCGCAGCGGCAGCTCCCCCAGGCCGCCCTCGGTCCCGAGCACGGCAGGGACGGTCAGGCCGCCCATGCCGTTGCCCGCGTCGACGGTCACGCGGAGCGGTCGCGACCCCCGCAGGTCGACGAGGCCGCGGAGGAAGGCGGCGTACTCGGCGAGCACGTCGCGTCGCTCCACCCGCCCCGGGGTCACGCCCTCGAAGCCGGTCGTCCGCGTGTCCAGGAGCTCCTGGGCCAGGTCGCGGACGCTCGCCAGGCCGGTTTCCTGCCCGACGGGTCGTGCTCCGGAGCGGCAGAACTTGATGCCGTTGTACTGCGCCGGGTTGTGGCTGGCGGTGAACATCGCTCCCGGCAGGCCGAGGGCGCCGCTGGCGTAGTAGAGCCCGTCGGTGCTCACGAGGCCGATGAGGACGGCGTCGACACCGCGCGCGGTGACACCGGCGGCGAAGGCCTCGACGAGCTCGGGCGAGCTGGGGCGCATGTCGTGCCCGATGACGACCGCGGGGGCCCCGTCGGCGAGCGCGACCACCTCGGCGAAGGCGGCCCCGAGCGCGCGGACGACGTGGACGTCCAGCTGCTCGGGCACGAGCCCGCGAACGTCGTACGCCTTGACGAAGTCGGCGAGGGTGGTCACGTCATCAGCCTAGTTCGCCCACGTGCAGTCGGCCCCGGGGCCGGATGGTGGCGCACCTCGGGCCCTGACGGGGATCAGTCGCGGTCGCGCAGCACCCGCAGGTGGCCGCGACGGCCGGTCTCCGTCACGCTGCCGGGCTCCCGGCGGGCGCTCGTCGGGACGTCCGCGGTGCGCTCGGAGTCGGTGACCGCCGCGGGGCGGGTACGCACCGCCTCGGCGATGGCGACGAGATCGTCGTGGGAGGCGGGTGCCGGCTGGTCGATGGCCAGCCGGACGACGTCCCACCCGCGCGGGGCGGTCAGCCGCGTCGCGTGCTCGTCGCACAGGTCGTAGGCGTGCGGCTCCGCGTAGGTGGCCAACGGGCCCAGGACCACCGTCGAGTCGGAGTAGACGTAGGTGAGGGTCCCGGCAGCCGGTCGCGGGCACGCCGCTCGGGAGCACTGTCGGGAAAGAGTCACCCGTGCACGATAGGCCACGTCCGCGGCGACCCGCGGACCGGCACGCCGCCGGGGCCCTACGATCGTCGGTGATGAGCCGCCACCGGGACCGACGAGGACGCGGGATGCGTGGGCCGCTGGCCCACCCCGAGGTCCCGACGATGACCTCGCGCGCACAGGCCTTCGACGACCTCGTCCTCGACGTCGCCCACCGCTACGAGCCCGTGCTGGGACGGCGCTGGGCGCAGGTGGAGTTCGCGGTCGAGGAGGTCCCGCCCTCCGATCCCGCGTCGTGGGAGGAGGGCGTCCCGCTCGCCCGGTTGTGGCCGGCCAAGGGGCGACTGCCCGCCCGCATCGTCGTCTACCGCCGTCCGATCCTCACGGCGGCACGGGGACGCAGCCACGCGATCATCGTGCACGACGTGCTCGTCGAGCAGATCGCGTTGCTCCTGGGTGTCGACCCGCACGAGATCGACCCGCACCGGCCCTGAGCGTCCGGTTGTCGGGGACGCAGCGCCCTTGCGCACGGCACACGACCCGGGCGACGGCTGGTGAGTCATGGAGCGGCAGTGGTGAAGATGGCGAGCAGTTCCCCGATCTCGTGGTCGGCCGTGAGGTGGTGGCGGAAGTGGCGGCCCGGGTCGAGGGTGTAGTGGGTGCGCCGCCCGATCCGGGTCCGGCGGAGGTAGCCGGCGCTCTCGAGGTCGTTGAGGATGGTCAGTGTCGCTCGGGTGGTGACACCGACCTCGGCGGCGATGTCGCTGACCCGTCGGTCGGGGCCGGTGGCCACAGCGAGGAGGACGTGGCCGTGGTTGGTCAGGAACGTCCACGTCGGCCGCGAGGTCGCCGTCGCCGCCCCGTTGTCCTTGGGTTCCAAAGGGCTCATCTCCTTGGTGGGTGAGGTGGAGCTGCTAGCGGGTCGGGGGGTCGGAGGGGGTGGAAGGGGCGCCGCGAGAGCCCAGCACGGGCTCCAGGGCGGCGTTCTCGGCCTCGGTGGCGACCCGGAACGGCCCGTTGGTCGGAGCAGGGAGGGCCCGGCGGCCTTGACCACGGGTGGCGCGCAGGCTGGCGACCACGGAGACGGTGATGATCGTGGCCACGACGGCCAGGGAGAGGGTGGTGGGGATGTAGAAGATGTCGATCTTGAGCATCATCTTGATCCCGACCCAGATCAGCACCAGGGCCAGGCCGATCTTGAGGTAGATGAAGCGGTGGATGAGATCGGCCAGCAGGAAGTACATCGCGCGCAGGCCCAGGACCGCGAAGGCATTGGCGGTGAAGACCAGGAACACCTCATCGGTGACGGCGAAGATCGCCGGGATGGAGTCCACAGCGAAGACCACGTCGGTGACCTCGACCAGCACCAGGACCGCCAGGAGCGGGGTGGCCAGCAGCATCCCGCCCCGACGGACCAGCAGCTTCTGGCCGTGGTAGGCCTCCGTCATCGGCACCAGGCGGCGAAAGGCTCGCAGCACGGCGGACTTCTCGGGGTCAAGGTGCTCGTTGCGCTGGCGGATCATCCGGTACCCGGTGTAGAGCAGGAATGCGGCGAAGACGTAGAGGACCCAGGCGAAGTTCTGGATCAGCACAGCGCCCGCGGCGATGAAGGCGCCGCGGAAGACCAGGGCGCCCAGCACACCGAGGAACAGCACCCGGTGCTGGTACTCCCGTGGTACGGCGAAGTAGCTGAAGATGATCGCCCAGACGAAGACGTTGTCCACGGCCAGGGACTTCTCGATGAGGTAGCCGGCGAAGTACTGCTGACCGAACTCCGGCCCCCACACGGACCAGACGATGGCGCCGAAGGCGACACCGAAGGCCACCCACACCGCGGACCAGGCGGCGGCTTCCCGCACCCCGATCACATGGGCGTGGCGGTGGGCGAACAGGTCCATGGCCAGCATCACCACGATGAAGGCCAACACCGCGGCCCAGACCCAGAGCGGGACATCCATGACAAGACCCTTCCGATCGACTCGATCGAAGGTCTCTCCCGACCCTTGCGGGGTCCGCTCGCCGGATCCCAAGGGTTGGGCCGTAGTGACGACGAGACGCTGGCGGGATACTCCCCTCCTGGGGAAGAGTGAAGCAGGCTTCACCTGTTAGCGCAAGCCCGTCAGCGTCGGCGCACGACCTCGATGTCGCGCACGGCGACCCGGGAGGGGTGCACGGGCACGGAGGCGGCTCGGGCCTCTCGCGCGTCGTCACCACCGGCGATCAGGGCGGCGGCGTGGACCACCCCCCGCGTGGGCCGCACCCACACCGCATCGGCCTCGCCGACGGAGACGGACGCACTGTGCCCGGCCTCGAGCGAGACCTCCTCCGTCGTCACCGTGCCGTCGCGCACGGCGTGCACCTCCGCCGAGGCCGGCTCCTCGTCGGCGGCGATGCTGACGGTGCGGGCCACGTCCTCGCCCGGATCGGGGGGCAGCGCGATCCCGCCGAGCGAGCGGATGGCAGGGGTCGCGACCGACCAGGCCATGTCACGCGTCCCGTCCGAGGCCTCACGGGTGAGGTGGGCGGCGGCCACGAGCGGCTCGTCGGACTCGACGAGCCAGGCGTGCGCACCGGAGGCCTCGGGCAGGTCGAGGTCGACGGCACTGCCGGCGGGGACGGTCTCGACCGTCGCGCTGCGTGAGCCGTCCTCGCCGAGGCTGCGGACCTGGACGACGGCGTCGCTCCCACCGGGAGCCCCGACGACGAGCCCGCGCCCGTCGCCCTCGCCACCGGCGGGGATCACCTGCCGCCGGCTCGGTGCCGTCGTCGGGACCGAGGTCTCGACCCCGGCGGGGGTCAACCCGTCGAGGTGGTGGTCGACGATCGTCGGGACGACGAGGCCGTTGCTGCTGGTGACGTGCACGACCTGGGAGGTGTCCGTCCCACCGATGGCGTCGAGGAGGACGACCTCTCGGTCCCGCGGAGGGACGACGACCGACTCCTCCGCCTCCCCGCCGAGCGTTGCGACGGTCACGGAGACCGGGTTGGCGCCGGGGTTGGTCAGCACGAGGTGCTCCTGGCGCCCCTCCTGGGCGCCACCGGAGACGAGCCAGGCATCGGCGGTCGGTGCAGTGCAGGGCACCGCGGCCAGCCCGGTGGCGCGGTCGCCACCGGCGACGAAGGACTGCGCCACCGCCATGCCCGGGGCGTGGTCCGCGCGCCCGTGGACCCGGACCGGCTCCCCGAGCCCGTCCTCGACGACGCTGGCGGGCCCACCCCCGGCCGTGGCGTCCTCCGCGGTCCCGGTGGGGTCGTCGGACAGGTCGCCGACGGTGATCTCTCCCGGCTCCCCGCTCGGGGTGACGACGTCCCGGAGCACCTCGTCGGGCGCGGCGTGCGCGGCGGTCGAACCGGTGATGTCGATCTCGGAGCTGTCCGCGAGCGGGTCACCCGGGCAGTACGCGGTGACATCCGTCGCGGCGATCTGCCCGCCCGTGCCCTGCGCCACCGGGCCGGAGGGGACGGCGCCGAGGCGGTCGGCCCCGAGCACGACGCCGGCGGACAGCACGCCGACGGCGACGACACGCGCGAGCGGCTGCAGCCAGGCGCGGTCCGGTCCGGAGCCGCTCATCGGGCCTCCTCCTCGTCCTCGAGGTCGGGACGGCGCTCCGTGGGCAGGGCGAGGTAGAGCGCGAGCACGAGGGCGATGATCTGGACGAGCTTCCACACCGGGTGGCCGGGCCCGACCTCGATCTCCACCTCGTCGGTGCCCTCGGGCAGGTCGTAGGTCGGCACGGCGCTGCGGGTGAGCACCTCGAGCGGCTTCCCGTCGGCCCGTACCTCGGCCTGATCGCTCCAGTCGAGCGACTCGGCGACGGTCAGCCGGTCACCATCGGGGACGGGGACCGGGCCGTCGGTGTCGGCATGTGCGCCGACGCCCTCGACGGGAGCACTGGAACCGTCGCCCGTCACCCGCACCCGCGAGGAGGTGGACCCGTCGGTGACCGGCGACCGCACGGCCCACGTGTAGTTCCCGGCACTCGACCCGAGCCGGGACAGGCCCGGGGAGGCATCGAGCAGTCGGAGCTCGGCGTCGGTCGCGTCGAGGACGACGAGGTGCGCGACGCCCTGCTCGGCGAGGACGTCCGCGGGAGCCCGTTCGCCCTCGCCGAGGCCGAATGCCCGTGCCACCGCACTCGCGACCTGCTCCTCGCCGGGGACCGGTGGCACCGCGTACGGGAGGTCGCGGACGAGGTCACCCGGCTCGCTGCCGAGGAGGCGGTAGGCCAGCTGGTCCTCGCGCCGGTCGACGACGAGGGTGCGGGTGGCGGTCGCCCCCTCTGCTCCGGCGATCGCGACGAGCGGGCGCGGGTCCCGCCAGGTCGTCAACCGGTCACCGTAGGAGTGCTCGGCGACGACCACTCCGCTGCCCACGGCCGCGACGGTGAGGGCGACGGCGGGCACGACCAGCAGGGAGCGACGGCCGGCGCCGCGAAGGGAGTCCGGCAGCACGTCCGCGGCGAGCAGCACGGCGACCAGGGCCGCTCCGACGAGGACGAGCTGGCCCGTGCCGACCCACGGGGTGATCGCCGTGCCGGCCTCGACCGCGCCCGCGGGTCGGTGCCCGAGGACGAGGTGGGGAGCACCCACGGCCCAGCCGAGGCCGAGGACCGCGGTTGCGGCCGCGGCCCAGGAGGCCCGTCGTGGGCCGGGTGCGAGCAGCGCGAGCGCTCCGACGGCCAGCACGCCCGCGGTCCACCACGTCGTCGCCGCACCGCCGGGCAGCTGCCCGAGCCCGAGCTGCCACGGCGGCAGGTCGACGGGAGTGCCGGTCAGGCCCCAGCCGGTGAGCAGGTGGGCGGGCTCGCGACGCAGGGCCAGCAGCCACGGCCCCGCCAGCAGGAGGGGGGTGAGCACGAGGGTGAGGCCGCGCCAGCGGCCGCGCGCTCCGCCGAGCAGGAGGTGGCCGAGGCCGACGAGGACGACCGCCAGGCCGACGAAGGGGGCCACGGTCCCGAGCAGTGCGGCCCACAGGGCGGTCCGCACGACATCGCTGTACGCCGTGCGGCGTCGACCGGCGCGCACCACACCCGCGGCGACACGGGGCAGCAGCACGAGGAGGAGGAGGGCACCGATCCGCCCCTCGCCGACGGCCACCGCGGCCGGCGCGGAGGTCACCCAGGCCAGGGCCACGCCGGCCCGCAGCCACGGACGATGGGTGAAGGTGCGTGCGCTCGTCCAGGCGACGGCGGCGGCCAGGGGCAGTGCGGCGATGACGAAGACGGCCAGGACGATCCCCGCGGGTGAGTCCCCCTCGCCGACGGTCGGGATCCAGCCGGCGACGGTGGTCACCCCGGCGAGGACGGCCGTGGCGGGCGACTGCTCGATGCCGTTGCCCCAGCCCTGACCGTGCCAGGCCATCCACCAGGAGTCCCACAGCTGGCCACCGGTGGCCCGGCCCCCGAGCAGCTCACCACCGACGAGGCCGGCGTCGAAGCGGTGGCGCAGCTCGTCGGTGATGTGGCGCGCGGCCCAGCCCGACATCACCCCCGCCGCGAGGACCACCCACAGCAGCGGGTGGAGCAGGACGCTGCGCCCCTCGGCCTCGAGGGAGCGGGCAGCGACACCCTTGTCCCGGCCCACCGGGCTGCGGGCCTCGTCGGCGAGTCGACGGCGGGCCGCCGCCGGGCTGACGAAGAGCGAGGAGAGGTCGCGACGGGCGACCTCTCGGGGGGCCTTGCCGCGCAGTCTCGAGCGCAGGCTGCGAGGGTCGATCGCGGCAGGGATGCTCGCCAGCTCGGCCGCGCCCATCCCCGGGCGCTTGAGGATGATGAGGGCCAACCCACCGAGGAGGGAGCCGACGAGGATCCACAGCGCGAGGAAGGGAGCGGCCAGGAGGTGGGAACGGGTCAGTGCCACCCGCCGGGCCTGCCGGCGGTGGTCGACGGTCGGACGTCGCTCCGCCGCCGTGGGCGCGACGGCGACGGCGGCCGACGGGGCGAGGACGACCCGGTGCCCTGACCGCTGGGCGCGCCACCCGAGGTCGAGGTCGCCGCCGAAGTCGCCCATGCCTGGGTCGTGGCCGCCGAGCCGCTCGAGCACGGCGCGGTCGATGAGCAGGCCCTCCAGCGGTGCGGAGATCGCGTCGACGGTGCGGTCGTACTGCCCCTGGTCGGTGGTTCCGGCGGCCGGGTCCGGGACGATGCGCCCGGTACGTGTGACCTGCAGGCCGAGCCGCACGATTCGCGAGGGGTCGTCCTCGTCGACGAGCTTGGGCGTGACCATGCCGACGCTCTTCCCGGCTGCGGAGACGAGGCGACGCAGCGCCTCCGGGTGGGGGCGGGAGCGCGAGGTCAGCACCCAGACCAGGTCCCGGCCGACATCGGCCCGCGGAAGGCTGTCGACCATCGACGGAAGGATCCGGCGCAGCCCGCGCCGACCCCCGAGCGTGGTCGTCAGGACATCGATCTCGGCGTCGTCCACCGGTGCTAGGAGGTCACTGGTGTCGCCGATCCCGTCGAGGGCACCGTCGACGAGGAGGATGCGATCGGGCCGGAGGTCCTGCGCGAGGAGGGCGCGCAGGGTCTGCCCCGTCCCCTCCCTCGACCGCGCCACGATGACCGCCGTGACGGTCGCCGGAGGCGCCGTCGTCCGCCGGGAGGGGGTGGCGGAGGACGTGGTGCCGGTCTGCTGCGTCACGGCCTCGCCGACAGTCAGACCGCGCGCTTCTTCAGCTTGCGGCGTTCGCGCTCGGAGAGGCCGCCCCAGATGCCGAAGCGCTCGTCGTGCTCGAGGGCGTACTCGAGGCACTCCTTGCGCACCTCGCACCCCGTGCAGACCTTCTTCGCCTCGCGCGTGGAGCCGCCCTTCTCCGGAAAGAAGGCCTCAGGATCGGTCTGCGCGCACAGCGACCGCTCCTGCCAGGACAACTCAGTCGGCTCGGACTCGTCGATTTCGTCGGCGGTGATCAGGTGAAGCTCGTGCAACATGGTCCCTCCTCGACCTCGGCACTCGACCCGGACTTCATGTCTGTCACACCCAAAAAGTGTTACGACATGTCCGTAATTACATGCGTGTCATACGTGCGTCGTCAAGCCGAAGGGGATAGAGAGCGCTGAGCGGTCGGCCGGTGCGTCGGGAATCCGGGGGCCTGCGACGATGTGCCCATGCGCATCACCGTGATCTCCGGGGGCGAACCCGGTGCCCGATTCACCCGCGGCCTGCTCGACCACCTCGAGCACGACCCCGATCTCGGGGGTGTGGAGGTCACCGTCATCGCCAACACCGGCGACGACATCTCCCTGTGGGGTCTGCGGTTGTGCCCGGACCTCGACCTGCTCGTCGAGACCCTCGGGACGGCGCAGGGCGACGGGTCCTCCCACGTCGTCGGTGACGAGCTGGCGGCCCTCGGCCTGCAGCCGCAGTGGTACCCGGTCTCCGACCGTGAGATGGGTGTCCACGTCGCCCGCACCGCCTGGCTGGGCCGGGGTGACTCCCTGAGCCAGGTCACCGCCCACATCGCACAGGCCCGCGGCGTGCCCGACACCGTGCGCATCCTGCCGATGTCCGATGTCCCCGTCGAGACGCACGTGGTGCTCGACGGGCCCGAGGACCAGCGTGCGGTGCACGTGCAGCAGTGGCGCCGCGAGCTCGAGGGCCCCGCCGTCGCCCGCTTCGTCGTCGCCGGCCTGGACCGCGCGCACCCCGGCGCCGAGGTCCTCGACGCCGTCCGCAGCGCCGACGTCGTCCTCCTGCCCCCGAGCGACCCCGTCCTCGCGCTGGGGATCGTCCTGGGCGTCCCCGGGATGCGCGACGCCCTGCGCGGCACCTCCGCCCCCGTGGTCGGCGTGAGCCCCGTCGTCGACGCCGTCCCGGCCCCGCAGGCGCTCGCGGCCTCCCTGGCGACCGTCGGTGTCGTCACCTCCGGCGGTGTCGCCGGGCTCTTCAAGGACCTGCTCGACGGCTGGGTCGTCGACCCGGCCGACGCAGGTGCAGCGCCTGCCGGCTCCCGCTGGGCCACCGCAGCGCACAGCGCGCCGCTCGCCGACTCCTCCCCGGCGGACGTGGCCGCGACCGCGCTGGCGCACGCTCTCTCCCTTCGCTCCTGAGCGGCCGGCTCACCACCGGGTGGGCAGGTGGGTCGGCAGACTGCGACGCGGTCCGCGTCGTGGCCGGCGCGCGGCCGCCGTGACCACCCGCTGCGCGCGGTAGCGCTGTCCGGCGTACGCCTCGAGGAGCTCGGCCATCCGCTCGTCGTCCCCGATCGTCCCGTCCAGGGCGAGGGTCACGTCCTTGGCCACGTGGTAGTCACCGAAGCTCGGCGAGTCCGCGTCACCCAGTGCCCGCTGGGCGACCTCGGCGGCCGTCCACACGCCGACCCCCGGGAGCGAGCGCATCCGACGCTGCGCCTCCTGCAGCGGAAGGTCGGCGCACTCGTCGAGACGTCCCGCGACCCGCATCGCGGTGACGACCGTGCGCGAACGGGAGCCGTCGACCCCGGCCCGGACCCAGGCCCACGACGGGATCCGGGCCCACTGGGCCGGGCTCGGCGGGGCGACCATCCCCCTCTCCTCCCCCGGCCCGGGCGCCGGGCTGCCGAAGCCGCGGACGAGCTGACGCAGGCTGCTGAAGGCCTCGCGGCCGGTGACCTTCTGCTCGATCACCGAGCACACGAGCATCTGGGACACGAGCGCGTTGGCGGGCACGCGCCAGCCGGACTGGCGGGGCCACTCCCGCGAGACGAGGTCGTGGTGGGGGGTGAAGCCGCTCGGGTCGTCGCGCCCACCGAGCAGGTCGGGGAGCCGGTCGAGCATCCACTCCGCTCCCCCGCCCCAGGCGCGGGCGAGGACCTCGTCCGCGTCCTCGACGAGGTGCAGGGTCACCGGCCCCTCGGGGGTGGTCCAGGCGAACCACCAGCCGTCCCTGCCCCGCTCGCTGGTGGGATCACCCGACCCGCGGACGAAGGGGGCCAGCGTCCGGTCGACGTCGAGCGGCCCGGGCGGCCGGTGTCGCCGGGTCCTCACGGGACCACCGTGGCGATAGGTTGGCGACGATGCGACCGACGGAGCACGTCCTGGACAGCGCAGCGGTCGCCGTGCCCGGCGACACCGAGCCGGTGCCCGGCGGCCAGGCCGACAGCGTCCGCGCGGGGGACCTCGTCCTCTCCCCGGGGCGCGACGCGAGCACCCGCGATGCCCTCAGCCCGCGCATCGCCCGGCTGGCGGTCGACCTGGACACCCGTCGCGAGCGGGATCACCGGGACCTGCGGATCGCGATGCCGGTCCCGGCACGGGACGGCAGCTGGGTCGTCGACGGCTGGGCCGCCACCCGCTTCGAGCCCGGCGCCGTGCCGCTGACCGATCTCGTGGCCACGCGCGCGGTGGGTGCGGTGCTCCACGCCGAGCTGGCCCGGCACGTGCCCGATCCGGTCCTGCCCCACCGGGAGGACCGGTCGGGGTGGGCCGAGCGCGTCGCCTTCGGCGAGGCGCCCGTGCCCGTCGGTCTCGGCAGGGACGGCGCAGAGCTGCTGCAGGTGCTGCTCGCCCATCGCGAGGACACACCGCTCGGGCCCGACCAGCTCGTGCACGCCGACCTCGCGGGCACCGTGCTCCTGGACCCGCGCGGCGCCCCGGTCGTCGTCGACATCATTCCCTCCCGGCGCCCGGTCCTGTGGGCCGAGGCGGTCCTCGTGCTCGACTCGGTGCTGTGGCACGAGGCCGACGCCGCGGTCATGGACGAGTGGGCGACGGGTGCCGCCGGCGCGGCGATGCTCCGGGTGGCGATCTTCCGGCTGGTCGGAGACCGTCCGGCCGACGCCCCGGCCTGCGCCCGCGCGCTGACGCCGCTGCTCGCCGGGCTCGGGGCCTGAGCGGGTCACTGCTGCGTCCCCGGGTCGACCGGCAGGGCTCCCGGCGCCGGCAGGTGCTCGGGCAGGACGTGGTGCGAGCGGCCCCACAGCCAGCCGGCCGTGGCCCACACGACGTCACCGAGGACGGTGAGGAAGCGGGAGACGACGACCACCGCCGCCGCGGCGGACAGCGACAGCTCGGTCGCGAGGATCAGCACGAGGATGCCGTCGCGGACCCCGACACCGGCCGGCACGACGATGCTGAAGGTCCCGATGCCCACGGCGAGGAGGTAACCGCAGACGGCGACGAGGAGCACGCGGGCGGGATCCGCGTCACCGGGTGCCAGGTCGCGGGCCAGCACCCACACCGACAGTCCCCCGATGAGCCAGGAGCCGGTGAACCACGCGCTCGAGACGCCGATCGCGGCCACCCCCAGGTCGTGCTCGAGCGGGGGACGGCGCAGCAGCCGCAGCACGTGGCGAATGCCGTGGTTGAGCAGGGGCGGCCACAGCAGGGGCAGCAGCAGGGCGATGGCCAGCGGCACACTCCACCACGGGAGGGTCACCTGACCGCGCGTGAGCAGCACGGGCAGCGCGGGCAGACCGGCCGCCAGTCCGGTCAGGGCGGACAGGCCGATGCACAGCAGACCGCCGACCGCGGTGCGCCGCCGGGGCACACCCAGCCGCGCGGCCATCTCGGTCTGCACCACGACCGACCACACCGACCCGGGCAGGTACTTGCCCAGCTGGCCGACGAAGAAGACGCCGCTCGCGGGGGCGATGTGCAGCCGGGACCCGAGGTCGGCGAGGAGCACCCGCCACCCCAGGACGGTGAGCAAGGGGGAGAACAGCGCCAGAAGTGTGGCAGCGGCAAGGGTGGCCGGCCCGAGGCGGCCGAGGTCGGAGCGCACGGCCTCCCAGTTGGTCCGCAGCGCCACGCCCACCACGACGAGGACGAGGACGAGGAAGCCGACTCGCAGCACGTCGACGACGTGCCGACGCGTGGTGCGCACCGCCGGCTGGTCCACCTCGCTCATCCCGGTGCAGCCTATGCGACCGGACGGCCGTCGGGAGCGGAGGTTCCCCCCTTCGTAGGGTGGCCCCATGACCGTCCCCGCCTCCGTCCTCTCCACCCTCAACGACCGGGACTCCGCCGCTCCGCGGATCACCTGCTACGACGACGTGCCCGGGCCCACCGCGGGCGAGCGCATCGAGCTGTCGGGGCGCGTCCTCGGTACGTGGGTGAGCAAGGCCGGCAACGCCCTCCAGGAGGAGTGGGACATCGAGCCCGGGTCGGTGGTCCGCCTGTCGATGCAGCCGCACTGGCGCCTGCTCTACTGGGCCTGGGCCGTGTGGTCGGTCGGGGCGCACGTCGACCTCGACGGTGACCTCGCCGCGGACCTCGTGGTCACCGACGAGGCCGGGTCGCTCCCCCACGACGGACCCGCCGTGCTCGTCACCCGCGGCGCGCTCGCCCGCTCGGCCGGGACCGACCTCGCCGACTCGGTGATGGACGAGGCGGCAGAGCTGGCCTCCTTCGGTGACGACTTCACGGCCTGGCAGGAGCCCGACGAGGAGGACCTCGCCCTCACGCTCGACGGCACCTCGCTCACCCACGGCGCAGCGGTCGCCGACGCCGTCGCGCAGGTGCCGGTGGCGAAGGGAGCCCGCGTGCACCTCGTCGACCCGACCGCCGGCGGCCTGCTGCGCACGGCGATGGCCGTCTGGGCCGGTGGCGGCTCGCTCGTGCTCCAGCTGGGCGAGCTCGACACCGAGACACTCACCCGTCGCGCCACGAGCGAGGGCGTCACCACCGACCGGTCCGTGGACCAGCGGGGGTGACGCCCTCGTGCGTCGCGGCGATCAGGCCGGGACACGCACCTCGCGCTCGAGGGCCTGCCAGGTGACGGCACCGACGTAGCCGGTCCTCGTGAGCCGGTTGCGCTCCTGCAGTGACCGCACCGCCTGCTCGGTGGTGGGGCCGTAGCTCCCGTCCGCGGCCACACCGAGCCGCGACTGGAGAGCCGTGACTGCGGGGCCCGTCGAGCCCGGCTTGAGGACCGTCGTGCGGTAGGCGAGGAAGGGGTACTTCGTCGCCTCGAGCGCATCCCAGGTCCGCTCCTCGACGATGCCCGTGACCGGGAGCCCGTGGGCAGCCTGGAAGCTGCGCACCGCAGTCGCCGTCGCCGTGCCGAAGACCCCGTCGACGGCGACGCCGCCGAGGACCTGCTGGACCTTCTTCACGCCTGCGCTGCGCGCCCCCTCGGAGAGGACCATCGACTTCAGCCCGTCGAACTCGGTCGTCGTGGCGACGGTGGCCACCCCGGCGGAGCCGAGGAAGGCGGCCGGCGAGACGGACTGGGCACCGCCGCGGCGGGACAGGAGCGCCTCCCACGTCTTCGCGCCGACGATGCCGTCGGCCGTGAGGGACTTGCGGCGCTGGAAGGACTTGACCGCCGACTCGGTGTTCGAGCCGAAGATCCCGTCCGCCTTCAGGTTCAGGATGTCCTGCAGCTTCTTCACCGCAGCACCCCGCGACCCGCGACGCACCGTCGCCGGGATGTCCGTCGACGAGGACGAGTCGTCGTCCTTCGACGAGCTGCCGGCAGAGCTGTCGTCCTTCGAGCCACCGGAGGTCGACGAGCGCTTGCCGAGCAGCACCTCCCACGTCCTCGCCCCGACGATGCCGTCGGCCGTGAGGGACTTGCGGCGCTGGAAGGACTTGACCGCCGACTCGGTGTTCGAGCCGAAGATCCCGTCCGCCTTCAGGTCCAGGGCATTCTGCAGCTGCTTGACCGCAGCACCCCGCGACCCACGACGCACCGTCGCCGGGATGTCCGTCGACGAGGACGAGTCGTCGTCCTTCGAGGAGCTGCCGGCGGAGGAGCCGCCGCCCTTCGAGGCACCCGCGACGGACGAGCGCTTGCCGAGCAGCACCTCCCACGTCCTCGCCCCGACGATGCCGTCGGCCGTGAGGGACTTGCGGCGCTGGAAGGACTTGACCGCCGACTCGGTGTTCGAGCCGAAGATCCCGTCCGCCTTCAGGTCCAGGGCATCCTGCAGCTGCTTGACCGCAGCCCCCCGCGACCCACGACGCACCGTCGCCGGGATGTCCGTCGACGAGGACGAGTCGTCCTTCGACGAGGTGTCCTTCGAGGTCGCCGTCCTCTTGTACGACATGCCCTTCAGGGCCTTCCAGACATTGCTGTTCACGACCCCGCTGGTCCTCAACGACTTCCTGCGCTGGAAGGACTTGACCGCCGACTCCGTCTGCGACCCGAAGATGCCGTCCACGCCGATGCGCAGGTCCCTCTGCAGCTCCTTGACCGCCGCACCCGTCGACCCACGACGCACCGTCGCCGGGATGTCCGTCGACGACGAGGTGTCCTTCGAGGTCGCCGTCCTCTTGTAGGACATGCCCTTCAGGGCCTTCCAGACATTGCTGTCCACGACCCCGTTGGTCCTCAACGACTTCCTGCGCTGGAAGGACTTGACCGCCGACTCCGTCTGCGACCCGAAGATGCCGTCCACGCCGATGCGCAGGTCCTTCTGCAGCTCCTTGACCGCAGCACCCGTCGACCCACGACGCACCGTCGCCGGGATGTCGTTGCTCGTGCTCTGCGAGGTACCCGACCTCGTGTAGCTCTTGCCGGTGAGGGCCTTCCACACGTTGCCGTCGACGACACCGTTGACCTTGAGCGACTTCTCCTCCTGGAACTCCCGCACGGCGGCGTCGGTCCTCGACCCGAAGACGCCGTCGACGGACAGGCCGAGGATGCGCTGAAGAGCCTTGACCGACTCGCCGCGCGAGCCGAGGCGGACGGTGTCCTGGCTCGGCGTCGTCGTGGTGGTCCCGCCACGTGCCGGGACCTCGCCCAGGGCGACCATCCTGTCCCAGGTCGCCTTGTCCAGCACACCGGTGGCGGACAGGCCGTGACTGCGCTGCCAGGAGGTCAACGCGCTCTTCGTCGCAGGACCGAAGATCCCGTCGGCGGTGACACCGATGACCTGCTGCGCGAGCTGGACCTCCGGCGCACGTGCACCCTCGCTGAGGACCGGGTAGGACGTGGGAGGTGCGATCGGGATCGACGGGCCGGAGGGCGAGGTCGAGACACCCGTCCAGGCCTTGCCGGTCCACCACGACGTGCGCTGCATCGCGCCGTCCCAGCTGAAGCTGAAGTGGATGTGGTCCGTGTGCGGGTTGGGACCGTTGTAGTCGCGCCAGCCGGCCTCCATCTGGTAGGTACCCCAGATCTTGCGGTCCCAGATGACGTACATGACGCCGAACCGGCGGGCCATCGCTCCCTGCCGGCCCTGGGCGTCCGGAGCCATGAGCCAGGCCAGCACCGAGTCGGCGACGCCGCGCTCGTGCCGGTCGTAGGCGTTGAGCATCCAGTCCAGGGCACGCCCCTCGGAGTGCTCGGTGACCCCACTGGTGCAGGTGCGCGAGATCCCGTAGTTGTACTCGCTGTAGTGGCTGGCCATGAGGCGCGCGAACGCGAGCACCCCCGGCTTCGCCTGCGGGTCGCACGTGTCCTGCGGGACGTACGGCGAGGCGACGTCGAGATCGCCGGGCAGGTTGGTGTTCGTCGGTGGGCTGGGAACGGCGGCACGAGCCACGTTCCCGGTGGCGAGGGGAAGGGCGAATGCCGGGATGAGGGCGGCACCAACCATGCGGACGGAACGTGACACGCGGCTGCTCCTAGGTGAGGGCACGGGCAGGGGTAACCCGAAGGGACTACGAACCCTCATTCGTCACACTCGTCACTCGGTGCTCAGAAGTCAGGCCAGTCACTCTTATTCCATGTGTCACGAAGGACACGCCAGCCCCATCCGGCAATTACATACCTGTCATTTCGGATGCACGGCGGGGACGCGCCCGGTCGCCGCCCACCCCCTTCGCCCGCATCCATGTGCTCCCCGCCCACAATCCGGACGCGCCGCTCTGGTTAGGGTCGGGGCATGGACAAAGTTGTCACCTCACCGGCAGAGGCCGTCGCGGACATCCCCGATGGCGCCACGCTCGCGGTGGGCGGCTTCGGGTTGTGCGGCATCCCGAGCGTGCTCATCGACTCCGTACGCGCGAAGGGGGTGACTGACCTCGAGTGCGTCTCCAACAACTGCGGCGTCGATGACTGGGGCCTCGGAGTGCTGCTCGGTGGTGGCCAGATCCGACGGATGGTCTCCTCCTACGTGGGCGAGAACAAGGAGTTCGCCCGGCAGTACCTCTCCGGAGAGCTCGAGGTCGAGCTGACCCCGCAGGGCACCCTCGCCGAGAAGCTGCGCGCCGGAGGTTCCGGCATCGCCGGCTTCTGGACCCGCACCGGGGTCGCCACCCAGATCGCCGACGGCGGACTGCCCTGGCGCTACGACTCCGAGGGCAATGTCGCCGTCTCCTCCCCCGCCAAGGAGACCCGCACCTTCGAGGTCAAGGAGCGCACCCCGGAGGGCACGACCGCCACCGTGGAGCACGAGTTCGTGCTCGAGCCGGCCATCACGGCCGACTTCGCCCTGGTGCGCGCGTGGAAGGGCGACCGCCACGGCAACCTCGTCTTCCGCACCACCTCCCGCAACTTCAACCCGCTGTGCGCCATGGCCGGCCTGGTGACGATCGCCGAGGTCGAGGAACTCGTCGAGCCCGGTGAGATCGACCCCGACCACGTGCACCTGCCGGGCATCTACGTCCAGCGGGTCGTGCCGCTGACCCCGGAGCAGGCCGCCGACAAGCGCATCGAGAAGCGCACCGTCCGTGACGAGAGCAAGGAGGCCTGACATGGCCCTCAACCGTGAGCAGATGGCCGCACGAGCCGCCCAGGAGCTCCACGACGGTGACTACGTCAACCTCGGGATCGGCATGCCGACACTCGTCCCGAACTACGTGCCGGACGACGTCGAGATCGTGCTCCAGTCCGAGAACGGCATCCTCGGCGTCGGCCCGTACCCGACCGAGGACGCCGTCGACGCGGACATGATCAACGCCGGCAAGGAGACGGTGACCCTGCGCAAGGGTGCCTCGATCTTCGACTCCGCGACGAGCTTCGCCATGATCCGCGGCGGCAAGGTCGACGCCGCGATCCTCGGCGCGATGCAGGTCGCCGAGAACGGCGACATCGCCAACTGGATGATCCCCGGGAAGATGGTCAAGGGCATGGGTGGCGCGATGGACCTCGTCCACGGCGCCAAGAAGGTCATCGTCCTCATGGACCACACCGCCAAGGACGGCACGCCGAAGATCCTCACCGAGTGCGAGCTGCCGCTGACCGGCAAGGGCGTCGTGCAGCGGATCATCACCGACCTGGCCGTCATCGACGTCACCGACGACGGGCTCGTCCTGCGCGAGCTGGCTCCCGACGTGACCGAGGAGGAGGTCCGGGAGAAGACGGGGGCCACGCTCACCGTCGACCTGGCCTGACTCTTCCGAGCCACAAGGGCCGTGGGCAGCTCCCGTATGAAGGGCTGCGGCACGGCCCTTGGGCTGCGCGCCCGGGGTCCCGTCATCGATCCCCCGACACCCGGGTGTCGGTTGCGGGCGGCTCCGCCCTGAGTCGGGCCGACCCCACCCCTTCGTCCGTCCGCTGGGGCCTCCCTGCCATGGCCGGGATGCCCCGATCAGGCCGGGAAGCCCTCGGATGGTCGCGTCATTTCGTGGTCAGGCCGGGTTTTCCCGGTCGTCACGGGCCGTGCTGGCGAAGGGGTTGCGCCGCCTCAGGCCTCGTCCTCGGACTTGGCGAGGTGCTTGGGGCTGGTGAGGAAGCCGATGCCCCAGGCCCAGTGCATGGTGGCGACCGCGAGGGGGACGCGCGTGCGCACCGGTGCGGGCTCCCCCTTCGAGATCAACCATCCGCCGGCGGAGACCGCTGCGGCGTAGCCGACGGGGACGAGCCAGGCGGGACGCCACGCGAGGCCGAGCACCCCTGCGGCGACCGTGCCGAGCACCATCGCCGGCGGGGCCAGGTAGCGGGCGTTCGCCGTCCCGGGGTGCTGGCGGGCGACGACCCGGCGCCAGCGTCCGTAGTTGAAGTACTGGTCGGCCAGCCGCCCCACCGTGGACCGGGGACGGTAGGTGACGACGAGGTCGGGCGTGAACCACACCCGACCTCCACCCGAGCGGATGCGATGGTTCATCTCCCAGTCCTGCGCCCGGGCGAAGTGGGGGTCGTAGCCGCCGACGCGCTCGAGGGCCTCCCTCCGGAAGACCCCGAGGTAGACGGTGTCGGCCTCCCCCGCCACCCCGCCGGTGTGGAACCGCGAGCCACCCACTCCCAGAGGGCTCTTCATCGCGCACGCGATCGCCCGCTCGAGGTCGCTGACCCCGACCGCGTTCATGATCCCACCGACATTGTCCGCACCCGTCTCCTCGAGGGTGGCGACGGCCGTGCTCAGGTAGCCGGCCGGGATCTCGGCATGCGCGTCCACCCGCGCGATGACCTCGCCGGTGGACGCCGCGATCGCGGCGTTGAGGGCGTCCGGGGTGCGCCCGGAGGGGTTGGGCACGGTGCGGACGCGGGGGTCCGCCGCCGCCAGCTCGGCCGCGACCTCGGCAGTCCGGTCGCTGGAGGGCCCGACGGCGAGGACGACCTCCAGCTCGCCCGGCCAGTCCTGACGCAGGATCTGCCCGACCGAGTCCGCGAGGTGCCGCTCCTCGTCCAGGACGGGCATGATGACGCTCACTCGGGACAACACGGGCTCCAGTATGGACAAGGTCACGACCACCGCTACCGGGACTCGCCGCTGGCGTCGTGCAGGTTCCCCGTCTTTGCTCTTATCCTCGGTCGCATGCCTGATCGCCCCCCGCGCCCCCGTCGCCCCTCCGGCGGCCGCCCCTCCGGTAGCCCCGACGGTGACGACGCGATCACCTTCGACGCCCGACGCGGGCGGCGGGACGGCGACGACACGGCCAGGGCGATCCCGATCGGGCGCCGCGAACGGCCCGCACGCCCGGCGCCCCCCGGCGACGAGCGCTCCCCCGGCCAGCGGCCGCCGGCCCACCAGCGCCCGGCGGGAGGGCGCCCAGCAGCCGCCGGGGCCCGCCCGGCCCCCCGGGACGAATCCCGCACCCGCGTCATGCCCACCGGCACCCCACCCCCACGCCCGTCCGGCGGCGGCGCGCGCGGGGGCGGACCTCCCCGCCCGACGGGCGGTCACGGGGGCGGTGGGGGGCCGCGCGACGCGGGCCGACCGTCCCGTCCGCGGCGCCGGCGCGGCCGCACGGTCGTCTCCGTGCTGCTCGTCCTCGTCGTGGCGTGGGTCGCCGGCATGTTCTGGGCCGTCACCGCCTCGTGGGCGGAGGTCGGCACCGTCGACGCCTCGCCCGACGGCAACCGACCGTCCAGCGAGGGACGCAACGTGCTCCTCGTCGGCAGCGACTCCCGCGCCGGGCTGACTGCCGAGGAGCGCCAGGAGCTCGGCACGGGCGAGGACACCGGCGGCGCGCGCACCGACTCGATCCTCGTGCTGCACACCGGCAGCGGCCCCTCCACGCTCCTGTCGATCCCCCGGGACTCCTACGTCGAGATCCCGGGACACGGGATGAACAAGATCAACGCCTCCTTCAGCATCGGCGGCGCCGAGCTGCTCACGGAGACGATCGAGCACAACACGGGCCTGGAGATGGACGGCTACATGGAGATCGGCTTCGGCGGCTTCGCCGGCGTCGTCGACGCCGTGGGCGGCGTCGAGATCTGCGTCGAAAACGCCATGGACGACGAGAAGGCCCACATCAACCTCGAGCCCGGGTGCCAGGTCCTCGACGGCAAGACCGCGCTGGGGTACGTGCGCGCCCGTTACTCCGACCCCGAGGGCGACCTGGGTCGCGCGCAGCGGCAGCGGGAGTTCCTCGGCGCGCTCTCGGACAAGATGATCTCCCCCGCCAACCTGCTGCTGCCGTGGCGGGTGCACTCCCTGGGCACCTCGACCGCCGGTGCGCTGACCGTGGGCGAGGACGACTCGATGATCGGCACGGCCCGGGCGCTGTGGGCCTTCCGCGGGATCTCGTCGGGGGACGGCAACTCCATGGTCGTCCCCACCAGTGACACCAGCGTGCCGACACCGGTCGGGTCCGCCGTCCTGTGGGACGAGACCCGGTCGGAGCAGCTCTTCGCGGACCTGCGTGCGGACGAGCCACTGTCGGTCACACCCGATGACAGCTGAGGAGCACACCCCGGCGCGGTGAGCGCGGTCACACGGACGTTAGTGTGACGCCATGGACAACAGCATGGACAAGATCGGGGTCGTCGGCTGCGGCCTCATGGGGGCGGGTATCGCCGAGGTGTGTGCTCGCGCCGGCTCGGACGTCGTCGTCGTGGAGTCGAGCCAGGAGCGCGCCGACGCCGGCCGCGGCCGACTGGAGAAGTCGCTGCGTCGGGCCGAGGAGCGTGGCCGTCTCGAGAGTGCGGACGCGGCCCTCGAGCGCATCCGGGTCGTGACCGATCTGGGCGAGCTCGCCGACCGGGACATGGTCGTCGAGGCCATCGTCGAGGACGAGACGGCGAAGGTCGAGCTGTTCAAGCAGCTCGACGAGATCGTCGAGTCGCAGGATGCGATCCTGGCCTCCAACACCAGCTCGATCCCGATCATGAAGCTCGCCACGGTCACCAAGCGCCCGGGCAACGTCCTCGGTGTGCACTTCTTCAACCCGGTCCCCGTGCTCAAGCTCGTCGAGCTCGTCCCCTCCCTGATGACGGAGGAGGAGACGACCGAGCGCGCCCGCGCCTACGTCGACGGCAGGCTCGGCAAGCACGCGATCACCTGCCAGGACCGAGCCGGCTTCGTCGTCAACTCCCTACTGATCCCGTTCATCCTCAGCGCGATCCGCATGTACGAGTCCGGCTTCGCGACCGCCGAGGACATCGACCAGGGCTTCGTGCTCGGGGCGGCCCACCCGCAGGGCCCGCTCGCGCTGGCGGACCTGATCGGCCTGGACACGACGATGGCCGTCGCCCAGTCGCTCTACGAGGAGTTCAAGGAGCCGCTGTACGCGCCCCCGCCGCTGCTCGCCCGCATGGTCGATGCCAACCTGCTCGGCCGCAAGGTCGGGCGCGGGTTCTACACCTACGACCGCTGAGCCACGAACGAAGGCCCCCGCTCCTCGCGGAGTGGGGGCCTTCGTGGCGTGTCGCGAACCCGGCCGATGGGTGGCGACGAGCGCAGCGGACGCCTCAGCGCGTCGTCGGCAGGCCCTTGAGGAGCTGACGTGCCATCACGACCCGCTGGACCTGGTTGGTGCCCTCGTAGATCTGGGTGATCTTCGCGTCGCGCATCATCCGCTCGAGCGGGAAGTCCCGGGTGTAGCCGGCGCCACCGAGCAGTTGCACGGCGTCGGTCGTGACCTTCATGGCCACATCGGAGGCGTAGCACTTGGCGGCGGCGCCGAAGAAGGGCAGGTCCTCGTCGTGGCGCTCGGACTTCGCGGACGCGACGTAGACCATCTGGCGTGCGGCCTCGAGCTCCATGGCCATGTCCGCGAGCATGAACTGGATGCCCTGGAAGTCGGCGATGTGCTTGCCGAACTGCTTGCGCTCCTTGACGTAGGCCAACGCCTCGTCGAGGGCACCCTGTGCGATACCGACGGCCTGGGCACCGATCGTCACGCGGGTGTGGTCCAGGGTGCGCAGGGCGATCTTCAGGCCCTCGCCCTCGGCCCCGACGATGCGGTCACCGGGGATGCGGCAGTTGTCGAAGTGCAGCTCACGGGTCGGCGAACCCTTGATGCCGAGCTTGCGCTCCTTCTCGGAGAAGCCGAAACCCTCGTCGGACTTCTCGACGACGAAGGCGGAGATGTTGCCCCCGCGCGGACCGTCGGGGTCGGTGACCGCCATGACGGTGTAGAGCTCGGACTCACCGGCGTTGGTGATCCACGCCTTCTGGCCGTTGAGGACCCAGTCGTCGCCGTCCCTGATCGCCTTGCAGCGCATGCCGGCCGTGTCGGACCCCGCCTCGCGCTCGGACAGGCCGTAGGAGATGCCCTCGCCCTTGGCAACCCTTGGCATGTAGCGGGCGTTGATCTCGTCGGACCCCCCGAGCATGATCGGCATGGAGCCGAGCTTGTTGACCGCGGGGATGAGCGACGACGAGGCGCACACCCGGGCGACCTCCTCGATGATGATCGACACCGCCAGTGCGTCGGCGCCGACACCACCGTGCTCCTCCGCGACGTGGGCCGCGTGGAAGTCGGCGTCGACCAGAGCCTTGTTGGCCTCGGCCGGGAAGCGGGACTCCTCGTCGACCGCGGCGGCGAAGGGGGCGATCTTGTCCTCCGCGACCGCCCTCACCGCCTCACGGATGGCCTCGTGGTCCTCGGAGGTGCGGAACAGGTCGAAATCTGGGTTGGCGCTCACGTCTGGTGATGCTACCCGTGGTGGTTCCTGCCGCGATCAGGAGTCCGTGCCGAAGAGGTCGCGGGTGTAGATCTTGTCGGCGACGTCCTCCAGCGCCGGGGTGCGCCGGTTGGCGATGATGACGTCGCAGACCTGCTTGAACTCCTCGAGGTCGCGCACGACCCGTGAACCGAAGAAGGTCTCCTCCTCCATCACCGGCTCGTAGACGACCACCTCGACGCCCTTGCCCTTCAGACGCTTCATGATCCCCTGGATCGAGGAGGCCCGGAAGTTGTCCGAGCCGGACTTCATGATCAGCCGGTGCACCCCGACGACCCGCGGCTCGCGCCGCAGGACGTCCTCGGCGACGAAGTCCTTGCGGGTGCGGTTGGAGTCGACGATCGCCTGCATGAGGTTCTGCGGGACCTCCTGGTAGTTGGCCAGGAGCTGCTTGGTGTCCTTGGGCAGGCAGTAACCCCCGTACCCGAAGGACGGGTTGTTGTAGTGCGTACCGATCCTCGGGTCGTGGCCGACACCGTCGATGATCTGGCGGGTGTTCAGCCCGTTGGTCGCGGCGAAGGTGTCCAGCTCGTTGAAGTAGGCCACCCGCATGGCGAGGTAGGTGTTGGCGAAGAGCTTGATCGCCTCGGCCTCGGTCGCGTTCGTCAGCAGCACCGGGACGTCGGGGTCCTCGGCGCCCTCGACGAGCAGGTCTGCGAAGCGGCGCGCCCGCTCGCTGACCTCACCGACGACGATGCGGCTGGGGTAGAGGTTGTCCCGCAGGGCCTGCCCCTCCCGCAGGAACTCGGGGCTGAAGATCAGGTTGTCGGTACCCAGCTTCTCGCGCAGGGCGGCCGTGAAGCCGACGGGGATCGTCGACTTGACCACCATGACCGCCTCGGGGTTGATCGCCATGACGTCGCTGATGACACCCTCGACCGAGCTGGTGTTGAAGTAGTTGGTGTCGGCGTCGTAGTCGGTGGGGGTGGCGATGACCACGAAGTCGGCCCCCGCGTAGGCCTTCTCCTTGTCGAGGGTGAAGGTCAGGTCGAGGTCACGACCCGTGAGGAAGTCGACGATCTCGGCGTCCTCGATCGGGCTCTGCCCGCGGCCCAGCATCTCGACGCGACGGGCATCGATGTCGAAGCCGACGACCTCGTTGTGCTGGGCGAGCAGGACGGCCATCGACAGGCCCACGTAGCCGGTCCCGACGACGGCGATCTTCGTAGTCACGTTGTGTTCCCTCACAGAGCTCGACGGTGTCCGGGGAGGGCCTCCCCAGGTGGAATTGTGCCGTGTGCGTCACAGAATCCACGACCGGGCGGGCGCGGGCCATTGATTCCCGCGTGCGGTCGGCGTTGGATGGTCACATGAGCCTCACGCACAGGAACGACACCGAGACGATGCGACGCCTCATTGCCGACCCGGGCACGTGGGTCGTCGTGGGTCTGAGCAACAACGACGACCGCGATGCCCTGCGGGTGGCGCAGTGGCTCAAGAAGGAGATGCACAAGGCGATCATCCCGGTCCATCCCTCCGCGGAAACCGTCGACGGCGACACCGGCTACGCCTCCTTGGCCGACATCCCGGACACCGACATCAAGGTCGTGGACTGCTTCGTCAACTCCGAGCACGTCGGCGAGGTCGTCGACGAGGCCATCGCCCACAAGGACCGCCTCCAGATCGATGCCATCTGGATGCAGCTGGGTGTCGAGGACCCGGCCGCTGCCGACCGCGCCCGGGAGGCCGGCCTGATGGTCGTGATGAACACCTGCCCGAAGATCGAGTGGCGACGCCTGCGCGGTGAGGGCGCGGTGCGCTGACCTAGTCGGCCGACCTGCGCCGGCGCAGCCGCTCCCCCTTCGCGCGGGCCTGCGCGGACAGGTCGGAGGCGAAGTCCGCCAAGGACGACCGCAGCCGCGCCGCCTCCTCGCCCTCACCGGCCCCGAGGATCCGTGCGGCCATCAGGCCGGCGTTGCGGGCCCCACCGACGGCCATCGTGGCGACCGGGATCCCGGCAGGCATCTGCACGATCGACAGCAGCGAGTCCATGCCGTCCAGATGCTTCAGCGGCACCGGGACGCCGACGACCGGCAGCGTCGTCACCGACGCGAGCATGCCCGGCAGGTGGGCCGCTCCCCCGGCGCCGGCGATGATGACCCGCAGCCCCCGTGACTCGGCCTGCTGGCCGTACTCGATCATCTCGGTCGGCATCCGGTGCGCGGAGACCACATCGGCCTCGTAGGCGATGCCGAGGTCCTCGAGCACCTCGGCCGCCGCCTCCATGGTCGGCCAGTCGCTGTCGCTGCCCATGACCAGCGCGACGCGCGGGACCCGGTCCGCACCGGCCTCGGTGGTCTTGCTCGTCACACGGCTCGTGCTGGTCATTCCACGATCACTCCCTGGATGTAGTCGGCCGCGTGCCGTGCGCGCTCGCGCAGGTCGGTCAGGTCGTCGCCGGAGACGTTGACGTGCCCGATCTTGCGCAACGGCCGCACACCCTTGCCGTAGAGGTGCACCTTCAGCTCGGGATCACGGGCCATGAGGTGCCGGTAGGTCGGGTAGAGGTCGGTGTGCTCCCCACCGAGCACATTGCCCATCACCGTCCACGGCGCCCGCGGACGCGGCGAGCCGAGCGGCAGGTCGAGCACCGCACGCAGGTGCTGCTCGAACTGCCCGGTCACGGCACCGTCCATGCTCCAGTGTCCCGAGTTGTGCGGACGCATGGCCAGCTCGTTGACGAGCACGGAGCCGTCGGCGAGCTCGAAGAGCTCGACGGCCATGACACCGGTGACCTCGAGCGTCGCGGCGATGTCCAGACCGACGAGTGTCGCCGCCCGGGCGGCATCCGCGGCCAGGCCCGGGGCGGGGGCGATGACCTCGGTGCAGATGCCGTCGGTCTGGACGGTCTCGACCACCGGCCACGCGGCCGCCTGGCCGGAGGGGCTGCGCGCGAGCAGGACCGCCAGCTCACGGACGAAGGGGACGGCCTCCTCCAGGAGCAAGGGCTCACCGCGCTCGGCCGCGGTCGCCAGCCACCCGTCGAGGTCCTCCACGCGATCGGCGACGAGGACCCCCTTCCCGTCGTAGCCACCCCGGGGGGTCTTGGCCACGACCGGCCAGCCCACCTCCTCGGCGAAGGCCGTGACCTCCGCAGCGCTCGAGGCCGCGGTCCACCGCGGGCAGGGCATCCCGGCCGCCGTCAGCGCCTCGCGCATGACGAGCTTGTCCTGGGCGTGCCGCAGGGCCTCGGGTGCGGGATGGAGGGCGACACCGTCGTCGACGAGCGCCTGCAGGACCTCCACGGGCACGTGCTCGTGGTCGAAGGTGACCACGTCGCACTCGCGGGCGAAGGCCCGCACCGCCTCGACGTCGGTGTGCTCACCGACCGGTGACGAGGGCACGACGAGGGCGGCGCTCGAGCGCGCGTCCTCGGCGAGGACGGAGAGGGTCAGCCCCAGCTCCGCAGCGGGGCCGGCACACATGCGGGCGAGCTGGCCGCCGCCGATGATGCCGACGACGGGGAATCCTCCAGGGGCACGGTGGGGTATCGACACGATGAGCACCCTACGATGCCGCGGTTGCCTCGTGCCGCGTCTACCCTGCGGTAGATGGCCGACTCCACGCCGCCGACGGCAGATGCCGACGACGCATCCCGCGATCACCGGCGGGGACGGCTCTCCGGTCTCATCGACACCCTCTGGCACGAGATGGCCAAGTTCGGCGTCGTCGGGGCCCTGGCCTTCGTCATCGACATCGGCGGGATGAACCTGCTGACCAGCACAGTCCTCACCGACAAGGTCACCACGGCCCGGATCATCAGCGGGGTCGTGGCGACCCTCTTCGCGTGGGTCGGAAACCGGAGCTGGACGTTCGCGCACCGACGCTCCCGGCCTGCCCACCACGAGGTGACGCTCTTCTTCGTCGTCAACGGCGTGGCTCTGGTCATGTCGACCCTGACGCTGGTCATCTCGCACTACGGGCTCGACCTCACCACACGTCTGGCCGACAACACCGCGACGATCCTCGGGATCGGGTTGGGGACCCTCTTCCGCTTCTGGGCCTACCGCCGGGTCGTCTTCGTCCACGAACCACTGGACGTGGGCACCTCACCGCTGCACCACGAGGAGGAGGATGACGGGGCCGCTCGCCCCTGAGCGGCCTCAGCGCCGGCCGGGTCCGGAGAGGAAGACCGTGAAGACCGCGGGCTGGGCCTGCACCAGCTCCAGGCGACCACCGTTGCGCTCGGCGAGCTGTCGCGCCAGCCCGAGCCCGAGACCGGAGCCGCTCGAGGTCACCGAGCGCTCGAAGATGTGGGGCGCGATCGTGGTGGGGACCCCCTCCCCCTCGTCCTGGACCTCGACGACGACCGATCCGATCGACCCGCGCATGGTGATCGTCACCCGACCGTCGCCGTGGGCCAGGGAGTTCTCGATGAGGCTCTGCAGGATCTGCGCGAGGTCCATCGGTGCGCACCGCACCGCCAGGCCAGGAGGTCCGTCCACCCGCATCGTGCGGTGGGCCGCGGTGAAGGCCGGCTGGTACTCCCGCTGCAGGCCCGCGAGCACGGAGTCGAGGGAGATCTCGGGGATCTCCCCGCCCTCCTGCGTACGGGAGCGCAGGGTGTCGACGACTCCGCTCAGCCGCTCGACCTGGGTCACCGCCACGGCGGCCTCGTCGCGGATGACCTCGAGGTCGTCGGTCTCGGCGATCTCCTCGAGACGCATCAGCAGTGCCGTGAGCGGCGTGCGCAGCTGGTGCGAGGCGTCGGCCGCGAAGTCCCGGTCGAGTGCGCGCTGCCGTGCCAGCTCGCCGGCCAGACGGGCGATCGCCTGCGTCGTGGCGTCGATGTCGGTCAGGCCGACGTTGGTGCGCGGAAGTGCGCCGCCCCCCTCGCGGATCGTCTCGATCTGGTGGGTGATGAAGGTCAGACCCCGGCCGCGCCGACCGTCGATGACCCGCAGCACGGCCAGTGCGACCAGGGCCGCGAGACCGGCACCGAGCGCCGGTGCGATGACGACCCAGACCTGCGGATCGATCCCGAGCACGCTCTGTCCGTCGGCGACGACGAGGAAGACGACCCCGAGCACCAGGGCGGTGACCACCGCGCCACCGAGGGCCACCGCGAGCAGCAGCCGACGGACCAGCGCGCCGTAGCTCACGAGTCGAAACGGAATCCGACGCCGCGCACCGTCGCGATGTGTGTCGGGTCCGCGACGTCGTCACCGAGCTTGCGACGCAGGACGGAGATGTGCATGTCCAGTGCCTTGGTCGAGCCGTACCACTCGGTCTCCCAGACCTCGCCCATCAGCTGCTCGCGGGTGACGACGCGGCCCCGCTCGCGCACGAGGACGCTGAGCACGGAGAACTCCTTGGCGGTCAGCGGCAGCTCCTCGCCGTGGAACCACACGCGGCGGCTGTCGAGGTCCAGGCGCAGGGGGCCGCTCGGCTCGAGCGCCTCGTCGTTGCGTCGACGCAGCAGCGCGCGCACGCGGGCCATGAGCTCCGCGAGACGGAAGGGCTTGGTGACGTAGTCGTCGGCTCCTGCGTCGAGCCCGACGACGGTGTCGACCTCGTCGGCGCGGGCGGTGAGGATGAGGACGGGGACGTCGGAGCCGGTGGCGCGCATCCGTCGGCACACCTCGAGCCCGTCGAGGGTCGGTAGCCCCAGGTCGAGGACCAGCAGGTCGGGGGGCGTGCCGAGGGCGACGTCGAGGGCCTCGCGTCCGTCGGCGTGCACGGTCACGTCGTACCCCTCGCGCACGAGAGCACGTGCCAGGGGGTCGGAGATGGCGGTGTCGTCCTCGGCCAGCAGCACTCGGGTCATGGTCGGATCATAGGAACTCATCCTCAGACGTGCGCGGTGACATCGGTGGTGCGCCGCGCACCCCTGACCCGGACGAGCCGGCTCGGGACGACCTCGCCGATGCCACGCAGCGACCGACGGCGCGTCGGGACGGCGGCGAAACCGCTGAGGGGTTCGAGCAACCGGGTGAGGGCGTCGTCGACGTAGACGCCGCCGGGCGGCGCGACGGAGGTCAGCCGGCTGGCGCGGTTGACCGTCGTGCCGAAGACGTCGCCGAGCCGTCGCACGACGGGTCCGTGGGCCATCCCGATCCGTGCCTCCGGGAGGAGGTCGTCCTCGGTCATGGCCTCGACGAGGTCGAGGGCGATGGCGGCCGCGGGAGCGACCTCGAAGGTCTGGAAGAGCACCTCGTCACCCACCGTCTTCACGACCCGGCCGCCGTGGGCGGTGACGATGTCCGTGCACAGGTCCTCGAAGCGCTGGACCAGTCGCGCGAGGTCCCGCTCCGTGAGACGACGCACGACCGAGGTGAAGTTGACCAGGTCGGCGAAGCCGATGACCGACATCCGACCGGCTTCCTCCTCGACGGAGAGCAGCCGCTGGATCGTCGCGGTCAGCTGCCGGCGCCACACGTAGAGCAGGAGGGGCTCGAGGTCGTCGGCGAGGCCGGACAGCCAGGCGGCGGCGACCTCGGAGTCGCCGATGGCCTCCTCCTCGGTCGGCTCCTCGTCACCGTGGCGCTGGCGGGAGACCTCCTCGAGGACCAGCTGCGCCTGCCACGCGGCGAGGCGGTCCATGGTCCGTGCGAGCGCGCGGGTCATCGACAGCGCGAACTCCTCGGGGAACTCGCCCTCCCGGACCAACCGGGCCACCCGCGCGAGCGCCTCCAGGTCGGCCTCGGTGAACATGTCGTCGCCCTCCTGGACGATGGGGAAGCCCATCGCGTGCCAGAACTTGCGGGCGGATCGCACCGACACCCCGGCGCCGCGGGAGACCTGGCGCCGACCCATCGACGCAGGCCGGCCGAGCAGGACGCGCTCGAACTCCTCCGGCCCGCCGTCGTCCGTGAGGTCCGACTCGTCGGGGCCGTGCCCGTGGGCTCCTTCGTACGGCACAGCACCTCCGTGGCGGTCGATGGGTCAGTGGGGCGACGCGCCGGGCAGTCGGATGTGCTGCACGTCACCCGCCGCAACGGTATCCGAGCCACGCGCCCCGGTGACACACAGGCGCCCCTCGAGGTCCAGACCCGTGGTCTCGACCTCCTCACGGGTGCCGTCCGGGTGGTGCACGACGACCCGGCGACCGAGGGTGGCGCAGGCGCTGGCATAGGCGGCCCGGACCTGCTCGGCCGAGTCACCCCCCTCCGTCAGGGCGGCGTGCCAGCGGCGCAGGTGGGTGAGCACCGCTGCCGCGAGCGTGGTCCGGTCGACCTGCGCACCGACGAGGCGAAGGGAGGTGGCCGTCTCCACCGGCAGGTCACCCCGCTCGTGGCCCACGTTGATGCCGATGCCCACGACCACGCGCCCGTCGGGCCGCGACTGGCACAGGATGCCGCACACCTTCCGGTCCCCGTCGCCCGGGAGGAGGACGTCGTTGGGCCACTTCAGGTGGGCGTCCACCCCTTCGTCCACGAGCGCGGAGCGCACGGCCAGTCCCGTCGCGAGGGGCAGCCACCCCGGGGGCTGCACGGGGGGCACGACCACCGACATGGCCAGGGAGGCCCCCGGAGCGTCCTGCCACGGACGCCCGAGCCGGCCACGGCCGGCCGTCTGGTGCTCGGTGACGACCGGTGACCACAGCGCCCCGCGCTCCGCCGCAGCGGCGTTCGTCGAGCCGACGCGAGGCAGGTGGACGACCTCGCCCCACCCCTCCTCGGGAGGCAGCAGGGTGGTCAGTCGTTGGACGTCCATCGGGGTCGGCACACGGTCAAGGTTAGGCTTCGCACCATGTCCCAGAGCACCGAGACCACTGACGCTCACTCCATCGGCGGCACCGATGTCCCCGTCGACATCGACATCCACACGACGGCCGGCAAGCTCGCCGACCTCAAGCGTCGCGTGGCCGAAGTCGCCAACGCCGGGTCGACCCGCGCCGTGGAGAAGCAGCACTCCCGCGGCAAGCAGACCGCCCGCGAGCGCATCGCGCTCCTCCTCGACGAGGGCACCTTCGTCGAGATGGACAAGTACGCCCGCCACCGCTCGACCGCCTTCGGCCAGGAGGCCAACCGGCCCTACGGCGACGGTGTCGTCACGGGCTACGGCACGGTCGACGGTCGTCAGGTCGCCGTCTTCGCGCAGGACTTCACCGTCTTCGGCGGGTCCCTCGGTGAGGTCTTCGGCGAGAAGATCACCAAGGTCATGGACTTCGCGATGAAGATCGGCTGCCCGGTGGTCGGTCTCAACGACTCCGGCGGTGCCCGCATCCAGGAGGGTGTGGTCTCCCTGGGCCTCTACGGCGAGATCTTCAAGCGCAACGTGCACGCCTCGGGTGTCATCCCGCAGATCTCCCTGATCATGGGCCCGTGCGCCGGTGGCGCCGTCTACTCCCCCGCGGTCACCGACTTCACCATCATGGTCGACCAGACCTCGCACATGTTCATCACCGGCCCGGACGTGATCAAGACCGTCACCGGCGAGGACGTGGAGTTCGAGGACCTCGGTGGTGCGCACACGCACAACACCAAGTCCGGCGTGGCCCACTACATGGCCTCCGACGAGGACGACGCGATCGACTACGTCAAGGCGCTGCTGAGCTTCCTGCCGAGCAACAACCTCGAGGAGCCTCCTGTCTTCGGCGAAGAGCTCGACCTCGAGGTGACGGACGAGGACCGGGTGCTCGACACGATCATCCCGGACTCGCCGAACATGCCCTACGACATGAAGCAGGTCATCACCTCGGTCGTCGACGACGGCGACTTCCTCGAGGTGCAGCCGCTGTTCGCGCCGAACATCATCTGCGGCTTCGCCCGGATCGAGGGCCGCTCGGTCGGCGTCGTCGCCAACAACCCGATGCAGTTCGCGGGCACGCTCGACATCGGCGCCTCGGAGAAGGCCGCCCGCTTCGTGCGCACCTGCGACGCCTTCAACGTCCCCGTCCTGACCTTCGTGGACGTCCCGGGCTTCCTGCCGGGCACCGACCAGGAGTGGAACGGCATCATCCGCCGCGGCGCGAAGCTGATCTTCGCCTACGCCGAGGCGACCGTCCCGCTCGTCACGGTCATCACCCGCAAGGCCTACGGCGGCGCCTACGACGTCATGGGGTCCAAGCACCTCGGTGCCGACATCAACCTCGCGTGGCCGACCGCCCAGATCGCCGTCATGGGCGCCCAGGGCGCGGTCAACATCCTCTACCGCAAGCAGCTCGCGGCCGCCGAGGCCGAGGGCCGCGACGTCGAGGAGGCCCGCCAGGAGTTCATCACCGCCTACGAGGACGCCTTGGCCAACCCGTACGTCGCCGCGGAGCGGGGCTACATCGACACGGTCATCACGCCGAGCAACACCCGGATGAACGTCAGCCGCGCGCTGCGTGCGCTCAAGACCAAGCGCGAGACGCTGCCGCCCAAGAAGCACGGGAACATCCCGCTGTGACCGGCGACGAGACCGGGATCGACACCCCGGACCCGGCAGCACCCGCCGGCCCGCGCATCGAGGTCGTCGGCAACGCGTCCGCGGAGCAGGTCGCCGCGCTCGTCGCCGTGCTCTCCGGCGTGGGCGGGGGCGAGGACGAGGAGCCCGCTGGTCCGGCCACCCGCTGGGCCTCGCGCGAGCGCCTCGTGCGGGCACCCCTGCACCCGTCGCCCGGTGCCTGGCGGGCATCCGCCTTCCCCGGCTGACGGGTCGTACACAGAAGGGACTCCTGCAGCAGACGCACCTCTTTCCTCGGGGTGGCGGCTCTCGGGAGTCCCTTTCGTGCACGGTCCACTGCTACCGACTCCGGCGCCCTGACCGGCAACCGGCGCGCCGAGCTGGGGCGCATCACCGCCCGCCGTTGAGCCCCTGGCCTCGACGGCCGCCTCAGAAGAGCGACAACGGCTCGTCCTGCGCCGGCTCGGCGACCCGCTCGACGACTGCCTCGGCCGTGCCCGACCGGGCGCCGGGGATGCCGGGTCCCGGCTCGGGTGCCGCCCCCTTCGCCCATGCCGCGGCCGCGCTCGTCGCGAGTCGGTCGGCGTCCTCGTTGAGCGCGTGGCCGGTGTGGCCCCTGACCCACTCGAAGGTCACCCGCCGGCCGGCCATCGCCGCGTCGAGCGCCTGCATGATCTCGACGTTGAGGACCGGCTTGCCGTCCTTCTTGCGCCAGCCCTTGCGTTTCCACCCGGGCATCCACGCGGTGATCGAGTTGATGACGTACTTGCTGTCGCAGATGACGTGGAGGTCCTCGTCGAGGTGGGCCGTCTGCTGCAGCAGGTCCAGCACGGCCGTGAGCTCGCCCATGTTGTTCGTCCCGTGTGCCCACCCTCCACGGTCCCAGCGGTCCTCGTCGATGTACCAGCCCCAGCCGGCAGGGCCGGGGTTGCCGAGAGCGGATCCGTCGGCGGCAGCGGTGAGGGTCATGCGGTCACTCCGTGGGGTGAAGGGGGAACGGCTGCGGTCTTCCTATCAGACGGAGGCAACGTGGCCGTGCAGCTGACGAATCATGACGTCAAAAGGGCTGCGATCGGCCATCGCGATCGATACCGTCCGAGGTGTGAGCACCGACACACCCCGTCCCACCACCGACATCGATCGCATCGCCGAGGCACACCTCGACGCCGAGGTCGCGCTCTCCCCGATCGAGGCGACCTACCTCGGCGTCCCGGGGCACGACGCCGACCTGGACGACCTCTCCCCCGACGGGTTCGCCGCCGCATCACGATTGCGTCTCGAGACGCTGGCAGCGTTGGAGGGAGCCACCCCCGTCGACGACGTCGACCGGGTGACCCTGGAGGCGATGCGTGAGCGGCTCGGGCTCGCCGAGGAGATGCACGAGGCCGGTCTGGACCTGAGCGAGGTCAACGTGCTCGCCTCACCGATGCAGTCCGTGCGCGACGTCTTCGACGTGATGCCCACCGCGACCCCCGAGGACTGGGCGACGATCGCCACCCGCATGGGCAAGGTCCCGACCGCCCTCGAGCAGTGGACCGAGTCGCTCACCGCAGCGGCCGGCAGGGGGCGGATCGCCCCCCTTCGCCAGTACGAGCGGTGCATCGAGCAGTGCGCCGACCTGACCGCCCCGGACGGCTACTTCGCCTCCTTCCTCGCGGGCGCGGGGCTGGACGGGCAGCCGCTCCCGGAGTCCCTCGCCGCCGACCTGCGCCGCTCGGTCGACGCGGCCGCCGGCGCCTACCGCGACCTGGCCGAGCGGCTGAAACCGTTGCGGGACAGGGCCCCCGAGGCTGACGCCTGCGGCCGCGAGGACTACGAGCTGCACTCGCGCGCCTTCCTCGGCGCCCGTGTCGATCTCGAGGAGACCTACGCCTGGGGCCAGGAGGAGCTCGCCCGGATCACGGGTGAGATGGCCGCGGTCGCCGAGCGGATCTCCCCCGGCGCGACCATCCGGGAGGCCATCGCGATCCTCGACGCCGACCCCCGGTACCAGATCCACGGCACCGACGCGCTGCAGGCGTGGATGCAGGAGAAGGCGGACGAGGCCATCGAGCTGCTCTCCCCGCACATGGACATCCCCGAGCCGGTCCGCACCATCGAGTGCATGATCGCGCCCACCGAGACGGGCGGCATCTACTACACCGGACCGAGCGACGACTTCTCCCGCCCGGGCCGGATGTGGTGGTCGGTGCCGAAGGGGGTCACCCAGTTCGGCACGTGGCGCGAGCTGACGACCGTCTACCACGAGGGCGTGCCGGGCCACCACCTCCAGGTCGGCCAGACCATCCACCGCCGGCAGCTGCTCAACCGCTGGCGTCGCCTGGCCTCGTGGACGTCGGGCCACGGCGAGGGCTGGGCGCTGTACGCGGAGTGGCTCATGGCCGAGCTGGGCCACATGGACGACCCCGGCAACCGGATGGGCCTGCTCGACGGTCAGTCGCTCCGGGCGGCGCGGGTGGTCCTGGACATCGGGGTGCACTGCGGGTTCGAGGCGCCCGCCGAGGTCGGGGGCGGCGCCTGGACCTACGAGAAGGCGTGGACCTTCCTCAGCGCCCACGCCAACATGGAGGAGAGCTTCCTGCGCTTCGAGCTGGATCGATACCTCGGGTGGCCCGGGCAGGCCCCGAGCTACAAGATCGGTGAGCGGCTCTGGCTGCAGCTGCGTGACGAGACCGCCCGCCGCGAGGGCGATGCCTTCGACCTGAGGGCCTTCCACCGCCGGGCCCTCGACGTCGGCGGTGTCGGCCTGGACACGCTACGCACCGCGGTCTTGGGCTGAGCGGGGTCACACCGGGAGCACCCCGACTGACAAAGGACGCGTCCCTTGGCCCTCGTTCCTCGGGCCTTGAGTCAGGCCGCGCCCTTCGCCAACCGGGGTGCCGGCGCCGGTCAGCCACTCACCTCAGAGGCGCCAGCAGCTGTTGGCCGTGTCGCCGCCGGCGAAGCGCTTCTCGAAGAAGTACATCGACTTCTCCACGTGCGGCACCATCCCGCCGACGTGCGTCGGGGTCAGTCCGCCGTTGAGCGTCACCCTCGTGCGCTGGTCGCACCAGTCGCTGCCGAGCTGCTTGCCGACCTCGAAGGGGATGACCTCGTCACCCCAGGCGTGGTTGATCACCACGGGCGCGTTCGGCCTCAGCGTGCCGATCCGCTGCTCGGTGACCGCCGCCGCGAAGGTGTCGCCAGCCAGCAGGTCGGTCAGCCTCTCCCCGCTCTCGGTGTACTGGCCGGTGTCCTTGAAGGCGTGGTCGAAGAGGTCGTACACGCAGTCGCCCTCGACGGCCGCGGCCACCTCCTCACCAGTCTCGTTGAGGTAGGGCGCGGGGTCGATGTGCTCGGCCTGGGCCACGCCGAGGAGCGCGAACAGCGCGAACGCGTTGTACGGACCGGAGTCGATGTTGGCCCCGACCGTGGCCAGGTCGGCCGGCGGGGCACCGATGGCCGACCCCCTGATGTCCAGCTCCGGTGCGTAGGACGAGGCGAGCTCGGCGGCCGCGGCCGCCGCGCCGCCACCCTGCGAGTAACCCATCAGGCCGACGGGGTTGTCCGCGTCCACGTCGTCGCCCTGCAGCGACTGCGCGGCCCGGGCCATGTCGAGCGAGGCGTGGCCCTGGGCGGCGCGGGCCATGTAGGTGTGCGTGCCGGGCGTGCCCATCCCCTGGTAGTCGGTCATCGCCACGGCGTACCCGCGGCCGACCGTGCGGGCGATGCCGAGCCCCTCGTACTCGACGAGCTCCTCCATCTGGCGGGAGGGTGCACAGCGGTCGGCGATGCCCTGCGTCCCCGCCGTGTAGGAGATCAGCGGTCGGTCGGAGGCACCGACGTAGTCGGTCCGGGGGACGAAGACGGTGCCCGTCACGGCGATCGGGACGCCGTCGGCGTCGGTCGAGGAGTACATCACGCGGGTCGCGGTGACCACGCTCGAGGAGAGGCCCAGGGGGTCGAGCAGGAAGGGGGCCGGCTCCGTGCGGATGACGGTCCCCGGCGTGCTCGGGATCTGGGCCGGCGGCTCGTAGAACTCGGGACGCTCCGGCTCCGGCGTGTCGGTCAGGGTGCTGGCCCCGGCGGTGCCGGGGACGTCGTGGGGGGATGCGCCGGCGGTGCCGGCGAGCGGGAGGGCGATGGCGACCGCGAGCGCGGCTGCGGCGGCCGAGCGCCTCGGGAGGATGCTCATGTGGGTCCTGTCTGTGCGTGGCGAGAGAGATCCCCCGACCGGGCAGGGGTGTCCCGGAGGCAGACGACCTCGTCATCCGTGGATGGCCACAAGTTACCGGCAGGTCATCCCGGCGGCAACAGATAGGAGACTGTGTCCATGACCTCGCTCGTCCTCGCCTCCGCCTCCCCCGCCCGCCTCGGTCTGCTGCGCGCCAGCGGCATCGACCCCGACGTGGTCGTCAGCGATGTCGACGAGGACGCCGTCGAGACGGAGGTTCGGCGGCGCGATCCCGACCTCTCCCCCGCCGGGCTCGCCCAGGTCCTCGCCGAGGCGAAGGGGGCCACCGTCCGGGATCGGCTGGCCGGCGACCGCCGGCTCGTGCTCGCCTGCGACTCGGTGCTCGAGATCGACGGAGCCGTCCACGGCAAGCCCGGCACGGTCGAGGTCGCCCGCCGTCGGTGGCGGGACGTGCGCGGCAGGACCGGCGTGCTGCACACCGGGCACTGGCTCGTCGACCCGGTCAGCGGCCGGAACACCGGCGCGACGGCGAGCGCGACCGTGCACTTCGCCGACATCACCGACGAGGAGCTCGAGGGCTACCTCGCCACCGGCGAGCCGCTGCACGTCGCGGGCGGCTTCACGCTCGACGGGGTCGGCGCCCCCTTCGTCGAGTCGATCGAGGGGCACCCGAGCACGGTGGTCGGGCTCTGCCTGCCGCTGCTGCGCAGGCTGCTGGGCGACCTCGACATCCCGTGGTGGGACGTCGCCTCCGCCTGACACGGACGAAGGGTGGAGGTGACCGATGCGGTCACCACCACCCTTCGTCGTGGGCAGTCCGTCAGGAGACGGGAGTCGCCGTCGCGGCCTGCGCGTCGACGATGCCCTTGCCGTACATGAGGCTGGACCCGCCGCGGGTGCCGAGCACGGGGTGGCGCGCGGTGGTGAGGATCGCGTCCTCGACACCGACCATGGGCCGGCCCTGGCCGTAGAGCAGGGCCGCGACGCCGGCGACGTGCGGGGTCGCCATCGAGGTACCCGCGTACGCGTCGTAGTCCGCGCCGCCGCACTCCGCGGTCCCGGTACCGCGCGGGACGGTGGAGATGATGTCGTCCTCGCAGGGGCCACCGAGCGGGCTGCCGGCGCCACCCGGGGCGGCCACGGCCTTCCCGCTGAGCTTGATCGGCGTCTCGGAGTAGTAGGCCTTCATCTCGTCGCGGTCCGTCGCCCCCACGCAGATCGAGTCGCTGTTGAAGGCGGGGTCGTTGCACAGCAGCGTGGAGGAGTTGCCGGCCGCCGCGACGGTCAGGGCGCCCTTGTCCCGGGCGTACTGGATGGCGTCGATGGTGGTCGTGTCCAGCCCCAGCGCCCCGATGAGCTGCAGACCCGGCAGGCTGCCGAGGCTGAGGTTGATGACGTCCGCGCCGTTGTCGGCCGCCCAGCGGATGCCCTCGGCGATGTCGGCATTGGTGCCCGAGCCGTCCTCGAGCACCTTGATCGGCATGATGTTGGCGTCCGGGGCGACGCCCGCGACGCCGATCCCGTTGTCGGCGACGGCCGCGACCGTGCCGGCGACGTGGGTGCCGTGGGAGTCGACGTCCTGGCCGACCCCGTCGACGCCCTTCCACCCGCCGTCCCCGCAGGAGCCCTCGTGGCCCTCCTCGCAGACGAAGGTCGCGCCCGGCACGAGCTGGCCGGCCAGGTCGGGGTGACCGAGGTCGACGCCGGTGTCGACGACCGCGACGGTCGCGCCCTCACCGGTCGTGGCCCCCCACGACTCCTCGGCGTTGATCTGGTCCAGGCCCCACAGGTCGGGGCGAAGGGGGTCGCTGGTCGCCGCTCCGGCGCCTCCGGCGGTCGCCACGAGGCCGACCGCACAGGCGGCTGCCGCCAGGGGGGCAGTCCATCGAATGCTGCGCTGCATCAGGAAATCCTCCGTCGGGGAACATGGCGGAGAGGACCTCCGCCGATGACTACCCGAAGGTAACAATGCGGCGCGGATCATGCAGTGCGAGAGGCGCGAGCCTCGTCACACCGGCGGGATGTCCCGGCGGCGGGTGGAGAAGGTGCGCTCGCGGCCGCGCGCGTGCCGCAACCGGGTGAGCAGCTCGTCGCGCAGACCGTCCGGCTCGATCACCTGGTCGAGGACGAGGTCGGCCGCCAGGCGCTCGAGGTCGACGTCCTCCTCGTACTCGGCGCGGGCCCGGGCGATGAACTCGTCGCGGGCGGCCTCCCCGTGCTCGGCCTCGACCTGGGCAATCTTGTTGGCGTAGACGGCGTTGACGGCGGCCTCCGGACCCATGACCGCGATGCGCGCGGTCGGCAGGGCGATGGTCGCGTCGGGCGCGAAACCGGGTCCGCCCATGGCGTAGAGGCCGGCGCCGTAGGCCTTGCGGATGACGACGCAGAACTGCGGCACCGTCGCCGAGGAGACGGCCGAGACCATCTTCGCGCCGTGGCGGATGATGCCCCCGCGCTCGACCTCGGAGCCGATCATGAAGCCGGGGACGTCGGCCAGGTAGATCAACGGGATCGAGTAGGCGTCGCACAGCCAGATGAAGCGCGAGGCCTTGTCGGCGCTGTCGGTGAAGAGCACGCCGCCCTTGGCCATCGAGTTGTTGGCGACGATGCCGACGGTCTCCCCCGCCATGCGGCCGAGGCCGACGACGAGCTCCGGGGCGAAGAGCGACTTGACCTCGAAGAAGGAGTCGTCGTCGACGAGACCGTCGATGACGTCGTGGACGTCGAAGGGCTGCGACTCGCGCTCCGGGATGGTCTCCTGCGTCAGCTGCCTCGCCGGGGCCTCCGGCGCGTACGACGGGAGCTCGCTGTGCCAGTTGAGCGGCAGGTAGCTCAGCCAGATCCGGGCCGTCTCGATGGCCTCGGCGTCGTCGGCGACGAGGACGTCACCGACACCGCTGACGGTGCAGTGCATGCGGGCGCCGCCCATGTCCTCCAGCGAGACCTTCTCCCCCACGACCATCTCGGCCATGCGGGGGCTGCCGAGGTACATCGACGCATTGCCCTCGACCATGATCACCAGGTCGGTGAAGGAGGGGATGTATGCGCCACCGGCCGCGCTCGGGCCGAAGAGGCAGCACACCTGCGGCACCTTGCCGGAGAGGGCCACCTGGTTGTGGAAGATGTGCCCGGCGCCGCGCCGGCCGGGGAACATCTCGACCTGGTCGGTGATGCGGGCACCGGCGGAGTCGACGAGCCAGAAGACGGGCAGCTCCTCGCGCAGCGCCATCTCGGTCGCGCGCACGATCTTCTCGACGGTGCGCGCACCCCACGAGCCGGCCTTGACGGTCGGGTCGTTGGCGATGACGATCACCGGCCGCTCGTCGACGAGACCGCGTCCGGTGACGACGCCGTCGGCGGGCAGGCCCGCGGCGAGGGCGTTCGCGTAGCGGCCGTCCTCGACGAAGGACCCCTCGTCGACGAGCAGCGCGATGCGGTCGCGGACGTAGAGCTTGTTCTGCGACTCGAGCTTGGCCGCGGCCTTCGCCGAGGGACGCTCCGAGGCCTCGTGGGCCTCGGCGATGCGACGGCGGACGTCCTCGACCTTGGGGTCGAGCGGGTACGGGGTGGACATGTCGCTCCCTTCGCTCAGGCCGGGAGGCCGAGGTGGCGGGCGATGACCATGCGCTGGACCTCGGAGGTGCCCTCACCGATCTCCAGGATCTTGGCATCGCGGTAGAAGCGCGCCACGGGGTACTCCTCCATGAAGCCGTTGCCGCCGAAGATCTGGGTGGCGATGCGGGTGGCGCCGACGGCGGCCTCGGAGCTGTAGAGCTTCGCGATGGCGGCGGCCTTGGCGACCTCCTTGGTCGAGCGCAGGCCGCGGTCGGCCTGGTCCTTCAGCCACGCGGCCTTGTAGGTGAGCACGCGCGAGGTCTCGGCCATGACGGCCAGGTCGGACACCTGGAAGGAGACGCCCTGGTTGGCACCGATCGGACGGCCGAAGGAGGTGCGGGTGCCCGCGTACTCCGTGGACAGCTCGAGCATCCGCTGCGTCAGGCCCGTCGCGAGGGCGGCGATGGCGATCCGGCCGTCGTCGAGCGTCTTGAGGAACTGGCGGAAGCCCTTGCCCTCCTCGCCGACGAGGTTGCCCACGGGCACGCGGCAGTCCGAGAAGCTCAGGCCGTGCGTGTCGGAGATGTGCCAGCCGAGCTTGTCGTAGGGCTCCTCGACGGTGAAGCCGGGGGTGCCGCTCGGCACGATGATCGCCGAGATCTGCGCGCGGCCGTCCTCGCTCGTCCCGGTCCGGGCGGTCACGGTGACGAGGGAGGTGATGTCGGTGCCGGAGTTGGTGATGAAGGACTTGGCGCCGTTGATGACCCACTCGTCCCCGTCCCGCTTGGCAGTCGTGCGCGTGCCACCCGCGTCGGATCCGGCGTCCGGCTCGGTCAGGCCGAAGCCGGCGAGCGCGCGACCGGCGACGAGGTCGGGCACCCACTGGTCCCGCTGGTCGTCGTCGCCGAAGGAGAGAATCGGGTTGATGCCCAGGCCCACGCCCGCGGACAGCGTGATGCCGATGGACTGGTCGACGCGCCCCAGCTCCTCGATGGCCACGCACAGGGCCGTGAAGTCGGACTGGACGACGCCGTCGACCGTCTCGGCGGACCCGCCCCAGCGCTCGGGGACGACGAGGCCGAAGAAGCCCATCTCGCCCATCTTCCGCACCACCTCCAGCGGGAGGTGGTGGTCCTTGTCCCACTGCGCGACGTGCGGCTCGACCTCGCCCTCGGCGAAGTCGCGCACGGCGGCGCGGAAGTCCTCGTGGTCCTGCGAGAGCTCGAACATGCTCACCCTTCCCTGCGCCGCGGCGACGTCGCCGGTGCGCCAGTGCTTGACGTTGACGTCAACGTAAAGCATGCTACGGCGCATGACAAGTCCGACGAAGGGGGCGCGACGCCCGGGGCCGAGCGGGTCCCCGGACGGGACCGACGCCGTCGACCCTGCCGAGCGGACGTGGACCATCCGGGAGATCGCCGACGAGTTCGGCATCACCACCCGCACGGTGCGCCACTACGAGGACATCGGCCTGCTCTCCCCCGAGCGGGTCGGCACGACGCGCATCTTCCACCGCCGCGAGCGCACCCGGCTGTCGTTGATCATGCGCGGGCGGCGGCTCGGCTTCCCGCTCGACGAGATCGCCACCATCGTCAACCTCTACGACGTCCCGCGCGGCAAGCGCAGCCAGCTGGAGTACGTGCTGGGGCAGATCGACGAGCGCCGGGAGGACCTCGAGCAGCGACGCCGTGACATCGAGGACGCACTGACCGAGCTGAGCACCTTCGAGCAGCGCTGTCAGGACGAGCTCGACGCCCTCTGAGCGAGCATCGTCCTCTGCACCCGGCGCCCCTGCGCGACGACGGGTACGGGAGCCAGGCCGACCCGCGCAGGAGCGAGGGCCGCAGTCCTGACCTAGGATCATCGCGACACCGGTTGACATTCGCTAAAGCAAATATCTACGTTTGCTTTAGCAAACACCGCACCGTCCTCAGGGGAAAGACACGATGCACACCTCCACCGCTCCCGTCCGAGCGCTCCTGGGCGCTGGCCTGGCCGGCGTCGTCGCGTTCACCGGCGCCGTGGCCACAGCGGCCACGGCCGACACGCAGACCGGGACCACCGCCACGAGCGCCACCGAGGAGCCGGGTGAGCTGCTGCTGATGCTCGACGCGTCCGGGTCGATGAAGGAGTCCGACCCTGCCGGCGGGACCAAGATGCAGGCAGCGAAGACGGCCCTGACCGGCGTGGTGGAGTCGCTGCCGAGCGACACCAACGTCGGCCTGCGCGTCTACGGCGCCACCGAGGAGGGCGGCAAGCCCACCAAGGCCGCCTGCAACGACACCCAGCTCGCCGTCCCGATCGGCCCCCTGGACAAGCCCGCCCTCACGCGGGCCATCAAAGGCTTCGAGGCCAAGGGCGAGACGCCCATCGCCCACTCCCTGACCAAGGCCATGGACGACCTGGGCGACACCGGCAAGCGCAACATCGTCCTCGTCTCCGACGGCGAAGAGTCCTGCGTGCCCGACCCCTGCCCCGTCGTGAAAGACCTCGTCCAGGACGGCGTCGACCTGCGTATCGACACCGTCGGCTTCGGCGTCGAGGACACCGCCCGTGAGCAGCTGCAGTGCATCGCCGAGACCGGCGGCGGCACCTACTACGACGCCGCCGACGCCGACGAGCTCGCCAACAGCCTGAACAAGATCTCCACCCGCGCCGTGCGCGACTTCGGCTTCACCGGTCAGCCCGTCACCGGCACCGACCTCGCCGAGAACGAACAGGCACCCGCTGACCTGCCCACCCTCACCCCCGGCCTCTGGACCGACGAGCTGACCGCCAGCGAGGACTCCTGGCGCGCGTACACCATCGAACGCACCCAGAAGCAGTCCACCCTCCATGTCTCCGTCACCACCAAACCGAAGACGTACTACAACCGCGAGGAGGACGACGCCGACCTCGAGAACCTCTACCTGACGATCCTCGCCCCCGACGGCACGGAGTGTGCTGACGAGTTCGGAATCGTCGGAGACTTCCACGGGTTCAAGCGGATCGTCACCGTCACCGGGCACGTGCTCGGCCAGTCACCCGAGGAGGAACCCGCCAGCGAGTCCTGCCGGGCGATGGGCACCTTCACCGCCTTGGTCCACCGAGAGGGAGCGCAGCAGACCACACCGACGGAGATCCAGGTCATCGAGGAACCCAGGGTCACCAACCTGCCCGAGCTGCCGGACGCCGCCGGCGACCTGCCGGAGGCGAAGGACCTGACGGCGGGTGAGGCGCAACCGATCGCCGGTGGTCTGTCCTTCTCCGACGCCCCCGCGATCACCGAAGGCACCTGGGTCGACACCCTCGTCCCCGGGGAGACCCTCGTCTACCGGGTCAAGGTCGACTACGGCCAGACCGCCCGATTCACCACCCACGGCCCCACCGGCGGCTTCCGATTCCCCGCGGACATCGGCCGCACCAACTACCTGCTCATCGATGGGGAGGCCTTCTCCCCGGACCGGCAGAAAGTGGACGAGAGTGTGCGCGCTCCGGGTCAGTTCAATCCTGCGTACTCGTCCCCCGGGTCGGTGCGCACCGCGAACGTCCGGTACAAGAACCGCTACGCGAACACCTCGACCGTCGACGCCACCCCCGCGGCCAGCATGAGCGGGTGGTACTACTACGCGCTCGGGGTCAGCACCAAGGAGGTCGGCGAGGACCTGGCGGGTCAGCCGATCAAGGTCGCCTTCACCGTCGACCTCGAGGGCAAGCCCACCAACCTCGTCGAGTACGCCAGCGAGGACGAGACGAGCGCCGAAGCCACGGACAAGAAGCAGGCGGACGACTCCGGCGACACCGGTAGCAAGGAGGCCGGTGCGGCCGCCGCAGCCACGAGCGACGAAGGGGGCTCCCCCCTTCCGTGGGTCGGTGGCGGTCTGCTCGCCGCGATCGTCCTCGGCGCCGGCGCGTGGTTCGGCCTGCGCCGCAAGGGTGCCGGGGCTCAGGAGTCCGCGCGCTCCCAGGAGTAGCCACCGTCGTCGGCCTGCTGGCAGACGACCTCGACCCCGTCCGAGGTCGTCTCACGCAGGCCCACGTCGCTGAACTCGCACGGCTGCCCGACGCGGCCGACCACGGTGCCCACCTCGACGGAACCGGTCGTCGACGTCGGCGTCGGCTCGGGCTGCTCCGCGGGTGACGAGGAGCTGCTGCTCGGGCTCGGACCATCCGTGCTCGGCGAGCTCGATGCGGGTGGACTGGTCGCGGTGTCGCCGCCCCCCGGGTCGCGGTCGGTCAGGGACGTCCACGCGAGCACGACGGCCACCAGCACCACCGCGACGGTCACGGCACCGGTCGACAGCAGTCCCGCGCGCCTGCGCCGGGGCGGGCTCCCTGACCCGGGCCCGGGTGCGGACTCAGGCCCCGACACGACCACGGTCGGCGGCTCGAGGGGCTCGGTGTCGCCGGCGGAGGTGTCGAAGACCTGCTGCAGCACCTCGACATCACCGGCCGCGCCGGACGTCCACGCCAGCCCGGGTTCCTGCAGGCGGGCCATCGTGGCCGCAGCGTCGGGGCGGTCGGCCGGGTCATCGGCCAAGAGGTCAGCGGTCAGGCTCCACAGCGACTCCGACACGTCGCGGGGCCGATCGAGGGTCAGCGGGTCCCCCTCGGGCGGCAGCGCCGTGAGCATGAACCGCGCGAGCGCACCGACCGCGTACAGGTCACTGGCCGTCGTCAGCTCCCCCCGGCGCTGCTCGGGGGCCATGTAGCCGGGCGTGCCGATCGCGACATTCGTCTCCGTCAGGCGTGGACCGTCCAGCTCCACCGCGATGCCGAAGTCGGTCAGGTAGACGTGCGGCCGGTCCGAACCGGTGGCGGCGAGCAGCACGTTGGCCGGCTTGACGTCGCGGTGGACGATCCGCGAGGCGTGCACCGCCGAGAGCCCGTCGAGCAGCTGTCGCAACACCTCCGCGACGAAGGGGGCCGGGAGCGGGCCGTGGTCACCGACCAGTGTGGCGACGGAGCCCCCGTCGACGACCGGCATGGTGAACAACACCCGGTCGTCCTCCCCCGCCCACCCGAGTGGGGTGACCACGTGGGAGTGCTGGACGCGGAAGGCGGTCTCGCGCACGAAGCGCAGGAGCGAGGCCGCGTCGGACTGGCGCAGGACCTTGGCCGCGACCACCGAGTCGGTGCGCCGGTCGTGGACCAGCCACACCGAGCCCATGCCGCCCTGCCCGATGAGGTCGAGCAGCTCGTAGCGTCCGGCGAAGACCTCACCCACGCGCGCCCTCGGCGGCCTTGCGCAGCAGGGAGGACAGTCGCGGGTGGTGCGCCGCGAGCAGGTCGGCGGCACCGCGCAGGTCGGCGGGATCGGCTGCCTCCCGCAGCCCGGCGAGCGCGGCCACCTCGGTGTCGCTCGTCGTCCGGGTGGTCGCATACGTGCCCTGCACATCGTGCACCGCCTCGATCCGGGCGGCGAGCTCCTGGGCAGTCAGCCCCGGCGCCTCGTCCACCAGCTCCAGCAGGGCGTACAGACGCTGGACGACGGCGGGGTTGCCGATCTTCGTCCGGCGGCCGGAGAGCAGCTGCGAGAGCATCGGTGCCGAGAGCCCCAGCGTCTGGGCCAGTCGGCCCTGCGTCAGGCCCAACGCACCCATGACCCGGTCCGCGAGGTCGCGCAGCGGCTCGCCGTACAGCTCGCGCTGCTGGGCCAGGTTCGCAGTGATGTCACCGGACACGGACGCTCCCTTCGTCCTCGGCATCCTAGACTCCGCCCATGACCCACACCCCGCGCTTCGCCTCCGTCGACGACGTCCGGGAGCGCCTGGCCGCCCACGGCTACCTCGCCTCGGACGCGATCGCGACGACGGTCTTCCTCGCCGACCAGCTGGGCAAGCCGTTGCTCGTCGAGGGTCCTGCGGGCGTCGGCAAGACCGCCCTGTCCGCCGCGGTCGCCGCCGCGACGCAGGGCCAGCTCGTGCGCCTGCAGTGCTACGAGGGCGTCGACGAGGCCCGAGCGCTGTACGAGTGGAACCACGCCAAGCAGCTGCTGCGGATCACGGCCGCCGGCGCGCACCACGACGCGAAGGGGGCGGACGAGGCCGACTGGTCATCGGTCAAGGAGGACATCTTCACCGACGAGTTCCTCCTCTCCCGGCCCCTGCTCACCGCCATCCGCAACGAGCACCCGACCGTGCTGCTCATCGACGAGCTGGACAAGGCCGACGTCGAGATCGAGGGGCTGCTGCTCGAGGTGCTCTCCGACTTCCAGGTGACCGTCCCCGAGCTCGGGACGATCAGGGCGCGGCAGACCCCCTTCGTCGTCCTCACCTCGAACGCCACGCGGGAGCTGTCCGAGGCCCTGCGCCGCCGCTGCCTCTACCTGCACATCGACTACCCCGAGGCCGGGCTCGAGCGGCAGATCGTCGCCCTGACCGTGCCGGACCTCGACGCGACGCTCGGCGACTCGATCGTCCGGCTGGTCGGTGCCCTGCGCGAGATGCGGCTGCGCAAGTCCCCCTCCGTCGCCGAGACCATCGACTGGGCACGCACCCTGCTCAGCCTCGGGGCCTCCGGCGACCTCGACCCGGAGCTCGTGCGCTCGACCCTGGGCGTCGTGCTCAAGCACCGGGAGGACATCGAGCTCGCCGCGCAGAAGCTGGATCTGGACCGTGCCGTCGTCTGATCCCCTCAGCACCCGGCTGGTCGACCTCGGCCGGGCGCTGCGCCACCACGGGGTCAGGGTGGGCACCTCCGAGATCACCGACGCGGCGGCCGCGGCGCGGGTGCTCGGCGTGGACGACCGCGAGCGCCTGCGTGCCGGGACGGCGGCGGCGATGATGCGCCGCTCGGCCGACCGGGTGCTCTTCGACCAGCTCTTCGACATCCACTTCCCCGCAGCCGTCGGGCAGCGCACCGGCGAGGACGATGCCCCCGACCCCACCGACACCGCCGGTGCGCGCGAGCGGGCCGTGGCGATCCGCGACGAGCTCGTGGACGCCCTCGCGCACGCCGACGACGCGGCGCTCGACCGGCTCGCCGCGCGTGCCCTGGCCGAGCTCGGTCGCCTGTCCAACGAGGCGAGCACCGGCGGGTGGTCGGCGCACCAGGCGATCGAGCGCCTCGCGCCGCAGACGGCGGTCGCGGCGGCGCTGCAGCGGGCCCGCGACGCGGGCGACGTCACCGGCGGCTCCGGGGACGGGTCCGGCGGCGGGGCCGGGTCGGGCTCCGGCGGGGCATCGGGCGCGGGCGGCTCGGGCGAAGGGAGTCCCGCCCGCTTCAGCGACCGGTTCGACCGGGACGAGATCCGCACCCGCGTCGGGCACTTCCGCCGTCGGATCGAGACCGAGGCCGCGCGGCGCAACGCCGAGGTCCGCGGGCGGGACCGGATCTCCCGCTACGGAGTCCGGGACCCGTTGGAGCGCAAGGACTTCCTGCTCACCGGCACCACGGAGGCGGCAGAGCTGCAGGCGGCCATCGGGCCGCTCTCGCGCAAGCTCGCGGCCAAGCTCGCCGCCCGGCAGCGCCGCCACTCCCGCGGGGCGATCGACATCCGTCGCACCCTGCGCGCAGCGATGTCGACCGGCGGTGTCCCCATCCGCCCCGCGCACCGTCGCCGCCACCGCAGCCGCGCGGACATCGTCCTGCTGTGCGACATGTCCGGCTCGGTCGCGGGGTTCTCCCGGTTCACGATGATGCTGCTGCAGTCCCTGGCCGGGGTCTTCCGCCGGGTGCGTTTCATCGGCTTCGTCAACACCTGCGACGACATCACCGAGCTCGTCCGCGACAGCCGCATCGGCGAGGACATCCGCGAGCGCGTCTCCCGGGAGGCGACGATGACCCGGTGGCACGGGTCGAGCGACTACGGCGCCGCCTTCGAGGACGCGGTCGCGCACCACATCGACGCCATCGGGCCGCGCTCGACCCTGCTAGTCCTCGGTGACGCCCGCACCAACGGCACCGACCCCAAGGTCGATGCGCTGCGCGAGCTCGTCACCCGCGCGAAGCACGCGATCTGGCTCAACCCCGAGCCGGTCGGGCAGTGGGACACCGGAGACTCGGTGGCCGGGAGGTACGCCGAGGTCATCGACATGCACGAGGTGCGCAACATCGACCAGCTGCGGCAGTTCGTCTCCCGGCTCCCGGTGGGCTGACGCCCCCTTCGCCCCCCAAACGAAGTACTGCAGGCAGTAGCACGTATCGCGTGCAGCAGCTCGAACTACGGCACACGATACGAAGGGCTGCCTGCAGTAGTTCGTATGTGGCGGGCGGATCTCCAGAGGAACTCCAGATCCCGTACGGGCGATCCCCGGATGCCCGCTGCTTGGATTGGGGCATGACCGGATCCGCAGCCCCACAGCGCCTGCTCGTCGTCGAGGACGACCCGACGATCAACGAGGCGCTGACCGACCGCTTCGAGGCGGAGGGTTTCGCGGTGGTGCGCGCGTACGACGGGCCGGAAGCCGTCGCCGCGTACGAGGAGCACTCCCCGGACCTGGTCGTCCTCGACCTGATGCTGCCCGGCTTCGACGGGCTCGAGGTCTGCCGGCGCATCCAGTCCGAGCGGCCGGTGCCGGTCCTCATGCTCACCGCACGCGACGACGAGAGCGACATCATCGTCGGCCTCGGTGTCGGGGCCGACGACTACCTGACCAAGCCCTTCCGGATGCGCGAGGTCGTCGCACGGGTCCGGGCCCTGCTGCGCCGCGTCGACCGCGCCGCCGAGCTGCACCGCGACGGTGCGGACCTCGACCGCACCCTCCGCCACCACGGCCTCGTGCTGGACGCCCGCACCCGCCGGTGCACCGTCGACGGCGAGCCGGTGCACCTGACGCCGACCGAGTTCGACGTCCTCGTGCTGCTCGCCCGCGAGCCCGGGGCGGTGCTGCACCGCGAGCACATCGCCACCGAGCTGTGGGGCTGGGACGACTCCAGCCGCACGCTCGACACGCACGTGAAGTCCCTGCGGACGAAGGTCGGGCACACCCGCATCCGCACGGTGCACGGAGTCGGCTACGCCCTCGACGACGGGCTCGACCGGTGAGCGGCACCGAGCCCCTCGTCGGGCTGGCCTCCATCCGCGCCCGGCTGGCGGTCCTCGTCGGCGCGAGCGTCCTCGTCGCCGCGGTCCTCGGCGCGGTCGGCACCGATGCAGGCCTCCCCCTCTGGCTCGCCCTGCCCGCGACGATCGCCCTCGCGCTCGTGGTCACCCAGTGGCTCGCGAGGGGGATGACGACCCCCCTTCGCCAGATGACCGAGGCGGCCGAGCGGATGGCCCGCGGCGACTACGGCGCCCGGATCACCACGAGGGGCAGCGACGAGGTCGCCGCCCTCGCGCGGGCCTTCACGACGATGGCTCGTGACCTGCAGCAGGCGGAGGAGCACCGTCGCCGGCTCGTCGCCACCGTCGCGCACGAACTACGCACCCCGCTGAGCGCCCAGCGGGCCCTCCTGGAGAACCTCGTCGACGGGGTCACCGCCCCGAGCGACGCGTCGCTCGGCAAGGCACTCGCCCAGTCCGAGCGCCTCAGCTCGCTCGTCGCCGACCTGCTGGACCTGTCCCGTCCTGACGGCGGCGTCCCCCTCTCCCACACCCGGGTCGTCGTCGCCGACCTCGTCGAGTCCGCCGTCGGCGAGGCGTCCCTCCAGAGCCGCGAGGTCACCCTCGTCACCGACGTGCAGCCGGCCGACCTGACCGTCACCGGCGACCGCGCCCGCCTCGCCCAGGTCACCGCCAACCTCCTCGACAACGCCGTGCGCCACAGCCCCTCGGGGGGCACCGTCACGGTCACCGCCCGCGGCGACGACGACCGGTGGTCACTCACCGTCACCGACGAGGGGCCGGGGCTGTCGCCGCAGCGGGCCGAGCGCCTCTTCCACCGCTTCGGTCCCGGCGGGGACGAAGGGGGTGGCACCGGCCTCGGTCTGGCCATCGCCGGATGGGTCGCCGACATGCACGGCGGCGCGATCCGGGCCCTCACCCCGGACGAGCCCGGGGCCCGGCTGCGCATGACGCTGCCCCTCGTGCCCCCCGGACCGAGCGACTCCGGATCGTGGCCCACGGCCACGGCGGCGCAGCCGCTCCGCCCATCACCCACCTCGACCCGCACGGAGCCGACGATGACCACCCCGACACCACCCACCACCACGGCCGCGGAGGCACCCCCTTCGTCCCTGATCGCCCGGTGGTGGCCCGAGCGGGTCACCACCGCCCGGCCGGACCTGCTCCTGGCCGCCCTCGGCGTCGGGATCGTCGCGGCGATCCTGCTGCCGGACACCGCGATCGGTCTCGGGCTCCTCGTCGTCCTCGCCTGCGGCGGCCTGGCGATCTGGCTCGCGTCACCCCTCCGCACGGCGCCGTGGTCGTGGGTCGCGGCGGCGCTGTCACTTCCGCTCGCCGCGACGACCGTGCTGCGCGACAACCCGGGCTTCACCTTCATCGCCGTCGCGGTCGCCGGTGTCCTCGCGGCGACCTCGTGCACCGACGCCCGCACCCTCCCGGGGATCGTGGCCGCGGTCGCGGCCTGGCCGTTCTCGGCGCTGCGCGGCCTCCCCCTGCTCGACCGGACCATCAAGGCGCTGGCCCGTCGGGGGAGGACGTGGTCGGTGCTGCGGACCGCCATCGTCAGCCTCGTGCTGCTCCTTGTCTTCGGAGGGTTGCTCGCCTCCGCCGACGCGGTCCTCGGGTCGTGGGCCTCGGCGCTCGTCCCGGAGCTGAGCGACATGGTCGTCTTCCGGACCTTCACCCTCGTCTTCTTCACCGGCATCACCCTCACCGGGCTGTACCTGTCGATCAACCCGCCCCACGTCGACGGCATCCGGGGCGGCTCGGCACGGATCCCGACGTGGGAGTGGGCGGTCCCCCTCGGCGTCGTCATCGCGATCTTCGTCGCCTTCATCGCCGCGCAGGCGGCCGCCATGTTCGGCGGGCACGACTACGTCCTGCGCACCACGGGGGTCACGTACGCGGAGTCCGCCAGGGAGGGCTTCGGCCAGCTGACCGTCGCCACGGCCCTGGTCCTGCTCCTGGTCGCAGGGGTGCGTGCCTGGGGCCGGGCGGACAGCGACCGCGACCGCCACCTCATGACGACGATGAACGCCATCCTGTGCGTGCTCACCCTCGTCGTCGTCGCCTCGGCCCTGCGACGCATGGCCCTGTACCAGGAGGCCTTCGGGTACACGGTCCTGCGCGTGAGCGTCGACCTCTTCGAGATCTGGCTCGGAGTCGTCGTGCTCGCCGTCCTCGTCTCGCTCTTCACCCCGACCCGCCGGTGGCTCGGCCGCACCGTGCTCGTCAGTGCGGCCCTGGTGACGATCGTGTGGTCGGTGGGCAACACGAGTGCCTGGGTCGCCGAGCACAACATCGAGCGCTGGGCGGCAACCGGGTCCCTCGACGAGCGCTACCTGGCGCAGCTCCCGGCCGATGCCGCGCCGGCCATCCACGAGAGCTCGCTGCCGAGGGAGGTCAAGGCGTGCATCCTCCATGCCTCCCCCACCACCGACGCCTCCGACGACGGCCTGCCGGGGTGGAACGTCGCCCGGGAGCGCGCCGCGGACATCCGGGCGCAGTACCCGGCCCCGAGCACCTGCACCCTCTCGACCGACTGAGTCGGCAGCACTTCGTATCGTCTGCCGCATCACGAGAGGCTGCTGACGATACGAAGTGCTGCCTGCAGTGGTTCGTATCGGGGAGGGACCGGCCACGGAGGCAGGTCACGATGCGGGCCGTGCCTCGCCCGGTCCGGGCACGCAGTAGTCTGCGCCCCATGGCCATCAGCAAAGTCCTCATCGCGAATCGCGGCGAGATCGCCGTCCGCATCGCCCGCGCCTGCGCCGATGCCGGCGTCGGCTCCGTCGCCGTCTATGCCGAGCCCGACCGTGACGCCCTGCACGTCAAGGTCGCCGACGAGGCGTACGCCCTCGGCGGGTCGACGCCCGGCGAGAGCTACCTCGTCCAGGAGAAGATCCTCGAGGTCGCCAAGGAGGCCGGCGCCGATGCCGTCCACCCCGGCTACGGCTTCCTCGCGGAGAACGCCGACTTCGCCCAGGCCGTCATGGACGCCGGGCTGATCTGGATCGGACCGAGCCCCCAGGCCATCGACGCCCTCGGCGACAAGGCCAAGGCGAAGCACATCGCCGTCAAGGCCGACGCCCCGCTGGCCCCCGGCACCAAGGACCCCGTCAAGGACGCCGACGAGGTCGTCGCGCTCGCCGAGGAGTTCGGCCTGCCCATCGCCATCAAGGCGGTCTACGGCGGTGGCGGTCGCGGCCTCAAGGTCGCCCGCACGATGGAGGAGATCCCCGAGCTCTTCGACTCCGCCGTCCGCGAGGCCGTCTCGGCCTTCGGCCGCGGCGAGTGCCTCGTCGAGAAGTTCCTCGACAAGCCACGCCACGTCGAGACCCAGTGCCTCGCCGACCAGCACGGCAACGTCGTGGTCGTCTCGACCCGCGACTGCTCGCTGCAGCGCCGCAACCAGAAGCTCGTGGAGGAGGCCCCGGCCCCCTTCCTCACCGAGGAGCAGAACGCCGAGCTCGTCCGCGCTTCCAAGGCGATCCTCAAGGAGGCCGGCTACGTCGGCGCCGGTACCTGTGAGTACCTCGTCGCCCAGGACGGCACGATCTCCTTCCTCGAGGTCAACACCCGTCTGCAGGTCGAGCACCCGGTGACCGAGGAGGTCACCGGCATCGACCTCGTGCGCGAGATGCTGCGCATCGCCGACGGCGAGGAGCTCGGGTACGACGACCCGGTCGCCCGTGGCCACTCCCTCGAGTTCCGCATCAACGGTGAGGACGCGGGCCGCAACTTCATGCCCGCCCCCGGCACGGTCACGAGGATGCGGGTGCCCCACGGTCCGGGTGTGCGTTGGGACGCGGGCATCGAGGAGGGCGACACCATCGCCGGTGCCTTCGACTCGATGATCGCCAAGCTCATCGTCACCGGCGCCAGCCGCGAGCAGGCCCTCGAGCGCTCCCGTCGCGCCCTGGACGAGCTCGTGGTCGAGGGCATGCCGACCGTCATCCCCTTCCACCAGACCATCGTGTCCGACCCGGCCTTCGCGCCCGAGGACGGCGCGGCCTTCTCCGTGCACACCCGCTGGATCGAGACCGAGTTCGACAACCAGATCCCGCCCTACGCCGGCGAGGTCGGCGAGGCCGAGGACGAGGGCGAGCGCCAGAAGATCACCGTCGAGGTCGGCGGCAAGCGCCTGGAGGTCGTCCTGCCGGGCGACCTCGCCCTCGGTGGTGGCGGTGGCGCCAAGAAGAAGAAGGCCCCGAAGCGCTCCGGCAGTGGCGGCGGCGCCGTCGCGGCCTCCGGCGACAGCCTCGCCGCCCCGATGCAGGGCACGGTCGTCAAGATCGCCGTCGAGGAGGGCCAGGAGGTCGCCGAGGGTGACCTCGTCGTCGTCATCGAGGCGATGAAGATGGAGCAGCCGATCAACGCCCACAAGGCCGGCACGATCACCGACCTGAAGGCCGCGGTCGGCGAGACCGTCAACAACGGCGCGGTCATCGCCGACATCAAGGACTGATCACCTCGGCGGGCGAGCGCACCAGCGACGCCGCCCCCGGCACGCCTCCCCGGCGTGCCGGGGGCGGCGTCGTCATCGCCGTGCTCGCCCTGTGCGGGACCGTCGTCTCGCTGCAGCAGACCATGGTGCTGCCGCTGCTGCCCGAGCTGCCGGCCCTCATCGGCACGAGCACCAGCAATGCCTCGTGGATCATCACGGCGACGCTGATCGCGGGCGCCGTGGCCACGCCGGTGATCTCGCGCATGGCCGACATGTACGGCAAGCGCCGGATGATCCTGCTGACCCTGGCGATCGTGGCGGCCGGAGCGCTCCTCGGCGGCACGTCCACGGCGCTCCCCCTGCTGATCCTCGCGCGGGTCCTCCAGGGCATCGGCATGGCCCTCGTGCCCGTCGGCATCGCGACGATGCGGGACGAGCTGGAGCCCGAGAAGGTACCGCTCGCGGTCGCGCTGATGAGCGCGACGCTCGCCATCGGCGCCGGTGTCGGCCTCCCCCTCGGCGGCTACCTCGCCCAGGCCTTCGACTGGCACGTCGTCCTCTGGCTGCCCGGGGTCCTCGCCGTCGTCATGCTCGTCCTCGTCCTCATGACGGTCTCCGAGTCGGCGGTCCGCACGGCCGGCGCCTTCGACTTCCGCGGGGCCGTCCTGCTCAGCCTCGCCCTCGTCCTGCTCCTCGTCGCCGTCTCGAAGGGGGCCGACTGGGGCTGGACCGACGCCCGCACCCTCGCCGCGTTCGGGGCCGGCCTCGTCCTGGTGGCGATCTTCGTGCCGGTCGAGCTGCGCATCCCCAACCCGCTCGTCGACATCCGCACGGCCGCCCAGCCGGTCGTGATGTCGGCCAACACCATCTCCGTCTTCATGGGCTTCGGCATGTTCGTCAACATGCTCGTGTCCACCCAGCTGCTCCAGACCCCGGAGGAGACCGGCTACGGGCTCGGCCTCGACGCGCTCCACGCCGGTCTGTGGATGGCACCGTCGGCCGTGGTGTTCGGGGTACTCGCCCCGGTGTCCGGGTGGGTGACCCGACGCTTCGGTCCCGAGCTGGCGATCGGCATCGGCGGCGTCATCATGACCGTCTCCTACCTCGCGCGCATCCCCCTCAGCGGCTCCGTCGCCCTCGTGGTCGTCGGGACCATCGTCGTCACCGTCGGCACGGCCCTGGCCTACTCCGCGTTGCCCACGCTGATCATGCGGTCCGTCCCCGTCACCGAGACGGCGGCTGCCAACGGCCTGAACACCCTGCTGCGATCGGTCGGCACCTCGAGCGCCAGCGCGATCACCGCCGCGGTCTTCGCGGCGAGCATCACCTCGACGACGGGCGGCTTCCCGTCCGCCGGCGCGCTGACCCTGATGTTCGTCCTCGCCGCCGTCGCCTCGGGCATCAGCAGCGTCCTCATCCTGCCCTTCCTGCGGCGTCGTGCGATCGAGGGTGATGACCAGCCGACCGAGCGGCTCACCGTCGACCACGTGGTCCACGGCCGGGTCGTCGATGCGGACGGGGACGAGGTCGCGGGCGCGATCGTCACCGTCATGGGCGGTCGCGGCAGCCACGTCGACTGGGCACGCACGGACTCCGCGGGCGACTTCAGCGCGGCCACCGCCGGCCCGATGCGCCACCTCTTCGTCGTCTCGGCGGAGGGGTGGTCACCGGTGTCGGTCTACGCCGACCTCACCGACGACCGGACCTTGCCCCCCTTCGTCCTGGCGGACCGGCTCACCGTCCGGGGGCAGATCACCGACCCGCAGGGCCGACCCGCCCCGGACGTCTCGGTCGTCATCACCAAACGGACCGGGGGGTCGGTGTCGTGGGTGCGCACGGACGACGACGGCCGCTACACGCTCCCGTTGCCCCGCGAGGGCGCCTACGACCTCACGGCCGTCGACCGCGCGACGCGGGCCACGCGCAGCCGCATCCTCACCACCGGCGGCCGGTCCGTCGAGGTGGACCTGCAGCTGCAGGAGCAGCCGCTCATTCCGGTCGCGACGGGTGCAGCCGGCGGGCCGCCTCGGCCAGGGACCCGGTGAGCGAGGGGTAGACGGAGGAGGTCGAGGCGACCTGGTCGACCGACAGGCGGTTCTGCACCGCGAGCGCGAGCGGGAAGATCAGCTCCGACGCGCGTGGCGCCACGACCACGCCGCCGAGCACGGTGCCGGTCCCCCGGTAGGCGAAGAGCTTGACGAAGCCCTCCCGGATACCGAGCATCTTCGCCCGCGGGTTGCGCGAGAGCGGCATCATCACGCTCTCGACGTCGGGGTTGTCCTCGGCGTCGGCGGCGCTGACACCCACGGTGGCGATCTCCGGGTCGGTGAAGACGTTGCTCGCGACGGCCGACATGCGCAGGGGGGTCACCGCGTCGCCGAGCGCATGGGCCATGGCCGTGCGGCCCTGCACCGCGGCGACGGAGGCCAGCGCGAAGACACCGGTGCAGTCACCGGCCGCGTAGATCCCCCGGACCGACGTGCGCGAGACGCGGTCGGTGACGATGTGCCCGGAGTCGCTCAGCTCGACGCCGACCTCCTCCAGACCCAGGTCGGCCGTCTGCGGGACGGCACCGACGGCGATGAGCACGTGGCTGCCCTCGACCCGGCGACCGTCCTCGAGGGTGACGACGACGCCATCGCCCTCGCGGCGGGCACTGGCCATCCGGGAGCGGTTGAGGACGGTCATGCCGCGCCGGCGGAAGACGTCCTCGATGACCGCGGCCGCGTCCTGGTCCTCCTGGGGCAGCACGAGGTCGCGGGAGGAGACGAGCGTGACGTCGCTGCCGAGGCCGAGGTAGGCCTGCGCGAGCTCGGCACCGGTGACACCGGAGCCGACGACGATGAGTTTCTCGGGCAGCTCCGGCAGGGCGTAGATCTGCTGCCAGGTGAGGATCCGCTCCCCGTCCGGCCGGGCGGAGTCGAGCACCCGCGGGGTCGCACCCGTGCTGACGAGGACGACATCGGCGTCGATCGCCTCGGAGCCGCCGTCGGTCTCGACGACGACCCGGCCCGGCGCCTCGAGCCGCCCGTGCCCGGTGACGACCCGCACGCCGACCTCGACCAGCCGGGTGACGATGTCGTCGGACTGCGCCGCGGCCAGCCCGAGGACGCGCTCGTTGATCGCCGCGAGCTCGGCCACCGGCTCGGTGGCATGGCCGTCCCCGTCGTCCTCGAGGTGCACCCCCAGCTCGGAGGCGATCTCGAAGCCCCCGAGGTAGTCGGCGGTCGCGATGAGGGTCTTGCTGGGGACGCAGTCGGTGAGCACCGCGGCGCCACCGATGCCGTCCCGGTCGACGATGGTGACGGTCGCGCCGAGCCGGGCGGCCACCAGGGCCGCCTCGTAGCCGCCGGGGCCACCGCCGAGGATCACAACAGAGCTGGTTCGTGTCACACGGCCATCCAACCACCCTTGTACATTGCGGAGGTGATCGATGCGACCTCTGCCGCCCCAGCCAGCCCGGACGACCCGGACAGCACGGCCCCCTTCGCCCTCGCCCGGGCGGCCGCGGCGACCATCGCCGAGCGCTCCGGCGTCGACACGCACGACGTGGCGCTCGTCCTCGGTTCCGGGTGGGGTCAGGCCGCCGACCTCGTCGGGGAGACCCGGGCCGCCTTCGACCAGGCCGACGTGCCCGGCTTCGCCGCGGCCGCGGTCGCCGGACACTCCGGGCAGGTGCGGTCGGTCGAGATCGCCGCTACCGGGCGTCGCGCGCTCGTCTTCGGCACCCGCACCCACTTCTACGAGGGGCGCGGCGTGCGCGCCGTCGTCCACGCCGTGCGCACCGCCGCCGCGGCCGGCTGCCGGGCGGTCGTGCTGACCAACGGGTCCGGGGGGTTGCGACCCGAGTGGGCGCCGGGCACCCCGGTCCTCATCAGCGACCACCTCAACCTCACCGCGACCTCCCCGATCGAGGGGGCCAACTTCGTCGACCTCACCGACCTCTACAGCTCCCGGCTGCGCGACCTCGCCCGCGAGGTCGACCCCTCCCTCGGTGAGGGCGTGTACGCGCAGTTCCCGGGGCCGCACTACGAGACCCCGGCCGAGGTGCGCATGGCCGGGGTGCTCGGCGCCGACCTCGTCGGCATGAGCACCGCCCTCGAGGCCATCGCCGCGCGCGAGGCCGGGCTCGAGGTCCTGGGTGTCTCCCTCGTGACCAACCAGGCCGCCGGCATCAGCGGGTCCCCGCTGGCCCACGACGAGGTGGTCGCCGCCGGGCAGGCGGCCGCCGAGCGGTGCGGGCGTCTGCTCGCCGACATCGTCGGCCGGATCTGAGGGCCGTCGTGCTGGAGACCGGGCGCCACGGGACGGCCGTCGCCGACGACCTCGTCGAGGCCGCTCGCGAGTGGGCGGCGGACGACCCCGACCCCGAGACCAGGGCCGAGATGGAGTCGCTCGTCCTCGCCGTCGAAGGGGGTGACCCCGCCGCCCGCGCCGACCTCACCGACCGCTTCGGTGGGCTGCTGCAGTTCGGCACCGCCGGCCTGCGCGGGGCCCTCGGCGCCGGTCCGCACCGGATGAACCGCGCCGTGGTCATCCGTGCGGCCGCGGGGCTGGTGGCCCACCTCGAGGAGGTGACCGACACCCCCTTCGTCGTCATCGGACGGGACGCGCGGCACAAGTCCGAGGCCTTCGCCACGGACACGGCTGCCGTCGTCACCGCCGCCGGCGGACGGGCGGTCCTGCTGCCGGAGCCGCTGCCGACCCCGGTGCTCGCCTTCGCCGTCCGCCACCTCGGCGCGGACGCCGGCGTCATGGTCACGGCCAGCCACAACCCACCGCAGGACAACGGCTACAAGGTCTACCTCGGCGACGGCAGCCAGATCGTGCCGCCGGTCGACGGACAGATCGCCGCGCAGATCGAGCGCGTCGCATCCGTCGCCTCCGTGCCGCGCGCCGAGTCGGGGTGGGAGCTGCTCGGTGAGGAGATCGTCGAGGCCTACCTCGAGGCGATCAGCGCCGTCGTCGCCCCCGACACTCCGCGCGACGTGACCGTCCTGCACACCTCGCTGCACGGCGTCGGGGACAGGACCGTGCAGCGGGCCTTCGCCCGAGCCGGCTTCCCCGAGCCGCAGCGGGTGACCGGCCAGGCCGACCCGGACCCGGACTTCCCGACCGTCAGCTTCCCCAACCCCGAGGAGGACGGCGCCCTCGACCTCGCCCTGACCCAGGCTGCCCAGCACTCCCCCGACCTCGTCATCGCCAACGACCCCGACGCCGACCGCTGTGCGGTTGCCGTCCCCTCGGACGGGGGGTGGCGGCTCCTGCGCGGCGACGAGCTCGGTGTCCTGCTCGCCTCGCACCTGATCATGCGCGGCGTCCCCGAGGGACGCCGGATGGCCAACTCGATCGTCTCCTCCCGCCTGCTCGCCGCCATGTGCGCCCAGTCCGGGGTGGCGCACGAGGAGACGCTCACCGGGTTCAAGTGGATCGCCCGCGTCCCGGGCCTGTACTACGGGTACGAGGAGGCGCTCGGCTACTGCGTCGCGCCGGACATCGTCCGCGACAAGGACGGGATCTCCGCCGCCCTGCTCATCGCGGAGCTCGCCGCGATCCTCAAGGCCGAGGGGAGGAGCCTGCTGTCGGTCCTCGACGACCTGCACACCCAGCTGGGGGTGCACGCCACCGATGCCTTCTCGGTCCGGGTCACCGACCTCGCCGACCTGGGCCTGCTCATGACCCGCCTGCGGGAGGACCCACCTGCGCAGCTCGCCGGCTCCCCGGTCACCCGGGCGGACGACCTCTCGCTCGGCGACGGTCGACTGCCGCCCACGGACGGGTTGCGCTACCTGCTCGCCGACGCGACGCGGGTCATCGTGCGGCCATCCGGCACCGAGCCGAAACTCAAGGTCTACCTCGAGGCGATCGAGCCGGTCGCGGAGCCTGCCGACCTGGCATCTGCCCGTGAGCGGGCGGCCCAGCGACTGGGGCGGGTGCGCGCGGCGATGGCGGCCCTGACGTCCCTGGCCTGACCAGGACCGCTCCGCACCGCCGTAGACTGCTCGACCGTGACCGCGCCCGACCAGACCCCAGCACGCGGACGCGTCGTCGTCCTCGCTGGTCCGAGCGGGTCGGGCAAGTCCCGCCTGGCCGATCGGCTGCACCGCCGGCACGGGTGGCCGGTCGTGCGCCTCGATGACTTCTACCGTGGCCACGACGACCCGGGGCTCCCCCGCAGCGAGGAGCTGGGGATGGTCGACTGGGACCACCCGGACAGCTGGAACCAGGAGGCCGCCGTCGCCTCGCTGGCACGACTCCTGGAGGTCGGCCGGGAGTCGATGCCCCTCTACGACATCGCCACCTCCCGGGTGACGGGTGAGCGCACCGTGACCGCCCGGCCGGACGACCTCGTCGTCGCGGAGGGGATCTTCGCCGCCGAGGCGGTACCGGCGCTCCGCGAGGCCGGTCTGCTGCACTCCGCGTGGTGCATCCGCCACCGTCGGTGGCACACCTTCTTCCTGCGTCTGGCCCGCGACCTCGCCGAGCGGCGCAAGCCACCGCTCACGCTGCTCCGACGTGGCCTGGTGCTCGTGCGCGACGAGCCCCGGGTGGTCGCGCGCCACGTCGCCCTCGGTGCCCGTGAGGCGTCGCCCGCGCAGGCCGAGCAGCTGCTCGACGGGGCCTGAGGCCGCCCGATGTCGCAGACGAGGTACCTCACGATCGCCCGCGACGGGGAGGCGGAGATCGAGGTGAAGCGCTCACGCTTCCGCTGCACGCTCGTGCGGGTGGAGACCGAGGACGCGGCACGCGCCGTCGTGGAGCGGCTGCGCAAGGAGCACTGGCAGGCCCGTCACCACTGCTCGGCGTTCGTGATCGGTCCCGGTGGCGGGCTCCACCGTTCGTCCGACGACGGCGAGCCCGCAGGGACCGCCGGCGCACCGATGCTCGAGGTCCTGCGCGGGCACGACGTCAGCGACGTCGTCGCGGTCGTCACCCGGTGGTTCGGCGGGGTGCTCCTCGGCGCGGGCGGACTCGTGCGGGCCTACGGGGACGCCGTCCGCGCCGGGCTGGACTCCGTGGGGACGCTGCCGCGGTCGTTGGTGCTCGAGCACGAGCTGGTCGTCTCCCATGCCGAGGCCGGCCGCATCGAGAACGAGCTGCGCTCGCGCGGGGTCCTCCTCCTCGAGACGACCTACGCCACCGACGTGACCCTCCGGCTCGGCGTCCCTGCAGAGCAGGCGGTCGGACTCGCCCCCGCGGTGTCGGAGCTCACCGCCGGCACCGGTCACCTGCTCGAGGTGGGTTCACGCTGGGTCGATCAGCGCCCCTGACGACCGTAGGGTTGCTGCATGACGCGTCCCCCCTTCGCCCCCGGCAGCACCCTCACCGTCCAGGACGTCGCCGACCTCATCGACCACGCCCTGCTCAAGCCCGAGCTGACGCCGGACGAGGTGACTGCCTCGGTCCGGGAGCTGGCCGCCCACCGCATCTGGAGCGTGTGCGTCCGGCCGAGCGACGTGGCCCTGGCCACGGCCACGATCGCGGAGGTCGATGACAGCCCCACCCGGGTGTGCACGGTCATCGGCTTCCCCCACGGGACCACCTCCACGGCCGCCAAGGTCGCCGAGTCGCGTCAAGCCCTCGCCGACGGCGCGACCGAGCTGGACATGGTGCTCAACATCGGCCGGCTGCGCGGGGGGGACCTCACGGCCGTGCGCGACGACATCGCCGCGGTCGTCGCGGTCGGGCACGAGGCCGGCGCGCTCGTCAAGGTCATCTTCGAGACGGCGTTGCTCGACGAGTCCGCCAAGGTCGACGCCTGCCGGGCCAGCGCGGATGCGGGCGCGGACTTCACCAAGACCTCGACGGGCTTCGCTGGTGGTGGCGCCACCCTCACCGACGTCGCCCTCATGCGGTCACACACACCGGAGCGCATGGAGGTCAAGGCCTCGGGCGGTGTCCGGGACATCCCGACCCTGTTGGCGATGCTGGCCGAGGGAGTCACCCGCATCGGCACCTCGAGCACGGTGAAGCTGCTCGCGGAGGCAGGCGATCTCGGGTCCTCGGCCATGGTCGTCCCCGAGCCGGGACGGGTGGAGGACGTCGCCGCCGAGGGCTACTGACGCGACATCGCCATTGCCCGGGGACCCCGGTTGGAGGTGGGCGCGCGGACGATTCGTCGGCGTGCTCACCTCCACTCCGTCAGCTGGTGGCGGCGCCCGCCGCCGCGTAGGCGGGCTTGATCGTCCCCTCGATCAGCTCGAGACGCTCGTCGAAGGGGAGGAAGGCCGACTTCATGGCATTCGTCGTGACCCACCGCAGGTCCTCCAGCGTCCAGCCCGCTTCGGTGACGAGAGCCAGCATCTCCTTCGTCATCGACGTGTCCGACATCAGTCGGTTGTCGGTGTTGAGCGTCACCCGGTAGCGCAGCCTCGTCAGGAGCGTGATCGGGTGCGCGGCGATGGACGGGGCGGCACCCGTCTGCACGTTGCTGTGCGGGCACATCTCCAGTGGCACCCGCTTGTCCCGGACGAAGGCGGCCAGTCGCCCGAGCCGCAGCACGGACGGGTCCTCGCAGGCGGCCCGGTTCGCCGCGAGCGGGTCGTCGGTGACCGTGCCGTCCGCGAAGCCGATGTCGTCGACGATCCGCACCCCGTGCCCGAGCCGGTCGGCTCCGCACCACTGCAGCGCCTCCCAGATGCTCGGCAGACCGAAGGCCTCCCCGGCGTGGATCGTGAAGTGGGCGTTCTCCCGCCGGAGGTACTCGAAGGCGTCCAGGTGCCGGCTCGGCGGGTGCCCCGCCTCGGCGCCGGCGATGTCGAAGCCGGCGACGCCGAGGTCCCGGTACCGCACCGCGAGCTCGGCGATCTCCCGGGACTTGGCCGCGTGCCGCATCGCCGTCAGCAGGCTCCGCACGACGATCGGGTGCCCCTCGGCGGCCGCCTGCTCCTCGCCCTCGCGGAAGCCGGCATCCACCTCCTCGACGACCTGCTCCAGGCTCAGGCCGCCCTCGAGGTGCTGCTCCGGGGCGTAGCGCGACTCGGCGTAGACGACCCCGTCACGCGCCAAGTCGAGCACCGACTCCCGCGCCACACGGCGCAGGGCCGACGCGGTCTGCATGACGCCCACGGTGTGGGCGAAGGTCTCGAGGTAGCGCTCCAGGGACCCGGAGTCGGCGGACTCGCGGAACCACCGGGCCAGCCCCTCGGCGGTGCGGTCCGCACCGCTCACCGGCAACTCGTGCCCCACCTCGTCGGCGATCTCGAGGACGGTGGCGGGCCGGACGCCCCCGTCCAGGTGGTCGTGGAGGACGACCTTGGGAAGAGCCGTGATCGTCCGCTCGTCGAGGCTCATCCCTCCTCCTCCCGGTGGACGGTGTCGGGGGCGAAGGCGGGAGTGCAGATCGCGACGTACTCGGCGCCGTCGGCGCCGGTGGAGTACCGCACCCGCTCCCCTGCCCTGGTGACGATGCTCTGCCCGGCCGCGACGGTGGTCGTGCCGCCGTCGTGCTCGACGAGGACCGTCCCGGCGACGACGAGCGTGACCTCGTCGAACTCCGGACGCTGGGCCGGCTCGGACCAGTCTGCCGGCGCGGTCATGTGGGCCACCGACATCGCCTCCGTGCCGGTGGCCACCCGGCCGACGTGCTCGGCGATGACCTTGCCACCCGGTACGTCGATGATCGAGGGGGTGGTGTTGAGGTCGGGCACGTCAATCAGTCCTTCGTCGCAGTGATCCGGTCGAGCACGACCGACCGTGGCACCGGGACCGCGTCGCTGATCCGCCACGCCCCCTCCACGGCCTCACGGGCCCGGGCGAAACGCTCCGGGGTGTCGGTGTGCAGGGTCATCAGGGGGTCACCGCGACGGACACGGTCCCCGGGTCGCGCATGGAGCTCGACGCCGGCGGCGGCCTGCACCGGGTCCTCCTTGCGGGCACGGCCGGCGCCCAGACGCCAGGCCGCGAGTCCGACGGCGAAGGCGTCGACGTGCTCCAGATGGCCATCGGCGTCCGCGGCGATCGTCTCGGTCGCCGCCGCCGTCGGCAGCGGTGCGTCCGGGTCCCCGCCCTGGGCGGAGATCATCCGGCGCCAGACATCCATCGCACGACCGTCGGACAGCGCGGCCCGCAGCTCCTCGGCCCCCACCTCGCGACCGGCTGCCCGGGTCATCTCCTCGGCGATCGCGACGGTCAGCTCGACCACGTCCTGCGGTCCCCCTCCGGAGAGCACCTCGAGGGTCTCCCGGACCTCGAGGCCGTTGCCCGCGGTCAGCCCGAGCGGGACGGACATGTCGGTGATCAGGGCGACGGTGTTCACGCCCGCATCGGTGCCCAGGTCGACCATGGTGCGGGCCAGCTCGGTGGCGTCCTCCCGCGTCTTCATGAATGCGCCCGATCCGACCTTGACGTCGAGGACGAGCGAGCCGGTGCCCTCGGCGATCTTCTTGCTCATGATGGAGCTCGCGATGAGCGGGATGGCCTCGACCGTCCCGGTGACGTCCCGGAGGGCGTAGAGCTTCTTGTCGGCCGGGGCCAGCCCCGGCCCGGCGGCGCAGATGACGGCTCCGACGTCCTCGAGCTGGGCCAGCATCGCCTCGTTGGTGAGGTCCGCCTGCCAGCCGGGGATCGCCTCGAGCTTGTCGAGAGTGCCACCCGTGTGACCGAGCCCCCGACCGGAGAGCTGGGGCACCGCGACGTCGAAGACGGCGACGAGCGGGGCGAGCGGCAGGGTGATCTTGTCCCCCACCCCACCCGTGGAGTGCTTGTCGGCGGTGGGGCGGCTCAGCGAGGTGAAGTCCATCCGCTCGCCACTGTCGATCATCGCCGCGGTCCAGCGCGCGATCTCCGGCCGCGTCATGCCGTTGAGCAGGATGGCCATGGCGAGCGAGGACATCTGCTCGTCGGCGACCACGCCGCGTGTGTAGGCGTCGACCACCCAGTCGATCTGGGAGTCGCTCAGCTCACCCCGATCACGCTTGGTGCGGATGACGTCGACGACGTCGTGCTGCTCCACCGGATCACTCACGGCGCTCCCTTCGTCAGATCGTCCGGCCCGAACGCCTGGGGCAGGATCTCGGTGAGGGAGAGGTCTCCCTCCGGGGTGCGGAGGAGGCACTCGGCTCCACCGTGCTCCCACAGCAGCTGGCGACACCGCCCGCACGGCATGAGCGTCTCACCCCGCGCGTCGACGCACCAGACGGCGACGAGCCGTCCACCGCCGGTGCGAACCAGGTCGCTGACCAGTCCGCACTCGGCGCACAGGCCCACCGCGTACGAGGCGTTCTCGACGTTGCACGCGCTGAGCAGCCGGCCGTCCTCGGCCAGGCCGGCGACCCCGACCGGGAAGCCGGAGTACGGGGCGTACGCACGCCCCATGGCCTCGACGGCCGCGGCGTGCAGCTGCTGCCACCGCTCCTCGGTCGGGGGTGCCACCACGTCAGTGTCCTTCGCCTCGTCGGTAGACCCGGCCGTTGGCCGCGGGCATCCGTAGTCGTTGGCTGGCGAAGGCCAGGACGAGCAAGGTCGTCAGGTGCGGGGCGAAACGGGTGAAGTCTCCGGGGATGGTGTCGGTGAGCACCCACAGGAGCACCACGCCGATCCCCACCAGGACGGCGACACTGCCCTGGACGAGTCGCTGGCGGCGCGTGATCTGCCAGATGCCGATGGCGAGCAGCAGGACGCCGACGAGGAGCAGCAGGGCGTGGATGGCCTCGCCGCCGCCGCGCAGCTGGAGGGCGTCGATGTAGCCGAAGAGCCCGGAGCCCATGAGGACGCCACCGGGGCGCCAGTTGCCGAAGATCATCGCCGCGAGACCGATGTAGCCACGGCCCCCGGTCTGGTCCTCGCGGTAGGCGCTCGAGGCGACCATCGCCAGGAAGCCACCGCCGAGACCGGCGAGGCCACCGGAGGCGGTCACGGCGATGTACTTGTACAGGTAGACGTTGACCCCGAGGGTCTCCGCGGAGGCCGGGGACTCCCCGCAGCTGCGCACCCGCAGACCGAAGGGGGTGTGCCACAGCACCCACCAGGTGCCCAGGAAGAGCAGCAGCGCGATGACGGTGAGCACGGAGAGGCCGGAGGTCAGCCCGCGCACCAACGCGGCGACATCGGAGACGAAGAACCATCCGTGCTCCTCGACGGCGCCCAGCGCCCCCGAGAGTCCGGGGATGCTCATCTCCGGCAGCTCCGGCAGCGGCGGGGACTGCACGTCGCTGCCGCCCTCGAGCTCGCCGAAGAAGCGGGCCGCGAGGAAGCTGGCCGCCCCGAGCGCCACGATGTTCAACGCGACACCGGAGACGATGTGGTCCACGCCGAAGGTGACCGTGGCCAGCGCGTGGACGAGACCACCGAGTGCGCCGCAGACCATGGCACCGGCGACACCCATCCAGGGGCCGCCGTGGATGGCGCCGAAGGCCGCGCCCCACGTCCCGAGGATCATCATCCCCTCGAGACCGATGTTGATGACGCCCGCCCGCTCGGACCACAGGCCACCGAGACCGGCGAGAGCGAGCGGCATGGCCCAGGCCAGGGCGGCGCCGATCGTCCCCGCCGAGAAGATATCGTCCTTGCCGGTGATCTCGCGGACGATCGCGATGACCAGGATCGCCGCTGCCAGTGCCAGCGGCCAGGCCCAGAACGGGACACGTCGTCCGCGCGTGACGGGCGCCGCCCCCGGCTTCGGTGCGCGTACGGCCGTGCTCATGACGAGACCCCTTCCGCCGTGACGCCTGCATCGAGCTGGCGGGTGACCTGCTTCTGCTCCAGCCGCTGCTCGAACCGGTGGACGACCTCGTAGGCGATGACGACGGCCAGCAGGATCACGCCCTGGATGATGTAGACGAGCGCCGGAGAGACCCCGGCCATGAGTTGCAGTCCGTCGGACGCCTTCTCCAGCCAAGCCCAGAGCAGGGCCGCGAAGGCCATGCCCACCGCGTGGTTGCGTCCGAGCAGCGCGACGCCGATGCCGATGAAGCCGACCCCCTCCTGGAAGTTCATCCCGTAGCTGTGGTCGGCACCGAAGAACGCCGGCATCCCGATGAGCCCGGCCACGGCACCCGAGCCGATCATCGTGAAGAGCACCATGCGCGGGACCTTCACGCCGCTCGCGACCGCTGCCGTCTCGGACTGGCCGGTGGCGCGCACGTCGAAGCCGAGGCGGGTGCGGTTGACGACGAACCAGTAGACGATGCCGACGATCACCGCGAGGACCAGCAGGGTGTAGACGAGGTTGGGTGCGTCCTGGACGAGCGAGAGGCCCTCGAGCTGGCTCGACTCCGGGATGGTCCTCGTGTTGCGGGTGTTGCTGCCCTCGGCACGGTGGCCCCAGGTGCGCAGGCCCCAGCCGACGAGGCCCGCCGAGATCATGTTGAGCATGATCGTCGAGATCACCTCGGACACGCCGCGCGTGACCTTCAGCCAACCGGCGATCCCGGCCCAGAGGCCGCCGACGGCCATCGCGACGAGCATCGCCATGATGATGTTCAGCGGGCCCGGGAGGAAGGCCTGTCCGGCGAAGATCGCCGCGGCGAAGGTGGCGAGGCGGTACTGGCCGTCGACACCGATGTTGAACAGCTTCATCTTGAAGCCGATGGCGACCGCGACGGCTGCGAGGTAGTACGTGATGGCGCTGTTGAAGGTGTTGACGAGGGTGCGTGGCCTCGGCTCGGACAGCAGTGTCTGCCACACGAGCCCGACGGGGTCACCGACGGCGATGAGCACGACCGAGGTGACGACGAAGGCCACGACCACCGCGAGCAGCGGTGCCGAGAGGTTGAGCGCCAGACGGCGCGGGGAGAGCTTCACGATGCGTCCTTCCCGGCGCCGGTCATGGCGCTGCCCAGCTGCTGGCTGGTGACGCTGTCCGGGTCGAACTCGTCGGTGAGCCGTCCGCGCAGGATGACCCGGATCGTGTCGGAGAGCCCGATGAGCTCCTCCAGGTCGGCGCTGATGAGCAGCACGGCGAGCCCCTCCCTTCGCGCCTCGCGGATGAGGTCCCAGATCGCTGCCTGGGCACCGACGTCGACGCCCCGGGTCGGGTGGCTGGCGACGAGGACCTTGGGTCGGTGGCTCATCTCGCGACCGATGATGAGCTTCTGCTGGTTGCCGCCGGAGAGCGACCCGGCCGTGACGTGGATGCTCGGGGTGCGCACGTCGTACTCCGCCACGATGCGCTCGGTGTCCGTGCGGGCGTCCTTGGGCGTGAGGATCCCGCGTGCCGACGAGGGCGCCTCGGTCTGGTGACCCAGCATCCGGTTCTCCCACAGCGGGGCGTCGAGGAGGAGGCCCTGGCGGTGCCGGTCCTCGGGGATGTACCCGACGCCCGCCTCGCGGATGCGGCGGACGTCCCAGTCGGCGATGTCTGTGCCCTCGAGGGTGATCCGCCCGGCGGAGGGGTCACGCATGCCCATGAGCACCTCGACCAGCTCCGCCTGCCCGTTGCCCTCCACCCCGGCGATCCCGAGGACCTCGCCGGCACGGATGCGCAGGCTCACGTCCTCCAGGAGGGTGCGCCCCTCACCGGGCAGGGTGACTCCCTCGGCCTCGAGGACGACCCGGTCGGTGACCGTCGAGGCCTCGCTCTCGGGTGTCGGCAGCTCGCTGCCGACCATCAGCTCGGCGAGCCGTCGGGCGGTCACGTCGCCGGGGAGGACGGTGTCGACGGTGGTGCCGCGACGGACCACGGTGATCCGGTCGGCGACGGACAGCACCTCGTCCAGCTTGTGGGAGATGAAGAGCACGGTGATGCCCTCGCGCTTCAGCTCACGCAGGTTGCCGAAGAGCTCGTCGACCTCCTGCGGCACGAGCACCGCGGTCGGTTCGTCGAGGATGATGGTGCGCGCGCCCCGGTAGAGGACCTTGAGGATCTCCACGCGCTGGCGCGCCCCGACCCCGAGGTCCGCGACGAGGGCGGTGGGGTCGATGCCGAGGCCGTACTCGCGGGAGATGCGTTCGATCTCGGCGCGAGCCGCCGTACCGATCCCGTGCAGCTTCTCCGCCCCCAGGACGACGTTCTCGGTGACGGTGAGGTTGTCCGCGAGCATGAAGTGCTGGAAGACCATGCCGACGCCGTGCTTGATCGCATCGGCCGGGCTGTGCAGCGAGACCTCCTCGCCGTTGATCCGGATGGTGCCCTCGTCGGGGCGCTGGACCCCGTAGAGGATCTTCATCAGGGTCGACTTGCCCGCCCCGTTCTCACCGACGATCGCGTGCACCGTCCCCCGCGCCACGGCGAAGGAGACGTCGTGGTTGGCGACGACGCCGGGGAACCGCTTGGTGATGCCGTCGACCTCGACGGCCGGCTCCCCGCCGGGTACGTCGGACGAAGGGGGGTCCGGGACGGTCGTGCTCATGGTGCCTCCGTGGTGCGTCCGCGACGTCCTGCCGCAGGCGAAGGGTAGCTGCCGACATGCTGCGGGTCCGGTCACGCGCCGTGCACGTGACCGGACCCGGGGTCAGTCGATCTGCGTCACTTGGACGGGACGGTGATCTCCCCGTCGATGATCTGCTGCTTGTACTTCTCCAGCTGGTCGGTGATGTCGTCGATCTTGCCACCGGTGGTGGAGTACGAGACGCCGCCGTCCTTGAGGTCGAACTCCACCAGGCCGGAGGTGTTCTCGCCCTCGGTCGCCGCCTTCAGGTAATCGAAGACCGCTACGTTCACGTTCTTGACCATGGAGGTGATGATGACGTCCTGGACGTCCTCCTCGGCCGTCTTGGCCTGGTCGGAGTCGACGCCGATGGCCATCTTTTTGTTCTCCTTGGCGGCCTCGAAGAGACCGGCCCCGGAGCCGCCCGCCGCGTGGTAGATCACGTCGGCGCCCTTGTCGTACATGCCCTCCGCGGCGGTCTTGCCCGCGGCGGGGTCGGCGAAGCCGGAGCCGTCCTCGGCGAGGTAGGTCGTCTGGATGTCGATGTCCTCGTCGACCTCCTTGGCACCCGCCTTGAAGCCCGCCTCGAACTTGTTGATCAGCGGCACGTCGGTGCCACCGATGAAGCCGACCTTGCCGCTCTTGGACTTCAGCGCGGCGGCGGCACCGACGAGGAAGGACCCCTCGTGCTCGGCGAAGACCAGCTGCGCGATGTTGTCACCCTTGGAGGCGTCGGAGGCGTCGTCGATGATCGCGAAGTTGACGTCCGGGTTGTCCTTGGCCGCATTGCCGATGGCCTTGGCGTAGATGTAGCCGACACCGATGATGTTGGTGCAGCCGACGTCGACCAGCTGGTTGAGGCGGTCCTCACGAGCGGCGTCGTTCTCACCCTGGCTCGCCTCGACCTCCTCGGTCTCGATACCCAGCTCGTCCTTGGCCTGGTCCAGGCCCTTGGCGGCGGAGTCGTTGAACGACTGGTCGCCGCGCCCGCCGACGTCGTAGGCCAGGCAGGCCTTGACGTCCGAACCGGACTCCGATGCCGACGTCTCGTCCTGGGAGCTGCTGCCACCGCAGGCAGTCAGGGCCAGGGCGGCCACGGACATGATCGATGCAGCCTTCACGGTGTGACGCAAGGCGCTCTCCATTCTTCACAGGGGTACTCGGGCACGCGTGTGCCACCCGGGGATGCTACGTCCGGGTGGACCCCGGGCTCGCACCAGGTGGCCGTCGTCCACCCAACTGTTATGAGACCGCGATGCAACCGGGAGGCCGGGGGTCCTCAGTCATCCCGCTCGACGCGGGTCCACTCCCCCGCGGCGGCGAGGGTGAGCAGTGCGGTCCCGTTGCGGACCGCCTGCTCGTCGACGACGAGGTCGCCCTGGTGCAGGTCGAAGACCCGTCCCCCCGGAGCACGCGTGCCCAGTCGCGCCAGTGCCCCTTCCGACTCGTGGAGCATCCATGCGAAGTCCTCACCACCGAGGCTGTGCGGCGTGGGGACCGGGCGCATCCCCGCGGCCATCGTGGCGCGCCCCAGGGCCGCCACGGCCGAGGCGTCGTTGACGACCGGCGGGACCCCCCGGACGTGCTCCACGGTGGCGTCGACCCCGTAGGGCGCGACGACCCCGTCGATGACCTCGTGCAGCAGCGGACCGATCTCCTCCCACAGACCGACGTCGAGCATGCGCACGGTGCCCTGGACGACGCCCGTGGAGGGGATGACGTTGATCGCCTCACCGGAGGTGACCCGCCCCCAGACGACGACCAGTCCCGCACGGGGGTCGACCCGTCGGCTGAGCACGGCCGGGACATCGGTGATCACCTTGGCCAGTGCGTAGGTGAGGTCCTCGGTGAGGAAGGGACGGGAGGTGTGTCCTCCCCGGCCCCGGAGGGTGACGGTCAGCTGGTCGGCGGCCGCCGTGAGGGCGCCCTCGCGCAGCCCGATCTCCCCGACGTCCAGCGCGGGGTCGCAGTGCACCGCGTAGACCGTGTCGACACCTGACATCACCCCGGCCCGCACGTAGGCGAGGGCGCCGCCCGGCATGACCTCCTCCGCCGGCTGGAAGACCAAGCGCACCGCGACGTGCCGGGCGGCCAGCTCGTCGGCGACCTCCGAGAGCGCCAGACCGGCGCCGAGCAGGGCGGTCGTGTGCACGTCGTGACCGCAGGCATGGCAGACGCCGTCACGGGTGGAGCTCCAGTCCAGTCCGGTGCGCTCACGCACCGGGAGGGCGTCGATGTCACCGCGCAGCGCCACCCGCCGACGGGGCTGCCTGGCGCCCATGTCCACGACCAGCCCGGTCTCCCCGATCGCGCGTGGCTCCAGACCGGCCTGCTCGAGACGCTCGCGCAGCCGCGCCGTGGTGCGCACCTCCTGCCAGGAGAGCTCGGGGTTGGCGTGCAGGTCCCGCCGGAAGTCGATCAGCTCGGGCAGGAGCCTGTCGATGGCGCCGAGCAGCGGCGGGGCGAGGGGTGCAGTCATGGCGAGTAGGACTCTACTGCGTCAGACCAGATCGGCCCGGCCCTCCTCCTTGAGGGCCTGGACGACCAGCCTGACGTCCTGCGCGCGTTCCCGGCTCGTGACGAGCAGTGCGTCGGCGGTCTCGACGACGACGACGTCCTCGAGACCCACGACGGCAACCATCCGACCGGACTCGGTGACGACCAGCCCCCCGGAGTCGATGGCGCGGACGTTGCCGGCGTCCCCGACGACCGTCATGGACTCGTCCTCGTGCGCCAGCAGCCCGGACAGCGCCTTGAAGTCGCCGACGTCGTCCCAGTCGAAGGTTCCGGGCACCATCACCACGAGCCCCTCGTCGGCGGCGGGCTCGGCGACCGCGTGGTCGATGGCGATCTTCTCCAGGCCCTCCCACAGCTCCTCGAGCCGCTCGGGCTCGGCAGCGATCTGCCGCAGCCCGCCGGCGAGCTGCGGGTGCCAGCGATCGAGCAGATCGAGCAGGACCGTTGCCCGGACGACGAACATGCCGGCGTTCCACCGGAACTCCCCCGTGGCCAGGTAGGAGGCAGCGCGGCGGGCATCGGGCTTCTCGACGAACTGGCGCACCCGGGAGGCGGTCGGGAATCCCGCCAGCGGCGGGCCCTGCTGGATGTAGCCGAAGCCGGTCGAGGGGCGGGTCGGCTCGATGCCGATGGTGACCATCCGCTCGCCCCGCGCGGCGACCGCGACCGCTTCCACGACCGCGTCGGCGAAGGCGGGCAGGTCGCAGATCGCGTGGTCGGCGGCGAAGGACCCGATGATCGCCTCCGGGTCGCGGCGCTCGAGCACCGCGGCCGCGAGACCGATCGCGGCCATGGAGTCACGCGGTGAGGGCTCGGCGAGGACCTGGTCCTCGGACAGCTCCGGCACCTGCTCACGCACCGCGTCGACGTGGGCCGCGCCGGTGACGACGAGCACGCGGTCACCGACCAGCCCCTGCAGGCGGTCGACGGTCTCCTGGATCAGGGTGCGTCCGGTGCCCGTGAGGTCGTGCAGGAACTTCGGCGAGCTCGCGCGCGAGACCGGCCACAGTCGGGTGCCGGCTCCCCCCGCCGGGACCACGGCCCAGAACCGCTCCAGCTCCTCGCTCGTCATGGCCCGCACGCTACCCGCAGGGGGCGGGGCGCCGCGCGAAGTCGTCACCCGCCGCTCATCCGGTGCCCACACGGGCGTCACCCCCTGATCTCCCGGGCCCGCCACGGTGGAGTCGTGAGAGTGGCCATCACGACCGAGTCCTTCCTGCCGAGCCTCAACGGCGTCACGACGAGCGTCTGCCGGGTGGCCGAGTCCCTCCGGGACCAAGGGCACACCGTTCGGGTCATCGCTCCCGGACCCGCACCGAGCACCTTCGCCGGGCACGTGGTCACGGCTCTGCCCGGGGTGCCCGTGCGCGGCTTCCGGGCCGGCCTCCCGACAGCCGGCGTGCGCCGGGCGCTGCGGGACTTCCGCCCCGACGTGGTGCACGTGGCCTCCCCCTTCCTCGTGGGTGCTCGCGGGCTGCACGACGCCGAGCGGCTCGCCGTGCCGAGCGTGGCGATCTACCAGACGGACATGCCGAACTACGTCCGGCAGCACGGTCCCGGTGCCCTCGGCCGCGGCGCCTCGTCGGTGGCCTGGGAGTGGATACGCCGCCTGCACTCCCGGGCCGACCTCACCCTCGCGCCGAGTCGTCCCGCGCTCGAGGAGCTGCGGGCACACCACGTCCCCCGCGTGGACCTGTGGGGCCGGGGCGTCGACGCCCGACTATTCCGCCCCGAGTGGAGGGAGGACCCGACGACGCTGGCCCTCAAGCGCGCGTTGGCACCGAACGGCGAGACCGTCCTGGGCTACGTCGGCCGGCTCGCCCCGGAGAAGGAGCTCCACCGGCTCGTCGAGGTGGCCACGCTGCCGGGGACACGCCTGGTCCTCGTCGGCGAGGGCCCGAGCCGCAACGAGCTCGGTGCCCGCCTCGCCGAGGCGGTCGCGCGCGCTCCCGGTCGACCGAACCTCCCACCGGCCTTCCTCGGGCCCCTGACCGGTGACGATCTCGCCCGTGCCTATGCCACCTTCGACGTCTTCGTCCACACCGGGACGAAGGAGACCTTCGGCCAGACCCTCCAGGAGAGCGCTGCGGTCGGCCTGCCGGTCGTCGCACCGGCGGCCGGCGGCCCCCTCGACCTCGTCGACCACGGCCGCAGCGGATACCTCTTCGACCCGGACGTCCGCGGTGACCTGGCCCGGTGGGTCGGCGAGCTCGTCGCGTCACCGCGCCTGCGCGAGGCGATGGGCGCGGCCGGGCCGCAGCAGGTCGCCCATCGCTCGTGGGACTCCCTGACGACCCAGCTCGTCGGTCACTACGAGCGCGCGGTCGCCACCGCCGCCTGAGGACGAAGGGGGCGGCCCCGCGCATCTCGCACCGACGGCCGCGACTCTGGGAGACTCCGCCTCATGGAACCCCGGTGGCTCGACGACGCGGAGATGGTGACCTGGCTGCGCCTCATCGGGCTCGCCGAGGTCCTGCCGGCACGACTGGATGCGCAGTCACGGCGGGATGCCGGGCTCACCCACTTCGAGTACCAGGTGCTCGCGATGCTCTCCGAGGCGCCCGAACGCACCCTGCGCATGTCGTGGTTGGCCCGGCGCACCAACGCGACGCTGCCGCGACTGTCCCACGTGGTCAAGCGGCTCGAGGACCGGGGCCTCGTCGCCAGGGCGCGCAGCGCCACGGACGCCCGGGCCACGGATGCCGTGCTCACCGATGACGGGTGGACCACGATCCGGTCGGCCGCCCCGGGCCACGTGGCCTTCGTCCGGGAGCGGATCCTCGACCAGCTCACGCCGGAGCAGGTCGATCAGCTCGGCGAGATCGCCGGCTCGCTGCTGAGCAGCCTGGACCCCGAGGGCGACATCACGATGAGGGCTGCAGACGCTCGCCCGTGAGATCGAAGTCGACCATCGGCCGCCAGACGCCGTCCGGGCCGTGGTCGTAGAGGTGGAAGCGACTGACCTCGAAGCTCGCCTCGAACCCGGCGAAGTCGTCGAAGGCCCGGTCGAGCCCCGACTCGTCGATGTCGTGGGCGATCGTCACGTGCGGGTGGTAGGGGAACTCCAGGTCCCGTGAGACGGGGCCACGGCGCACCGCCTGCTCCAGCCGCTCGCACATCGGGATGCCCTCGGAGACCTGGACGAAGACCACGGGGCTGACCGGTCGGAAGCTCCCGGTACCCCGCAGGTGGATCGTGAAGGGCCCGTGGTGGGCGGCGACCATCTCGAGGTGGTCGACGAACCGGTCCATCTCCCGTGGGGCGATCTCCGTCGGCGGCATCAGCGTGATGTGCGGCGGGATCGCGTGGGCCATCGGGTCACCGACCTCCTCGCGCTCCTTCTGCAGCTGGCCGTCCCACGGCTCCGGGACCGCGATCGACACACCGTGCACCGCCACGCTCAGCCTCGCGCGGCGGGGAGGAGACCGACGCTGTCGAAGACCCGGTCACGGGTCGCGGAGGCGACCTCCCCGGCGCGGGCGGCCCCCTTCGCCAGGATCCGGTCGAGCTCGGCCGGGTCGTCCATCAGCTCGGCCATCCGCGTCTGGTACGGCTCCACCGCGGTGACGACGACGTCGGCGACCTCCTTCTTCAGGTCCCCGTAGCCCCGGCCCGCGAACTGCGACTCGAGGTCGGCGATCGTCGTGCCGGACAGGGCCGAGTGGATCGACAGCAGGTTGGACACGCCGGCCTTGTGGTCCGGGTCGTAGCGGACCTCGCCCTCCGTGTCGGTGACGGCCGAGCGGATCTTCTTGGCGATCCGCTTGGGCTCGTCGAGCAGCGAGATCAGGCCCTTGTCCGAGGAGGCCGACTTGCTCATCTTGCCGGTGGGGTCCTGCAGGTCCATGATCCGCGCCGACTCCTTGATGATGTGCGGCTCGGGGACGACGAGCGTGTCGCCGAAGCGGGCGTTGAACCGCAGCGCCAGGTCACGGGTGATCTCGAGGTGCTGGCGCTGGTCGTCACCGACGGGCACGCGCGCCGCGTCGTAGATCAGGATGTCCGCGGCCATGAGGATCGGGTAGGTGAAGAGGCCGACATTGGCGTTGCCGCCCTTGGCCGTCTTGTCCTTGAACTGGGTCATCCGGTTGGCCTCGCCGAAGGCGGTCTGGCAGGCGAGGATCCACATCAGCTCGGTGTGCTCGCGCACGTGGCTCTGGCAGAAGATCGCCGAGCGCTCGGGGTCGACCCCGGCCGCGATGTACTGCACGGCCGTGACGCGGCTGCGACGGGTGATGTCGGCCGGGTCCGTCGGCACCGTGAGCGCGTGCAGGTCGGCGACGAAGTAGTACGCGTCGAACTCCTCCTGCAGTCCCACCCAGTTGACCAGTGCCCCCAGGTAGTTGCCGAGGTGGAGGGAGTCGCTGGTGGGCTGCATCCCGGAGAGGATGCGGGGCCGCTGGTCGGCCGGGGTGTTCGACGTGGGCATGTGCGGCATTCTGTCAGCAGCAGGAACGGGTCCCGCACTCGACCTGTCGTGGCACGCGGGCCTCCCGCCCACTCCGGATCACCGTGGTGAGTGGTCCGTGAAGTAGGCGATCGTGCGCACGAGTCCGTCCCTCAGTCGCGCCCTCGGCTCCCAGCCGAGCACGTCGCGGGCTCGGCTGATGTCGGGCCGACGACGCGTCGGGTCGTCCTCGGGGAGGGGTCGGTGGTGGATCTGCGAGCTGCTCCCCGTCAGCTCGAGGACGAGCTCGGCCAGCTCGAGCATCGTGAACTCGACGGGGTTGCCCAGATTCATCGGCCCGGTCACCTCATGGGGAGAGGCCATCAGGGACATCAGGCCGTCCACGAGGTCGTCGACGTAGCAGAAGGACCTGGTCTGGCTCCCGTCGCCGTAGACGGTCAAGGGCTGGTCGGCCAGGGCCTGGCAGATGAAGTTGGATACGACACGGCCGTCATCCGGCTGCATCCGTGGGCCGTATGTGTTGAAGATCCGGGCCACCTTGGTGCCGAGGCCGTGCTGGCGCCGGTAGTCGAAGAAGAGCGTCTCCGCACACCGCTTGCCCTCGTCGTAGCAGGACCGGACTCCGATCGGGTTGACATTGCCCCAGTAGTCCTCCGTCTGGGGGTGCACCTGCGGGTCGCCGTACACCTCCGAGGTCGACGACAGCAGGATCTTCGCTCCGGTGCGCTTGGCCAGACCGAGCATGTTGATGGAGCCGTGCACGCTCGTCTTGGTCGTCTGCACCGGATCGCGCTGGTAGTAGATCGGGCTCGCCGGGCACGCGAGATGGTAGATCTCGTCGACCTCGACGTAGAGGGGGAAGGTCACGTCGTGGCGCATCAGCTCGAAGTTGGGACGGTCGAGCAGATGGACGAGGTTGCGTCGGGTACTCGAGTAGAAGTTGTCCACGACGAGCACCTCGTGCCCCTGCTCAAGCAGGCGCTCGGTGATGTGGGAGCCGATGAAGCCGGCGCCGCCGGTGACCATTACCCGGCGCGGCTGCACCCGCCGCTCCGACGCTGTGTCCACGCGGACGACCCCTCTCGACTCGGTAGCCCGGCACTCCGGGTTACCTCAGGGTAACCCGGAATGCCCGCGTCCGGGCACTCCTCCCCCTCCGGAGGTAGCACGTCAGTAGGCACCGTCCTTGCCGAACACCGCGGCAGAGGTTCGCCACAGGATGAGCATGTCGAGGGCCACGGACCAGTTCTCCACGTAGTACAGGTCCAGTCGCACCGACTCGTCCCAGGAGAGGTTGCTGCGTCCATTGACCTGCCACAGGCCGGTGAGCCCCGGCTTGACGAGAAGTCGGCGATGCACGTCGCACTCGTACTTCGAGACCTCGTCGGGCAGCGGGGGGCGTGGACCGACGAGACTCATCTTTCCGCTCAGCACATCGAAGAGCTGAGGCAGCTCGTCGATCGAGTACCGCCGGATGAAACGTCCGACGGGAGTGATCCGCGGATCGCGCTCCATCTTGAACAGGACCCCTCGGTCCACCTCCGTCCCCGCGGCCTCCTCGACCCCGCGTCCGGGAGCAACGCCATGCTGACGAGCCTCTTCGAGAACGGCCGACGCGCGCTCCTGCAGCTGTTGTCGCTTCAGCTCCTCCAGCTCGGCCTCTGCATCGACCCGCATGGAGCGGAGCTTGGTCATCTGGAATGCCTCCCCGTCGAGCCCGACCCGCTGCTGTCGGAAGAAGACAGGCCCCCCGTCCTGGATCTTGATGAGCGCGGCCACGATCAACATGAGGGGCGAGAGCGCGATCACCAACCCCAGCGCCACCAACCAGTCCAGTGTGGACTTGATGATCAGGGCCGGACCCGAGAACGTCGGGGTCTCCACGTGCAGGAGGGGGAGGCCGGCCACGGGTCGGGCGACCACGCGCGACCCGGCGATCTCGGTCAGGCCGGGTGACAGGAGGAGCTCGATCCCGCTTCCCTCGAGGGCCCAGCCCAGGCGCCGCAACCCGGATGAGCCGAGACGGTGCACGGCGCTGCAGGCGACGATGTCAACACCCAGCTCGATGGCCAGTTGTGCGGCCTGGTGCTCGCTACCGACGACCGGGACGCCCCCCACCCGCTCTGCCTCCGTCGTGGAGGTGCACACCCCGACCACCCCGTACCCTGCTTCCGGCACCCTGGCGAAGGCGTCGATCAGTCCTTGTGCGTGTCCCGCTTCACCGACGACGAGGACATCGTGGTTGAACTCTCCCGCCCGGCGTTCCGCACCCAGCCATCGCCGCCACACCTGGCGGGCGACGAAGAGCGCGATCAAGCCTGCCGGCAGTGCGAGCAGGACATACCCACGTGCCACCTCCACCTTGAATGCATAGGCGAGCAGAGCCACGCCGGCGAAGACCCGCAGAGTGGCATTCATCAGCAGGCGGTACTCGGTCGCGCCGCGACCGAGTATCTCGACCTCGTAGGCACCGTGCAGGCACAGGGAGAGCCACCAGACCAGGGCCAGCGCCGCGCTGAACGTGGGATATCCCAGCGAGAACTGGTCGGTGCTGGCCGCGATGTCCGAACCGGCTTCGACACCGAAACGCAGGATCAGGGCTCCGAAGACCGCCCACACGATCAGGACGAGGTCGGTCAGGGCGATCCGGGTGCGTACCTGCCGCAGAGTGGGGTGTTGATCGTCATCTGCCGCCGCTGGGGGCCCCATCGGCGCGACCGGAGCCATGTCAAGGCTGCCGGACCTCAGGAGCGGCCAGCGCGCCGGCGCCCTCGGCAAGCCGGAGGGCATCCGCCATCCGACCACGCGGAATCACGAGACCCTGGTCCCGCAGACGCCGCAGTTGCGCCAGCCGTTCCTCCGCATCGAGGACCGGCTGCCGCCTCCCTCTGCGCTCTGTCCTGACCAACGCCAGTCTCCCCCCGGCGTATGCGATCAGCGGCACAACGATCCACCCCACAAGAATCACGTCTTCCCCGTACACGAGAGCTCCCCTCCCCAGGATCAATCACTCGTTGACTCAGGACCTTACCAACCCTTTACTGTTCTTGACTAGAGCCTGACGATATTGGCGGCCACGTCGAGGGGTGCACGGGCGCGTGGGAAGATCGGTGCGACGAACCCCACACCCACGGAGGGACACCCATGACCGCGAAGATCATCTGGACCAAGATCGATGAAGCGCCGGCGCTCGCCACCCACTCGCTCCTGCCGATCGTCCAGGCCTTCACCTCGGGCACCGGTGTGGAGCTCGAGACGAGCGACATCTCGCTCGCCGGGCGCATCCTCGCCCAGTTCCCCGACCGCCTCACCGAGGAGCAGCGCGTCCCGAACAACCTCGCCGCGCTCGGCGAGCTGACGCAGTCGCCCGAGGCGAACATCATCAAGCTGCCGAACATCTCCGCCTCCGTGCCGCAGCTCAAGGCGGCCATCACCGAGCTGCAGGGCCAGGGGTACGACCTGCCCGACTTCCCGGACTCCCCCGGCACCGAGGAGGAGAAGAAGGTCGCCGCCGCCTACGCCAACGTGCTCGGCTCCGCGGTGAACCCCGTTTTGCGTGAGGGCAACTCCGACCGTCGCGCCCCGCAGGCGGTGAAGAACTTCACGAAGAAGCACCCGCACCGACTCGGTGAGTGGACCGCCGACAACAAGGCCCGCGTCGTCTCGATGTCCGGTGGCGACTTCTACGGCAACGAGAAGTCCGTCGTCATGCCCGACGACGACACCCTGCGGATCACGCTCACCACGAGCGGTGGTGACGAGGTCGTCCTCAAGGACTCCCTCGCCGTGACGAAGGGGGAGATCGTCGACGGGACCTTCATGTCGGCCTCCGCGCTCCGCGCGTTCTACCGCGAGCAGATCGAGGCAGCGCGCGAGGAGGGTCTGCTCCTCTCGCTGCACCTCAAGGCCACCATGATGAAGGTCTCCGACCCGATCCTCTTCGGCCACGCCGTCGCCGCCTGGCTCGGCTCGGTCGTCGACACCCACGCCGAGGCACTCGCCGAGGCCGGTGTCGACCTGCGCTACGGTCTCGCCTCGCTCTACAGCCAGCTCGAGAACCTCCCCGAGGAGACAGCCGCCGCGATCCGCGCCGACATCGACGCGCTGTCGACGGAGCGCCCGGGCCTGGCCATGGTCGACTCCAGCAAGGGCATCACCAACCTGCACGTGCCCAGCGACGTCATCATCGACGCCTCCATGCCGGTCGTCATCCGCGACTCCGGCCAGATGTGGAACGCCGACGACGGTCAGTCCGAGACGCTCGCGATGATCCCCGACCGCTCCTACGGCACCATGTACGCCGCCGTCATCGAGGAGCACAAGCAGCACGGCGCCCTCGACCCTGCGACGATCGGCACCGTGCCCAATGTCGGACTCATGGCGCAGAAGGCCGAGGAGTACGGCTCGCACCCCACGACCTTCGAGATCCCCGAGGCCGGCACCGTCACGGTGTCCAACGCCGCCGGCGAGACCCTCATGGAGCACTCGGTCGAGAAGGACGACATCTGGCGCATGAGCCGGGTCAAGGACATCCCCGTCCAGGACTGGGTCAAGCTCGCTGTCACCCGCGCCCGCGCCACCGGCGCGCCGGCGGTCTTCTTCCTCGACGAGCAGCGCGCGCACGACGCGCAGGTCATCGCCAAGGTCAACCAGTACCTCGGCGACCACGACACCGATGGTCTGGACATCCGCATCATGCCGCCGCAGGATGCGGTCGTCTTCTGCCTGGAGCAGATCCGCGCCGGCAAGGACGCCATCTCCGTCACCGGCAACGTGCTGCGCGACTACCTCACCGACCTCTTCCCGATCCTCGAGCTCGGGACCAGCGCGAAGATGCTCTCGATCGTCCCGCTGCTCAACGGCGGCGGCCTCTTCGAGACCGGCGCCGGTGGCTCCGCCCCGAAGCACGTCCAGCAGTTCGTCAAGGAGAACTACCTGCGCTGGGACTCCCTCGGCGAGTTCTCGGCCCTGGGCGCCTCCTTGGAGCACCTTGCGCAGAACTTCGACAACCCGAAGGCGCAGGTCCTGGCGGACACCCTCGACACCGCGATCGCGACCTTCCTCGAGGAGAACAAGTCGCCGGCTCGCAAGATCGGTCAGATCGACAACCGCGGCAGCCACTTCTACCTCGCCCTCTACTGGGCGCAGGCGCTGGCCGCCCAGGGCGAGGACGCCGAGCTGAAGGAGCGGTTCACCCCCGTCGCCGAGCGCCTCGCGGCCGACGAGGAGACGATCGTCGGTGAGCTCGTCGACGTCCAGGGCTCACCCGTCGACCTCGGCGGGTACTACAAGCCGGACGCCGAGAAGGCCTCGGCCGCGATGCGTCCGAGCGCCACCCTCAACGCAGTGCTCGACTCCATGTGAGACACCCCGGGAGGCGAAGGGGGTCGTGCCGGCTGCTGCTGCAGCCGGCGACCCCCTTCGTCGTGTCCGGCCAATCCGCCGACCCGGTCCGCGACGAATCCCTGCCATGAACGTCCGAGCTGCCACAGCGGCCGCGTGCGGGATCCTCGCGACCGCCCTCGGGGGCGCCGCCGCGCACGTCGTCGCGGCACTGGTCTCGCCGTCGGCCTCCCCGGTCCTCGCCGTCGGGGGCCAGGTCATCGACCTCACCCCCACGCCGGTCAAGGAGTGGGCGGTCGCGACCTTCGGCACGGCGGACAAGCCGGTCCTCATCGGTTCGGTCGTCGTCGTCACGCTCCTGCTGGCCGCACTGGCAGGACTCCTTCGTCCCCGCTCGCGTGCCGCGGCCGTCACCGTCCTGCTCGTGCTCACCGCCCTCGCCGGCGCCGCCGGGGTGCTGCGACCGCAGACCGGGTCCTTTGCCTGGTTGCCCGCCCTCGTGGCGGCCGTCGTCGGGGTGGCCGCCCTGGAGCTGCTCGTCTCCCGCACCGGGCTCCTCGGGCAGGGCCGGTCCGCGCCGGGTGAGCCGACCCGTCGTGGCCTCCTCGCGCTCGGTGGCGCCGGCCTCGGGGCGGCCGCGCTGGGCGCCGGCGGCCAGGCACTCGTCCACCGTCGGGCACCGGCCACCATCACCCTGCCCACGGCGGTCGACCCGCTGCCACCACTGGTGAAGGGGGTCGATCTCGGCAGAGCGGGCATCACCCCCTTCGTCACGCCGAACGAGGACTTCTACCGGATCGACACCGCCCTCCTCGTGCCGAAGGTCGACCCGCGGGACTGGTCGCTCACCATCGACGGCGACGTGCCCTCCCCCCTCACGATCGACCTCGACGAGCTGCTCGCGATGCCCGCCGTCGAGCGGGACATCACGCTCAACTGCGTCTCCAACCCGGTCGGCGGCCCCTACGTCGGCAATGCCCGCTGGCTGGGTGTCCTCACGCGCGAGCTCTTCGCCCGCGCCGGGATCGAGGAGGACCCGGGCAACCCGGACCTGCAGGTGCTGTCCACCTCGACGGACGGGATGACGATCTCCACACCCCTGAGCGCACTGCTCGACGACCGCGACGCCCTCGTCGCCGTCGGCATGAACGGCGAGCCACTGGCGGCCGAGAGGGGCTTCCCGGCCCGTCTCCTCACCCCCCGGCTGTACGGCTTCGTCGGCGCCACCAAGTGGCTGACCCGGATGACCGTGACCCGCTACGACGAGCACCCTGCGTACTGGACCGAGCGGGGCTGGGCCACGGACGGGACCGTCAGGACGCAGTCGCGCATCGACACCCCGACACCGTCGGCCGGCCTCGACCCTGGACGCGTGACGATCGGTGGGGTGGCCTGGGCCCAGGGTCGCGGGATCACGAAGGTCGAGGTGCGCGTCGACGACGGGCCGTGGCAGCGCGCCACCCTGGGCGCCGAGGCGGACATCGACTGCTGGCGGCAGTGGTTCCTGCCCTGGGAGGCCGGCGAGGGTCGGCACGAGCTCACCGTCCGCGCGACGGACGGCACCGGCGAGGTGCAGACGACCGACACCGCTGACCCCTTCCCCTCCGGCGCCACGGGGCTGCACTCGATCGCGGTGACCGTGACCTGACCAATCCGACCGGCAGGTGGCCACGAACCCCAGATGCACTCTCCCCCACGCCATTCGGAGGCAGACCATGAGCCACTCGACGACCGTCCGCCTCATCGACGGCCTGCTCCTGCCGGCTGCCGAGTGATCGATCACGCATGATGGGCTCCGTGACGCCATTCCCCGGCAAGGACGAGGGCGGAGGTGCCACCGGCGCCTCCTCCAGCGAGACGACGCTGCCCGCGGCCACGGAGTCCGACCGGCTCGCCGCGACCCTTCGCGACGTCGCGAAGGGGGACGACGCCGCCTTCGCCCGTGTCTACGACGCCACGTCCGCGCGAGTCCACGGCCTCGTGCTGCGTGTGCTGCGCAACCCGGCGCAGGCGGAGGAGGTCACCCAGGAGGTCTACCTCGAGGTCTGGCGCCGCGCCAGCTCCTTCGACGCGGCCAAGGGCTCGCCGTATGCATGGCTGATGACCCTGGCCCACCGTCGGGCCGTCGACCGGGTCCGCAGCAGCCAGTCGGCCACCGCGCGGGACGAGACCTGGGAGGCGCGCACCCGCGACATCCACTACGACACGACGGCCGAGAGAGCGACCGAGAGGATGGAGGCCCATCGGGTGCGCACGGCGCTCCACGGGCTGACCGACGCCCAGCGCGAGGCGGTGAGCCTGGCCTACCTCGGGGGATACACCCACCGCGAGGTCGCCGGTCTGCTCGACCTGCCCCTCGGCACCGCCAAGACCCGCATCCGTGACGGGTTGATCCGCCTACGAGACCAGTTGGGAGTGACCTCATGAGTGAGGACCTGCACAGCCTCTCCGGCGCCTACGTGCTCGACGCCCTCACCGAGCAGGAGCGCGTGGACTTCGAGATGCACCTGCGTCGCTGCCCGACCTGCCGCGACGAGGTCGCCTCGCTGCGCGAGGTGGCGCCCCTGCTCGCCGAGACGGTCGCGAGCGAGCCACCACCCTCGCTGCGGGAGAGCATCCTCGCCCAGGCGGCCCGGACCCGGCAGGACCCACCGGACGCCGTCCGGCAGGCGGAGGTGCCGCCCGAGCGCGAGCGCGATCGCCCTGCGCACGGCCGGGTCATCCCTCTTCGTCGTCGCCGGTGGGTGGCCGGCCTCGCCGCGGCGGCAGCCCTCGTCGTCGGCGGCGGCATCACGTGGCAGGTCGTCGAGCAGACGACCGCCGGTGTCACCGAGCAGGTCGCCTCGGCGCCGGACGCCCGCAGCTGGAAGGCGGAGACCACGGGCGGCGCCACGATCGTCGTCACCCGCAGCGAGCAGATGGGTGAGGCCGTGCTGCGCCTCGACGGCCTGGACGACCCCGGCGAGGGCCGCGTCTACCAAGCCTGGCTGCAGAACGAGGAGGGCAACATGGTCCCGGCCGGCCTGATGCGCGAGACCGACGGCGAGATGGTCCTCGACGGCGACGTCAACCAGGCGAAGGGGGTCGGCGTCACCGTGGAGCCGGCCGGCGGCTCGGACCAGCCGACGAGCGACCCGATCGCCCTCGTGGAGCTGTCCTGACGGACGGGATGACGCCCCGACCCCGCTGCGGAGTAGGGTCGGAACGTCAATTGCTCCCCAACACCCGCACGAAGGGGTACGAGTACTCGTGAGCACCACTCCCGTCAAGGTCGCCGTCACCGGCGCCGCAGGCCAGATCGGCTACAGCCTCCTCTTCCGCATCGCCAGCGGATCCCTCTTCGGTCCCGACACCCCCGTCGAGCTCCGACTGCTGGAGATCACCCCGGCCCTGAAGGCACTGGAGGGCGTCGTCATGGAGCTCGACGACTGCGCCTTCCCGACCCTCGCCGGCGTCGAGATCGGCGACGACCCGGAGAAGGTCTTCGAGGGCGTCAACCACGCCCTGCTCGTCGGCGCCCGCCCCCGCGGCCCCGGCATGGAGCGCGGGGACCTCCTGGAGGCCAACGGTGGCATCTTCGCCCCGCAGGGCGCTGCGCTGAACAAGGTCGCCGCGGACGACGTCCACGTGACGATCACCGGCAACCCGGCCAACACCAACGCGCTCATCGCGATGAACAACGCTCCGGACATCCCCAACGAGCAGTTCTCCGCGCTGACGCGCCTCGACCACAACCGCGCCATCAGCCAGCTCTCGAGCAAGTTGGACGTGCCGGTCACCGAGATCACGAAGATGACGATCTGGGGCAACCACTCCGCGACCCAGTACCCGGACCTCTTCCACGCCGAGGTCGGCGGGAAGAACGCCGCCGAGGCGGTCGGTGACCAGGACTGGCTGGAGAACACCTTCATCCCGACCGTCGCCAAGCGCGGCGCGGCGATCATCGAGGCCCGTGGCGCGTCCTCGGCGGCATCCGCCGCCTCCGCGACAGTCGACCACGCCCGCGACTGGTCCCTGGGCACCCCCGCGGGTGACTGGGTGTCGATGTCGGTCTGCTCCGACGGCTCGTACGGCGTGCCGGAGGGCCTGATCTCCTCCTTCCCCGTCACCGTCGAGGACGGCAAGTGGAAGATCGTCCAGGGCCTGGAGATCGACGAGTTCAGCCGCGGCCGGATCGACGCCTCGGTCGCCGAGCTCGCCGAGGAGCGCGACGCCGTCACCAAGCTCGGCCTCATCAAGGGCTGACCACCGGCCACGAGCACGACGCAGGGCCCCGCACCACCATCTGGTGCGGGGCCCTGCGCGTGGCGGCTCAGTCTCGACGCGTGGCGGTGCGGACACCGATCGTGACCGCGGCAGCACCGCCTCCCAGCAACGTGGCCACTCCGAGGGCAGTGAGCAGCGAGCCACCACCCGTGGTGAATCCGTCGGTATGGACGACCACCGGCCTCTGCGCGGTGCCGTGGGCCGGGGGCCCCTGGACCGGGGGCTGCTGGGCCGGCGGCCCCTGGGGCGGCGGCTCCTGGGCCGCCTTGACCTGGGCCGCCTTGACCTGGGCCGCCTTGACCGGGGGCTTCTCGCCCGGGGGCTTCTCGCCCGGGGGCTCCTTGACTGGGGGCTCCTTGACCGGGGGCTCCTTGACCGGGGGCTCCTTGACCGGGGGCTCCTTGACCGGGGGCTCCTTGACCGGGGGCTCCTTGACCGGGGGCTCCTTGACCGGGGGCTCCTTGACCGGGGGCTCCTTGACCGGGGGCTCCTTGACGGGGGGCTCCTTGACCGGGGGCGCCTTGACCGGGGGCTCCTTGACCGGGGGCTCCTTGACCGGGGGCTCCTTGACCGGGGGCTCCTTGACCGGGGGCTCCTTGACCGGGGGCTCCTTGACCGGGGGCTCCTTGACCGGGGGCTCCTTGACCGGCGGCTCCTCGACCGGCACTGCGCAGTCGTTGTCGTAGATGGCCTGCCCCTCGGCGTCCCAGTTCTGGCCCGGGAACGCGTGGTCGCCGTCCCGGTCGGTGTACGTGAACGGCGGGACGATGTCCTCAGCGTGGCCGTTGTCGGATGACGCGTGACTCTTGAAGTCCCAGTTGACGTGCCCTCTGACGGCACCGGTGGCCGAAGGAGGGATCCGGTCGTACCCCGTGCCGACACCGTCCTCGTGGCAGAAGGTGACGTGCTCTGCCCCGTCCTCCTTCGCCGCGGCCGTGCCCGCCAGTGCTCCGGCGACCACGAGGCCGGCGGCCGCCCCCGTCGTCGCCAGAATTCGACAGCTGTGATGTGCCATGTCGTGTTCCCCGTTCCCCGTTCCCCGGCTGACGGGCTCGGCCCGACAGCCTTCGAGGCGTCTCCCCACCCCCCGACCGCGCCGTGGCACAGCCGCGCTCCGCCCACTGTCCCGACGACGATGAGTCGAAGCAGTCATGAACTTACTCAGGGGTTACCAAATTTGGCAATACCCTTACCATTTGTTGGATGTCCACTGACCTTCGAGGGCGTGGTGGTGTCACCGTGTCAGCGGCAGGGAGCGGGTGGCTGCGGTGGGGTCAGCGGGGGGTCATGTCGAGGGTGAAGCCGGAGACGACGACCAGCGTCGCGAGGACGACGAGGGTGAGGGCGTCGAGGATCCGGCCGCGGACGATCAGGCCCCCCGCACGCTCCGGGGAGAGCGCGAGCCGCAGGACCGCAGCCAACACGAGCGTGGCCCCGATTGCCGCGGTCGCCCGCAGCACGTGGTCGGTGAGGACGAAGAGCAGACCCACGACGATCCCCGCGGCGATGACCCACCACGCCGCCAGCGGCGGCACGTCCAACGCGGGGCGACGCGGAACGGCGTCGTCCTCGCTGTCGCCGTCGGCCACGTCGTGCTCGTCGGTCGTCACAGGCTGCGCTCGGCCGCCTCGACGACATTGGCCAGGAGCATGGCGCGGGTCATCGGACCCACGCCTCCGGGATTGGGACTGATCCAGCCGGCGACCTCGGCGACGTCGTCGGCCACGTCGCCGGCGATCCGGCTCCTGCCGTCCTCGCCCTCGACCCGGCTGACCCCCACGTCGAGCACCGCGGCGCCCGGCTTGACCATGTCGGCGGTGATGATCCCGGGCACGCCGGCCGCCGCGACGACGATGTCCGCCGAACGCACCTCTGCCGCAAGGTGCCTCGTGCCCGTGTGGCACAGGACGGGCGTGGCGTTCTCGCTGCGCCGGGTGAGGATCAGGCCGAGCGGTCGACCGACGGTGATCCCGCGCCCGACGACCGCGACCTTGGCGCCCCTGATCGGTACCTCGTGGCGACGGAGCAGCTCGATGCAGCCCATCGGTGTGCACGGCAGCGGGCCCGGCTCGCCCAGCACCAGTCGGCCGAGGTTGACCGGGTGCAGGCCGTCGACGTCCTTGCCCGGGTCGACGGCCGAGAGGATCGCGTTCTCGTCGAGCCCCGTCGGCTGCTGCACGAGGAACCCGGTGCACTCCGGGTCCTCGTTGAGCTCGCGGACGACGGCGAGGACCTCCTCGAGCGTGGAGTCGGCCGGCAGGTCACGGCGGATGCTCGTGATCCCGATCTCGGCGCAGTCCTTGTGCTTGGCGCCGACGTACCAGCGGCTGCCGGGGTCGTCACCGACGAGGACGGTGCCCAGGCCGGGGGTGATGCCGCGCTCCTTGAGCGCGGCCACCCGGCCCTTGAGCTCCTCCTTGATCGAAGCGAGCGCCGCCTTGCCGTCGAGGATCTGTGCAGTCACGTGGTCATCCTTCCAGTGCGGGGCGCTGATCAGTGGGCGAAGTGCCGGGTACCGGTGAAGTACATCGTGATCCCGGCGGCCTCCGCCGCGGCGACGACCTCCTCGTCACGCACCGACCCTCCGGGCGCCACGACCGCGGAGACCCCGGCGTCGAGGAGGACCTGCAGGCCGTCCGCGAAGGGGAAGAACGCGTCGGAGGCCGCCACGGCCCCCTTCGCCCGCTCCGCGCCCGCGCGACCGACCGCGAGGTGGCAGGAGTCGACCCGGTTGACCTGGCCCATGCCGATGCCGACCGAGCCCTTGTCCTTGGCCAGCAGGATCGCGTTGGACTTCGTCGCGCGCACTGCGCGCCACGCGAAGGCGAGGTCCGCGAGGGTCGCCTCGTCCGCGGCCGGGCCCGTGACACGGGTCCAGGCCTCGGGGGCGTCACCGTGCCCCTGGGTCGGCTTCTCGTCGTCCTTCGCCCCGACGACCGCATCGATCGCGTCACGGTCCTGGACGAGCAGGCCACCGGAGACGGGACGCATCTCGACGCCACCGGGTGTCGGCGTGGCGACCTTGAGCAGGCGCCGGTTCTTCTTCTCCCTCAGGATCGTCAACGCGTCGGCGTCGAAGTCCGGCGCGAGGACGACCTCCGAGAAGGTGTCGTTCAGGGCGGTGGCCATGGCCGCGGTGACCGGGCGGTTGCTCGCGACGATGCCGCCGTAGGCCGAGACCGGGTCACACGCGTGGGCGCGCTCGTACGCGGCCTCGATGGTCTCCCCCACCGCGATGCCGCACGGGTTGGCGTGCTTGATGATCGCGACGGTCGGCAGGCCGGCGTGGTCGTGCGCGGCACGCAGGGCGGCGTCGGCGTCGACGTAGTTGTTGTAGGACATCTCCTTGCCGTGCAGCTGCTCGGCCTGCGCGAGCCCCTCGACGCCGTCGGCGACGTACAGGGCCGCACCCTGGTGCGGGTTCTCGCCGTAGCGCAGCCCGGACTTCTTCGCCCAGGTCCCGCCGAGCCATCCGGGGAAGCGGGTCTCGTCGCTCGGGCTGACGACCGAGCCCAGCCAGGAGGCGACCGCCACGTCGTAGGTCGCGGTGTGGATGAAGGCCTCGGTGGCGAGCCGCTCGCGCTGGGCCGGGGTGAAACCGCCGCCGCGCACCGACTCGAGGACCTCGCCGTAGCTGGTCGGGTCGGTGACGATCGCGACGGACGCGTGGTTCTTCGCGGCTGCACGCACCATCGTCGGGCCGCCGATGTCGATCTTCTCGATGCAGTCCTGCACGCCGGCCCCGGAGGCGACGGTGTCGGCGAAGGGGTAGAGGTTGACCACGACGAGGTCGAAGGGGGCGACCTCCAGCTCCTCGAGCTGACGCACGTGGTCGGGCAGACGGGTGTCGGCGAGGATGCCGGCGTGGACGCGCGGGTGCAGCGTCTTCACCCGCCCGTCGAGGCACTCGGGGAAGCCGGTGAGGTCCTCCACCTTGGTCACGGGCAGGCCGAGCTCATCGATCGCGGCGGCCGAACCACCGGTGGAGACGAGCTCGACGCCCGCGTCGGCGAGACCCCGGACGAGGTCCTCCAGACCGGTCTTGTCGAAGACGGAGACGAGGGCGCGGCGGACGGGACGGCGATCGGACACGGATGCTCCTGGTGGGTCGGCTTCGCGGTGGGCGCACCCAGGCGGGCGATGCACCCCGACTTCCACTCCCCGGTGGTGATCCACCTTCGCCAGTCGTGTGGGGCCACTCTACGGCGGCGCGGTCGGGGCCAGCCAATCAGCCGACGAGGCAGCGACGCCCCTCGACCCGCCAGCCACCCGTGGCCATGCGCGTGACGACGTCGACGAGCATGGTGCGCTCGACGACCTTGATCCGCTCGTGGAGCGTCTCCTCGGTGTCCTCGTCGGTGATCTCGACGACGCGCTGCTCGATGATCGGCCCCGTGTCGACCCCCGCGTCGACAAGGTGAGCGGTCGAGCCGGTGACGCGCACCCCGTGGGCGAGGGCGTCACGCACACCGTGCGCACCGGGGAAGGAGGGCAGCAGCGCCGGGTGGGTGTTGAGGAAGGTGGCGCACGAGAGCGTGGCCGGGCCCAGGATCTTCATGAACCCCGCGGTGACGACGAGGTCCGGGGCGTACTCGCGCACCCGCTCGGCCAGGGCGGCGTCCCAGGTGGCCCGGTCGGGGTGGGCGGAGACGGCTTCGACGAAGGTCGGGAGACCCGCCGACTCGGCCCGCTCGAGGCCGGTGCACCCCGGCCGGTCGGCACCGACGGCGACGACCTCCGCGGGGAACGTGCCGGTCGCCTGCGCGTCCAGGAGGGCCTGCAGCAGGGAGCCGGATCCGGAGACGAGGACGAGGAGACGAAGGGGGCCGCGCACCCGGGGAGTCTATCCGCGCCGGTCAGCGGCGCAGGACCCACCACTCGCGGGCGAAGACCACCAGGGCGCCCAGCCCGAGCTCGAGCGCGAGCGCGGGGCCGAGCAGCTCGGCGGGTGCGCCGACGTGGGAGAGGTGCTCGGCGCCGAGCGAGCCACCGCCGAGCACATCGAGGGCGACGACCCCGATCGCCGCGACGGCGACGGAGACGGCGATGACCGCGAGCTTGGTCTGGGTCGCGGCGAGCCGGGGCACCCAGACGAGCGTCTCGCGGCCCAGCCACGCGCCGACGAGCACCGGCAGCAGGACGAGCAGGCTCATGGCCCACGGCAGGTCCCCCGGCTGCGGCTGCGCCGCGAGCACCGGGACCATCGGCAGCAGCCCGGAGTCGGCCGTGGCCCACGTGGTGGTGGCTCCCCCGGCGGCGAAGCCGGGCCCGGCGGCGAAGCTGGCTCCCCAGATGCCCAGGTTGGGCAACGCGCCGACCTGCAGCAGCACGAGCAGCAGCCCACCGAAGAAGCCCGCCCCGAGGTCGGCGTGGACCTGCAGCACGCGCGCGACGTTGATCCCGGTGGCCACGAGCACGAGCACTGAACCGACCACGAGGGTGACCAGCGCCCCCTTCGCCCCCGGGACGAGCCCGCGGTGCACGGCGACGGGGGCACGCTCCCACACGCCGAGCACGCGGTCGGGCAGCCCGTGCGCCCAGACCAGCGCCACTGCAGGCAGGACCACGAGCGGGAGGAGGAGGGAGAGCGGGTCCGGGCCCACCGGCGCGAGCAGGCCCAGCAGGGCCACGACCCCACCGACCCCGGCGTACCCGCCGAGCCAGGACCCCTGCAGGCGCAGGTCGGGCGCCCGCGGGAGGCCCCGGCGCGCGCCGCACCGACCGAGCGCGAGGAGGGCGAGGGTCCACAGCAGCGGGGTGAACGCCAGGGTGCCTCCCTCGAGGTCGAGCCGGGCACCGCCGAGGACGAGCCACAGCAGCGCCCCGGCCCCGATCGACTCCCCCACGCCGGCAGCGGCACGAGGAACGGCGAGCGCCGCCAGCAGGACGAGCACCACGGGTGCACACAGCCCGGCAAGGGCGGTCAACGCCCCCGTCCCGGCGGCCCGCAGCTCGGGTCGCCGGCGGAGGTCCTGGTCGACGGTCGTCGCGGACCTGATGAGCTCCAGCACGGTCACGCCCCCCATCGTCGCCCACGAACCCGCACGCAGGGCGCAGACAAGCCGTAGCGTCGGAGGTGAATTGTCGGGACAGATGCAACCGCGTCACCGACTCGCGCGTCTGGAGGGGTGAATGAAGGGAGGGGTGGTGTCGGCGGCGGCCGAGTTCGACGAGTTCTACCGAGCCTCCGCGCAACGAGTCGTGCATGTCGTCTACGCGTCGACGGGTGACCTCGAGCTGGCCAGGGACGCCACTCAGGAGGCGTTCGCCCGGGCGTGGCAACGCTGGGACCAGGTGAGCGCAGCCGATGAGCCGCTGGCATGGGTGCGCACCGTCGCGCGGCGCATCGCCATCTCCGCATGGCGCAAGGACACGAACCGGACCAAGGCGATGGAACGACACGGAGAGCAGAGCGGACCCGCTGGCCCGAGCGAGGACCGCGTGGCTGTGGTGACCGCCCTGCGGACCCTCGGACCGGAGTTGCGCGAGACCGTGGCCCTGCACTATCTGGCCGACATGTCGGTCGACGAGATCTCCCGGCAGACCGGCTCCCCACCGGGCACCATCAAGGCCAGGCTGCACCGCGGCCGTGCCCAGCTCGCCCGGACCCTGACCGCACCCGACACCGAAGGAGGCCCCGATGGCCAGGCATGACGACCCGTCGTGGGGGCCCGAGGACGACGAGCTCGTCCGGGCGGCACTGATGTCGCTCATGGACGACGTGTCGGCGCGACCCCTCCCGGAGCCGGAGTCCGTCCGGGCCCGCGCGGAGGGCAGGGGTACGGGCGACGGGTCCTCCGTCACCGACCTGGCCGTGCACCGCAGCCGTCGGCGCTCCTTCGCCGTCATCGCGGGGGCGGCCGCCGCAGCCGTCGTCGCCACCACCGCCGGCCTCTACGTGGCCAACCAGTCGCCCGACCGTCCGGTCGCGACGTCGACCACGCAGCAGGAGACCACGAGCAGCTCCGGCTCCGCCTCGCGCCTGACCATGCTCGGTGCCGGCAGCTGGGCCGCGGTCCTCGACCGCCCCGTCGAGGCGACGACCACGGACGCTCCCGACGGGACCACCTGCTTCGAGCCCACCGACGACGCCTCGTGGTCCCGGGGTGCCCCCCGGCTCGCCGACGGGGGCGTCCCCGCCGGCCAGTGGATCGGCGTGCCCCGTCCCGGCTCGGAGCCGCTGGCGCAGGCCGTCGAGACCGCCCTCGAGCGCTGCAGCGACCTCACGACCACCGACCGGACACGCGGCACCCTGACCGGCGGCGCGTCCTACCGCGCCTGGTTGATGGAGGAGGCCGACGGCACCCGCACCTGGCGGATCGAGGTCACCGACGGTGACGGGCTGTCCTTCCTCCGGGTCCCCGCACGAGGGGACGGCGAACTCGCTCCCGAGGACATCCGGCAGCTGGCCCTGGCCGTCATCGGGGAGGCCGACCTCACGCGGGAGACCTCGACGTCGGAGGCGACTGCCACCGCCACCGACACGGCAACCGACACGACGACCACCCCCTCACCGGAGACCACGCTCATCCCGCCGCTCCCGGAGGACACCGGCACCGGTGACGACCCCAGCACCGGCGAGACCGTCACCGGCACGACCGGCGCACCCTCGTCGAGCGTGCCGTCGTCGAGCACACCCGACGGGACCATCGACAGCTCACGCTTCCTCCCCGCCGACCAGTGGGCCTCCCCGGCCCTCACCGGAGGTGCGGCGACGACGGCCGGGCCGCTCCACCTCGAGGGGGCGCCGCCGTACATCGAGTCGTGCATCACGAGCGAGCTCGACGCCCCGGTGGCGGCGACGGGCATCCGCTCCGGCCCGGGCGAGGCCAACTACTTCGGCCGGCAGTACATCGCCGTCTCCGCCGACGCGGACGCGGTGCGCTCGGAGCTGCTCGCCGGGTACGGCAGCGGCACCTGCCCCGGTCCGGCGATCGGCGGCTCGACCACCCAGCTCGCCCCGGGCATCTTCAGGCTGCAGCAGGTCGAGCTGACCACGTACATCGCGGTGGTGCGGATGCAGGGTCAGGGCGTCTCCGTGCTGCACCTGACCGAGGCGAAGACGGCACCGGAGCCGCTGACCGACTCGGTCGCCGTCTCGGAGCTGACGAGGATCTCGGAGCTGGCCGCCGCGCGCTGAGACCGGGACGGTCCTCCGCACGCCGGCAAGACAGCGCCGACCCGGGAGCAGGGGGGATCGACCGGGTCGGCGCTGCTGTCACAGGCTAATCCCCGCGCCCACGCGGAGACCACCCTCTGAGGCGCGGGTCACGGCGTCGGCGGGGTCCGTCAGGAGCGGCGCAGCAGCAGTGCCGTCGCCACGGCCGCCTCGGCGGCCTCGCGTCCCTTGTCCTCCGTCGAGTCGGGCAGGCCCGCGCGCGCGAGGGCCTGCGCCTCGTCGTCGCAGGTGAGCAGCCCGAAGCCGACGGGGGTGCCGGTCTCCACCGCCACGCGGGAGAGTCCGTCGGTCGCCGCGGCACACACGTAGTCGAAGTGCGGTGTGCCACCGCGGATCACGACCCCGAGGGCGACGACGGCGTCGTGCGTGGCGGCCAGTGCCGACGCGACGACGGGCAGCTCGAAGCTGCCCGGGACGCGCACGAGCTCGGCCGTGATGCCTGCGTCGCCGAGGGCCGACTGCGCCCCCGCGACGAGACCGTCCATGACGACGGTGTGCCAGCTCGAGGCGACGATGGCGACCTTCAGGTCCCCCGCGTCGGTGATGTCGATGCTCGGTGCGCCGTGCCCACTCATGTCGTGCTCCTGTCCTGGTTGTCGGCCGGCAGCCACGGCAGGTCGTGGCCCATCCGGTCCCTCTTGGTGCGCAGGTAGCGCAGGTTGTCGTCGGTGATCCCGGCCGGCAGCGAGGTGCGGCCGACGACCTCGATGCCGAGGGCGCCGAGCGCCTGGACCTTGGCCGGGTTGTTGCTCAGCAGCTGCAGCCGCGTGACGCCGAGCTCGCGCAGGACCTGCGCCGCGTGGGTGTAGTCCCGGGCGTCGACCGGCAGCCCCAGGTCGGAGTTGGCGTCGACGGTGTCGGCGCCCGCGTCCTGCGCGGCGTACGCGCGCAGCTTGTCGACGAGGCCGATGCCCCGCCCCTCGTGACCGCGCACGTAGACGATGACGCCGGCACCCGCCTCGACGATGACGCGCTGGGAGGCCTCGAGCTGGGGGCCGCAGTCGCAACGCAGGGATCCGAAGACGTCCCCGGTGAGGCACTCGCTGTGCACGCGCACCAGCGGGGTCCCGGTCGTGATGTCGCCGTGGACGAGCGCGATGTGCTCGCTGCCGTCGATCCCCGAGCGGAAGCCGTGCGCGGTGAACTCGCCGTTGGCCGTGGGCAGCCGGGTCGTCACGACCGGCTCGATGAGGGCCTCGGTGCGACGACGGTGCTCGACGAGGTCGGCGATGCTGACCAGCGGCCAGCCGCGCTCGTCGGCGAGGCGGCGCAGGGAGGGCAGCCGGGCCATCGACCCGTCCTCCTCGACCACCTCGCAGATGACGCCGGCCGGGGCGCGCCCGCCGAGGCGGCACAGGTCGACCGCCGCCTCGGTGTGTCCGCGTCGCACGAGCACGCCACCGTTGCGGGAGCGAAGGGGGAAGACGTGACCCGGTCGGGCGAGGTCGCTGCGCACCGTGGTCGGGTCGGCGAGCAGCTGCGCGGTACGGGCCCGGTCGGCGGCGCTGATGCCGGTCGTCACGCCCCGGGCGGCATCGACGGAGACGGAGTAGGCGGTGCCCTTGGAGTCCTCGTTGATCGCCGTCATCGGGGGCAGCGCGAGCCGGTCGAGCTCCTCGCCGGTCATCGCCACGCAGATCACGCCGCTGCCGAGGCGCACGGTCAGCCCCATCAGCTCGGGGGTCGCGGCGTCGGCGGCGAAGATGATGTCGCCCTCGTTCTCCCGGTCGGCGTCGTCGACGACGAGCACCGGCTCGCCCGCCGCGATCGCCTCGATCGCGGTCTCGACGTCGTCGAGCAGGTCGTCACGCCGGTTCATCGGTTCTCTCCCGTGTCGAGTGCGAGCATGCGGTTCACGTACTTGCCGAGGACGTCGACCTCGACGTTGACCCGGTCGCCGATCCCCTTGCGGCCCAACGTGGTCAGCTCGAGGGTGGTGGGGATCAGGGCGACCTCGACGTAGTCCTCCCCGACCGCCGAGAGGGTCAGGCTGACGCCGTCGAGGCAGATCGATCCCTTCTCCACGACGAAGGGGGCGAGCTGCGGGTCGAGGGAGACCCGCACCTCCTCCCAGCGGTCGCCGGGACGGCGCTCGAGGATGGTCGCGGTCCCGTCGACGTGACCCTGGACGAGGTGGCCGTCCAGCCGGGCGCCGAGGACCATCGCCCGCTCGAGGTTGACGGCGTCACCGACGGCGAGGTCGCCGAGGCCGGTGCGGCGCAGGCTCTCGGCCATGACGTCGAAGGTGACCTCGCCCCCCTTCGCCTCCGTGTCGGTGACGGTGAGGCAGGCGCCGTTGACGGCGATCGAGGCCCCGTGGGCCGGGTCGCTCGTGGTGACATCGCCGCGGACGGTGATCCGGCTGGAGTCGGTGCCCTGCTCGATGGCGACCACCTCCCCGAGCTCCTCGATGATCCCGGTGAACATCAGTGGTCCCTTCTCACGGTGGCGGTGATGGCGACGTCGTCGCCGAGGCGGGTGACGTCGGTGGTGGTGAGGCGCAACGCCTCGGTGATGGTCGTGATGTCCGCGTCCTGCAGGACGGGGCTCCCGTTGCCGAGCAGCACCGGGGCGACGTGCGCGACGACCTCGTCGACGAGGTCGGCCGCGACGAAGGAGCCCGCGAGGTGGGCTCCGCCCTCGAGCAGGACGGACCGGATGCCGCGCCCGTGCAGGGCGGCCAGCACCGCGGCGAGGTCGAGGCCGCCCACCCCCGCAGGGTCTCCGAGAGCCCCGGTGCGCGCGGAGCGGGAGCCGTGCGCGGGGAGCGTGGCTCGGCGCACGGCGAGCACGTCGACGCCGGCGGCGACGAGGTGGTCGGTGTCCGCGCCCTCGGCCACGACGACGAGGGTCGGCGCCGCGTCGTCGAGGACCCGGGCGCTCAGGGGGATCCCGGCCGTGGAGTCGAGCACCACCCGGAGCGGCTGGACGGCGTCGGTGACCTCCCGGACGGCCAGGTGCGGGTCGTCCGCACGCAGCGTCCCGCCACCGACGAGGACCGCGTCGCTGCGGGCTCGCAGCCGGTGGACCTCGGCGCGGGCCTCGGGACCGGTGATCCACCGGCTCGTGCCGTCCGCGGCGGCAGTGCGCCCGTCGAGGGTGGCGGCGAGCTTCCACGTGACGTGGGGGCGCGCGAGTGCCATCGCGTGCAGCCAGGCCCGGTTGACGTGCTCGGCCGCCTCACGACCGGTGCCGACCAGCACCTCGACACCGGCGTCGCGCAGCTCCTGCGCTCCGCCACCGGCGGGGCCGGTGGGGTCGGGCACGGCGATGACGACGCGGGCGACGCCGGCATCGAGCAGCGCCTGCGTGCAGGGGCCGGTGCGGCCGGTGTGTCGGCACGGCTCGAGGGTGACGACGGCGGTGCCGCCGCGGGCCCGCTCCCCCGCCTCACGCAGGGCATTGACCTCGGCGTGCGGTCCCCCGGCGAACTCGTGCAGGCCCTCCCCGGCGACCCGGCCGTCGGCGTCGAGGACGACGCACCCGACGACGGGGTTGGGGCTGGTGCGGCCGAGGGCACGGGCGGCCAGGTCGACGGCACGCGACATGGCGGCGTCGACCCCGGCTGCGTGGCCGAGCGGCTGGCTCATGGGGCCCTCTCGTGCTCTGACGCGAGCCACGAGGGCGAGGGAGACACGTCGTGCGACGTGACGGTGTGCACCGGGAGGTCGACTGTCGACCTCGACCGCACCGGTGGGAGGACCACGCAGCACGGCGGCGCCACCGCGTGCTGCCTCCCATCCGGACTTTCACCGTCGGTGCTGGAGTTCCACCAGCTCGGCTCCCCTCCGTGAGGACGAGGAGTTCGCGGACTGTCACCGCCGGCTCGGATTTTCACCGACCCCGGAGCACGCGTACGACGTTCGTTCGTACGCGCTCAGGATACTCGACCCCCGTCGCCGACCGCACGTGGGTCCGCTCACAGCGGTCGTCGGGCCGCAGCCGGGGTAGGAGCCCTCGGCATCCGCGCCCGTGCCCACGCACGACGAAGGGGGCCGACGACCGCGTGGTCGTCGGCCCCCCTCGTCAGGAGCGCAGGTCCTACTTGCTCAGGCCCTGCATGATCTCGCGCATGAGGTCGGCGGTCGCGGACGGCGTCTTGCCGACCTTGACTCCGGCGGCCTCGAGGGCCTCCTTCTTGGCGGCCGCCGTGCCCGAGGACCCGGAGACGATGGCGCCGGCGTGGCCCATCGTCTTGCCCTCGGGAGCGGTGAAGCCCGCGACGTAGCCGACGACCGGCTTGGTCACGTGGTCCTTGATGTAGTCGGCTGCGCGCTCCTCGGCGTCGCCACCGATCTCGCCGATCATGACGATCGCGTCGGTCTCGGGGTCGTTCTCGAAGGCCTCGAGGCAGTCGATGTGCGTGGTGCCGATGACCGGGTCGCCACCGATGCCGACGGCCGTGGAGAAGCCGAACTCACGCAGCTCGTACATCATCTGGTACGTGAGCGTCCCCGACTTCGACACCAGGCCGATGCGGCCGGCGCCGGCGATGCTCGCCGGGATGATGCCGGCGTTGGACTGACCGGGGCTGATCAGGCCGGGGCAGTTCGGGCCGATGATCCGGGTGGCCTTGCCCTTGCTGTAGTTGTAGAACTCCGCGGAGTCCTTGACCGCGATGCCCTCGGTGATGACGACCGCGAGGCCGATCTCGGCATCGATGGCCTCGACGACGGCGGACTTGGCGAAGGCCGGCGGCACGAAGATGACCGACACGTCGGCGCCGGTCTCCTTCATCGCATCGGCGACGGAGCCGAAGACGGGGACGGACTGTCCGTTGGGGAAGTCGACGCTCTGGCCGGCCTTCTTGGGGTTGACGCCGCCCACGACGTTGGTGCCGGCGGCGAGCATGAGCGTGGTGTGCTTCATGCCCTCGGAGCCGGTCATGCCCTGGACGATGACCTTGGAGTCAGCGGTGAGGAAGATTGCCATGTCTGTTCTCTACGTCCTTTACTTCGCGGCCAGCTCGGCGGCCTTGCGGGCAGCGCCGTCCATGGTGTCCGCGATGGACACCAGCGGGTGGTTGAACTCGGCGAGGATGCGCCGGCCCTCTTCGACGTTGTTGCCGTCGAGACGGACGACGAGGGGCTTGCTGGCGCTGTCGCCGAGGGTCTTCAGGGCACCGACGATGCCGTTGGCCACCGCGTCGCACGCGGTGATGCCACCGAAGACGTTGACGAAGACGGACTTGACCTGCTCGTCGCCCAGGATGACGTCCAGGCCGTTGGCCATGACCTCGGCCGAGGCACCGCCACCGATGTCGAGGAAGTTCGCCGGCTCGGCCGCGCCGCCGGTGTGGTCCTCGCCCGCGTAGGCGACGACGTCCAGGGTGCTCATGACCAGGCCGGCGCCGTTGCCGATGATGCCGACGTTGCCGTCGAGCTTGACGTAGTTCAGCCCCAGCTCCCCGGCCTTGGCCTCGAGCGGGTCGGTCGAGGCGGTGTCCTCGAGGGCGGCGTGGTCGGGCTGGCGGAAGTCGGCGTTGCCGTCGAGGGTGACCTTGCCGTCGAGCGCGATGATCTCGCCCTGCTCGGTCTTCACCAGCGGGTTGACCTCGACGAGGGTGGCGTCCTCGTCGCGGTAGACGACCCACAGCTTCTTGATCGCGTCGGCGATCTTGGGCTGGTCGGCCGCCTCGAAGCCGGCCGCCTCGACGATCTCCTTCGCCTTGGCGTCGTCGATGCCGACGTTCGGGTCGACGGCGATGCGGGCGAGCGCCTCCGGGCGCTCCACGGCGAGCTGCTCGATCTCCATGCCGCCCTCGACGGAGCACATGGCGAGGTAGGTGCGGTTGGCCCGGTCGAGCAGGATGGAGAAGTAGTACTCCTCGGCGATCTGCGCGCCCTGGGCGATCATGACCTTGTGGACCGTGTGGCCCTTGATGTCCATGCCCAGGATGGCCTCGGCGTGCGCCTCGGCCTCGTCCACGGTCTTGGCGACCTTGACGCCGCCGGCCTTGCCGCGGCCTCCGGTCTTGACCTGGGCCTTGACGACGGTGACGCCGCCACTCTTCTGGCCGATGGTCTCGGCGGCGGCTCGCGCCTCCTGCGGGGTGGTGGCGACGGCGCCGGCAAGAACCGGGACGCCGTGCTTCTCGAACACGTCGCGTGCTTGGTACTCGAAGAGATCCACGAGGGTGATTCCGTCCTCTGCTGTGGTAACGGGGTGCGGGTCGAGACTAGCGCCCGGGGAGAGACCACGGCACGTCCGGTCCATCCGGGGGGCCCGAACCATCCATCACGGACCGGTCTCAGCTGTTGCGCGCGGGGGTGAACACAGGGTTACCTAGCGGTCACCATGGCTCTGCAGCAGGCATCGACGAAGAACGCCGAGGAGAGCAGCGAAGCGGCACCGGCGCCGTACTCGCTGCGCACCGGCGTGTGCCAGCAGCTGCGGCAGATGGCCACCGTGCAGGCGGCGGTCTTCGCCGCGGTCGAGCTCGTCTGGGCCTCGACGCACCTCTCGCTCTACCCCTTCGGCGCCCGGCGCCCGCGCCACGGCCCGGTCGGTCAGGGCTACCGCATCGAGCACCTCTCACCCATGCAGCGGGGGATGTACGTCTCCGGCGTCGCCGAGCTCGGGACACCGATCCTGCTGCTGCACGGACTGGCCGACAACCACTCGATCTTCACGCTGCTGCGGCGCGGGCTGCTGCGCCGCGGGTTCTCCCAGGTCTTCGCGATGAACTACTCGTTCCGCACCAAGGACGTGCGCACGCTCGCCGTGCAGCTGGCCGAGGAGATCGAGGCGATCGTCGAGGAGACCGGGTACGAGCGCATCCACGTCGTGGCACACAGCCTCGGCGGAGTGATCGCCCGTTACTACGTCACCCGCCTCGGCGGCGACGAGCGCGTGCACACCCTGGTCACACTGGGTTCCCCGCACTCCGGCACCCTCCTGGCGCACGTCGCCCCGACCCCGCTGGGGCGCCAGCTGCGGCCGGCCAGCCCGCTGATGCGGGAGCTGAACCAACCGGCCCCGGGGTGCCGGACCCGCGTGGTCGCCTTCTGGTCCGACACCGACGAGGCGGTCGTCCCCGCCGTCAACGCCTCCCTGGCGCAGGAGGGCGTCACGACGACGAACATCCGGCTGCGCGGGGTGGGCCACGTGTCGCTGCCGATCCTGCCGAGTGTCGTCCACCGCATCGCCCGCAGCCTGACCCAGCTGGACAGCGACGGGGACCCGACCGCGTCGGTGACGCACATCTCACCGCACCCGGCCTGATTCGCCGGCGATCGTCCGGCGCATCCGGGCAGAGAACGCAGGCCCGATTTTGCGTAACGAAATGGTCACGCTAGGGTTTCGGAGGTTTGTCCGCGATTCCCCTGCCGAGGACGGCGTCTTTTGCATGAATGAGTACACAGGTCGACACCGTCCTCCCACACGCGCCGAGCGGCGTGCGATGCAGCGCCGCTCCCGCCTGCCCAAGAGCTTCTCCCCCGCCTACGCGCTGCCGACCGCTGCGGCCGTGACCCTGGCGCTCACCGCCGTCGGAGCCACCGCCGCCCAGTCCTCCCCGTTCTCGGGTGAGGTCACCCAGCAGGCAGGCGCCGCCCTCGGCGCGACCACGATGCTCGAGGACCCGCAGCTGACCAGGGCCGTGCAGACCGAGGTGGCCGCCGCCTCCCGTGACACCTCCGGGCTGTCCGAGCGCCGCCGCGCGGTCTCGGACGACGTCGTCGCCAGCCAGGTCAGGGCCGAAGAGGCCCAGGAGCGCGCCGACCGGGACAAGGAGCGCAAGGAGCTCGCCGAGAAGAAGAAGGCCGAGAAGAAGGAGGCCAGGGAGGCCGCGAACGCCTGGGCGCGCCCCCTGGCCAGCGGATCGATCAGCTCCGGCTACGGCTTCCGGTGGGGTCGGATGCACAGCGGTCTCGACTACGGCGCGGGCGTGGGCACGCCGCTGCGCGCGATGGGCGCCGGTACGGTCATCGGCGCCGGTCCGATGGGCGGCTACGGCATCTACATCGACGTCGAGTACGCCGACGGGACCGTCTCCCGCTACGGGCACCTCTCCTCGATCGCCGCATCGGTCGGCCAGCAGGTCGCGCCGGGCGAGACCGTCGCCTACTCCGGCAACACCGGTCGCTCGACCGGTCCGCACCTCCACCTGGAGATCCGCCCCGGCGGCGGCGAGCCGGTCGACCCGACCGGCTGGCTGGCCGAGCGCGGGATCCTCTGACGCCTCAGACCTTCTCGAGCGGGGCGTAGCGCAGCAGCAGGCGCTTGACCCCCTCCTCTCCCCCGAAGTCGACGTGTGCCATCGCCTTGTCGCCGGCACCCTCGACGCGCACGACCGTCCCGAGACCGAAGCTGTCGTGGGTGACCTTGTCGCCGTCGGTCAGCGCGATGATCGGGCGGTTGCCCGGTGAGCGCACGCCGGGCCGGGCCGCCAGCCGGGCCACGGCGGGCTCGCGCCCGGGACCGCGCGAGCCACCCAGACCACCGAGCGGCGGACCGGTGCGCTCCCACCGCACCAGCTGCTCCGGGATCTCGTCGAGGAATCGCGAGGGCGGGTTGTACTGGGGTGCGCCGAAGGCGCTGCGCACCGCGGCCCGCGACAGGTGCAGCCGCTCGCGGGCGCGGGTGATCCCGACGTAGGCGAGCCGGCGCTCCTCCTCCAGCTCCTTGGTGTCGCCGAGGCTGCGGCTGTGTGGGAAGGTGCCGTCCTCCATGCCGGTGAGGAAGACGACGGGGAACTCCAGGCCCTTGGCGGTGTGGAGCGTCATCAGGGTGACCACCCCCTGGTCGGCCCGGGCGTCGGCACCGTCCCCGTCTGCGGGCTCGTCGGGGATCTCGTCGGCATCGGCGACGAGGCTCACCTGCTCGAGGAAGTCGTCCAGGCTGACCACCTCGCCGGTCGCCTCTCGGGTCGCGTCGAACTCGCGCGCGACCCCGATGAGCTCGGCGAGGTTCTCCAGCCGCGTCTCGTCCTGCGGGTCCCGGCTGGCCTGCAGCTCGGCGACGTAGCCGGTGCGCTCGAGGACCGACTCGAGGAGGTCACCGATCCCCCCTTCGCTCTCGTGCTGCTCCCGCAGGCCCTCGAGGAGCGAGGTGAAGCCAGCGATCGACTTCACCGACCGGGTGGCGATGCCCGGCGCGTCCTCGGCGCGGCCGAGGGCGGCGATGAAGGGGATGCGCTCGCGCTCGGCGAGCTGTCCGATCGCGAGCAGCGCGCGGTCGCCGATGCCTCGCTTGGGGACGTTGACGATCCGGCGCAGGTTGACCGTGTCGGCGGGGTTGGCGAGGACGTGGAGGTAGGCCAGGGCGTCCTTGATCTCGCGCCGCTCGTAGAAGCGGGTGCCGCCGACGACCTTGTACGGCAGGCCGACGCGGACGAAGACCTCCTCGATGGCCCGCGACTGCGCGTTGGTCCGGTAGAAGACGGCGACGTCGCCCGGACGGACGCCGTGCTCGTCGTGCAGCTCGTCGATGGTCTTGGCGATGAAGGAGGCCTCGTCGTGCTCGTTGTCCCCGACGTAGCCCACGACCTGCTCCCCCGGGCCCGCCTGCGTCCACAGGTCCTTCTTGCGGCGGGACTCGTTGCGCTCGATGACGGCGTTGGCCGCGGTGAGGATCGTCTGGGTCGAGCGGTAGTTCTGCTCGAGCATGATCGTGCGGGCGTCCGGGTAGTCCTGCTCGAACTCGATGATGTTGCGGATCGAGGCGCCGCGGAAGGCGTAGATCGACTGGTCCGCGTCACCGACGACGACGAGGTCGCTCGGCTCGACCGCCTTGGGGTCGCGCCCCGCCGGGTCGTCATGGCCCCCCACGAGCTCGCGCACCAGCTGGTACTGCGCGTGGTTGGTGTCCTGGTACTCGTCGACGAGCACGTAGCGGAAGCGGCGGCGGTAGTGCTCCGCGACGTCGGGGAAGGCCTGCAGGATGTTGACCGTCGTCATGATGATGTCGTCGAAGTCCAGGGCGTTGGCTTGGCGCAGCCGGCGCTGGTACTCGCTGTAGACCTGCGCGAGGGTGCGGTCCTGGGGGGTCCCGCCGGTCCCGGCGTCCTCGTCGATGGAGACGCTGCGGGCGAACTCCTCCTCGTCGACCAGCTCGTTCTTCAGGTTGCTGATCCGGTGGCCGAAGGACCTCGGCGGGAAGCGCTTGGGGTCCAGGTCGAGGTCGCGCATGACGAGCGCGACGAGCCGCTGGCTGTCGGCGGCGTCGTAGATGGAGAAGTTGCTCTTCATCCCCACCTTGGTCGCCTCGCGGCGCAGGATGCGCACGCAGGCGGAGTGGAAGGTCATCACCCACATCGCCCGCGCCCGCGGGCCGACGAGCTCCTCGACCCGCTCGCGCATCTCGGCGGCGGCCTTGTTGGTGAAGGTGATCGCCAGCACCTGGCCCGGCTGGGCGCCGCGGGTCGCGAGCAGGTGGGCGATGCGGTGGGTGAGCACGCGGGTCTTGCCGGAGCCGGCGCCGGCGATGATCAGCAGCGGGCCGCCCTCGTGGACGACGGCCTCGCGCTGGGCGTCGTTGAGGCCGGCCAGGAGCTCCTCGTGGTCGACCTCGTGGGGCGTGCGGTGGTGGGCGTGGGCGGCGCGGGTGGGACCCTCGTCGGACATCGCCCAGGTGGGCACTCCGGAGTCGGTCACCTCCCGGGTCCAGTCGCCGGGCAGGGCATCGGGGAGGTCGTCGAAAAGGCTGCTCATGTCGCCCTCCAGCCTACGTCGGGGGGCCGACACCCCCTTCGCTCAGTCCCCCCGCCGACCTCCGCTCGACGTCCACCGACCCCGCCGCGCGCACGGCGGGGTTCCGAGCACAGTGATCCCCCGCCGGGGTCAGGCGCGCGCGGTCCCGAGCGAGAGCGCACCCAGGGGGCGCGGCGCGTCCTGCATGTAGAAGTGGTCGAGCTCGGCGCCGGTGAACCCGGCCGCCTCGAGCATCACCCCCGGCTGCCGCGTGAGGTGGCACCCGCCGGCCACCCGCTTCTGGATCGGCTCCAGCCGGCGCTGCCACCGGCGCACGCCCGCGTCGGGGGCGAGACCGTGCTCGAGGACGTGCAGCGTGCCCCCGGGCCGGAGCACGCGCCGCACCTCCTCCAGGGCCGCGACCGGGTCCGGGATCGTGCACAGGGACCACGTCACGAGCGCCGAGTCGACGGTGTCGTCCGCCAGCGGCAGGTGCTGCCCGTCCAGCCCGGTCCGCTCCACCGGGAGACCGCTGGCCGCCACCCGGTCGGCGGACAGGCGCCAGGCCAGGTCGCTCGGCTCGACCGCGTGCACCCGGGTGACTGCCGGTGGGTAGAACGGCACGTTGAGCCCCGACCCGAAGCCGATCTCGAGCAGCTCGCCGTGCAGGCCGGCGCACACCCGGCGCCGGTGCGGCTGCGTCGCCGCGAGGCCGCACGACGTGTCGACCAGCCGTGGCAGGACGTGGTCACGGTAGAGGCCCACGGGCCACACCCCCTTCGCTCAAAACCCCAGTGTGGCACCGCACCGGCGCGACATACGATCGGCGGATGGCCCAGATCGTTCGCCCCGACGCCCGCTACCAGCGCTCCTACCTCGCCGCCCACGACGAGTTCGACGGAGCGCACCGCGACGGTGACGGCGACTGGGAGCAGCCGGCCGACCCGGCCACGGGGTTCGCGGGGTTCGCCTTCACGCGCGAGGGACTCGAGGAGGCGGACGAGTTCCGGCGCTTCGTGCGCGAGCGACGTGCCGCCGAGCTGCCGGAGACACCGCGGCCGAGCGGCCACGTCCCGTGCACCTTCCTGTGGATCGTCGGCGATGACGACGAGTACCTCGGCTCGATCTCGTTGCGGCACGAGCTGACCGACGTCCTGCTCGAGGAGGGCGGCCACATCGGCTACTCGATCCGTCCCTCGGCCCGCCGCCGGGGCCACGCGACCACGGCCCTGCGCCAGACCCTCGAGCTGGCCGGCGAGATGGGGATGGACCGGGTGCTCGTCACCTGCGACGAGGACAACGCCGCCTCGTCCGCGACGATCGAGCGCGTCGGGGGCGAGTACGAGGACTCCCGTGCCGGCAAGCGCCGCTACTGGGTCCCGACGATCGCGACCGACCGTCCCGCAGGCGCCGTCATCGGGTGAGTCGGGCATACGCTCGGTCCATGGCGAAGGAGCACGGCGAGGACGTCCACCTGAGCGTGGGTGAGCGCGAGGTGCGCATCTCCAGCCCGGACCGGGTGTACTTCCCGGCCCGCGGGGAGACCAAGCTCGACCTGGCGCAGTACTACATCGCCGTCGGCGACGGGATCCTGCGGGCGCTGCGCGACCGGCCGACGATGCTGCACCGCTACCCCAAGGGTGTCGCGGGCGCCAAGGTGCACCAGAAGCGACTGCCGAAGGGGGCCCCGGACTGGGTCTCGACGGTGCGCCTGCACTTCCCCCGCTACGACCTGCACGCCGACGAGCTGTGCCCCACCGAGTTGGCCGAGATCATCTGGGCGGTGCAGATGAGCACCGTGGAGCTGCACCCCTGGAACGTCCGGCGCGACGACGTCGACCGGCCCGACGAGTGGCGGATCGACCTCGACCCCATGCCGGACGCCCCCTTCGCCCGGGTCCGGCGGGTGGCCGGGGCGTGCCGCGAGGTCCTCGACGAGCTCGGGATGGTGGGCTATCCCAAGACCTCCGGCGGCGGTGGGCTGCACGTGTACGTACGGGTCGAGCCGCGGTGGGAGTTCGCGCAGGTGCGAAGGGCGGCGCTCGCCTTCGCCCACGAGGTGCAGCGGCGGGCGCCGGAGGACGTGACCACGCAGTGGTGGCGCAAGGACCGCGACCCGGCGGCGGTCTTCGTCGACTACAACCAGAACGCACGCGACCACACGATCGCGGCGGCGTACTCGGTGCGCGGCAACCCGGAGGGGACGGTCTCGACGCCGATCACGTGGGACGAGGTCGAGGACGTCGAGCCGGCCGACTGCACGATCGCGACGGTGCCGGAGCGTTTCGCGCGGCTGGGCGACCTGCACGCGTCGATCGACGACGAGGCGCACGACCTGACCCCGCTGCTCGAGTGGGCCGACCGGGACGAGATCGACGAGGACGGGCCGTGAGATGGCCCCCGGATGGGCCCGGCACGACATCGGGCAGGCCCGGCTGGAGGTCGGGGAGTGGGGGGACGGCGAACCGCTCGTCCTCGTCCAGACCGCACTGACGGCCGACGAGCTCGTCCCCGTGGCCGAGTCCTCCGCGCTGGAGGGGTGGCACCGGATCGCCTACCACCGCCGCGGGTACTGCGGCAGCAGCCCTGCCCACCCCGCCGCGTCCATCCGGGCCGACGCGATCGACTGCGCCCGGCTGCTCGACGTCCTGCACGTCGACGGCGCGCACGTGGTCGGGGCGTCGTACGCCGGGGCCGTCGCGATGGAGCTCGCGGCCACGGAGCCACGACGCGTGCGCAGCCTCGTCCTCATCGAGCCACCGCCGGTGCACACGAGCGCGGCGGCGCAGTTCCGGGGCGCGGCCCACGAGCTGGTGGCGGTCCGGCGCAGGCACGGCACCGACGTCGCCCTCGAGCAGTTCATGACCGGGCTGGTGGGGCCGGCCTGGGCGGACGAGATGGACCGTGTGCTTCCGGGCGCCGCACGGCAGGTGCGCGCGGACGCGGCCACGTTCTTCGACGTCGACGTCCCGGCACTCCTGCGCTGGGACTTCTCGTCGACGGAGGCCGCGCGGATCACCTGCCCGGTCCTGCACATCGGTGGCAGCGACAGCGGCCCCTGGTTCGCCCTCGTCCGGGAGCAGGTGCTCGAGTGGTTCCCGCAGGCCCGGGGCGTGGTCGTCGACGGTGCCGGTCACGACCTCTCGCTGACGCACGCCGAGCCGGTCGCCGCAGCCATCCGCTCCTTCCTCGAGCAGGTCGACGGGGGCTCATAGGATCAGCCCATGAGCACGCCGTCGCACCCCGCGGTCGACCGGGTCGTCGCCGCGCTCGCCGAGCACGACCTGCACCCCGAGGTCGTCTGGCTCGACGACGCCGTCACCACCGCACCGCTCGCGGCCGCCGCCCTCGGCGTGGAGGTCGGGCAGATCGCGAACTCCCTCGTCTTCACCCTCGACGCGGAGCCGCTCCTCGTCCTCACCTCCGGGGCGCACCGCGTCGACACCGAGTGGCTCGGCGCCCGCCTGGGCGGCACCATCGCCCGCGCGTCCAAGGAGACCGTCCGTGCCGCGACCGGCCAGGTCATCGGTGGTGTCGCTCCCCTCGGTCACCCTGCTCCCGTGCGTACCGTCGTCGACACCGAGCTCGACCGCTACGAGCAGGTGTGGGCTGCAGCGGGGCACGCCCGGACGGTCTACCCCACGAGCTTCGCCCAGCTGGTCAGGGTCACCGGAGGCGAGCCGAGCCCGGTCGCCCCCTGAGGTCAGCGCCGCAGCGCCGCGTCGACCCAGTGCGCCAGACCGGCGTCGTCGGCCACCGCGTCCGGCGAGACGTCGATCCAGCTGTCGCTCATCTCCCGCCTGCCCATCCGCGCCGGCTGGGCGTACCAGCGCCCCGCCGCGGCCAGCAGCGCCTCGGTCTCCGCGGGGTCGCACCGCACGAGCAGCCCACCGCCGTCACGGGCCCCGAGGACGATGGCCTCGCCGACGAGGAAGACGAGCGAGCCGAACATCTGCTGCTCCTCCCACGCGATGCCACGGTCGTGGAGCGCGGTGCGCACCCGCTCCGCCAGCTGCTCGTCGATGGCCATGGGCCCCAGCGTGCCACTACCCCACGGCCCCTGCCGGCCACGACGGCGACCTTCGGCCGCTCACGGGGTTGATCCAGCACCCCCGGGTGTCATCGCTTCAGCGCGGGCCTTGAGGGCGACGTTCATCGCCTGGAACCCGGCGCGGGTGCCCGCGTCGAGGCTCTTCCGCAACAACGGCACCAGGATTCCGGTGAAGCTCTCGGACTGGATCAGGCGAGTGCCGTCGCCGTGAGGGACGAGCACGAAGCGGTGGCGCCCGTCGAACAGGCCGGGCAGGCCGAGCCTCCCGAGCCACTCGAAGGCGCGGCCCTCGTCGACCTCGGTGACCGTCGGCCGGAAGGTCATCGCCTTGCCGCCGGGCGGCTCGAGCCGGTTGACCAACCGCTCACCTGTGGCGACGGTCCCCGTCGCGGAGGTGATGAAGGGATTCCACTCGGAGTAGCCGGCGAGATCGGTGAGGATGCCCCACACTCTCGCCGGCGGGGCGTCGATCTCGATCTCCGTGTACAGGTGGTGTGCCATGACGGTCCTCCGGGTTGGTCGACGCCCCCGCTGTCCAACCATTCTGCCCCCGGCCACGCCGCGGGCGCCCTCCCAGGAGTGTCCGACGCTCCTGCGATCGCTGGTTATCGTGAGCAGGTGCCCGAACCCGTCCACCTCCCCCACCCGGTGACGGGTGCCCCCTTCGCCTCGCCGGTGGAGCCGGGGACCGGGTGGCCGGACGACCCCGCCACCGCGGAGACCCCCGTGGCCCGTACCCCCGCGCAGGTGCGCCGGCTGGCGAAGGGAGCGCTCGGCGACGCGGAGCTCGGCGCCCGCATCTCGGTGTGCCGCGCGTGCCCGCGCCTGGTGGCCTGGCGGGAGGAGGTCGCGCTGACCAAGCGCGCGGCCTTCAGCGACGAGCCGTACTGGGGCCGACCGGTGCCCGCGGTCGGGCCGGTCGACGCACCGGTCGTCATCGTCGGGCTCGCGCCCGCGGCGCACGGCGCCAACCGCACCGGCCGCAACTTCACCGGTGACCGCTCCGGCGAGTGGCTCTACGGTGCGCTGCACCGCGCCGGCTACGCGAGCCGGCCCGAGTCGTGGGCCGCCGGCGACGGACTCGAGCTGGACGGGGTGCGCATCATCGCTCCCGTGCGCTGCGCGCCTCCGCAGAACAAGCCGACGACGCAGGAGAAGCGCACCTGCGCCCCGTGGCTGGACGCCGACCTCGCGCTGAGTGCCCCGCACGTCCGCTCGATCCTCTGCCTCGGGTCGATCGGGTGGGACACGACGATCGCCGGGGTGCGCCACGCCGGCTGGGAGGTCCCGCGGCCGAAGCCGAAGTTCGGGCACGGCGCCCGCGCCACCCTGCGCACCCCCGAGGGCCGCGAGGTCGCGCTCGTCGGGAGCTACCACGTCAGCCAGCAGAACACCTTCACCGGCAAGCTCACCCGGGCGATGCTCGACGAGGTCATCGCCTCCCTGTGACGCGCGTCTCCTATCGTGAGGGCATGACCACCACCACTGCACTCGTCGTCACCCGCCACGGAGGACCGGAGGTCCTCGAGGTCCAGGAGCGGGAGGTGCCCGTACCGGGCCACGGCGAGGCGCTCGTCGAGGTCGCCGCAGGCGGGGTCAACTTCATCGACGCCTACCAGCGCGAGGGCATCTACCCGACCGATCCGCCGTACGTGCAGGGCTTCGAGGCCGCCGGGACCGTGCGGGCCGTCGGCGAGGGTGCCGCCGTCGCCGTCGGGGACCGGGTCGCGTGGTCGATGACCATCGGCCTGCACGCCGGCACGGTGCTCGCCGACTCGGAGAAGCTGCTGCCCGTCCCCGACGGCGTCGAGCTCGAGACGGCCGCCGCGGCGACGCTGCAGGGCATGACGGCGCACGCGCTCGTGACCGACGTCCACCGCGTCGAGGAGGGCACGGTCGCCCTCGTGCACGCCGCCGCCGGCGGGGTCGGGCAGCTGCTGACCCAGATGATCGTCAACCGCGGTGGCCACGTCATCGCCACCGCCGGGTCCGCGGCCAAGCTGGAGATCGCCCGCTCGCGCGGGGCCCTCGAGACGATCGACTACTCCGAGGTCGAGGACCTCTCGGGAGCGGTCCGGGAGGCGGCCGACCGCCTCGGTGCGACGAAGGGGGTCCACGTCGCCTACGACGGGGTCGGCAAAGCGACCTTCGACGACTCGCTGGCGTCGCTGCGCCCCCGCGGGACCATGGTCCTCTTCGGTGGCGCGTCCGGTCAGGTGCCCCCCTTCGACCTGCAGCGGCTCAACGCCGGCGGGTCGCTCTACGTCACCCGCCCGAGCCTGGCGCACTTCATCGCCGACCGGGAGGAGCTGATGACGCGCGGGCGCGAGCTCTTCGAGGAGATCGACTCCGGCAGGCTCGACATCGCCATCGGTGGGCGCTACCCCTTCGCCGAGGCGGCCGAGGCCTACCGCGCGCTGGAGGGCCGGGCGACCACCGGGAAGCTGCTGCTCATCCCCTAGACCCGTGCGCGGGTGCGCGAAGGGCCGGCCCCGAGTGGGACCGGCCCTTCGGGCGTGACCGCCTCAGGTCACCACAGGAAGGCGATGAGCGCGTTGACCACCGCGAGCCCGGCCGCGACGAGCGCGAGGGTGCGGCCGTTCTCGCCGCGCTTGCTCTTGCCGTTGCCGATCTCGGCGCAGGCCAGGACGGCGATCATGACGACGAGCTTGGTACCGATCTTGGCGTGATCGACCGGGCCGTCACCCGCCTCCGCGATCCCGGTGAGCCCGAGCCCGAGGAGCAGCTGGATGCGCGCGCCCCAGGTCTGGATGACGTGCACGCGACCGGCGACGAAGGGGGCGACCACGATGGCCAGCATCGCGAGCATGTGGAGGACGTAGAGGACGAGACGCAGGGCTTCCATGCCCCACACCCTAAGTGGGCCGAGGAGGTTCCCCGAATCCCGCTCAGCGCCCCGCGTCGACCCGCACGTGCGGCCGTGCCATCCCGATCATCCACGTCTGCGGCAGGGCCTCGAGCCCGTCGATCGGCACCCACGCCGCGTCCCCCGTCGAGCCGTCGACCTCGACGACCCTGGCCGGCGTCGGTTGCGGGCATGTGGCCCGGTAGATCAGCCGCACGGCGTGGAAGTCCTCGTCCGCGTCCGCGCCGGCTCCGTACCAGTGCTGGGACTGGACCTGCACGAGCTCGTCCACGACGACGCGCTGCCCGGTCTCCTCGTGGCACTCGCGCGCGACCGCGTCCAGCGGCTCCTCCCCCGGCTCGACACCGCCGCCGGGCAGCGTCCACAGCCCGGCCGCGCCACGGACCCAATCGGCGAGGCGGGACATGAGCAATCGGTCCTCGTCGACGACGACCGCGTAGGCGGCCACGCGCTGGTGGACCCGTGTCGCGTGCTGCCCCTGCCCGATCGGCACCGGCGCGCTCGGCTCGTCGAGCGCCACGCCGTCGTAGTGCACCTCGATCCGGCCGTCCTCACCGAGGGCCGCGTGCACGGGATCGCCGGACCAGCCGTTCTCGGCGAGCAGGTCCACCGGGTCCTGGCCGTGGCGCAGCGGCCAGCGACCGTCCCCGGCCACGATGACGACGCTCACGCGCCCGCCCGCCGGTACTCACCGAGGACCAGGTCCACGACGTGCTCCCACGTCTGGCTCGGCGGGGTCCTCGTGTTGTGCCCCGCGATGCGGGTGCGCAGGGTCGCGTCCGCGCCGAGCCGCACGAGCGCGTCGGTGAGCCCGGCGTCGTCGGCGGCGAGCAGACCGCTGACCCCGTCGGTGACGACCTCGCCCACCCCGGAGTCGGCGCGCGCGATGACGGGCAGCCCGGCGGTCCGCGCCTCCAGCGCCGCGATGCCGAAGGCCTCCAGGCGCGTCGGGGAGAGGTAGACGTCCGCGTCCCGGTAGTGGCGCGCGAGCTCGGCGCGGGGGACCGTGCCCCGCCACCGGACGACCTCCTCGAGCCCGAGCGCGGCGCTGCGCGACTCCAGCAGCGTGCCCATCGGGCCGTCACCGAAGACGTCGAGCACCACACCCCCCGCCCCGAGCCGGGCGTGCGCGTCGGCCACGACCCGCAGCAGCGCCCCCACCCGCTTGCGCCGGGCCAGCCGGGTCGCGGTGACGACACGCAGCGGCCTTGTCGTGTGCCGCACGGGCCCGACCGGCCAGGCCAGGGGGTCGATGCCGTTGGGCACGACGCCCACGGGCACGCCCGGGATCGCCTGGTGGACCCCCTTCGCCGCGAGCTCGGAGACCGCGGACAGCACGGCGCCCTGCCCCGTCCACGTCCGCAGTGCCGGCCGCAGCACCGCCGCCCCCTTGTCGAGCACGCAGTGGAAGGTCAGGGCCGTGGGCATCCCCAGCCCCGTCGCCACCCGGGCCATGTCCCAGCCGAAGGGGGACACCACCCCCAGGTGCACGTGCGCCACGTCGAATCCGTTGTCCTCCAGTCGTGCCCGCACCACCGGTGGTGCCATCGGGTTGACCGGCAGGTCACCCGGCAGGTGGAGGGCCATCCGGTGCACCGGCACGCCGGCGACCACCTCGACGACCCCGCCGCGCTCCCCCTTCGCCCCGCGGGTCGCCGTGAAGACCTCGACCTCGTGCCCGGCGGCCCGCAGCCGCACGGCCAGGTCGCTGACCTGCGACTCGATCCCGCCGGTGCGCGGGAGGTAGCAGTCCGAGAGCAGGGCGATCTTCACGCTCCCCAGAGTGCCACGCGGGGCGTGTGGGACAGTTCTTCTCGATGGACCCACCAGTCGCGCGCCGCACCCTCGTGGTCTTCCACGCGCACCCCGACGACGAGGCCCTGCTGACCGCCGGCACGATGGCCCGGGCCGCGGCGGAGGGCCACCGCGTCGTCCTCGTGGTCGCCACGGACGGGGCGCTCGGGCTGACCGACGAGGCCACCTACGGGGCGAAGGGGGAAGCCCTCGCCTCGACCCGTGGCCGCGAGCTGGCGGCGAGCGCCGACGTGCTCGGGGTCGCCCGCACCGTGGCTCTCGGTCACGCCGACAGCGGCAGCGGCGCGGAGGTGCTGCCCGACCCGCCGGGGGGCCGCCGCTTCGTGCGGGTGCCCCTGGACGAGGCGGCGGACGCAGTCGCCGCGGTCCTGCTGGAGGAGCGGGCCGATGTGCTCACCACCTACGACCCCAGCGGCGGGTACGGCCACCGTGACCACGTGCGCGTGCACGAGGTCGGGGCCCGGGCCGCCGAGCTCGCCCGCGAGCACGGCCTGCCGGTGACGGTGCTCTGGGCGACCGTCCCGCGCGACCTGCTCTGCCGCGCCATCGACCTCGTCGCCATGGTCTACCGCTTCCCGCCCGAGTTCGATCGCGCGAGCTTCGACCGGGCCTTCAGCGCCACGGCCGAGATCACCCACCGCATCCCCGTGCGCCGCCACGCGAGGGCCAAGCGGGCCGCGATGCGCGCCCACGCCAGCCAGGCCGCCGACACCGGCGGCGGCGACCGCACCCTCGGGATGCTCGCGCGCATCCCCCGCCCCCTCTACGACCTCGTCTTCCGGCAGGAGTGGTTCGTCGACCCGGCGGCACCGGCGGGGGCGACCCGCACCGATGTCTTCGAGGGGCTGGCATGAGCGCGACCAGCGACAGCCGGCGCACGGTCCGCCGCGTCGTCCAGGTCGTCCTCGGTCTCGGGCTCGCGGTGGCCCTGCTGTGGTGGGGGCTGCCCTTCTTCGCGCAGACCACCTGGGGCGAGGTCGGCGACGTGCTCGCGGGGATCTCACCGTGGAAGGCGGTGCTCTACACCGGCTTCATCGTCGCCGGCCTGTACTGCTACACCTTCGTGATGACCGGGGCCATGCCCGGGCTGAGCCACCCGCGGGCCCTGATCCTCAACGTCTGCGGCTCCTCCGTGTCGAACCTGCTGCCCGGCGGAGGCGCCGTGGGGCTGGCCGCCACCTACTACATCGCCAGGTCGTGGGGGTTCACCGTCACGAGCGTGACGACGATGGCGGTCGTCACCGGGGTGTGGAACGTCCTCGCCCGCGCCGCGCTGCCGGTGATCGCGATCATCGGCCTGTCCTGGGGCGCGGCGGACCTCCCGCCCTCGATGCGGGAGGCGGCCTGGGCCGCGATCGTCACCGGCGCCGTCGTGCTGGCGCTCTTCGTCATCGCGGTCGTCACCGATGCAGGTGCCCGGAGCGTCGGGCGGGGACTGGACCGACTGGTGCGCCTCGTCCGGCGCGGGCACACCGACGCGGCCGAGCGCGGCCTGACCGGGCTGCGGGCGCAGGTCGCGGAGACGGTGCGCACCGGGTGGTTGTCGATGACCCTGGGCATGGTCGGTTTCTTCGGTCTGTACTACGTGCTCTTCCTGCTGTGCATGTCCGCCACGGGGGTCGAGCTGCCCTTCGGACAGCTCTTCGCGGCGTACGCCATCGGGCGGCTGCTCACCGCGGTCGGGGTCACGCCGGGCGGGCTCGGGGTCACCGAGGCCGGCACCGTGGCGGCGCTCGTCGCCTGGGGCGCCGACTCGGCCGCGTCCATGGCAGGGGTGGTGATCTTCTCGATCTTCACCCACCTGCTCGAGGTCCCGCTCGGGGCGATCGGGTGGGTCGCGTGGAGCGTCATGCCCCGCGCCAGCCGGGAGGAGATCGCCCAGGCCGCGGCCGGGAGCTGACCCTCAGCCCAGCAGGCGGGCCACCTGGCGGGCGTGCGCCTGGTCGGCCACCGCGTCGTCGAGCTCCTCGGGCTCGAAGGGCCGACCGGTCGCCACCTCCGCGGCCCACCCGATGAGGGCGTCCGCGAGGCGCGGGTTGGCCGGCAGGATCGGGCCGTGGAGGTAGGAGCCGACGACGTGCCCGGTGACGGCACCCTCGGTGCCGTCGGAGCCGTTGTTGCCCTGCCCGTGCCTGACCCGGCCGAAGGGGTCCTGGCCCGCCCCGAGCACGGTCGAGCCCGAGTGGTTCTCGTAGCCGACGACGTCACCGAACTCCGTGGACAGCACGACCGGCCCGATCATCCGCACCTCGTTGCCCTGCGTGGTCGCGTCCAGGATCCCCAGACCGGGCACGCGCCTGCCGTCGACGGTGACGAAGGACTGGCCGAAGAGCTGGTACATCCCGCAGATCATGAGCATGGGCACGCCCTCGGTGACCAGGCCACGGAGCCGGTCGGCGTGGCGCTCGAGGTCCGCCTCGACGGTGACCTGCCCGGAGTCCTGGCCGCCGCCACCGACCATGAGGTGCACGGTCTCCGGCAGCGACTGCCCGGGGTGGTGCTGGTGCACGACGGGGACGTACCCGTGCCGTCGGATGCGCGCGGCGAGGCAGCGGGTGTTGCCCAGGTCCCCGTAGATGCTCATCTCGCGGGGGTACATGTGCACGAGGTGGATCTCGCCCTTGCCCTCGTGCCCGGGGTCGGCGGGACGGTCGGAGCCGGCGGGCTCGCCGAGGATCGTGACGTCGCGGGGGCTGTCGGGGCCGCTCATGCCGGTCCTCCATCGGTCTCGGGGGCGTCGACGCCCATCTCGGGCAGGTCGTAGCGCTCACCGAGCATGCGGCGCAGCGCGAGCATCGCCGTGTAGGTGGTGAAGATGCGCTTCGGTTCGCCCTCGTGGTCGGCGAGGAAGGTGGTCAGGGCCTTCGACAGGTCCGTCTCGGTGGCGGCGACGGGCACGTCGTCGTACTGCAGGCGCAGCGCCATGTCCCAGCCGCGCACACCGGAGGTGAGGGCCACCCCCTTCGCCCGCAGGGACTCGAAGCTGACGTCGTAGAGCCACGAGACGTCCCGGCCGTCCGCGTAGTCGTCGTTGATGGCGACCATCGTCGCGGCCGGGGCGCCGGCGTAGGTGCTCAGCGCGACGGTGAAGCCCGCGGGGTTCTTGACCAGGACGAGCTCGAGCGGGCTGCCGTCGACGTCGATGACCTCACCGCGGCCGAAGGGGGGCGCCACCGTCCGCAGCGCCCGCTCGGTGGCCTCGTGGCGGAACGCGGCGCCGAGCAGGTGCTTGGCCGTCGACGTCGCCGCGGTGGCGTTGATCATCGCGGCCAGACCACGCTGGCGCAGGGTCACGGGGCCCAGGGAACCCCCTTCGCCGTGGGCGCCGAAGGTGATGCGCAGCGACTCCTCGTCGACCGGCGTCAGCAGGCCGTCGCGCTCACCGGCAACCGGCGGCGCGAAGTCCTCCTGCTCCCGGGAGTCGTGCTCGGACAGCTCGCCGACGCGGTCGGCGACCGACGCGTCAAGGCCGAACCAGGTGACGTCGACGCCCGGCGAGAGCGTGGTGGCGATGCGGTTGACGAAGGGGTCGTCCCGGTTGAGCACGACCCCCTGCGTCGTCATCGCGGCCAGCCGGGTGAGCAACCCCGCGGTGTGGTCGATCTCAGCGAAGCGGTCGAGCTGGTCGCGGGCGACGTTGAGCAGGAGGGCATGCGTGGGGGCGACGGCCCGGCCGAAGTGGAGGGCGTGCGCCTCGTCGAGCTCGAGGACGGCGATGTCGGCCTCGAGCCCGCCGCGCAACGGCATCTCGGCGAGCATCGCGGAGATGACGCCGCGGGTGAAGTTGCTGCCCGTGGGGTTGGTGAAGACCCGCTGGCCGTGGGCGCGCAGGATCGCGACGAGCATCTTGGTGGTCGTCGTCTTGCCGTTCGTCCCGGAGACCACGACGATGCCGCCCGGCACGTCGGCGAGGGTGTGGGCGAGGAAGGCGGGGTCGACCTTCTCCGCGACGAGGCCGGGCAGGGCAGAGCCTCCCGAGCCCCCGCCCCTCAGACGGGCTGCGTGGCGGGCGGCCTTGCCGGCGAGGGTTGCGATCGTCGTTCTCAGCACCGGATCACCCTAACGGGGCACCGGGCCCCGGGCGGTCCGCGTAGTCGGCGCTGCGGGGTTGGTCGCAGCGCTCGGCGATGCCGTCCATCACCTCGTCGGTGATCGCGCGGAAGAGCCTGCTCTTGACGTGCTGCTCGCGCAGGGAGTCGACGTCCACCGGCGGGCCGAACCGGACGGTCACCCGGTGCGGGCGAAATCCCGAGGCCCCGACCGGCTGGACCTTGTCGGTCCCGGTGAGCCCACAGGGGATGACCACCGCCCCGGTGGCCGCGGCCAGTCGTCCGACCCCGGTGCGACCCTTGTGGAGCATGCCGTCGCGGCTGCGGGTGCCCTCGGGGTAGATGCCGAAGGCGCCCCCCTTCGCCAGGTGTTCCTGCGCGAGCTCCAGCGCACGGGCCGCGGCCCGCGCGTCGGAGCGGTCGACCGGGATCATCCCGCCGAACTCGCCGAACCACAGGCGCTTGATCCAGCCGACGAGCCCGGTCCCCTGCAGGTACTCTGCCTTGCCGAGGAAGCCGACCTTGCGGCCGGCCGCCAGCGGGATGACCATCGAGTCGACGAAGCTGAGGTGGTTGCTGGCGATGATCACCGGACCGGTCGCCGGGACGTGCTCCGCACCCTCGACGCGCAGCCGCAGGTACGCCCGCAGGGGCGGACCGACGATCACCCGGCGCAGGATCCATTCGCTGACCTGCATCGCACCACTTCCCTCCACGTCGCGCTCTCCTCCGCCCCTGTGACTTCGCAACTGCTTAGGCTCTTGCGACATCGGGCGCGCTCACTCCCACTCGATGGTGCCCGGCGGCTTGCTCGTGACGTCCAGCACGACGCGGTTGACCTCGGGGACCTCGTTGGTGATCCGGGTGGAGATCTGGGCCAGCACGTCGCCGGGGACGCGGGTCCAGTCGGCCGTCATCGCGTCCTCGGAGGAGACGGGGCGCAGGACGATCGGGTGACCGTAGGTGCGGCCGTCACCCTGGACACCGACAGAGCGGACGTCGGCGAGGAGGACGACGGGACACTGCCAGATCTCCTGGTCGAGCCCGGCCGCCGACAGCTCCTCGCGGGCGATGGCGTCCGCGCGGCGGAGGATGTCGAGGTTGTGCTCGCTGACCTCGCCGATGATCCGGATCCCCAGACCCGGCCCGGGGAAGGGCTGCCGGTCGACGATCTCGTCGGGGACGCCGAGCTCGCGGCCGACCTGTCGCACCTCGTCCTTGAAGAGGGCCCGCAGCGGCTCGATGAGCTTGAACTGCAGGTCGTCGGGCAGCCCGCCGACGTTGTGGTGGGACTTGATGTTGGCCGCGCCCGAGCCACCGCCGGACTCGACGACGTCCGGGTAGAGCGTGCCCTGCACGAGCCACTTGACCGGGTGCTCGTCGTCGCCGCTGCCGACGACGTCGCGTGCGGCCTGCTCGAAGACGCGGATGAACTCGCGACCGATGATCTTGCGCTTCTCCTCGGGGTCGCTGACGCCCGCGAGCGCCTCGAGGAACTGCCTCCTCGCGTCGACCACGACGAGCTTGACGCCGGTGGCCGCGACGAAGTCCTCCTCGACCTGCTCCGCCTCGCCCTGCCGCAGCAGGCCGTGGTCGACGAAGACGCAGGTGAGCTGCTCCCCCACGGCGCGCTGCACGAGTGCCGCGGCCACGGACGAGTCGACGCCGCCGGACAGCCCGCACAGCACGCGGTCCTCCCCGACGGTCTCGCGGATGACCTCGACCTGCTCCTCGATGACGTTGTCCGAGGTCCACTCCGCCTCGAGGCCGGCGCCGCGGCGCAGGAAGTTCTCCAGGGTGCTCTGGCCGAAGGTGGAGTGCATGACCTCGGGGTGCCACTGCACGCCGTACAGCCGGCGGTCGTCGTCCTCGAAGGCGGCCACGGGCGCACCGGACGTGCTCGCCGTGACGCGCATCCCCTCGGGGGCCTCGGTCACGGAGTCACCGTGGCTCATCCACACCGACTGCTCGGCGGGCTGACCGGTGAAGAGGGTCGAGTCCTGCTCCGCGATCTCCGCGCGGGTCGAGCCGTACTCGCTCAGCCCGGTCCGCTCGACCGTCCCGCCGAGGGCCTTGACCATGGCCTGGAAGCCGTAGCACATGCCGAAGACCGGGACGCCGGCCTCGAGGAGAGCCGGGTCCAGGCCCGGGGCGTCGTCGGCGTAGACCGAGGAGGGTCCGCCCGAGAGGACGACGGCGGCCGGCTCCTTCGCGAGGATCTCGGCGACCGGCGTCGTGTGGGGCACGACCTCGCTGTAGATCTTGGCCTCACGCACCCGGCGGGCGATGAGCTGGGCGTACTGGGCGCCGTAGTCGACGACGAGGACCGGGGAGGTCTTGAGCGAATCCGTCACGCGGACAGGTTACCGGGGTGGTGCAGCCGCTCCCGGTCCGGTCACTGCGTGAGCGGGGTGACCTCGCGGACGACGCGACGCTCCTCGACGAAGGCGACGAAGGGGATGCACGCCAGCAGCAGGATCGCGATCATCCGCCCGACCGACCACCCGACCTTGAAGCCGAGGTTGGCGGTGGCGACGGCGAAGACCATGAAGATCAGGCCGTGCACGGGCGACCACCAGGTGAGCGCGTCGTTGCCGAAGCCGTACTTGAGGACCATCTCGACGATGAGGACGAACATCGCCAGTCCGGCGACGATCGCGCTCACCCGGAAGGCGGTCAACCCGCTCGCGATCGCCCTCGGGTCGGCGGTGGCCACAGCCTGCTCGTCCGTGCTCATGACACGTGCTCCTTGATCTCCTCGGCCTGTGCGGCCTCGTCCCGGCGCGCCGCCTGGCGCACCATCTTCGTCCACATCCACAGCGGGAACGCCGCGAACACCCACCACTGGAATGCGTACATGACGTTGCGCCACTGCAACGAGGTGTCCGGCAGGGGCGGAGGCACCCGCTCCAGGCCCGGCGCCTGCTCCCGGCCGTCCTCACTCATGGCGAACGCGAACCCGTTGTAGATCTCGCCCGGCCAGACGTTGACCAGCTTGGCGATGTCCACCGACGTCATCTCGCCGTCGGCGAGGCCGACGCCCTCGTCGGGGGCCTCCTTCGGGGCCAACGACCCGAGCAGCTCGATGGTGCCCGTCGGTGCAGGCGGTGGGGTCTCCCCCTTCGGGATCCACCCGCGCACCACGGCGAGGTTGGCCCCGGTCTCGGCGACGACGAAACGGTCGACGACCCACGCGCCGAGCTCGTCGTCGAGCAGGCGGTCGACCACGAGCACCTGGTCGCCGGTGTACTCGCCGGTCGTCGTCACCCGCTGGCCGGACCCGCCGTCGGGGAATTCCTCGAGCGGCTGCACGAAGTCGTCCAGCGCCACGACCGGGCGGTCCTGGATCTCCCGGACCGTCTCCGCCCGCGCCTCGTCGTGCGCCACCGACCACTGCCACCGGCCGGCGATGACACAGACCACGCCGATGACCAGCGCGAGCGCGAGCAGCCCCAGGTAACGGGGGCGGAGGACGGTCCGGAGCACGTGCCCAAGGCTACGTGGGGGATCTGGGTGCCCTGGATCACGCCCGGACGCTCCCCCGCGCGGAACCCTCAGCCGGCGGCGGGCTGCGGCATACCGAGGTTCACCTTCGCGCTGGCGTGCGTGAACTCCTGCACCGCCCGGGTGCCCGGCACGACCGGCTGGAGACGCTGGTAGGGCTCGCCCTGCGCCGGACGCGGGTCGGTCTCACCGGCGTTCGGCCACAGCGAGAAGGCCCGCTCGGCCTGCGCGGTGATCGTCAGCGAGGGGTTGACGCCGAGGTTCGCCGAGACGGCCGACCCGTCGCTGATCGTGATCCCGGGGTGGCCCCACACCCGGTGGTACGGGTCGATGACGCCGTGGTCCGGCGAGTCGCTGATCGCGGCGCCGCCGAGGAAGTGCGCGGTCAGCGGGATGTCGAAGGCTTCGCTCCACGTGCCGCCCGCGAAGGTGCGCATGCCGAGCCGTTCGGCCAACCGTTCGGTGATGACCCTGATGCCCTTGTGCCCGGACTCGATGTAGGTCGGGTTCTTCTCCCCGTGGCCCTGCTGCGAGGTCAGGCGACGGCCCCCGAGCACACCCCGGCGGAGGGAGGTCGTCAGCGAGTTGTCGAGGCTCTGCATGACCAGCCCGATGACGGTGCTGTCGGCGAAGTGGGTCCCCGGCGGGAACCACGCCTTCAACGCCGGGAGCTGCGTCGGCAGCGCCGCGAGCAGCTTGGCCAGGCGCGGGGTGCGGCCGGTCCTCGGCGGGGCGAGGAGCGTGGTGAGCAGGCCCATCGCGTCCGAGCCCTTGCCGTAACGCACGTTCTCGATGTGGGTGTCCTCGTCCGGGTGGAAGGAGGAGGTGATCGCCACCCCCTTCGTCAGGTCGTCCGCGCCGGTCGGGGGACGCTCGGTCAGGGCGCCGAGGAGGGCCTCGGAGTTGGTGCGGGTCAGCGCGCCGAGGGTGTCGCTGATGCGCGGCAGCTCGCCGTCGTCCTTCATCCGGTGCAGGAGGTTCTGGGTACCCCAGGTGCCGGCCGCGACGACGACGTGGCGTGCGGTGGTGACCCGGGCGCCCTTGTCACCGGGCTTGTCGGTGGCCTCGTGGCGCACCCGGTAGACCTCCCTGCCCGGGGCGTCGGTGCCCGGCACGATCCCGACCCGGGTGACGGTGCGCATCGGCACGATCTGCGTCCCGAGCCGCTCGGCGAGCGCGAGGTAGTTCTTCATCAGGGTGTTCTTGGCGCCGACGCGGCAACCGACCATGCAGTTGCCGCACTCGGTGCACGTGCTCCGCGACGGTCCGGCACCGCCGAAGTACGGGTCCGGCACGGTGCTCCCCTGCTCGTGGGCACCCTCCTCGGTGTCGAAGAAGACCCCGACCGGGGTCTTCACGAAGGTCTCCGGCACACCCATGTCCGCGGCGGCCGCACGCATGACGTCCTCGACCGGCCCCTCGCAGGGGTTGGTCACGACGCCGAGCATCGAGCTGGCCATGTCGTAGTGCGGCTTCAGCTCGGACTGCCAGTCGGTGATGTGACCCCACTGGCGGTCCTCGAAGAAGACGGTCGGCGGCACGTAGAGGGTGTTGGCGTAGTTGAGCGACCCGCCACCGACACCCGCGCCGGCGAGGATCATCACGTCCTTGAGCATGTGGATGCGCTGGATCCCGTAGCAGCCGGCCCTGGGGGCCCACAGGAAGTTCTTCAGGTCCCAGCTGGTCTCGGCGAAGTCCTCGTCCTCGAACCGGCGGCCGGCCTCGAGGACCGTGACCCGGTATCCCTTCTCGGAGAGGCGAAGGGCGGCGACGGAGCCCCCGAAGCCGGAGCCGATGACGAGCACGTCCGTGTCCACGGTGCCCTCGAGGCCCTCGAGGCCCTCGAGGCCCTCGTCGCGTGTCGTGGTGGTGCTGCTGCTCACTTCATCCCCGTCATCTTCATGGCGCGCAGGCCGGCGGTCAGTGCCTTGGCATAGGTCTGGTGGCTGATGCCGAAGGCGGGTGCGATCGGCATCACGTGCTGGGAGCTGACGGTCTGCGCCTCGGTGTACTTCAGGATCCCCTCGGCCCCGTGCCGCCGGCCCGTGCCCGAGTCCTTCATCCCGCCCATGGGCGCTCCCATGGAGGCCCACGCCGCGGCGTAGGACTCGTTGATGTTGACCGTGCCCGTGCGGATCCGCTCGGCGATGCGGCGACCCCGTCGCACGTCCGTGGTCCACACGGAGGAGTTGAGGCCGTACTCGGTGTCGTTGGCCAGGGCGATCGCGGCCTCGTCGTCGGCGACGCGGTAGATCGAGACGAGCGGACCGAAGGTCTCCTCGTCGCGGCAGGTCATGGCCGACGTCACCCCCTCGAGGACGGTGGGCTCGAAGACGTAGGGACCGACGTCGGGACGGTGCTTGCCGCCGGTGAGGACGCTCGCTCCCTTGGCCACCGCGTCCTCGAGGTGCTCGGTGACCGTGTCGAGCTGGCTCTGGTTGACCAGCGAGCCCATGTCGTGGCCGTACTCGAGCGCGGTGCTCAGGGTCATCGCCCGGACGGCGGCGACGAAGCGCGGGACGAACTCCTCGGCGATGGCCTCGTGGACGAGGACCCGCTCGGTGGAGATGCACAGCTGGCCGGCGCTGGAGAAACAGCCCCGCACGGCACCCTCGACGGCCTTGTCCAGGTCGGCGTCGTCAGCGACGTAGACGGAGTTCTTGCCGCCGAGCTCCATGCTGAAGGAGACGAGCCGCGCCGCCGCGGACTGCGCGACCCTGCGCCCCGTCGGGGTGGAGCCGGTGTAGCAGACGTAGTCGGCAGAGTCGACGATCGCCTGACCGGCCTCGGAGCCACGACCGAGGACCACCTGGAAGAGGCCCTCGGGCAGACCGGCCCGCACGAGCATCTCGACGGCCGCCAGCGCGGTGACCGAGCCCTGCTGGTCCGGGCGCAGCACGACGGCGTTGCCGGCCATGAGGGCGGGCAGTGCGTCGGTGATCGCCAGGCTCAGCGGGTAGTTCCACGGCGAGACGACGCCGACGACGCCCTTGGGGTGGTGCAGCACGCGGGTGCGGGTCAGCAGCGGCAGGGCGCCCTGGACCCGCTGCGGCCGCAGGTGGGCCTGCGCGGTGCGCGCGTAGTAGCGCGCTGCCATGGCGGTGTCGGCGACCTCCTCGAAGGCCTGGTGCCGCGTCTTGCCCGACTCGAGCTGGACGAGGTCGAGCAGCTCGACCTGCTTGTCGAGGACGAGGTCGTGGAACCGCAGCAGGATGCGCGCCCGGTCGGCGAAGGAGGTGGTGGCCCACCGGGTCTGCGCGGCCCGGGCGGCGGCCACGGCACGGGCGACGTCCTGCGCGGTGGACATCGGCAGCGTCGCGATGGGACCACCGGTCATCGGCGAGGTCCTGGTGAAGGTCTGCGCCGTCGGCGACGCCACGACCCGGCTCGCGAGGCGGCGGGCCCGGCTCGGGTCGACCGCGTAGGTCGCGGTGGGGTCCAGCTCTGGGTCAGCGATGGTCTCCGAGGTCATTACCCGAGGGTAGATCCAAGCGTCGGGGAAGACCACAGGTCGGCGCACACTGTGAGATGGTCCACCCGCTCACACCCCTCGAGGTGGCCGGGCCCGGCGCCCCGGGTGCGTGGGCACGGGCCCCGAAGGGGGTCAGCTCGGCTGGTGCGGCGCGACGACGACCTCGATGCGCTGCAGCTCCTTGACCTCGGTGTAGCCGGTCGTGGCCATGGCGCGGCGCAGGGCGCCGACGAGGTTGGTGGTGCCGTCGGCCGAGCGGCTGGGCCCGAAGAGGACCTCCTCCATGGGGGCGACGGACCCGACCTCCACGCGTGCCCCGCGCGGCAGCTCGGGGTGGTGTGCCTCGGCTCCCCAGTGGAAGCCCCGGCCCGGGGCCTCTGCGGAGCGCGCGAGCGCGGCGCCGAGCATCACCGCGTCGGCACCGCAGGCGATGGCCTTGACGATGTCACCGCTCGTGCCCAGACCGCCGTCGGCGATGACGTGGACGTAGCGGCCCCCGGACTCGTCGAGGTAGTCCCGGCGGGCGGCGGCGACGTCGGCGATGGAGGTGGCCATCGGGGCCTGGATGCCCAGGGCCTGGCGGGTGGTCGAGGCGGCCCCGCCACCGAAGCCGACGAGCACGCCGGCGGCACCGGTGCGCATCAGGTGCAGCGCGGCGGTGTAGGTCGCCGCGCCGCCGACGATGACCGGCACGTCGAGCTCGTAGATGAAGCGCTTGAGGTTCAGCGGCTCGCTGCGGCTGCTCACGTGCTCGGCGGAGACCGTGGTGCCGCGGATGACGAAGAGGTCGACGCCGGCGTCGACCACGGTCTTCCAGTACTGCTGGGTGTTCTGCGGGCTGAGGGCCCCGGCGACGGTGACACCCGCCTGCCGGATCTCGTGCAGCCGCTCGGTGATCAGCTCCGGCACGATCGGCGCGGAGTAGATCTCCTGCATGCGGGCCGTCGCCCGGGCCGGGTCGAGCGCGGCGATCTCCGCCAGCAGCGGCTCCGGGTCCGCGTAGCGCGTCCACAGGCCCTCGAGGTCGAGGACCGGCAGCCCCCCGGCCTCACCGAAGGCGATCGCCGTGGTCGGGGACATCACGGAGTCCATCGGAGCGGCGATGACGGGCATCTCGAAGTGGTAGGCGTCGATCTGCCAGTCGAGGGAGACCTCCTGCGGATCGCGCGTGCGCCGGCTCGGCAGCACCGCGATGTCGTCGAAGGAGTAGGCCCTGCGGCCCCGCTTGGCTCGGCCGATCTCGATCTCGTTCACCCTGCCACCCTAGATGGGGGTCGGTGACGACGCGGACGAGGGCGCGGACGGGGTGCCGCTGCACACCCCGGTCGTGCCGGTGGTGTCGGGGGGTCCGGCCGCCACACCCCGGAATCGTCGGCCGCGCCCGGTCGTTGTCATCATGGAGGACGACCATCACCACGGAAGGACCAGGCATGCCGAAGTTCAAGCGGGCGGCCGTCGTACTGACCGCCGTCGAGTCCGCGCGCCAGTGGGCGCACCAGAACCCCGACAAGGCCACCGGCTACATCGACAGGGCCACCGGCTTCATCGACAAGCGCACCCACGGCAGGTACCACCGCCAGATCGGTGGCATCTCGAGCCAGGCGAAGAAGGCCCTGACCGGCCGGCAGGGTGTCTCCGGGCCGACCGTGCCCGGCGAGACCACGAGCCGCACGGACCGCCCGTACCCGGACATGCGCGCCTGATCAGACCTCGGTCGCCTCGAGGACGCGCAGCGCGTTGCCGTGCGCGAGGGCCGTGAGGTCGGCGCGGGACCAGCCGCGCTCGCCCAGCGCGGCGAGGAGCGCCGGGTAGGTCGAGACGTCCTCGAGGCCGACGGGCGTCTCGTCCACCCCGTCGTAGTCCGCACCGATGCCCACATGCTCGATGCCGACGACCTCACGCAGGTGCTCGAAGTGGGCGACGACGTGCTCGGTCGTGGCCACCGGGTCGGGCACGACGTCGGTGCGGCCCAGGTCCAGGTCGGCGCGCGCCTGGTTGACGAACTTCGGCACGACGTTGGCCATGACGATCCCGCCGTTGGCCGGGATCCGCTCGAGCACGTCGTCGGGGACGTTGCGCGGGTGGTCGCAGACCGCCCGGGCGCCGGAGTGGCTGAACATCACCGGCAGCCGCGTGGTGTCGAGGGCGTCGTGCATCGTCTCGGCGCTGACGTGGGAGAGGTCGACGACCATGCCGAGGTCGTTCATCGACCGCACGACCTCCCGACCGAAGTCGGTCAGGCCGCCGTGGACCCGCTCGTCCGTCGCCGAGTCCGCCCACTCGGTGTTGTCGTTGTGCGTCAGCGTCATGTAGCGGGCGCCCCTGTCCGCGAACGCGGCCAGCGTCTCCAGCGAGCCCGCGATCGAGTGCCCGCCCTCCATGCCGATCAGCGCGGCGTGCCGACCCTCGCCCCACGCCGAGCGGACGTCAGCGGCCCTGCGCGCCGGGACCATCTGCTCGTAGCGGGCGCACAGCGCCTCCACGAAGTCGATCTGCTCGTGGGTGGCGGCCACCGCCGCCTCCCCGGTGAACGAGCACGGCACCCACACCGACCACAGCTGGGCGGCCAGGCCCCCTTCCCGCATCCGCGGCAGGTCGGTGTGCAGCTGAGGCTGGGGGTGGGCGATGTCGCAGGCGTCGAGATCGTAGGCGGCGAGCTCCCGGTGGTGCCAGGGCAGGTCGTTGTGGCCGTCGAGGACGCGGATGGGGGCGCTGCTCGTGCTCATCGCCCCAGTCAATCACCGGCCGGACGGAGGCGATCTCCTGAGGTGCGACGGGGGCGCCTCGAAGGGAGGCTGCCGCCCGGTGCGCGCGTACCGTGGCGTCATGAGGGCGGACGGCGCAGGGGACGCACAGGGCCGCACCGCTTCGTGGGGCCGGCCACGGCGCATCGCGTGGCAGCTGTTCACCTCGACCGTGGCCGCGTCGTTCCGCCACCGGCTCATGGGACTCGCGGCCGAGGCAGCCTTCTTCGCGATCCTGTCCCTCCCACCGCTGATCTTCGCACTCGCCGGCAGCATCGGGTTCTTCGTCAGCGCGCTCGAGGTGGCCCAGGTCGAGACGCTGCGCGACACCACCCTGAGCCTGGCCGGGCGGGTCCTGACCGACGAGAGCATCGAGACCGTGATCCGACCGACCATGGACGAGGTGCTCGAGGGTGGGCGCGTCGACGTCGTCTCCATCGGTTTCCTGCTCGCGCTGTGGTCCGGCTCGCGGGCCCTCAACGTCTTCGTGGACACGATCACGATCCTCTACGGACTCGCCGGACGACGTGGCGTCATCCGCACCCGCGCGCTCTCGTTCGGGTTGTACGTCGTCGGTCTCGTGGTCGGCGTGATCGTGCTCCCGCTGGTCCTCGTCGGACCACGGATCATCGACTCGGTGCTCCCGGACCAGCTGCAGGTGGTGGCCACCCTCTACTGGCCCACCGTGATCGTGCTCAGCGTCGCGTTCCTCACCTCGCTCTACCACCTGTCCGTCCCCGTGCGGACCTCGTGGCGCCACGACGTCCCGGGAGCGAGTCTCGCCCTGCTGGTGTGGATCCTGGGCAGCTTCCTGCTGCGATGGGCCCTGCAGGGGGTCATCGGGGGCACCTCGATCTACGGCCCCCTGGCCGCGCCCATCGCGGTTCTCCTGTGGCTGTACCTCACCGCCGTGGCGATCCTGATCGGCGCGGCACTGAATGCGGCGTGTGACCGCGTCTGGCCGGACTCCGAGACCGCCCGGGCGCGCGTGGAGCTCGTCCGCCGGCTACGCAGCGACGCCACCTCCCAACGGCTGCGCGACACCGTCAGCGCGGAGGACAGGCAGCAGCTCGAGCACCCCGACGACGTCGGTCCTGTCGGGGAGACGCCACAGCACGCTCCGCACACGACCCGCCCTGACGACCGGCGCCACGGCGACGGGTGAGGACGGGGCTGCTGCATCCCGGGACCCGCGCGGGCATGCTGGGAGCATGCGTCCCGGACCCCACAACGCGATCACCGACGTCCCGGGGGTGCGGGTCGGCCACGCCACCCGTGACGAGCCCGGCTGGCTGACCGGCACGACGGTCGTCGCTCCCCCGCCCGGTACGTGCGCGGGCGTGGACGTGCGCGGGGGTGGTCCCGGGACCCGCGAGACGGACGCCCTCGCCCCGAGCAACCTCGTCGACGCGGTCGACGCGATCGTCCTCTCCGGCGGCAGCGCCTTCGGGCTGTCCACCGCGGACGGTGTCGTGCAGGCACTCGCCGACGAGGGACGGGGCTGGGCCGTCGGCGGCCCCGGGCAGGTCGTGCCGATCGTGCCTGCTGCCATCCTCTTCGACCTCGGGCGAGCCGGTGCGTGGCGCCACCACCCCGACGCGGCGGACGGCCGCGCGGCCTACCTCGCCGCCGCCCCCGGCCCCGTGGACGAAGGGGGCGTGGGCGCCGGCACGGGAGCCCGCGCCGGCGGCCTGCACGGGGGCATCGGCACCGCGAGCCTCGTCCTCGACTCGGGGGTGAGCGTCGGCGCCCTCGTGGCGGTCAACGCCGTGGGGTCCCCCCTTCGCCCCGACGGCCGGCTGCTCGGCGAGCCCCTCCTCGTCCCCGGCGAGGTGGACGTCCCGGACCCCGATCCCGCTGCCGTGCAACGCCACTGGGCTGCACGTCAGGCCGAGATGGAGGCCCTGCGGGCCGGGAGGGCGACGACCCTGGCCGTCGTCGCCACCGACGCCACGCTCGACAAGGCCGGGTGCACCGGTCTCGCCCGCGTCAGCCACGACGGCTTCGCCCGGGCACTCGCCCCCGTCCACACGGCCTTCGACGGGGACACGGTCTTCGCGCTGTCGACGCGGGAGCGGCCGGCCCCCACTCCCCCGGACCTCGTGGCGCTGCAGTCCGCTGCGGCCGACTGCGTCAGCCGGGCGATCGTGCGGGCGGTCCTGGCGTCCGGCACCGTCGACCGCACCTCCGACTGCGGCGCCGCCCTGCCCGGGTACCGGGACGCGATCGGGGCGTGACCACCGTGCGGTGACCACGCCCCGATCGCGGGCGGGCGGTGCCTCAGACGGAGTAGTTCGGCGCCTCGACCATGCCCTGCAGGTGGTGCGGGTGGCTCTCCTTGAGGGAGGCGGAGGTGATCCGGACGAACTGTCCCTTCGACTGCAGCTCCGGGATCGTCCCTGCCCCGACGTAGAACATCGACTGCCGCAGTCCGCCGACCATCTGGTGGGCGACCTGGGAGAGCGTGCCGCGGTAGGCGACCCGGCCCTCGACACCCTCGGGCACGAGCTGGTCGTCGCTGGTGACCTCGGCCTGGAAGTACCGGTCCTTGGAGAAGGACTTCTTGCCGCGGGAGCTCATCGCGCCGAGGCTGCCCATGCCGCGGTAGGCCTTGAACTGCTTGCCGTTGACGAAGATCAGCTCACCGGGGCTCTCCTCGCACCCGGCGAGCAGCGAGCCGACCATGACGCACTCGGCACCGGCGACCATCGCCTTGGCGATGTCCCCGGAGTGCTGCAGGCCGCCGTCGGCGATGACCGGGACGCCGGCCGGACGCGCGGCGAGCGACGCATCGTGGACCGCGGTGATCTGGGGGGCACCGACCCCGGTGACGATGCGGGTCGTGCAGATCGAGCCCGGCCCGACGCCGACCTTGATCGCGTCGACGCCCGTGTCGACGAAGGCCTGGGCGCCCTCGCGGGTCGCGACGTTGCCGCCGATGACCTGCACGTGCTTGGTCGCGGGGTCCTTCTTCAGGCGTGCGCACATCTCGAGGAGGAGCTTGACGTGCCCGTGCGCGGTGTCGGCGACGAGGACGTCGACTCCGGCGTCGATGAGGGTGGTGGCCCGCTCCCAGGCGTCACCGAAGTACCCGATCGCCGCACCGACGAGCAGCCGACCCTGCGCGTCCTTGCTCGCGTCGGGGAACTGCTCGCTCTTGACGAAGTCCTTGACCGTGATCAGTCCGGCCAGACGGCCGGCCCCGTCGACGATGGGCAGCCGCTCGCGCTTGTGCTGGCGCAGCAGGAGCGTCGCGTCCTCGTGGGAGATGCCGACCGGGGCGGTGATCAGCGGCATCGGGGTCATGACCTCGTGGACCTTGGTCGTCGCCCACTCCGCCACGGGGGTGAAGCGCAGGTCGCGGTTGGTGCAGATGCCGATGAGGACGCCGTCCTCGTCGATCACCGGGAGGCCGGAGACGCGGTACTCCCCGCAGATCGTGTCGAGCTCCTCGAGGGTGGCGCCCGGCCCGATGGTGATCGGGTTGGTGATCATGCCGGTCTGGGTCCGCTTGACGAGGTCGACCTGGTAGGCCTGGTCCTCGATCGAGAGGTTGCGGTGCAGCACGCCGATGCCGCCCTGGCGCGCCATCGCGATGGCCATCCGGGACTCGGTCACCGTGTCCATCGCCGCCGAGACCAACGGCGTGCGCAGGCTGATCCCGCGCGTCAAGCGGCTCGTGGTGTCGAGATCGCCCGGGGCCAGCTCGCTGTAGCCCGGGAGGAGCAGCACGTCGTCGTAGGTGAGTCCGACCTTCGCGAAGGGGTCGTGGCCCGAGGCTCCGGAGTGGTCACGGTCGGTCGAGTCGCGCACGTCCATCGCCCTATCGTATGGCACCGCAGGTGCGCCTCCTGACGTGACCATTCCCTGACCATCACCCGGCCGATCCGGGAGGAACCCTTACCTTGCCGTCGCCCCTCGTTGGCCGAAATCTCCTTAGATTTGAGGTCAGTTAGTCGTCCAGGACGCGCGATGGGCGTGCGTCCTCGCACCGTCGTCAAGGGGAACCACGAGCCATGGCACTTCACACGAATCCACGAGGTCCGGTCGCCGACCTGTGGGAGTGGCAGTACGAGGGCGTGTGCCGAGAGACCGGCAGCGAGTCCTTCTACCACCCCGACGGCGAGCGCGGAGCGGCTCGTCGCCTGCGCGACGCGGCAGCCAAGGAGATCTGCAGCACCTGCCCCGTCATCGACGCCTGCCGCGAGCACGCCCTGGCCATCCGCGAGCCCTTCGGGGTCTGGGGTGGCATGTCCGAGGACGAGCGCGCCGCCCTCCTCGCCGAGCGGGACGTGCGGCGGGCCGGGCTCGCCGGCTGACCTGCACCGCCTGATCGCGCACCCCCGGGAGACACCGCATCCTCCCGGGGGTGCGTCATGTCGGGGCGCTCCCGCACGGTGGTCGCCCCGGTCACCACGGGACCTACGCTGGTGGGGTGACTTCCGCCGAGCCCGTCCACATCCGCGACGAGTCGATCCGCCTGGGCCAGCTCCTCAAGCTCGCCGGGCTGGTCGAGGACGGTGCGATGGCCCGTGCGGTCATCGCCAACGGGGAGGTGACCGTGGACGGTGAGGTCGAGACCCGCCGGGGCGCTCAGGTGAGCGCGGGCAGCGTCGTCGCCCACGCCGGTCAGCAGATCGAGGTCGTCACCGGGGAGCCGGAGGTCGACGTCCCCTGGTGAGCCGATGGCGAAGGGGGGGACCCCCCTTCGCCGTGTGCGTGCAGCCGTCGGGGGTGAACGTCCGGCGACGGCGCCGCGAACTCCTCGCCCTCCGGTGGCGAGATCACCACGGACGTGGTGGAGTCGCCCGGGGAGCGCGCCACGGGGGCCGGTCCCGCCGTCGAGGAGGGCATGTGCGCAGCACGATCCTGACCATGGTGACCGGCGTGCTGGTCGCGGGTTCCGTCACCGTCGTGACACCGCCGGGCAGCGCAGCGACCGGGGACCCGGTGCTGCTGGACGAGGTCCTGGCCTCGACCACGAGCAGCGACGCGGAGTACGTCGAGCTCCACGGCACGCCGGGGACGAGCCTGGACGGGCTGAGCCTCATCGCGGTCGAGAGCGACGACCAGAGCTCCAACGGCACGATCGACACCCGGGTGGACCTCGGTCCCGACGACGCGCTCGGCGAGAACGGCTTCTTCCTCGCGGCCAACCAGGTCGCGGAGACGGTCTACTCGCTCGACGCCGACCGCACGCTGGAGGACAGCCTGGAGAACTCCTCGACGACCTTCGCCCTGGTCGAGACCGCGTCCCTGACCGGGTCGAGTGTCGACGGCGGCATCGTCGTACGCGACGCGGTGGCCTCCACGGACGGCGAGGACGCCGCGCACTTCTTCTTCGACGCCCCGCTCGTCGGCCCGGACGGGTCCTACCTGCCGGCCGGGGTCGGCCGCGTGGACGACGGCGTGGACACCGACACAACCGCGGACTGGCGGATCCTCTCCTTCGGCAACGACCCGTCGGTCAACACCCCCACCGCCGGCTCGGGAGGGGGCCCCGGTGGCGGTGGCACCGCCCGGGAGCGACGGATCCACGAGGTGCAGGGAGCCGGGGACAGCTCGCCCCTCGTGGGCGAGCTGGTCGTGGTCCACGGTGTCGTCGTCGACGACCAGGAGGGGCCCGGCCCGATGCTGGGCGGTCTCTTCGTGCAGGAGGAGGACTCGGACACCGATGGTGACCCGGGGACCTCGGAGGGGGTCTTCGTCCACACCGGCGGGGCCGACACCGCCTCCGTCGGCGACGAGGTGCGGGTGACGGGCGTCGTCGAGGAGCGCTACGGCAACACCCAGCTCGGTGACACCGAGGTGGAGGTGCTCGGCACCGCCCCGACCCCGTCCCCGACGTCGCTGTCCTTTCCGCTGGCGGACGAGTCCGACCTCGAGGCGGTCGAGGGCATGACGGCCTCCTTCGGGCAGGAGCTCGTGGTCACCGAGTACTTCGACTACGACCGGTACGGCGAGACGGTGGTCGCGCTGCCCTACGAGGGCGAGGAGCGCCCCTTCACCCCGACCGCGGTCGCCGACCCCGGGTCCCAGGAGGCCGAGGCCCGTCGCGCGTGGAACGAGCTGAGCCGGATCACCATCGACGACGGCCTCACCTCGCAGAACCCCGAGGAGGTGATCCACCCGATCACCCGGGACGAGCTCACCCCGACCAACGCCTTCCGGGGTGGCGACACCGTCACCGGGCTGACCGGCGCGGTCTACTACTCCTACGACGTGTATCGCCTGCTGCCCACCGGCCACGACGCCTACGAGCGCACCGAGCGCCCGGCGCGGCCGCAGGACGTCGGCGGCGACGTGCAGGTCGCCGCGATGAACGCGCTCAACCACTTCCGCACGCTCGACGACGGCTCGGCGCGCTGCGGACCCCACCGGGACATGGACTGCCGCGGCGCCGACACGCAGGCCGAGCTCGACCGCCAGCGGGCCAAGCTGCTCAGCGCGCTCGACGGCCTCGATGCCGACGTCATCGCGCTCAACGAGGTGGAGAACACCCCCGGCGTCGAGGTCCTCGCGGACCTCGCCGAGGGACTGCAGGAGCGCACCGGCGAGGAGTGGGCGCACGTGCGCACCGGCGGGACCGTGGTCGGCACGGACGCGATCAAGGTCGGCATCCTCTACCGCGCCGACGAGGTGACGCCGATCGGCGAGAGCGCCGTGCTCGACACCCCGCAGTTCCTCGACCCGGCGGGCACCGGGCAGAGCAAGAACCGCGCCGCCCTGGCGGCCTCCTTCTGGCGCAACGGCACCGACGAGGTCTTCTCCGTCGCGACCAACCACCTGAAGTCCAAGGGGTCCTCCTGCGGGGCCGGCGACGACGACGAGTGGGCCGGCAGCTGCAACCGCACCCGCACCCTGGCCGCGCAGGAGCTCGCCGCCTGGATCGAGACCGACCCGACCGGCATCGAGGACGAGGACTGGATGATCCTCGGCGACCTCAACTCCTACGACCACGAGGACCCCATCGACGCTCTCCGCTCGGCCGGGTACTCCGACCTCGTGCGCGAGCACGTGGGTGACTTCGGCTTCAGCTACGTCTTCGACGGCCAGTGGGGGTACCTCGACTACGCGATGTCCTCGCCGACCCTCGGCGAGCAGGTCACCGGGGTCACCGAGTGGCACATCAACTCACCCGAGCCCGACGTCCTCGACTACGACCAGAGCCACAAGAGCGCGGCGCAGGCCGGGCTCTTCGACGGGTCCACCCCCTACCGCAGCTCCGACCACGACCCGGTGCTGGTCGGACTCTCCCTCGACGACGGGAACGAGGGCTGGGGAGTCGACCTCGCGCCGGGCACCCGCCGCACGACCGAGTGAGACGGGTGCTCAGGACCCGCTGAGCATCCAGTCCAGGGCCTGCTCGACGTGGATCTCGGTGGTGTCGTGCATCGGTACCCGTGAGTCGTCCTCGTCGACGAGCAGACCGATCTCGGTCCCGGCGAGGACGATGCCCTCGGCGCCGCGGTCGGCCATGCTGTGCAGGATCTGGCGGAGGGTCTTGCGGGAGCTGTCCTTGATGATGCCGTGGACGAGCTCCTCGTAGATCATCCGGTCGACCTCGGGGCGCTCCTCCTCCAGCGGCAGGATCACCTCGATGCCGCGCTCCTCGAAGGGCTTGGTGTAGAAGTCGCCCGCCATCGTCGTCGCCGTGGCGACGAGCCCGACCTTGCGCTGGCGGGCACCCTGCACCGCGGTGGCGGTCGCCTCGGCGATGTGCAGGAAGGGGACGTCGACGCTGGCACTGACCTGGTCGGCGACGGCGTGCATGGTGTTGGCGGCGATGAGGACGGCCTCGGCCCCGCCCTCCTCCAGGCTCTGGGCACCCTCGATGAGGATGCGGGCCATGCCGTCCCAGTCGCCGGCGTTCTCCGCGTCGTCGACGGGCTGGAAGTCGACGCTGTTGATGAGCACCCGGGCGCTGTGCAGGCCACCGAGTCGGGCCTCGACCCCCTCGTTCAGACGGCGGTAGTACTCCGCCGTCGCCGACCAACCCATCCCGCCGAGAACTCCCAGAAGACGCATGACCCAAGAGTAGGTCAGCCGGGCGCGCAGCGGCGTGCTCGGTTCCGCATGCCGAACCGGTGCCAGGTCCCCGCGGTGTCCGGCATACCCTGCACAGCGTGAAGGTGCTGCTGCTGGAAAACATCCATGACGTCGCCCGGGAGGCCCTGACCGACGCCGGCTTCGACGTCGAGACGCGCTCGGGTGCGCTCGACGAGCCCGAGCTGGTCGCCGCCCTCGAGGGCGTCGACATGCTGGGCATCCGCTCCAAGACGCACGTGACGCGCGCCGTCCTCGAGGCCCGACCGGAGCTGAAGGTCATCGGTGCGTTCTGCATCGGGACCAACCAGATCGACCTCGACGCCGCGTCGCAGGCCGGCACGGTCGTCTTCAACGCGCCCTTCTCCAACACCCGCAGCGTGGTCGAGCTGGCGATGGCCGAGATCATCTCGATGGCCCGCCACCTGACCGACAAGAACGCTGCACTCCACGCCGGCGTGTGGGACAAGTCCGCCAAGGGCGCCCACGAGGTGCGCGGCCGGACCCTGGGCATCATCGGCTACGGCAACATCGGCAGCCAGCTGTCGGTCGTCGCCGAGGCCTTCGGCATGCACGTGTACTACTACGACCTCGAGGACAAGCTGCCGCTCGGCAACGCCAAGCGCTGCGGGTCGCTCGAGGAGCTGCTCACCACGTGCGAGACGATCACGCTCCACGTCGACGGCCGCTCCGGCAACGCCGGCAACTTCGGGGCGGCGGAGTTCGCCCGGATGCGGCCGCGCAGCCTCTTCCTCAACCTCTCGCGCGGCTTCGTCGTCGACGTGGAGTCCCTGCGCGACAACATCGTCTCCGGCCACATCGCCGGTGCCGCGGTCGACGTCTTCCCGACGGAGCCGAAGAAGGCGGGCGACCCCTTCGAGTCGGTCCTGCAGGGCCTGCCCAATGTCATCCTCACCCCGCACGTCGGCGGCTCCACGGAGGAGGCGCAGCTGGACATCGGCCGCTACGTCTCCGGCAAGCTGCGCGACTGGGCCGGCTCCGGCGCGACGACCATGTCGGTCAACCTGCCCGGTGTCGCCGCCCCGCAGACCGCCGGTGACACGCGGATCCTGCACCTGCACAGGAACGTCCCCGGCGTCCTCGCCCGCGTCAACGCGATCCTCGCCGAGGGCGGCGCCAACATCGACAGCCAGCAGCTGAGCACCAAGGGCGAGTACGGCTATGCCGTCACCGACCTCGCCGGCTCGCTGCCAGCGGACACCGAGCAGCGCCTGCGCGAGCTCGAGGAGACCGTCGAGGTCCGCGTCATCGTCGCCGACTGATCGCGACCTCCCCCATCCCGTCGGTCGAGGTGGTCCCGCGCCGCCGGGCCCACCTGACCACCTCGGCCCGGCACCAGCGGGCACGACGAAGGGGGGTCGCCCACCTCGCGGTGAGCGACCCCCCTTCGAGGTGTGTCAGGAGATCAGTGGGAGTGACCGTGGCCGGCGGCCTCGGGCTCCTCCTCCTTCTTGTCCACCACGAGGGTCTCGGTGGTCAGGACCATCGACGCGATCGACGCGGCGTTGACCAGCGCGGAGCGGGTCACCTTGACCGGGTCGATGACACCGGCGCCGACGAGGTCGCCGTACTCACCGGAGGCGGCGTTGAGGCCGTTGCCCGGGGTGAGCTCCTGGACCTTCGCCACGGCGACGTAGCCCTCGAGACCGGCGTTCTCGGCGATCCAGCGCAGGGGCTCGACCGCGGCCTTGCGCACGATGCTGGCGCCGACGGCCTCATCACCCTCGAGGTCCAACCCGTCGAGGACCGACACGGCGTGGGCGAGCGCGGAGCCGCCACCGGCGATGATGCCCTCCTCGATCGCGGCACGCGTCGCGGAGATCGCGTCCTCGATGCGGTGCTTCTTCTCCTTCAGCTCCACCTCGGTGTGGGCACCGACGGAGATGACGCAGACGCCACCGGCCAGCTTCGCGAGGCGCTCCTGGAGCTTCTCGCGGTCCCAGTCGGAGTCGGTGCGCTCGATCTCGGCCTTGATCTGGGCCACGCGGCCGTTGACCTCGTCGGCGCTGCCCTGGCCGTCGATGATCGTCGTGTTGTCCTTGGTGACGACGACGCGACGGGCCTGGCCGAGGTCCTCGAGACCGACCTGGTCGAGCTTGAGACCGACCTCCTCGGCGACGACCTGGCCACCGGTGAGGATGGCCATGTCCTGCAGCATCGCCTTGCGGCGGTCACCGAAGCCGGGAGCCTTGACGGCCACGACGTTGAAGACGCCCTTGAGCTTGTTGACCACGAGGGTGGACAGCGCCTCGCCGTCGACGTCCTCGGCGATGATCATCAGCGGCTTGCCGGACTGGACGACCTTCTCCAGCACCGGGAGGATCTCCTGGATGTTGGAGATCTTGCCCTGGTTGATCAGCACGTAGGCGTCCTCGAGGACGGCCTCCATGCGCTCCGGGTCGGTGACGAAGTACGGGCTGATGTAGCCCTTGTCGAACTGCATGCCCTCGGTGAAGTCGAGAGCGGTCTCGGCGGTCGAGGACTCCTCGACGGTGATGACGCCGTCCTTGCCGACCTTGTCGAAGGCGTCGGCGATCGTCGAGCCGATGACGTGGTCCTGCGCGGAGAGGGCGGCGACCTGGGCGATCTCCTCCTTGCCCTTGAGCTCGAAGGCGTTCTCCAGCAGGCGGTCGGACACGGCCTGGACGGCCTTGTCGATCCCGCGCTTGAGGCCGGACGGGGCAGCGCCCGCCGCGACGTTGCGCAGGCCCTCGCGGACCATCGCCTGGGCGAGAACCGTGGCGGTCGTCGTGCCGTCACCGGCGACGTCGTTGGTCTTGGTCGCGACCTCCTTCGCCAGCTGCGCGCCGAGGTTCTCGTAGGAGTCCTCGAGCTCGATCTCGCGGGCGATGGTCACGCCGTCGTTGGTGATGGTCGGGGCGCCCCACGCCTTGTCGATGACGACGTTGCGGCCCCTAGGGCCGAGCGTCACCTTGACGGCGTTGGCGAGCTGGTCGACGCCACGCAGGAGGGCGTCACGGGCGGAGTCGTTGAACTCCAGTTCCTTGGCCATGGGTGTCCTTTGGTCTCAGGTGAGAAGAGGGGAAACGGCGACGCCCCGGTGGGACCCGGGAGGGCCCGCACCCGGGGCGTCAGCAGTTGCGGCCGGTGCCCGGCCGCGGGGTCTCGGGGATCGTCAGCCGACGATCGCGAGGACGTCGCGCGCGGAGAGGATGAGGTACTCCTCGCCGGCGTGCTTGACCTCGGTGCCCCCGTACTTGGAGTAGATGACACGGTCGCCGACGGAGATGTCCATCGGGACGCGCTCGTCACCGTCGTCGTTGAAGCGGCCCGGGCCGACGGCGACGACCTGACCCTCCTGCGGCTTCTCCTTGGCGGTGTCCGGGATGACGAGTCCGGACGCGGTGGTCTGCTCGGCCTCGACGGACTGGACGACGATGCGGTCCTCGAGCGGCTTGATGGAAACCGACACGCTGACTCCTTCTGTGAGGGTCGTGAATGATGAGTTGTCGTAAGTGCCGGGCCGGACGCCGTCGCGGGGATCGACCAGCCTTGGCGTTGGCACTCGCCAGTGGTGAGTGCCAAGTCCAAATCTATGCGGCCGCTGGCACTCGGTCAACCTGAGTGCCAACCGCCCATGACGGTGGTCTCGATGCGGTCACCTCCGGCCCGTCCTCCCCGCCACACCCGCGGAGAGGGGACAATGCCCCGTGTGGATCTGACGACCGTGCGCTGGCTGGCCTCCCCCGAGGGTCATGCCGCCCTGCACGACCTCCCCGAGTACCGGGAGGCCGACGCCGTGGCACAGGTGAGCGCACTGCGGGCCGAGGGTCGCAGCGCCGAGCAGGCCGCGGCGCTGATGACCCAGAAGCGCCTGCGGGCACGCGCACAGGACAAGTTCGGCGAGTTCGCGCAGGGCATGCTCTTCACCCCCGACGGGCTCGAGCAGGCCAGTCGTCTCGAGGTCGCCGCGACCCACGCCGGTCGGTACGCCGCCGCCAGCCTGGCCACCGTCCACGACCTGGGTTGCGGCATCGGCTCCGACGCGATGGCCATGAGCGCCCTGGGCGTCACCGTCCAGGCCATCGACGCCGACCCGCTGACGGCGGCCCTGGCCGACATCAACCTGCGGCCGTGGCCGGACAGCCGGGCCCGCACGGGGCTGGCCGAGGACTTCGACCCCCCGCTCGACCCCCTGCACGCCCGCGCCGGCGTCTGGCTGGACCCGGCCCGTCGCACGCCCGGCGTCGCCGACCGCTCCGGACGCACCCGCCGCGTCTTCCGGCTGGACGAGATCTCCCCGTCGTGGGACTTCGTCCTCTCCGTCGCCCGGGACGTGCCCGCGACCGGCGCCAAGCTGAGCCCCTCCCTTCCCCACGACATCCCGCCGCTCGGGACCGAGGCGCAGTGGCTCTCCTGGCAGGGCACCGTCCTGGAGTGCACCGTCTGGTGGGGACCCCTGGTCAAGGAGACCGGCCGCAGCGCCCGCGTGCTGCGCCGCGACCGTCCGCCGGTCGAGGTCGACGAGCGCAGCTGCGAGGACGACCCCCGTCGGGCCGCCGCGCTGGCCGACACCGGCCGGTGGCTCTACGAGGCCGACCGGGCCGTCGTGCGCGCCGGACTCATCGGGACCGTCACCGGCGCCGTCTCCGGTGCCGAGCTGGAGCCGGGCCTCGGGTACGTCACGAGCGACCTCGAGATCGATCTCGGGCACGCCCGCCGCTTCGAGGTGCTGGAGGCCATGCCCTTCTCGGTCAAGGCCCTGCGTGCCTGGCTGCGTGAGCACGGCATCACCGGGCTGACGATCAAGAAGCGCGGCATCCGCCTCGACGAGGACCAGCTGCGGCGCCAGCTGAAGATCGGGCGCGGCGCCGGGGACGGCGCGAGCGCCACCATCGTGCTGACCCGGGTCGCCGGCGCCCAGAGCGTGCTCGTCGTCTCCCCCTGCGACTGAGCCGCACCCAGTCCCCACGGGTACCCTCCACCCATGTCGCGCCACCCCCACGCCCTGCCCCGGATCGCCGCCGGCGCAGCCGTGCTCGCCCTCGTCGGATGCGGCGGCTCCGGCAGCCCCGAGCCGAGCAGCACGGGCGGCTCCTCGACGTCCTCGACCTCGGCCGGCCCGTCCGGGTCCCCGGACGAGGACTCGACCACCCGGGCGCAGGCCGACTCCTGCGTCACCGACGTGCGTGAGGCGATGACGCCGACGCAGCAGGCCGGCCAGCTGCTCATGGCCGCCATGAACCCCGGCCCCGTGACGAGCCTCGACGAGGTCGTCAAGAACCAGGGCCTGGGCTCGATGCTCTACCTCGGCGGGTGGCAGGGCTCGCAGACCGTCGCCGCCGCGAGCGAGCACCTCCAGCAGGTGGCGCCGACCGTCGACGGCACGAAGGTCGGCATGATCGTCTCCGCCGACCAGGAGGGCGGAGAGGTCCAGCAGCTGACCGGTGCCGGCTTCTCCGCCATGCCCTCCGGCCTGCAGCAGGCGCAGCTGCCCGACCTGCGATCGGCGGCGAAGGGGTGGGGAGGCGAGCTGGCCGCGGCCGGCGTCAACGTCAACCTCGCCCCCGTGGCCGACACCGTCCCCACCTCCATCGGGCAGGCCAACGACCCGATCGGCCAGTGGGGCCGCCAGTACGGCTCGACCCCCGAGGCCGCCGGCGCCGGCGCGCTCGCCTTCGCCCGGGGCATGCAGGACGCCGGCGTGGAGCCGACCGTCAAGCACTTCCCCGGCATCGGCCGGATCACCGGCAACACCGACCTGACGACCGAGGGCATCACCGACACCGAGATGACCACGGACGACCCCCACCTGCAGGCCTTCGAGACCGTCATCGACGGCGGCACCAGGATCGTCATGATCGGGTCGGCCCGCTACGCGCAGATCGACCCGGGTACCCCGGCCGTCTTCTCCGACCGGATCATCGAGGGGATGCTGCGCCAGGATCTCGGCTTCGACGGCGTGGTGATCACCGACGACGTCGGCAGCGCGGCCGCGGTCCAGGCCACACCCGTCGAGGAGCGCGCGACGAAGTTCATCGCCGCGGGCGGTGACATCGTGCTCACCGTCGAGCCGCAGCAGGTACCGCCCATGACCTCCGCCATCGTCGAGCGGGCGAAGGGGGACGAGGCCTTCGCGGAGAACGTCGAGGAGTCCGTGACTCGGGTGCTCACCCTCAAGGAGAAGATGGGGCTGCTCGACTGCGGCTGACCCCGAGCTGGTGGTGGTTCTCGGGTCGAGAGGCGCGGCGGCCCTTGGCGCGGAGACCGGACGCCTTGGTCACGTGCCATGCCTAGTCTTCAGGTCCGGTCTCCGGCCTGAGTCGGGCCACCACCCCTCTCGACCCGCTCACCGCTTCCCGCGGACCACGACGAGCCCCTGGCGCCGGGGACGCCAGGGGCTCGTTCGTTGCGGAGGACGCCTACTGCTTCTCGGTCAGCTCGGTCTCGAACGCCTCGGGGTTCTCCTCGATCCAGGCGTCGATGGCCTCGGCTTCCTTGCCCTCGCCGTACTCGTTGACGACCATGTCCTCGAGCGAGCCGTACTCCTCGTCATCGAGCTTGATGCCCTCGATGAGGTCGGCCGCCTCGGAGTACTCGTCGGAGAAGCCCTTGGTGCCCAGGAAGTGCAGGGCCTCGGACTCACCGAGCGCACCCTTGGGGTCCTTCAGGTCACGCACCGGGAAGGCGCTGTTGGCCCAGAAGGGACGCCACAGGGTGACGACGATCTCCTCCTTGGCGTCCGTCGCCTTCTTCAGCTCGGCGAGCATGCCGGTCGTCGACGAGGTGACGAGCTCGAAGTCCTGCCCGAGGCCGTACTCCGGGATGACGCTCTCCTTGGTCGCCTTCGTCAGGCCCGCGCCCGGCTCGATGCCGATGATCTTGCCGTCGAGCTCCTTGGCGTGCTTCGGCAGGTCGGCGATGGACTGCATCTTGCTGTACTTCGGCACCGCCAGGGTCAGCTTCGCGTTGTCGTAGTACGCGCCGACGTCCTCGATGTCCTCGCCGTACTCCTCCATGTACGCCGCGTGCGTCACCTCCGGCCACGCTGACGGGTACATGTCGACGTCACCCTTGGCCAGGGCGGTGTACAGCGGCCCGGCCTCGGTCAGGGTCTGCATCTCCACCTCGTAACCGGCCTTGGTCAGCTGGTCCTCGAGGAGGTACGCGGTCGACAACCCGTCGGTCCAGGACGGGATGAAGCCCAGCTTGATGGTGCCCTTGCTCTCGCCTTCACCCCCGGATCCGGAGTCCCCACCGCCACTGTCCCCGCACGCGGCGAGCGTGAGGGCCAGCGTCGAGGCGGCTGTCGCCGCGAGCGCCTTGCGGCTGAGTCGCTTGTTCATTTCTTGTCCTTTCCTGTGACGTCACCGCCGGAGCGGTGGTGTCGGTGGTCACCGGCCGAAGCCGGTCTGGTCACGAACGGTTGGTGGCCCGCCGCAGGACGCGCCGGAGGGAACCGGGGTACTCACCGGGGCTGCCCAGGGCGGCGGTCGTGCGGTCGAGGAAGATGGCGAGGATGACCACGCCGAGGCCGGCCTCGACGCCCAGCGGGATGTTCAGGGTGGAGATCGCCGAGACGACCTCCTTGCCGAGCCCGTCGGCGCCGACCATGCCGGCGATGACGACCATCGACAGCGCGAGCATGATCACCTGGTTGATGCCGGCCATGATCGTCGGCGTGGCCAGGGGCAGCTGGATCCCTCGCAGGATCTGGCGTGGTGTGGCACCGAAGGCTGCTCCAGCCTCGACCGTCTCGGAGTCGACCTGGCGGATCCCCAGCTCGGTCAGGCGCACTCCCGGCGGGAGCGAGAAGATCACCGTGGCCACGACACCCGGGACGGCGCCGACGCTGAAGAAGATGATCGCGGGGATGAGGTAGACGAAGGCGGGCATCGTCTGCATGAAGTCCAGCAACGGCCGGACCGCACCGCTCACCCACGCGTTGCGTGCGGCGGCGATGCCGATGGGGACCGCGATGATGACGGCGACGATGGTGGCGATGATGACCAACGACAGGGTGAGCATCGCGTTCTCCCACTGCCCCATCCCGGCCACCAGAGCGAAGCCGATCGGCGTGGCGACGGCGAACTCCCACGAGCGCACCAGCCACGCGATGAGGGTCAGCACCAAGATGATCACGATGGACGGCGGTGACAGCAGGGCCGTGTTCAGCGTCTCCACGAGCCATCCGACCGTGAGGTCGATGAAGTCGAAGAGCGCGGAGACGTTGGTGGTCAGCCAGTCGATGATCGACTCGGCCCAGTCACCGACGGGAACCCTGGGGAAGATCGGGTCCTCCTCCATCACTGCACCTCCCCCGTCATCGCCGGCTCACCGTCGTGGTCACCGGGTGGTGGGACGACGTGGTCGGGTGGCGGGGGCACGTCCTGCCCGCTCGACGCCGCCGCCAGCAGGGTCACGTGCGGGACGGTGCCGAGGACCCGGTCCTCCTCGTCGACGACGACGACGGGGCTGTTGGCGTCGGAGGCGTCGCGGAACATGTCCGCGAGCAGGGTGTCGGTGGTGGCCGTGGGCACCCGATCGCGCGGGATGACCGGCAGCAGGTCGCTGCGCTCGCGCACCGCCCTGGCCACGTCGCCCTCTTGGACCAGACCGACGAGGGTGCGGTCGCGGCCGACCACGACGAGCCAGGAGGTCTGGGTCTCGCGCATGAGCTTCTGTGCGGCGAGGGGGCCCTGCTCCGGCCCGACGACCACCGGCGGGGTCTCCATGATCCCGTCGGCCGTGATGACCCGGCTGCGGTCGACGTCCTGGACGAACTGCGCGACGTAGTTGTTGGCCGGGTCGTTGAGGATCTGCTCGGCCGTGCCGATCTGCTCGATCCGCCCGGCGCGCATCATCGCGATCCGGTCGCCCAGGCGCATCGCCTCGTTGAGGTCGTGGGTGATGAAGAGGACCGTCTTGTCGAGCTGGTTCTGCAGCTCGACGAGCTTGTCCTGCATCTCCCGGCGGATCAGCGGGTCGAGGGCGCTGAAGGCCTCGTCCATGAGCATGATGTCGGTCTCCGCGGCCAGGGCGCGGGCGAGGCCGACGCGCTGGCGCATGCCGCCGGACATCTCGTCCGGCCGGTAGCCGCCCCAGCCGCCGAGGTCGACCATCTTCAGGGCCTCCTCAGCCCGGCGCTCGCGGTCGGCGCGGTTGACGCCCTGGACCTCCAGCGCGTACGCGGCGTTCTCCCCGACGGTGCGGTGCGGCAGCAGCGCGAAGTGCTGGAAGACCATGCTCACGTGCTCCCGTCGCACCCGGCGCAGGCTCTCCCCCTTCGCCCGGGTGACGTTGGTGTCACCGATGTGGACATCGCCCGAGGTCGGCTGCAGCAGTCCGTTGACCATCCGGATGAGCGTCGACTTGCCCGAGCCGGACAGGCCCATGACGACGAAGATCTCTCCCGGCTCGACCGAGAAGGAGGCATCGATGACCGCGGGAGTCAGGCCCATCGGGCGCAGCTCGTCGCGGTCGGCGCCCTGCTTGAGGGCTTCGACCCCTCTCTCTGGTCGTCGGCCGAATACCTTGTACAGATGGCTCGCGGTGATCGCAGTCACACGTCTCCTCAGTGTTCGTCTTCACCCCCGGGGCAGGGGCTGCCGTTCCCTGACCGCGGGATGACTTTTTCCTTACGGAATCATCCTTACGCGGCCAGAACCACATCGACGCGCCCTTCGTGACCCGAATGGAACGCGACCTCAGTGGTCGTGGTCGACCTCCACGGGCAGCCCGGTGCGCACGTCGGTGACGGGTAGCGAGCTGTCCGCGGGCAACGACGGGTCGCTCGCCGGGCGGCCCTTGAGCATCAGCTGGGCCCCGAGACTGGCGACCATGGCGCCGTTGTCGGTGCACAGGCTACGGCGTGGGACGCGCAGGGCGACCCCCGCCTCCTCGCACCGTTGCCGGGCCATCTCGCGCAACCGGCTGTTGGCGGCGACGCCGCCGCCGATCTGCAGGGCGGCGACGTCGTGCTCGCGGCAGGCGAGCACGGCCTTGCGGGTCAACACGTCGGTGACCGCCTCCTGGAAGGACGCCGCGACGTCGCCGACGGGCACGTCACGCCCGGCTGCCCGCTCGGCCTCCACCCAGCGGGTCACGGCCGTCTTCAGCCCGGAGAAGGAGAAGTCGAAGCGGTGACGCTCCATGTCCCTGCGGCTGGAGAGACCCCGGGGGAAGTCGATGGTGATCTGGCCGTCGCTCGCGGCGCGGTCGATGTGCGGCCCACCGGGGAAGGGCAGGCCGAGCACCCTGGCGACCTTGTCGAAGGCCTCCCCCGCCGCGTCGTCGATCGTCGCGCCGAGGCTGCGGATGTCGTGGGTGACGTCCGGGACGAGCAGGAGGGAGGAGTGCCCGCCGCTGACGAGCATGGCCATCGTCGGCTCCGGCAGCGGCCCGTGCTCGACGATGTCCACGGCCACGTGGCTGGCGAGGTGGTTGACCCCGTAGAGCGGGACGCCCAGGGCGACCGACAGCGCCTTGGCGGAGGCGACCCCGACCATGAGCGCACCCGCCAGACCGGGACCGGCGGTCACGGCGATGCCGTCGAGGTCCGTCAGCGCGACGCCCGACTCGCGGCAGGCCTTCTCGATCATCGGGACCATGGCCTCGAGGTGGGCGCGGGAGGCCACCTCCGGCACGACCCCGCCGAAGCGCGCGTGCTCGTCGACGCTCGAGGCGATGGCGTCCACGAGCAGCTCGGTACCGCGGACGATGCCGACACCGGTCTCGTCGCACGAGGTCTCGATGCCCAGCACGAGGGGCTGCTCGGTCACGGCGTCGCTCATGACATCTCCTCAGGTCAGGTCGAGGGCGAGGACGAGGGCGTCCACCCCACCCGGGTAGTACCGGGCTCTGGTCTGCAGCAGCTCGAAGCCGCGGGCCGCGTACAGCGCCCGGGCGGCCGTGTTGTCCTCGCGGACCTCGAGCAGGAGCCGCTGGGCGCCGGCGCGGACGGAGCGGTCGACGAGCTCCTCCAGGAGGCGGCGACCGAGGCCCGTGCGGCGGGCCCTGGGCAGGACGGCGATGGTCATGATGTCGCTGACCTCGCCGCCGTGGTCGAGTCCGGCGTAGCCGGCCACGCCCCCTTCGTCCTCCGCGAGGAGATACTCGCGACGGGGACGGCCGGCCAGCTCACCCCACCACGAGGCAAGGCTCCAGGCCTCGACGCCGAAGAGCTCGGTCTCCAGGCCCGCGAGCTGCTCGAGGTCCTGCCAGCGGACCTCGCGCACGGTGGCCGTCCCTGGGGTCACCGCCGCGCTCACTGCTGGGCCTGCTCTGCCCGCCGGTCGGGACGGCGTCGCTGCTGCTGCTGGCGCGGGGCGGTGGCCGGCTTCGGCGCGGACGGGACCACCGCGTCGGGACGGCGCAGGTAGAGCGGCTCGACCGGCATCGCCTCGCCCGCCGTGATGCGCTGGGCCGCGAGCGTGGCCAGGGCACCGGCGTCGACGTCGAGGAGGTCGGTGCCGTGCGGCAGCAGCTCCGGGTAGAGAAGGGGGCCGCGGCCGGCGGTGGGCAGGGCGCGGACGGCGTCGGGCAGCTCGGCGGGCTTGTCCACGGCCGGGTCGTCCAGTCGCTGGATGGCGCCGTCGGTGCAGCGGTAGCGGGCCCAGTAGAGCTCCTTGCGCCGGGCGTCCGTGGCGACGAGCAGCTCGCCCTCGTGGCCCCCGGCCGCCGCCGCACCCGCCAGGGCGTCGAGCGAGCACACGCCGTGCACGGTGATCCCCCGGGCGTGGGCGAAGGTCTGCGCGGTGACGAGCCCGACGCGCAGGCCGGTGAAGGGGCCCGGACCGGTGCCGACGGCCACGTGGGTGACCTCCTCGGGGGCGGTGCCGGCGGCCGCCATGACCTCGATGAGCAGCGGCGCGAGGAGCTCGGTGTGCCGGCGCGCGTCGACCGTGCTGCGGGCGGCGAGGACCTGCTCGCCGTCGTGCACCGCCACGGTGATGGCCGAGGTGGCCGTGTCCATCCCGAGGATCCTCATCGCTCGCTCCCTTCGCCGCGCGCCAGCAGCGCCTCGATCGCGATGCCGTCCCACCGGGGGCCGGCGGCCTGCACGTCCATGGTGCGCTCCTCGGTCGCGGGGTCGGCGACGAGGGTGATCTCGAGGCGGTCCTCGGCCAGTCCCTCCGCCAGGCCGGCACCCCACTCGACGACCGTCACGGCGTCGTCGAGGTCCGCGTCGAGGTCGAGGTCGTCCAGCTCCGCGATACCGCCGAGCCGGTAGGCGTCCGCGTGGACCAGCTCGGGCCCACCGACGAGCGAGGGATGGATCCGGGCGATGACGAAGGTCGGCGAGGTCACCGGCCCACGCACGCCCAGGCCCTCCCCCAGGCCGCGGGTGAGGGTGGTCTTGCCGGCGCCGAGACCCCCGGTGAGCACGACGAGGTCACCCGCGCGCAGCAGACCGGCGAGTCGGCGACCGAGGTCGAGGGTCGCATCGGCGTCGGGCAGCACCAGCGTCATGCCGTATCCTCCCGGACGGCTCCCTTCGCCCGCTTCGCGTCCCGCGCGGCGTCCTCGCCGTGGGGCCGCTCGAGCAGGCCGAAGATCGCGTCGGTGACGGCCCCGGGGCGCTCCAGCTGGAGGACGTGGCCGACCCCGGGGACGACGACGAGCTCAGCGGCCGGCAGCGCCTCCGCGAGCCGGTCACTGTGCGCCGGCGGGGTCAGGACGTCGCGGGACCCGGCGACGATGAGCACGGGTGTCTCCACCAGCGCCGGCAGCGCGTCGCGGATGTCGAGGGTGTCCAGCTCGGGCAGGAAGGCGCCGATGGCGTCCAGCCGGGTGCCGAAGACCATCGTCGCGACCTGCCGCAGCAGGTCCTTGGGCATCTCGGTGCCGAAGGCGTACTTCTGCACCGCCCAGGACTCGATGCCCCGACCGGCTGCCCGGGCGCCGCCCCACAGGCCGTCGCGGTTGGAGAGGTTGGCCAGGACGCCGGGACCGATCGCAGCGATGATGCGGTCGAAGCGCTGCCCGAGGCCGAGCTGGACGAGGCTGTCCCCACCGGCACTCGTCGCGATGAGCGCCGCGCCGACGACCCGGTCGCGGGTGAGCTGCGGGTACCGCCCGGCGAAGCTCATGATCGTCATGCCACCCATGGAGTGGCCCACGAGGACGAGGTCCCCCTCCGGGGTCGTCGCGTCGATGACGGCCCGCAGGTCCTGGCCGAGCTGGTCGATGACGCAGGAGGCGAGGTCGCCGTACTCGGAGCGGCCGTGGTTGCGCTGGTCGTAGCTGACCACGCGGTACCCGGCGTCGACGAGCTCGCGGCGCTGGTGGATCCAGGAGCTGAGGTTGAGCACGAAGCCGTGGACGAGGACGACGGTCGGACGGCCGCTGTCGGCCCACCCCTTCGGCTCGTCGACCTCGACGTGCAGCACGACCCCGTCGCTGGCGGGCACCGCGAGGATCTTGTCGGCCTCGAAGGGGAAGACGTGCACCTTGTCGGGGGCGGTGACCGCGTGCGCTCGAGAGCGGCGCGCCGCCGTGCGCCCCGCGAGCCCCGCGCCGGCGATCGCGGCCCCACCCACGAGCGCGGCGGCGAGCCCGACACCGGTGGCGGCGGCGTGGCCGGCGTGCCTGCTCGTCGGCTCCGTGCCGTTCGGGTCCTTCACGCGGCCGGCCATCAGCGTGCTCCCAGGTACCGCCGCGGGACGCGGGCCCCGAGGCGGGTGACGATCTCGTAGTTGATCGTGTCGATGGCCGCTGCCCAGTCCTGGGCCGTCGGCTCCCCGTCGGCCTCCCGGCCGAAGACGACCACCTCGTCGCCCGCGGCAGCGGTGCTGCCCGGCCCGAGGTCGAGGACGAACTGGTCCATGCAGACCCGGCCGGCCACCGTGAGCCGCTGCCCGTCCGCCTGCACCGGCCCCACGTTGCCCGCGTGGCGCGGGATACCGTCCGCGTAGCCGAGCGGGACGAGACCCAGCCGGGTCTCCCCCTTCGTCGTGTACTGGTGGCCGTAGGAGATGCCCTGCCCGGCTCCCGCGGTCTTGACGTTGATCAGGCGGGCGGTCACCCGCATCGCCTCGCGCAGCCCGAAGTGGGTCGGGCCGCCCAGGTCGGGCACCGGCGAGAGCCCGTAGATCGAGACCCCCGGTCGCACCATGTCGAACTGCGCGGACGGGTTGGTCAGTGTCGCCGCGGAGTTGGCCAGGTGCCGGATACGGGGACGCAGCCCGGCTCGCTCCGCGTCGGCGAGGATCGCGACGAAGGTCTCCTGCTGGGCCCTCACGGTGGGGTGCCTCGGCGCGTCCGCGTACGCGAAGTGGGAGAAGATCCCCTCGACGTCGACGACGCCCTCGGCCTCGAGGCGCGCGGCCTCGACGAGCATCCCGGCGAGGTCGTCGGCCCAGGCGCCCCCGCGGCCCAGGCCGGTGTCGGCCTTGATGTGGATGCGGGCCGTGGTGCCGAGCCCGCGCGCGGCCGCGGCGATCTCGCCCAGTGCCCAGGGGGCGCCCGCGGAGAGGGTCAGGTCGGCACGGATCGCTGCGGCCAGGTCGGCCCCCGGCGGGAAGAGCCAGGTGAGCACGGGTGCGGTGATCCCCGCCGCGCGGGCGGCCATCGCCTCGGACAGCTGGGCGATCGCGAGGTACGTGGCACCACCGGCGAGCGCCGCGTGGGCCACGGGCACGAGGCCGTGGCCGTAGGCGTCGCCCTTGATCACGGCCATGACGTCCGCGTCACCGGCGAGGCGGCCCAGCTGGGCGACGTTGTCGCTGATGGCGCCGAGGTCGATGTCGGCCCAAGCGGTCAGGCCGTCCGTCGACGCCGTGGGCGGGAGCGTCGCGGAGGTGGCGGTGGTCGGTGACTCGGGGCGGGGTGCTGTGGTGTCCATGGGTATCCGCCCGAGTGTATGCCTGCCACGACGGTGCACCATGGGGGTATGACCTACCACGTGGACGACTACCAGGCCGATCCGACCCGCTACGACGGCGTCGACTACCGCCGCTGCGGCCGCTCCGGGCTGCAGCTGCCGCCGATCTCGCTGGGCCTGTGGCACAACTTCGGCGACCACGAGCCCCTCGCGACCCAGCGGGCGGTGCTGCGCCGGGCCTTCGACCTGGGCGTGACCCACTTCGACCTGGCGAACAACTACGGACCCCCTTACGGCAGCGCCGAGCGCAACTTCGGCACCGTGCTTGCCGAGGACCTGCGCCGGTACCGGGACGAGCTGGTCATCTCCACCAAGGCCGGCTGGGACATGTGGCCGGGGCCGTACGGGCAGATCGGCGGTTCACGCAAGTACCTGCTCGCCTCGCTCGACCAGTCCCTGCAGCGGATGGGTCTGGACTACGTGGACATCTTCTACAGCCACCGTTTCGACCCGGACACACCGCTCGAGGAGACGATGGGGGCGCTGGACTCCGCGGTCCGTCAGGGCAAGGCGCTCTACGTGGGCATCTCCTCCTACGGGCCGGAGCGCACGCGGGAGGCCTACGCGATCCTGCGCGAGATGGGCACCCCGCTGCTGATCCACCAGCCCTCCTACTCGATGCTCAACCGCTGGGTCGAGGCCGAGCTGCTCGACACGATCGAGGACCTGGGCGTGGGGGCGATCGCCTTCTCCCCCCTTGCCCAGGGGCTGCTGACCGACAAGTACCTCGGCGGGATCCCCGAGGACTCCCGCGCCGGCCGCGAGGGCACCGGTGTCGCGGGACAGCTGACCGAGGACAACCTCGCGCGCATCCGCGCCCTCAACGACATCGCCGGCGAGCGCGGACAGACCCTCGCCCAGATGGCGCTGGCGTGGGCGCTGCGCGACCGGCGCATCACCTCGGTGCTGGTCGGGGCCCGCACCGTCTCCCAGCTGGAGAACAGCCTCGGCGCGCTGGACTCGCCCGGCTTCACCGACGAGGAGCTGGCCCGGATCGACGAGCACGCCGTCGAGGGCGGTATCAACTGGTGGGCGGAGTCGGCGCAGGGCTGAGGTCGAGGAGTGGTCCCACCTCGCTACTCTTCTCCCGACACCACCGGGAGGACACAGGGCATGGGGACGACCATTCGCACGATGCTGGCCGCGCTCACCGCTGCCACGATGCTCACCGCCTGCGCGGGCAACGAGGACGAAGGGGGCGGGGAGTCAGCGTCGTCGACGTCGAGCACGTCGGCCGAGGCCTCGCCGGCCTCCTCGCCGGGCGACTCGGAAACGAGTTCCGAGCTCGATGAGGCCGCCAAGCAGGCCGGTGTCGACCCGGCCGACCCACCGGAGCCGATCGCCAGCGTCACGATGCCGGGGGCGGGCGGCGGCGCGAACAACGCGCCCACCGAGATCACCCTGGATCTGCTCTCGTTGCGACGCGACGGCGACCTGCTCGTGCTCAACCTCGGCTTCACGCCGAAGAAGGGCGAGCCCACGAGCTACTACGGGTGGACCACCACCCGATGGGCACCCCAGATCATCGATACGACGAACCTCACGGTCCACGACGTCGTCGACTCCGAGTCCGGTTCCGTCTCGACCGGGACCGGACCGCTGGGCACCAAGGTCGGCGGCGGCCAGACCCTCCACCTCTACGCCGTCTTCGCGGCGCCCCCGCAGGACGTGGAGACCGTGACGGTCAAGCCGGCGGACGGGGCTCCGGCCTTCACCGGGGTGACCATCCAGTGAGCCGGCGGTCGCGGGCGACCACCGGGGCCCTCGCGGCCGTGCTCGTCCTGCCCCTGGCCGCCGTCCCGGCGCACGGCGACGGGGTCGACGACCTGCCGGAGATCACGCCCGCCCAGCTGGCGGCCTCGGTGCACGACCTCCAGCCCAACACCAGCGACATCCGGCCGCAGGTCACCCCGCTCGAGCGGAAGGTCTCCTCGGAGGCGATCGCCCTCAACAGCGACGTCCTCTTCGCCTTCGACGAGGCGAGGATCAGCTCCCGTGCGCAGCGGGCCATCGGTGACGTGGTCGAGGAGATCCCGCAGGGCGCGTCGGTGACGATCACCGGCTACACCGATGACGTCGGCGAGGAGGACTACAACCAACGGCTGTCGACCGAGCGGGCCCGGGCCGTGGAGGAGGCCGTGACCACGGCCCGCCCCGACCTGGACACCACCGCACGAGGACGAGGCAGCGCCGATCCCGTCGAGCCCAACAACACGGGCGGGGAGGACAACCCCCGCGGCCGCGCCAAGAACAGACGCGTCGAGATCAGGTACGGGTGACCCGACGGCGCTAGCCTGACAGGCATGCGCACCGTCGTCGTCAGCCTCATCGCCGAGGATCGCCCCGGACTGGTCACCGAGCTCGCGGCGGTCGTCGCCGAGCACGGCGGCAACTGGCTGGAGAGCCAGATGGGCCGGTTGGGCGGCACCTTCGCCGGGGCGGTCCTGGTCCAGCTCGAGGACGAGCGGGTCGAGGACCTGTCGGCCGCCGTGCGCGACCTGCGCGACGTCGACGTCGTCGAGGTGACGGCAGCGACCACCGCCGCGACCGCGGACCCGGGTGACGCACCGGTCCGAGTGGTCGCCATCGGCCAGGACCAGCCCGGCATCGTGCGCGAAGTGACCCGGGCGCTGGCCGACCGGGGGCTGGGCATCCGGGAGTTCCACTCCGCCACGAGCGATGCCCCGATGAGCGGTGAGCGGCTCTTCGAGGCGACGGCGGTCGTCGGTGCGGCCGAGGACGTCGACCTCACCGACCTGCGCACCGCGCTGGACGAGGTCTCGGAGCAGCTCAGGCTGGACATCCGGATCGACGACGGCGAGGACGACAACCCGGCCTGGGGCGAGGTCCCCGAGCTGGGTTAGTCCGCCTACCGCAGGAGGGCCGCGATCGTCGGCCCGATCGCGTGCGCCACGGCCAGTGCCCGCACCGGGCCCCCGGGGTTGGCGTGCTCGGCAGCCCGTCCGTGGACGAGCACCCCGAGTGATGCCGCCGTCGTCGGGTCCAGGCCGGCGGCGAGCAGCGTCCCCACGAGACCCGCGAGGACGTCCCCCGACCCGGCCGTGGCGAGCCACGCGGGCGCGTCGTCGTGCACGTGGACCGGCCCGTCGGCGTCGACGACGTGGGTGACCGCACCCTTGAGCAGGACGGTCGCACCGGTGAGCCGGGCGAGCATCCTGGCGTGCTCGAGTGGGTCGGCCTCGACCTCGGCCCGGGTCAGGGCGGTCGCGCGGCCACGCAGTCGGGTCAGCGCGCGGGCGCACTCCCCCGCGTGCGGGGTCAGGAGGGTCGGCGCCTCGCGGGGCCCGTCGAGGAGGTCGAGGCCGCCCGCGTCGAGGACGACCGGCACGTCGGAGGCGAGGGCCTTGCGCGCGGCGGCCAACTGCTCCGCCGCCCCTTCGCCGGTGGCCTCCGGGTCGAGGCCGGAGCCGATGCACCAGGCCTGGACCCTCCCTTCGCCCGGCACCACCTCGGGGGCCGCCTGTCGGACGAGGTCGGTCGGTGCCTGCGGGCCGACGTAGCGGACCATCCCGGCCCCCGCCGTCACCGCCGCGGTACTCGCGAGCACCGCGGCCCCCGTGTACCGCTCGCCTCCGGCGATGAGACCGAGCACGCCGCGCGAGTACTTGTCGTCCGCCGTGGTCGGGACGGGCCAGAGGAGGGGCACGTCGTCCGGGGTCAGCCGCACGACGATCGGGGTGGCGTCCGTGAGGTCCAGACCGATGTCCAGGACGGTGAGGATCCCGCAGGTCGGCTCGGTCGACGGCATCAGGTGGACGGCCTTGGGCGCCCCGAAGGTCACCGTCTCGTCCGCGAAGACCGCGTCCGCGACGAGCGGCCCACCGTCGACGGGCTGCCCGCTCGGGGTGTCGACGGCGATCACCCAGGTGCGGTCCCGGATCGCATCCACCCACGGCCGGGCGAAGGGGGGCAGTCCCGGCCGTCCGCCGATGCCGGTGATGCCGTCGAGGACCACCTCGGCCCGGGCGATCGCGGTGAGCGCCTCGGCACCGTCACCGGTGAGGACACGGGCACCCCGGGAGCGGGCACGCTCGGCGGCCGCCGACACCGTGGGTGAGGACTCGGGGTCCACGCACACGGCGGTGGCCTCGAAGCCGCGCCGGGCCAGCCGCGCGAGCGCGTAGAGGGTGTCGGCACCGTTGTTGCCCGGGCCCACCAACCCCGTGACCCGCCGGAAGCCACGGTCGCGCATGCGACCGCTCGTCAGCCGGGCGACCCCCCTGGCGGCCCGGCTCATCAGCTCCCCGCTCTCGAGGAGGTCGGGGAGGGCCTGCTCGGCCCGACGGATCGTCTCGACTGAGTACCCGGTGATCACGCCGCTGACGTTACCCCCGCCGTACGAACTACTGCAGGCAGCACTTCGTATCGTCGGCCGCATCTCGAGCTGCTGCAGGCGATACCAGCTACTGCCTGCAGTAGTTCGTGTGGTCAGGGCGAGTCGGCGGACTCGGCGATGACGATCGCGGTGGCGATGCCGCCGTCGTGACTGAGGGAGATGTGCAGGCGGGTGACGCCGAGCAGCTCGGCACGGGCCGCGACCGCCCCGGTGACCACGAGGACCGGTTCGCCGTGCTCCCCCTTCGTCACCTCCGCCTCCTGCCACGGCAGGTCGCCCGGTGTGCACAGCGCCTTGCCGGTCGCCTCCTTGGCGGCGAACCGCGCCGCGAGGGAGCGCAGCGGCAGGTCGCGCTCACGCTCGGTGAAGACACGCTCGCGCAGGCCCGGCGTCCGCTCGAGACGGGCGCCGAGACGCACCATGTCGACGACGTCGATCCCCACCCCGACGATCACCGCGCTCCCCCGACCTTCACTCGACGGTGACGGACTTGGCGAGGTTGCGCGGCTGGTCGACGTCGAGACCCTTCGCCGTGGACAGGTGCAGGGCGAAGACCTGCAGCGGCACGACGGTCAGGAGCGGCTGGAGCAGCGGCGAGGTGTGCGGCACCCGGATCACCTCGTCGGCGAAGGGGGTGACCTCCTCGTCGCCCTCCTGGGCGATGACGATGGTGCGGGCGCCGCGGGCGCGGATCTCCTGGATGTTGGAGACGACCTTCTTGTGCAGGTCGTTCGGCGTGTCCGGCCCGGGCACGATGATGAAGACCGGCTGGCCGGGCTCGATGAGCGCGATGGGACCGTGCTTGAGCTCGCCGGCGGCGAAGCCCTCGGCGTGGATGTAGGCGAGCTCCTTGAGCTTCAGGGCTCCCTCCATCGCGATCGGGAAGCCGACGTGGCGCCCGAGGAAGAGCACCGCGCGGGTGTCGGACATGAAGCGGGCGATCTCCTCGACCCGGTCCATCGTCGTCAGCAGCTCGGCGATCTTGTCCGGGACCGTGTGCAGCTCCGCCATGACCGACCTGGCGTCGTCGGCGAAGGTCTCGCCGCGCAGCTGCGCGAGGTAGAGGCCCAGCACGTAGCAGGCGGTGATCTGCGCGAGGAAGGCCTTGGTCGAGGCGACCGCGATCTCCGGCCCCGCGTGGGTGTAGAGGACGGCGTCCGACTCGCGCGGGATCGTCGCACCGTGGGTGTTGCAGACCGAGACCGTGAGCGCACCGAGGGAGCGGGCGTGGCGCACCGCCATCGCGGTGTCGGCGGTCTCACCGGACTGGCTGATCGAGACCACGAGGGTGCGCTCGTCGACGATCGGGTCGCAGTAGCGGAACTCGTGCGCGAGGGCGACCTCGACCGGGATCCGGGTCCAGTGCTCGATGGCGTACTTGGCGACCGTGCCTGCGTAGGCGGCCGTCCCGCAGGCGACGATCGTGATGCGGTCGATCGCCCGGAGCTTCTCCTCGTCGATGCGCACCTCGTCGAGAACGAGCCGGCCCTCGGCGTCGGTGCGACCGAGCAGCGTGTCCCCGACCGCCTTCGGCTGGTCGTGGATCTCCTTCTCCATGAAGGTGTCGAAGCCGTCCTTCTCCGCAGCGGCTGCATCCCAGGTCACCTCGTAGGGGCGTCCCGCGCCGTCGGTCCCGTCGAAGTTGATCACCGAGTAGTCGTCCGGGGTGATCGTGACGATCTGGTCCTGCTCCAGCTCGACGGCCTGCTTGGTGTAGCCGATGAAGGCCGCCACGTCGGAGCCGAGGAAGTTCTCCCCCTCACCGAGGCCGACGACGAGCGGGCTGTTGCGACGGGCCGCCACGACGACGTCGGGCTGGTCGGCGTGCACCGCCAGGAGGGTGAAGGCACCCTCGAGTCGGTTGACCACCCGGCGCATCGCCTCGGTGAGGTCACCGGTCTCGGTGAACGCGGCCGCCAGCATGTGGGCGGCGACCTCGGTGTCGGTCTCGGAGGTGAAGGACACGCCCTGCTCGAGCAGCTCGCCCTTGAGCGCGTGGAAGTTCTCGACGATGCCGTTGTGGACGACCGCGATCTTCCCGTCCTGCCCGCCGCGGTGCGGGTGGGCGTTCTCGTCCGTCGGACCACCGTGGGTGGCCCAGCGGGTGTGACCGATGGCCGTCGCGGACACCGGGATCGCCTCCGACTCCAGGGCCGCGCGCAGGTTGGCGAGCTTGCCGGCGCGCTTCTCCGCGAAGACCGTGTCCCCCGTGACCAGGGCGATGCCTGCGGAGTCGTACCCGCGGTACTCGAGCCGCGAGAGGCCCTCCATCACGACGTCCAGGGAGCGGGCCCCCGCGTCCGGGCCGACGTATCCAACGATTCCACACATGCGGGACAGGCTAACCGTCCCTGCGGCGGGTCCGGAGCACGTGGGACACAATGAGGCCGTGCCCTCCGCGTCCTCCGCCAGCACGATGACCGTGCCGTCCCCCTTCGTCGAGCTCGACCGCGATGCCTGGGCCCGGCTGCGTGAGAACCACCCCCTCAACCTCGACGAGGGCGATCTGGCGCGTCTGCGCGGCCTCAGCGACCCCATCGACCTCGAGGAGGTCCAGGAGGTCTACCTCCCGCTCTCCCGGCTGCTGACCTTCTACGTCTCGGCCACGACACGGCTGCACCGGACCACCTCCACCTTCCTCGGGGAGCGGCCACCGAAGGCTCCCTTCGTCATCGGCGTCGCCGGGTCGGTCGCGGTGGGCAAGTCCACGACCGCCCGCATCCTGCGCGAGCTGATGCTGCGCTGGCCGGACACGCCCCAGGTCGACCTGGTGACCACCGACGGCTTCCTGCTGCCGAACGCCGAGCTGGAGCGGCGCGGCCTGCTGCAGCGCAAAGGCTTCCCCGAGTCCTACGACCGTCGGGCGCTGCTGCGCTTCATGTCGGCCGTCAAGGCCGGTCAGCCCGAGGTCCACGCGCCGGTCTACTCGCACCTGACCTACGACATCGTCCCGGAGGAGCAGACCGTCGTGCGCCAGCCGGACGTGCTCATCGTCGAGGGACTCAACGTCCTGCAGCCTCCCGGCGCCCGCCAGGACGGACGGACCGGGCTCGCCGTCAGCGACTTCTTCGACTTCTCCGTCTACGTCGACGCCAAGGTCGACGACATCCGACGGTGGTACGTCGAGCGCTTCCTGCGGCTGCGGCAGACCTCCTTCGCCGACCCGCAGTCCTACTTCCACCGCTACGCGCAGCTGAGCGACGAGCAGGCCGAGGCCCGCGCGCTGCACATCTTCGAGACGATCAACCAGCCCAACCTCGTCGACAACGTCCTGCCGACACGGGGTCGGGCGAGCCTCGTGCTGACGAAGGGGGCGGACCACCAGGTCCGCAGGATCCGGCTGCGCAAGCTCTGACCCGCTTCTGCGCCCCACCGACCCCTCGCGCTCGTCGGGATGCTGCCGGGCGGGCGCGTGAGCGGGTCGTGCTCGGTCAGTACCAGTGCGGGTTCTGGTTGTTCCAGAAGTTCAGCGCGCCGCAGGGGCTGCCGTAGCTGAGCTTGATGTAGTTCAGACCCCAGTCGATCTGGGTGATCGGGTTGGTTTTCCAGTCGCCACCGGCGGACGCCATCTTGTTGGCGGGCAGGGACTGCGGGATGCCGTAGGCACCGGAGGAGGAGTTGGTCGCGTCCCACTCCCAGTCGCTCTCGCCGATCCACAGCTGCTCGAGGCAGCTCCACTGGCCGTCGTCCCAGCCGTACTCACGCATCAGCTCGATGGCGTAGGGCTTGGGGTCGGCCTGGATCCGGGCGATCTGGGCGTTGGTGAAGTCGCGCTCACTGACCGGCTTGGCGGCCTCCCTCTTCTCTCGCGCGGCCTTCTTCTTCGCCTTGGCGGCCCTCGCGGCCTTCCTCTCCTTGGCCTCCCTCTCCTCCTCGGCCAGGCGGGCCTTCTCGCGGGAGGCACTCCGGGAGACATTGGCCGAGCGACGGTCCTCGGCGAGGCGGGCGGCGTCCCGGGCGGCGGTGTCGTTCGACCCCGCACGCTCGGAGCCACTGCCGGCGGCATCCTGCTGGGGAGCGGAGAGCGCGGCCGACGCCACGTCCCGGGCGTCGGGCGGGTCGCCGATGGCGACGGTGGCGCCGAGCGAACCCAGCATGGCGATCGCGACCGCACCGCCGATGACGGGTCGACGGACTGCGGTTCGGATGGCCGCTGCTCCCCGGCGCGGGCGCGGTGGAGCCGTGCGCCGTGATCCGTGCCGTGGCGTGTAGCTCGTCGAGCCCACGTCACCAGCTCCTTTCATGACGACAGCCACTCCGAGGGAGTGGCTGTTGATGCGGGGCCAGCATGGCGCGCTGCCCCGCCGTTACCAAGTCGAGACCTTAGCCGACCCTTGGCCTCGGCGCCAACCCCCGGGTAACCACGGACGAAGGGAGCGTCCCACCACCGTGGTGGGACGCCCCCTTCGAGGCTCCGTCGTCGCGCCTCAGGACACCGCCTTCGTCATGGGACCGAGGTCACATGTCGCTGCCCTCGAGCAGATCGGTCACCAGCGCCGCGATGGGGCTGCGCTCGCTGCGGGTGAGCGTGACGTGCGAGAAGAGCGGGTGGCCCTTCAGGGTCTCGATGACCGCCGCGACGCCGTCATGGCGCCCGACGCGCAGATTGTCACGCTGGGCCACGTCGTGGGTGAGCACGATCTTGGAGTTCTGCCCGATGCGGGACATCACGGTGAGCAGGACGTTGCGCTCCAGGCTCTGCGCCTCGTCGACGATGACGAAGGCGTCGTGGAGGCTGCGGCCGCGGATGTGGGTCAGTGGCAGCACCTCGAGCATGTCGCGGTCGAGGATCTCCTCGACGACCTCCGTGGACACGACCGCGCCGAGGGTGTCGTGGACCGCCTGCGCCCACGGCCCCATCTTCTCCTGCTCGCTCCCGGGCAGGTAGCCCAGCTCCTGGCCGCCCACCGCGTACAGCGGGCGGAAGACGACGACCTTGCGGTGCTGCCTGCGCTCCATGACCGCCTCGAGGCCGGCACACATCGCCAGCGCGCTCTTGCCCGTGCCGGCACGGCCACCGAGGCTGACGATGCCGACGTCGGGGTCGAGGAGGAGGTCCAGGGCAATGCGTTGCTCGGCGGAGCGCCCGTGCAGGCCGAAGGCGTCGCGGTCGCCGCGCACGAGCCGCACCTGCTTGTCCGCACCCACACGGCCGAGGGCGTTGCCCCGCTCGGAGATGATCTTCAGCCCCGTGTGGCAGGGCATCTCGGCGGCGGCGAGGTTCTCCACGCGCCCGGTCGCGTAGAGGTGGTCGACCTCCTCGCCACTCAGCTCGAGCTCGGCCATCCCGGTCCACCCGGAGTCGGCGCGCGTCTGCTCGTGGCGGTACTCCTGCGCGTCCAGCCCGACGGCGGAGGCCTTGACCCGCATCGGCAGGTCCTTGGAGACGATCGTGACGTCGGCGCCCTCGAGGGAGAGGTTCTTGGCCACCGCGAGGATGCGGGTGTCGTTGTCCCCGAGCTGGAACCCCGACGGGAGCGAGGCGGGATCGGTGTGGTTGAGCTCGACGCGCAGCGTCCCGCCGTCCGCCCCGACATCCACCGGTGCGTCGAGGCGGCCGGCCTGCACGCGCAGGTCGTCGAGGAGGCGCAGCGCGGTGCGGGCGAAGTATCCCAGCTCCGGGTGGTGCCGCTTGCCCTCCAGCTCGGTCACGACGACGACCGGCAGGACCACCTCGTGCTCCTTGAAGCGCAGCACCGCCCGCGGGTCCGAGAGCAGGACCGAGGTGTCGATGACGTAGGTGCGTCGGCCTTCGTCCTGGGGCGGGAGGGTCACCGGATCAGGCGCTCCGTCGGGCTGCGTGCCTGAGGGGGTGACGGTCTGGGTCATCAGGTCGTCCACGTCGGTCTCCTCGTCGGCGCCGCGCCCCGAAGGCGCGTGTGCGCCTACTCTCGGTGCTGGTGCCGGGATGGGATCCGAGGCACGGGCAGGGGCCGTGAACGGCTCCTCCTGCTGGTCAGCAGCCCCATGTCGGCCTTCCCGTCAGGGCCGCGGGGTGCGACCCGTCAGGCATCACGCTAGGCCGACGCACCGCCGGGCGTCGGACGCGCTGCGGCGTGTTCCCAACGTTCACGGACCGGCCACCCCCCAGACGTCACAGGAGCCTCGGCAGCCACTCGGGTCCCTGCCGCCACACGCGGTCTCACTGGGTGACCGGGTCGCGCGCGAGTCCCTCGACCGGGACGAAGGGGTCAGCCGCCGAATCGTCGGTGCCGGTCGGCGTAGGCACGCAGGGCCCGCAGGAAGTCCACCCGACGGAACTCGGGCCAGTAGGCCTCGCAGAAGTAGTACTCGCTGTGCGCCGACTGCCACAGCAGGAAGCCGGAGAGCCGCTGCTCCCCCGACGTGCGGATGACGAGGTCCGGGTCGGGCTGTCCCTTGGTGTAGAGGTGGGCCCCGATGTCCTCGGCGGTCAGCTCCGCCGCGACCTCGTCGAGGCTGGCGCCCTCCGCGGCGCGGGTGCGCAGCAGGGACCGGACGGCGTCGGAGATCTCCTGACGCCCCCCGTAGCCGACGGCGACGTTGACGACGAGCCCGTCGACCCCGGCCGTCTCCTCCTCCGCCCGGCGCAGGGCCGCCGCGGTCTGCACAGGGAGCAGCTCCAGGGCGCCGGCGGAGTGCAGCTGCCAGCGGGCGGCCGAGGCCAGGTCGGCCACGAGGCCCTCGATGATCCGCAGCAGGTGGTCGAGCTCCTCGGGGGGGCGGGTCAGGTTGTCCGTCGAGAGCAGCCACAGGGTGACGACCTCGACGCCCGCGTCCTCGCACCACTCCAGGAAGCTGGCGATGTTGGCCGCCCCCGCGCGGTGCCCGTCGTCGGCATTGCGTCCACGCGCCTTCGCGAACCGTCGGTTGCCGTCCACGATCATCCCCACGTGCCGTGGAACGGCATCGCGGTTGAGCTGCCGGACGAGACGTCGCTCGTAGGCGCTGTAGAGCGGGTTGCGCACTCGCTGTCCTTCCTTGGCGCGATCTCGACCCGAGACAACCTACCGCCGCATCCGGTGTCCGATCCCACACGGGGACCCCCGGCCGAACATGGCGAACCTACGCTGCCGTAAGTTACCGTGGACCGATGGAGTCCCCTCGCACCGTGCACTCGTCACGCGCCAAGGAGCTCGCCTCGGACGTCGGCGAGCACGTTGACGCCTTCGTCGAAGCGGTCAAGCCCCACCTGCGCGGCTGGCTCCACCTCGTCATGGCCCCCCTGGCGCTCATCGGCGGACTCGTCCTGACCTCGACGGCCCCGACGCAGGGCGGTCGGATCGCGGCCATGGTCTTCACCGTCACCGCCGGCCTGCTCTTCGCCACCTCGGCGCTCTACCACCGCGGCAGCTGGGGGGAGAAGATGGGCGCGGCGCTGCGCCGGTGGGACCACGCGAACATCTTCCTCATCATCGCCGGCAGCTACACCCCCTTCGCCCTGATGCTCCCGCGCTCCCAGGCGGTGACGCTCCTGGCGACCGTCTGGACCGGCGCGATCCTCGGTGTGATCTTCCGCGTCTTCTGGGTCGACGCCCCGCGCTGGCTCTACGTCCCCGTCTACGTGGCCCTCGGCTTCGTCGCGGTCTTCTACATCAAGCCGCTGCTGACCCACGGCGGATGGACGATCCTCGGTTTCGTCCTCGCCGGCGGAGCGCTCTACACGGCGGGGGCCATCGTCTACGGGCTCAAGCGACCCAACCCGTCACCGCGCTGGTTCGGCTTCCACGAGATCTTCCACGCGCTGACGGTGCTGGCCTTCATCTCACACTTCGTCGCCGCGACGCTGGCCCTCTTCGGCCCCATCGCCCAGAGCTGAGTCCCGCTCCCCCGCCGGCCGCTCGTCGGCCGCGTCCGCTGAGGTCGGCGTGCCCGCCCCACGGGCCGCCTCCTGCTCCTGCTCCTGCTGCTCCTGCGCCCGCTGGGCGAGGTTCATCCGACGTACCCGCGTGAACATGCTGCGCATCAGCAGCCACAGCACGACCGCGAGGAAGAAGAAGACGACGAAGGCCAGGAAGCCCGGGCCGACCTCGGTGCTGGGTGCGCTCATGTCCATTCCTTCACGGTCGGGGCGACACGGTCGTCGCGCACCAGCTCCAGATCGGTCCGTCGGCCGAGCGCGTCCGCCTCGACCAGCGAGCCCGGGATGCCCGCGAAGAGGTCATCCTCGTCGTCGTCGGTCTCGACGTGGCTCATCGCGAGCTCGTACTCCTCGGTCGGCCAGATCTCGGCCTGCAGGGAGTTGGGCACGGCGAAGAAGAACCCGTCCGGGTCGACCTGCGTCGCGTGCGCCCGCAGGGCGTCGTCGCGCACGTCGAAGTAGTCCGCCGTGTGCACCCTCGTGGTCACCTTGCGCTGGGGCCGCTGGCCGGCGCGCTCGATCCAGTCGACGAAGGGGGACTCCTGGCCACGGGCGACGAGCGCGTCGTGGAAGGCCTGGATGCGCGCGAGGCTGAAGCCCCCGTTGTAGTAGAGCTTCAGCGGCTGCCAGGGCTCACCCGCGCGCGGGAAGCGGTCCGGGTCGCCCGCCGCCTCGAAGGCGGCGACGGAGACCTGGTTGGTCATGACGTGGTCCGGGTGCGGGTAGCCGCCGTTCTCGTCGTACGTGGTGACCACGTGCGGCCGGAAGCGGCGGATCTCGCGCACGAGGGCCTCGGTGGCGACGTCCAACGGCTCGAGGTAGAAGCACCCGCGCGGCAACGGCGGCAGCGGGTCCCCCTCGGGCAGGCCCGAGTCGACGAAGCCGAGCCACGACTGCTGGACGCCGAGGATCCGGCGGGCCTCCTCCATCTCGTCACGGCGCACCTGCGAGATGTCGCGCAGGATGTGCGGGTCGTCCTTCAGCTTGGGGTTGAGGACGTCACCCCGTTCGCCGCCGGTGCACGTGACGACGAGGACCTCGGCGCCCTCACGGACGTATTTGGCGGTCGTCGCCGCCCCCTTGCTCGACTCGTCGTCGGGGTGGGCGTGCACGGCCATGAGCCTGAGTGCTTCCACGGGTGGTGTCCTCCCGGACAGGTGTCTGCCGCGCGGGCCGGTGTGCCGCCGCGGTCTGGTGTCACGGACAATGGAGGCATTGTCTCACCGAGCACCGGGAGCCCTCGACGTGACCGGTGGCACCCCCTTCGCCCGCAGGAGAACCATGAGCACCGACGCGCAGGAACCCCACTACTGGGACCCCGAGCGCGAGGAGGCCGCCGCCGAGGCCGCCCCCGACCGGGGCAGCCGACGCTGGTGGGTCGCCGGCGGGCTCTTCGTCGCGTTCGCGTCGGCATTGGTGGTGTGGTTCGCCATCGCGAGCACGCAGGGCGCGGTGAAGGCGACCGACATCGGCTACGAGCACACGGGCGAGCGCGAGATCACGATGATCTTCGACGTGACCCGGGAGCCCGGCACGGCGGTCTCCTGCACGGTCACGGCGATGGACGGGGACTACGGACGGGTCGGCACCGCACAGCACGAGGTCCCGGCGAGCGAGGAGCGCACCACCCGTGTCCGGGCCGCCGTGCGCACGACCACACAGGCCGTCACGGCGACCGTGAAGCAGTGCTCGGCCCTCGAGTGACACCTGCATCCCGCGGTCTTTGGCGTTAGACTGGGTCTTTACACGCAACCGTGGGTCTGGGCCGTTCGGTCCAGACCTTTGTGCATCACCGTCCGAGTCGATGGATGGTGCGCCACGGTGACCACCCGCGGGACGTGCCACCAACGCCGCCGCGGCCCAAGGCAAGGAGTATCCCGTGACCCAGACCGCGTCCAACGCGACCTACCTGACCCAGGAGGCGTACGACCGACTGCAGGCCGAGCTGCGCGAGCTCTCCGGTCCCGGCCGGGTCGAGATCGCCAAGCGCATCGAGGCCGCTCGCGAGGAGGGCGATCTCAAGGAGAACGGCGGGTACCACGCGGCCAAGGAGGAGCAGGGCAAGATGGAGGCCCGCATCCGCCAGCTGACCCAGATCCTCCAGAACGCCTCCGTCGGCGAGGCCCCGCCGGACGACGGTGTCGTCGAGCCGGGCATGGTCGTGACCGTCGAGCTCTTCGGCGAGGAGGAGACCTTCCTCCTCGGCTCGCGCGAGATCGCCGACGGCGACGAGTCGATCGACGTCTACTCGGAGCAGTCCCCCATGGGCAAGGCCATCAACGGCCAGATGGTGGGCGGGACCCACACCTACCTCGCCCCCACCGGCAAGACGATCGAGGTCAAGATCCTCGAGGCGAAGCCCTACTCGGCGTCCTGATCGGACCCCACGTGTCCCCCGATTATCGGGTGACCCGATGAACCCCGGCTCTGCAACGGTTCCAGACCCTTGCGAAGCCGGGGTTTCTCTTGCTGTGTCCTCGCCGGAGTGGTCCTGAGACAATGGCGGCATGTTCGGTCGTCAGCTCCCGCCCATGCCCACCGCCGAGACCGCCCTGCCCGGGCGTGATGAGAGGCCCTTCGACGTCCCGGCCACGCACGCGGTCCTCGGGACCCCGCTCGAGGGCCCGTGGCCGGAGGGCACCCAGGTGCTGCACGTGGCGATGGGCTGCTACTGGGGTGTGGAGCGGATCTTCTGGCAGCTGCCCGGCGTGGTCACCACGGCAGCGGGCTACATGGGGGGCTTCACCCCCAACCCCACCTACGAGGAGGTCTGCACCGGCCTCACCGGCCACGCCGAGAGCGTGCTGATCGCCTACGACCCGGCGGTGATCCACCCCGAGCAGCTGCTCAAGGCCTTCTGGGAGAACCACGACCCGACGACGGCCAACCGGCAGGGCAACGACGTCGGCACCCAGTACCGCTCGGCGATCTTCTGGGACACCCCGGAGCAGCGGGCCGCGGCCGAGGCGACCGCGGCGGCCTTCGGGCGAGAGCTGGCGAAGCGGGACCTCCCGCCGGCGGCCACCGAGATCGTCTCGACGCAGGAGTCGGGGCCGTTCTGGTACGCCGAGGCGGTCCACCAGCAGTACCTGCACCACAACCCCGGCGGGTACTGCAACCACGGCCCCAACGGGCTGACCTGCCCGGTCGGTGTGGCCGACCTGCCCGCGCAGACCGACATCATGCCCCCGAGCTGATCCGGTCGGGTCAGCGGCGTCGCAGGCGGCGCCACCACGACCGCCGGTGCGACGGGGGCGAAGGGGGCTCCGGCGCCCCTTCGTCGGCGGGGGCCTCGGCGCGCTGCGCACGCAGCCGCCGCCACTGCTCGACCAGCACCTCGACGTCGGCCCTCGGTGCGATCGGCGGCGAGGCCGGGCCGAAGGTGGGTCGGCGCAGCTCCGCCAGGACCCGCTCGTTGTAGTCCCGCAGGATCTCGCGCACGCCCTCCTCCGTGGCGACGTCCGCCAGCGAGTCCGGGAAGGTGGCGTGCTCGCGCCGCAGCTGGAAGACCGGTGGCAGCGCGTCCGAGGAGTCCAGCCCCTCACGCTCCATCATCCGCTTGACCCACCAGTCCGGGTCACGGTCGTCGAGCCCGCGCAGCGGCTTCCCGGCGCCGGGCAGGTCGTCGAACTCGCCGCGCTCGATCGCCTCACGGATCTGGCGGTCGATCCAGCCTTCGTGGCAGGGCACGCTCATGACCCCTCCAGTGTGGCAGCGGTCAGAGGGCCGCTGCGAGCTCCGTGCCCTGACGGATCGCACGCTTCGCGTCCAGCTCAGCGGCGACGTCGGCGCCGCCGATGACGTGGGTGTCGACCCCCTTCGCCCGCAGCGGCTCGACGAGGTCACGCACGGACTCCTGCCCGGTGCACACGACCACGGTGTCGACCTCGAGGGTGCGCGGCTTGCCGTCCACGGTGAGGTGCAACCCGGCGTCGTCGATCCGCTCGTACGTCGCACCGGTGATCTGGTGGACGCCCTTGGCCCTGATCGCCAGGCGGTGCACCCAGCCGGTCGTCTTGCCCAGGCCGGCACCGATCTTCGTCTCCTTGCGCTGGACGAGGTAGACGGTGCGCGGCGATGCCTGGGGGTGCGCCTCCTTGAGGCCACCCCGCTCCGCGGACGTCGGGTCCACGCCCCACTCGTCCTGCCACTCCTTGATGTCGAGCGTCGGCGACTCCACGGTCGTCAGCAGCTCGGTGACGTCGACGCCGATGCCCCCGGCTCCGATGACCGCGACGCGCTCCCCCACCTCGCGGGTGCCGAGGACGGCCTCGGGGTAGCTGACGACCATCGGGTGGTCGATCCCCTCGATCTGCGGGATGCGCGGGGTGACGCCGGTGGCGACGATGACCTCGTCGAAGTCCTCGAGGTCGGCGATGTCGGCCCGACGCCCCAGGTGGACGGCAACCCCACGGCGGTCCAGCTCGCCCTTGAAGTAGCGGATGGTCTCGGCGAACTCCTCCTTGCCGGGGATGCGCATCGCCAGCGCGAACTGCCCGCCGATCTCCTCCCCCGCCTCGAAGAGCTCGACGTCGTGGCCGCGCTCGGCCGCGGAGACGGCCGCCGAGAGTCCGGCGGGGCCGCCACCGACCACGGCGACGCGCTTGCGTCGTGCCGTCGGGGAGAGCACCAGCTCGGTCTCGTGGCCCGCACGCGGGTTGACCAGGCAGGAGGCGACCGTGCGCTGGAAGGTGTGGTCGAGGCAGGCCTGGTTGCAGGCGATGCAGGTGTTGATCTCCCCACCGCGACCGTCCTGCGCCTTCACGGCCCACTGCGGGTCGGCGAGCCACGGGCGCGCCATCTGCACCAGGTCGGCCTGCCCGGCCGCGAGCGCCCGCTCGGCCTGGTCGGGCATGTTGATGCGGTTGCTCGTCACGACGGGGATGCCCACGTGGGGGCGCAGCCTCTCGGCGACCTCGGTGAAGGCCATCCGCGGCACCGAGGTGACGATCGTGGGCACGCGCGCCTCGTGCCAGCCGATGCCCGTGGAGAGGATCGTCGCGCCGGCGGCCTCGATCTCGGTGGCCAGCGCCTGGATCTCCTCCCAGGTCTGCCCGCCCTCGACGAGGTCGAGCACGGACAGGCGGTAGACGATGATGAAGTCCTCGCCGACGGCGGCCCGGACGGCACGCACGATCTCGGTGGCGACCCGTCGCCGGTTGGCCGGCGTCCCGCCCCAGCCGTCGGCGCGCTGGTTGGTGCGCGGCGCGAGGAACTGGTTGATGAAGTAACCCTCGGAGCCCATGACCTCGACCCCGTCGTAGCCCGCCTCACGCGCCAGCTGGGCGGCCCGGGCGAAGGCGCGGATCTGGCGACGGACCCCCTTCTCGCTCAGCGCACGCGCGGTGAACGGGTTGATCGGGGCCTTCGTCCGGGACGCCGAGACCGACCAGGGGTGGTAGCTGTAGCGACCGGCGTGCAGCAGCTGCAGGGCGATCTTGCCGCCCTCGCGGTGCACGGCGTCGGTGACCTGCCGGTGCCGGCGCGCCTCGCGGCTCGTGGTCATCTTGGAGGCGAAGGGGTAGAGGGTCCCCTCGATGTTCGGCGCGAAGCCACCGGTGACGATCAGCCCGGCGCCCCCCTTCGCCCGCTCGGCGTAGAACGCCGCGAGTCGCTCGAAGTCCTTGGCCTTGTCCTCCAGCCCGGTGTGCATCGACCCCATGATCGTGCGGTTGCGCAGGGTGGTGAAGCCCAGGTCGAGCGGGGTGAAGAGGGTGGGGTACTCGGTCATGACGTCCTCGGGTCCGGCATCAGGTCTGCGTCGAAGGATGCCAGATGCACGCATTCCTGCCGCCATTCGTTGGCAATGTCACGTGGGGATGACAAGGTTGGCTCCGGGACATCCGTGACGACGAGGAGAGCGATGCCGCAGCTGCGCAGGACGGCCGGTCGGGTGCTCGTCGCTGCCCTGGGCACTGTCGTCGTCGGGGCCGGCGTGGCAGGCATGGCCTACGGCCTGATCCAGGCCGAGGCGAAGATCACCCGCCGCATCGTCGGCAACCCCTTCGACGGCGCACCCGACGACGACGGCGTCTACGGCGCCGCCCCCGGCGAGCCGGTGCGCCTGCTCGTCCTCGGGGACTCCACCGCAGCCGGGATGGGCGCGGACCACGCCTACCAGACGATCGGCGCGATCCTGGCGACCGGGCTCGCGGCGATCATGGGCCGTCCGGTCGAGCTGACCAACGAGGCGGTCGTCGGTGCGCAGTCCTCGGACCTGAGTGCCCAGCTCTCCCACGGCCTGGCCCGCATCGACCACGCGGACGTCGCGGTCGTCCTCGTCGGCGCCAACGACGTCACCCACCGCATCGACCGGGCGGTGTCCGTGCAGCACCTGAAGCGCACGGTGCGCTACCTGCGCACGCTCGACATCCCCGTCGTCGTCGGGACCTGCCCGGACCTGGGCACCGTCGAGCCGGTCCCCTTCCCCTTGAACAGGCTGCTGCGCCAGTGGAGCCGCGACCTCGCCGCCGCGCAGACGGTCGCCGCGGTCGAGGCCGGCGCCCGCTCGGTGTCGCTGGCCGACCTGCTCGGCCCGGAGTTCGAGTCGAGCCCGTCGGTGATGTTCAGCCAGGACCGCTTCCACCCCTCGGCCGCAGGCTACGCACGCGTCGCCTCGGCACTGCTACCGACCGTCGCCGCCGCGGTCGATGCCTGGCCGGAGGACGCCCTGGGCGACACCGAGCCGGAGCCGAGCCGCGGCGAGGGCATCGGGGCCCTCGACGACGCAGCCGAGCGCGCCGCCTCCTCCCCCGGCACCGAGGTGGGGCCCGCGGAGTTCAAGGGCCACCGAGCCGGTCCGCGTGGCCCGTGGGCGATGCTGCGCCGGCGCGGCGGCCACGAGGTCACCGACCTCTAGGGACGCCGACCGCAGCCGGGGGGGCGGGCACGCACCCGCCCCCCGCGAGGCGGCTCAGGAGGCCGTCAGGGCCTGCGAGCGGTACAGGAAGGCTGCCACCGCCTCGCGGGTGATCCTGTTGCGCGGGCGGAAGGTCCCGTCGGAGTGACCGGTCGTGATGCCCTGGTCCGCGAGCCAGGCGATGTGGTCGACGAACGGGGTCCCCTCGATGTCGGTGAACGCGTAGGGGGTACTGCTCTTGGGGGGCTGGCCATCGAGAACGAACCGCGTCATGAACGCAGCCATCGCCTCACGCGAGATCCGCTCCTTCGGGCCGAAACTCCCGTCGGGGTGGCCCGTGGTGATGCCCTCGTCCTGCAGCCAGGCGATCTCGTCGGCGAACTTGCTCGACGCGTCCACATCGGTGAAGTCGGGGTCACTCGTGACCTCGGGCTCACCGGCGATCCGGTAGAAGAACGCCGCCATGGCCTCACGGGAGATCCGGTCCTTCGGGCCGAAGGTCCCGTCGGGATATCCGGTGGTGATCCCCTCGTCCTTGAGCCAGGTGATCTCCGTCGTGAAATCGGTCGTGTACGGGGTCACGTCCGGGAACGGCGGCGGGTCCTGCTCGGGCACGAGGGCCGCCGTCTTCGTGCGGATCTTCGGTAGCTGGGCGTAGAGGGCGCCCCCCGGGCAGGCCGTCGCGTAGCCGTCGCGGTGCCCGCTGATCGCGTCGTGCTTGTGGCCGCTCATGGTCACCGTCGAGGTGGGGTCCACCCGGTGCCGACCCAGCTTCCACGCGAACAGCTCCGCGTAGGCGTCCAGCACCGCGGCGTTCGCCGACGTGCTCTGGTAGTTCCCGAGGACGCTCATGGCGAACGACTCGGAGTTGTAGCCGAGGGTGTGGGCACCGATGACGGGCTCGGCGACCCCGCCGTAGCGCCCCTCGAAGATGCGGCCGAACTTGTCGACGAGGAAGTTGTAGCCGATGTCGTTCCAGCCACGACCCTCGACGTGGAAGGTGTAGATCGCGCGGACGATCCCCGCGGACTGGCTCCGGGTGTAGTAGTTCGTCCCGTCCGTGTGGTGGACGAACCCGCCGTTGATCTCGCCGTACGACGGCTCCCCCCGACGGATGGACTCGTCCGCTCCCCACTGCGCGCGGGTGATGATGTCCGGCTTGGTTCCAGCGGCGGCCGCGCTGCCCGCGGGGAGCGCGTCCTGCCCCACCCGCGCGTCCTGATCGGCCGTCTTCGGGTCGATGAGGTTGACCTTCATCCCCCGCGGGGCCGTGCCGTCCTCCGCCTCGACCCGCACCTGCACGCCGTCCGACTCGGGGACGATCAACGGGTCCGTACCGGCCTTGGTCTCGCTCGTCGCCTCGCTGGTGCCGGCGTCCGGCCCGTGGCCGTCGGAGGAGGGCACGTACTCCCAGTCCGACCACTTCGTGCCTGCGGTCTTCGTGCGCACCCACACGGTGACCGGCTCCTGCTCGCTCTCCCAGGTCAGTCCGAGCGCGGAGAAGTCCCGGGTGCTGCGCTTCTTCGTCAGCGCGACGACCTCGTCGTCCTGCGGCTCGACCGGACCGTGACCGCGCTCGGACCGGGGGGTGCGGGTCTGCGGGTCCTGCGCCGTGTCCGGGAGGTTGAACTCGACGTCGGCCGTGTTCCTGGCGGCCTCCTCGCTGACGCCGTCGACCGCCACCTTCTCCATCGCGGTGTCGATCGGATCGGCCTCGTCACCAGTGGCGTCCACGATGGCCGTCGGGCCGATGACGAGGGCCGCAGCGACGGCAGCAGCCAGGGGGAGTCGGAGGGCGAGGACACGGGCGACATGCGGGCGCGTGCGTGTATTGCTCATGAGGGGACGAACTTTCGAAAGGGGGACGGTCCCCCGAAGATTACCCTGACGGCAAACTTTTGTGCAGTGCGGCCACGGCGTGGCGCCACGAGGTCCGACCTACCGGCCCTCTCCCGGGATGTCGGCGGACCACATCGCACACGCGCGGGTGCACGACGGGTCGTCGTCTGCGGTCAACCGCTCCAGCCGAGGCGAAGGGAGGCCAGCCGCTCCGCGAGCCCGGCACCGCCCCCTTCGCTCGCGCAGGCGTCGTAGACCACGACACGCAGCTGGTCCATGACCACGGCCGGGCCGAGATCCGGCAGCTCCTCCCCCGCGATCTCCGCGAGGAGAGCGTGCACCCCCGGGAGCGCCGCGGCCGCGCGGTCCAGCGGCAGCTGACGCCACCTACGGACCGCGCGGCCGAGCTCGCTCTCGATCTCCGGCGGGATCACGCGCCCTACTCGGAGCGCAGGCGACCCAGCAGGCGCAGGATCTCCAGGTACAGCCACACCAGGGTGATGACCAGACCGATGGCCAACGTCCAGGCGAAGGTGGCCGGGAGGCCGGCGCTGATCGCCTTGTCGATGTTGTCGAAGTCCAGGGTCAGCATGACGGCGGCCAGGCCGATCGCGAAGAGCGAGATGCCGATGCCCATCCAGCCGGTGCCGCCGAAGCCGAACGGGGAGCCGTCGAAGAAGAGCATGTAGCCGAGGTTGATCATCGAGAAGACGAAGTAGCCCATGACCATCATGGAGACGATCGAGCGGAACTTGTCGGTCACCTTGATCACGCCGGTCTTGTACAGCAGCAGCATCGAGCCGAAGACGCACAGGGTCGCCAGGACCGCCTGCGTGACGATCGACTCGAAGACGCTGCCACCCGTGGCGTCGAACATCACGTGGTAGGTCTGGCTGATCGCGCCGACGAAGACGCCCTCGACGACCGCGTAGACCATCGCGAGGGTGGGGCCGACCGGCTTGCGCCGGAAGGCGATGTACAGGCCCAGGCCCAGCGTGCCCACCAGGCCGACCATGAAGAGGATGCCGCCGAGGGCGGGCGAGACGGCAGAGGCGACCCACGCGGCCGCGGCCACGGCCACCAGGACCGCGAAGAGCGCGCCGGTGCGCATGATCACGTCGTCGAGCGTGATGGCCCGACCGCCGCCACCATCGCCCCCGAGCCCGGGAGCGGACCCGGGCTCGCCGAAGCCCGGCTGCGGCCGGCCGTAGCCCTGCTGACCGTACGGGCCCGGCTGCTGGGGCGCGTAGCCCTGCGCTCCGTAGCCCTGCTGGGTGCGCACGCCGGACTCGCGGAAGCCCGCGTAGCCGCGCTGCGCGTCGTTGGTGACCCGGTTGAGAAGCGGGTTGCTCATGGGGTTGGGCCCTCCTGGGGACTCTGCGCGACCGGCGGCCGCGGTGTCTGTCAGGACCAGCCTACGGTGCCGCCGGCGCGGCACGGTAAGGACTGTCCACAGGTTCGGGCGCGCACCGCTGTCAGGAGCGCATCCCGTCGAGCGCCTGCTCGAGGTCGGCGAGCAGGTCGCCGGCGTCCTCGATGCCGACGGACAGTCGCACGAGGTCGTCGGGGACCTCGAGCATCGAGCCGGCCGTCGAGGCGTGGGTCATCGCGCCGGGATGCTCGATGAGCGACTCGATGCCGCCCAGCGACTCCGCGAGGGTGAAGACCTCCACCCGCGAGCAGAGCTGCTTGGCCGCCTCGACGCCCCCGGCCATGCGCACCGAGAGCATCCCGCCGAAACGGCTCATCTGCTTCTTGGCCGCCTCGTGGCCCGGGTGCCCGGGCAGGCCCGGGTAGAGCACGGACGTGATCTCGGGGCGGGCGGAGAGCATGTCCACCACCGCCTCGGCGTTGTCGCAGTGTCGTTCCATGCGCACGCCGAGCGTCTTGATGCCGCGCATCGTCAGGTACGCGTCGAACGGACCGGGGACGCCCCCGGAGCCGTTCTGCAGGAAGGCGATCGCGGCGTCCGTCTCCTCGTCGTCGGTGACGAGGAGGCCACCGACGACGTCGCTGTGGCCGCCGAGGTACTTCGTGCTCGAGTGCAGCACCACGTCCGCGCCGAGGGCGAGCGGTCGCTGCAGGTAGGGGCTGGCGAAGGTGTTGTCGACGACGAGCTTCGCGCCCGCGGCGTGGGCGACCTCGGCGATGGCACCGATGTCGCCGATGTTCAGCAGCGGGTTGGTCGGCGTCTCCAGCCACACGAGCTTGGTGTTGGGCCGGATCGCCGCGCGGATGGCGTCGACGTCGACGACCGGGGCCGGTGTGTACTCGATCCCCCAGTGGGTGAAGACCTTGTCGATGAGGCGGTAGGTGCCGCCGTAGGCGTCGTCCGGGATCACGAGGTGGTCACCGGGGCGAAGGGCGGCGCGCAGCATCGCGTCCGTCGCCGCCATGCCGGAGGCGAACGCCCGACCGTACGACCCCCCTTCGATGGAGGCGGCGTTGGCCTCGAGGGCCTGCCGGGTCGGGTTGCCGGTGCGGGCGTACTCGAACCCACCACGCATCCCGCCGACGCCGTCCTGGGCGAAGGTCGAGCTGGCGTAGATCGGGACGTTGACCGCACCCGTCAGCGGGTCCGGCTCGTAGCCGGCGTGGATGGCCCGGGTGGAGAACCCCTGGCTCGCGCGTGCGTCCGCAGCGCTCTTCTGCTCGCCCATGATCAGCCCTTCGCTCGGTGGGACAGGTGGCCCAGCAGGTCGTGCCGGGTGATGACGCCGGCCGGGTTGCCGCCCTCGACGACGAGCAGCGCGTCGGACTGCTCGAGCGCCTCGGTCGCGGCGGAGACCGGCTCGTTGGCGCCGATCTGCGGGAGCTTGGCCCCCATGTGCTTGCTCACCGGGTCCGCGAGCGAGGCATGCCCCTCGAAGACGGCGGTGAGCAGGTCGCGCTCGGTGACGGCTCCGGCGACCTCACCGATGACGACGGGCGGCTCGGCGCCGACGACCGGCATCTGGGACACGCCGTACTCGCGCAGGATGTCGATCGCCTCGCGGATCGTCTCGTTGGGGTGCGTGTGGACCAGGGCCGGCAGCTCGCCGCTCTTGCCGCGGAGGACGTCACCGACGCTGGCCGCGCCGGCGTCATCGCTCGGCAGGAAGCCGTAGGAGGCCATCCACTCGTCGTCGAAGATCTTGGCGAGGTAGCCGCGGCCACCGTCGGGCAGGAGGACGACGATCTTCGCGTCCGGGCCCTCGCGCTCGGCGACCCGCAACGCCGCGACGACGGCCATTCCGCAGGAGCCCCCGACGAGCAGGCCCTCCTCCAGCGCCAGGCGGCGGGTCATGGCGAAGGACTCCTGGTCCGTGACGGCGATGACCTCGTCCGGCACGGACGGGTCGTAGGCGCCGGGCCACATGTCCTCGCCGACGCCCTCGACGAGGTAGGGCCGGCCGGACCCGCCGGAGTAGACCGAGCCCTCCGGGTCGGCGCCCACGATCTTGACGCGGCCCTCGGAGACCTCCTTGAGGTAGCGGCCGGTGCCGGTGATCGTGCCGCCGGTGCCGATCCCCGCCACGAGGTGGGTGATCTCGCCGTCGGTCTGCTCCCAGATCTCCGGGCCGGTCGTCTCGTAGTGGCTGAGCGGGCCGTTCTGGTTGAAGTACTGGTTGGGCTTCCACCCGCCGGGCAGCTCCTCGGCGAGCCGGTCGGAGACCGAGTAGTAGCTGTCGGGGTGCTCCGGGGGCACCGACGTCGGGGTGACCACGACCTCCGCGCCGTAGGCCTTGAGGACGTCGATCTTGTCCTTGCCGACCTTGTCCGGGCAGACGAAGACGCAGCGGTAGCCCTTGCGCTGGGCGAAGAGGGCGAGGCCGACGCCGGTGTTGCCGGAGGTCGGCTCGACGATCGTGCCACCCGGCTTGAGCTCGCCGGACTCCTCGGCCGCCTCGATCATCTTCTTCGCGATGCGGTCCTTGATGCTGCCGCCGGGGTTGAGGTACTCGACCTTGGCCGCCACGAGACCCGATCCGGGTGGGACGACGGAGGAGAGCTTGACCAGGGGGGTGTGACCGATGAGGTCGGAGATGTGGTCTGCGATCTGCATGTCCAGCATCGTGGCACGGATCACCGGGATGGCGACACCAACCCTCGAGGTAAGGGTACCCTCAGTACATGGCTCTCCCCGCCCGAAGGCCCAGGCCCCAGCACGTCCTCACCGTCGAGTCGACCGATCGGCTCGGACCGCACCTGGTCCGCATCGTCTTCACCGGAGACTCCCTCGCCGACTTCGGTGCCGCCGAGTTCACCGACGCCTACGTCAAGCTGATCTTCGTCGACCCGGCACTCGGGCTCGAGCCCCCTACGACCTGGCTGCGCTGCGCGAGAGTCTGCCCGCGGACCAGCAGCCGGTCACCCGGACGTACACGGTCCGCGCGATCGATCGTGCGGCCGGCCAGCTGACCCTCGACTTCGTCACCCACGGAGACACCGGGTACGCAGGTCCATGGGCAATGGCAGCGCAGCCCGGTGACGTTGCCGTCATCAGGGGCCCGGGCGGGGCCTACGCCCCTGCCGCCGACGTGGACTGGCACCTGCTGGCGGGTGATCTCTCGGCGATGCCGGCCATCGCCGCCGCCCTGGAGGCCCTCCCCTCGTCGGCGAAGGGGGTAGCCCTGCTCGAGGTGGAGTCGGAGGCGGACGTCCTCGACCTCACCGCCCCGGAGGGCGTCGAGGTCTCGTGGCTGGTCAACCCCGATACCGACGATGTCGCCTTCCTCGCCCGCGCAGTGGACGCGGCCGCGTGGCCGACGGAGGCGGCGAAGGGGGCGGTGCAGGTCTTTGCCCACGGCGAGCGCGAGTCGATCAAGGCGGTGCGGAAGGTGCTCAAGCAGCGCGAGGTCCCGCGTGAAGCGATCTCGATCTCGGGCTACTGGGCGCGTGGACGCACCGAGGATGCCTTCCAGGCCGAGAAGAGGACGCCGGTGGGGAAGATTGAGGACTAAACACTCCACATCCCACATCACCAAGCGACTGTCATGCACAGGTGATTCAGGACGACTACCTGTCCAACCGATCTCCCATCCAGTCATATTGTCTCAAGCGCCGTCTGTTGCGCGAAGGCATCTTCGAGCCACGCTGCAAAGGTGCAGGGGGACGGAGTGGTTGGGCGAGCCCATCCCGCTCGAGCTCGAGCACCGTGATGGGAACCCCAGGAACAATCAGCTCAGCAACCTGGAGCTACTCTGTCCCAACTGCCATGCTCAGACTCCGACGTATCGCAGTCGCAATCGCAAGCGGGCGTAGGCCAACTGGCGAGCCGGGGAACTTAAAATTCCTGTCGAACGTGTGGGTTCGAATCCCACCGCCCGCACCAATGTCCTGAGTCGCGTCATCGCTGACACGGTGACGCGGCTCAGGACCTTTTTGTGCAGGTTGACGGGACGGTCGTGGATGAGCATCAGGTCGGGGACGTGGCCCTGTCGGGAGGCGTCCAAACGGGCTGCTGTCGGTCGCGATGCTCAGCCACACTGCAAAGCCTCAGGTGAGATCTGTCAACGATGTCGTGAACCCGGACACCACCGCCCACACCAACAGGCAAGTGATCATCAAACCGCCTGTTGAATCGCTACACATCAGCCTAGCCAGCCGGCTGCTGCAGCTCGTCCTCCGGCTCGTCCGGCACCACGATCGACAGGGCGATCCCGTCGAGGATGTCGCGCTCGGAGGTCGTGACGACCAGGTCGGGGCCGTTGGCTCCGCGCGCCCGGTCGAGGATCTCGTACCAGATCAGCGCCCCGGCGCCGATGACGTCGACGCGGCCGGGGTGCATGAATGGCTGCGCGGCGCGCTCGGCCCGGGTGCTGAGGATGAGGCGCTCGCAGGCCTCCATGTACTCCTCGACCGTCAGGTCGGCCAGGTGGATGGCCGCGGGGTCGTAGGAGGTCAGGCCGAGTGCCTGCGCGGTGACGGTCGTGACCGAGCCGGCCAGCCCGATGACCGTCTTGATACCCCCGAGCCCGACCTCGGCCTCGGCCGTGTCGAGGGCCTCGGCGATGTCGAATCGCGCCGCGTCGATGATCTCCTGGGTCGGCGGGTCGGTGCGGTGGTGGCGCTCGGTCAGGCGCACGCTGCCGATGTCCAGCGAGGTGCAGGCGACCACCTCACGGGTGCCGCGCACGACCTCGGTGGAGCCGCCTCCGATGTCGACGACGAGGTACGGCCCCTCGAAGCCCTCCTCGGCCAGCGAGCCGGTCGCGCCGATGAAGCCCAGCCGCGCCTCCTCGTCCCCGTCGACGACCTCGGGAGTCACGTCAAGCTCGCCGAAGGCCTCGCGCACCCCCTGGACGAACTCCTCGGAGTTGCTCGCGTCGCGGCTGGCGGAGGTGGCGACGAAGCGCACATTGCCCGGCGGGACCTGCTCGTGGCGGCACTGCTCCGCGTACTCGCGGCACATGTCGAGGGTGCGGCGCAGGGCCTCGTCGTCGAGCCGGCCGGTCGTGTCGACCCCCTGCCCGAGGCGCACGACCTCCACCCGCCGGGTCACGTCGGTGAGGACATTGCGTCCCGGGTCGTGGTCTGCGATCAGCAGGCGGATCGAGTTCGTCCCGCAATCGATTGCTGCGACTCTCATCGGTCGCTCCCTTCGTCCGTGCTCACGCACGGGCTGGTGCGCCACCACTCGGGCAGCAGGTCAAGTGCCTCGTCCCCCAGGGGGTTGACCCCGGGACCGGCAGCCAAGGAGTGTGCCACGAGAACATGGAGGCACTTCACACGCGTGGGCATGCCGCCGGCGGAGATCCCTTCGATCTCCGGGACGTCGCCGAGCTCCCCGCGACGCGCGAGGTAGTCCTCATGGGCGGCGCGGTACCGCACCGCCAGGTCCTCGTCCTCGAGCAGACGCTGCGACATCTGGGCCATCAGCCCGCTGGACTCGAGCGTCGAGATGGCGCCGGTCAGCCGTGGGCACGTGGCGTAGTAGCTCGTGGGGAAGGGGGTGCCTCCCGGGAGGCGCGGAGCCGTGCGGACCACGGTGGGACCACCGCAGGGACACCGGTGGGCGATGTCGACGGCACTGCGGGCGGGCCGGCCGAGCTGCTCGTGGATGGTCGCCAGGTCCTCGGGGGCGACCCGGTCCAGGTCGTTGCCGCGCTCGTCGATCGTCACTGCTGCTTCTCCGCAGTGTCGGCCGTGGTCACCGAGTCGGCCATCTTCTCGTACCAGGGCTGGGTGTTGGACGACGTGACCGTCCCCGTCTCGGGGTCGACGTCCGCGATCGTCTCGTCCGGGTCGACCACGGTGTAGGTCTTCTCCCCCGGTCGCACGAACTTCAGTCGCTTGCGGGCCTGGGCCTCGACGTACTCCTCCGTCTGCCACAGCTCGCGCTCCCGCTGGAGGTCGTCGACGGCGGCCTCCTGCGCCGCGACCTGCGACTGCAGCTCGTCCAGACGCTGCTGCTGGTCGTACCAGGACTTGCCGGTGGGCACGAGCATGAGCGCCAGCAGGGTCATCAGTGATCCGAGGACCACCCACCGACGGGTGGTCATCACGGCCCTGCGCCGGGGGTCCCGGCCGGGCCTCGGTGCCGCCCCGCCGATGGGCCCTCTGGAGGTGTACCGGCGCGGACGGTCGCGTGCCGGGGGTCGCCGCGTCGCGCCCTTCACGCCGAGGCGTGAAGGGCGGCGTCGCGGGGACCCGGCCATCCGTGGATCAGCCCGTGAAGCGCGGGAAGGCACCCGCGCCCGCGTAGACGGCAGCGTCGTCGAGCTCTTCCTCGATGCGCAGGAGCTGGTTGTACTTGGCGACGCGCTCGGAGCGGGCCGGGGCGCCGGTCTTGATCTGGCCGCAGTTGGTGGCGACCGCGAGGTCAGCGATCGTCACGTCCTCGGTCTCGCCGGAGCGGTGGCTCATCATCGAGCGGAAGCCGTTGCGGTGGGCCAGGTCGACCGCGTCCATCGTCTCCGTGAGCGAGCCGATCTGGTTGACCTTGACCAGCAGCGCGTTGCCCGCGCCGTCGGCGATGCCGCGGGCGAGCCGCTGGGGGTTGGTGACGAAGAGGTCGTCGCCCACGAGCTGGACCTTCTCGCCGAGCTTGCCGGTGATCTCCTGCCACCCCTTCCAGTCGTCCTCGTCCAGCGGGTCCTCGATGGACACCAGCGGGTAGGCGTCGACGAGGCCGGCGTAGTAGTCGACCATCTGCTTGGCGTTCTTCTTCTTGCCCTCGAAGGTGTACTTCCCGGAGGCGTGGAACTCGCTGGCGGCCACGTCGAGGGCGAGCGCGATGTCCGTGCCGGGCTTGTAGCCGGCCTTCTTGATGGCAGCGATGATCAGGTCGAGCGCCTCGCGGTTGCTGCCGAGGTTCGGCGCGAAGCCGCCCTCGTCACCGAGCCCGGTCGAGAGGCCCTTGTCCTTCAGGACGGCCTTGAGCGAGTGGTAGACCTCGGTCCCCCAGCGCAGCGCCTCACGGAAGGAGGGCGCGCCGATCGGGGCGATCATGAACTCCTGGATGTCGACGTTGGAGTCCGCGTGCGAGCCGCCGTTGAGGATGTTCATCATCGGCACCGGCAGGACGTGGGCGTTGGGACCGCCGACGTAGCGGAAGAGCGGCAGGCCGGCGGACTCGGCAGCTGCCTTGGCGACCGCGAGGGACACGCCGAGGATGGCGTTCGCGCCGATCGAGCCCTTGTTGTCGGTGCCGTCGGCGGCGATCATCTCGGCGTCGACGAGGCGCTGCTCGCTGGCCTCGAAACCGAGGATGCGCGGCATCAGGTCGTCCTCGACGGCCCGGACGGCGTCCTCGACCCCCTTGCCCAGATAGCGCTTCTTGTCGCCGTCGCGCCGCTCCACGGCCTCGAAGGCACCGGTGGAGGCGCCGCTGGGGACCGCGGCACGGGCGATGGTGCCGTCGTCGAGGGCGACCTCGACCTCGACCGTCGGGTTGCCGCGGGAGTCGAGGATCTCGCGCGCGCCTACTGCCTCGATGCTGGCCACTACCGGCTCCTTGATTGGTGCGTGATGACTGGTCCCCCGAGGGTATCGGCTCCGCGGCGACGCTCGGTCGAGCGACCCACCGGCTCCTGCTTCGCTCATTCGTGGACGGCTAACCGCGACTGCGCCACCGACGCAGTCGGCGCCGCACCCCGTCCCTCAGGGCCGCCCCGGGCGGTCGCTGCTTGGAGCGGATCTCGTCGATCTGTCGTTGCAGGGCCCTTTGGGACGTCGCCGCCTTCTCGGAGGTACTGGCCAGCTCCTGTCTCAGCTGCTCACTCTCCGTCCGGAGCTGCTGGCAGTCGTCCTCGAGTCGCTGACCCTCCCGGGTCAGCTGACGGATCTGCTGCTTCAGCTCCTTCTCCTGCCGCCGCTGCTCCTTGGCCTCGAGGGAGATGCGGTCCCTGGTCCTGTTGACCATCTCGTAGAGGCTCGTGAACACGGCGAAGGACTCCCGGTCCCGCGGCGCGCCCCACTCGTACGACCGGTGCGTCGGCAGATCGACCCGCATCACGTCGCCCTCGCCGCGGATGCTGGCAGCGATGCCGTCCCACCAGTCGAGCTGGTATCGGGTCGCCACCGCGCCCGCCGCCTCCAGGTGTGCCGTCAGCTCGGCGCGGTCGCGCGAGAGGGCGCTGACGACCGTGGTGCCGAAGAGTCCGTTCCACGCCTCGTAGGGCACGGCGAGAGCGCTCATTCCCACGTGCTCCAAGGCGCCGTGCATGCGGATCATCGCGTAGTGGCTCGTCACGAGGCCGATCGCCGGGACGCCGACCGCAGGACCGAAGACGACCGGGTGGTAGCGGGTGGAGATCGTGAACTCGGCTCCGGAGGTCACCGTGAGGGCCTGGGCAGCGGAGATCACCGGCAGCTGGTGCACGCGCGGACTCGTCATGAGCTCAGCGATGCGCGCATGGGCCATGCAGTCCCGGTCGTCCTCGTCGCCGACGCCGAGGACTCCCATGTGCGGCACCAGCACGATGTCGACGTCACAGGTGGCCACGATCTCGTCCAGGGCCGTGGCGATCGTGCGGTGGTACTCGGCGGTCGACATCTCGGGCACTCCCGGGTCGTGGGCGAAGCTGCCCACGACGAAGGTGCCTGGCAGGGTCAGCTCCACCTCCGGCACGCTCGAGCCCTCCATCTGCGGGATGAGGAGTGCGTCGTCGAAGGTCAGCACGACCTTGTCGGGCTCCGCGCACAGGGACCTCACCAGGTGGGCGGATGACCGCTCCCGCACACCGAACACCGTCGCGTAGTCAGCGATCTCCCTGACGATCTCCTCGTCGTCCTCCGACAGGTGGGGACCGACCGACTGGCTGGAGACGAAGAGGGGGACCTCGAAGAACTCGGCGATCCGCGTCAGGGCCAGCCGCTCGAAGAGGTGGTGCTCACCGTTCGCGTTGAGATTTCCGCCGCCGGCGATGACGACCGCGTCGGCCCGGCGCACCGCCTCGACGGCCGGTGCCATGGCTTCGGGGAACTTCGCCTCACCGGCGAAGGCCGACTCGAGCGCGGACAGCAGCGTGACCTTCTTCGGCCGCGGCACGCCCCGGAAGCCGAGCCTGCGGATGGTGTCCACCCGGTAGTGCGCGGCCGACAGCTCCGGGTCGCCGGCGACGAGGGTGACGTCGGCCCCGTGCCGCTTCAGCTGGGCGATGGCGGCCTCGGTCATGGCCTCGTCACCCAGGTGGTACTGCCCCGCCCAGCTGACATCCCCGATGACTACGACCTTCATGCGCAAGAACCCCTGACGTCAGGACACTGGTTGGACTGGTCCCGGGAGCCTAACCGGCCTCGGCGACCAGGTCCGCCAGTCGCCGTCGTTGGACGCCCGCGTCGAAGTTGTCCGGAGCGAGCCACGCCTCGTGGCCGGCCCGGATCCGCGGCCAGTCGTCGACCACCATCGCGAACCACGCGGTGTCGCGCGCCCTCCCCTTCGTCACCACGTGCCGACGGAAGGTGCCCTCGTAGGCGAACCCGAGGCGCTCGGCGGCCCGGCGGGAGGCGGCGTTGAGCGCATCGCACTTCCACTCGTACCGGCGGTAGCCGAGCTCGAAGACGTGCCGGGCGAGCAGCACCATCGCCTCGGTGGACGCGGTGGTGCGCTGCAGGCGCGGCCCGAGCAGGACGTTGCCGATCTCGACGCAGCCGTTCGCCCGGTCGATCCGCATCAGGGCGACGAGTCCGCAGGCCACACCGTCGCCGTCACGGACGACCACCTCGACGGTGTCGGCGGCCAGCCGCCCCGCGATGTACTCCGCGAAGGGGGCCGCCTCGGTGATCGGCTCCTGCCCCAGCCAGGTCCACAGGGAGGCATTGCGCCGGCCGCCGACCTCGGCGAAGAGCTCGGCGGCGTGCGCGGGCGTCAACGGCTCGAGGGTGCAGTGGTCGCCGGTGACGGTGCCCGTCTCCGGGCGCGGTGGTGGGGCCCAGTCGAGCACCTCGGGACCGATCGGCTGGTCGTGCTCATTCGTGCGCACCTCGTCCCGGCTCGCGGGCGGCAGCACGACCTGACCGATGGGCCCGGGGTTGTGGGCGACCTCCCAGCGGAACCCGTCCGGGTCGGCGAAGTACCCGGTGTAGCCGCCCCAGTCCCGCTCCTGCCCTGCGGAGACATCGCCGGATCCCGCCCGGCGGGCGAGGTCGAGGACGGCATCGACGTCGGCCGGGGTCGGGACGTTGTGCGCGAGGGTGACCGGGGCGATCCCCGACCCGCCACGGATCGCGCCGACCTCCCCCTCGAACGCGTCCTCGTCCCACAGCGAGAGCACGAGGTGCTCACCGACGCGGATCATGAGCACCTCGCCCGGGACCTCCAGCTCCGCGGTCCACCCCAGTCCGTCGAGGTAGAAGCGAAGCGTCGCCGTCAGGTCCGCGACGGCGAGGGTGACGAAGCTGATCCGCTGGTCCATGGCTCTCCTCAGGGTCCGCTGTCGCGAGCGGCCTTCTCCTGCACCTTGATCGACTGCCACTGCGCCTCGATCTCCTCGAGGGTGCCTGCGCTCGCGTCCCCGAAGACGTGCGGGTTGCGGCGCACGAGCTTGTCCACCAGGGCAGCGGCCACGTCGTCGACGTCGAAGGGGTCCTGCGCGTGGTCCGCGGCGACCCGGGCGTGGAAGAGCACCTGGAAGAGCAGGTCGCCGAGCTCGTCGGTCAGCTCCGCCCGCCCCCGCGGGTCGTCGGGGGCGGCGATGACCGCCTCGAGCGCCTCGTGGACCTCCTGCGCCTCCTCCAGGACGAAGGGGGCCAGGCTCGCGTGGTCCTGTGCCGCCACCCAGGCGCACCCTCCGGGTGCGCGCAGCCGGTCCATGACCGCGACGGCGTCGAGGAGGCGGCCGCCCTCGACGTCCCACGACCCCACGAGGACCTCGACCTCGGGTCCCTCGTCGAGCCGGGAGACCTCGGTGGCGATCGCGTCGCTCAGCCCGGGGTCCCCGTCGGCCGAGCCGAGCCAGATCGTCTCCCGCGCCCCCGCGGACTCCACGAGCAGGCGTGCCCGCTCGGTCGCCGACTCGGGGCCGACCGGTGTCACCGCGATCCCGTCATCGGCAAGCGCCAGCGCCAGGTCCTCCGTGACGTCGGCGGCCAGGACGAGGTCGGCGCCGTCGAGGGCGCGCCATGCGTCCCGGCTGAGCAACCCCGCCGGGACCCGTGGGCTCGATGCCAGCAGGATCAGGTGCGGCACCGTCAGGGCATCTCCGGCGTGGGGCTCGGGGACTGCAGCCAGTTGGGGCTCTCGCCGTCGGGGCGGTAACGCGGGCTGATGCTGACGTCGAGGTCCCGGACCTGCTGGGCGACCTCCTGCTGCTGCTTCTGGTCCAGCTGCGAGTACACGGCGTTGGCCCGGAAGAAGTCCACCGTCGTCTCGGAGGGCGTCGGGACGGCCTCGTCGAGCTGCTTCTCGATCGTCTCGCCGGACGGGACCGGGATGTCGTTCTGCTCGGCGTACTCGAGCAGCGTCGGCACCTGGATGAGGCTGCCGATCAGCTGGTCGGGCCCGACCTCCTGCGGCGGCTGCCCGCTGGCCTCGGCCTGCGCGGCGACGACCTGCCCCACCTCGCGACTGCTCTGCTGGGCCTGGGCGACGGTGATCTCGTGACCTTCGACGATGGCGGCCGGCGCGGTGATGCCGGGGTCCTCGATCCCGTCGGTGCCACCGCAGGCCCCGAGGGTCAGGGCGCCGCCGACCACCAGCACTGCGATCGAGGCGGAACGTCGTTGTCTGCTGCCGGGCACGGGCTGTCCTTTCATCACGTCCTCAGCGGGAGCGCGAGGTGTCGCGGGGCGGGTTCGCCCCAGTGTCCACGATGACATTGTCGAGCATGACCTGATTGACCAGGTCGGTGGCCCACTGCAGCACCTCCGTGTCGCGAAGGGGGCTGCCTCCGACCCGCGCGGTCATCGGCTTGGGGACGAGCACCGTCTGGGTGCCCTCCTTGTAGCTCGACTTCGGGTACAGGCGGGCCAGGCGCAGCTGCTGGCTCTCCTTCAGCTGTGCCGGGGCGAAGCGCACGTTCTTGCCCTGCACCACGACGTCGCTGAGACCCGCGGCGCGCACGACGATGCGCAACCGGGCGACGGCGACGAGGTTGCGCACCGGCTCGGGCGGCTCGCCGTAGCGATCGGTGAGCTCCTCCACGATCTCGGTGAGGTCCTCCTCGGTCTCCGCGGAGGCGAGCTTCTTGTAGGCCTCGAGGCGCAGCCGCTCGCCCGGCACGTACTCGTACGGCAGGTGGGCGTCCACGGGCAGCTCGATCTTGACCTCGGACGGCGCGGCCTCCCCTTCGCCCTTGAAGTCGGCGACCGCCTCACCGACCATCCGCACGTACAGGTCGAACCCGACTCCGGCGATGTGGCCGGACTGCTCACCGCCGAGCAGGTTGCCGGCACCGCGGATCTCGAGGTCCTTCATCGCGACCTGCATGCCGGAGCCGAGGTCGGTGTTGCTCGCGATCGTGGTCAGGCGGTCGTGCGCCGTCTCGGTCAGTGGCTTGTCCGGCGGGTAGAGGAAGTAGGCGTAGGCCCGCTCCCGGCCACGACCGACACGGCCACGCAGCTGGTGCAGCTGGCTCAGGCCGAACTTGTCCGCCCGGTCGAGGATGAGCGTGTTGGCATTGGAGATGTCCAGCCCGGTCTCGACGATCGTCGTGCACACGAGCACGTCGAAGCGCCGCTCCCAGAAGTCCAGGACCACCTGCTCGAGCCGGTGCTCCCCCATCTTGCCGTGGGCGGTCTCGACGCGGGCGTCCGGCACGAGCTCACGGATCCGGGCGGCGGTCCGCTCGATCGTGCTGACGTTGTTGTGCACGAAGAAGACCTGCCCCTCGCGCATCATCTCGCGGTGGACGGCCGCGGCGACCTGCTTCTCCTCGTACGGCCCGACGAAGGTGAGCACCGGGTGGCGTTCCTCCGGCGGCGTCGCGAGCGTGGACATCTCGCGGATGCCGGTGACGGCCATCTCGAGGGTGCGCGGGATCGGCGTCGCGGACATCGCCAGCACGTCGACGTCGGTGCGCAGGGCCTTCAGCTGCTCCTTGTGCTCGACACCGAAGCGCTGCTCCTCGTCGATGATCACCATCCCGAGGTCCTTGAACTTCACCTCGTTGCCGAGGATGCGGTGGGTGCCGATGACGAGGTCGACGGAGCCGTCCTTCATGCCCTCCAGCACCGCCTTGGCCTCCGAGTCGGTCTGGAAGCGGCTGAGTGCCTTGACCGTCACGGGGTACCCGGCGTACCGCTCGGAGAAGGTGTTGAGGTGCTGCTGGACGAGCAGGGTCGTCGGCACGAGCACGGCGACCTGCTTGCCGTCCTGGATGGCCTTGAAGGCCGCGCGCACCGCGATCTCCGTCTTGCCGTAGCCGACGTCACCGCAGATGAGCCGGTCCATGGGGAAGGACTTCTCCATGTCTGCCTTGACCTCGTCGATGGTGCTCAGCTGGTCCGGCGTCTCGATGTGCGCGAAGGCGTCCTCGAGCTCACGCTGCCACGGGGTGTCCGGCCCGAAGGTGTGGCCCGGCGTGGCCATCCGGGCGCTGTACAGGCGGATCAGCTCACCCGCGATCTGCCGGACGTGCCGCTTGGCCTTCGACTTCGTCTTCTGCCAGTCACTGCCACCCATCTTGTTCAGCGCCGGCGCGTCACCGCCGACATAGCGGGTGACCTGGTCGAGCTGGTCGGAGGGGACGAAGAGCCGGTCGCCCGGGTGGCCGCGACGGGAGGGTGCGTACTCGATGACGAGGTACTCGCGGGTGGCACCGCCGATGGTGCGCTGGATCATCTCGACGAAGGACCCGACACCGTGCTGCTCGTGGACGACGTGGTCCCCCGGACGCAGCTGGAGGGGGTCCACCTGCTTGCGGCGGCGCGACGGCATCCGCCGCATGTCACGGGTGCTGGCGCCGGCGCCGCTCGAGCCCAGGAGGTCGGCCTCGGTGAGCACGGCGAGCCGGTGGTCCTCGGCGACGAAGCCGGTGCCCAGGCTGGCGCGGGTGATGGTGACGACGCCGTCGGCGAGCTCGACCGGCTCGCCCTCCTCGGCGACCCGGGTGGGGACGTCGGCACCGCGCAGCACCTCGGCGACACGCGCGACGAGCCCGGCTCCGTCGGTGGCGATGAGCACCCGCCGGCCCGCGGCGGTCCACTCGGTGAGCTGGGCGACCGCCGCCTCGGTGTTGCCCCGGAATTTCGGCGGCTCCGCCGCGGGGACCCGCAGCCCGACGTGGTCGTGCGCGACCCGGTCGTCCATGTCGGCCGCCAGCGCGTCGAGCTCCTCGTCCACGGCGAAGGGGGTGATGCTCCACCACGGCAGGCCCAGCTCGAGTGCGTGCTCGCGGGCCTGGGCGAGCGTCCAGTGGGAGGCGGTGCCGAGGACGCCCTCGAGGTCGATCGGCACCACGTTGCCGGCCGCAGCGTTGGCCCAGCTGGCCTGGAGGAACTCCTCGCTCGTCGAGACGAGGTCGTGGGCACGGGCCCGGACCTTCTCGTGGTCGAGGACGATGACGCCGGCCTCCTTCGGCAGCACGTCGAGGATCGACTCCATCCCGTCGACGAGAGCGGGCGCCAGGGACTCCATGCCCTCGACGGCGATGCCCTCGGCCACCTTCAGGAGCATGTCGGCGACACCGGGCAGGTCCCCGGCGAGCGCGGCGGCCCGCTCCCGGACGGTGTCGGTGAGCAGGACCTCGCGGCACGGCGGGGCCCAGAGGACCTCGGTCGCGTCGAGGCTGCGCTGGTCGGCGACCTTGAACCAGCGGATCTCGTCGACGGTGTCGCCGAAGAACTCCACCCGGATCGGGTGCTCCTCCGTCGGCGGGAAGACGTCGAGGATCCCGCCGCGCACGGCGAACTCGCCGCGGCGGTCGACGAGGTCGGTGCGCACGTAGGCGGCGTTGGTCAGGGCCTCGGCGATGTCGGTCAGGGGCCGCTCGTCCCCGACGCGCAGCGCCACCGGCTCGAGGTCGCCGAGTCCCTTGGCGATCGGCTGGAGGACCGCGCGCACGGAGGCGATGACGTAGCCGAGGGGACCGTGGCCGGCCCCCTGCTCCCGCGGGTGCGACAGGCGACGCAGCACGGCGAGGCGGCGGCCGACGGTGTCGCTGCGCGGGCTGAGCCGCTCGTGCGGCAGGGTCTCCCAGCTGGGGAAGGTCGCGATGAGCTCGGGGTCGACGAACTCGGCGAGCGCGGCCGAGAGGTCGTCGGCCTCACGGGCGGTCGAGGTGATGATCAGCTGGGGTGCGTCACCGGGGGTGGCCCCGCCGATCGTGGCGACGGTCGGCGCCCGCAGGCCGGTCGGCGCGACGATGTCGAGCTGATCGGTGGCGGTGCGGTGTCGGGGGATGTCCGCGAGGCCGGGCAGACCGGCGATCGCGCTCAGGAGCGGGGCGAGGGAGGAAGGCATGCTGGGGTCGATTCTGCCGTACGTTCACGACCGGCCGTGACCGGATCAGGATGCACCTGCTCAGCGCGGGGCGTGCACGACCTGCTGGGCGTCGGTCAGCCCCTTCTCGATGACCAGCTCGACCGCGTCGGCGGCGTCGTCGAGGAGGAAGGGCAGCTCCTTGCGCTCGGTGGAGGAGAAGTCCTTGAGCACGTACGCGGCCGCGTCCATCCGGCCGGGCGGACGGTCGATGCCCACACGCACGCGCACGTAGTCCTTCGTGCCGAAGGAGGCGGTGATCGAGCGCAGGCCGTTGTGGCCCCCTTCGCCCCCGCCCCGCTTGAGGCGCACCTGGCCGAAGGGGATGTCCAGCTCGTCGTGGATGACGATGGTCCGCTCCGGGGGGACGGAGAAGAAGGTCGCCAGACCCTTGGTCGCACCACCGGAGAGGTTCATGTACGAGTGCGGGATCCCGATGATCGTGCGGGTGCCGGGCACCGGACCCAGTCGGATCGACTCGGCGCTCGCACCGGCCTTGTGCGCCCGCAGGCGGACCCCGGCGCGCTCGGCGAGCAGCTCGACGACCATGGCCCCCACGTTGTGGCGGTTGCCCGCGTACTTCGGTCCCGGGTTGCCCAGGCCCACCACCAGCCACGTCTCGTCGGTCACGGGGTCACTCTAGGCAACGACGAAGGGCGGGACCCCCGGGTGTCGGGGATCCCGCCCCTCGGGACGGTCGGGTGGGTCACTCCTCGTCGGAGGACTCCTCGCCACCCTCGGCGGCCGGGGCCTCGGCGGCCTCGGTCTCGGGCTCGTCGTGCTCGACACCGGCCTCCTCCTCGGCCTCGGCGAGCTCGGCCTCGAGCGCCTCGGCGGAGATCTGCTGGGTGACGTTGACGACCAGGGTGTCCGGGTCGGAGACGAGGGTCGCGCCCGAGGGCATGGTGACGTCGCTCGCGTGGATCATGGTGCCGACCTCGGCGTCCTCGACGGAGACGACGAGGTTGTCGGGCAGGTCCATCGGGTCGGCCTCGATCTCGAGGGTCTGGGCGTCGACGGTGACGACGGTCTCCGGGGCGGCCTCGCCCTCGACGTGGACCGGGACCTCGACGACGACCTTCTCGCCCTTCTTGACGATGACGAGGTCGACGTGCTCGATGATCGGCTTGATCGGGTCGCGCTGGACGTCCTTGGCCAGGGCGAGCTGGTCCTTCTCGCCCTCGACGGCGATCGTCAGCAGGGCGTTGGGGTTCTTCAGCGCCTGGAAGGTGTCGTGGAAGGGCAGGGCGAGGTGGGTCGGGGCCTCGCCGTGGCCGTAGAGGACGGCCGGGACCTTGTCGGCGCGACGCAGCTTGCGGGCCGCGCCCTTGCCGAACTCGGTGCGCTTGTCGCTGGCGAGACGGATCTCGTCGTGCTTGGGGGCCATGGTGGAACTCCTTGTGGGGCAGGGGTGCCCGCGCAGGGAGCGGGCGTGTCTCGTGGGGCGGTGGCCTCGACGCGGGACACGGCGCGGACGGATGTCGACGCGCGGGCGAACCCACGGGGCGGCACCGCGTCGATCACGGACAGCTGCGACCGTGCAGCGTCCCTCGCCGAGGCAACCCGTTGATCCTAGTGGACCTCCTCGGAGGCACCAAACTCGGCGAGGACGGCGGGGTCGACGTCGTCGGCGGGCACCGGCCGCGCTGCCGGGGCCCTCCCTTCGCCCAGCTTGACCGCGACGACGCCGGCGAGGATCGCCACTCCACCGAGGACCTGGACGAGGGACATGGCCTGGTCGACGAGCACCCAGGCGAAGGCGATCGAGAACAGCACCTCGCTCAGGCCGACGAAGGAGGCGACAGTGCCCCCGAGCAGGCGGGCGGACGCGATGCCCGCTGCATAGGCGACCGCTCCCGCGACGACGGCGAGCTCGACGACCGCGACCCACCACGGCGCGGACCACCCCGACAGCTCGACGGGCTCGGTCGACGCGCTCATGGGCAACCAGCCGAGCACCGCGCCGACGACGAGCACCAGCGCACCGACGGCCAGTCCGGCGCCGGCGAACCCGATCGGCGGCAGGGCCTCCTCCTCCTGTGCGGAGACGAGGAAGAAGACGACGAGGCCGACCGCCGCGAGAACACCCCACACGACGCCGACGACGTCGACCCGCGCCCCGGAGAAGACGTCGAGGACGAGCACGAGCCCGACGAGGGCTGCGACGACGCCGAAGCCGGTCAGGCCCGAGGGGCGACGCCCGTGGCGCAGCCAGATCCACGCGACGATGAGCACCGGTGCCAGGTACTCCAGCAGCAGGGCGACGCCGACGGAGAGGCGCTCGACCGCCATGAAGTAGGCGAACTGGCACCCCGCGACCGCGAAGAACCCGTAGGCGATGATCCGGCCGGCGTTGCGGCGCGCCAGGTGCCAGTGCCCGCGCATGGCGAGCAGGGCGGGGACGACCATGAGCAGCGCCGCCCCGACGATCCGGGCGGTGACGACCGCGCCGGCACTCCACCCGGTCTCCATCAGCGCCGAGCCGAAGGTCCCCGACGAGCCGAAGGTCGCCGCCGAGAGGAGGGCGACCATCAGGCCGAGGACGAAGGGCGTCTGCCGCGGGGCGGACTGGATGGATGACACGGGCGGTCCTTGGATCATGAGTGAAGTAGCCTTTTGCCCATGACGCTAGACCTACCAAGGATCAGGAGTCAACATGACTTTTGCCCATGACACGGAGGTCGCGCTGCGGACCGCCGCGGCGCTGGTGAACACGGGCGGGGACGACGTCGACACGTTGGCCACGACGGCCGAGCTGGACGAGTTCTACGTGGCGTGGGGCTGGACCGGTCGCCACGACGGGAGCCCAACCGAGCTGGCCGAGGTGCGAGCACTGCGCCCGCGGCTGCACGAGATCTGGCTCGCGGCCGGCGACGTCGAGCGCACCGTCGGGCTGGTCAACGAGCTGCTGCGCACCGGCCGGGCCCTCCCCCAGCTCGTCGAGCACGGCGACTACGGCTGGCACATCCACGCCACCGACCCGGAGGCGACGCTCGCGCAACGCATGCAGGTCGAGGCGGCGATGGCCTTCGTCGACGTCGTCCGCGTCGGCGAGCTCTCCCGCCTGCGGGTATGCGCCGCCGCCGACTGCGACAACGTGCTCGTCGACCTCTCCCGCAACCGCTCGCGCCGTTACTGCGAGGGCGGCTGCGGCAACCGGCTCGCCGCGGCCGCCTACCGCTCCCGGCGTGAGGGCTGACCTGCGGAGCGGACGACAAGGTGGGGATGGGCACGACTCAGGCCAAAGCCCGGACCGCGGGGTCGAGGTGCGCTCGAACGTCGAGTCGTCCGGGCTTTGCGCCAAGTGCCCGCCCCAGCTTGTCGGCCGCGACGCCCGGGCAGCACAGCGAAGGGGCCGGTCACCGTGCGGCGACCGGCCCCCCTTCGCGCTCGTGGATCAGGTGAAGAGGCTGGTGACCGAGCCGTCCTCGAAGACCTCACGGATCGCGCGGGAGACGAGCGGCGCGATCGAGAGCTCGGTCAGGCAGTCGAAGCGCTGCTCCTCGGTGAGCGGGAGGGTGTCGGTGACGATGATCTCCTCGGCGGCGCACGCGTCCATCCGCTCGACGGCAGGGCCGGAGAAGATGGCGTGCGTCGCGGCGATGATCACGCCGGCGGCGCCATCGGCCATGAGGGCGTCGGCGGCCTTGGTGATCGTGCCCGCGGTGTCGATCATGTCGTCGACGAGCACGCACCACCGGCCCTCGACCTCACCGACGACGCGGTTGGCGACCATCTCGTTGGGCCGGTCGATGTCGCGCGTCTTGTGGATGAAGGCCAGCGGCACTCCCCCGAGCTGCCGCGACCACTGCTCGGCCACCTTGATCCGGCCGGCGTCCGGGGAGACGACGGAGAGCTTGCGGTCGCCGTACTTCTCGTTGACGTAGCTCGCGAGGATCCGCCGGGCCATGAGGTGGTCGACCGGCCCGTCGAAGAAGCCCTGGATCTGGTCGGTGTGCAGGTCGACCGTGATCAGGCGGTCGGCGCCCGCCGTCTTGAACATGTCGGCCATGAGGCGCGCGGAGATCGGCTCGCGGCCGCGGTGCTTCTTGTCCTGGCGCGCGTAGCCGTAGAACGGCATGACCACGGTGATCCGCTTGGCGCTGGCACGCTTGAGCGCGTCGACCATGAGCAGCTGCTCCATGATCGCCTCGTTGATCGGCGTGGAGTGGCTCTGCAGCACGAACGCGTCGCAGCCGCGAACCGACTCCTCGTAGCGGACGTAGATCTCGCCGTTGGCGAAGTCGTACGCGCTCGTCGGCACCAGCTCGGTGTCGAGCTCCGCGGCCACGGCGTCGGCCAAGGCCGGGTGGGTGCGTCCGGTGAAGACCATGAGGTTCTTCTCCGGAGTCTTGTGGATGCCGGTCACTGGGTGTCCTCGCTGCTGTCGGGGGTGGGTTCGGGCGAAGGGAGCTGTGCTGCGGCCTGCGCGGCGGCCGCGGTCGAGGTGCCGGCGCGTCGCAGGTCGACCCAGCCCTCGATGTTGCGCTGGCGGCCGCGGGCCACGCCGAGCTGGCCCGGGCCGACGTCGTCGATCACGGCGGAGCCGGCCGCGACGTAGGCGCCGTCCGCGACCTCGACGGGGGCGACGAGCACGGAGTTGGAGCCGACGAAGGAGTGCCGGCCGACGACCGTGCGGTGCTTGGCGACGCCGTCGTAGTTGGCGAAGATCGTACCGGCGCCGATGTTGGCCCCCGCCCTGATGTCGGCATCGCCGGCGTAGGTCAGGTGGGGCACCTTGGCGCCCTCGCCGATCGTCGTGTTCTTCGTCTCCACGAAGCCGCCGATCTTCCCCTTGGCACCGAGCACGGTGCCGGGCCGCAGGTAGGAGTAGGGGCCGACGGTGGCGCCGGCACCGATGACGGCGAGGGCGCCCTCTGTGCGCTTGATCTCGGCCCCGTCCCCGACCTCGCAGTCGGTGAGGGTCACGTCCGGACCGACGAAGGCCTCCGCGCCGATCGACGTCGCACCCAGCAGCTGCGTACCGGGCAGGACGGTCGTGTCCCGGCCGATGCTCACGTCGACGTCGATCCAGGTGGTGTCGGGGTCGACGATGGTCACGCCGGCGCGCATGTGGCGCTCGCAGGTGCGGCGGTTGAGCTCCTTGCCGAGATCGGCGAGCTGGACCCGGTCGTTGACGCCCTCGGTCTGCCACAGGTCGGTCAGGACGTGCGCGGCCACCCGGCCGCCCGCGGTACGGGCGAGCTGGAGGACGTCGGTGAGGTACTTCTCGCCCTGGGCGTTGTCGGTGGTCACGTTGGCCAGCTCGCGACGCAGGACCGCGGCGTCGAAGGCATAGATCCCGGAGTTGATCTCGGTGATCGCCCGCTCGTCGTCGGTCGCGTCCTTGAACTCCACGATCCGCTCGACGTTGCCGTCCGCGTCGCGCACGATCCGGCCGTAGGCCTTCCCGTCGTCGAGGACCGAGGTGACGACGGTGACGGCGGCGGAGGCCTCGACGTGGGCGCGGGTCAGGTCGGTGAGCGTCTCCGCGGACAGCAGCGGCACGTCACCCATGGTGACGACGACGGTCCCGGTGAGGTCGGCGGGCAGCGCGGTCAGCCCGCACTCGACGGCGCGGCCGGTGCCCTTGATCTCGTCCTGGTCGGCGATGGTGCAGGCCCGCTCGACCCGGGCGTTGAAGTCCTCGACGAAGGCCGCGACCCGGTCGCGCTGGTGGCGGACGACGACCACGGTCTCGGCGGCCCCGGCGGCCGAGGCCGCACGCATCGCGTGGCCGAGGAGCGGAGCCCCGCCGATGGGATGGAGGACCTTGGGGAGGGTCGACTTCATCCGGGTGCCCTCGCCCGCGGCGAGGATGATGACTGCGTCGGGGCGGACGTCGTTCACGCGATGTTCTCCGGGAGGTCGGGTGTGCGGCTGGACGTCTGGGCCGCCCAAGCCACTGTATCCGCCTCTCGGCGGGTGCCGGGCCACGGGGACCGCGGCCCGGGGTCCAGCGGCTCGCCGTACCGCTCGCCGCACGTTCGGGCCGAAGGGGGTGCCCGCCGCGGCGTACGGGAGGAGACTGGCTGTGACGCGCGCAGGGGAACGCGTTCCGCAAACGGGCTCGGGGGTTCGTCATGAATGTCACGCCGTGGTACCCACTCGGCGCCGGGGACGGGCGCTCCGGGCTGGTCACCGGGGTGCAGCACCTGCTGCGTCGCGCGGGGCACCCGCTCGTCGCGGACGGGATCTTCGGCCCCGCGACCGAGTCGGCCGTGCGCGACGTCCAGACGTCCGCCGGGCTGCCGTCCACGGGCGAGCTCGACCGGGAGACCTGGAGGCAGGTGGTGGTCCCGGCCGGCCCCGGGGACTCCGGTGAAGCCGTGATGGCGATCCAGGCGACCCAGCTGGGGTCGTTCATCGACGAGCCGCTGCTGCTGGTCGACGGGGACTTCGGCCCGGTGACGGCCGAGCGCGTCCGTCGCTTCCAGGAGATGTGGGGCCTGACCCGGGACGGTATCGCGGGGCAGGAGACCTGGAGCTTCGTCTCGGCTCCGCCGCGTGATCTGTGGCCGCTCGCCAAGGTCGGGCAGACCATGGCCGACAACTGGCGGGTGCGCGCGGTGCAGCACCTGCTCGTCCAGCACGGTGCCGGCCTCACCGTCGACGGCGACTACGGGCCCCTGACCGGCGAGGCGATGCGCCAGTTCCAGCTGGGTCTGAGAGCGCGGTACGTCAGCACCACGACGGGCCAGCTCGACTGGCCGGCGTTGGTCGTCACCGTCGGTCCCGGTGACACCGGCGCCGCCGTCGCGGCGGTGCAGTCCCTGGTGTCCGTCCTCGAGGACGGCGACTTCGGCCCCGTGACCGAGCAGGCGGTCCGGGACCTCCAGTCGGTCTTCGTCCCGCCTGCCGACGGGATCGTCGGGCCGCAGACCTGGCACGTGCTCGTCGTGCCGAAGTCGGAGTGACCCTCACCGCGTCAGCGCCTCACAGGATGCTCGTCAGCTCCGCGGCCGCCTGACCGACCACGGTCGCCCGGGCCTCCGAAGCGGTCCTGGCATCCCGTGCTGCGGCAGCCAACCGCCGGCAGTCCGGCAGCGAGTGCGTGGACAGCGCGAATCGGACCAGAGCCACCCTGCTGGGCGCCATCGACAGGCTCGAGACGCCGAGCCCCACGAGGACGAGCGCCAGGAGCGGGTCGCCGGCAGCCTCGCCGCACACACCGATGGGGGTCCCGGTCACCGCTCCCCCGTCGCACGCGGCGGCGACGACGTCGATGACCGCGGGCTGCCACGGGTCGAGGAGGTCGGAGAGCGCGCCCTGCATCCGGTCCGCGGCCAGCGTGTACTGGGACAGGTCGTTGGTACCGATGCTCGCGAAGTCGACGTCGGCGAGCACGTGCCGGGAGCGCAGGGCGGCGGCCGGCACCTCGATCATCACGCCGGCCTTGGGCAGTCCGTGCTCACGGACGCGACGGGCGAACCAGTCGGCCTCCTCGGCGGTGGCCACCATCGGTGCCATCACGCGCACGTCCGCGCCGGTGTCCCTCGCCGCGAGGGCGAGGGCCGCGAGCTGGGAGTCGAGCAGGTCGGGGCGCTCGGCGGACAGCCGCAGCCCGCGCCGCCCCAGGGCGGGGTTCTCCTCCGGACCGAGGTCGGCGAAGGCGAGCGGCTTGTCGGCACCGGCGTCGAGGGTGCGCACGACGACACGACGGTCGCCGAAGGGGGTGAGGACCCTGCGGTAGACCTCCGCCTGCTCGTCAACGGTCGGGGCCGTCGCGGCCGAGAGGAAGACGAACTCGGTGCGGAAGAGGCCCACGCCCTCGACGTCCTCGGCGGCGGCGGCGACCGCGTCCTCGACGTCGCCGATGTTGGCCAGCAGGGGGACGTCGTGGCCGTCGAGGGTGCGCCCCGGGCCGGACGAGCCGGCCAGCGCGGCGGTCCGGCGCTCCCGGCGGGTCGCCAGGTCGGCGACGAAGGCCTCGGTCGGATCGATCGTCACGGCCCCGGTGTCACCGTCGACGGCCACCGGCGTCCCGGCGGGCAGCTCGAGGGCACCCTCGCACTGGACGACCGCGGGGATGCCCCGCTGTGCGGCGAGGATGGCGGTGTGGCTGGTGCGCCCACCGCCGCTGGTGACGATGGCGAGCACGAGTGCGCGGTCGAGGACGGCCGTCTCGGCGGGCGCGAGGTCCTCGGCGACGATGACGCTCGGCCCGGTCAGTGGGGGCACGCCCGGCGCCGGGACGCCGAGGACGACCGCCACGGCTCGCGCCCCCACGTCACGCAGGTCGGCGACGCGTTCGGCGAAGTAGCCGCCGAGCGCCTCGAACTGCACCACGAACTCCTCGATCGCGGCCTCGATCGCGCTCGCCGGTCCCTTGCCCGCCGTGAGGTGCTTCCCGGCGGCCTTGTGCAGGCTCTTGTCGCGGGCGATGAGGGCGGTGGCGGAGAGGATCTGGGCAGCGGTGTCCTCCGCACGCCCGGCCCGCCCCTCGAGGTCGACGGCGACCGCCTCGAAGGCCACCTTCACCTCGGCGAGGGCGGCGTCCGGGTCGTTCGCCGCCGGCTCGCCCTCGGGTGCGCGGACCGGCGGGGCCACGAGGACCACCGGGCCGTATGCGCTGCCCGGGGAGACGCCGATCCCGCGGTGGGTGCCGCGACCCCCTTCGCCCATGGAACTCACTCCTGCGAGTCGAGGTCGGTCTCGAGGAGGGTGACGAGCCCGTCGAGGACGGCATCCGCGCCCTCGCCCTCCGCCGTGAGCTCCACCGTCTCCCCGTGCTTGGCGCCGAGCGCCATGACGCCGAGGATGCTCGTCGCGTCGACCGGCTCCTCACCCGGGCGGGCGATCTCGACGTCGAGGCCCGACTCGCTGGCCTGCTCGACGAAGAGCGCGGCGGGGCGGGCGTGCAGGCCGACGGACGAGGCGATGGTGGTGGTGCGACTGGCCATGGTTTCTCCTGGTGGTGTGGTGGTGGTCGGCAGGCGCCCGGGGTCCGTCGGGGACGTCCGGGATCCCACTCTGTCAGGCAGCGACCTGCTGCGCGCCGGCGTGGGCGGACGACGTGCGGGAGCCGATGGTCTTGAGGACGACGACGACGGTGGTCATGACGAGCACCCCGACGACGAGGGCGACGACGAACATCAGGAAGTTGCCCATCAGTGGCAGCACCCAGATGCCTCCGTGGGGAGCGCGGAGGGTGACCCCGGCCGCGAGGGCGATCGCACCGGTGGCGGCCGAGCCGACGACGGAGCCGACGATGACCCGGATCGGGTCGGCGGCGGCGAAGGGGATGGCCCCCTCGGAGATGAACGACGCGCCGAGGAGCCATGCGGCACGGCCGTTCTCACGCTCCGGCTCGGAGAACAGGCGCGGGCGGACGGTCGTCGCCAGGGCCATGGCGAGCGGGGCGACCATGCCGGCGGCCATGACCGCGGCCATCACCTTCAGCTGGATCGCGTCGGTGGCCGTGCCCGCGGCGGTGAGCCCGGTGGTGGCGAAGACGTAGGCGACCTTGTTGACCGGACCTCCGAGGTCGAAGCCCATCATTGCGCCGAGAACGAGGCCGAGGAGGAGCGCACTCGTACCGCCCATCCCCTGCAGCGCCTCGGTGAGGTTGTCCATGAGCCAGGTGATCGGACGGCCGAGGACGGTGATGAAGAGCCCGGCGGTGATGAAGGTCGACAGCAGCGGGACGACCACGACCGGCATGACGCCGCGGACGCCTGCGTGCACCTTCCACCCGGAGACCCAGCGGGCGACGAAGCCGGCGAGGAACCCGGTGGCGAGACCGCCGAGGAATCCGGCGCCCATGGTCGCGGCGATCCAGCCGCCCACGATGCCGGGGACGAGGCCGGGGCGGTCGGCGATGCCGAAGGCGATGTAGCCGGAGAGGATCGGCACGAGGAAGCTGAAGGCGGCGCCGCCCATGACGAACAGGAGGGCGGCCCACGAGGTGAGGCTGAGCGGGCTGAAGCTGTTGGCGATGTCGTACTCGCCCTCGGCACCCAGCGCGTACTTCGTGATCTCGATGGCGCCCTGCTCACCGAGCGCGACCTGGGCGAGCATGAAGGACAGCGCGATGAGGATCCCGCCCGCGGCGACGAAGGGGATCATGTAGCTGACCCCGGTCATGAGCCACTGACGGACCTTCGTGGCCGTCGACGCGCGCTCCTGCTCCCCCTCCGAGCGACTCGGCTGCTCGGACGACCCGACGCTCAGGACGTGCGACCCGTCGCGCGCGGCCGTCGCTGCTCGCTCGACCAGGGCGGGGGCGTCGGACACGGCCTTCTTCACACCCACGTCGATCGTGGGCTTGCCGGCGAAGCGTCCCTTGTCCCGGACCTCGAGGTCGTGCGCGAAGATCACCGCATCGGCACGCTCGATCTCGCTGCGCGACAGGGGCGTGGAGCCGGCCGAGCCCTGGGTCTCCACGGCGATGGTGTGCCCCGCCTCCTTGGCGGCGACCTCCAGCGCCTCGGCCGCCATGTAGGTGTGGGCGATCCCGGTGGGGCACGAGGTGACTGCCACGAGGTGCAGGCCGGGTGTCGCCCCCTTCGTCTCCTCGCTCGCCGGCTGCTCGTCGAGCGAGACGCGGGAGTTGACGATCTCGACGACCTCGGCCGGTGTGTCCGCAGCCTCGAGCGATGCGCGGAACTCCTTGTCCATCAACGCCTTGGCGAGCTTCGGCAGCATCTGCATGTGCGCGTCGCCGCCGCTCGCGGGGGCCGCGATGAGGAAGACGAGCGTGGCCGGGCCGTCCTTGGCGCCCCAGTCGATCCCCTCGGTGGGCCGACCGAAGACGAGCGAGGGCTCCGTGATCGCCGCGCTGCGCGCGTGCGGGATGCCGATGCCTCCGGGCAGCCCGGTTGCCATCTTCTCCTCACGGGCACGTACGTCGTCGAGGAAGGCCTCGACATCCGTCGCACGCCCGGTCGTCGCCAGCGTCTCTGCGAGCACGCGTGTGGCCGCGTGCCGGTCCGGTGCGGCCAGATCGAGCACGACCTGGGCCTCGTTGATCAGCGCCATCTCGGTTCCTTTCAGGGGGTGCTCAGTCGCGGACGGCGAGGGAGCGGTCGGGGGTCGTGGTCAGGGTGACGGCGATGCCGTCGAGGTCCGCGGGGCCGGGGACCCGGCTGCCGGGCAGCCGCACGGCTGCGGCTCCCCACAGGACCCCGGTGCGCAGTGCGCTCGCGGTGTCGGCCCCGGCGGACAGGCCGTGGAGCAGGCCGGCGAGCATGCAGTCACCGGCGCCGACGGTCGAGCGGGGACGCTCGATCGAGGTGCGGGCATGCACTGCGGTCTCACCGTCGACGAGCACGGCTCCGTCGCGGCCGAGGCTGACGGCGACCGTGCCGACGCCACCGAGGACGAGATCAGCGGCTGCGTCGACGACGTCACCGAGTGTGGTCAGGCTCGCCCCGACGAGCTCCTCGAGCTCGACCCGGTTGGGCTTGATCAGGTCGGGCGAGGTAGCCACCGCAGGACGAAGGGGGGCACCCGAGGAGTCCACGGCGACCTTCGCTCCGACCTCGCGGGCGGACCGCACGAGTCGCGCGTACAGGTCCTCCGGCGCACCGGGCGGGAGCGAGCCGCAGGCCACGACCCACACGTCCCCGCCCACGGCGGACTCGACGCCCGTCGTGACCGCCTCCAGGAGCACACGCAGCTCCTCCTCGTCGAGCCTCGGGCCCGGCTCGTTGAGCTTGGTCGTCGTCCCGTCCGGCTCGACGGCGGTGACGTTCAGGCGGATCGACTCACGGATCGGCACCCCGATCCGGTCCACGCCGGCATCGGCGAGGAGCTTCTCCATGAGGTGTCCCTCCGGTCCGCCGACCGGCAGGACGGCCGTCGCTGCGACGCCATGGGCGGTCAGGGCCCTGGCGACGTTGACTCCCTTGCCCCCCGGGTCGACGCGACTCGACAGGGCCCTGTTGACGGCGCCGCGGCGCAGCTCGGTGAAGGCGACCGTGCGGTCGATGCTGGGGTTGGGGGTGAGCGTGACGATCATGCCCGCACCACAGCCATGCCCTCGGCGGCGAGCTCGGCCGCGGTGTCGTCGTCCAGGTCCGTGTCGGTGACGAGCAGGTCGACCGACTCCGTGTCGGCGAAGCGGTGGAAGTGGTCGTCCCCGGCCTTGGTCGAGTCCGCGAGGACGACGGTGCGCCGGGCGGCACGGACCATGGTGCGCTTGGCCACGGCCTCGGCCTGGTCGGGAGTGGTCATGCCGCGAGACGGGGAGTAGCCGTTCGCGCCGATGAGCGCGACGTCGACGCAGACATCGGCGAGTGCGGAGACGAGCCAGTCACCGACGGTCGCACCGGTCCGGCCGCGGACGCGGCCGCCGAGGACGTATAGGTCGGTGTGCTCGTGCGACTGGAGGACGGCAGCGATGTCGATCGAGTTGGTGACGACCGTCAGTCCCGAGCGGTCGGGGAGCAGCTCGGCGAGCGCCCTGGTCGTCGTGCCGCCGTCGAGGAGGACGGTGCCCTCGGTGGTCACCTCGTCGAGCGCCCGGGCGGCGATGCGGCGCTTGGCCTCGGCGTTGCGGCTCGTGCGGGTCGCGAGCGGGGGCTCGACCTCGAGGCGCTCGACGGGCAGCGCTCCCCCGTGGACACGACGGACGGCACCCCGTCGCTCGAGCGCGGTCAGGTCGCGGCGGACGGTCTCAGTCGTCACCCCGAGGTCGGTGGAGAGGGCGAGCACCTCGACACGGCCCTGCGCACGCGCGACCTCGAGGATGCGCTGCTGGCGTTCCGGTGCGTACATCGCCCTGGACTCCTTCGTCCCGTGGACGCGCCGAGCGCCCGAGTGGATGGTGGTGCACCCACTCTAGAAGCGAAAACCACACAAGTAAATAGATATGAAGTTGGTTTTATGTTGGAACTTACTCCGTGGCGAAGAGGACGTCTCTCCCACTGACCTTCTCCGGCAGGGCCGCGAGGTCGAGCGAGTCGGCCGGGACGTCGAGCACCACGACGGGCACCTGGCGCGAGATCGCCTCTCCGGCAACCTCGTCCGGCAGCGCGGCAGGGTCCCAGGTGACCATCGGATCGCCGGCGGTCACCCTCGCTCCCTGGGTGGCGTGCACCTCGAAGCCGCGCCCCTCGAGGCGCACCGTGTTGATCCCGAGGTGGACGAGGACCCCGGTCGCACCACCGGCGATCACGAAGGCGTGCGGGTGGACCTTCACGACCGTGCCGTCGATCGGTGCGGTCACGGTGACCTCGCCGTCGGGTGGGTCGATGACGACGCCGGGCCCGACGAGCTGTCCCGCGAAGACCGGGTCGACGCAGTCGGTCACCGGCAGGACGCGGCCCGCGCAGGGTGCGAGGACCTCGCTCACATCAGGTCCTCGATGTCATCGGCCAGGGTGTCCGCCTCGGGACCGACGACGACCTGGACGACCTGGCCCTGGGCCATGACGCCGTGCGCGCCCGCGGCCTTGAGCGCGGCCTGGTCGACCTTCGACCCGTCGTGCACCTCGGTCCGCAGCCGGGTGATGCACGGCTCGATCTCGATGATGTTGTCCGCGCCGCCGAGTCCGGCGAGGATCTGCTCTGCCTTGCTGGCCATGATGCTTCCTCTCGTGTGGTGCCTCAGTGTCCGTCCGTCCGGGTGCCCTTGGCCAGCACCCGGAAGTGCTTGACACCTTCCTCCCTGCCATGGATCCTCACTGGTACGGACCAGACCGTACCAACGAGGCGAGGTGAGCGGAAGTGTCCCGGGAGAGGTTCACCGGCGCCCGACCGAAGCACGCCCAGCTGCGCGACCGCCTCGCCGACCACGCCGCCGATCTCGGCCCGGAGTCGGCGATCCCCTCCGAGCGCGAGCTGATGGCGACCTACGACGTCTCCCGCGCCACCGTGCGACGGGCCATCGAGGCCCTGATCGCCGACGGCCTGCTGCACCGCGTCCACGGCAAGGGCACCTTCGTCGCCCGGCCACGGGTGGAGAGCCGGCTGCACCTGGCCAGCTTCAGCCAGGACATGCGTCGTCGTGGTCTCGAACCCTCCAGCCGCCTGCTCGGGCTGTCCCGGGAGGAGGCCCCCTCCGAGGTCGTCGATTTCCTCGGCCCGGGCCAGGCATGGCGCCTCGACCGTCTCCGCCTCGCGGACGGGCAGCCGATCGCCCTCGAGCACAGCTGGTACTCGGGCAGCCTGCTGCCGGACCTGGACGCCCACCCCCTCGGGGAGTCGCTCTACGCGTTGCTCGCCGACCGGTACGGCATCGTCATCGACGCGGCGGAGCAGACGCTGTGGGGCGAGGCCGCCGACGACCGGACCGCCGACCTCCTCGAGGCCCCCGTGCACACACCCCTCCTCGTCTTCCGCCGCCTGTCCACCAGCCGGGGGCGACCGGTCGAACACGTCGTGTCCCGATACCGCGGCGACCGCTACCAGATCCACATGTCGTTGAGCCGGGACGACCTCCCAACGCCGGCGCCACAGGAAGGGACGACGCCGTGACCACAGCAGACGGCTCCATGGACGTGCCGGCGGACAAGCCCGGCCGCAAGAAGATGAACCTCGCTCCACTGCAGAAGTTCGGTCGCAGCCTGATGCTGCCGATCGCCGCACTGCCTGCGGCCGCCCTGCTCCTGCGGCTCGGCCAGCCGGACATGCTCGGCGCGGACGGCCTTGGGTGGGAGCGCGTGGCGGCCGTCATCGGCGCGGCGGGAGGCGCCCTCTTCGACAACCTGCCACTCCTCTTCGCCGTCGGCATCGCGATCGGCATGGCCCGCAAGGCCGACGGCTCCACGGCCCTGGCCGCGGTCGTCGGCTACCTGGTCTTCAAGGGTGTCGGTGACGCGATGTCGCCCACGGTCCTCGGTACGCCGGCAGAAGGAGAGGAGCAGGCCCTGGTCAACTTCGGGGTCCTCGGCGGCATCGTCATGGGACTGGTCGCGGCGTGGCTGTGGCAGAAGTACCACCGGATCAAGCTGCCGTCCTACCTCGCCTTCTTCGGTGGGCGGCGGTTCGTGCCGATCATCACGGCCACGGTCGCCATCATCATCTCCGTACCGATGAGCTTCCTCTACATCCCCTTCGACACCGGGCTCACCGCCGTCGGCGAGTGGGTGACGGAGAACTCGGTGCTCGGCGGCTTCGTCTACGGCACGCTCAACCGGCTGCTCATCCCGCTGGGTCTGCACCACGTGCTCAACAACCCGCCGTGGTTCCTCATCGGCTCCTTCACCACGCCGGACGGCAGCACGGTCACCGGCGACATCGAGCGCTTCCTCAGCGGTGACCCGACGGCCGGGGCCTTCATGACCGGCTTCTTCCCGATCATGATGTTCGCCCTCCCCGCGGCGGCCCTGGCGATCTACCACGAGGCGCGCCCCGCGCAGAAGAAGGTCGTCGGCGGCATCATGTTCTCGGCGGCCCTGACGTCCTTCCTCACCGGTGTCACCGAGCCGCTGGAGTTCGCCTTCATGTTCGTCGCGTGGCCGCTCTACTTCATCCACGCGCTGCTCACCGGGTCGTCGCTCGCGTTGACGAATGCGCTCGGCATCAAGGACGGGTTCGGCTTCTCGGCGGGCCTCTTCGACTACCTGCTCAACTTCAACATCGCCACGCAGCCGCTCCTGATCATCCCCATCGGCCTCGCGTACGCCGTGGTCTACTACGTCCTCTTCCGGTTCGTCATCCGCAAGTGGAACCTCAAGACCCCCGGTCGCGAGGACGAGGACCAGGAGTCCATCGTCACGGCGGACGACAGCGCGTGATCCTCACCGCGGACCGCATCATCACCCCGGGGCAGGTCCTTGCCCCGGGGTGGGTGCGCGTGGAGGGGGGTCGCATCGTCGAGCTGGACGAAGGGGGGTCCCCCGCCTCGCCCCCGATGGCTGAGGAGCGAGGGTCGTCCACGGCCGCAGCCTCGAAGCCACGGCACCTGGGCGGGACCCTCGTCCCCGGCTTCGTCGACGTGCACTGCCACGGCGGTGGCGGCGCGTCGTTCACCGTCGGCGATCCGGCCGAGGCGCGGCGCGTGGCAGCGGCGCACCTGCGGCACGGCACGACGAGCCTCGTCGCCAGTCTGGTCACGGACGAGGGCGACGAGCTGGAGCGCTCGGTGCGGGCCCTCGGCGACCTCGTCCGGGACGGTCTGCTCGCCGGGATCCACCTCGAGGGGCCGTGGTTGTCCCGCGACTACTGCGGTGCCCATGAGCCGACACTGGTGCGGCCCCCTTCGCGCCGGGAGGTGGACCGGCTGCTGGCGGCCGGCGACGGGACCGTGCGGATGGTCACGCTGGCACCGGAGCTCGACGGCGCGATCGACGCGGTGCGTCGCATCCGCGAGGCGGGGGTCGTCGTCGGTATCGGCCACTCCGACGCGACCTGGGAGCAGGCGCGCGAGGCGATCGACGCCGGCGCCACCGTGGCCACGCACCTCTTCAACCAGATCCGCGGGCTGCACCACCGCCGGCCCGGGCCGATCGCGGCCCTGCTCGAGGACGAGCGCGTGTGGATCGAGCTGATCTCCGACGGCGTGCACGTGCACCCGGCGATGCTGCGCCTGGCCCGCGCGGCCGCACCCGAGCGCATCATGCTCGTGACGGACGCGATGGGTGCCGCTGCCGCAGCGGACGGGGACTACCACCTCGGGCCCATCCACGTGCAGGTGCGCGACGGCGTCGCCCGCACCCCCACGGGTGCGATCGCGGGCTCCACGCTGACCATGGCGGGAGCGGTACGACACAGCGTGGCCAGCGGCTTCACCCTCGAGCAGGCCGTGGACGCCGCCACCCGGGCCCCGGCAGCCGCGTTGGGCCTGACCGACGTCGGCGAGATCCGGTCCGGTGCACGCGCCGACCTCGTCGCGCTCGACGACGAGCTGGCGGTGACGGACGTGATGCGCTCGGGTGTGTGGGCCACGCCCCGGTGACCGCGCAGCTGCTGCGCTCACGTGTGATCAAGCACCGCCATGAGCGGTTCGGGCACCTCGTCGAGCTCCATGGCCTCGACGAAGAGCTCGGCGTACTTGGCCTTGCGTCCCGACTGCGCCGAGAGGAACCGTCGCAGCACCGCTCCGGTGGGTCGCCCACGGTGCTCTGGCATGTGCGCGAGACGACGCAGGGAGCGACCCTCGCCCGCCCGCTCGACCACCGCCACGGCGTGCCCCACCCCGAGGGAGCGCACGAGCTCGTCCTCCAGGTCCACGATGCAGGCGTGGAAGCCGACCGTTGCCAAGGCGTCGATCTCACGCTCACGCGTCACGCCTGCGGCCGCGAGCCCGACCCGCAGCTGCTGCTTCTCACCGATGTCGTAGAGGCCGGCGAGGCGGAGGTCGAGCCCGTGCGGCCCGTACCTCGTCGCGAACGTGCGGACATTGCCGATGCCACCCATGGCGATGACCTCGACCCCCTCGCGCGCCAGGTCACGTCCCAGCCGCCGGGCAAGAGCGTGCAGGGCAGCCCGGTCACTGTTCCCCTCGACGAGGACGACGGCCTGCGGTTCGCTCACCGGACCATTTGGCGTCGTCCCGCGGTGCGTGTCAATCGGACACGGGCCGAGACCATGTGGCCTCGCGGCCGTGCGGTGCGGAAGTGGCCATGCGGTCGTGAGCTATTCCGGCGCGCTCGCCGCCGCGAGTGCGAGTCCGGCGGCCCAGCCGGGAGCCCGCCCGCCCGCAGGAGGGGACAGTTCGGCGACAGGGACCCCGGAGACCAGGAGCAGCCAGGAGACCAGCGAGTTCGAGTTCCACATGTCCCTCGCCGGCGGTATCCGCCGCCCCCAGGTGAGTGCGGGGATCTCGCGGGTGTGTCGAAGTAGTGATTGTGCGGTTCCTTCGTCACCGGCGACCGTGACGGGACCGCCCACGGCCCACTCCCGGTCCGGGAGGGTTCCGTCGCGCCAACACCGCACTTCGTAGCGGAAGGGGCTCGACCGTCCGAGCACTCTCAGCCCGACGGGACCGGTTACCACGACCCCTCGGTCCTCGCCCTTCGGTCCTGCCCATTGAGGAGCCATCTCGATGATGTGGCGATGCCCTTCGGTCGACACTTCCACCGCGGCATGGAAGAGCGGTTGCGGTGCCCTGTGTGCGCGAAACGCGTCGACCAGCTCCCACCACCGGCTCGTGTGCCGGACGACATGCCCACCGGCACCGACCGGGAGCCACCACAACACGACCGCCCCCGCCTCCCCGGTGTCACGGTCATCGGAGTGCGGGGCAGCGTCGGGGGCACTCATTCGAACCAGACCCTGTGGGTGAGCTGATGAGCGGTTGGGCGAGGGCGAAACAGAGGCAGGAAGATCCACACGGCGAGGCCCGCGAAGAGGATGGCGACCGCGCCGAACATGATTGCCTGACCGGGCACAGCGTGGGGGTCGTCGTTGATGATCATGGTGGCGCTCATCGCGGCCACGCTCGGGGGGACCAGCGCGTACCACCCCATCAGCCCATACAAGGCCGTGTGTGCCAGGCGTATGCCGCGGAGCAGTCCGATGCCCGCCACCAAAGTCGCCGGCACGACGACCCCGAGGTCGAGCAGGAAGATGGACCAGAAGAAGGTGTGTGCGTCGGCGAACTCCGACGGCAACGCCCCACCCAGGACGACGGGCAGGTAGCGCGTGATGATGAACCCCCCGAGCAGCAGCAGGATCACTCCGTATGCGCGTCGCCTGCGGTTGGTCAGCTGCGGCAATGACTGCCGGGATGCCAGGACCCACGCCCACACGCCAAGGGCACCGGACAGCGTGAAGATGACGGTGTGGAAGAGGACCGTGCTGGTGTACCTGTCGTACTCGGGGCCGAGGACGTACTGCACAAACATGTAGGCGCTGTAGGCCGCAGGCCCGAAACCGAGGAACGGTGCCGCAGCACCTCCTTGGAGCGCCAACAGACCGGCGATGAGGGTGAGCGGTACGACGAGGCCAAGGGTGACCACTTCCAGGCCGATCGTTTGGTTCAGCAGTGTCCCGGTGATCGGGTACCGGATGATCTCGGTACCGAGTGGGCCGAGAACCGTGTTCATGATGAGCGCGGCGGCGAGTGTGAACAGACCAACCGCAAACATCCGAGGAGCCCCGCTCGGTGCGGCCGCACGTGGACGGGTCGTGCGGTCGGAAGAGTCGAACATGGCGTCTCGGGACATCAGGCTGCCCTCCTCTGCCCCACCCTGCGGGGCATTGCCTTCACCTTGAGGCTACGTCCGTTCCAGGGCGGGCTCTCTCCGGAGCGACCGTGAGAGCACCCGGCGTCAGCCACGGCAGGGGCCACATCGCGCTGATCTGCTCCCCGGGTAGGAGTCGAACCTACGTCGCTTGTCCTGATTCAAAGTCAGGCGGGCCCTGCCGACAGACCAACCGGGGAACGCCGCCCATGGCGGCACGGGACAGGGTAGTCCACGCACCCGCAGCGCCTGTCACGGACAATGGGTCCATGACCGATCACGAGGACGTCGAGCGCCCACGGCGAGCACGCATGACGGGGGCGGCGCGGCGCGAGCAGCTCGTGGCCGTGGGGCGTCGGACCTTCGCGGCGAAGGGGGTGGACGGCACCTCCGTCGAGGAGGTCGCCGCGGCGGCCGAGGTGTCCAAGCCGATCGTGTACGAGCACTTCGGCGGCAAGGAGGGGCTCTACGCCGTCGTCGTCGATCGTGAGCTGCGGGCGCTGACCGAGGCGGTCACCGCCGCGTTGGTTCAGGACGGCACCGAGCGCGTGACGCTGGAGCGGGCCGCGCTCGCCCTCCTGGACTACATCGAGAGCTCCCCCGACGGCTTCCGCATCCTCGTGCGGGACGTCTCCGGCACCGCACCCACCGGCACCTACGCGTCGCTGCTCTCCGACGTCGCCGCCCAGGTGTCGCACATGCTCTCCGACGCCTTCGAGCGGCGCTCGATCGCCACGACGCACGCACCCATGTACGCGCAGATGCTCGTCGGGATGCTCTCCCTCACCGGCCAGTGGTGGCTCGAGACCCGCACCCCCGCCAAGGAGGAGGTGGCCGCGCACGTGGTCAACCTCGCGTGGAACGGCCTGGGTGGCCTCGAGACCGAGCCCGACCTGCGCACCCATCGCTGAGTCAGGGCTGCTGCAGCTCCACCCGGTTGCCCACCGGGTCGTCGGTGTGGAAGCGCCGGACACCCGGGATGGAGTCGTCCCACCGGACCTCGCCACCGGCGGAGGCCACCCCCTTCGCCACCGCATCAACGTCCTCGACGAGGAAGCACGGGTGCGCCTTGCGCGCCGGCCGGAAGTCCGCCTCGACACCGCAGTGCAGCTGCCGGTCGCCTGCTTCGAACCACACGCCACCGCGGGCGGCGAGGACCGGCGGCTTGGGGATCTCGGGCATGCCGAGGAGGTCACCGTAGAAGCCACGCAGGTCGTCCTCGCTGCCGGCGGGGCAGGCTATCTGGACGTGGTGCAGACCGACGACGCTCACGGCTTGCGACCGACGGCGAAGACCCGACGGAAGGGAAGCAGCACACCGGCCGGGGTGCGCGGGTATGCCTTCTGCACCTTCGCGGCGTAGGTGGCGATGAACTCCTCCCGCTCCGCGCCCTCCTCGAGGACGTCGAGCATCGGCTTCAGGCCCGTCCCGCTCACCCAGTCCAGGACCGGGTTGTCGCTCGTGCCCTCCGGGTCGAGCACGTGCGTGTACGTCGTCTCCCACGCCTCGACGGCCAGGCCGTGCGCGCTGATGATCTGCAGGTAGGTCGCCGGCTCACCGGCGCCGTAGCGCGTGCTCGCCGCCTCCAGCTCGCCGCTGCGCGCGTGCGCGACCGCCGTCTCACGCATCAACGCGTGGGTCGGGGCATCGAAGTTGCCCGGGACCTGCATCCCGAACCAGCCGCCGGGCGCGAGCGCCTCGAGCCAACCCTCGATGAGGGGCAGGTGGCGCGGAACCCACTGCAGCGCAGCGTTGGTCACGATGACGTCCGGGGCCGCGCCGAGCTCGGTGATGTCCCAGTCGGACAGGTCCGCCTCGACCCACTCGACCCGCCCGTCGGTGTCGAGCTCGCGGGCGGCCGCGAGCATCTCCGGGCTGCTGTCGACCCCGACGACGCGGGCGTCGGGCCACCGCTGCGCGAGGGAGAGCGTCGTTGGCCCGTGCCCGCAGCCGAGGTCGACGACGAGCCCCGGGTCCTCGGCACGCACCCTGGCCATCAGGTCCTCGAACGGACGGATCCGCTCGCTCGAGAACTGCCCGTACCGGCTCGGGTCCCACGTCACTGCCATGTGTCGCCTCCTGAAGAATGGTGACCGCGAGCCTAGCCGCCACCACCACACCCACGACGGGTGGTGGGCGACATACTTCGACGTCAAGATTCACGATGATGGGTACAGTTCGGGGATGAGCAGCCGCCACGACCCCGCGGACGACGTCGACGCCATCGTCGAGGCCTGGCACCGCGAGCGACCCGACCTGGACACCGAGCCGCTGCACGTCTTCTCGCGCGTCTCCCGGCTGGCGCGGCTGCTCGACCTCGACCGGATGAACGCCTTCGCGCAGCACTCCCTGGAGGGCTGGGAGTTCGACGTGCTCTCCGCCCTGCGCCGCGCCGGAGACCCCTACCAGCTCTCCCCCGGGCGTCTCGTGCAGGAGACGCTCGTGACCTCGGGGACGATGACCAACCGCATCGACCGCCTCGCGACGAAGGGCTGGGTCGCGCGCCTGCCCTCCCCGACCGACCGGCGCGGGGTCATCGTGCAGCTGACCCGCGAGGGCCAGGACCGCGTCGACGCCGCGATGGCCGACCTGCTCACCCGCGAGCGCGAGCTGCTCGCCTCGATGCCGACCGACGAGCGTCTCGCCCTCACCGGGGCCCTGCGCCGACTGCTCGCCCCCTTCGAGGGCTGACTCAGCCGACGAGCTCGGCGGCCTCGAGCCACTCCAGCTCGAGCATCTCCTTCTCCTGCGCCAGCTCCCCGAGCGTGGCGTTGAGCTCGGCCAGCTTCTCGTGGTCGTGCACCGCGTCGGCCATCGCGTGGTGCAGCCTCTCCTCGCGCTCGCTGAGCTTGGTCAGCTGCTTCTCCACCCGCGCCATCGCCTTGCGGGCCTCCCGCTGCGCGGCGGGGTCGACCTCCGGCTCCGCCGGTGCGGGCGAAGGGGGCGCCGCTCCCCCCTTCGCCGTGGTCGCCGCAGGCATCTGCGAGCGCAGCCGGAGGTACTGCTCCACTCCCCCCGGCAGGTCGCGGATGCGCCCGTCGCCGAGGAGGGCGATCTGGCGGTCGGAGAGCCGCTCGAGGAGGTAGCGGTCGTGGCTGACGACGAGCAGGGTGCCGGCCCAGCCGTCGAGCACGTCCTCGAGCTGGGTCAGGGTCTCGATGTCCAGGTCGTTCGTCGGCTCGTCGAGGAGCAGGACGTTGGGCTCGTCCATGAGCAGCCGCAGGATCTGCAACCGGCGCCGCTCGCCCCCGGAGAGCTCGCGGACCCGGGTCTGCTGGCGCCCGCCGGAGAAGCCGAGTCGCTTGGCCAGGTGGGAGGCGGTGACCTCCTTGTTACCGAGCATCGTCACCTTGCGCACGTCCTCGACCGCCTCGATGACGGTGCGGTCGACGAAGCGCTCGAGCTCCCCGACCTCCTGGGTGAGGTGGCCGATGCGCACCGTCAGGCCCTGCTTGCGCTTGCCGGAGGTCAGCGGGATCTCCCCGGAGAGGACGCGCAGCAGCGTGGACTTGCCGGCGCCGTTGACGCCGACGATCCCGATGCGGTCGCCCGGGCCGAGGTGCCACGTGATCCGGGAGAGCAGCTCGCGCTCGCCGAGCCGGAGGGAGGCGTCGAGCAGGTCGATGACGTCCTTGCCCAGCCGCGTCGTGGCGAAGCGGACGAGCTCGACCCCGTCGCGCGGCGGCGGCTCGTCCTCGATGAGGGCGTTGGCGGCGTCGATGCGGAACTTCGGCTTGCTGGTGCGCGCTGGTGGGCCACGCCGCAGCCAGGCCAGCTCCTTGCGCAGAAGGTTGTTGCGTCGCTCGGCGGTGACCCGGGCGATGCGCTCGCGCTCGGCCTTGGCCAGCACGTAGGCCGCGTAGCCGCCCTCGTACTGCTCGACCCGGCCCTCGACGACCTCCCAGGTGCGCTCGGCGACGGCGTCGAGGAACCAGCGGTCGTGGGTGATCGTCGCGAGCGACCGGTCCGGCCGCGCCCAGCGGTTGACGAGGTGGTCGGCCAGCCAGGCCACGCCCTCGACGTCGAGGTGGTTGGTCGGCTCGTCGAGCAGCAGCACCTCGGGGTCGTCGACGAGGACCTTGGCCAGGGCGAGCCGCCGTCGCTCGCCCCCGGACATCGGGCCGATGCGGGCGTCGAGCCCACCCAGTGCGGGCGCCTCGAGGCCGCCGAGGAGGCCGGTGAGGACGTCGCGGATGCGCGCGTCGCCGGCCCACTCGTGCTCGGCCCGGTCGCCGAGGACGACCTGCGCGACGCTGGCCTCGGGGTCGAGGGTGTCTGCCTGCGTGAGCATGCCGACGCGGACGTGCCCGCCGAAGGTCACCCGCCCGTCGTCGATCTCGCGCTGGCCGGCGAGGACCTGGAGCAGGGTGGACTTGCCGCCGCCATTGCGGCCGACGATGCCGACCCGGTCGCCCTCACCGAGGCCGAGCGAGACGTCGTCGAGGATGTGTGCGGTGCCGAGCGTCAGACGTGCGCGCTCGACGGAGATGAGGTTGGCCATCAGACTCGTGTCGTCGGGATGATGTGGGCGCCGGCCACCGGACCGGTCGCACGCAGGATGTCACCGGCCACGCCGGAGGCGGTCAGCGAGACCGCGAGGTCGATCGCGCCCTCCGTCGACTCGGCGAGGACCGCGACCGTCGGGCCGGAGCCGGAGACGATCGCGGCGAGCGCACCGAAACCCATCGCGGCCTCGATGACCTCGCCGATGTCGGGGCGCAGGTCGATCGCGTCGGGCTGCAGGTCGTTGTCCAGGACCGGTGCCAAAGCCACCGGGTCGCCGGCGCGCAGGGCGCTCATCAGGGCGGCGCTCGGGGCCGGGTCCTCGATTGTCGTGCCGGCCCTCCGCTCGTCGAAGGCGCGGTAGACGGCCGGGGTGGACAGCCCCGTGTCGACGGACGGGACGAAGACCCAGTGGTAGGCCCCCTTCGCCAGCACGGCCGTGATCACCTCGCCGCGGCCGGAGCCGACGGCGGTGCCCCCGTGGAGGAGGAAGGGGACGTCGCTGCCGAGATCGGCGGCGACCTCCTCCAGCTGCTCCCTGGACAGGCCGGTCTCCCACAGCGCGTCGCAGGCGACCAGGGCCGCGGCGGCGTCGGCGGAGCCGCCGGCCATGCCGCCGGCCACGGGGATCTCCTTGCGGATCGACAGGTGGACCGGGTCCTGCCCGCCGGTGCGCTCCGCGAGGGCGCGGGCGGCCTTGAGTGCGAGGTTGCTCTCGTCGGTCGGGACGCGGTCCGCGTCGCGCCCGGAGACCGAGCAGCCCCACTCGTCGGCGTACGCGGCGGTGACCTCGTCGTGGATGCTGACGGCCTGGTAGACGGTCGCCAGGGCGTGATAACCGTCCTCGCCGCGCGGACCGACGAAGAGCTCGAGGTTGATCTTCGCGGGAGCACGCACGGTCACGGCCATGGGCGTCTCGAGCGGAGAGGTCATGTCGTCACCCTAGCCATGAGCTCGGCGGTGATCCGGGCGAAGCCGGCGACGTCGACCTGCTCCCCACGGGTGCGCGGGTCGATCCCCGCGGCGCGCAGGGCCTCCTCGGCCACCTCGCCGGAACCGGCGATCCCGCGCAACGCCGCCCGCAGCGTCTTGCGCCGCTGGGCGAAGGCGGCGTCGACGACGGCGAAGACCTGCTCGCGGGTGGCGCTCGTCTCCGGCGGCGCGTGCCGCTCCAACGAGACGAGACCAGAGTCGACGTTGGGCACGGGCCAGAAGACGCTGCGCGACACCTTGCCCGCCAGCCGCACCCGGGTCCACCAGGCGGCCTTGACGCTCGGCACCCCGTAGACCTTGCTCCCGGGAGCGGCGGCGAGCCGCTCGGCCACCTCGAGCTGGACCATGACCAGCACGCGCTCGATCGTCGGGAAGAGCTCGAGGAAGCGCAGCACGACCGGCACGGAGACGTTGTAGGGCAGGTTGGCCACGAGCGCGGTCGGAGGCGGTCCCGGGAGGTCGGTCACGGTCATCGCGTCGCCGTGGACGACCTCGAGGCGCTCCGCCGCGTCCGGCGCGAGCTGCGCGACCGTGCCCGGGAGCGCGTCCGCGAGCACCGGGTCGACCTCGACGGCGGTGACGCGGCCGGCGGTCTCCAGCAGCGCGAGCGTCAGCGAGCCCAGGCCGGGACCGATCTCGACGACGTGGTCCTGAGCGGTGACCTGACCGGCACGCACGATGCGGCGCACGGTGTTGGCATCGACGACGAAGTTCTGCCCCCACTGCTTCGTCGGCCGCACCCCGAGACGGTCGGCCAGCTCGCGCACGGCGCCCGCCCCGAGCAGGCCACGACGACCCCCTTCGCCGGGGGTGGTGGGGTCGGTGCTCATGGCATGGACTCTATGCGTGCCGGGGAGGGCGTCGGGACAGGAGCGGACCCCCGGACCAGCGAGGTCCGGGGGTCCGTTGCTGACGAAGGCGGTCAGGCCGCGTGCGCGCAGCCCCACGGCTGCGTCCCACGGTCGGCGTAGACGCGGTTGGCGACGGTGATCTGCTCCGCGCGCGAGGCCAGGTCGGCGCGCTGGGCGAAGTCGCCACCACCGGCACCGAGCCAGGTCTGGATGTCGAACTGCAGGCCGCCGTAGTAGCCGTTGCCGGTGTTGATCGACCAGTTGCCGGTCGACTCGCACTGGGCGATCCGGTCCCACATCGCGGCGTTCGACAGGTCGAGGCCGGCGCCCGACGAGCTGGAGCTGCTCGAGGAGTCGGAGGAGCTGGACGAGGACGAGCTGGTGCTGGAGGAGCTCGGCTCCGGGGCGGGCTCGGGTGCGGGCTCCGGCGTCGGCTCGGGCTTCTCCTTGGTGCCGACGACGACGATCTTCGCGAGGGGCTTCGCGGTGACCTTGCTGTCGGTCTCCTTGGTGCGGACCACGTCACCGTTCTCGTAGGTGACCTTGAGGGTGAGGGTCTCGCTGCCCGTCCTGCCCTCGCGCTCGACCGTGCGGGTCCCCTCGGTGACCGAGGAGTCGTGCTTGATCCTCGTCTTGAAGGGGATCGACTGCTTCTTGGTCGTGGTCTTGCGCTCGATGCGGTCGAGCGTGACCTTCATGTCGTCCTCGAGGCGGGCGTCCCCGCCGGGCTTGAGCTCGTCGTCGGAGTCGAACGCGATGTCCGCCTCCTTCAGCGCGGCCTCGACGGTGCCCGCGGTGACGGTCTCCGTCGACTTCTTGCCCGCGACGACGAAGGTGACGTCCTTGGGGGTGTTGACCTTCAGCTCGAGTCCCTGGCGACCGATCGACTGGCTGCGCGAGGCGGACAGCTTCGCGTCCTCGCCCCCGCGGATGCCCAGCTCCTTCAGCGCGGCGCCCACGGTCGTGGCGGTCGTCCAGTAGGTGCGCTCCTGGCCGTCCACCGTCAGGGTGAGCTTGCGGCCGTAGCGCACGACGATGGTCTGGTCGTTCTCGACGGGGGTGTCCGCCGAGGGCGTGACGACGTCGTGCTTGTCGAGGTCGATGCCCTGCTTGTCGAGGACGTCGCCCACGGTGCCGCCGAAGGCATGCACGGTCGACTTCTCACCGTCGACGGACAGCGCCACGGACTTGTCCATGGCGACGACCCCGGAGACGCCGAGCGCGAGGGCTCCGACGACGCCGGCCTGGGTGATGCGGCGGATGGCGGGTGAACTCACTGTGCTCCGTTTGATAGCTCTTCCCGGGCTCCGGCGTGCTCGCACAGGATCCCCCCAGTGAGTGGCGGGTCCGGTGTCGGCGAGTACTTCAGGGGAACCGGTCCCGGCCAACGGCGCACCACAATGCCTGACAGGAAACGCTCAGGTCAATTTTTGATAACGGAGGCGACGCACGTCACCACGCTCCGTACACTCGCGCGGCGTTGTCCGAGAGCGCCCGGCACATGGTCGGGACGTCCACTCCGCGGGCCTGCGCCATGCCACGGACGGTGTGCGGCAACAGGTACGGCGCGTTCGCGTTGCCCCGCTCGGGGGCCGGGGTGAGGTAGGGCGCGTCGGTCTCGGCGAGCACCTGGTCCAGCGGCGCGATCGCGAGCGCCTCGCGCAGGTCGCGGGCGCTCTTGAAGGTCACGGTCCCGGCGAAGGAGAGCAGGTAGCCGCGGTCGATGCACTCGCGCGCCATCGCGACGTCACCGCTGAAGCAGTGCAGGACGGTCACCTCGGGGGCACCCTCCTCGGCCAGGACCCGCAGCACGTCGTCGTGGCTGTCCCTGTCGTGGATCTGCAGCGGCTTGCCGGTGCGTTTGGCCAGGTCGATGTGCCAGCGGAAGGACTCCTCCTGCACCGCGTGGCCCTCCGGCCCGGTGCGGAAGTGGTCGAGACCGCTCTCCCCGATCGCGCGGATGCGCGGGTGCGCGGACAGGCGCTCGATCTCGTCCCACGCGGCCTGGAGTTGCCCGGCCTCGGCGAGCGCGGGGACCTCGTTGGGGTGCAGCGCGATCGCGCCGAGCATGCTCGGGTGGCGGTCGACCTGGTCGACGGTGAAACGGGCTCCCTCGAGGTCGCAGCCGACCTGGACGACCCGGTCGACACCGACCGTCGCGGCCTCGGCCAGGGCCGCGGCCACGTCCTCGGTGGTGCGCTCGTCGGGACCGTCCGGGGCGATGACGTCGGGGACGTCCCGGCGTCGGATGTCCAGGTGGGTGTGGTTGTCGACGACCGCGACGGGAAGGGGGTCGGGCCGGGCGGGCACGACGCCTCGGCCACCCATCAGTCCTCTCCCGCCATGGCCGCGCGCTCGGTCGCGACGACGACCTCGGGGTCGAGCTTGGTGAAGACCGGCGTCGGCTTGCCGATCGCCCTCCCGGCCGTCACCGGGGTGCTCTCCCAGGCGGGGAAGCCCGTGTAGTCGCCGGTGATGATCTCGTAGCCGGGGCCCCCGTCGAGGTCCTCCACCGCCTCGACCCTGGGCATCGGCACGAGCTCGCCGGACCCGCCGAGCACCGCGTGGACCCGGTTGGCCGCGTGCGGGAGGAAGGGGGCCAGCAGCAGGTTGCAGTCGCTGACGCACTGGAGCAGCGTGTGCAGGACCGTCGCGAGCCGCTCGCGCTGGTCGTCGCCCTTCAGCCGGAAGGGCTCGGTGTCGGTGACGTACTTGTTGACGTCGCCGACGACGCGCATCGCCTCGGCCAGGGCCGCCTTCTGGCGGTGCCGTCCGAGCAGACCGCCGACCTCGTCGAAGGCGTCACGCACCCGGGCGAGGACGGCCTCGTCGACCTCCTCGAGCGGTCCCGGCTGCGGGATCTCGCCGAAGTTCTTGGCCACCATCGACGCCGTGCGGTTGACGAGGTTGCCCCAGCCGCCGACGAGCTCGGAGTTGTTGCGCTGGACGAAGTCCGGCCACGTGAAGTCCGCGTCGTGGTTCTCCGGGCCGGCCGCGCAGATGTAGTAGCGCAGGGCGTCCGGGCCGTAGTTCTCGAGCACGTGCCGCACGTGGATGACGTGGCCCCGGCTGGAGGAGAAGGCCCTGCTCTCCATCGTGAGGAACTCGCTCGAGACGACCTCGGTCGGCAGGTTCAGCTCCCCGTACTCACCGGGGGAACCCCCCTTCGTCCCCTTGCCGGCGTAGGCGAGCAGCTCCGCCGGCCAGATCTGGGAGTGGAAGGTGATGTTGTCCTTGCCCATGAAGTAGTAGCTGACCTGAGTCTCCGGGGTTGCGTCTGCCACCCACCACTGGCGCCACAGGTCGGGGTCGCCCTGGCGGCGGGCCCACTCGATCGACGCCGACAGGTAGCCGATGACCGCGTCGAACCACACGTAGAAGCGCTTGGTGGGGTACTTCTCGCCGAGGGCGCCGGGCAGCGGGATGCCCCAGTCGATGTCGCGGGTCATCGCCCGCGGACGGATGTCGTCGAGGATGTTCAGGCTGAAGCGGATGACGTTGGGGCGCCACGTGCCCGTCGCCTCACGGCCCTCGAGGTACTCGCGCAGGGCGTCGGCCAGGGACGGCAGGTCGAGGAAGAAGTGCTCGGTCTCGCCGAACTGCGGGGTGGAGCCGTCGATCTTGCTGCGCGGGTCCAGCAGGTCGCTCGGCTCGAGCTGGTTGCCGCAGTTGTCGCACTGGTCGCCGCGGGCCTCGTCGTACCCGCAGATCGGGCAGGTGCCCTCGATGTAGCGGTCGGGCAGCGTCCGGCCGGTGCGCGGGTCGATCGCGACCTGCTGCGTCTGCTCGATGAAGTAGCCGTTGGCCCGGCACTGCTCGAACATGTGCTGCGCCACGCGGTAGTGGTTGCGTGCCGTGGTGCGCGTGTAGAGGTCGTACGAGCAGCCCAGGTCGGACAGCTCGTGGGCGATCGTCGAGTGGTGGATGTCGACGAGCTCGCGCGCGGTGGTTCCCTGCTTGTCGGCGAGCACGAGGATCGGGGTGCCGTGCTCGTCCGACCCGCTGACCATGAGCACGTCGTGGCCGGCCATGCGCATGTACCGGCTGAAGACGTCCGAGGGCACCCCGAAGCCGGCGACGTGTCCGAGGTGGCGGGGACCGTTGGCATACGGCCAGGCGACGGAGGAGAGAACCTTCATGGTTGCTCATCCTAGGTTCTGGCCGATCACGGCCTCGCCGCAGCCGAGCACCGTGGACCGGCGGCCGGCGAAGGGGGCGGCTCCCCTCGTCGCGAGCCGCTCACCCCTGCGGGATGAAGGCGGTGATGATGCGGCGGCCGATGTCGCGCACGAAGGCCTCGCGCTCGGCCTCCGGCCGCAGGAGCGCGGCATCGAGCACGCCCTCCATCGCGGCGATGATCGCCTGCGCCGCCGTCGGGACGTCGTCGACCTCGGCGAGGGTGAGGATCCGGCCGACGATCCCCTCGATGCGCGCCCGGGCCGGCTCCATCGCCGCGGCGATCTCCGGCTCGCGGGCCACCTCCCGGGCGAGCTCGGCCTTGGCGATCAGGGCATCCGGCTCGCGCAACCAGCCGGCGAAGACGTCCAGGGCGTTCTCGATGACCGCCTCGTCGTCCTCCCCCGCCTGCTGCTGACCGGCCAGGACCTCGACGCTGTCGATGAGGCCGGCCGCGATGAACTCCGTCAGTGCGGTCACGAGGGCCATGCGGGTGCGCAGGTAGCCCGAGGTGCTTCCCTGGGGCAGCCCTGCCTCGGCGTCGACGGCGCGGTGCGTCAGACCGCGCATGCCCCGAGCGGCCACGACCCGCGTCGCGGCCTCGAGGATGCGCTGCATCCTCGGCGACAGGCCGGAGTGCTCCTTCACGCTCATTGCGGTCACGGTACCCGTCGCGCGGGTCTCCCTCCCCCCTTCGCCCGTCCGCCCGGCTGCGGTGCCGTCCGGAGGGCGCGCCCCATCCCTAGAGTGGGGACATGCTGGCAGCCACCGAGCGCGCGGAGCCCTTCGGGCCCGGCGGGCAGCTCTCCCCCCGAACCGCGCTGACCGAGTCCGTGCTGGTCCTCGGGGTCTCCCTCGGGGCCTCGGCCCTGTGGTCGGCGCTGTCGCTGGTCCGCAAGTTCACCGAGCAGGAGTCACTGTCCGGCCAGGTGACCGCGATGAACCAGTCGGTCACCCCGGACCGCCCCTGGCTCGACCTGACCCACCAGCTGGTCGGGATCGGTCTCGCGCTGGTCCCCGTCGTCCTGGCCCTGCACCTGCTCGCCCGCCAGCACCCCCACCCCGCCCGACTCATCGGGCTCGACCGCCGCGCCCCCCTGCGCGACCTCGGCCAGGGCCTCGCGCTCGCCGCCGTGATCGGCATCCCCGGGCTGGGCCTCTACCTCGCCGCCCGCGCCCTCGACCTGAACACCACGGTCGCCGCGGCCGACCTGACGACCGTGTGGTGGACCATCCCCGTGCTCGTCCTCGCCGCCGGCCAGAACGCCGTGCTCGAGGAGGTCATCATGCTCGGCTACCTCTTCACCCGGTGGCGCGAGGCCGGCTGGTCGCCCGTCACCATCGTCGTCGTCAGCGCCCTCGTTCGGGGCAGCTACCACCTCTACCAGGGGCTGGGCGGCTTCGTCGGGAACATCGCCATGGGCCTGCTGCTGGGCGCCGTCTACCTCAGGGTCCGCCGCACCGCGCCGATGATCATCGCCCACTGGGTCATCGACATCGTCGCCTTCGTCGGTTATGCGCTGCTCGTCACCCGTGTCGACTGGCTGGGCTGACCCCTACCGACGGAGACGGCGACGGGCCCGCACCGAGTCGGTGCGGGCCCGGCGCTGCCGGTCTGCCGGTGCTCAGCGGCTCCTGCTGGCCGCCTTGCGCAGGTCCGCGTTGAGCGTGCTGATGACGTCCAGCGGGATCTCCTTCGGGCAGGCGTTCGAGCACTCACCGATGTTGGTGCACCCGCCGAAGCCCTGGAGGTCGTGCTCGTCGAGCATCTTGACGACGCGCGAGTCACGCTCCGGCTGGCCTTGCGGCAGCTCACCCAGGTGGGTGACCTTGGCGCCGAGGAAGAGCATGGCCGAGGCGTTCGGGCACGCCGCGACGCAGGCGCCGCAGCCGATGCACTTGGCGGAGTCGAAGGCGCGGTCGGCGTCCTCCTTCGGCACGGGCACCGAGTGCGCCTCGGGGGCCGCACCGGTGTTGACCGAGACGTAGCCGCCGGCCTGGATGATCCGGTCGAACGACGTGCGGTCGACCACCAGGTCACGGATGACCGGGAAGGCGTTGGCCCGCCACGGCTCGATCGTGACCGTCTCGCCGCTGCTGAACGAGCGCATGTGCAGCTGGCAGGTGGTCGTCCGCTCGGGCCCGTGGGCCTCGCCGGAGATCATCAGCCCGCACATGCCGCAGATGCCCTCGCGGCAGTCGCTGTCGAAGGCGATCGGCTCGGTGCCCTCGGTGATGAGTCGCTCGTTGAGGACATCGAGCATCTCGAGGAAGGACATGTCCGGGGAGATGTCCTTGACCTCGTAGGTGGCGAATTCGCCCTTGGCGGTGGGTCCGGCCTGTCGCCAGATCTTCAGGGTCAGTTCCATGCTCACTTGTAGCTCCGCTGCTTCAGCTCGATGAACTTGTAGTTCAGGTCTTCCTTGTGCAGGACGGGGGCGCCGTCCTCTCCGCCGAAGCCCCAGGCCGCGACGTAGGCGAACTCGTCGTCGTGACGCAGCGCCTCACCGTCCTCCGTCACCGACTCGGCCCGGAAGTGCCCGCCGCAGGACTCGCGACGGTGCAGTGCGTCGATGCACATCAGCTCGCCCAGCTCGAAGAAGTCGGCGACACGGCCGGCCTTCTCCAGACTCTGGTTGAGGGTGTCGGCGGCGCCCAAGACGCGGACATTGCGCCAGAACTCGTCCTTGAGGGAGCGGATGAGGTCGATGGCCTTGCGCAGACCCTCGTCCGTGCGCTCCATGCCGCAGTACTCCCACATGATGTTGCCGAGCTCGCGGTGGAAGGAGTCGACGGTGCGCTCGCCGTTGATGGAGAGCAGCGCATCGATGCGCTCGGTCACCGAGTTCTTCGCCGCGACGACCGCGGGGTGGTCCTCGGTGATCCTGGCCTGGGGCTTGGCCAGGTAGTCGCGGACGGTGTTCGGCAGGACGAAGTACCCGTCCGCCAGGCACTGCATCAGCGAGGACGCGCCGAGACGGTTGGCCCCGTGGTCGGAGAAGTTGGCCTCCCCGATGGCGTACAGCCCCTTCACGGACGTCTGCAGGTCGTAGTCGACCCACAGGCCACCCATCGTGTAGTGCACGGCCGGGTAGATGCGCATCGGCACCTGGTAGGGGTCCTCACCGGTGATCCGGCTGTACATGTCGAAGAGGTTGCCGTACTTGGCCTCGATCGCCGGGCGGCCCAGGCGCTCGATCGCCGAGGCGAAGTCGAGGTAGACGCCGCGACGGAAGTCGCCGACCTTGGGGCCGACGCCGCGGCCCTCGTCGCACATGTTCTTCGCCTGCCGGGAAGCGATGTCACGCGGCACGAGGTTGCCGAAGGCGGGGTAGATCCGCTCCAGGTAGTAGTCGCGGTCCTCCTCCGGGATGTCGCGCGGGTCCTTCTCGCAGTCCTCGGCGTTCTTCGGCACCCAGATCCGGCCGTCGTTGCGCAGCGACTCCGACATCAGGGTCAGCTTCGACTGGTGGTCGCCGCTGACGGGGATGCACGTCGGGTGGATCTGCGTGTAGCACGGGTTGGCGAAGTGGGCGCCCTTGCGGTGGGCGCGCCAGGCCGCCGTGACGTTGCAGCCCATCGCGTTGGTCGAGAGGAAGAAGACGTTGCCGTAGCCGCCGCTGGCCAGGACGACGACGTCGGCCAGGTGCGTCTCGATCTCGCCGGTGACCATGTCACGCGCGATGATCCCGCGAGCGACGTCGTCGACGATGATCACCTCGAGCATCTCGTGGCGGCTGTACTCCGTCACCGTGCCCTTGGCGACCTGGCGCTCCATGGCCTGGTAGGCACCGATGAGCAGCTGCTGACCGGTCTGGCCGGCGGCGTAGAAGGTGCGCGCGACCTGGACGCCACCGAAGGACCGGTTGTCCAGCAGACCGCCGTACTCGCGGGCGAAGGGCACGCCCTGGGCCACGGCCTGGTCGATGATGTTCGCACTGACCTCGGCCAGGCGGTAGACGTTGGTCTCGCGGCTGCGGTAGTCGCCGCCCTTGACCGTGTCGTAGAAGAGGCGGTACGTCGAGTCACCATCGTCGTTGTAGTTCTTCGCGGCATTGATGCCACCTTGCGCGGCGATCGAGTGCGCGCGCCGGGCGCTGTCCTGGTAGAAGAAGCTCTTGACGTTGTAGCCGGCCTCTCCCATCGTCGCGGCCGCAGAGGCCCCCGCCAGACCGGTGCCGACGATGATCACGTCGAGCTTGCGGCGGTTGTTCGGGTTGACCAGGGCGCTGTCGAACTGGTGCTTGGTCCACATCTGCTCGATGGGGACGTCCGGCGCCTTCGTGTCGGCGATCGGGTCGCCCACGGTGAAGTACTCGCTGAGCGTGTCAGTCATGTGTGTCAGTGCTCCAGAATCAGGCGATGAGGTTGAAGAAGATCGCGAACGGCGGGATGAGGAAGCCGACGACGATGACGATCCCCACGATCGCCCCGAGCGTCTTGGCCCGCTTGCGCGAGGCTGCGGTGCTCGTCAGGCCCATCGTCTGGGACGCGCTCCAGACGCCGTGGTACAGGTGCATGCCCAGGGCGATCATGGCCAGCGTGTAGATGAGGACCATCCACCACAGCTCGAAGCTCGCCTGGACCATCACGAAGGGGGACTCCTCGACTGCCGCAGCGGAGACCGAGTCGTTGATGGCCGGCTTGACGAGCGTGAAGTGAATCAGGTGCCAGATGACGAAGATCAGGATGGCCAGCCCGCCCCAGCGCATCGTGCGGGAGGAGAGGGTGGAGCCGAGGTTCTTCTTCACCGCGTACTTCTGCGGACGGGCGGACCCGGCCATGGCCCACAGCTTCATCCCGGCGTAGACGTGCGCGATGATCGACGCGATCAGCAGGACGCGCACGATCCACAGCATCCCGCTGTACGGGAGCATCGGCTCCCCGAACGTGCGCAGATGGTGTGCGTACGTGTCGAACGTCTCCTGGCCACCCAGTGCCATGAGGTTGCCGTACATGTGCAGGAGCACGTACAGGAGGAAGATGACGCCGGAGCCCGCCATGAGGAACTTGAGCCCGATGGTGGACGACGTCACCCCCTTCTTCTTCGCGGGGAGAGTCGTAGTAGCCACGGGCTCAAGGTACCTCCTCGTGACCCGCCGCACTGTGGTGCCCCCGCAGTTCGGAATGTGACATGTGCCCGGTTACCGTGACGTAATAGACAACACATTTGTCGCAGAAATATCCCGCGCCGACCGGAAGCAGGTCATGGACAGCACCCCCGAGACGATCGCCGCCGCCGAGACACCTCGAGGTCAGATCGCCCTGCGCGAGCGTCCTGCCGCCGACGGCTCGGTGGTGCACGAGCTGGTCGTCGCCGGTGTCTTCGCGATGGACTCGGCGGACACCTCGACCGAGACGGCCCTCGCGGAGCGCTCCCTGGAGCGGGTGGAGGCGCCCACGCGGGTCCTCGTCGGCGGCCTGGGCCTGGGCTTCACCGCGTGGCAGGTGCTCAAGGACCGGCGGGTGCAGGACCTGCACGTCGTCGAGATCGAGGAGGACCTCGTCCAGTGGGCCCGGCTGGGCCTGACCCCGACGCTGGGCGTGCTCGCCCGCCACCCGCGGGTCACCCTCCACGTGCAGGACGCGGCCTCCCCCGTCACCGACGACGGTGAGCCCGTCGGCCCGTGGGACCTCGTCCTGCTCGACGTGGACAACGGGCCGAGCTTCCTCGTGCACCGGGAGAACGAGCGGCTGTACTCCGCGCCCGCCCTGTCCTCGATCCTGGCTCAGCTGGCGCCGGGGGGTGCCCTGGCGATCTGGGCCGCCCAGCGCGAGCCCGACCTGCTTGCCACGCTGACCGGCCTGGCCACGACCGAGGAGGTCCTGCTCCCCGTCGAGCGCCAGGGCCGCTCCCTCGAGTACGCGCTCTACATCGCCCGCCCCTGATCATGGAGGCGACTCGGGCGGTCTGCTGACCAGCTCCGACCCGAACCAGAGATAGGCCGTCCCGAACATCGCCCGTTGCAGGAGGCCCGCCAGCTCAGGCACCACCATCATGCCGAGCGGCAGCAGTACCGATGCGGCCACGGAGGCAACGTCGAGGGCCCGTCGCCGTCGCTGCGCCACGGCTACGGTGACGACTCCGAAGGCGAATGCGAAACCCATGACCGTGGCCGCGATCGAGTGCAGCGTGTCGAGCGTGGGGTCGAACGCGGCAGTCTTGACCCACGAGCGCGTCGGAAGGACGGCCGAGGCGACCAGACACCCGCCGAACAGGCCGTGCAGCACTCGTCCCCCGGGCCCCCAGCGGTCGGCCCACCCGGCCAGCACGAGCACGCCCGCTCCCAGGAGGGCCAGACCGACCCGGGCCACCCACGCGCCCGGCACGCCCTGCGCAGCGGCCTCACTCAGCGTGTGGGCGTTCCAGGAGTAGTCGTCGGGCAGGCCCGTCGGGGCCAGGAGCAGAGCGAGGACCGACGCGCCCAGCAGGCCTGCGGCGACCTGGCGACCGCCCACCGGACCACCACCTCCACTCTGCCCGACACGACCCTGCGGGGAGACCACGTGTGCACGAAGGGGGAACCGGCTCAGCCGGCCGCGGCGGCCTTCGCAGCGGCGGGGAGGGCCGCCAGGATCGTCTCGACGGCCGTGTCGTCGTGGGCGCCGGAGACGAACCACGCCTCGAAGGCGCTCGGCGGCAGGTGCACACCACCCTCGAGCATCGCGTGGAAGAAGCGACCGTACGCCGACGTGTCCTGCTGCTGGGCATCGGCGAAGGACCGCACCTCGCCGTCACGGAAGAAGATCGAGAACATCGACCCGGCCCACTGGACGCGGTGCGCCACCCCCTCCGCGGACAGCGCGGCCGAGGCGGCGTCGGCGATGCGAGTGGCCGTGGCCTCGAGGCGGGGGTAGAGCTGCGGGGTGCAGGCGCGCAGCGTCGCGATCCCGGCAGCCGTCGCGACGGGGTTGCCCGAGAGGGTCCCGGCCTGGTAGACGGGCCCCTCGGGAGCGAGCTTCGCCATGAGATCGGCCCGACCGCCGAAGGCCGCGGCCGGGAAGCCACCACCCATGACCTTGCCGAAGGTGAAGAGATCGGGCGCGCCCCCCTCGTACCCTCCGGGGTGCGCGCCGTCGGGGCCGGTCTCGTGGCCGTACCAGCCCGACCGGCTGGAGCGGAAGCCGGTCATGACCTCGTCGCTGATGAGCAGCGCGCCGTGGGCGGCCGTCACCCGACGCAACCCCTCCGTGAAGCCGGGTGCGGGCGGGACGATGCCCATGTTGCCGGGTGCCGCCTCGGTGATGACCGCGGCGATCTCCTCACCCCGGGCGGCGAAGAGCTCCTCGACGGCGGCGAGATCGTTGTAGGGCAGCACGACCGTCTCGCCCGCCGCCGAGGCGGGGACGCCGGCGGAGTCGGGCAGCGCGAAGGTCGCCACCCCCGAACCGGCCTGCGCGAGAAGGGCGTCGACGTGACCGTGGTAGCAGCCGGCGAACTTCACGATGACCGAACGACCGGTCGCTCCCCGCGCGAGGCGCAGGGCCGACATCGTCGCCTCGGTCCCGGAGGAGACGAGTCGGACCTGCTCGAGCGGCTCGACGCGGTCGACCACCTCGGCGGCCAGCACGACCTCGTTCTCGCTCGGCGTCCCGAAGGAGAAACCACGCTGTGCGGCCTCGGTCACGGCCGCGAGGACGTCGGGGTGGGCGTGACCGAGGATCATCGGCCCCCACGAGCAGATGAGGTCGACGTAGCGGTTGCCGTCGACATCGATCAGCCAAGCTCCCTCGGCTCGCTCGATGAACCTCGGGACGCCACCGACCCCGCCGAAGGCGCGCACCGGGGAGTTGACTCCCCCGGGCGTCACGGCGCGGGCGCGGTCGAACAGGGCCTCGGATCGGGTCGTCGTCTGCGTCATGGCCCCAGTCTCCCCCACGACCCCGACCCGGCCGAGCCGAGGGAGGGGGCGGAGGCGACCGACCCCCTTCGCCCGATCAGGCCTGGTCGTCCAGGCCGATCTCGTGGTGCTCGGGCGCCAGCCGGTCACGCACCGCGGCCATCGCCTCGCCCAGCGCGGTGAACTGCTCGGGGGTGAGGACGTCGACGAGGTGCTTGCGCACCGACTCCACGTGGACGCCGGCGAGCTCGTCGAGGATCGTGCGACCGGCGTCGGTGAGCACGATCTCGACACCACGCCCGTCGTCCGAGGCCCGGCAGCGCTCGACCCAGCCGCGCTTCTCCAGCCGCGCGGCGGTGTGGGTCACCCGCGAGCGCGACTGCACGATGTCGTCGGCGAGGTGGGACATGCGGGTGCGCTGCCCGGGGGACTCGGAGAGCATCGACAGCAGCTCGTACTCGGTCAGCTGCATCTTGTACGGCGCCAGGTCGTCGACCAGCGCCCGCTCGAGCAGACGCGTGCCGCGCAGGTAGGCGCGCCAGTGCTGCTGCTGCTGCGCATCCAGCCAGTTCGTCCCGCTCACAGTCGTCCCGCCACCTCGAGTGCGAAGTACGTGAGGATCATCTGGGCTCCGGCCCGCTTGATGTGGAGGAGCGACTCGAGCACGGCGGCGTCACGGTCGATCCAGCCGCGGTCGGCGGCGGCGACGATCTGCGCGTACTCACCGGAGATCTGGTAGGCCGCGACCGGCACGGTGGAGATCTGCGCCGTGGCGGCGAGGACGTCCAGGTGCGGCTGGGCGGGCTTGACCATGACGATGTCGGCGCCCTCGGCGAGGTCGAGCTCGACCTCGCGCAGGGCCTCGACGGCATTGGCCGGGTCCTGCTGGTAGGTCGCCCGGTCACCGGTGAGCGAGGACTGCACGGCCTCGCGGAAGGGGCCGTACAGCGCGGAGGTGTACTTCGCGGCGTAGGCGAGCACGAGGGTGTCGGTGTACCCGGCGGCATCGAGCGCAGCGCGCACGTGGGCGACCTGCCCGTCCATCATCCCGGAGAGGCCGAGGACGTGGGCTCCGGCGGCGGCCTGGGCGAGCGCCATGTCCGCGTAGCGGGTGAGGGTGGCGTCGTTGTCCACCACCGTGCGCCCCGCCCGGTCGGTCGTGAGCACCCCGCAGTGACCGTGGTCGGTGAACTCGTCGAGGCACAGGTCGGTCATGACGACGAGCTCGTCACCGACCGCGTCGACGACCGCCCGGGTGGCGACGTTGAGGATCCCCTCGGGGTCATCGGCACCGGAGCCGCAGTCGTCCTTGGTCTGCGGCACGCCGAAGAGCATGATCCCGCCGATACCGGCGGCCACGCACACCCGCGCCTCCTCCACGAGGGAGTCGACGGTGTGCTGCACCGTGCCCGGCATGGAGGAGATCGGCACCGGCGCGTCGACGCCCTCACGGACGAAGACGGGCAGGACCAGGTCGGCCGGGTGCAGCCGCGTCTCCGCGACGAGACGACGAAGGGGGGCGCTGCCCCGCAGTCGCCGCGGCCGCACGACGGGTCCGTTCGGACCGCGGGACGCGGGGGTCACCCCTTCGCCTTCGTGCGGCGCGTCGCCGCCTTCTTGCGGCGGGCACTCGGGCGCTGGGGCTCCTCACCCGCTTCGATGGCCGCGGTGACCAGCTTGCGACCGTGCTCGGCCAGGGCCTCGACGAGGCTCGCGCCGGTGGCCTCGGGGGCCATGACGTCGACCCGCAGGCCGGCCTCCTCCGCGGTCTTGACGGTGGCCGGGCCGATGCAGGCGATGACCGTGGACGGGTGCGGCTTGCCGGCGATGCCGACGAGGTTGCGCACCGTGGAGGAGGAGGTGAAGACGACGGCGTCGAAGGCACCCTGCTTGATCGCGTCCCGCGTCGGCGCGGGCGGCGGGGTGGCACGCACCGTGCGGTACGCGGTGACGTCGTCGACCTGCCAGCCCATCTCCTGCAGGCCGGCCACGAGGGTGTCGGTCGCGATGTCGGCACGGGGCAGGAAGACGCGGTCGATCGGGTCGAGGACCTCGTCGTAGGGCGGCCACTCCTCGAGCAGGCCGCGGGCGGACATCTCCCCGGTCGGCACGAGGTCGGGCTCGATCCCCCACTCACGCAGGGCGTCGGCCGTGACGCCGCCGACCGCGGCGATCTTCAGCCCCGAGAACGCGCGCGCGTCCAGGCCGAACTCCTCGAACTTCTCCCGGATCGCCTTCACGGCGTTGACCGAGGTGAATCCGATCCACTGGTAGCGGCCCGTGACGAGGCCGCGCACCGCGCGCTCGACGGCCTGGGGGGTGCGGGGCGGCTCGACGCTGATCGTCGGCACGACCTCACTCGTCGCCCCGTGGCCGAGCAGCTGCTTGGTCATCGGGCCGGCCTGGTCCTTCGTCCTCGGGATGAGGACGTTCCAGCCGTAGAGCGGCTTGGTCTCGAACCAGGACAGCGTGCTGCGCATGGCCACGGTCGGACCGACGATCGCCAGCGTCGGCACCTCGAGCCCGACGACGGCATCGGCGGCCTCGGCGAGGGTCGTCCCGTGGGTGACCTGCGAGGTGGTGGTCCCACCCTGGGTCAGTGCGACGGGCGTGTCGCCGTCACGGCCGTTGGCCAGCAGGTCGGCGAAGGCCGGGACGAGGTGCTCGGGCAGACCGAGCAGCACGAGCGTGACGTCGTCGCGCACGGAGGCCGAGAGGTCCGGGCGCTTGGACCCGGAGACGCTCACGACGTGCAGGGCACCGGTCGAGCGGTTCGTCAGCGGCACGCCGGCGTAGGAGGGCACGGCGCTCACGGCGGAGACGCCGGGCACGACGTCGAAGTCGATGTCCGCCTTGGCGAGGGCGGCGGCCTCCTCGGCGAGGCCGTTGAAGGTCGCCGGGTCGCCGTCCATGAGTCTCACGACGAGGCCGCCCTTGTGCGCCTTGGCGGTCTTGACGACGAGCTTGGCGCGCGAGGCGTGGGTCAGTTGCTGGCCGTGCTCACCGTGGCTGGCGTCGACGATCTCGACGTCCTCCCCGGTCATCGAGGCGACGATCTCCTCGTTGGTCAGCTGGTCGGTGATGACGGCATCGGCGCGCGCGAGCAGCTCGACGGAGGCGACGGTCATCAGTGATGCGTCACCCGGTCCGGCGCCGACGAAGGCGACTCGGGCCGGTCGGCGTGCTGCGGTGGTGGCGTTTGCGGTCGAGCGCTGGGGGGTCACTGGGCATGCTCCGAAGCGGTCGTGGGGTGGGTGGCTGACAGGTCGGCGAGCGCGGGCGCGCCGTCGGCGACAAGGGTCCGGGCGAGACGGCGACCGAGGTCCTCCGCCTCCCCGATGGGGCCGGTGATGGACCGGCGCAGCTCCCCGGAGCCGTCCGTCGCAGCGACGACGGCTCGCAGGGAGATGATCGGGCCGTCGATGTCCTCGACGACCTCGGCGAGTGCGCCGACGGGTGCGGCGCAGCCGGCCCCGAGCTCGGCCAGGACACCGCGCTCGGCGGTGGTGGCTGCCCGGGCGTCGGCGTCGTCGATCGGGCGAAGGGCGGCGCGCGCCTGCTCGTCCTCCTCACGGCACTCGACGGCCAGGGCTCCCTGACCGGGGGCGCAGATCATCTGGATCGGCTCGAGCACCTCGGTGACACGGTCCTGCAGACCCGATCGCGTCAGGCCGGCGTGGGCCAAGATGACCGCGTCGAGCTGGTCCTCGCCGGAGCCGACCATGTCGAGCCGGGTACCGAGGTTGCCGCGGATGTCGCGGAACTCGAATCCCCGGCCGAGGCAGGCCAGCTGGGCGCGGCGGCGGGGGGAGCCGGTCCCGATGACCGCTCCCTCGCCGAGCTCGCCGAGGGTCAGTCCGTCGCGGGCGCACAGGGCGTCGCGGGGGTCGACCCGGGTCGGGATGGCCGCGACGACCAGACCGGGCTCGGGCCTGGTCGGCAGGTCCTTGAGCGAGTGCACGGCGATGTCGATCTCGCCGGCGAGGAGGGCCTCGCGCAGGGCGCTGGCGAAGACGCCGTGGCCGCCCATGCTGGCCAGCGAGGCGCGACTGGTGTCGCCCTCGGTGACGATCTCGACGATCTCGACGTCGTGGCCCTCGGCCCGCAGTGCGTCGGCGACGTGCCCGGACTGGGTCATGGCGAGCTTCGAGCGACGGGTCCCGAGACGGAGCGTGGTCACAGGGCACCTCCTTCCGCATGCAGGTCGAACAGCTGGCGCAGGGCGTCCTCGTACTCACCGAGACGCCCGTCGACGGCGAGCTCCTTGGCCCGCACGGTCGGCTGGTGCAGCAGCTTGTCCACGATGCGGTGCACGGCCCGGCCGACCTCCTCGCGCTCGGCGGCCGACATGTCCGGGACGCGCTGGTCCATCCGGGCCAGCTCGGACTCGACGACCTGCTGCGCCGCCTCGCGCAGGGCGCGCACGGTGGGCGCGGCGATGCTCGCGGCCCTGGCCCCGAGATGACGGGTCACCGCATCGCCAACGATGGAGCGGGCCTGCGCGACCTCCGGCATCGCCCCATCGGCACCGAGCATCTCGCCGAGCTCACCGAGACCGAGGAGCGTGACCTCGCTCAGGTCCGCGACCTCGCGGGCGATGTCGTGGGGCAGGGCCAGGTCGACGAAGGCCTGCCGGCGGCCGGAGCGCGCGATCTGCGCGTCGGCGACGTCGGCGAGGGAGATCGCCACCCCGGTCGAGCCGGTGCAGGAGATGACGACGTCGGCGTCCGCGAGGGCGTCACCGAGCTCGTCGGTGGGCCGGGCGCTGCCCCCGAGCCGCTCCGCCAGGGCGACGCCGCGCTCGTGCGTGCGGTTGACGACGGTGAGGCGGGCGACCCCGCGGCGCACCGCGGTCGTCGCCGCCAGCGCACTCATGGACCCGGCGCCGATGACGAGGACGTGGGCGTCGGCCAGCCGGCCGACGTGCTGCTCCGCGGAGTCCAGCCCCGCGGTCACCAACGAGCGGGAGACCTCGTCGAGACCGGTCTCCGAGTGCACCTGCTTGCCGGTGCGCAGTGCCTGCTGGACGAGGGAGTTCAGGTGGGTGCCCACGTGCCCGTCGGCCTGGGCCCGGGCGAGGGCATCGCGCAGCTGGCCGAGGATCTGGGACTCCCCGACCGCCATCGAGTCCAGCCCCGCGGCGACGTTGAAGACGTGCGCGACGGCGGCATCGCCGTAGTGCAGGTCGAGGTGCTCCTTGAGGTCCTCGTGGGTGATCGAGGTGCTCGACGTCAGGGCGTCGGTGAGGTCGGCGACCGCGCCGTGGAAGGCCGAGACCTCGGCGTAGACCTCGGTGCGGTTGCACGTGGCGATGACGAGGAGCTCGGAGATGTCCGGGCTGGCCTGTGCCGTGGCGACGATGGCCTGGCGGCTGGACTCGTCCAGGGCGGCCCGCTCGAGGACGGAGATGGGCGTGCGGCGGTGGTTGAAGCCGAAGCTGAGCAGACTCATCGACCAGCTCCCTCCAACAGCTCGTCGGAATCGATGCCGACGCGTTGTTGCTCGTGGAAGGCCAGGATCTGCAGCTCGGTGGAGAGATCGACCTTGCGCATGTGCACCCCTTCGGGGACCCGGATCGCGGTGGCGGCGAAGTTGAGGATGGAGCTGGCCCCGGCCGCCACGAGCAGGTCGGCGACCTGCTGGGCGGACGCGGCGGGGGTGGCGATGACGCCGATGCACGCCTCCCCCGGTGTCACGAGCGCCTCGAGCGCGGCCATGGGCTGGATGACGAGGTCGTCGACCTTGTGGCCGACCACGGCGGGGTCCCGGTCGAGCAACGCCACGACCTGGAAACCCTTGGTCGCGAAGCCGCCGTAGGAGGCCAGGGCGCGACCGAGGTTGCCCATGCCCACGATGACCACGGGCCAGTCGTGGGTCAGGCCCAGCGCCCGGGAGATCTGGTAGCTCAGGTGGGCCACGTCGTAGCCCACGCCGCGCACCCCGTAGGAGCCCAGGTGGCTGAGGTCCTTGCGCAGCTTGGCCGAGCTGACACCCGCGCTGTGGGCGAGCTCCTCCGAGGAGACGGAGAGCACGTCGACGGCGGCGAGCTGACCCAGTGCGCGCAGATAGCCCGGGAGCCGCGCCACCGTCGCATCGGGGATGTCCCGCTTGGCGGCCTGGTCGACGGACACGTTGGGCACGGCTCCTCTCCACGGTCTCCGGCGGGCGGCGCCGAAGAACCGAACATCTCGAGATTACGCTCTTGTGAACAAATGCACAAAGTCACGGCCCACCCGCCGGACCGCGTCGGAGCGCGCCGGGCGAGGGTGACTCAGCGCCCGAGAGCAGCGCGCAACCGCCCTTCGTCCACGCGCCAGTAGTCGTGCTGGCGCCCGTCGACGAAGGTCACCGGGATCTCCTCGGCGTACCGGGCGAAGGCCGGGTCGGAGTCGAGAGTGACCTCCTCGAAGGAGTCGCCGGTCTCCGCGACGACCCGCTCGATGACCGAGCGGGCCTCCTCGCACAGATGGCAGCCGGGCTTGCCGATCATCACCACGCGAGACGTTGGGAGTGGCACGGATCCTCCTAGAAGAAGACGGAGCGGCGGGTGACCAGGACGGAGTAGAGCGTCTGCTGGATCGTCTCGCGCACCTGGTCGGTCAGCTCGAAGACGAGCATCGGGTCGTCGGCCGCGGCCGGCCCCAGCGAGGCGGTGTCGACGGGCTCGCCGAACTCGATGATCCACTTGCTCGGGAGGGGGACCAGCCCCAGCGGACCGAGCAGGGGGAAGAACGGGGTGATCGGCGCGTACGGCGCCCCGAGGAGGCGCGCCACCGTCTTCATGTTGCCGATCATCGGGTAGACCTCCTCGGCACCGACGACCGAGCACGGGATGATCGGCACCTCCGAGCGGATCGCCGCGGAGACGAAGCCGCCCCGGCCGAAGCGCTGCAGCTTGTACCGCTCCCGGAAGGGCTTGCCGACGCCCTTGAACCCCTCGGGCCACACGCCCACGAGCTCGCCGCCACGCAGCAGCCGCTCGGCGTCGGCGTTGGAGGCGAGGGTCGCGCCGGTCTTGCGGGCGAAGTCCCCGACGACGGGCAGCTGGAAGACCAGGTCCGCACCGAGCATCCGCAGGGAGCGGGCACGCGGGTGGGCGTCATGGATCGCGAGCTGGGTGATCACCGAGTCGAGCGCGACCGTGCCCGAGTGGTTGGAGACGAGCAGCGCACCGCCCTCGTCCGGGATGTTCTCGATCCCGCGCACCTCCACGCGGAACCACTTGTCCTTCAGCAACCGCAGGACCGGGAAGACCGTGTGGGTCGTGAAGTCCTCGTCGTAGCCGAAGTCGTCGACGTCGTAGTCACCGCGCACCCGGCGCTGCAGGAACTCGATCGTGTCGGCGAAGCGCCGCTCCCACTCCTGCCCCGCTGCCGCACCCGCGGCCTGCCCGATGGTCCGGGAGGTCAGCTGACCCGCCGACAGCAGCACGGAGAGCAGCTCGGCCAGCCCCGGCACGATGGCCTGGCCGGCGTCCGGCGTCCCGCCGGTGCCGCGGTCGCGCGCGCCGGCGGACGGCGTCGGTGCCGCGGACACGGGCCGTGCGGCGGTCGAGGTGGAGCGACGGGCCGGGGGCTTGCGCCGGCCCGTGGAGCCGGACGTCGACGAGCGTTGGGCCGCGGGCGGGGACCCGTCGGGACCGGACACGACGCGCAGCGCGGGCTTGCGGGAGGCGAGCTTCGCCCCATTCGCCCCGGCCGTGGGTGGGGTGTCGGTGGGCGACGAGGCGCCGATCAGGGGCGTGCTGCGCCGGCGGGCACGCTCGCCACCGGCGCGGTCGGCCGCTGCGGCGACGGCGCTCGGTCGCGACGTCGTCTTCTTCTTCGTCGAGGACGTCTTCTTCGCGGCGGCCTTCTTCGCGGGTGCGGCCTTGGTCGGCGACGTGCGAGCCGTCCTCGTACCGGCGGCCTTCTTCGCGGACTTCCCGGCGGGGGCGGACGACGTCGTCTTCTTCGCGGTCGACCGTCGGGTGCTGTCGGCCATCACTTCTCGCTCTCGCTGGTGGGCGTCACCGCGCGCATCGCGGCCTCGGCCGCCTGCACGGCAGTCCATCCGGGCTGGGCGAAGGGCAGGCGGTCCATGACCCGGCCCTTCGTCGCCCGGGCAAAGTCCTCGTAGGCGGCACGCGTGGAGTACACCGGCTCGAAGCCGAGGTCCTCGCGCATCCTGGTGGTGTCCAGCCCGCGGCCGAAGGTCATCATGTCCAGCTGGTCGGAGCCGATGTCCACCAGACCGAAGCGCTTGGCCAGGTCGGCGATCGCCCCGGTGGTCATCCGCGGCACGAGCACGTAGGGGCGACCGGCGATGTTGGCGGCCTGGCAGGCGGTGATGATCCCGTCACCGGCGACGTTGACCGGGCCGAGCCCGGGTGCGTGCACGGCATGGGTCATCGCTGCGACGCAGTCGTCCTCGTGCACGAACTGCAGCCGCGCGTCGTAGCCGAAGGGGATCGGGATGACCGGCAGCGAGAAGTGGTCGGTGAAGGCGGTGCGGATCCGCGGACCGATGACGTTGGCGAAGCGCAGCGTCGTGATCTCCATGTCCGTGCGCCGCCGGGAGAGACCGCGGACGTAGCCCTCGACCTCGACGCTGTCGCGGGCCCACCCGGAGCCGGGCATCTTCTTCGCCGACATGTCCTCGGTGAACATCGCGGGGTCGCGCGGGCTGGAGCCGTAGACGCCCGCCGTCGACTTCACGACGAGCTTGGTCACCGACTCGGCGCGCTGGCACGCAGCGAGCAGCTGCATCGTGCCGATGACGTTGATCTCCTTCTGCGTCGAGCGTCCGCCGCCGGCGCGGGGAGTCGCGATGACGCCCATGTGCACGACCGTGTCGACGTCGTTGCCGGAGATGATCCTGCTGACCAGGGGGCTGCGGATGTCCGCGCGCATGAACTCGGCGCGTCCGATGCCGTGCCGCGGGGGGACGACATCGACGCCGATGATGCGCTCGACGCTCTCGTCGCGGCTGAGGCGCCGGGCAAAGGCACCACCGAGGTGGCGGGAGACACCCACCACGAGCACGGTCCTGGGCACGGAACACCTCCTGTCGGCAGCGGCGGGAAGCCGCATTGTCCGCAGCCTAACGAGCAGTGCGCACTCGTGGCGCCGGGAACGGCCCCATGGAGATGGGGATCACCCGCACCCGGGGCGGGACCGGGTCCGGGGACGGCGAAGGGGGCCGCACCGGTCTCCGGTGCGGCCCCCCTCGCGCTGGGTCACTTCTTGTTGCGACGCTGGTGGCGCGTCTTGCGCAGCAGCTTGCGGTGCTTCTTCTTCGCCATGCGCTTGCGTCGCTTCTTGATGACAGAACCCATGCGGTCTTCCTTCGTGTCGTCTTCGGGACTTCGGTGACGGCTCGAGCGATGCCGGCCCTGCGGCAGGCCCCACCGAATGCGAGTCAGGCGGGAAGTCTAACGCCTCGCGAGCGGTGGCTCGTACCCGCGTGCGGGATCCGCCCGGCCGCGGACAGCCGACAGGTCCATGCCTCGCGGGGTCGGGCTGTGCTCAGGCCGTCTCGATGAAGGAGGTCTCGAGGTACGTGTGGACCGCGTCCTCGGGGACGCGGAAGCTGCGGCCGACACGAACGGCCGGAAGATCGCCGTTGTGCACCATCCGGTACACCGTCATCTTCGAAACCCGCATGATCGACGCGACCTCAGCCACGGTGAGGAAGCGCACCTCACCCAGAAGATCGTTCGACATGACCACCTCGATCTCTGCAGGATCGCACCGCCGGCCGATGTGCCAGCAGTCCTCGACGAGCCCTTGCAGATGTCCACCATAGGTGCTGATGTGGCGGCTGGGAAGACGGAACATGAGGGCAATCACCAAAAGTCCATCCGACACGCCGCCCGGCGGGGGAAAATCGGGGCTCAGTCGAACCAGACGTCGAGACCGTGGAAGGGGAAGACCGCCTCGCGGGCGGCCATGATCGCCCGGTCGACACCGTGGTGGGGGTTGTACCCCATGGCCCACGGCTGCACCCAGATCGGCAGATCCTTGTCCGGCAGGTCCCCCATCGTGGCCGGGCCCTGCTGACCGGCGACGAGCTCGCAGTGGTCCCGCCACTCCTGCGGCACCTCGGTGGCCGCCGGCACGGGACGGTGGGCGGCGATCGCGGTCAGGTGGGCCCAGGCCCGGGGGACGGCGTTGGTGAGGTCGTAGCCGCCCCCGCCCAGGGCGACCCACCGGCCCTCGGCGACCTCGTGGGCGAGGCGGTGGAGGTTGACGGCGGCCTGGCGCTGCGCGTCGAGCGAGATCGACATGTGCGCCAGTGGGTCGTCGCGGTAGGTGTCGCACCCGTGCTGGGTGACCAGCACCTGCGGCTCGAAGGCGCGCACGAGCGGCATGGCGACCGAGGTGATGGCCCGCAACCACGGCCCGTCGACGACGCCGGGGGGCAGGGCGACGTTGACCGCGGTCCCCTCGGCGCCGACGCCTCCGGTGTCCGCGGGCCAGCCGGTGCCGGGGAAGAGCGTGCGACCGGACTCGTGCACCGAGATGGTGAGCACGCGGGGGTCGTCGTAGAACATCGCCTCGACACCGTCGCCGTGGTGGACGTCGACGTCGACGTAGGCGACCCGCTCGGCGCCGTTGTCGAGCAGCCACTGGATCGCGGCGCCGATGTCGTTGTAGATGCAGAAGCCGGCCGCCCGGTCCGCCATGGCGTGGTGCATGCCTCCGGTGAAGTTGACGCCGTGCTCGACCTCCCCGGTCCACACCCGGCGCGCGGCCTCGACCGAGCCGGCGACGATGCGGGCGCTCGCCTCGTGGACACCGGCGAAGGCAGGCACGTCCTCCGTCCCGATCCCCCAGCGTCCGTCGGCGACGTCCGGGTCGGCCGAGATCGCCTTGACGGCCTCGATGTACTGGGGGTCGTGGACGGTGGCCAGGACGTCGTCGCCCGCGATGTCGACGTCGATGACGTCGACGTGGTCGAAGACCCCGAGGGCTCGACAGAGACGCGCGGTGAGGTCCAGTCGCACCGGCGCCATCGGGTGGCCGACGCCGAAGTCGTACTTCGTGAAGTCCTCGCCCCAGATGGCGCACGCCTGTGTGCTCATGCGAGTGACGGTACCCCGGCTAGGGTCGTGATCGGACGACGACCCGACGACCGGAGGAGAGCTCGTGGCCCGCACCCGACTGCACAACGAGGACGTGCTCGTGATCGGCCTGGGCCGCTTCGGCGGCGCCGTGGCCACCGAGCTGCACCGTCTCGGCAACCGCGTCACCGCGCTGGAGCTCGATCCGATGCTCGCGGAGACCTTCCTGGGCCGGGTCGGCCGGATCGTCCAGGGCGACGCGACCTCGGTCGCGATGATCGAGGAGCTGAAGCCGCACACCTTCTCCGCGAGCGTGCTGGGGGTCGGTTCGTCCATCGAGGCATCGGTGCTCGCGGCCGTCAACCTCATCGACAACGAGTCGCCCAAGGTGTGGGCCAAGGCCGTCTCACCGGCCCACGCCCGCATCCTCAACCGCATCGGGGTCCATCACGTCCTCTCCCCCGAGATCGAGTCGGGCCAGCGGCTGGCGCACCTCATCGGCAGCCGCCTGATGGACTACATCGAGTTCGACGACGGCTTCGCCATCGTGAAGATGACCCCGCCGCAGGAGGCCGTCGGGTTCACCCTCGAGCAGACCCAGATCCGGCAGAAGTACGGCGTGACGGTCGTCGGCGTGAAGTCCCCCGGTCAGGACTTCACCTACGCCAAGCCGGACACGAAGGTCCGCAGCGGCGACCTGATCATCGTCAGCGGCCCGACCTCGCTCATCGAGCGGATGGCCGCACGCCCCTGACGCGAACCAGCCCTCGCAACTGCTTAGGCTCCTGCGGAGACTCGACCCCAGCCCTCGCAACTGCTTAGGCTCCTGCGAGGACCCGAGTCCAACCCCGTCGCACCGCTCAGGCGCGGTCCTCGCCGAGGGCGAGCACGAGCGCGATCTCCTCCTCGGGGCCGCTCTCGCCGACGACGCGCATCGGGCGACGCTCGTCGGTGGGGCGGAAGCCGAAGCTCGAGGCGAAGGCCACCGCGCGGCCGTTGTCGGAGCCGACCCAGTAGAACAGGCGGGCGAAGCCCTGCTCCTCGGCGATCCTGGCGCCCTGGCTCACGAGGTTCGCCGCGACTCCGGCGCCGCGCAGCTTCGGGTTGACCCAGAGGCCGAAGAGCTGGCCGCCGTTCTCCGACTCGCTCTCCGTCGCGTCACCGAGGCTGGCGACGCCCACGTACTCACCGTCGACCTCGGCGACGAGGCGCGCGCTGCGACGCATGCGCGCCCGCCAGAACTCCTCCGGCTGGTCGGCCTCGTCGGCGTGGTCGGCGACGAACGCCTCGGGAGATTCCTGCAACGCTTCCAGCCGAAGGGTGCGGTAGATCTCCCACTCGTCCTCGGTCAGCGCGCGCACAGTGATCTCACTCATGGCTGCACTCTCTCATCCCCGAGGGCGGATTGTGGGTCCGGTCCTCGGAATCGTGGTGACAGTTCATGCATTCTTCGCCTTCATGGTCGCGGAATCGCCGCTCGGGCGCCAGTGCATGCAGGCGCACCCGTCGGCCCCACTGGCTCCCCCGTCGAAAGCGAACCCCAGGCGGGTGTAGCAGGCCACGGCGCGCGGGTTGTCGAGCATGACGTGCATCCGCACGCGCTCCGCACCCTCGGCGACGGCCCGGTCACGACAGGCGTCCACGAGCGCGTCGGCGACGCCCGTACCCCGGGCGTGGCCGGCGACCCACATCGCGACGATCTCCGGGTCGTCCCCCGGATCCAGCCGCAGCAGCGTCGCCGTGCCGAGCGGAAGCCCGTCCTCGCGCTCGGCGAGGAAGACCGCCTGCCCCGTGCGCTGGCGCCAGGTCTCCTCCGTGAAGGCCACCTCGCGGGCGTAGGTGCTGCCGTACGCGCCGGGGGCATCCAGGAGCATCGCCAGCCGCACCGCACGCAGCACCTCCCAGTCCTCCTCCGTGAGGAGGCGGACCGAGCACCGGCTCATCGGCCGGCGGAGCGGTCCGCGCAGGCCTTCACCGCGTCGGCCACGGCATGGCGCATCCCGTGCGCCTCGAGCCGGGCGAGGGCGGCCGCCGTCGATCCCCCGGGTGAGGTGACCTGGGTGCGCAGGATCGCGGGGTCCTCGCCGGTCTCGACGAGCATCGCGCCGGCCCCGCGCACGGCCTGGGTCGCCATCGCCAGCGCCTGCTGGCGCGTCAGGCCCTGGGCGACACCGGCGTCCACGAGTCCCTCGACGAAGAGGTAGACGTAGGCGGGTGCGGACCCGGACATGGCCGTCGCAGCGTCCTGCTGGGACTCCGGCAGCACGAGCGTGCGCCCGGTCGGTGCGAGCAGCTCGCGCACCCGGGTGACCTGCTCGTCGGTGACGTCCTCGGCCGGGCTGAGCACGGTCATGCCCTGACCGACCTTGGCGGGGGTGTTGGGCATCGCCCGGATGGCGGCCGTCCCCGCCGGCAGGTGGGCGGCCAGGTCGGCGAGGGAGACCCCGAGCGCCATGGAGACGACGATCGCGTCCGGGCGAAGGGAGGCCGAGATCGCCTCGAGCAGGTCCGCCACACCGTAGGGCTTGATCAGGACGAGGTGGACGTCCGCCCTGCCGGCAGCCTCCGCCGCATCGACGACCTCCACTACGGGGTTGTCCGCGTACCTCTCACGCAGCTGGGCCACGCGCTCGGCGCTGCTCTCGACGGCGAGGACCTCCCCTTCGCCATCGGCCGCGAGCGCCTCGAGGACGGCCCCGCCCATCGACCCGACTCCGTAGATCGCCGTCGTCATCCGTCGTGCTCCTCGTCGTGGGGGTGTGGGTGGCCCAGCCTAGTCAGCCGAGGCCGGTGAGGACCGCGGCGAGACGGCGCACACCGGAGGGCCGGCGGGCCAGGTCGTGCAGGTACTCGAGCCACTGCGGCCCGTAGGGCACGAGCACGCGCACGCGGTGCCCGGCGTCGGCCGTGCGCATCTGCAGATCGGGCTGGGCCCCGAGGAAGAACTGGTACTCCAGCCCCTCGGGGCCACGACCGGACTGGTCGGCCAGTCCGTCCGCGAGGTCGAGGAGGAGCGGTTCGTGCGTGCCCACGACGGTGTGCACGCCCGAGCCGAGGAGGTGGGCGAGACACCGGACGAAGGCCAGATCCGTCTCGTGCGGGTCCTGCCAGCTGACGTCGGCGGGCTCACCCGCTCCCCCACGCACGAGACGCACCCGCGTGCCGGAGGCCGCCAGACGGGCGACATCGCCCTCGCTGCGGTGGCGTCGCGCGACAACCGATGCGGTGAGGCGCGGGTAGAGCGTACGCGTGGCCTCCACGAGGTCCAGGGTCGCGTCGGCGGCAGCGATCGGTCCCGAGCGCAGCGTGATGTCGACCCGGTGCGCGTCACCGGCGGCGCAGACCTCGGCAAGCGCCCGCGTGGCGCGGGCCGCGTCGGTACCGATGCCCAGCTGCTCGGGCGCCAGGTAGATCTCGGAGCGGTAGTCGCCCCCGGAGGTGACAGGCGCGAGGCGCTCGATCGCGGTGACCGCCTCGGTGACCGTCGCGTCGACCCCGGCCGCACCGTCGGCGGGCGGCAGGAGCGGATGGAGGGCCGCCAGCCGGTTGGTGCGCCGCAGTCGCTGGGCCTCCGCGACGGCGTCGTCGGTGGCCTCACCGGCGACGAAGCGCGCCCGCGCGGCGGCGACGGGACGGGAGGCCGCGACCCGGTCACGGGTACCGGGGGCGAGCAGCGCGTCGAGGGTGCGCGCCCACAGTCGGTCGGTACTCATGGCGCTCACGGGGTCCACGCCGTGGGGGCGGGGGTGTGCAGCCGGTAGGCGCCGGGCACCACGCGCCAGGTGCGCTCGCGGCGGGGCTCGAGCTCCTCGCCGTCGGCGTTCGCGCCGAAGTCGTGGTTGACACCGGTGACGGTCACCGTCTGCGCCCGCATGGAGACGACGTCGTCGAGCCGCGTGTGGCGCCCCCGGTTGACCGTCGCCGCATAGAGCAGGCGTCGTCTCGGGGAGATCGTGCGGGAGATGACGAGCTCGGCCCGCCCGTCACCCGGTGCCGCGTCGGGCGCGATCCGGGTGCCTCCGCCGACGCTCTGGCCGATCGTCACGGCGACCTGCAGGATGTGGTGCCGGCCGTCGGCCACGACCTGGCCGTCCGCCACCACCCTCAATCGCCGCCCGGTCTGGCCGAACCCCGCGGCGAAGCCCCCGATGACGTACCCGATCGGCCCGAACCGTTCCTTCCAGGGCGCGGCGATGCGACCGGCCTCCTCCCCGACGCCGATGTGCACGGCGTTGGCGACGATCCGGTCCTCGTCGTCGATGAGCACGTCGATCGGTCGCGCCGGGCTGTCGATCACGACGCGGGCCGCCTCGGCCGGGTCCGTGGGCAGCTCGACGGTGCGGGCGAAATCGTTACCCGTGCCCATCGGCAGCAGCCCCACGGTCGGCGGGTCCTCGCCCAGGTGGCCTGCGCGGCAGAGGGCGGTGACGAAGGCGTTGAGCGTCCCGTCGCCACCCGCGACGATGATCTCGCGCCCGTCCTTCCGGGCGATGGCCTCGGTCAGCTCCTCGATGGTGTCGGTGGTGACGACGTCGACGTCACCGTGCTCCCGCAGCACCCCCAGGGCAGCATCGGTGCGCTCTCGGTCGCTCGTGCCGGCGGAGGAGTTGGCGATGAAGAGGAACCGTCTCACGCCGTCAGCCTACGGCTGTGGTCATGGGGTACGACGCCGGAGGGTGAGGCTGCCGAGGACGAGGGCGACCGCGATCCAGATCGCGATGACGAGCAGCGGGAGGCCGAGGTCCTCAGCCGGCTCGGCGCTGCGCGCCACGGCGTACGCCGCGTCGACGACGTGGGACAGCGGCAGGACGTCGGAGACGAGCTCGAGCGTGCGGGGCAGCTGGTCGCGGGGCACGAGGAGACCGCACAGCAGGAACTGCGGCAGGACCGTCGCGGGCATCAGCTGGACGGCCTGGAACTCCGTGCTGGCGAAGGCCGAGGCGAAGAGCCCCAGCACCGTCCCGAGCACCCCGCTGCCGACGACGACGAGGACGAGCCACGTCAGCGCGCCGGCGATCTCCAGCCCGAAGAGCCACACCGTGATCGCGGTGACGATCGCGCCCTGGATGATGGCCAGGAGGCCGAAGGCGAGGGCGTAGCCGACGACGAGGTCACCCTTGCCCAGCGGCGTGGTCAGCAGCCGCTCGAGGGTGCCGCTCGTGCGCTCGCGGAGGGTGGCGACGCTCGTGACGACGAACATGATGACGAAGGGGAAGATCGCCACGAGGACCGGGCCGATGCGGTCGAAGATCGGGCTGTCGACGTAGATCCACGCGAGCAGGCCCATCAGCACGATCGGCATGACCACCAGCAGCGCGAGCGTGCGGTGGTCCCGACGCACCTGCCGCAGCACGCGGGCCGCGGTCGCGAGCGTCAGTCGCGGAATCATGCCGCCACCCCCTCGACGAGCGCGAGGAAGGCGCCCTCGGCGTCCTCGGCGCCGGTGCGCTCGAGCAGGCGGGCCGGGGTGTCGTCGGCGAGCACGACCCCTTCGCGCAGGAGGACCAATCGGTCGCACCGGCTGGCCTCGTCCATCACGTGGCTGGAGACGAGCAGCGTGACGCCGTCCTGCGCGAGCCGGCGGAAGAGCCCCCACAAGTCGCGCCGAAGCACCGGGTCGAGACCGACGGTCGGCTCGTCGAGGACGAGCAGCTCGGGGTCGCCGACGAGGGCGGCGGCGAGCGAGGCCCGGCTGCGTTGTCCGCCGGAGAGCTCGTCGGTGCGGTCGTCGGCGTGGTCGGCCAGGCCCACGCGCGCCACCACGGCCTCGGCGGTCGCCTGCGGGTCCGCGGTCCCGAGCAGCCGGGCGAAGTGGGTGACGTTCTCCCGGACGGTGAGGTCGCCGTAGACGCTCGGTGACTGGGTGACGTACCCGACCCGCTTGCGCAGTCGTCGGTGGCCGGCCGGCAGGCCGAGGACCTCGACGTCTCCGTCGTCGATGCGCTGCACGCCGACGACGGCACGCATCACGGTCGACTTGCCTCCCCCGCTGGGTCCGAGGAGGCCGACCACCTGGCCGGCCGGGACCCGCAGGTCCAGGCCGGGGATGACCAGCCGCCCGCCCCGGGTGACGGTCAGCCCGGCGATCTCGATCACGTAATTCCCCATGTGATGAATACTCCTCCCGCTTCCGTGGTCCGCGCAACCCCCGTCGCGCCCCTGCGTCGCAGTGGGTGCGATCAGGGGACGAGCAGCGCCTGGATGGGCGGGGCCAGCACCGCGACGATCTCCTCGGGGTCGGCGTCGGCCATCGGGGGGGCCTCGAGGAGGTACCGCAGCAGCGCCATCCCCACCAGCTGCGAGCCGACGGCCGCGACCGCCAGGTCCGGCAGGACGTCCTCGTCACCGAAGATGTGCGCCAGGCTCCTGAGGACGCTGCGGGAGACGAAGTCGCGCAGCAGGTGCGCCGCCTCCTCGTGGGAGGCCACGGCACCCACGAGCGCCCGGAACCGGGCCCGCCCCTCCGGGCCGTCCCAGACGCGCAGGAAGGTGCGCACGACCCGCTCCCCCGCGCCCTCGTGCGGACCGGTCACGGCCGCCGTGATCTGCTCCTCGATACCCGCGGGCACACCGACGACCTCGGAGAACAGGCCGGGCTTGCCGTCGAAGTAGTGGTGGACGAGCGCCGGGTCCACCCCGGCCTCGCGGGCGACACCACGGACCGAGGTGCCGTCGTACCCCTTCGCGGCGAAGAGGCCGCGGGCCACGTCGAGGATCTCGGCGCGCGTGTCCCCTCCCCCGGACCGGCGGCCGCGCGCGCTCATGACGAGGCGACGTCGGTCACCGGCACGGCCTGGCCGAGGTGGTGGCGGGCGAAGTCGAGCGACTCGCGCAGGTCGAGCTCGCGCTCCTTCGGGCGCCGACGGGTGCCGACCTCCAGGACGACCGCCCCGGCGAAGCCGCTGCCGGTGATGTGGTCGAGGACCTCCGCGCACGGCTGCGTCCCCCGACCGGGGACGAGGTGGTCGTCCTTCAGCGTCGTCAGCATCCCGTCGGCGAGGTGGATGTGGGCGAGGCGCTCCGCCAGGTCCCGCACCATCTGCAGGGCATCGCTGCGCGCCGTCGCGGTGTGCGACAGGTCGACGGTCACGTGGTCGTACGGCTGGGGCACCGGGTCCCAGTGCGGCAGGTACGCCTGCACCGACTGGCCCCGGGCCGCCCACGGGAACATGTTCTCCACCGCGAGGACGATGTCGCTGTCGTGCTCGCGCGCGGCGACGCCGTCGGCGAAGTTGCGGGCGTACTCCTTCTGCCAGCGGAAGGGCGGGTGCAGCACGACCGTCGGCGCCCCCACCGCGTGGGCCAGCTCGATCGAGCGGTCGACCTTGCCCCACGCGTCCGTCCCCAGGACGCGCTGGGTCAGCAGCAGCGTCGGCGCGTGGATGGAGACGATGTCCAGGCCGTGGTGCTCCGCGAGTGCGTTGAGAGCCTTGGCGCTCTGCGAGATCGGGTCGTTCCACACCATGACCTCGACGCCGTCGTAGCCGAGGTCGGCCGCGTACTCGAAGGCCGCCGCCGTCCCAGCCGGGTACACGGATGCCGTGGACAGGGCCACCGGGACCGGGCGTGCGTCAGCCATACCTCGAGCGTAGACCTCTGAGTCCACGGCGCCGGCGGTGATGGGAGCCGGACACCAGCGGCCCGCAGAGGAAGGGCACGGCGGCCCTTGGCGCACCGCCCGGACTCGTTGGTCTTCGGCCGAACGTCGTCGTCATGGTCCGGGCGGCGGCCTGAGCCGGGCCACCATCCCCTTCCTCTGCGGGCTGTCGGGTCAGCTCATGTGGTCGAGGTAGCGCAGCAGCACGCCCTCGCGCATCGCCCAGGGGCAGATGGTCAGCTCCGTGACACCGAGCAGGTCCATCGCTGCCTCGGCGACGATCCCGCCAGCGAGGATCTGCTGCGCGCGGGCGGCACTGACCCCGGCGAGGGTGGCGCGCTCGGCGGCGGTCATCGGTGCCACCTTCGCGATCGTCTCGCGCACGTCGTCCACGTGCAGCGTGCGCAGGACGTAGGGACCCTCACCGCTCGGGGCGGCCCCGGCGATCCGGGCCAACGAGCGCATCGTCTTGCTCGTGCCGACGACGCTGTCCGGGGAGGCCGCCTTGGCGTAGGGACGAATCTCCTTGGCCAGGATCGCGCGGACCTTCCGCCGGGCAGCCGTGATGTCCTCGGGGGTCGGGGGGTCCCCCGGCAGGTGGTCCCGGGTGACGCGTCCTGCCCCGAGGAGGAGGGACTTGGCGACGTCGGGCTCCTCGTCGTCGCCGAGGGTGAGCTCGAGGGAGCCGCCACCGATGTCGATGACGAGCAGCCTCCCGGCGGACCACCCCACCCAGCGCCGGGCGGCGAGGAAGGTCAGCCGGGCCTCGTCGACGCCCTCGAGGACCTCGAGGTCCACGCCGGTCTCATCCCGCACGCGGTCGAGGACGGCCTCCCCGTTGGGGGCCTCGCGGATGGCGCTGGTGGCGAAGGCGAGGATCTCCTCCACGCCCTGGTCCTCGGCGATCTCGAGGCACTCGTGGACGAACCGGGAGAGGTCGGCCGCCCCGGACTCGTCGATGGCCCCCTCGGCGTCGACGTGCTCGGCGAGCCGCAGCACCATCTTGTGCTTGGTGGCCGGGATCGGCGCGGCACCATGATGGGCGTCCACCACGAGGAGGTGGACGGTGTTCGAGCCGATGTCGATGACGCCAAGACGCACGGGGCCACAGTAGACCCCGAAGGAGATCGAGCGGTCGCGCGACTGCGCTCCATTAGGGTGTCGCCGTGGAGCAGGACAACGAGCAGCACCCCGGCGAGACCGACCTGGCAACGGCACGCACCTGGGTCGAGTTCGACGACCCGGCCGAGGAGGGGCAGCGCTTCCGCTGCGACCTGACGTGGCTGACGTCGTCGTGGACGTGCATCTTCGGCAACGGCTGCCACGGCATCAACTCCGACGAGCCGGACTTCGGGTGCTGCGTGCTCGGGGCGCACTTCACCGACAAGGACGACGTCAAGCGGGTCAAGGCGATCGCCGACGAGCTCGGTGAGGACGAGTGGCAGCTGCACCCGGGCACCACCCGCCGGTCGGCGTGGACGGAGAAGGAGGACGGCGAGCTGAAGACGAAGGTCGTCGACGGGGCCTGCATCTTCTTCAACCGTCCCGGCTTCCCCGCAGGGGCGGGCTGCGCACTGCACCAGCACGCGATCCTCCACGGTGTCGAGCCGCACACGACCAAGCCGGACGTGTGCTGGCAGCTGCCGATCCGCCGCACCTACCGCGACGTCGAGCTGCCCGACGGGACCACCTACCTCGAGGTGAGCATCGGCGAGTACGACCGCCGCGGCTGGGGCCCGGGCGGTCACGAGCTGGACTGGTACTGCTCGGGCAGCCCCGACGCGCACACCGCCCCCGACCCGGTCTACGTCAGCGAGCGTCCGGGGCTGATCGAGCTCATGGGCGAGCAGGGGTACGCGGAGCTCGCCGAGCGCTGCGAGGCCCACCTCGCCCTCGTGGCTGCGGCGACCGGGACGAAGGGGGCAGCGGGCCCCCCTTCGCCCGGGGGCCGGGACCTGCTGCCGCTGCTCGTCCACCCCGCGACCCTGGCCGCCCGGGAGGGGTGATGGACCCGGCTGCCCTGCTCGACCTCGTCCGGGGTGAGCTCGCCCCGGAGACGGGCGACGGGGTGGTCACCACCGAGGCCGACGTGGTCGCCGCGCACTCCCGGGACGAAGCGCTCTTCTGCCCGCACGACGGTGCCGTGGCCCTGGTGTGGGCCCGGACGGTGGCGGACGTGCAGGCGACGATGCGCTTCGCCTCCCGGCACGGCATCCCCGTCGTCCCCCAGGGGGCCCGCACCGGCCTGTCCGGTGGCGCCAACGCCGTGCCCGGCTGCCTGCTGCTGTCCGTGGCGTCGATGACGCGGATCCTCGACCTCGACCTCGGTGAGCGCACCGTCACGGTCGAGCCGGGGATCATCAACCAGGACCTCAAGGACGCCGTCGCCCGGCACGGCCTGTCGTACCCGCCCGATCCGGGCTCGGTGGCGATCTCCTCCGTCGGCGGCAACGTCGCGACCAACGCCGGCGGCCTGTGCTGCGTGAAGTACGGCGTGACCGGCGACTACGTGCGGGCGCTGGAGGTCGTGCTCGCCGACGGCACCCTGACCACGATCGGGGCGAGGACGGCGAAGGGGGTGGCCGGGCTCGACCTGCGCGGCCTCTTCGTCGGGTCCGAGGGGACGCTCGGCGTCATCGTCGGGATCACGCTGCGCCTCGTGCCGCTCATGCCGCCGCCGCTCACGGCGGTCGCGACCTTCGCCGACGAGCGGGCCGGCGCCGCGACCGTGTCGGCCTTCATGGCCTCCGGGGCGCAGCCGTCGATGCTCGAGTCGCTGGACCGCACCAGCCTGGACATGCTCAACGCCTACGGCGACTTCGGCCTGGACGCGCACGCCGGCGCGATGCTCCTCATGCAGTCCGACGGCGGGGGCAACCGGGAGAGCGCCCTGGCGGAGGTCGAGGCCTTCACCGGGCAGGCCCGCTCGCACGGCGCGCTCGACGTCGCCTTCTCCGACGACGCCGCCGACAACGAGGCCCTCGTGGCCGCCCGCCGCCTGGCGCAGACGGCCTACGAGCACCACGCCCGCTCCCACGGGGGCGGGCAGCTCCTCGACGACGTGTGCGTCCCGCGGGAGCAGCTGCCGACCTTCTACGAGCGCCTCGACGGCATCCGCGCCGCGACCGGCCTGACGATCGCGACCGTCGCCCACGCCGGCGACGGCAACCTGCACCCGTCGATCTTCTTCTCCACCGCCGACCCGGACGAGGTGGACCGGGCGCACCGGGCCTTCGACGACATCATGCGGCTCGGGCTGGACCTCGGCGGCACGATCACCGGCGAGCACGGCGTCGGCCGGCTCAAGCGGGGGTGGCTCGCCCGGGAGCTCGACGAGGGCAACCGTGGCATCCACCGTGCCGTCAAGGCCGCGCTGGACCCCCGCGGGATCCTCAACCCGGGCGCGGTGTTCGCCGACCTGTGATTGCCCGGGCCGGACGCGGTCGGCCGTTGTCGCCCCCGCCGCGTAGGTTCTGAGGCATGGCGAGCAAGAAGGCACCCGTCCACCGGTGCAGCGAGTGCGGTTGGACGAGCGTGAAATGGGTCGGCCGCTGCGGCGAGTGCCAGGCCTGGGGCACGGTCGAGGAGGTCGGCGGTGCGACCACCCGGACCTTCGCCGCCGCGCGCGTGGAGCGGCCGGCCGTGCCGATCCGTGAGGTCGACGGCGACCACGCCGCCCACCGCAGCTCCGGCGTCCCGGAGTTCGACCGCGTCCTCGGTGGTGGGCTCGTGCCGGGGTCGGTCGTGCTCGTCGCCGGCGAGCCGGGCATCGGCAAGTCGACGCTGCTGCTCGACGTCGCCGCACGCGTCGGCGAGGGCAGGCGCGTGCTCTACATCAGCGGCGAGGAGTCCGCGGCGCAGGTGCGCGGGCGGGCCGAGCGGATCGGCGCCGTCACCGACGGGCTCTACCTCGCCTCCGAGACCGACCTGGCGACGGTGCTGGCCCAGATCGACCAGGTGAGGCCGGACCTCGTCGTCATCGACTCGGTGCAGACCGTGGCCTCGGGCGAGGTCGACGGCGCCGCCGGCAACGTCGGCCAGGTCCGCGAGGTCGCCGGCTCGCTCATCCAGGCGGCCAAGACGGGCGGCTTCGCGATGCTCCTCGTCGGCCACGTGACCAAGGACGGGTCGATCGCCGGCCCGCGCGTGCTGGAGCACCTCGTCGACGTCGTCGTGCAGTTCGACGGCGACCGGCACTCCCGGCTGCGTCTGGTGCGGGCGGTGAAGAACCGCTACGGCCCCACCGACGAGGTCGGCTGCTTCGACCTGCACGACACGGGCATCGTCGGGCTGAGCGACCCCAGCGGTCTCTTCCTGTCCAGCCGGCACATCACCGTCCCGGGCACCTGTGCGACCGTCACGCTCGAGGGGCGACGGCCGCTCGTCGTCGAGATCCAGGCCCTGGTCACCCCGTCCCAGATCCCGACGCCGCGCCGGGCCAACGTCGGCCTGGACTCCGGGCGCGTGGCGATGATCATCGCCGTGCTCGACAAGCGTGCCGGAGCCCCCATCGTCGGGGCCGACACCTACGTCTCGACCGTCGGCGGGGTGAAGATCACCGAGCCGTCGAGCGACCTGGCCGTCGCCGTGGCCATCGCGAGCGCCGTCCTCGAGCAGCCGGTCGCCCACGACCTGCTCGCGCTCGGCGAGGTGGGTCTGAGCGGCGAGGTGCGCCCTGCCGTCGGGGTGGCCCGCCGTCTGACCGAGGCCGCCCGGCTCGGCTTCCGCACCGCGCTGGTGCCCAAGGGAGCCCTGGCGGACGCCTCCCCTCCCCCGGGCATGGACGTCGTCGAGGTCGTCGACGTCGCCTCCGCGATCGAGCAGGTACGAGCCCGCCCGCCCGCGAGCCGTTTGCGCTCCGTCTGACGACCTAGACTCGGCTCGTGACCGAAGCCGACGAGGACCTCTTCCGGGCGACCCTTGCCGCGGTCGCCCCCGGCACACCGCTGCGTGACGGACTCGCCCGCATCATGCGCGGCAACACCGGCGCGCTCATCGTCATGGGCTACGACCCGCGCGTGGACGCGCTGTGCACCGGCGGCTTCGACGTGAACATCGAGTTCTCCGCGACGCGACTGCGCGAGCTGGCGAAGATGGACGGCGCCATCATCATCGACTCCAACGTCTCGCGCATCCACAAGGCCGCCGTCCAGCTCGTGCCCGACCCCACGATCGAGACGACGGAGAGCGGTACCCGCCACCGCACCGCGGAGCGGGTCGCGCGGCAGACCGGCAACCCCGTGCTGTCGGTGAGCCAGTCCATGCACATCATCGCGCTCTACGTCGCCGGGCGCCGGCACGTGCTGCGCACCGCCTCCGAGCTGCTCTCCCAGGCCAACCAGGCGATGCAGACGCTCGAGCGCTACACGACCCGGCTGACCGAGGTCACCGGTGCGCTGTCGGCGCTGGAGATCGAGGACCTGGTCACCGTCCGCGACGTCGCAGTCGTGCTCCAGCGCCTGGAGATGGTCCGACGCATCCACGCCGAGATCGCCGAGTACGTCCTCGAGCTCGGGATCGACGGACGGCTGCTGAGCCTGCAGCTCGAGGAGCTGACCGCCGGTCTCGACGACAACATGCGCACGGTGATCCTCGACTACATCGAGCCCGACGGGGCGGTCCGCACCCACACCGACGTGCTGGACAACCTCGCGGTCCTCGATGCCGCCGAGCTCCTCGACCTCGGTCACGTGGCCAAGGCCCTCGGTTTCCCGATCGTCGGCGAGTCACTCGACGCGACCGTCGGTCCCCGCGGCCTGCGGATCCTGAGCAAGATCCCGCGCCTGCCCGGCGCGATCATCGAGCGGCTGGTCGAGCACTTCGGCTCCCTGCAGCCGCTCCTGGCGGCCGGCCTCGACGACCTCATGACGGTCGACGGCGTCGGTGAGCTGCGTGCCCGCATGGTCCGGGAGGGACTCTCCCGTCTCGCCGAGTCCTCGATCCTCGAGCGCTACGTCTAGATGGGGTGCTTCGTCGGCTCCGAAATCGTGGGCAGGTTCGACACCCGATCCGGGAGGTACCGCCCCCGGCTCGACGGGAGCCCGCTGCCATGACCGATGCCGCCGGACCGCGGCTCCACCATGCCGTCACCTCCTGGTACGCCGACCACGGACGCGACCTGCCCTGGCGCGAGCCCGACTGCTCCGCGTGGGGTGTCTACCTGTCCGAGGTGATGTCCCAGCAGACCCCCATCGCCCGGGTGCTCCCCGTCTGGGAGCGCTGGATGGAGCGCTGGCCCACCCCCTTCGACCTCGCCGCGGACGCCCCCGGCGAGGCGGTGCGGATGTGGGAGCGTCTCGGCTACCCGCGCCGCGCGCTGCGCCTGTGGGAGTCGGCGACGGTGATGGTCGAGCGGCACGCCGGTGAGGTCCCGAGCGAGCACGCGGACCTCCTCGCGCTCCCGGGAGTCGGCGCCTACACGGCCGCCGCGGTCGCGTCCTTCGCCTTCGGTGACCCACGGACGGTCGTCGACACCAATGTCCGACGGGTCCTCGCCCGGACCGTCACCGGACGCCAGCACGCCGCCGCGTCGCTGACGGCCGCCGAGACCCGACTCGCCGAGCGGTCGATGCCGCGCCAGCAGGACGAGGCGAACGCGTGGAATGCCGCGGTCATGGAGCTGGGGGCGCTCGTGTGCACGGCCCGCTCCCCCGGGTGCGACGGGTGTCCCGTCGCGCACCTGTGCGCCTGGCAGCTCGCCGGACGTCCCGAGCACGAGGGGCCGCCGAGGCGCGGCCAGGCGTGGCACGGCACCGACCGGCAGGTCCGCGGGCGCATCGTCCAGCTGCTGCGGGAGAGCGCGGACCCGGTCACGCGCACGGCGATCACGACCACGTGGCCCGATGACGAGTCCAAGGTCGAGCGGTGCCTCGCCGGTCTGCTCGAGGACGGACTGGCCGAGCAGGACGAGGACGGCCGCTACTCGCTGCCCTCCTGAGCCGCCGACCGCACCGGCCGGCGGTCGACCCCCTTCGCCGCACGCCCCCGGGGAGATGCGGCTTCGAAGCGGTCAGAGCTGGCGCAGCATCCGGGAGTTGCCCAGGGTGTTGGGCTTGACCCGCTCGAGGTCGAGGAACTCCGCCACGCCCTCGTCGTAGGAGTGCAGCAGCTCGACGTAGACCTCGGGGTCGACGGCCCGCCCGTCGATCTCCTCGAACCCGTGACGGATGAAGAACTCGGTCTCGAAGGTCAGGCAGAACAGTCGCCGGACACCCAGGGCGATGGCGTCCTCGGTCAGTGCCTGCAGCAGCCGGCCCCCGACGCCGCGGCCGAGGTGCGCGTCCGCGACCGCGAGCGTGCGGATCTCGGCGAGGTCCTCCCACATCACGTGCAGGGCGCCGCACCCGACGACCTCGCCGTCGATCTCGGCGACGTGGAACTCCTGCAGTCCCTCGAAGTAGGCGACGGTGTCCTTGCTGACGAGGACCCGCCGCTCGGCCAACGGGGCCACGAGGTCGCGGATGGCCCACACGTCCGTGGTGCGGGCTCGACGGATGGTGACGCTCACCCGGACAAACCTACGCCCCGCCACGGGGCGGGGCCGCAGGTGGGCGCGAAGGGGGCTCAGCGCCCGTTGTCAACCACATGGTTGACCACGGCCTTCCGTCGGCGTACCGTTGTATTCAACCTTTTGGTTGATCAATGGACGGGGGACGTCATGGCCCGGACCCAGGACCAGCTGTCCCGGGCCTTCGCCGCCCTGGCCGACCCCATCAGGCGGGACATCGTCGCCCGCCTCACCGTCGGTGACGCCACCGTCTCCGACCTCGCCGCCCACTACGACGTGAGTCTGCAGGCCGTCAGCAAGCACCTGCGGGTGCTCGAGGACGCCGGCCTGGTCACTCGCAGTCGTGAGGCGCAACGCCGCCCGGTCCACCTCGAGAGCGAGGTGCTGGCCACCCTGACCACCTGGATCGAGCGACACCACCGACGGGCCGAGGACCGCATGGTCCGGCTCGAGGAGGTGCTCGGCGAACCCCCTTCGCCCGGCACGCACACCACTGATGCAGGAGCAGACCGATGAAGACCACATCCACCCACGTCACCACCGCCACCATCGAGGCCGACCCGGAGGTCCCCGTCCTACGCATCACCCGGGACTTCCGGGCCACGCCCGAGCAGCTGTTCCGCGCGCACACGGACCCGGACCTCTACGCCCGTTGGATCGGCCCGAAGGACCTGTCCACCCGCATCGACCACTGGGAGGCACGTACCGGCGGCAGCTGGCGGTTCACCAACATCCGGGGCGAGGGGACCGACGCCGAGGAGTTCCGGTTCCACGGGTGCTTCCACGACGTCCGACCGGACCGGATCGTGCAGACCTTCACCTGGGAGGGCTACCCCGACGGGGTGTCCCTGGACACGGTGACCTTCGAGGACCTCGGGGACGGGTGGAGCCGCCTGGTGGTCAGCTCGCTCGTCGACTCCTTCGAGGCGCGCGAGCAGATGCTCGCCTCCGGGATGGACGTCGGCATCAACGAGGGCTACGCCACCCTCGACTCGATACTCGACGCCGGGGAGGTCACATGACCTCGCTGACCGAGCTGTCGGTCGTCGAGCGCTATCGCTCGGCCGCCGACACCTTCACCGACCGCGTCCGAGGGACCCCCGACTGGGACGCTCCCTCCCCCGTCGCGCAGTGGCGGGCACGGGACATCGTCGGACACCTGTCCACCTGGCTGCCGGCGCTCGTGACGTCCGGCAGCCAGGTGCAGTTCGTCCCGGTGCCGTCCGCGGAGGAGGACCCCGTCGCGGCGTGGGAGCAGACCGATGCCCAGGTGCGGGCACTGCTGGAGGACCCGGCGAGCGAGCAGGTGGTCTTCGCCCACGAGCGCATCGGCGAGCTACCACTGCCGGCGATGCTCGACCAGTACTTCACGAGCGACGTCGTCTTCCACACGTGGGACCTCGCTCGCGCGACCGGGCAGGACGACCGACTGGACGAGGAGTTCATCGCCGGCGCGCTTGAGGGAATGAGCGCCCGGGCAGCCATGATCCGCGCGTCGGGTCAGTTCGGGGACCAGCAGCCCGTCCCCGAAGGTGCGAGCACCCAGGAGCGCTTCCTCGCCTTCATCGGCCGCGATCCGCGCTGGACCCCACCCGCCTGACCGGGAAGGAGCGGTAGGGCCGGTAAACCTCGACATGGCCGGGCCACGAAGCGGTCATCCCGAGGTTTCCCGGTCACCTCAGGACTTCCCGGACAGTCTTCTCGGACCGGAGCACAACGAAGGGGGCGACCACCTCGATGGTGGCCGCCCCCTTCGTCCTGTGCGGTCAGTCGGAGGAGGACCCGCCGTCCCCCGCCTCGATGAGCGGGACGTCGAGCTCGCCGACGTTGGGCGTGCCGTGGAAGGTGAACTTCGCGGACTTGCCCTCGCCCTCGACGTCCACCGCGACGATCTCACCGGCGTGCAGCTCGCCGAAGAGGATCTTCTCGGAGAGCACGTCCTCGATCTCGCGCTGGATGGTCCGCTTGAGCGGACGGGCACCCAGCACCGGGTCGTAGCCACGCTTGGCCAGCAGCTCCTTCGCCGCAGACGTGAGCTCCATGCCCATGTCCTTGTCCTTGAGACGCTTGTCGAGCTTGGCGACCTCGAGGTCGACGATCTGGATCAGCTCGTCCTGGCTCAGCTGCGGGAAGACGATCGTGTCGTCGACGCGGTTGAGGAACTCCGGACGGAAGTGGTTCTTCAGCTCGTCGATGACCTTGCCCTTCATCCGCTCGTAGTCCGTGCGGTCGTCCGTGTTGGCGACGAAGCCCATCGACCCCTTGGAGATGTCCCGGGTGCCGAGGTTCGTCGTCATCAGGATGATGGTGTTCTTGAAGTCGACCATCCGACCCTGCGAGTCGGTCAGGCGACCGTCCTCGAGGACCTGGAGCAGCGAGTTGAAGATCTCCGGGTGGGCCTTCTCCACCTCGTCGAAGAGGACCACCGAGAAGGGCTTGCGGCGCACCTTCTCCGTCAGCTGGCCACCCTCGTCGTAGCCGACGTAGCCGGGGGGCGAGCCGAAGAGACGGCTGACCGTGTGCTTCTCGGAGTACTCCGACATGTCGAGGGTGATCAGGCTGTCCTCGTCACCGAAGAGGAACTCCGCGAGCGCCTTGGCCAGCTCGGTCTTGCCGACACCGGTGGGACCGGCGAAGATGAACGAGCCGCCGGGGCGATGCGGGTCCTTCAGACCGGCTCGGGTGCGACGGATCGCCGCCGAGAGGGCGTGGATCGCGTCGTCGTTGCCGATGACCCGCTTGTGCAGCTCGCCCTCCATGTTGAGCAGTCGGCTGGACTCCTCCTCGGAGAGCTTGAAGACGGGGATGCCGGTCGAGGCGGCGAGCACCTCGGCGATCAGCTCCTCGTCGACCTCGGCCACGATGTCCATGTCGCCGGCCTTCCACTCCTCCTCGCGCTTGGCCTTGTCCGCGAGCAGGTTCTTCTCGTCGTCACGCAGGCTGGCGGCCTTCTCGAAGTCCTGGCCGTCGATGGCCGACTCCTTCTCCAGACGCACCTGCGCGATCTTGTCGTCGAACTCCTTCAGCTCCGGCGGGGCGGTCATCCGGCGGATGCGCAGGCGCGCGCCCGCCTCGTCGATGAGGTCGATCGCCTTGTCCGGCAGGAAGCGGTCGTTGACGTAGCGGTCGGCCATCGTCACCGCGGCGACGATCGCCGGGTCGGTGATGGTCACCTTGTGGTGCGCCTCGTACCGGTCGCGCAGGCCCTTGAGCATCTCGATGGCGTGCGCCAGCGAGGGCTCGTCGACCTGGATCGGCTGGAAGCGGCGCTCGAGCGCGGAGTCCTTCTCGATGTGCTTGCGGTACTCCTCGAGCGTGGTCGCACCGATGGTCTGCAGCTCACCGCGCGCCAGCATCGGCTTGAGGATGCTCGCGGCGTCGATGGCGCCCTCGGCCGCTCCGGCACCGACGAGGGTGTGGATCTCGTCGATGAAGAGGATGATGTCGCCGCGCGTCTTGATCTCCTTGAGCACCTTCTTCAGGCGCTCCTCGAAGTCACCGCGGTAGCGGCTGCCGGCCACGAGGGAGCCGAGGTCGAGCGTGTAGAGCTGCTTGTCCTTCAGCGTCTCCGGGACGTTCTCGTCGACGATGTCCTGGGCGAGGCCCTCGACGACGGCGGACTTGCCGACGCCGGGCTCACCGATGAGGACGGGGTTGTTCTTCGTGCGGCGCGAGAGCACCTGCATGATGCGCTCGACCTCCTTGGTCCGCCCGATGACCGGGTCGAGCTGGCCGTCCCGGGCGGCCTGGGTCAGGTTGCGACCGAACTGGTCGAGCACGAGCGAGCCCGCGGGCTGGCCCTCCTGCGGGCCGGAGCCCGCGCCGACACCGGCGGCCTGGCCCTCCTTGCCGCCCTGGTAGCCGGAGATCAGCTGGATGACGGTCTGGCGCACGCGGCCGAGGTCCGCGCCGAGCTTGACTAGGACCTGGGCGGCCACCCCTTCGCCCTCACGGATGAGGCCGAGGAGGATGTGCTCGGTGCCGATGTAGTTGTGGCCGAGCTGCAGCGCCTCGCGCAGGGACAGCTCGAGGACCTTCTTCGCGCGCGGGGTGAAGGGGATGTGCCCCGACGGCGCCTGCTGGCCCGGACCGATGATGTCCTGGACCTGCTCACGGACGGCATCGAGGGAGACCCCCAGGGACTCGAGCGCCTTGCTCGCCACCCCTTCGCCCTCGTGGATGAGGCCGAGCAGGATGTGCTCGGTCCCGATGTAGTTGTGGTTGAGGAGGCGCGCCTCCTCCTGGGCCAGGACCACGACCCGGCGGGCCCGGTCGGTGAACCGTTCGAACATGGGATCTACCCCTTCATGTGTCGCTCAGGACCACGATGCTACGTGCCTACCCCGAGTGCTCGAGGTCAAGCCTTGTCATGGGTGCCAACGTCATCTTCCGCGAGGCTGTTCCACGGCGGGCGCCTGCTCGGGCGTGTTCGCTCTCAGCGCACAAATCAGGGCCGCTCAGGGCTTGGGCGAGTCGAGGACGACGTCGAAGCCCATGAGCTGGGTGCCGGTGGCGACCGGTTGCTGCTGCTGTCCCGAGTGCGCCTCGCTGGCATTGCCGTCCCGCCACGCGGCGAAGGACTCCTCGTCGGCCCACCACGTGAGGACGAAGTAGCGCTCCTCGCCCTCCGTCGGACGCAGCAGCTGGAAACCCTCGAACCCCGGTTCCTGGTCGACGGCCCCCTTGCGGGCGGCGAAGCGACGCTCGAACTCCTCACGCGCCTGCTCGGGCACGGTGATGGCGTTGATCTTGACGATGCTCATGGACCGACCGTATCGCCGCTCGCGCCCTGCCGATCCCGAGGCCCATACGCTGGTCCCATGCGCACGGTCTTCGACACCAGCGACCCGGCCACGAATCCTTACGACCTGCTCACGTCGATCGTCGTGCCTCGTCCCATCGCCTGGATCACGAGCGTTGCCTCCGACGGGACCGGCAACCTCGCTCCGCACTCCTTCTTCAACGTCGCCTGCGCGCGCCCACCGATCGTCAGCTTCGCATCGGTTGGACGCAAGGACACGCTGCGCAACGTCCTGGCGACGCAGCACTTCGTCATCAACCTCGTGAGCGAGGAGCTGTCGCACCTCGCCAACGCGAGCAGCGCCCCCTTCGAGCCGGACGTGGATGAGGCGAGCGCGCTGGGCATCGACCTCGAACCCAGCGCGCTCGTCACCGTCCCGCGCGTCGCGGCCTCCCCTGTCTCCATCGAGTGCCGGCTGCACTCGAGCATCAAACTGGGCAACTCGCACTTGGTGCTCGGCGACATCCTCGCAATCACCGTCGCCGACGAGGCGCTCGTCGACGGACACCCCAGCATGGAGGCTCTGCGCCCGATGTCCCGGCTCGGGCGTGACGAGTGGGGGCGCCCGCCGGAGGTCATGCACCTCACCCGGCCGGAACGGCCCTGATCAGCTGCGCCGCTGGCAGTTCCCGCACCAGTAGAGGGTGCGGCCGGCGACGTCCTTCGCCCTGATGACCGAGCCGCACCGACCGCAGTCCTCCCCGGTCCGCCTGTAGACCGCGCTCGTGCGCTCGTCGAGGTGCACGTCCTCCCCCTTCGCCAGGGCGGCCTCGATCTCGTCCACCTCGGCCACGTCGGTGACGATCCGCCCCGTCGCCACGCCGAGCGGCAGGAGCCGGCGCAGGTCCGCCCAGATCAGCTCCCACGACGCCCGCTTGAGCCGCTCCCCCGGGGTCATCGGGTTGATCCGGTGCCGGTGGAGCACCTCGCAGCGGTAGACGTTGCCGACACCGGCCAGCACGTCCTGCTCCATCAGCAGGGCCGCGATCGACTTGCGCGAGCGGTGGATCCGCTCCCACGCAGGCCCACCGTCGGTGTCGCGCAAGGGATCCGGACCGAGCTTGGCGTGGACCGCCGCCTCCTCCTCGGGCGTGATGACGACGCACTTGATGGGACCACGCAGGTCGGCGGCGTGCTCCTCGGTCGCGATGCGGCAGCGCACCTGACCGGTGACCGGACGTTCGCCCACGTACGCGGTCGAGTCGATGACGAAGGTGCCGATCAGCCCCAGGTGCACGTGCAGCACCCGCTCACCGGCGAACTCGACGAAGAGGTGCTTACCGTGGGCCCGTGCCTCGACCACCTCGTGGCCGTCGAGGAGCGCCGCGCCGGCGGCGAAGCGCCCCTGCGGGGACGACACGGACACGACCCGGCCGGCGAAGGCGGCGTGCAGGTCGCGGGCGATCCGGTGGAGGGTGTGGCCTTCAGGCATGGCGAAGGGTGGTCAGCTCGCCTTCTTCTTGGGGTCGGACTTCTTCGCCGGCGTCTTCTTGGCGGTGGACTTCTTCGCCGTGGACTTCTTGGCGGTGCTCTTCTTCGCCGGCGCCTTCTTGGCGGTGGACTTCTTCGCCGTGGACTTCTTGGCAGCGCTCTTCTTCGCCGGCGCCTTCGAGCTCGACTTCTCGGCGGTCGACGAGTCCTCCCGGCCCTCCTGCGAGGAGCCGGCGCTCTCCCCGCGGGACTTCTTGGCCTTCTCGACCGACTGGGCCAGCGCGGCCAGGAGGTCGACGACCTCGCCGCCCTCCTCCTCCTCGGTCTCCGGGGCGCGGACCTCTCCCCCCTCGATCTTGGAGCGGACGAGGTCCTGGACGGCGATGGCGTAGTCGTCCTCGAACTCGTCGGCGTCGTAGTCGCCGGCGAGCTCGTCGATGAGCAACCGGGCCATGGCCATCTCCTTCTCGGAGGCCTCACCCGCCTCGTCGACGGCAGCGAAGTCGGCGCTGCGGATCTCGTCGGGCCACATCATCGTCTGCATGACGATGACGCCCTCGCGCACGCGCAGCACCGCCATCGTCATCCGGGTGCGGATGGCGACGGTGACGATGGCCATCCGCCCCTGCGCCTCGAGCGCCTCGCGCAGGAGGACGTAGGGCTTGGTGGCCGACTTGTCGGGCTCGAGGTAGTAGCTCTTGTCGAGGAGCATCGGGTCGATCTGGTCCTCGGGGACGAACTTCTCGACGCTGATCTCCTTGCTCGATCGCGTCGGCAGGCCTGCCATGTCCTCGTCGGTGAGGATGACCATCTCCCCGTCCTCGGTCTCGTACCCCTTGGCGATGTCGTCGTAGGCGACCTCTTCACCGTCGATGCTGCAGAAGCGCTTGTAGCGGATGCGGCCGCCGTCGGTGCGGTGGACCTGTCGGAACTGGACGTCGTGGTTCTCCGTCGCGGAGTACAGCCGGACCGGGACGTTGACGAGGCCGAAGGAGACGGCCCCCTTCCAGATGGCGCGCATGCAATCCTCCCGAGGGTGAGCGTCCACCTCAGCCTACGCGGAGACAGGGGGCAGGATGGGGTCATGCGACCGATGCTCGCCACGCTCACCGACACCGTGCCGCAGGGCGCCGAGTGGGTCCACGAGGTCAAGTGGGACGGCATGCGCGTCATCGTCGAGGCGAAGGGGGGCACCCTCACCGTGACGAGTCGCACCGGTCGGGACGTCACCGTCGCCTACCCCGAGCTCGCACCGCTGGCGGAGCTCTACGACGACATGGTCCTCGACGGCGAGCTCGTCGCCCTGGTCGACGGCCGTCCCTCCTTCGCCGGCCTCACCGAACGCATGCACGTGACCAACGCCCGGCGCGCGGCCACGCTCGCCGGCTCCCGCCCGGTGACGCTCATGGCCTTCGACCTGCTGCGGCTGCTCGGCCAGGACCTGACCGCACAGCCGTGGTCGGCGCGCCGGCAGCTGCTGGAGCAGCTCGACATCGACGGGCCGCGCTGGCAGGTCCCGCCGACCCACGACGACGGCCGGGGACTGCTCGCAGCGACCGCGGAGCAGGGCCTGGAGGGCATCGTCTCCAAGCGTCGCTCCGCCCCCTACGCCGCCGGTCGCCGCTCGCCCGACTGGCGCAAGCGCCCGCACCGCGACAGCGAGTCCGTCGTCGTCGGCGGCTGGCGGAGGGAGACCGGCGGCACCCTGCTCGGCTCCGTCCTCGTGGGGGTGCCGGGTCCCGAGGGGTGGGACTTCGTCGGGCGCGTCGGGGCCGGCCTCGCCGGCCGCGCGGGAGCCGCCGTGCTCGAGCGGCTCCGTCCCCTCGAGCGGGGGGGCTCCCCCTTCGCCTCCGAGGTCCCGCGCGAGGACGTGAAGGGGACGACGTGGGTCGAGCCGGAGGTCGTCATCGACGTCGCCAGCCTGGGCCGCGGCAGCGGACGCCTGCGGCAGCCGTCGTACCTGCGCACACGCACCGACCTGACCGCCGCGGACCTGTGGGAGACGACCGATGGCTGACTCCCGCGGAAGCGTCACCCGGGTCGAGGTGGCCGGGCGCACGTTGCGCGTGTCCTCGCTGGAGAAGGTCATGTACCCCGCCACGGAGACGACGAAGGGGGAGATCCTCGCCTACTACGCCCGGGCCGGCGAGACGATCCTCGCGCACCTCGCCCGGCGTCCCGTGACGCGGGTGCGGTGGCCGCACGGGACCGGCGGCGAGAGCTTCTTCGAGAAGAACCTGCCCTCCGGGGCGCCGAGCTGGCTGCCGCGGGTGCAGGTGGACGACGTGACCTTCCCGCTCGTGGAGGACCTCGCCCAGCTGACCTACCTGGTCAACCTCAACAGCATCGAGCTGCACGTCCCGCAGTGGCGGGTGGACGAGGACGGCGCACGGCTCAACCCCGACCGGCTGGTCATCGACCTCGACCCGGGCAAGCCGGCCGGGTTGCACGAGTGCGCCCGGGTCGCCCTGCTGCTGCGCGAACGCCTGGGGCGCCTGGGGCTCGACCTGTACCCGGTCACCTCCGGCAGCAAGGGGATGCAGCTCTACGCCCCGCTCGGCGGTGACCTCACGAGCAACCAGGTGCGCGACCTCGCCCAGCAGCTGGCGCAGGAGATGACCAAGAACCACCCCGACCTGGTGCTGTGGAAGATGACCAAGTCGCTGCGCCCGGGGAAGGTCTTCCTCGACTGGAGCCAGAACGTCGCGGCCAAGACCACCGTCTGCCCGTACTCGATGCGCGGTCGGGACGACCCGTGGGTGGCGGCGCCGCGCACGTGGGACGAGGTCGAGGCCGGGGCGGAGGACGCGGAGGCGCTGCAGCAGCTGGGCTTCGACGAGGTCCTCGTCCGGCTCGAGGAGCACGGCGACCCGCTCGAGCCGCTGCTGCCCTGACCGCCCCGGCGTCAGGTCCGACGCGGGCAGCCGGCGCAGGCGTCCAGACCCGGCAGGGCGTACATCAGGCAGCACGACGTCCGCTCCGGTGGCGGCGCTCCGACGAGCCGGGCGAGGGCGATCTCCCACATGTCCTCGACCATGCCGAGCCGCTGCCGGCTGCTCATCTTCGTCGGTGTCGGCAACCGGGTGGCCAGGGTGGTGCCGGTGTCGCGGTAGCCCGCCCAGGCCGTCTCCAGCCGGTCGACGTCGTCATCGACCCGCTGGTGGCCGCCGGGTCTCACTTGCACCGCGACCGGGTAGAGGTAGGACGGGTCGAGGTCGAGCGACCACAGCGCCGGGTCGGCGTCGAGGGCGAAGGGGGTGCGCACCGCCGCGGTCGCGATGACCGTCGCGAGCGGGTCGAGCAGGTACTGCAGGACGAAGGCCGAGGGCATCCCGGCCGGCGCGGTGCCGGACTGGGCGATCGTCACCTCGCGGTAGGCCTCGATCCACCGCGGTGCGACCTGCAGCGCACGGGCCAGCGGAATGCCTCGGTCCGGGTCACCGTCGTCGGCGACCCGAACCGTCAGGAAGGCGAGGTGCCGGTCGAGCTGCGCGACCGCGGCGCGCAGCTCATCGGCGCTGACCTCGCTCAGCCCGTGGCCTTCGCGTAGGCGTCGCGGACCTTCTTGCTGATCCGGCCGCGGTCGGACACCTCGTGGCCGTTGGCGCGGGCCCACTCGCGGATCTTCGCCAGCTCGTTGCTGTTGGAGCGCGAGGAGGAGGACGACCCGCTGCTGCGACGACCGGCCACACGCCGGCCGGCGCCGACGTAGCGGGCGAGGGCGTCGCGCAGGGCGGTCGCGTTCTTCTCGTTGAGGTCGATCTCGTAGCTGACGCCGTCGAGACCGAAGGTGACGGTCTCGGTGGCCTCACCCCCGTCGATGTCGTCCTCGAGGATGATCTGGACACGCTGGGCCATGTCGGGCTCCGTTCAATTGAAGAAAGTCTTTGGGTTGCATTCCACAATAGTCAGGAATCCGATGAATCACCCAATTAGTTGTCCACAGGCCCGTCCTTCTTGGGGAGCGGCTGGTGATTTCCCTTCAGGTTGTCACCGTGCTCCGCATTCCATTTCGCAATGGCCTTTCGCTCACTGCGGTCGGCCTCGATCATGTAGCGGATGATCCAGTAGAAGAGATAACCCACCCCGACCGTCGGCAGCAGCGCGGCCAGATAGGGCCAGTACTCGGCAATGAATGCACCCATGATCAGGCCTCGGGCTTCAGGTGGGGGAAGAGGATCGTCTCGCGGATGCCGACCCCGGTGAAGAGCATGATCAGGCGATCGATACCCAGGCCGAGGCCACCCATCGGCGGCGCGCCGAACTCCAGAGCCCGCAGGAAGTCCTCGTCGAGCTGCATCGCCTCGTCGTCACCCGCAGCAGCGCGGCGGGACTGGTCCTCGAGGACCTCGCGCTGGATGACCGGGTCGATCAGCTCGGAGAACGCCGTGCCGCGCTCGACACCGCCGATGAAGAGGTCCCAGGCCTCGATGAGGCCCTCCTTCTCCCGGTGCGGGCGGGCCAGCGGCTGGGCGATCGCCGGGTAGTCGCAGATGAAGGTCGGCTGGATGCAGGTGGGCTCGACGAGCTCGGCGACCATCTCCATGGCGGCCTTGCCGGCATCCCACGACGGGTCGAGGGAGACCCCCTTCGCCTCCGCGAGCTCGCGCAGGCGCTCGACCGGGGTGGTCACGTCGACGTCCTCACCGACGGCCTCGCTCAGGGCGGGGTAGAAGGACAGCCACCGCCACTCACCATCGAGGTCGACCTCCCCGGCGGGCGTGGTCACCCGGCGGGTTCCGGCGACGTCGGCGGCGGCGAGAATGAGCGCCTTGATCAGCTCGGCCATCGTGAACTGGTCGCCCCAGGCCTCGTAGACCTCGAGTGAGGTGAATTCCGGGGAGTGGGTGGAGTCCACGCCCTCGTTGCGGAAAAGGCGCCCCATTTCGTAGACGCGGTCCACACCACCGACGACGGCCTTCTTCAACGGCAGCTCGAGGGCAATGCGCAGCGACATCCCCTGGTCGAAGGCATTCATGTGTGTATCGAAAGGACGCGCCGCGGCGCCACCGTGCACGAGCTGCAGCACCGGCGTCTCGATCTCGATGAATTCACGGGCGTGCAGGGTCTCGCGAATGGCCCGAACGATCCCCGCGCGCAGCCGGACCATGTCGCGGGCCTCCTGGCGCACGACGAGGTCGGCATAGCGCTGACGCACGCGCGCCTCCTCCGAGAGCTCCTTGTGCAGGACGGGAAGGGGGCGCAGCGCCTTGGAGGCCATCGTCCAGGAGGTCGCCATGACCGACAGCTCCCCGCGGCGGGAGCGGATGACGCGACCGGTGACGGCGACGTGGTCACCCAGGTCGACGTCGTGCTTCCACGAGTCGAGGGCCTCCTGGCCGACCTCGGCGAGCGAGAGCATGATCTGCAGGCGGGTGCCGACTCCCTCCTGCAGGGCGGCGAAGGCGAGCTTGCCGGTGTTGCGCACGAACATCACGCGGCCGGCGACGGTGACGACGTCCTGGGTCTCCTCGCCGGTCTCCAGGTGGCCCCAGGTCTCGTTGACCTGCGCCAGGGAGTGGGTGCGGGCGGCGCCGACCGGGTAGGCCTGCTTGCCGTCGGCGAGGATGCGGTCGCGCTTCTCCCGCCGGATGCGCATCTGCTCCGGCAGCTCGTCGTCGGCAGGGGTCTCGATCGGCTCGTCAGTCACGGTCCCCCACGATATCCGCGGACCGGTCGCGGCCCGAATCGCCGGGCCCGGAGAGGGGGCTCAGACCAGGTCGAGCGCGAGGTCGATGATCGGCGAGGAGTGGGTGAGCCCGCCGACGCTCATGTAGTCGATCCCCGTGGCGCCGTACTCGGCGGCCACCTCGAGAGCCAGCCCACCGGTCGCCTCGATCTCGACGCTCGCACCGAGCTCGGCCGCACGGGCCCGGGCCGTGTCGACCGTCGAGCGCAGCAGGTCGACGGGCATGTTGTCGCACATGAGGAACCGTGCCCCAGCCTCCAGCGCCTCCAGTGCCTGCTCGGTGGACTCGACCTCCACCTCGATCGCGACCTCGGGGTGGAGGTCCCGGATCGCGGCGTAGGCGGCGCCCACTCCCCCGGCGGCGACGACGTGGTTGTCCTTGACCATCGCGACGTCGAAGAGGCCCATCCTCTTGTTCGTCCCGCCCCCGGCACGGACCGCGTACTTCTCCAGCTCGCGCATGCCGGGTGTGGTCTTGCGGGTGTCGAGCACGGTGCACCCGGTCCCGGCCAGCGCGTCCGCCCAGCGACGGGTGTGCGTGGCGACGCCGGACAGGCGCGACATGACGTTGAGCAGGGTGCGCTCGGCCATGAGCGCCTGCCGGACGGGTCCGTCGAGGACGGCGATGACGTCGCCGGCCACCAGTCGGGTCCCGTCGGCGATCCGCACCTCGAGCGAAGGGGGCGTCCCTCCCGTCCGCGCGGCGACCCCCTCGAGGACGAGCGCGATGACGGGTGCGCCGGCGAGGACACCGGGCTCGCGGGCGACCACGTGGCCGGTCGCGACCTGGTCGGCCGGGATCGTGGCGGAGCTCGTGACGTCGAGACCGTCCGGACCGAGGTCCTCGGCCAGCGCGGTGTCGACGAGCCGGCGGGCGGCCTCGAGCGGGAAGTCCGGGCCGGTCACTGCACGCCCTCCAGCGCTTCGGTCCCGTGTGCGGCGCGCGGCTGCGGCCAACAGAGGTCGACGTCCAGTCGGATCACGGCCAGCTCGCCGTCCGGCTCACGCACGTGGACGAGGTGCGCGGACCACTCCGCGTCGTCGGGCACCGGGTGGTCGCGCCGCACGTGGCCGCCGCGGGTCTCCTCGCGCAGGTGCGCGGCGGTGGCCAGCGCCCGGCCGAGGTGGAGCAGGTTCGTCGTCTCCCAGCTGCGCGGTCCCGGCTCGGCATCGGACGTGGCCGCGGCCAGCTCCTGCAGGGAGGCCAGCGCCGAGCGCGTGGACTCCCGGGAGCGAAGGGGGCCGACCCCCCTCGTCATCGTCTCCTGCAGGGCGGGACGGTGAGCGGCGTCGAGGAGGCCGGTGCTCGCCTCGCCCGATGGCTCGACGAAGGGCAGCTCGCCACCGGCCAGCCGCTCCACGAGGTCCTCGGCGATCCGGTGGGCGAAGACGAGTCCCTCGAGGAGGGAGTTGCTCGCGAGGCGGTTGGCGCCGTGCACACCGGTGCACGAGACCTCCCCGCAGGCGTAGAGACCGGGCAGGCTCGTGCGGCCGCGCAGGTCGGTGCGCACGCCGCCCGAGGCGTAGTGCTGTGCCGGGGCCACCGGGATGGGTTCGGTCGCGGGGTCGATGCCCAGCTCGCGGCACCGGGCGACGATCGTCGGGAAGCGGCGCTCGAGGAACTCCCCGCCGAGGTGCCGCGCGTCGAGGAGGACGTGGTCGGTGCCGGTCGCCTCCATCCGCTCCAGGATCGCGCGCGCGACGACGTCCCGGGGGGCGAGGTCGGCGAGCGGGTGCACCCCGGCCATGAAGGCCTCGCCGGTCGAGTCGACGAGGACGGCGCCCTCGCCGCGCACCGCCTCGGAGACGAGCGGCTGCTGACCGCTCGCGCCGGGACCGAGGTGCATGACGGTCGGGTGGAACTGCACGAACTCCAGGTCGGCGAGCGCGGCGCCCGCGCGCAGGGCGACCGCCATGCCGTCCCCGGTGGCAACGGGAGGGTTGGTCGTCGAGGAGTAGATCTGGCCGAGCCCTCCCGTGGCGAGCACGACGGCCCGGGCGCGTGCGGCGCCCACCCCGTCGATCTCCCCCTCGCCGATGACGTGGACGGTCGCGCCGCACACGGAGCCCTCGGCCGAGGTGAGCAGGTCGACCACGAGGGCGTTCTCGATGACCTCGATGCCGGGGTCGGCGCGCACGGCCTCGAGCTGGGCGATGAGGGCGCGCGAGATCTCCGCTCCCGTGGCGTCGCCGCCGGCGTGGGCGATCCGGTCGCGGTGGTGGCCACCCTCGCGGGTGAGCGTGATCTCTCCGGCGTCGTCGGTGTCGAACCGCGCGCCGAGCCCGATGAGCTCGCGCACCCGGGCGGGGCCCTCGGTGACGAGGACCTCGACGGCCGACTCGTCACACAGGCCGACGCCGGCGACCAGGGTGTCGTCGAGGTGCTCGGCAGCGGAGTCCTCCGGGGCGAGGGCGGCGGCGATCCCGCCCTGGGCCCACGTGGTCGACCCGGCGGACAGCTCGGTCTTGGTCACGAGCAGTACCCGGTCGACGTGCTCGCGCAGGCGCAGCGCACAGGTCAGCCCGGCGATCCCGGACCCGACGACGAGCACGTCCGCGTCGGCCGTCCAACCGGGCGGCGGCGAGGTGAGGAAGCGCGGGAGCGCGACCCCCTCGCCCGCGTCAGGCACCGGCGCTTCCGTCACCCGGGTGGTCGCGGTGGGTGACCGCCGAGGTGCTCAGGCCGAAGCCCTCCGGGACGTCGCCCGCGTCGTGGTACTGGTCGACGATCGCGTTGTCCCCGTCGACGAAGACGACCTGGGGCTCGTAGGTCCGCGCCTCGTGGTCGTCCATCGAGGCGTAGGCGATGATGATGATCGTGTCGCCGGGCTGGACGAGACGCGCGGCGGCACCGTTGATGCAGATGATCCCGGTGCCGCGCTCACCCTCGATGGCGTAGGTGGTCAGCCGGTTGCCGTTGTCGACGTCGACGATGTCGACCTGCTGCCCGGGGAGCATGTCCGCGGCGTCCATGAGGTCGCGGTCGATCGTCAGCGACCCGACGTAGTGCAGGTCGGCCTGGGTGACCGTGGCCCGGTGGATCTTGCTGTGGAGCATGTAACGCTGCACGACCAGTTGTCCTTCTTCTCGGCGATTGACCGTCGTCCAGTCTCGCATCAGCACGGCACCGCCGTCACGACGTGTGGAGCGAGACGTCCGGCACGCTCTGGCCTACCGGCGGGTCGCTGCGGACAAAGGGGGGCTGCGGTCGGACAGGGATGGTGGCCCGGCTCAGGGAGTGAGGAACGAACGACCAAGGGCCGCCGTGCCTGTTCCGACCGGGACCGTGTCCGTCCCCACAACGGGACGCTCAGTCGTGCAGGGCGGCGTGCGGCACGTCAGAGAAGACCTCGAGCGCCCCGCCCCCCGGGCCGACGAGGACGGGGACGTTGTCGATGAGGCGGGTGGTGCCGACCCTGGCGGCGACGGCCAGCAGCGCCTCGCCGCGGTACCACTCCGGCACCTCGTCCAGGCTCGACGGGTGGACGAGCACGAGGTAGTCCACCAGCGCGAGCGGCTCGCTGATGAGGACCTCCCGAGCGGCCCGTCGGATCGCGGAGGGCCCCTCCACCGCGCGATCGGCGCCGGCCCGCAGCGCGCGGGAGAGGCTGAGGGCGGTCTCCCGGTCGCTCTCGGACAGGTAGGTGTTGCGGCTGCTCATGGCGAGGCCGTCCTCCTCGCGCACGGTGGGCACGGAGACGACCGTCGCGGGGAAGTCGATGTCGCGCACCATCCGCCGGATGAGGAGCAGCTGCTGGGCGTCCTTCTGCCCATAGTAGAAGAGGTCCCCGCGCGTGAGGTGCATCAGCTTGGCGACGACGGTGAGCATCCCGTCGAAGTGGCCGGGGCGCGACTGGCCCTCGAGGACGTCGCCCAGCGGCCCGGCGGAGATGCGCACACCCGGGTTGCCGTCCGGGTAGACCACGTCCGGGGTGGGGGCGAAGACGAGGTCGACCCCCTCGCGGGTGCAGAGCGCCAGGTCGTCGTCGAAGGTTCGCGGATACTTCGACAGGTCCTCGCCCGCCCCGAACTGCAGCGGGTTGAGGAAGATCGTCACGAGCACGTGCCGGGCGCGCTCCCGGGCCGTGCGGATGAGCCGGGCATGCCCCTCGTGCAGGGCGCCCATGGTCATCACGACGGCCACGTCGCCGTCGGTGAGCCCGGCGCGGGCGGCAGCGAGCTCGTCCCTGCTGCGGGCGACGAGGGGGGTGGTGGTCATCGGGTCTCCTCGTCGAGGGTCGTCATGATGGTCTCGGCCACGTCCGCGCGCAGCCGACCGGCGCGCGCGGCGCGCAGGGCGGTCGCCCGGGCCTGGGCGCGGTAGGCGGGACGGATGTCCTGCGGGAGGTCCGCCAGCTCGTCCAGGTGCGCGGCAACGGTACCGGCATCACCGCGCGCGACCGGCCCGGTCAGCGCGGCGTCACCGGAGGCGAGGGCGTTGTCGAGGCTCGCCTGGAGCAGGGGTCGCAGCACGCGGTCGGCGGGGTCGATGCCGGCCGTGCGCAGGATCTCCATGGCCTGCGCGACGAGGGTGACCAGGTGGTTGCTGCCGTGCGCCAGGGCCGCGTGGTACCGGCCGCGGGACTCCTCCGGCACCCACACCGGCTCGCCCCCGATCTCCACCACGAGGGTCTCGGCGACGGGTCGCATCTCCTCCGGCGCGGTGATCCCGAAGCAACACTCGTGCAGCCGGGAGAGGTCGAGGCTGGTCCCGGTGAAGGTCATCGCCGGGTGGATCGCCATCGCCAACACCTCGTCGGCGATCGGAGCGAAGGGGGCCAGCCCGTGCCGGCCCGAGGTGTGGACCACGAGCTGCCCGGGGCGCCAGGCACCGGTGGCGTGCAGGCCGGCGACGAGGTCGGTCAGGGCGTCGTCGGGCACGGCGAGGACGACGAGCTGCGCGGAGGAGACCACCTCGGGCACGGGCACGACCGGGACACCGGGCAGGAGCAGCTCAGCACGGTCCCGGCTGGCCTCGGAGACGGCGGAGACGGCGACGACCTCGTGGCCGGCGCCGCGCAGGGCGGCACCGAGGACGGCACCGACCCGACCGGATCCGACGACCCCGACGCGCAGGGTGGGCCGCTCGGGCACGGGTGGGATGCTCACCGGCCCGACGGTACCCGGGGGCACACCCCCTTCGCCCACCTGCCTCCCGGGCGACAATGCGGGGGTGCGGACGTGGCAGCAGGCGTGGACGGAGGCCCTCTACGGCGAAGGGGGGTTCTACCGTCGCGCGGAGGGGCCGGCGGGGCACTTCGCGACCTCGACGCACGGCACGGCCGGCGAGCTCCTCGCGGATGCGCTGCTGCGGCTGGTCGAGAGGGAGGGCCTGCGGCAGGTCGTCGACGTCGGCTGCGGCCGGGGTGAGCTGCTGACCGCCCTCGCGGCCTCGTCCCGGCGCGCCGATGTCGACCTCGGCCTCCTCGGCGTCGACGTCGTGGACCGTCCCGCCGGTCTCGACCCGCGCATCGACTGGCTGATCTCCCCCGGCGGTCCCGACCTGCCCGACCTCGGCGCGCCGACCGACGCCCTCGTCCTCGCGCACGAGTGGCTCGACGTCGTGCCGTGCGGCATCGCCCGCGCGGACGAGCGGGGGGTGCTGCGCACGGTGTGCGTCGAGGAGGATGGCGTCGAGCACCTCGGCGGGCCGCTCGACGATGCCTCCGCCGCCTGGGTGAGGCGGTGGTGGCCGGGGCCGCACCCTCCGGGTGCCACGGTCGAGGTCGGCAGCACGCGCGACGAGGCCTTCGAGCGCCTGGTCGCGCGGACGGGATCCGGCCTCGTCGTCGCCGTCGACTACGGCCACCGGACGGGCTCCCGACCGCCCGACGGGACGCTCATCGGTTACCGCGCCGGGACGGCCTGCCCACCGCTGCCGGACGGGTCGTGCGACCTGACCGCCCACGTGGCGATGGACTCCCTTCGCGCCGACACCGTGCGCACGCAGCGCGAGGTCCTGCGGGACCTGGGGGTCGACGGCACCCGGCCACCGACCGAGCGGGCACACACGGACCCTGCCGGCTACCTGGCTGCCCTGTCCGGGGCCTCCCACGCCGCCGCGCTCACCGGTCCGGGTCCCGGCGACTTCCTGTGGGCGACCCGTCGCGTGCCCTGATCACGGGGCCTGCGGCGCACTCGCCCCCTCGAGATCGGCCCGCGGTGCGAGCGCCTCGAGGAGGCTGTCGGCGATGAGCACCTGTCCACGTGGTCCGGGATGCAGGTCGTCCAGGTACACCCCGTCGGGGGCGACGGCCACCGGCGGCAGCACCGCCGACAGGTCGATGAAGCTGACTCCCTCGTGCTCGGTGCGATCGGCCATCTGGTCGAGGTAGAGGCTCCAGGCCGGGGCGTGCCCGCCCCAGTCGGGCACGAACCAGCCGACGAGCAGCACCGGCCCCTCGTACCCCAGCTCGCGCGTCTGCTCGATGAGCGAGTCGAGGACACGGCCGAACTCCGCCGGACCCACACCACGCAACGCGTCGTTGAAGCCGAGCGGCACGAGCAGCAGGTCCGGGTCGAGCGAGAGGCTGTCGGCGAGGTACGTCGGCGTCTGGGAGATGACGCGCGCCGAGACACCGGAGCGGGAGGCGTCGAGGACGTGCACGCACCGGTCGCGGTCGCCGCGGTAGGGAGTCAGGTCGGTGACGGTCACCGGCGCGTCGCTCCCCGCCTCGCTGGCGTTGGTCACCGTCACCGTGTGCCTGCCCGGTCCGAGGCCCCCGGAGGACCACACCCTGCGCTCGCCCGTGCTGCGCACCTGCGTGCCGTCCGCACCCGTGGCGCCGGGGCCGGCCCTCCCCGTGCCGGTCGGGATGGCCAGGGCCGGCGTGGGGGTGACGCCGTCGACCTCGATGCGCAGGGTGCCGCCGTCGGGCCGGGTGCGGTAGCCGACGTCGACGGACCGGGCGTCGACCTGCCAGCTGATGCTGGCGGCGGGACCGAGCTGGAGCGCCCGCCCGCCGGGGCCGACCTCCGTCAGCGGCGTGACCTCCCCCGTCGTGCGCGGGTCGGGCATGCTCGAGGCCCGGTAGTCGGCGGGGACGACGGAGGTCGTGCCGTGGTAGCCGGCGGCACCCGTCGGGCAGTCCGGCGTCCCGGCCCGCTCCCGCAGCCCGCGTTGCAGCCGGCCGACCCAGCGGTTCTCCAGGTGCTCCTCGATGCCCGAGCCCTCGCTCACCGAGTCACCGAGGACGACGATGTTGGCGGCCTCGTCGCCGGCCCCGCGCACGGCCTGCGTCCACGGCTCCAGGACGGGGTACCCGTCGAAGGTGCGGGTCGAGCTCGGTGGAGGGGACGGGAACGCGCAGCCGGCCACGCCCACGAGTGCGAGACCGACTGCGGCAGCGCACGCTGCCCTCCCACGGGTCCGGATCGACACCGTCCCATGGTGCCTGACGCATACTGGCGGGCATGACGAGCACACCGGGACCCGGCACCCGGACGCTGGACGTCGGCGTCGGGGACGCCACCCTCGCGAGCGCGGACATGGTGCTCAACATCGGCCCGCAGCACCCCGCGACCCACGGCGTCCTGCGCCTGCGGGTCGTGCTCGACGGCGAGCGGGTGGTCTCGGCGGACCCGGTCGTCGGTTACATGCACCGTGGGGCGGAGAAGCTCTTCGAGGTCCGCGACTACCGGCAGATCACGATGCTGGCCAACCGCCACGACTGGTTGTCGGCCTTCAGCAACGAGCTGGGGGTCGTCCTCGGGGTCGAGGCGATGCTCGGTATGGAGGTCCCGGAGCGGGCCACGTGGGCTCGCACCCTCCTCGCGGAGCTCAACCGCGTGCTCAACCACCTGATGTTCCTGGGGTCCTACCCGCTCGAGCTCGGTGCGATCACGCCGATCTTCTACTCCTTCCGCGAGCGCGAGGACCTCCAGGCGGTGATGGAGGAGATCTCCGGCGGCCGGATGCACTTCATGTTCAACCGCGTCGGCGGCCTCAAGGAGGACCTGCCGGCGGGGTGGCTGGACCGGGTCTCCGCCGTCGTGGCGCTGGTCCGGGCCCGGATGCCGCAGCTCGAGGTCCTGATCGTCGGCAACGAGATCCTCGAGGCGAGGACGAAGGGGGTCGGTCCCCTCTCCCACGACCTCGCCTGCGCCTACGGCGTCTCCGGGCCGATCGCCCGGGCCTCGGGCGTCGACGTGGACCTGCGGCGCGACGACCCCTACCTCGCGTACGGGGAACTCTTCGGCGAAGGGGGCCCCGGCAGGGTCGTCACCCGCACCGCCGGCGACAGCCTGGCGCGGCTCGAGGTGCTCCTGGAGCAGACCCACGTCAGCCTCGACCTCGCCGACGCGTGCGTGGAGCGGATGCGCTCGCTCGAGCGCGGTCCGGTGAACCAGCGCCTCCCCAAGGTGCTCAAGGTGCCCGAGGGCGACCGGTACACCGCGACGGAGAACCCGCTGGGCCTCAACGGATACCACCTGGTCTCGCGCGGCGACAAGACACCGTGGCGGCTGAAGCTGCGGTCCGCGTCCTTCGGGAACGTGCAGGTGCTCTCGCAGGTCCTGCCCGGCTGCCTCGTCTCCGACCTCGTTGCCGTGCTCGGCTCGATGTTCTTCGTCGTGGGGGACGTCGACAAGTAGCGGTGTGGGTCCGTCCCTGCGACCGGTCTCATGACCGACGGGTAGTAAAAGTCTGGGAAAACCTTGTGAGTTCTCCCAGCCATCTGTAAGTTGCCGGATCAGATGCCTACTCAGTGGTAGGTACATAACTCTGACCTCAGGGGAGATCCATGAGCAAGCGCGTCACCACCCGTCTGTCTGCGAGTGCCGCACTCGTCACCGGCCTCGGCTTGATGGGCATCGCCTCCGCGGCCCCGGCCCAGGCCGCTTCGGCCACGCTTGACTACAGCTGCACCTACACCGTGCTCAACATGGGTGTGATCGAGGGTGACAACGCCGTCAGTGTCGACCTCGACGTCGCGCTGCCGGAGACCGCGCAGGTCGGCGATGTGATCGACCCCGACGTGACGGCCACCGTCACCATCCCGGAGTCCCGGCGTGACTCGTTGTACGGCTTGCTCAACGTGCGCAGCATCGATGGGCCGGGAGAAGCCGAGGCAGCCGCCGAGGACGGTGGACTCAACGCGCAAAATGCGCGAAACCAGGCGGACTTCACGCTCAGCGACGGCACCACCACCCTCGATGGCACCATCCCGCTCCAGATCCCCATGACCGAGGTCCCGGCTGCCGGTGAGCTCGTCGTCACCGCCACCGGCGCGACGGAGCCCGTGACCCTCGAGCAGGCGGGCACCTACACCATCGCCGCGGGCGACTTCCAGAGCTACATCCGGGCGTACGACGCGAGTGGTGGCTACTCCACCAACGTCACGCTCGACTGCACCCTGGTCTCGTCGGACGCGACGATCGGCGCGGTCGTTGTCGAGCCCGGCACCGGGGATGACGGCACGGGCGGCACCGATGGGACCGACGGCACGGACGGGACTGACGGCACGGACGGGACCGATGGGACCGACGGGACCGACGGCACGGATGGCACCGACGGCACCGACGGCACCGATGGGACCGACGGCACGGATGGGACCGACGGCACGGATGGCACCGACGGCACCGATGGGGCCGACGGCACGGATGGCACCGACGGCACTGACGGCACTGACGGCACGGACGCCGGCACTCCGCAGATCCCCGCGGTCGTCCAGACCGACGGTCTCACCCCGGCCATGACCTCCCAGGAGGACAACACCGCCGCGCTCGCACTCGGTGGTCTGCTCCTCGCGGGTGCAGGCGCCGGCACCGTGCTGGTCGCACGTCGCCGCGCGCAGCAGCACTGATGTAGGAAGCCACCGACCCCGGGTCGGTGAGCACGGCCACGGGCCGCCGACCAGAGGTCGGCGGCCCGTCGTCGTTCTCCCGTGGCCAGCGCATCAGGGTCCGATGCCTCCGGGACGAGCACGTGACGATTCGGTCCCGACGAGCCCCTCGCGTTGAGAGTGGCCCAACTCACCGCTATCTTCCTCGAAGGGCACCCGCGCCCAGCGGTTGCCGTCGAGAACTGGGGAGACCAGCATGGCTGCACGCCTGAAGACCCGCCTGTCGGCGGGTGCCGCACTCGTCACGGGCCTCGGCATGATGGGCGTCGCCACCGCCCTGCCGGCTCACGCCGCAGCGACCGCCACGTACACCTGCACGGTTGAGGGCCCCGACGGCCCCGTCGAGGAGGACATCAGCGTCACCTTCGAAACCAATGCCCCGGCGACCGTCGCCCCCGGCAACACCGTGACCGTCGACTCCGTCACGGCCACTGCGACGATCCCGCTGGCGGGCGCGTCGTCACCAGCCGAGGGGGCCGAGGTCACCGTCCCCGTCACCGCCCCCGTGACCGTCGACGGTGAGCCCATCGGCACCGTCGATGCGGAACTCACGTCCGAGGCCATCACCGTCGACGCGACCGAGGTGCAGGTTCAGCTGGCGGACCACCAGTCGCGATCCATCGAGGTTCCCCTCGAGGCCGCCGGCCGGATCTTCCAGGTGCTGGTACCGGAATCCTTCGACGCGACCTTCAGCGGCTTCGCGGAGGTGCCGATCATCGCGTCGTGCGAGACGGAGGAGTCGGCCCAGGTCATCGACACGGTCGTCGTCACCTCACCGGAGATGGAGGAGGAGCCCGAGGACGCCGAGGACATCGCCGAGGTCCACGAGCCGGCCGACGAGCAGCCGCCCGGCGGGGATGCGTCGGCGGACGAGCCCGCTGTCCCGCAGGTCGTGCAGACCGACGGCCTGACCCCCCGGATGCTGCCCCAAGAGGACGACACCCTCGGGTACGTCCTGGGTGGCCTGCTCCTCGCCGGCGCCGGCGCCGGGACCGTCCTCGTGGCCCGTCGCCGGTCCACCCAGCACTGAGGCCGAGCGCCACCACCACGGCACGGGCCGTCGGCATCCGGGAGCATCCCGGCGCCGACGGCCCGTATCGTTACCCGCAGGGAACTCCACGACGAGGACGCCCGTTCTGCCAGTGACGCCGAGATGACGAAGGGGGGCACGTGACGACACCGCACACACGCCGGGAGAAGCGCCGAGGGGACAAGCGCTACCGGCGCACGACCGTGCTCATGGCCGCCTCCGTCGCGCTCCTCGTGGGCGCCGGCGCCATGGGTCTCTGGTGGACGCAGCGGGACCAGCCGGTGATGAACGTCGACGTGGACGCCTACGTGCCGCCGACCGAGATCATGCCGCCCTCGCCGAGCTCGTCGTCGCCGAGCACCTCGAGCAAGACCTCCTCGTCCTCCTCCAGCACGTCGTCGTCCTCAGCCAACGGCAACGTCGTCCAGGGAGCCCCCACCGGCAACCCGACTCGCGTCCAGGTCACCTCCGGCGGCCGCTCCATCGTCGACGCCACGCTCCAGGCGACGCTGCTCGACTCCGAGAACGTCCTGGCCCCTCCCTTCGGCACCGCCGGCTGGTACGCCGAGCCCGGCTGGCCCAAGCCAGGCTTCGACGGTGCGAGCATCCTCGTCGGACACATCAACCACGGCAGCAACCCGGACGTTTTCTGGAACCTGCCGCGGGTCAACATCGGCGACGTCGTCACGGTCTCCTACAGCTCCGGCGAGCAGGTGAAGTTCGAGATCACCAGGTCCGAGCCGGCGACCAAGCAGGGCGTCCCCCAGGACGACTCGATCTGGGACCACGACAACCCGGACCCGGTGCTGCGCCTGATCACGTGCGATCCGCAGACGTCCTTCAGCAACGGGCACTACGACGGCAACTGGGTCGTGTGGGCCAAGCGGCTGACGACCTGACCCGGCAGGTCGTCAGGCGGGATCGCGGTCCTCGTCCTCGTCGTCGTCATCGATGCGGCACCAGGACTGGACGAGGAGCCCGGCGACGGCCATGAGCAGCCCCCCGAGCGCTGCGAGCCCGTGCTGGACCGCGAGGACCCCTCGCCCACCGAAGTCGTGGTCCGGCAGCAGCGCGAGCGCCTGCCCGAGGTAGAGACCCCCGGTGATCGCGCCGGTGAGCGCGCTGGCCTGGGCCAGACCGAGCAGACGGGCGGCGACCACGGGCTCGACGTGCGTGCGGCCGCGCCGCATCCGCCACATCCGTGAGCCGGCCACCACGACCACGACGGCCATGCCCACGAGCAGGACACCGGCCACCCAACCGATCCGTAGACCGGCGTGGCCGCCCGTGATCCACCAGCGCCCGAAGCCCCAGCTGAAGACGGTCACGACGACGGCGACGAGCACCGTCGTCGAGATCTTCAGGCCCGTCCTCAGCACGGGCCGGCCTCGCTGTCGCGCATGTCGGAGGTGTCGACCGCCGCGAGCAGCTCGCTCACGGCGATGACCGAGCCGCCGACGCGCAGGACGGCCTCCGGGTCGATGCGGGCCCACGGCGCGAGCACGAAACCGCGCTCGTGCGCCCGCGGGTGCGGCAGCGTGAGCTGCGGCTCGTCGCTGACGACATCGGTCCCGGTGGCGGGGTCGCCGTACTGGATGAGGTCGAGGTCGAGGCTGCGCGCCCCCCAGCGCACCTCCCGCACCCGACCGTGCCGGGCCTCGACGGCGTGCAGCCGCGCGAGCAGCGCAGCGGGCGCGAGGGCCGTCGTCGCCAGCAGGACGGTGTTGGTGTAGCGCGGCTGGTCGGGACCGCCGACCGGGTCCGTGGTGACGAAGGGAGCCCGACGCACCGCGTCGAGGTCACCGGCGAGGTCGTCGATCGCGGCGTCCAGGCGCCGCTCGGGGTCCCCGAGGTTGGCACCGAGCGCGATCACCACGGGGACGGCGCGACGACGCTCGACGGCCACGGTCACGTCCCCGAAGGGCACCCCGACGGGTGCGGAGGGCTTGTGGACGGTCACCTCGACGGTGTGCACCCCGGGGCGGGCCAGCGCGTCCCCGGCGATCTGCTCGGCGAGGGACTCGATGAGGTCGAGCGAGGGTCCCTCGACGCGGGCGACGACGTCCGCGCCGACCTCGGCGTAGTTGACCGTACGGGCCAGGTCGTCGCTCGTCCCGGCGGGTGCCAGGTCGAGGTTCAGGACGACGTCGACGACGAACTCCTGCCCCTCGCGCTTCTCCTGCGCCAGCACCCCGTGGTGGCCGAAGGCACGCACCCCCAGCAGGCTGATCCGGTCGCGCGGCACGGTCATGCCGGTAGCTCCCCCATCGCCGCGGTCACGTCGATCGCGTCGATCGTCGCGGTGACGTCGTGCACGCGCACGCACCACACCCCGGCGCGAGCCGCGCGGGCGCTGGTGGTGGCCGTGGCCACGGCCCGGGCGTCGAGGGGACGCTCGTCCCCCTCCCTTCGCCCGACCCGACCGAGGAATCCCTTGCGGGAGGTGCCGAGCAGGACGGGGTAGCCGAGGTCGACGACCTCCTCCAGGCCGGCGAGCAGCTCCCAGTTGTGCTCGGCGGTCTTGCTGAAGCCGATGCCCGGGTCGAGGATCAGCTGCTCGGGCACCGCGCCGGCGTCGCGCAGCGCGGTGACGCGCTCCTCGAGCTCGGCGCACACCTCAGCGACGACGTCCTCGTAGCTCGCCTTGGACTGCATGTCGTGCGAGTGCCCGCGCCAGTGCATCACGACGAAGGGGGCGCCGCTCTCGGCGACGAGGGCCGGCATCTGCGGGTCGGCCAGTCCCCCGCTCACGTCGTTGATGATCGCGCCACCGACCTCGAGCGACGGGCGGGCCACCTCGGCCCGCATCGTGTCGATCGAGACGACGACGTCCTCCCGGGCGAGGGCCTCGACGACGGGCACGACCCGGCGCCGCTCCTCCTCCGCCGACGGACGCTGCGCCCCGGGGCGCGTGGACTCACCGCCGACGTCGATGACGTCGGCGCCGGCCGCGACGAGCTCGCGACCGTGGGCGATCGCCGCATCGGTCTCGATCCACCGGCCGCCGTCGCTGAAGGAGTCGGGCGTGACGTTGACGACGCCCATGACCACCGGCCCGGGCCTGGTCGCCCGGGCCGCAAGCTGCTCGAGGACGGCGTGCGTCACCGAGCGGCCCCGGAGAGCAGCGCCATGGCCTCGGCCCGGGTGGTCGCATCTCGCAGCTGACCGCGCACGGCGGACGTGATGGTCTTGGCGCCCGGCTTGCGCACCCCGCGCATCGACATGCACAGGTGCTCGGCCTCGACGACGACGATGACGCCGGCCACGTCGAGGTACTCGACGAGGGCGTCGGCGATCTGGCTGGTCAGGCGCTCCTGGACCTGCGGGCGCCGGGCGAACATGTCGACGAGACGGGCGAGCTTCGACAGGCCGGTGACCTTGCCGCTCTTGCCGGGCACGTAGCCGACGTGGGCGACCCCGTGGAAGGGGACGAGGTGGTGCTCGCACGTGGAGTACAGCTCGATGTCACGCACGATCACCAGCTCGTCGTGCGCGATGTCGAAGGTCGTCGCGAGCAGCTCCGCCGGATCGGAGTGCAACCCGGCGAAAACCTCCTCGTACGAGCGGGCAACCCGCCCGGGGGTCTCGACGAGGCCGTCGCGGTCGGGGTCCTCCCCGATCGCGACGAGGATCTCGCGCACGGCCGCCTCGATGCGAGCCAGGTCGACGCTGCGGACCATGGATCAGACGCGTCCGTCGCCGTCGACGCGCTCGCCCGGCGGGACCTCTCGGACCTCGCTCGGCGGGTTCTCCGACGGGAGGGTCGCCCCCTCCTCGGCCGCCCGGTCGATCTGCTCGGCGACCGTCGGCTCGTGCTGCCCCTCCGGGGTGGCGGACGACGGGGTGTGCTCCTGGGAGCGGGCCGTCTCCTCGCGCCGCTGCTGCGCGGCCTCCTCGGCCGGGGTGAGGACCGGCGGGATCTGCGAGATCGGGCGGTCCTCGCTGCTCAGCCACGTCGGACGGACCGGACGACGCCGGACGTCGGCGAAGAGGTCCGCGAGCTCCTTGGCGTTGAGCGTCTCGTGCTCGAGCAGCTCCAGGACCAGTCGGTCGAGAATCTCACGGTTGTCGTTGAGGGCGTACCAGGCCTCGTCGTGCGCAGCCTCGATGAAGCGGCGGACCTCCTGGTCGACGATGCCGGCAATCCGCTCCGAGTAGTCCCGCTGGTGGCCCATGTCGCGCCCGAGGAAGGGCTCGCCCTGGGACTGGCCGAGCTTGACCGCACCGATCTTCTCGCTCATGCCGTACTCGGTGACCATCTTGCGGGCCATCGCGGAGGCCTTCTCGATGTCGTTGGCGGCACCGGTGGAGGGGTCGTGGAAGATGATCTCCTCCGCGACACGACCGCCGAGGGCGTACGCGAGCTGGTCGAGGATCTCGTTGCGCGTGGTCGAGTACCTGTCGTCGGTCGGCATGACCATCGTGTACCCGAGGGCGCGCCCTCGCGGCAGGATCGTGATCTTGGTGACCGGGTCGGTGTGGTTCATCGCCGCGGCGACGAGCGCGTGCCCACCCTCGTGGTACGCGGTGATCTTGCGCTCCTGCGCGCTCATGATCCGGGTGCGCTTCTGCGGCCCGGCGATGACGCGGTCGATGGCCTCGTCGAGGATCGAGTCGTCGATGAACTGCTGGTTCAGGCGGGCGGTCAGCAGCGCCGCCTCGTTGAGCACGTTGGCCAGGTCGGCACCGGTCATGCCGGGGGTGCGCCGGGCGACGGCGAGCAGGTCGACGCCGGGAGCCATGGGCTTGCCGGCGGCGTGCACCTCGAGGATGCGGTGGCGGCCGATCATGTCGGGGTTCTCGACGGAGATCTGCCGGTCGAAGCGTCCCGGGCGCAGCAGCGCCGGGTCGAGGATGTCGGGGCGGTTGGTCGCCGCGATGAGGATGACGTTGGTCTTGACGTCGAAGCCGTCCATCTCGACGAGCAGCTGGTTGAGCGTCTGCTCGCGCTCGTCGTGGCCGCCGCCCATGCCGGCGCCGCGGTGGCGACCGACCGCGTCGATCTCGTCGACGAAGACGATGGCCGGCGCGTTGGTCTTGGCCTGCTCGAAGAGGTCACGCACACGGGAGGCACCGACACCGACGAACATCTCGACGAAGTCCGAGCCCGAGATGGAGAAGAAGGGCACTCCCGCCTCGCCGGCGACGGCGCGGGCGAGCAGGGTCTTACCGGTACCGGGCTGGCCGTAGAGCAGCACGCCCTTGGGGATCTTGGCGCCGACCGCGAGGAACTTGCTCGGCTCGCGCAGGAAGTCGACGATCTCGTGGAGCTCCTCCACGGCCTCGTCCGCTCCGGCCACGTCGGCGAAGGTGACCTTCGGGGTGTCCGTCGAGGCGAGCTTCGCCTTGGACTTGCCGAACTTCATCACCTGGGAGCCGCCGCCCTGGGCGCGGCTGAGGATGAACCAGAAGAGGGCGACGAGCAGCAGCAGCGGCAGCAGCGAGAGCAGGATGTTGCTCCACACGCTGGGGCGCTCGACCGTGTCGTTCTGCACGCCGTCGACGTTCTCGTCGACGATCGTGAGCAGCTCGTCGGCGCGGGCGTCGATGAACTCGGTCTCGACCTTGTCCGCGTCCTTGACCGCCTCGCCGTCGGAGTAGGTCTCCCCCTCCTTCAGCTCGAGCTGGAGCACGTTGTCGGTCGTGAAGTGGGCGTTCTCGACCTTGCCGTCGGTGATCAGCTCCTCGGCGGCCGAGGTGTCCACCCGGGCGTACTCCTCGTCGCCCTGCGTGAGGAACATCAGTCCAAAGACGGTGATCATCAGCAGCGCCCAGAAGGCTGGGGAGCGGAAAAACTTCTTCGCGTTCATACGGGTACGGGGCTTCCCGGACTTCCTGACTCGACGACGTGGCGGCCTCCGGGGCGACCCGGGGCGAACAGGACGAAACTACCTGAACGCGGGACAACCACGGCTATGAGGCCAACGAGCATCCTGTCACGGGTGTTCCCACCACCAGCAATCCCCGGCCCGACGAATCGCACTGAGGACGGGCCGAAGGTGTGGTGGTCCGGCTCAGGCCCCGGGCCGGCCTTGCTCACCAAGGTGGACGGACAGACCGATTTCGGCCGGTCCGGGCGCCAAGGACCGCCGCTCCTCTCGGCCCGTCCGGCGCGAGCGGCCCGTCCGGGAGCTCTCAGCTGTAGACGTGCGGCGCCAGCGTCGCGACGTCGCGCAGGTTGCGGTACTGCTCGGCGAAGTCCAGGCCGTAGCCGACGACGAACTCGTTGGGGATGTCGAAGCCCACCCAGCGGGTGTGGATGTCGACCTTGGCCGCCTCGGGCTTGCGCAGCAGGGTGAGGATCTCGACGGAGGCCGGCGAGCGGGACTCGAGGTTGGCCCTGATCCACGACAACGTCAGTCCGGAGTCGATGATGTCCTCGACGATCAGCACGTGCCGGTCGGTGATGTCGCCGTCGAGGTCCTTGAGGATGCGCACGACGCCCGAGGACTTGGTGCCGGAGCCGTAGGAGCTGACCGCCATCCAGTCCATGGGGGCGGAGCCGGGCAGGTGGCGCATGAAGTCGGCCATGACCATGACCGCGCCCTTGAGGACACCGACGAGGAGCAGGTCCTTGCCCTCGTAGTGCCTCCAGACCTCGTCCGCGAGCTCGGCGAGACGCGTCTGGATCTGGTCGTCGGTGACGAGCACCTCGACGAGATCATCCTGCATGTGCGTGGTGTCCACGGCTCTCCTTCAGGTCGGCGGTTGTCATTGTCCACCAACCGCGGGGGTGATGTGCACCCGACCGTCGGCACGGCTCACGCGCAGGTCACCGGGCAGGTGCAGCGGTCCCTGCCCGTGCCAGTCGGTGACGAGTCGGTCGCAGGCGGCGACGTGCCCGGCGGCCAGGGAGCCGGCGGGTGCCCCGGCGGCCAGGAGCAGTCGGCGCCACACCCGGGAGCGGAGGGCACCGGGCAGCTCGCCCAGGTCCCCGACCGCCACGCCGTCGGGGCCGTGGTCCGGGACCGCGGCGTCGGCGAGCTCGTCGAGGAGGTCGGCGTCCTCGCGCAGGAGGTCCGCGGTGCGGGCGAGCGCCTCGTCGATGCCGGGCCCGAGCGCCCTCTCCAGCTCGGCCAGCGCGGCGCGCGCCCGCACCCGGGTGAAGGCGGCGTCGTCGTTCATCGGGTCGGTCCACGGCACGAGTCCCCACGCCGAGCAGGCATCGTGCGTGGTCTGCCGCGGCAGGTGGAGGAGCGGTCGGGCGAAGGGGGTGCCCTCCCGGACGGTGAGCACCGGCATCCCGGAGAGGGACCGGGCCCCGGAGCCGCGGGTGAGCCCGAGGAGGACCTGCTCGGCCTGGTCGTCCCGGGTGTGCCCGAGCAGGACCACAAAGGCCGGGTGGGCAACGTCCTTCGAGGTGCCCATCGCCGCTGCCGTCTCGGCGAGTGCGGTGTAGCGGGCGTCGCGCGCTGCCGCCTCGAGCCCCTCCCCCGTCGCGACGACCTCGACGGGGACGACCGCCACCGGGGCGAGACCGACGTCCGCGCACTGCTGGGCGGCGAGCAGGGCGACGTCCGTCGACTCCTCCTGCAGGCCGTGGTCGACGACGATCGCGCCGGCGGTGATCTCGTGGTTGGCCGCCTCGGCCGCCAGTGCGGCCGCGAGCGCGAGGGAGTCCCCGCCACCGCTGACCGCGGCGAGCGCCAGCGAGCCGGCAGGCAGGCCCTCGAGGGCGGCACGGACCCCCCTTCGGCAGTCTGCCTGTGCCGGGTGACCGGCTCCCATCAGCCGTGCACCCGCCGCACCCACGCGGCCGGGTCGGTGATCTCGAGCGGGGTGGGCAGGGTCTCCGGTGAGGTCCACACGGCGTTGAAGCCGTCGACGCCGACGCTCTCCTGGACGGTGCGCACGAAGACGGCACCGTCGCGGTACTGGCGCATCTTCGCCTCGAGACCGAGGAGCCGGCGCAGGAGACGGTCGACGGCACCGGCCCCCTTCCGCCGCTCGGTGAAGCGGCGCCGGATCGAGCGGACGGTGGGGACGTACGCGGGGCCCACGTCGTCCATGACGACGTCGGCGTGCCCCTCGAGGAGGGACATGACCGCGGTGACCTTGGCCATCTGCTCCCGCTGCTCCGGCGTGATGACGAGCTCGGCGAGGCCCTGGCTCTCGCCGCTGAAGACCTTGGGCAGCTGGGTGGCGATCTGCTCGACCCGATCACGCAGGTCGGAGGTGTCGGGCACGAGGTCCACGGCGAGGGTGCGGGCGGAGTCGATGACGTGGTCGCGCAGCCACGGCACGGCGGTGAACTGCACGCGGTGGGTCTCCTCGTGCAGGCACACCCACAGGCGGAAGTCGCGCGGGACGGCCTTGATCTCGCGCTCGGTGTGCACGATGTTCGGCGCGACGAGGAGCAGCGCCGGGGTGCCGCCGGGGGCGATGTCGTACTGGCCGAGGACCTTGGTGGACAGGAAGGCGAGCATCCCGCCGGCCTCGGTGCCGGTGATCTTGCTGCCGATGGCCTGGGCCAGGCCCGAGGGCTCCTTGTCCCGGCGCTTGGCGACCGCCTCGAGCGCCGGGTCGAGCATCGCGGCCATCGAGTCGGCGTTGACGTCGATCCAGGTGGGGCGGTCGATGACCAGGGGTGGCGGCGCGTCGCCGGGCGCGCTCAGGCGGGCGGTGGCCGCGACGGGATCGACGGCGAAGGCCGCCAGCTCGCGGATCTCCTCGACGATCCGGGTGGCCTCCTCGGGCGACACGTCGGGTCCGGGGGGCACGAGGCGGGCCCCGGCGCTCTTGGCGAATGTCCAGTCGACGTAGTTCGGCACGCACCCACCATACGAAGTGCGGCGTCCCACCACCGTCACCATACGAAGTGCGGCGTCCCACCACCGTCAGCGGCAGCCGCAGTCCGTGATGTCGGCGACCATCCGGTCGAGCACGGCGCGGGCCCCGAGGGTGCCGGTGGTCGAGGGCACCCGGTCGGCGAGCAGCACGTAGGTGAGCAGTCGACCGTCGGCGGTCGTGGTCGTCCCCGCGAGCGCCGAGGTGCCCGTCAGGGTGCCCGTCTTGGCCCGGGCGAGGCCGGCGGCGCTGCGGGTGTCGTCGGTGTCGAAGCGCTCGTGCAGCGTGCCGGTCAGCCCGGCGACGGGCAGCTCGGCCAGGATCGAGGTCATCTCCTGCGCCGAGCCGGTGATGCCCAGCTGCATGACGTCGGAGATCACCCGCGCCGGCACCTTCTGTCCCGAGCTGAGCCCGCTGCTGTCCTTGAGCGTGACGCCGGTGAGGTCGATGCCGGCGTCCGCCAGGGTCTGCTCGACCCAGCCGGAGACCTCCGCGGTCGAGGTGCCGACACCGTGCGCGGCGGCGACCTGGCGGGCGACGTTCTCCGTCAGTGCGTTGTCGCTGTCGTCGAGGGCCAGGGCGAGCACGTCCCCGAGCGGGGCCGAGTCCACGGCACCGAGCACCTCTGCGTCCTCCGGGGCGGGGGTCTGCCACTGCTTCGTCGAGGTGTCCGCCTCGACGGCGACCCCCACGGCCCGCAGCTCCTTGGCGAAGGCCTTGAGCACGCTGCGCTCGGGGACCTTGGGCGACGGCTCGAAGGGCTTGGGCCGCTCTCCCGCGAGACCGATCATCGTCACGCCCTGGGTGTAGCCGGCCGCGACGTCGGCCATCTCCCAGGTCGGCGGGTACCGCTCGCCGTGGGCGTAGGTCATGTCGAGGCGAAGGGAGTAGCTCCCCTCCCCCTTCGCCGGGACCGAGGCGGCCACCTGGCGGGCGAGGTCCGCCAGACCGGCCCGGCCCTCGACGGCCGTCGGGTCGCCCTCGCCACGGGCGAGCATCGTGTCACCGGACGCGACGAGGACCAGCTCGTCCGGCCGGTCGCCGGCGACGACCCGCGTCGTCATGACCCGGCTGAGATCGGCGGTCTGCGCCACCGCGGCGGCGGTGAGCAGCTTCGCGGTCGAGGCGGGGGTGATCGGTCGGTCGCCGCCGTGGGAGTAGAGGGTCTCGCCGGTGAGGGCGTCGCGCACCACCACGCCGACGCGCTTGCCCAGGGCCTTGGCCGTCGCGTCCTCCTCGAGGGCCGCGGTCAGCCCGGCCGTCGTCGGGACCGGCACCTCGGTCGACGCGGCGGGCAGGACGGGCGCGGTGTCGGGGGCCTCCGGAGCCTTCCGGGTGACCTCCTCGTCGATCGTGAGCACGCCCGGGACGCGGTCGTACGCGTCCGCGGTGCCGTACCCGATCAGCAGTGCTGCGACGGAGGTCACGGCGATGAGTGTGCGGCGCACCCGCTGCCCCCTGCGTGGATTGGTCGACGGTGGTGGAACACTGGCACCGAGACTAGATCACGGTCATCACATCACCGTCACCGAACAAAGGGGCACCTAGTGGAGTTCGACGTCACCATCGAGATCCCCAAGGGTCAGAAGAACAAGTACGAGGTCGACCACGAGACCGGCCGGATCCGTCTGGACCGGATGCTCTTCACCTCCATGGCCTACCCGAGCGACTACGGCTACGTCGAGGACACGCTCGGTGAGGACTCGGACCCGCTGGACGCGCTGGTCCTGCTCGACGAGCCCACCTGGCCGGGTTGTCTCGTGCGGGCGCGGCCGATCGGCATGTTCCACATGCGCGACGAGGCCGGTGGCGACGACAAGGTCCTGTGCGTCCCCGCGGGCGACCCGCGCAAGGAGGGCATCAAGGAGCTGGAGGACATCAGCGAGTTCGACCGCCTCGAGATCCAGCACTTCTTCGAGACCTACAAGGACCTCGAGCCGGGCAAGTCCGTCGAGGGCGCCTACTGGGTCGGCCGCGAGGAGGCGGAGCAGTGCGTGCGCGAGGCGCTCGAGCGCGCGAAGGCCAACGGCATCAGCACCGCCCGCTGGACCATGCCCACCTCGGCACACATCCCCGAGCCGGAGGACGTCACCCACTCCGAAGCGGACATCAAGGCTGCAGCGGCCCGTGCCCGGGACCAGCTGGCCACCGAGGAGAAGCCGCTCAGCGACGGCGAGTGAGCTCCCGCGCCAACCCGTGGCGGCACTGCCGCATCATCCACGCGTGATTGGCCCGCAGCAGCCACGGCACGAGGGTCGCCATCCGCTCCAGGCGGGTGGCGACCCTCACGCTTTGCCCGAAGTGGAGCACGCTGCCCTGCGGCACGGTCGCGATGTGCCACTGGGCGTGGCCGACGAGGTCCCCTGCGAGGAGCACCCGCAGCACGCCCGCTTCCCGGTCCTCGACCACGCGGGTCATGCGCAGGCGCAGCGTGACCGGGAGGAGGCTGCGCACGACGGCGACGCCGGAGTCGTCGTCGATGCGGTCGACCGAGCGCACCTGCGGCCACCACGTCGGGTAGCGATCGATGTCCGCCAGCACCGCGACCACGTCGGGCGGCTCGGCGTCCACGAACCAGACACTGCTGAAGTCGAAGGTCTGCGCGGCCACGCCCCCATCCAACTCCACCCACCGGGTGCTGTCCCCCGGCACCACCGCCGGTCGAGGTGCGAGGCCGTCCACGGCCGAGCCTCGAGACCCCGCCCCGCCCCTGCCCGGGATACCGTGCGACACGTGCGCTACTTCTCCCGTGACGGACTGACCTTCGACGTCGACGACAGCGGCCCCCAGGAGGGGGAGGTCGTCGTCCTCCTCCACGGCTGGCCGCAGGACCGCACCGCGTGGGACAAGGTGACGCCCCGGCTCGTCGACGCCGGCCTGCGGGTGCTCGCCCCGGACCTGCGCGGCTACTCCCCCGGCGCCCGCCCGCCGCACCACCTCGACTACGAGATCTCCGAGCTCGTCGGCGACGTCATCGCCCTGCTCGACGCCGCCGGCGCCTCGCAGGCCCACATCGTCGGTCACGACTGGGGCGGCGCCCTCGCGTGGGCCGTGGCCGCCCGCCACCCCGACCGCGTGCAGACCTTGACCGTGCTGTCGACCCCGAGCCCGTCCGGGATGGCCCACGGGTTCCGACAGGGCGAGCAGCTCAAGGCCAGCTGGTACATGGCCTTCTTCGCCCTGCCGGTCCTGCCGGTGCTGTTCTTCCGGTTCTTCGCCCAGCAGGTCATGGAGAGGATAGGGATGCCCCGCGAGCGCGCCGCGTACGACGCGAAGCGGTTGAAGGACGCGAGCTCGGCCCAAGGCTCCCTCAACTGGTACCGCGCCGGCCTGTCGCCGACCCTTGTATGGCGCAGGCGGTCCCGGCCCGGCACCCCTCGTCGCAGCAAGCATCGCGAGATGCTCCCGACCGCTTTTGTCTGGGGCGCGAAGGACCCGGCCTTCGCGAAGGCGTCGACCCGGCACACCGTCAACAAGCTGCGCGAGCGCGCCGGGGAGCAGATCGACCTCGTGCACACCCTCGAGCTCGACACCGGTCACTGGCTCATGGAGACCCACCCGGAGACGATCGCCGAGGTCGTCCTCGACCGGATCGGTGGGCAGGGTCGGAGCGAGCAGCAGGCGGGTTGAGCGAAGGGGGGCGGGCCGAGGAGCGCCACTTCGCGCGCCCATGGGGCGTCAGTCGTGCGAGGCCGCCTCGAGCACCGCTGACCAGCTGCCGAATGTGTTGCGGACGGTGTTCGCCGACGGCGCGTCCTGCTGCTCCCGCAGCCACTGACCGAAGCGTCCATAGGACGGCTTCTCGTCCTCAGCGAGGTAGCGCCGGACCCAGTTCAGCAGGTCGGCCTCGCTCCACTTGCGGCGATAGGAGGTCCGCGAGGCCTTGTTCGCCGGGACTCCCGCGGTAGCGCACGCCTCCCGCCACGAACCCTCCCGCTGGATGATGCGCGCGGAGGTCAGTGCGTCGGCACCGCGGTGCCTGTCGTAGAACGCCACCGAGAGCGGGGTGCCACCGGGCAACGCAGCCACCCGCCGCATCTCGTTGGTCGACTCGTCACGCATGCTGCATGTTCTCATCGATCCGGACATCGACCGTCAGAGCGCGGTGTAGCCCCCGTCGACGAGGTAGCCCGCTCCGGTGCAGAAGGACGCCTCGTCCGAGAGGAGAAAGGCGACCACCGCCGCGACTTCCTCCGGAGTGCCGAAGCGCTTCATCGCGTGCTTGTCCTCGAGGAAGGCCTTGGCGTCCTCGGGCATCTCGGTCAGGGGCGTGGCGATGACGCCCGGCTGGACCGCGTTCACCCGGATCCCTTCCGTGCCGTACTCGACGGCGGCAGCCTTCGTCATACCGAGCACCCCGTGCTTGGCGGTCGTGTACGCCGACCCCGGCGCGTAGGTGGCCACGTTGCCGTGGACCGAGGCCATGTTGACGATGGCGCCCTTGCCCTCCGCGGTGTCCTTCATCGCCGGGATCTGGTACTTCATCCCGTAGGCGATGCCGTCCATGTTGATGGCGATGACCCTGCGCCACACGTCGAGGTCGAGCTCTCCCATGGGACCGGGTGAGGCACCGATGCCGGCGTTGTTGACCGCTCCGTCCAGGCGACCCCAGGTGTCGAGCGCGAGATGCACGGCAGCCTCGTTGTCCGCGGGGCTGGAGGCATCGAGGTGCATCGTCACCGCCTCGCCGCCGGCCCCTTCGACGAGGCGGGCCGTCTCGGCCGCGCCCTCGTCGTTGATGTCGGCGACGAGGACCCTGCCGCCCTCCTGCCCCAGACGCACGGCGACAGCCCGGCCGAGGCCAGAGCCCCCACCCGTGACGATGACGACCTTGCCGGTGAATCGTTCCATGGCTGCGATCCTTCGCGATCGGTGGACGTGTTCCTCCACCATGGCACTGCGGGACCTGCAGGGAGCCGACAGCGTGCTCAGCGGAACTTCTGCGAGAGGAGCACCTCAGGACGGGGTCACCCTGGACTTGACCCAGGAGCTCCCCGAAACAACCAATGCCAAGGGCCCGGTGCTGGCGTGATCACTGGGGTGGGCCGGTGAGCGCGTCGGCAGCATGACCGTCACGATCGCGCACGGTCAGCCTCAACGCCACGTGCGGACCGAAGAGTTCCCTTGCTGCGCGCGGTAGCGCGATCCGTTTGACCCATCGACGTGGTGACGCGTCCTCGTCCTCCAGCGGGGGGCCCGTGGGCACGTAGTCACGCAGGGGCACCGGCAACTCGGAGACCCAGGCAGCCCACGCTGCCAATCCGCCGTCCGTGGCGCCGATGTCGACAGCGAGCCAGTCGTCGAAATCCGCGGTCTGCTCCACGTGGTCCCGGAAGTCGAAGATGCCGTCCCGTTGACGCAGTGAGATGAGCCTGAGGTGCAGGGTGTACCGGGCGTGCTCGGCCTCCTCGGGCCGCAGGGTCGGATCGGCGATGAGGAAGGTCGTGACCAGCGGTTGCGGCCGGTCCGATTCGTCCGCCGGCACGTCCAGGATCACGGGGCAGTGGTGCGCTGCAGTCTGCTGGTGCATCAGGATCGGCAGACCGCGCACGGCGAGTTCCACCTCCGCCTGCCAGATGATCTCGCCGCGGTCCGCTGCCTGCTGCCTCGGGGGCTGGAGCCCGACGAGGTCCGCGGTGACCTCCAGGTCGCCGAGGAGGAAGCGGCGCATGTTCTGGTAACCCTCTTCCGAGTTCACGATGCCGTAGCGCCCGGAGTGGCTGCGGTGCACGAACGCGAACTTGGCGTCCGGAACGTACGCGTTCTCGATCTGGACCAGCCCATCGCTCTTCACTCCGACGGCTGCGGAGGAGAGGCCGCGGGCCACGTCGTAGTCGTCGGGGTTGGTGCCGATCAAGGCAACTACCCGGTCTGGCGCGAACGCCTCCTCCGGGATCTTCCTGGGGTCCCAGTTCGCCCTGAGGTCTCCGACACCGGCCGGGTTGAGGTACTCCCACATCCGTTGCGGTCCGAAGATGTCGGCCCCTTGGATACCGAAGTGGTCCCTGACCTTCTCGAAGAGACCGAATCCGATGTCGAAGTCGATGCCCCCGTGAGGAGTCGCGTAGGTGAAGAGTCTGTCGACGTACTGCTCGGCGTGCGCGCCCCGGTCGGGGATGACCTTCTGCATCATGCTGCGGCAGACCAGACCGCCCATGGAGTGCGCCACCAGATAAACCCTCGGAGCCCCGGTCTTGGCGCGCACCAGCGTCACCAGGTCAAGGAGATCTTCGGCGGCGCGCTCGAGACGGTACTCCTGCGGCGTCCGCCCCCAGGTGGAGGCGGCGTCGTCGTAGAAGCGGTGGATCCAGATGGTCGCCTCGGGAACCTCGCCGTCCGGCTGTCTACCCAGCCACGCCAGCTGGCTGCCGTGGACCTTCAGGTCGTAGTCGTGGTCCAGCATCAGGCGCAGCAGCGGGCTCTCGAACTGGTAGAAGCTGGGATCCCCACCTGCTCCCACCCTGACGTGGGTGGAACCCACGTTGAAGCCGTAGAACGGGTCCTCGACGAGCGCATCGATACCCGACTGCCCGCCTCCGAAGCCGCGAACGTAGATGATCGGCAACTTGCGTGCCATCACGGTCCTCCCCCCACCGGTGCGGCGCGGCTCCCCCTCACCCGAGCCACCGTGTGGATCGACCCTATGGTGGTGGGCCTATCTGGTCCAGCCCTGGCGGTGCGGTCCCTCACGGATTGAGCCTCCACAATCTGTAGGACCAGGGCACGTCGTAGCCAAGAACCCACGCCGTGTATGCGCCCGCAGCCACGCGGGCCAACCGATCCCTCTGGGCGCGGTGTTGCAGCGCCAACACCACGGGGGTGAAGGCCAGCATCCCGACGAGTCCCGCTCGGGTGCTCCGGCGACCGAAGAGAAGGGCATTCCACAACTCGTTGCCCGCGAGCACGGCGTAGGTCCGATTGCGCAGCACGGTGTCCTGACCGCGCTGTGCACGCTGCAGGACCACCCCCATCAGCCCGTAGTAGACACCGCCAACGACGATGAACGCCGGTAGCGGGACCTGCAAACCCGGTCGCCGCAACTCGTTGAACCACGCCAAGGACGAACGGCCGATGAACCCGTTACCGACGACTGCCGCCACCAGAGGTGGAGCCACCACCGGCACCGACGCCCGCACGGCGGGACCGATCCAGACACCCCTGGACGGTCCGTTCGGTGGAAAATCGTCGGGACCCGACATGTGTCCATTGTGCAGCGCAATCCGTCAGAGGGTCCTTGAGTCAGTGAGGAAAGTACTCACGAGTCACGCCCGGCACGAAGTCCGGAGTCAGCGAACCGGGTCACCTGTCCAGGAGTGGGTCACAGCGGTGATCCGGCAGCCGCTTCGAGACGCTGGTGTCGCCCGGTAGATCCCCGACGCCCTCGAGGCAGTATGTAGCTTGCACCGGAGTACCGTTCCACCAATGACTCAGGACGTGACGAACAGGCATCTGCTGAACCGTCTCGTTGCGAATCCGTCCCGGACGGTCATGTTGGGTTTCGCTGCAGTGATCGCGTTGGGTACCGGGGCCCTGATGACTCCGCTCGCCGCCGAGCCGGGTGAGTCCACCGACCTGCTCACGGCGCTGTTCACCGCCACCTCCGCGACCTGCGTCACCGGCCTGGTGACCATCGACACCGCCAGCCACTGGTCCACCTTCGGCGAGCTGGTCATCCTCGCCATGATCCAGATCGGCGGACTCGGGGTCATGTCGGCGGCGACCCTGCTCGTCATGGTCATCGGCCGCAGGCTCACCGCGCCCGCCAACGTCCTCACCGGTGCGGAGTCGCGTTCCATCGCGCACCGCAACCCCGGCCAGGTCCTCGTGGACGTGCTGAAGTTCACCCTCCTCGTGGAGATGGTGACCGCCATCGTGCTGAGCCTGCGGCTGCGCGCCAGTTACCATGCTGACTGGGGCGATGCGCTCTACTCGGGGCTCTTCCACGCCGTCTCCGCCTTCAATAATGCCGGCTTCGGACTGCACGACGACAGTGCCGTCAGCTGGGTCGATGACCCGTGGATGTGCTTGCCACTGATGGCCTCGGTCATGGTTGGTGGCCTCGGTTTCCCAGTCTGGTGGGAGATGTTCCGACACTGGCGGCACCAGTTCCAACGCTGGACCGTCCACGCGACGATCACCATCTGGGGTTCGCTCGTGCTGTGGATAGGCGGCACCGCCCTCTTCGCCGCCTTCGAGTGGCGCAACGACGGCACCCTCGGGCCCCTTAGCACCGGAGGGAAGATCCTCGCATCCGCCTTCCAGTCCGTCACGGCTCGCACCGCTGGCTTCAACAGCGTGGACATCGATGGCGTCCACCAGCAGACCCTGTTGATGCTCGACGCACTGATGTTCATCGGTGGAGGCAGCGCCGGCACCGCCGGCGGCATCAAGATCGGCACCTTCGCCCTACTCGGCTTCGTCATCTGGGCCGAGATCCGCGGCGAACCCACCGTGCGGATCTTCCACCGTCGTCTGTCCCCCGACAACCAGCGCCAAGCCCTCACCGTCGCCCTGCTCGGCGTCGGTCTCATCGTCGGGGCGACGGGTGTCCTGCTCACCGTCTCCCCCTTCCGCCTCGACGCGACCCTCTTCGAGGCGATCTCTGCCTTCGGCACCGTCGGGATGTCCACCGGCATTACCCCTGACCTCCCCCCCGTAGGGCAGCTCGTGCTCATCGCCCTGATGTTCCTCGGACGGCTCGGTCCGATCACGCTCGGCGCCGCCCTGGCGTTGCGCAACCGACCTCGACGCTTCGAGGTCCCCACCGAAAGGCTCCTCGTTGGCTAAGTACGACATCGCCGTCATCGGACTGGGCCGATTCGGCTCCGTCCTCGCGCTGCGGCTCGAGCGGGCGGGACGACGCGTCCTCGGCGTCGACATCAGCGAAGCCGTGGTGGACAACCTCAAGGAGGAGATGCGGCACCTCGCGATCGCCGAAGCGCGGGACGAGGAGTCCCTCAGGCAGCTGGAGATCACCGCCGATACCCTCGTGGTCCTCGGGATGACCGACGTCACCGCGTCCCTGATGGCCGCCACGGCCCTCAGCGAGCTCGGGGTACGTGAGGTGTGGGCGAAGGCGGGTTCGCGCCAGCACTACGAGGCCCTGCGTCGGATGGGCGTCAGCCGGATCATCCAGCCCGAGCGGGACGCGGGATTGTCCATGGCCGCCGAGCTGCTGCACCGCTGAACGAACCGCCAGCGTGGGTGCTGGGCATCGACAAAGACGCCCAGAGGGGCGGCAATCACCCCCTGGGCAGGCTCCACACTCGGGCCCGAAGGCTCGCTCTCACCGATGGCCGCGACAGAGACTCACACCCGAAACGCCAAGCGGACTAGACGAAAGCCGCCGCCCCTGACCAGCAAAAACGCCCCCGACTGTGTCGAGGGCGTTCCGCTGAGCCGCCTATCGGAATCGAACCGATGACCTATTCATTACGAGAGGCGTCACCGCTAATTTCCGCCGTTCGTCAACCGCGAAAACCGCATGAAATGGGGACTATTCAAGTCAGTCGTGCCAAGCGTGGCGACTGTCATGTGCCCAACGTGTGCCCACGAATTCGGCCGCGGAGGGCCGTCGATCCGATAGCGGAGCAGCCTCGGCCGGAGGGTCGCCGGGTCAAGCGGCCCGCTGTCGCGAAGGGGTGGTGCACAGGTGCGGGAGCACCTTCCCGGACCGATGGTTCAAACTGCCACTTGAGGCGGTGGCCCGGAGGCCGGATCGTGTAGCGGCGGGTCGAAGGCACGAAGGGGGAGGCGTCTCGGCACTGGACCGGGGCGCTTTCGTCATGTCTGGCCGGGCGTGAGTGGGCGGCCGCGAGAACGGCCGCCAGGCCGCATGCGCAGCGGACGCCCGCGAAGCGGGCGGCCAGCGGCGACGGAGTCGCCGCCTTGAACCAGTAAGGAAAGTCCTCACGCGGGTACTTGGCATATGCTCCGTTTGCCGAACATCACACCGAACAGCACAGTGCGGCCACAAAGTCGCTCGGCCTAGAGGTCGGGCCCGCAAGAGTGGCGGCGCACATGCGGACCAACCGCCTACATGGACAACGCGCTGTGTCGGGCCGGGCCCCGGTTGCGACACCTGCGGGGGCATGGGTCTGCTCATCGATGGTCGCTAAATGCAACTCACCCGGCGACGTCCACTGGAATCTGCCCCCTTTATTGCCTGCGGCGATTAGACGCATTGGCATGGGTGCACGGCTTGGTTCTCTCGGCCCCGCGACATCTCGCGGGTCAGCCAGAAGCCGGCGGCGAGCAGCAAGGCGCCACCATAGATGATGCCTCGTCCGGGCACCTCTGCGAAGATCAGATATCCGAATATGGAGGCTACAACCGGCGAGACGATGATGTCGACCAGGGCATAGACATTGGCATCGATCGACTTCAAGACGATGGAGATGCCGAAGTAGGCGAAACCTGTGGAGACGATGCCCAGGCCCGCGGCCCAGAGCATCACCGGCAGTTCCACGCCGAGTGCCGGATGCGCGATCGTCGTCGCCACTTGGCCGGGGCCGACGATCAGGAGGAACGGCGAAAGCGAAAGTGCGGCGACCAGCAGTGACCAGGCGATGTCGTTCCCGGTCTCGGTTTTACCCTCGTAGCGCATGTAGGTGACCATCGCGGCGTAGATCGCCCCGGTGGCCAGCGCCACGAAATTTCCCAGCATATGGCCGCCACCGAGCGGGTTGGCCAGCGCAATGCCGGCCAGGGCGATAGCGAATATCAGGATGTAGCTTTTTCGCGCCTTCTCGCCGAGGAAAATCGCCGAAAAGATGAACACAAAGAACGGCGCGATGCTCCAGAAGATCACCGCGTTGGCGATAGGTACAAGCGACATCGCGAAATTGAATACGCCGCCCTGGGCCGCGATCAGCACGCCGATGATAGCGGTGTCCTTGACGTTGCCCGCGGGAAAGCGGGGCCATTGCCGAGTTGCCAGGGCTCGCGCTATGAACAGGAAAGTCGCTGCGAAGGCCATGGCATAGAAGGTCAGCGTCTGGATTGGGATCCGCCCGTCGGTGAGCTTGACGAACACACCGATGGTCGCCTCGGAGAACGTGATCAAGGCAAGCAGAAGGAGGGTTCTCACGCCTGTCCCTTCTTGCGCGTCTCACGCATGACATCGATCGCTTCGGCGTCGGACTCGTCGAGGTAGGCGGCCTCCACCTGCAGTGTGGCGAAGAAGAAGCCGTACTGATCCTTGAGCATGCTGGAGGCGGCTTGGAGCACAGCCTGTGGATCGGCCCCGTCGGCGATGCGCAGGTGACCGGAGAACACGTAACGTCCACTGGTCAGTGCCCAAGCGTGCACGTGATGGGCGCCTTCAACGCCGTCGAGCGCTTCCAGTGCTTCGGTCACCTCACCCAGGCGAATCTCAGCGGGCGTGCCCTCCATCAGCAAATGGGTGGCGTCGCGCAGGATGCCCCAACTTGCCCATACCAGGACGAAGCCGAAGGCCATTCCGAGCAGCGGATCGATCAGCAAGAACCCGGTGAAGCGGATCACCAGCGCGGTGACGATGATGAGCAGGCTGCCGACGAAAGTCTGAAGAATGTGCCACAGCGCGCCTCTGACGTTCAGGTCGCTGCGGCTTTGCTTCCAGATCAATCCCAACGAGATGAACTCGGTGAGCAAGCCACCGGCCGCCGCCCACAGCATGGGTGTAGTGGGCAAGTCAACGGGGTCGGTCATGCGCATGCCGGCCATCACAATCACGACCAGCGCCATGCCCAGCAAGAAGCCGCCGTTGACCAGGGCGCCCACGATCTCGGCGCGATACCAACCGAAGCTGCGGTCCTTATCGGCCGGGCGGCGGGCCAGTCGGGCGGCGATGATGGCCACCAGCACGCCACCCACCGCCGAGAAGGTGTGGAAGGCGTCCGAAATCACCGCCACCGATCCCGTCCACAGGCCGATGCCCAACTCGATGACGAAGTAGATCCCCGTCAGCCACGCCGAAATCGCCAGGGCGGCGCCGCTGGAGGGCAGGTGCCCCGCGTGGCTGCGACCGCCGTTACCGTGAGCCATCGTCATCGGGGACTCCTTCGCAGAATGTTCGAGGCAGGACCAACCCTCACGTCGCGGAATGGTGATTCGATCCCGATCGTATTGAGGTTGGATGAAGGCCACCGCGCTGCCGGTGGAGGATCGGCGCCGCGGAGTCCGAGACCTGGTCGCACAGGCACGACGACTCACTGGACCAATGTCTGGGTGGTCCTTCCTGCATCCGTGGTGCTGATCACGCGCCCGTCGACGGACGCGATGATCTCCAGTTGTCCGTCACTAGTGCGGCCCGCCCACAACGCTTCGGCCGGCCCGATGCTCCCCGGATGAAGGGTCCAGGTCTGGCCGGCGTCGCTGCTGGTTGCCAGTCTGCCCGCGGCTGAAGAGGTGACGATGGTCTCCTCGTCGGCCCAGGCGGCGAGGACGGCGACCTCTGGTGGGGCGAGGGAGGTCCAGGTGGTGCCCTCGTCCTGACTCATGAGCAGGCCAGCGCTTGTGGTGGCCAGCACCTTCCCGGACGTGGGGGAAGCGGCCAGCACCCGTGGCGGTGAGGGAATGTCCCGCGTATCCCAGGTCTCTTTGTCGCTGGTGTGTCGAAGCGTTCCGTCGAACCCGATGACGCCGTTTGGGCCGGCGGTCAGAGCGTGGAAATCCGAGCGCCCGCCGCGTGAGGCGACCTGCCAGGTGCGACCCGTGTCCTGTGACGTGATGAGACCTACTGGCTGGGGGAGGTCGGTACCGGGTGCTGGGTGGCCGGAGGCATACAGAGTGCCGTCGTCGCCGATGGTGAAGCCCATCAGGTCGATGGCAGGACCGTTGCGGACGAGCTTGCCGTCGACCTGCTGGAACAAACCTTGATGGGTCGCCACCAGCACGTCGCCGGTTCGTGGATGTCGAGCGATCCCATGAACATGGATCAAGGGTGCGGGCTGTTGGCTCGCGTCGCTTCCCGCTGGGCTGGACGACTCACCGCCAGTGGACTGCGGTGTCCCGGTCTCGGATGTCGAAGAGCACCCGGCCAGCAGCGCCACCGCAGCCACCACAGCGATACCTCGGGCGACACGTCGTCGACGGGGCCTCATGCGATGTACTCCAACGCGATCATCATGCCGCCCTCTGCGTGGTAGATGTTGTGGCAGTGGATCATCCAGTCGCCCTCGTTGTCGGCGTCGAGGTCGATGGCGAAAGACTGCATGGGGGCCATGAGGACAGTGTCCTTCCTGAGCCCGGAGGGCAGGGCAAAGGTGTGGCCGTGCACATGCACCGGGTGAGTCATCATCGTCATGTTGGTGGCGTTGATCCGCAGTCGTTGCCCGGCCCGGACGGTCAGGGGCTCGTTCTTGCCGAACGGAGCTCCGTTCATCCCCCATGCGTAGGGCTGCATCGATCCGGTGAGAGTGAGCCGCGCGGTTGCATCGGGTCTCCTGCTGGGCAGCTTGGCTGCCTGGGCGGGTCTCAGGTCGGAGCCGATGAGGACCCGTCCGGTCAATTCTCGTGGGCTGGCGTCCCCGCCGGGTGCGGCGCCGCTTCCGGTGCGGGCTACGGCCATGGCCTGACCGCCGCTGGCCTTGCCGACCGGCTTGGCCACCAAGGGGAAGGCCCCGTCGCCGAGGGTGACAATCGCGTCATAACGTTCGCCCATCCCGATATAGAACGCGTCCGTCTCGGTCGGCTCGACCGGGAACCCATCGCTGTGCGTGATCGTCATCCGGTGCCCCCCGAGAGCAACGGTGAAGATGGTGTCGGAGGCGGCGTTGATGATTCGCAGACGAACCTTCTGCCCGGCCTTGGCTCTGAGCGTCTCGGGGTCCGCTGGCGGCCGTCCGTTGATCAGGAAGTGCGGGTAGGTCACGTCTCCGGCGTCGCCCCACGGCTCGGCCTCGTCCATGGCGCCATGGTTCATGCCACCCATCTCGCCGTGGTCCATACCACCCATGCCACCCATGCCCCCGGATCCGGAGTCATTGGCCAAGAGCTTCTCCAGGACCTGCTCGGGCGTGGTGCCTGTTCCGTCGATCCAGTCATCGAGGACAAGGACCCACTCGGCGTCGTAGCCGCCTGGCTCGTTCGGGTCGTCGATGATCAACGGGGCGTACAGTCCCCGGTCGAGCTGAACGCCGACGTGAGGGTGGAAGAAGTACGTGCCCGGATCGGGCGCGGTGAACTCGTAGACGTAGGAGGTCTCCGGCTTCACCGGGTCCTGCGTCATGCCGGGGACGCCGTCGGCCGGGTTGCGCAGACGAATACCGTGCCAGTGGATGGTGGTCTCGTCCGGAAGTTGGTTGTCGAGGGTGACGCGCAGGAAGTCGCCGGCGGTGGCCCGCAGAAGTGGACCAGGCACGGCGTCGCCGTATCCCCAGGTCGAGACGGTGCGGCCCGCTAGATCGAGGGTGATCGGCTTGGCGGTCAAGGACTTGGTCACCACCGTCTGGCCCGGGTCAGGTGAGACCGGCGTCGGAGCGCCGAAGGCCCCCTTCGGCGCGCTGGCACCCGATCCTTTGGTGGCGGCATACGTTCCCAAGCCCGCTGCGCCAGCGGTACCGAGGCCACCGATCAGCAGGCCACGGCGAGTGATAGAGCCCATAGTTCCCTCCAGGGGTCGGTGTACCGACGCGCGTCAGCGCCCATGAATGATCAGGTGACGTCGCTTTTCGTACTCATCGACGCTCAGGTCACCGCGGGCCAGTCCTTCGTCGAGAAGCGTCAGCGCGTCGGTCCGGGTAGGGCCTGTGGCGGTGCTTCTCTGGCCGGGGAACAGTGCGCGCACGGCGAGCACGACGATCACCCAGAAGGCGAGGACGCCTGCGGCCATGCCCAGCCACATCATGTCGCAGCCGTGATTCCACATCATCGGAGACTCCTTCTTGAAGCCGACCTCCCGGCATGCAGACAGGCTCCGGCGGGAAGGTCATGGGTTGGTGGTCGCCGCGTTGAGGTTTGACGAAGATCCTCGTCGATTCGCCGCTGATGTCGGCCGTGGTGCGGCCCTCGGGTGAGACTGTCTGTCGTGAGCACACGAACCCCTGTCGAGCCGTTGGCGAAGGTGCTCATCATCGAGGACGAGAAGACGCTGGCAGAGATGATCGCCGCCTATCTCGCCCGCAGCGGGTACCAGACCACAGTCGAGCACAACGGCGTCGCCGGAGTCGAAGCAGCACGAGAGCAGTCCCCAGACGTGGTGATCCTCGACCTGGGACTGCCCGGACTGGACGGCATCGAGGTCTGCCGCCAGATCCGCACCTTCAGCGACTGCTACGTCATCGTCGTGACCGCCCGATCGGACGAAGTGGACACCCTGATCGGCCTCTCCGTGGGCGCCGATGACTACGTCACCAAACCCTTCAGCGTGCGCGAGCTGGTGGCACGCGTGCAGACGGTCCTGCGTCGCCCACGGGGCGGGAACGCCGGCAACTCCAGCGCTGCGGCAACCCCATGGGTATTCGGCGACCTTCAGGTCGACCCAATCGGGCAGCAGGTCCACCTGAAGGGAGAACCAGTTCCGCTGACACCGACCGAACGGGATCTGCTGATGACCTTGGCCCAACGGCCCTCGATGGCCTTCTCCCGCACGCAGCTCATCGAGGAGGTCTGGGGTGGCGGCTGGGTCGGGGACGAGCACCTGGTCGACGTCCACATCGCTCACCTGCGACGCAAGCTCGGAGACAACCCCGATCTCGCTCGCTACATCACCACGGTGCGCGGCATCGGCTACCGGATGGGGCCCGGATGAACAAGCGCGTCAACACACTCTCCAAGGGTCTGGCGCCTCGACTACTGGCGGGACAGATCCTGGTACTCCTTGCGGGAGCACTGACCACCGGGCTCGTCGCCGCCGTCATCGGCCCCCCGATCTTCCACGACCACCTCCTCCAAGCCGGGCACCAGGAGAACGCACCCGAGCTGGTCCACATCGAGATGGCCTACCGGGACGCCTCGCTCATCGCCCTGGGCGTGAGCCTGCTCATCTCTCTGACTGGGGCGACCGCGGTGGCCTGGTTCCTCGCCCGACGGCTGCGCCAACCGCTGGCGCAGATGACCGATGCCGCGCGCGAACTGAGCCGTGGCCACTACTCCACCCGCGTGCCTCATGTCGGTGCGGGGACTGAGCTCGAGACCCTCACCGGCGCCTTCAACGTGATGGCGGCCCGCATGGAAGGAGTCGAGGACACCAGACGACGGATGCTGTCCGACCTCGCCCACGAACTGCGCACGCCGATCGCGACCTTGAGCGCCTACCACGAGGGACTGCACGACGGCGTGGTGACCCTCGGTGATGACTCTCGTCTCGCGTTGACCGCCCAGACGGAACGGCTGGCGCGACTGGCCGAGGACATCAACGAGGTCTCCACGACCGAAGAAGGACACCTCGCCCTCGACATCCAGCGCCACAAGGTGGCTGACTTGTTGTGGGCGGTCTACGGGGGCATGCGTGACAGCTACTCGGAGAAGGGCCTCAACCTGGCCCTGGACGTTGACGAGGCGACAGGACTCGAGACCCTGGTCGACCGGGTCCGATTCGCCCAAGTCATGACCAACCTCCTCACCAACGCCCTCAGGCACACACCCGCCGGAGGAACGATCACCGTCGCAGCGGGACGCGACGGCGGAGAAGCCATCATCACCGTCACCGACACCGGCGAAGGTATGACACCCGACCAGGTGCTGCACGCATTCGAACGCTTCTACCGCGGCGACTCAGCTCGCACAAACGACCAACGAGGATCCGGTATCGGCCTGACCATCAGCAAGGCCATCATCGATGCGCATCACGGAGGACTCACCGCATCCAGCCCCGGCCCCGGAAAGGGCTCATGCTTCACCATCTCCCTGCCGCTCGTGCGATGACGAGTAAGAGACCAAGGGAAGCCAGGCCTTGAGAACCACTGCCTCCAGCAACTGATCCACGGTGGGGCTCCGTCGGGCCCGTTGGGCGTGAGGAAGACGCGACAGGCTGAAGCCGGTTGCTCGTCACCCCGGGCAAACGGGTTGCGGCCGTCTACGAGGACCGTGGGCGAGCCGATGAAGCCCAGCCGTACGGCGCCCTCTGGTGTTTCGATCAGTACCTTGGTGACGGTCTGCTCGTCTCGGCCGAGTCGCGTTAGAACAGTGACTCGACGCTCGGCCAGTTTCGAGTGCGGGCATCCCTCGAGACATTCGGGAACGGGCGCCACACCGATGATCCCACGTCGTCCCTTCCGTCCCTCGCACCACGAGCTTGGTCTATATCCGCTCTTACTAGGGCAAACAGTTCCCGATCGCCTCAGTACTGCAGATAATGCGACCGGAGGTGGCGTCGCTGTCGGGCCATCCGGGCGATCACCGACGGACAAGCGCCGAGCATGGACTCCTAGATTGCACACGTCTGGGATCCAGGCCGGATCTGTGCAATCTAGGACGCGTGTCGTGTGCAGTCTTCGCTGCATCTCGACAAGTGTCGAGATGCAGCGAAGATTGCACAACGCGCCTTCGTATGCAGCAAAACCGCATTGTCATGAATAGTTGGAGTGTTGCGGTGTACCTCGACCTGATGTCTTCGCGCGGCGACAGTTCATGGGCGGCGCGGGGCGTCGGGTGGTGGGGTACTCAGCGTGACGCCCTCGAGTGACGCCTTCAGTGCGTGGTCCACCGGATGCGTATCGACCTGACGCGCGGCCTTGTCACGTGCGGCGCGCAGTTCGCCCAACCTGTCGAAGTCGTGGGCGTGGTGTTCGTCCACGCACTTCGTGAGCCACTCGCTGTATTGATTGAGCGGTGTCATGACCTCGTCGAGGAGCTCCCGTAGCGGCACCTTCTCGTGTGCTCGGGCGTAATCCTTCCCGGGGTCCTCGAAGGTGCGCAGGTCGACGTGGAGTAGGCGTGACGGGTACAGGGTGATGATTCGTCGGGTGGGCACCCCAATGATCGTGTCGAGCCCGACGCCCTGCTGGTACTTGTGTACGAGGGCGTTTCTCAGTCCTTGGAGGAAGGACAACGCTGGCAACTGCCATAGGGCCTTCGTGTGGGATCGCACGTCGATGCGCACTTCGGTGCCTTTGTAGGCATCGAGCACGTCGCCTTTGAGTATCTGGTCTCGGATGCTGTCGACGCTTGCCGCGAGATTGAATATGCGCTGGTCGAGTTCTAGGTGCTGATCCAAGGAAAGCTGCTCGATCGGGCCCGACTGGCGCTCGATCCGATCGAGCGACGCGACCAAGGTCGTTGCGTTTCGATGAGCGATCGTGATGATCCGGAAGACGTGTGACCACCTCACCTCGGCCAGCCACCCTGTGCTGTCACGGACCGCCTCCTCGGCAGCCTCGAGTGCGGGACCAGGGCGCACCGGCGTGGGTCTAGGGACGGCCGACCAGTCCCCGGTTTCATAGGCCTTGTAGACGGCCTCGGACTCGGAAGACCGCGGCGGGATTGTGCCTCGGCGGCGACCTTCGACACTCCACTCGGTGTCGTACAGTCGCTGGTCATCGACCCAGATGCCCGGGTGCGGCGCACGGATGTCTTCCATGATCTTTGGCGTCACCTGCTTGCCGTCGAGCGTGTACTGCCAGTCCTCGCCGGCGGAGACTGTCTCGAGCCATTGCATAGAAGTGACCGTAGCGATACCGCCTGCAGCGGGGAACCGCTCCACTAGGCCGTATGCCCTGGACGGCCTACTTTGCGCACTGGCGGCGCGTAGCCAAGTCTGTGCAATGTAGGCCGCGTGTCGTGTGCAGTCGGTGACGTTCTATGCAGCAACAGACGGGACTGCTGCACGATGAGATGACCCTGACCATGGACCCATCTACCCCTAACGCGCAGTAGCCCCTACGGGGGCGAAGCCGTTGATCGCTGGTCTACCAGCTGTAGGGCAACGTGACCGACAGACACTGTCGTGCTGAAGTCTGCGATGAAGTGGCCCGGAGCGGAGTCAGTACCAGGAGCCATCCAAGGCCAACCCCACGCGTGTGCGACTCCGCTGTAGACGTGGAAGAGCCATGTGAAGTGTTCAGCGATCTGTCGGGCGGGAAACTCCTCGTGCCCGCTCTCTCGCAGGAGCTTCTCGATAAGACGCGCTGATTCGCTCAGCATCACCTCGTCGCCCACTCTCTTCTTCTTACGCTCGAGGAGTGACTGGCGCATCACCTCCTGCTTCTCGACGAGAGCCGGGGGAGGACGGAGCTGACTCAGGGTTTCAAACTCCTTCATCGCCTCGTAGTGACGGCGTTGGCTCCGGGCGTCTTGGTCAAGCATGTCGAGGGCGTTCTCGATGCGCTCTTCATGGGAGTCGGGCGCCAGGATGTAGCAGCAGCGTGCGGATGCGAGCAGTGCTCGCCTGGCGACCGACTGCAAAACCGTGGGCAAGATTGTGTGCTGGCGCCGAAGGGCAGTAGGCATGAATGAGCGCCTAGGAGGAAGTGCCGCGCGCAGTTCCCGCTGGAGGTGCTCCAAGCTGACTCGTGTCGCTGACCATGCGGCAGGGAGGGTTCGCTTCAGCGGGACGGGATGCGGTGGCATAGCTATTCCCAAGCGATCGATGTCGCTTCCGGGTTCACCCCAATTGCCCCGGCGAGTCACGTTGTCGTGCAGCGCGATGATTAGGTCGATCTGCGCCAGCGACGACTCAAGTTGGTCGTAGTCCTCCTGAGAGTCCAGACCGATGTCCGCAACGTTCTGCATGTAAGGACGCTATAGGAGCAAGAGCAACCGGGAAGCCCGCGTCGCGGGCCGACGGTACCTTGCACACCCACGCTGGCGGGGGCCCGGTTGTGCGTCTCTCGAAGGCGTGTCGTGTGCAGTCTTCGCTGCATCTCGACATCTAGCAATGAACGCGGCTCGGAGTTGTTCGCGGACTTGAGCGTTACTCGTGGTGGGTTCATCGTCGAACGCAGCAGGTTCGCGGCCGTGACACACATGTACGGGACGTCGGATGCCGCTCGACGTGCGGGAAACTACACTCTTGAGCCGATTAACTCGACCAACCCATGGCGACCTACCCGAGCGGCCTCACCCGGACCTTCCCCGAACCCGACGACTTTCCCACCGCGGCCGCCTGGGGCGTCCAGCTCGAGCTCGCCCTCGAGGAACAGCCTCTAGGCCCCAGCGCAGCCTGCATGAACCCCGAGTGCGCCAATCCCGTGGACTACGCCCCGAGCGGCACGACCCTCATCTACTGCTCCTCCTACTGCCGCAACCGCGCATCCGACATCCGTCGCCGCATCACCCACCAACTCCGCGTCATCGACGCCGCCCTGGGACCCGACCACGCACGAGCACGAGGACTCCCCCGCGCCGCCCTCCAAGCACGCGCCCACCACCTCCACTGGTCGCGTCGAGACTCGGTGTGGGTCGGGCGGTCCGGCACCATCGGGCTCGCGCTCACGACGCCCGGCGGCGCGTCGTACGGTCGGCCTGACCTGGCGTGACGACGTCGAACTGGCGCCCGCGGCCGCTCGGTTCCTGGCGTTCGTCGTTCAGAACAAGACGTTCCCGGAGTGAGGTGTCAGATCACGAGCGCGGCGATCAGTCCGGGCGACGAGACGGGCGGCGTCGGACGCTGCGAAGAAGTCGCTGATGATGCTCGGGATCTGGCTCATGAGTCTGCTTGTGGTTGCTGCGCCAGGCGGCGCGCAAGGTACGGCGCGGTGGCACTGCCCTCGGTCGAGGCGACGTCGGTGGGGGTGCCGGTGGCGACCACCCTTCCACCCGCATCGCCGCCGCCGGGGCCGAGGTCGATGGCCCAGTCGGCGGTGGCGATCGTGTCGAGGTCGTGCTCGACGAGGACGACGGTGTTGCCGGCCTCGACGAGCAGGTGCAGTTGTCGCAGCAGCAGGGCGATGTCGGCAGGGTGGAGGCCTGCCGTCGGTTCGTCGAGCAGGTACAGCGCGTGGCCGCGGCGTGCTCGCTGGAGCTCGGTGGCCAGCTTGATGCGTTGCGCCTCACCGCCGCTGAGCTCCGTCGCGGGCTGACCCAGCCGCAAGTAGCCCAGCCCCACCTCGCGCAGCGTCTCGAGGCTCCGGGAGGCCGCGGGGACGTCGGCGAGGAACGTGGCCGCGTCGTCGACCGTCATCGCCAGCACGTCGGCGATGGTCTTGCCCTGGTAGGTCACTTCCAGCGTCTCGGGGTTGTAGCGGGAGCCATGACAGGTCGGGCACGCCGCGTAGGTGCCCGGCAGGAACAACAGCTCGACAGCCACGAAGCCCTCGCCTTGACAGGTCTCGCACCGGCCCTCGGCGACGTTGAAGGAGAACCGACCGGCGCCATAGCCGCGGGCCTTCGCCTCGTCCGTCGCGGCGTACAGCTTGCGCACCGCGTCGAACATCCCCGTGTACGTCGCCAGATTGGACCGCGGCGTGCGCCCGATGGGGCGCTGGTCGACCAGGACGAGACGGTCGAACGACTCGAGCCCCGACGCGTCCTCCACGTCGACCTCGAGGTCGGCCTGGTCGGGGTCCTCGGGGGCCAGGCCGAGGTGGCAGCGCACGAGCTCGGCGAGCACCTGCGTGACCAGCGTCGACTTGCCGGATCCGGAGACCCCGGTGACGGCCGTCAGCACGCAGAGCGGGATGTCGACCGAGACGTCGGTGAGGTTGTGGCGCGAGACGCCGCGCAGGTGCAGGTGGCCGTGCGGGGTCCGCGGGGTGTGGTCGAGGGGCTCGGCGCGCCCGAACAGGTACTGGCTCGTGGCGGACTCCTTGACGGCTTCCAGGCCGGCCACCGGGCCGCTGTAGAGCACCCGACCACCGCCTTCCCCGGCGCCCGGCCCGATGTCGACGACCCAGTCGGCGCGTCGTACGACGTCCATGTCGTGCTCGACCACGAAGAGCGAGTTGCCCGACGCCTTGAGTCGGGCCAGCACGTCGAGCAGCGGCTCGGCATCGGCCGGGTGCAGGCCGGCCGAGGGCTCGTCCAGCACGTACACGACGCCGAACAGGCCGGACCGCAACTGGGTCGCGATGCGTAGGCGCTGGGCCTCGCCGGGCGACAGGGTCGTCGAGGAGCGGCCGAGACTGAGGTAGCCCAGGCCGAGGTCGAGCAGCACCTCGACCCGCGCGACCAGGTCGGCGCAGATCCGCACCGCTACCTCGTTGGACTCCTCGGGCAGCTCGGCGACGGGCCGCAGGAGGGCGACCACTTCGGCGAACGACATCGCGTTGACCTCGGCGATGGAGCGGCCGGCGACGGTGATCGCGAGCGCCTCCGGCCGCAGCCCGCTGCCGTGGCATTCCGGACAGGGCACGCTCCGCACGAACCGCAGCGCCCGTTCGCGCATCCGCTCGCTCGTGGAGTCGGCGAGCACGTGCATGACGTGCTTGCGGGCGCTCCAGAACTTGCCGTAGTAGCCGTGGTCGACGCGGTCACGTTGTGGCTTGATCAGCACGGACGGCTGCTCGTCGGTGTAGAGCAGCCAGTCCCGGTCCTTCTTCTTCAGCCTGCTCCACGGCTTCTCGATGTCGATGCCGAGACCGCTGACGATGCTGCGCAGGTTGGCGCCCTGCCAGGCACCGGGCCAAGCGGCGATCGCGCCGTCGCGGATGCTCAGCGACGGGTCCGGGACGAGGAGGTCCTCGGCCACGTCGTGCACGACGCCCAGCCCGTGGCATCGCAGGCAGGCGCCGGCGGCGGTGTTGGGCGAGAAGGCCTCGGCAGCCAGGTGAGCGGCACCCTCCGGGTAGGTCCCGGCGCGCGAGTAGAGCATCCGCAGAAGGTTCGACAGCGTCGTGATCGTGCCGACCGTCGACCGGGAGCTCGGCGCACCACGCCGCTGCTGGAGGGCCACGGCCGGCGGGAGTCCGGTGATCTCCTGCACGTGCGGCGCACCGACCTGTTGCAGTAGCCGACGGGCGTACGGCGCGACCGACTCGAAGTAGCGGCGCTGCGCCTCGGCATAGAGCGTGCCGAACGCGAGAGACGACTTGCCGGATCCGGAGACCCCGGTGAAGGCGACCATGGCGTCGCGCGGGATGTCGACGTCGACGTCGCGCAGGTTGTGCTCACTGGCGCCCCGCACGTGCACGAAGGTGTCGCTCGGGTCGTAGGTCACCACTCATCTTACCCCCTGCGCCCTGGGGGGAGAACCCCTGGACATGACCTCCTACCGGTTCCTGGACGCCATGGGTGACGTGGTGGAGGAGGGCGACTTCGAGGACCACACCGCAGTGCTCGCCTGGGCGAGGGACGGCGACCACGACGAGGACGTGCAACGGGTCGAGTACCTCGGGCCGCAGCGCGACTGGCGCTGGGCGGGTCCACTGCTCGACTGACGTCCTAGGCCATCGAGGGCGCCGAGGGAATGTACGCGTGCGGCGACGGGGAACTGGCACATGACCAGCAGCTGGCGTGGCCCGCTCGCTCGAAGGCAGGTGGCCGTAGAAGTGGGCCGTCACCAGCCGGTGGAGCGTCCCGGTGGCAAGGGCAGGTCCAGCGCATCGCCGAGTACCACCACCCCTCCCGCAAGTCGCGGCTGGGGCCACTCGGGCCATCGCCGGCTCTGGTCGAGTCCCACCGTGAACCCACGCAGATGCCCGGTCAAGAACCCGGTGCCACAGGCAATGTGCACCGTGCGCCTCGGTGGCAGACCACGCACCAGTTCGACCACCCGGTGCACCTCGGCGTGCCACCTCGGTCGATCGCTATCGGCGAAGGTAAATCTGCCCCTCCTACCATTCGTCGTGGTCCGCGGAATGCCGGTCGTGGTATTACGCGGTCCGGCTCCCGCGCGAAACGCGGGCAAACGAGACGTCATGACCGAAGGACGCCACCTCGCGCGGGCTCATGCCCCTCTCAGACTTCCCGATCCCGTACTCCGATCCGCGTGCGGGTGACCGAACACCCCGAACTCCGGGTGAGCTAGCGTTCCGGTGTGGCGTTGAATCATGTAAGACGAGGGAGCGGCAGCCCACTGTTGCTGGTGCACGGTCTGGGCGCTGGGTGGCGATCCTGGTCCCCGATCCTCGACGAACTGGCTGAGACTCGTGAGGTCATCGCCGTCGACCTGCCGGGGTTCGGCGAAACGCCGCCGTTGACCGGCGAGGTCTCGATCGCCACCCTGACCGACTCCGTCGCGGACTTCATCCGCGAACAGGGCCTGGACGGGGTCTCGACCGTCGGCCAGTCGATGGGCGGCCGAATGGTGCTCGAGCTCGCCCGGCGGGGCGTCGGCGGCGACACCGTGGCGTTGGACCCGGGCGGCTTCTGGAGCGATCGCGAGCTCCTCGTGTTCGGTGCCACGCTGCGGCCGTCGATCGCATTGGTCCGAGCGCTGCGAGGCATGCTGCCAGCACTGCTCGGCAGCTCTGTGGGAAGGACTCTGCTGCTGGCGCAGTTGTCGGCGCGGCCCTGGGCGCTCTCGCGCGAGACCGTGCTGCCGGACGTGCGCGGGCTGGCCGACTCCCCGGCGACGGGCGCTGTCTTGGACGCCCTGACCAAAGGGCCTAAGCAGCAGGGAGCCCCGGCTGGCACAGTGCCCGGCCGGGTCACGATCGGTTGGGGTCGTCGTGACCTGGTGACCGTGCCGAGACAGGCCGCACGTGCTACGGAGCTGTTCCCCGACGCGGTGCTGCACTGGTTTGAGCGGTGCGGTCATTTTCCACAATGGGACGCACCGCACGAAGCGACACGACTAATTCTCGACAGCACCGATTGAGGTCTGTTGCTCGGCATTCCGACGGCCGTACCCGTCGCCGGAGGCGGATCCCTCACCGGAAAGTGCGCCGGCACCACGGCTATGAGGAGGGCGGCACTCAGGTCGGGAGCAACATGCTCGCAGCGATCAGCCTCCGGGTGACAGTGCGTAGCTCGGGATTCTGGAATCGCGTGGAGGTGTCGAGGCGTTGAATCGCCTGCTTGCCGTCCGCGGCGGTGTAGGTGACGACGTGCACCACGGCGTTGCGCAGCTTGTTCGCGGGCCGCCCCTCGCCGTGCACCCAGTCGACTACATCGTGCCGCCCGAATGCCCGAGCGCGGGTCTCTAGTTCAGTGATCGCCTGACCGAGAGTCAACCCAAACGGGTGATCCGATGGCGCACCGTCAAGACAGTTGATCAGGTCGCGCACGCCCGCGTGCAGCCGCGCGGCCGCCCACGTAACCCGGCCGAGCTCCACGAGCACGTCGGGATCGCATGGCATCGTGTCAACGTACGACTCAGGTGGGTCCATCGATCCATCATCGCGCGGAAGCGTGCCCGTGTGGGATCCGCTATCGGGTGGTCTTCTCTGGGCAGGTCAGACGAAACTTTGGTCACGTCGCTCGATTTTCTGGAACAGGCGGGTCGTGGACGGCAACGTGGGTGGTGCGGATCGACATAGACGCACACATGGACGGGAAGATCCCCGGGGGTCGGCTCCCCTCTCGGGCTTGACGGCTCGCACCCATAGAAGGCCGCGACAGTGACTCACTGACTGGATCCGCACCCGCGCCCTCTTCGGGTGTGCCCGGCGTTGAGCGGCTCTGGAACGTCGGTGACCACGTATCGCCGCTCACCCCACAGTCTGGGTGTGCCGCGCGGATCCCAGAGCCGCACTCCTGGTCCGCGTGGCACACCCTCTTTGGTTGGGAGGGGACCGTGGCCACCACAGACACGCCTGCCCCTTCCGCCGGCGAGGACCGCTTCCCCGGCTTCGGTGAGGACGCGCCCCTGGATATTCCCGATCTCAATCACCCCGAGAACGCCAAGCTGATCGCCCAGCGGATGCGCGACGGGTCGATGGATGATTTCTCCCAGGCACTGGGCGCCACGCACAACTGCGCCCACCCTGTCCGGCTGGCCGGGTCATCGGTCACCGTCGACACCAGGACCGGCGAAGTGCTCTCGTCCTTCGACGCGGGGCAGTTGCCGTTCGGGGTGCTCCATCGCCCGTGCGGCAACCGCCGTGCCTCGGTGTGCCCTTCCTGTTCACGCACCTACGCCCGCGACACCTACGCCCTCATCCATGCCGGGGTCGCTGGCGGCAAGACCGTCCCCGAGAAGGTGCGGGACAACCCGCTGCTGTTCGTCACCCTCACCGCCCCCTCGTTTGGGCCGGTCCACGGCCACCGAGGAGGGCGTGCGTGCCGGCCCCGGCGACGCGACGACCGCAGCCGCTGTCCTCACGGCCGGCCGTTGTGGTGCACCCGCGTCCACGACCGGGATGACGAGACCAGTGGGGCGCCGTTGTGCTTCCAGTGCCACGACACGGCGTCGGCGGTGATGTGGCAGTGGCACGCACCCGAGCTGTGGCGACGCTTCACCATCGCCCTGCACCGCGCCGTCGCCCACCACCTGACCATCCCGAGCTCGCGCCTGGGCGACCACGCGTCGATCCAGTACGCCAAGGTCGCCGAGCACCAGGCACGCGGCCTGATCCACTTCCACGCGCTGATCCGCCTCGACGGACCCGCCGCCGGCGGCACCGGTTCGCCCGCTCCCCCATCGCTGGACGGCGACACCCTCGCAGCCCTCGTGCGACAGGTCGTGCCGACCGTCACGACCATCGCCGAGCCCGTCGACTTCGAGGACACCCCACGGGTGCTGGCCTTCGGGACCCAGGTCGACGTGCGCACCGTCCGTGCCGGCTCGCGCACCGACGACCCGGCCGGCCCGCTGACCCCGGGCCAGGTCGCCGGGTATCTGGCGAAGTACTCCACCAAGGACTCCTCCGGTCTGCACGGCCGCGGTCAGCAGCGGCCGCACATCCTCGCCCTGCGCCGGCAGTGCCGGGAGATGGCTGCCCGGGCTGCGACCTTCCACGACCGGGACCACGACTACCAACGGATGGGCAAGTGGGTGCACTGCCTGGGCTTCCGTGGCCACTTCGGCACCAAGTCCCGGCGCTACTCCCTCACCCTCGGCGCGCTGCGTCGTGCCCGGTCGCGGTGGCAGGCACTGGCTGCCGAGTCCCGGCGTACCGGCCAGCCGCTCGACACCCGCGACCTCGAGGCACGGCTGCTCGCCGACGACGCAGAAGAGACCACCCAGGTTGTGGGCAGCTGGACCTACGTCGGCACCGGCTGGCGCGACCACCTCGAACAAGCCCTCGCCCTGGCCGTTGCGGCCCGCAGCCGCGAGTACGACCTGTGGAAAGCCGAACGGCGAAAGGCGCGATCTGGGCTAGAGAGGGGAGATGGCGATGTATGAGCAGGACACGAGGGATGTGCCGACATGATCGAGCGTCGAGTCCTGGACTCGGGACGAGTGCGTTGGCGGGTTCGGTACCGGACACCGGAGCACCGCCAGCGGTCCCGGACGTTCGACCGGCGTGCGGATGCCGAGGCATTCGAGGACGAGCTGCGGGGTCGAATGCGTCGTGGGGAGTTCGTCGACCCCCGACGTGGACTGGTGACGCTTTCGGCGCTGTGGTCAGAGTACGAGCAGGGCGGGATGACCCACCTACGTGTGACGACGCAGCAGAACTACCGCATGGCGTTTCGCCACGTGCTGAACCACTTCGGCACGTGGCCGGTCGCGAAGATCGAGCATGCCGACATCGCGGAGTGGGTTACCGAGCTCGGAAAGACCAAGGGCCCGGAGACCGTGCGCTACGCCCACCGAGTCTTCTGCCTCGTCCTCGACTTCGGCATCCGGACCCGGCGCCTGAGCCACAACGTCGCTCGTGGTGTGCGGTTGCCAGCGAGGCCACCATCGCGCGAGCGGATCCTGACCATGGCCCAGGTCGAGGCCCTGGCGGCACGCCTTGGTCGTGAGGGCGACCTCGTCCTGGCGATGGCCCTGCTCGGTCTGCGGTGGTCCGAGCTGGCCGCCCTCAAGGTCTCGGACGTCGACCTCGAGCGGGGCCGGGCCCGGGTGGTCGAGCGAGCCACCGAGGTCGGCGGTCGGATGGATGTCGCTGCTCCGAAGTCGCGGGCCTCTGCGCGCTCGATCGGGATCCCGCCCTCGATGCGGGAGGTGCTCGCGGCCAGGACCGCGGGTCGGTCTGCGGATGCGTTGGTGTTCCCGGCTCCGGACGGTGGCTACCTGCGCAACGGGAACTGGCGGCACCGGTCAGGATGGAGTGCCGCGCTGAAAGCAACGGGGCTCGAAGGGGTGACTCCGCACGACCTGCGCCGCACCTTCGGAAGTCTGGCGAGGAAAGCCGGCGCGGATCTGCGCTACATCCAACGGGCGATGGGCCACGAGTCGATCACCACCACGGCGCGCATCTACGCGCACCTCTACGACGACGAGCTGGACGAGCTCGCGATCGCGCTGGATGGCCTGCGGGGAGTCCAGCCATGAACCCCCTTCGCCACCCGATGTGCCCAAAGTGTGCCCATTTCGGCCCCGCTGAACTGCTCTTGGCGGCGCTTGCCAGCCTGGTCGCCATCCTTGCCGGCTCGACGAAAACCGCCCCTGACCAGCAAAAACGCCCCCGACCGTGTCGAGGGCGTTCCGCTGAGCCGCCTATCGGAATCGAACCGATGACCTATTCATTACGAGTGAATCGCTCTAGCCGACTGAGCTAAGGCGGCATGCGCCGTGGCGCGAGGCACGAGTATACGGAAGCGGTGGGTCGGGGTGAAATCGCGGGCCCACCCACCCCGGCCGCCGTGGGCACTACCCCAGGTGGTGCCTGTGGGCGAAGGCTGCCGCCTCCGTCCGGGACCTGACGTCGAGCTTGGTGAAGATGTTGGACATGTGCCGGGCGACCGTCTTGACCGAGAGGTGCAGCTCCTTGGCGATCTGGGCGTTGCTCCTGCCGGCCGTCACCAGGCGCAGCACCTCGACCTCCCTCCCGGTGAGTCCGCCGGGTCGGTCCGCCTCACCGAGCTGTCCAGCCACACCAAGTGCGTCAGGGACCGCCCCCTGAGCCACGAAGGTCTGCCTGGCGGCCTGCAGCTCGAGGACCGCGCCGGCCTCATCACCCAGCAGTCGCAGCGCGCGTCCGACGAGCACGCGTGCTCGCGCCGCCTCGTAGTCCGCTTCGAGCGCAGACCACCGCGCCAGCGCCGACCTCCCTGCGGAGAGCGCCGACTCGGGATCGTCACGGGCCAGGGCCACCTGCGCCGCCACGGTCTCGGACCCGGCACGCACCGCCGCGCAGCCGAAGTCCTCGGCGATCCCCGCGAGCTCGTCGGACAGGACGCCCGCCTCGTCCAGCAGACCTCCTGCCACGAGCGCCTCGACGCAACCCGGGATGACCCGGTGGCGGAAGATCGCGCCGTGTGTCCCGGCGAGGGTTCGTCGGACGGCAGCAACGGCCTGGTCGAGCTCACCCCTGGCCAGGGCCAGCAGGGCCCGGCCCGGCTGTGCGTCACTACCGTGCTGCAGTGCCTGCCCGTAGGCCCGGTCCGCCCCGTCGAGGTCCCCGAGCAGACGCAGGACGTCGCCGCGCTCGTGGTGGGCGAGGGCGACGGCCGGATGGCCGCCCGCCGCCTCGTACCTCTGCGCGGACCGCTCCAGCTCGATCACGGCGTCCCGGAGCGAGCCGTGGAGCCGCATCAGCTGCGCCCGGTGGACGGCGCACTGGCCGGTGAAGGCCACGATCGTGGGCTGGGCGTCGCACCACTGGGACAGGGCACGCGTCCACTGCGCCGCTCGTCCCAGGTCACCGACCCACTGGCAGGCCTCGATCATCGAGCAGTAGACCTCGCCCGCCACCAGTGGGTCGACCTCGCCCGCAACCACACCGACCATGGCCTCGTCGAGCAACCGCAGCCCCGCGGCGACCTCCCCGAAGACGGTCAGCACCCGCCCTTCCTGGTTGAGCCCGAGCGCCACGAGGTTGGGGTCGGCGTGGCGGCGTCCGCACGCCGTGATCTGCGCCGGCAGCGGCCGCGCCCCCTCCAGGTCGCCGACGCTCACCCGCTCGAGCATCCGCCCGACGAGCAGGTACCCCCGCTCCACGACGTCATCGTCGACCTCCTCGAGCACGCGTTCCCCGCGGGCCAACCAGCCTCCCGCGACCGCGCTCTCCCCCCTCAGCGCCAACAACGTCCCCAGCCGCGCCGCCGCGCGGGCGGCCAGCAGGGGGTCCGCGGCGTCGAGGGCGGCGTGGTGCGCCCGTTGCAGCGCCTGGACCGCGTCATCGGGACGGCCGAGGAGCTCGGCCGCGTCGGCCAGGGACAGGAAGTCCGTGGCGGCGAGCACGGCGTCGTCGAGGTCGGACAGCGTGCGGTAGGCCGCGAGCCACTCACGGCGCTCGTACGCGTCGCGCGCTCGGTGCAGATCCTCAACCACGCCCATGGCGACTCCCTCACCACCGATGCTAGCGGGACGGAGCACCCCGGACCGGCGTCGCGGTCTCAGGCAGCCGGCACGTGCGCCTGTCGACGGGCGATCCGGTCGGCGACGTGGGCGGCGTCGCGGCCGACACCGCACATCTCCCCCGAGCTGAACGCGTACTGGAAGGCCAGCCCGCAGAAGTACAGGCCGGGCACATCATCGACGACCCCTCGGTACTCGACCGGCCAGCCGTCCTCGACCTCCATGGGCACGTCCAGCCACGAGTGGTCGTGGCGCCACCCAGTGGCCCACACGACACTGGCGACCTCGAAGGCGCGCCCGTCCGCCAGCTGCGGCAGGCCGTCCGTGGACGCCCCGACGACGTGGTCGTCGATCCACTCGACCCCGGCCTCTGCCAGGTGGTGCGCCTTGACCCGCAGCTGCGGAGCGCCGTGGTGACGCATGACCCCGAGCATCTTGCGTCCCATCGGCGTCCGCCTGGTCAGGACGTGCTGGAAGGCGAACTCGATGAAGGGGAAGGCCCGTCGCATCCGCCACGTGCCCCACTCGAGCGGGACACTGCCGTGGACGGGGCCAACCAGCGTGGTCTCGCGCTCGGTGGCCAGCTCGAGTGCGATGTCGAGACCGCTGTGCGACGCACCGACGACGAGGACCGGCCCGGCGGGCAGGTCCCCGGGACCGTGGTACCGACTCGAGTGCACTTGGTGGACGGTCTCGGCGAGATCAGAAGCGAAGGGAGGCAGGTTCGGTCGCTCACCGAAGGTCCCCGTGGCGACGACGACCGCGTCGCAGGTGATCGGACGCTCGGCCGGCTCCTCCAGCTCGACGCGGAACCCCTCCCCGTCCGCGGCCACCCGACTCACCCGGCTGCGCAGGCGCACCGGCAGCTCGTGGGTGAGCGCGTACAGCTCGAGGTAGTCGGCCATCTCGTCCTTCGTCGGGAAGGCCCACGGGTCCCCCGGGAAGGGCAGCCCGTCGAGGTGGCTCCTCCCGGCGGGGGTGAAGAGGCGCAGGCTGTCGTAGCGTCGTCGCCACTCGTCACCGATCCGGGCGTTCCCGTCCAGGACCAGGCACTCGACCCCCTTGCGCCGCAGGTGGTAGGCGGTCGACAGGCCGGCCTGCCCCGCTCCGATGATCACCGTGTCCACGTGCTGTGTCTGCATGACGTCCTCCCGGGTTCGTTCCGTACCCATCACGCTATGGACGTCGGACGACTCCGGCATCGGCCGCAGTGCCCATCCACCGCCGAGGCCACGTGGGTGGTTCTACCCACCTCCACGCCCTGCCCTCGCCTACTCCCGGCAGGTCAGCTCCCCGCCCTCGGGCAGCCCACCCGTGAGCCAGTACTCCTCCACGGCGGAGTCGACGCAGTCGTTCTGTCGCATGTAGGCGGTGTGGCCGTCGCCCTCGTGGGTGACCAGCGCCGAGTTGTCGATCTGCTCGTGCAGCCGCACGGCCCACTCGTAGGGCGTGGCCGGGTCCCGGGTGGTGCCGACGATGAGGAGCGGGTCGGCCCCCTTCGCCTCGACCGGGCCGATGCCCTCGACCGGCTCGACGGGCCACGTGGCGCAGACCAGGCTCTCCCAGGCGAGGAAGGTCCCCCAGATCGGCGCCTCGGCCTCGACCTCGTCGACGACCTGCTGCCACTCCTGCGGGTCCTTGTCGACACCGTCGTCGAGGCAGCTGACCGCGGGCAGTGCCTCCATGATGTTCGAGGTGTAGGTCCCCGACGTGTCGCGCCCGGCGTACGTCATCCCCAGCTGCATCAGCGCACTGCCGTCACCCTGCCCGGCGGCGACGAGGGCCTCGGTGAGCATCGACCACATGCCCTGGTCGTACATGGCCTGGGCGATGCCGACGGAGGCCCACCCCTCGGTGAGCCGGGGGCCGCCACCGGCGGGCACCGGGCTCCGGTCGAGCTCCTGCAGCAGGCCCTTGACCGACGCGAGGACCTCCTCCTCCGTGCCCCCGAGGGGGCAGTCGTCGGTGAGGCAGTCCGCGGCCCAGGCGCGGGTGGCGGTGTCGAAGCCCTTCGCCTGCCCGACTGCCGCCTCGATGCCGCTGAGGTCGGTCGGGAAGACCCCGTCGAGGACCATCCGGCCGACCCGCTCCGGGAAGAGCTCCGCGTAGGTGGCTCCGATGGTGGTCCCGTAGGACTTGCCGAGGTAGGTCAGCTTGCCGTCGTCGAGGGCCGATCGGAGCACGTCGAGGTCCTTGGCGACGTCCTGGGTGGACACGTGCCCGATGAGCTCACCTGTGGTCTCCTCGCACGCCCGGCCGAACTCCGCCGACTGCTCGACCGCCGCCACGCGCTCCGAGGCGTCGTCCGGCGACGGGTCGTTGCCCATCCACTCGTCGAGCTCCGCGTCGCCGACGCAGTCGACCGGCGCCGACCGCTGGACGCCCCGGGGGTCGAAACCGACGACGTCTAAGTGCTCCCGGACCGCCGACCCGACGATCTGGTCGGCCGCGGCCGCGTAGTCCACACCGGAGCCCCCCGGACCGCCCGGGTTCACCACCAGGGAGCCGGCGGCGTCCCCCTTCGCCGGGACGCGGTTGACCGCGATCTCGAGGGTCTCCCCGTCCGGCTCGGACCAGTCGACGGGGACCTCGAGGCTCGCGCACTCCACCGCCGGGCAGTCGCTCCAGTCCAGCTCCTGCTCGTAGTAGCGCTCGAGGCCGTCGGTGCCGGGCGGCGGCTCCTGGTCGCCGGCAGACAGGCCGGTCGGCTCCGGGCCGGGCGCCAGGAGTGAGCAGCCGGTGACCGGCAGCACGAGCGCGACGAGCACCGCGGCGAGGCGAAGGGGGGCACGGCCGGGCGAGAGCATGTCGCCGACGCTATCGCGGCAGCTGCAGCCCGACAGCCATCGCCTCCAGGGCGAGGAGGGGCGCGCCGTTGGCACCGATGCGCTCGCGCGCGGTCGCGATCTCCTCCATCGCGAGGAGCAACCCCTCGGCACTGAAGGCACGGGCGACCTCCTCGACGACCGGCCGGGCGTCCTCGTTGACGAGCTCGACCGGGGTGCCCGCGTGCAGGACGAGCGCATCGCGGTAGACCGACATCAGGTCCACGAGCGCGCGGTCGATCATGTCGCGGGTGAATCGGGTGGCGCGGGTCTTCTGCTCCTTCTCCAGCGAGCTGACCTGGGCGCGGATGTGCGGCGGCTGGGTCCGGGCACTCGGGTCGGCGCCGAGCGTCTCGAGCAGGCGCGCCTTCTCCTGCGTGGCACGGGACTCGAGTGTGCGGTCACGCTCCTGCTCGGCGATCTGGAGCAGGTCGGCCGCGGCCCCCACCGCGTCGGAGACCCCTCGGATGCGCGAGGCCATCATGATGGTGTCGCGGCGCCGGATGCGGGCGCCCTCGTCGGTCGCCAGGCGCTTGGCCAAGCCGATGTGGCTCTGCGCGGCCCGCGCGGCGTACGTCGCCATCCCCGGGTCGATGCCGTCCCGGCGCTGCAAGAGCTCGGCGACCTCCGCGACCGGTGGGGTGCGCAGCCGCACGTGCCGCGCGCGCGAGCGCACGGTGATGAGCACGTCCTCCAGGCTGGGCGCGCACAGCAGCCACACGGTGCGCGGTGTCGGCTCCTCGAGGGCCTTGAGCAGGGCGTTGCCGGACTGCTCGGTCAGCCGGTCGGCGTCCTCGACCAGGATCACCCGGTAGCGCCCCACGCTCGGCGAGCGCCCGGCCAGCTGGACGAGCGCCCGCGTCTCGGCGACACCGATGGACAACGCCTCCGTCGCGAGCACCTCGACGTCGGCGTGGGTCCCGTCCAGGGCGGTGCGGCACTCGCGGCACTCCCCGCACCCGCCGCTCGGGCACAGCAGCGCCCCGGCGAAGGCCCGGGCCGCGACCGAGCGTCCCGACCCGGGCGGGCCGGTGAACAACCACGCATGTGTCATCGACGCCGGCTCGCCGACCGCCCGCTGCAGCGCGGCCACGGTCTGCGGCTGGCCGATGACGTCCCGCCAGATGCCCGGAGTGGTGGGGGGCGCGGTCACACCAGGCCGTCCTCGGTGACGCGCTCCCACACGAGCCGGGCGATCTCGTCCGGGGAGGCCGAGCCGTCGACGACGAGGTAACGGTCCGGCGCCGACTCGGCCAGGGCGAGGAAGTGCCCGCGCACCGCGGCGTGGAACCCCTCGGCCTCCGACTCCATCCGGTCGTGGACGTCGCCGCGGCGGCGCCTCCCTTCGCCCGGGTTGATGTCGACGACCACGGTGAGGTGCGGGACGAGCCCGTCCACGGCCCAGTCCTGCAGCTCGGTGACCTCGGCCGCGCCGAGGTCACGGCCGGCGCCCTGGTAGGCGATGGCGGAGTCGATGTAGCGGTCGGTGATGACCACGGCTCCGTCCTCGAGCGCGGGGAGGACGACCTCCTCGACGTGCTGGGCCTTGTCGGCCGCGAAGATCAGCGCCTCGGCCCGCGGAGTGACCTCGTCACCGTGGAGGACGAGGTCGCGCAGCGCTCCGCCGAGCACGGTCCCGCCCGGCTGCCGGGTGATCACGACCTCACGGCCGGCCTCCTCGAAGGCCCGCGCCAGGCGCCTGACCTGCGTGGACTTGCCGGCCCCGTCGCCCCCTTCGAAGGCGATGAAGGTCCCCTGTGGTTCACTCACCCCGCGAGCCTATGGCAGTGCCCGGACAACCGTGATCGGGGGCACTACGTTGTCCCCCATGGCTTTCACCGAGGAGACCGCACGTGCCCTGACCGCCCGCGCGCTGACGGCGCAGACCGACGGGCGGGTGCCCGGCCTCGCGGCGGGTGTGGCGCGCAAGGGTGGCCTCGAGTGGTTCCGCGGGATCGGGACGATCGACCTGGCCACCCCCGGGGACGCCCCGGACGAGGACACGCAGTACCCCGTGGCGAGCAACTCCAAGACCTTCACCGCCGTCGCGATCATGGCGCTGCGCGACGAGGGTCGCCTGAGCCTCGACGACACCGTCGAGGAGCACCTCTCCGACAGCTCGCACGCCCGCGTGACGATCCGGCAGCTGCTCTCGCACACCTCCGGGATGCAGCGCGAGCCCGTCGGCGACGTCTTCGACACGCTGGAGATGCCCACCCGCGAGGAGCTGCTCGCCGGCTGGTCGGGTGCCGAGCGCGTCGGCCGCCCGCACGACCGCTGGCACTACTCCAACCTGGCCTTCTCCGTCCTCGGTGAGATCATCGCCCGGCTCGACGGCGGCACCTGGGAGGAGTCGATCCGTCGTCGCATCCTCGACCCGCTCGGGATGAGCCGCACCGGGACCGCCCCGAGCGGTCGCGGGGCGAAGGGGTACTACGTCCCGCCCTTCGCCGACGTCCCCGTCGAGGAGCCCGTCCTCGACGCCCGCGCCATGGACCCCGCCGGCGGTCTCCTCTCCACCCCTGCCGACATGGCCCGCTGGGGTGGCTTCATCGCCGACCCCGTCGAGGAGGTCCTCTCCCCCGACACCCTCGAGGAGATGTGCCAGCCGCAGGTCATGGCCGACACGGTCGGCTGGGTCAGCGCGTGGGGCCTGGGATTGCAGCTGGTTCGGCACGAGGGCCGCTTCTGGGTCGGGCACACCGGCGGCTGGCCGGGCTCGATCACCGGGGTCTTCACCGAGCGCTCCTCTGCGACAACCGGCCTGATCATGATGAACAACTCCGCACCCGTGCCGCCGGCCACCGCTGCCGTCGAGATGGGCACCATCGCGATCGAGCGCGAGCCGGTCGAGCCGGAGCCGTGGGAGCCCGGCACCGAGCTGCCCGCCGACCTCGTCCCACTGCTCGGGCACTGGTACTCGGAGGGCACCCACTTCGTCCTGTCGGTCAGGCAGGGCGCGCTCGAGGCGCGCATCGCCGGTCAGCCCAAGGAGCAGCCGCCGTCGGTCTTCGAGCGCGAGGGCGCCGACCGATTCCGCACCGTCTCCGGCCGGGAGCGGGGCGAGCTGCTGCGCGTGCAGCGGGACGCGAAGGGGGAGGTCAGCCACTTCAACTGGGCCACCTACCGTTTCGACCGCCGGCCGATGGCCTTCGGCGAGTGGCTGTGACCGTCCTCAGCTCGTCGCGCGCTCCCAGTCGGCCACCGGCCCGCTGACCACGTCGAAGATCGGGTGGGCCCGCGGCTCATCGAGCATCAGGTCCGCCGCCCAGTCCGGCGAGCGGTGTCGGCACTTGGCGAGCAGGTGGCGCCACTCGAGCCGCAGCTGGTCCTCGGTGACTGTCATCCGCAGCGTCGGGTCGGGCGCCGGGACCACGCGGGAGCGGTCGAACCGGTAGCCGCGTCGGTCCGCCTCCTCGGCGAGCCCGAGGAGCCACGTGGCCACCCCGACGACCGGGTCGTCCAGTTGGCGGAAGCGCACCAGCTGCGGGTGCCGGGTGTACCCCTTCGTCCGGCCGAGCAGGACGGCCTGCGCAAGCAGCCCCTCCCGCCAGCCCGAGACCAGGGCCGCCCGGTCCAGCTGGGCAGGGTCGAGACTCCACAGCCGCATGACGTGAGCGTAACCGGAGGGGACGAAGGGGTGTGGCCGCCGGAGCGGGCGAAGGGGTGGGGTCGTCCGACTCAGGCCGAAGTCCGCGCCGTGCACCCGCGCAGCGCCTGCACCCGCTCGTGCGGACTTCGCGCCAAGGACGACCCCACCCCTTCGTCCGCGACGGTCTCGAGGCTCAGCCGTGGACGGCTTCGCGCCTCGATCATCACTCACGCGAAGTGCTTGCGCAGCTCCCGGTTGAGGACCTTGCCGGTGGCGTTGCGCGGCAGCTCCTCCAGGAAGAGGACCTCGCGCGGGACGCAGTGGCGGGCCCGGTGGGCTCGCACGTGCTCCTTGACCGCGTCCTCGTCGAGGGAGTGCCCCTCGTTGACGGCGACGAAGGCGGCCAGCCGCTGCCCGAAGTCGGGGTCCGGTACGCCGATGACCGAGACCTCGCGCACGGCGGGGTGCTCGGCGAGCAACCACTCGACCTCGGTCGGGTAGACGTTCTCGCCGCCGCTGACGATCATGTCGTCGTCCCGGCCGTCGACGAAGTACAGGTCGCCCTCGACGTGGCCGACGTCGCCGGTGGAGACCAGGCCGTTGATGAAGTCCTTGGACCTGCCCTCGTTGGTGTACCCGTCGAAGACCAGCTCGTTGCCCGCGAAGATGCGGCCCGTCTGGCCGGCGGGGACCTCGCGGCCCTCGTCGTCGTAGATCTTCACGACCGTGCCCAGCGGCGGGGTGCCGGCGGTGTTGGGGTCGCGGCGCATGTCCTCCGGGGTCGCGATGCAGACCCAGGAGGCCTCCGTCGAGCCGTAGAGGTTGTAGAGCACGTCGCCGTAGGCGTCCATGAACTTCGTGGTGAAGCCAGAGGGGAAGGCCGAGCCCGAGGTCGCGACGACCCGCAGGTTGCGCCGGGCCCGGGCGCCCGGGTCCTCCGGGAGCTCCATCATCCGCTGGAGCATCACCGGGATGGCGAACATCGCCTGCGGCTGCTGCTCCTCGAGCGCCGCGCGGGCCGCCTCCGGCGTGAAGCGGCGCTGCAGGATGATCGTGGCGCGCAGGGCCATCGACAGCTGCATCGCGGCGTACCCCCACGTGTGGAAGATCGGCGCGGAGATGAGGATCCGGTCGCCCGCGTGGAGCGGGATCCGGTCGATGATCGAGATCAGCGGGCCGAAGCCGCCCGGGGTCTTGCGGGCGGCTCCCTTCGGCGTCCCCGTCGTGCCCGAGGTGAGGATGATCGTCCTGCCACCGCGGGTGGGCACCGGCAGCTCGTTCGCGCGGGGCGCGGCCTCGACCCGGCGGGCCAGCTCGCTCTCCGTGATCTTCGGCATCGAGTCCGGCAGGTGGCTCACGACCTCGGCGAACTCGTCGTCGTGGACGAGCGCCCTGATCCCCTGCTGCTCGCAGACCTGGGCGAACTGCGGCCCGGACAGGCCGGTGTTGCCCAGCACGAGGTCGATCCCGATGGCCGAGGTGGCGCACATGACCTCGATGGCCTGCACGTGGTTGCGGGCGAGCAGGCCGATGCGGTCACCGGCCGTGAAGCCCATCTCGTTAAGGATGACCGAGATCTTCTCGGAGTTGGCCAGCAGCTCGGCGTAGGTCGTGGCGCCCCTGGTCTCGTCGACGACGGCGACGGCCTTGGGCGAGCGGTTCGCTGCTTGGCGGAGCTCACCGGCGAGGCCGAAGCCCCACTTCTTCAGGGCGGTCAGCTGCTTGACCTGGTTGGTGGGCGGCCCGGGGGCGAGCATGCCCCGCTTGGCCATGGTCTTGGCGACGGTCAGTGCATTGATGGACATGTCAGGCCTTCGGGATGTCGAACATGGAGGGGAAGGTGGCGGCGAGCGCGAGGTCGCCCTTCACCTTGATCTTGCCGCGCATCACCAGCATCGTCGGGTTGCCCCGACCGGTGGTCATCTTGAGGAACTCCGCGGGCGCCATCATCAGGGAGACGTCGTAGTCGTCGCCCGGCTCCTCGGAGACGCGGCACGAGCCGTCGTCGATGACGATCTCGTAGGTGTCGTGGGGCCGGCTCTCGGGGCCCCCGGTGATCCGGAACTGCGTGGTGGCGCTGACGCCCTCCGCCCGATCGGGGCGGAAGAGCGTCGGGAAGCGGGCGAAGACCGCGTCCAGGACGGCGATCCGGTGCTCGCCGCGCATGGTCTCGGCGATCTCACGGTCGGACATGCCCTTGACGAGCGCGGCGAACTCCTCGGGACTCATGGTCGCGAAGCTCGAGGGGTCCAGTTCCATGGCAGCTCCTTCGGTGCGGTGTGCCGCGACCATACCCGCGAGTAACGTGGCCCGCCAATGGTCGCGGCCACACCGCCACGTGCGTCCTGTCACACCGACGAAGGGAGCGTGCCTCGCCTCACGAGGTGGACTTCTTGGCTGCCGTCTTCTTCGTCGCGGCCTTCTTGGTGCCCGTCTTCTTCGCCGTGGTCTTCTTGGCGGTCTTCTTCGTCGACTTCTTCGCACTCTTCTTGCGGGTGCTCGGGCCCTTGGCCCGCTTGTCGGCGAGCAGCTCGAAGGCGCGCTCGGCGGTGATCGTCTCCGGGTCGTCCTCACGACGGAGCGTCGCGTTGGTCTCCCCGTCGGTGACGTACGGGCCGAAGCGGCCGTCCTTGACGATGACGGCCTTGCCGCTGGCCGGGTCCTCGCCGAATTCCTTCAGCGGGGGCTTGGCCGCGCGACCACGTCGCTTCGGCTGCGCGTAGAGGGCCATCGCCTCCTCGAGGGTGATCGTGAAGATCTGCTCCTCGGTCTCCATCGAGCGCGAGTCCGTGCCCTTCTTCAGGTACGGGCCGTAGCGGCCGTTCTGCGCGGTGACCTCCACCTCGACCTGGGTCTCGGTGCCGTCCTCGGCCGTCTTCGTCTCGGTCACGGTGCCCACGACGCGCGGCAGCGAGAGCAGCTCCAGCGCAGTCGGCAGCTCGATGGTCGCCGGGTCCATGCTCTTGAAGAGCGAGGCCGTGCGCGGCTTGACCTTGGCCTTGCCCTTCTTGGGCTTCTCCTCGTCCTCCTCGAGCACCTCGGTGACGAAGGGTCCGTAGCGACCGGTCTTGACGATGATGTCGCGCCCGGTCCCCGGGTCCTGCCCGAGGACGCGACCGTCGTCGGCGGCCTGGGCGAGCAGCTCGCGGGCCATCGCCGGCGTCAGCTCGTCCGGGGGGACGTCGTCGTTGATGGTGGCGCGCTTGGGCTTCGGCTCGGTCGTCGCCCCGTCGGTGACCTCGCCGGTCGCCGGGTCGACCCCGGTGGGCACGACCTCCTCGACGTAGGGGCCGTAGCGGCCGACGCGCACGACGATCCCGTCGCCGATGTCGATGGTGGAGATCGCCCGCGCGTCGATGTCGCCGAGGTCGGAGACGAGGTCCGCCAGCCCCTCGGTGCCGTCGGCGCCGTAGTAGAAGCGCTGCAACCAGGCGGCGCGCTCCGCGGAGCCGGACGCGATCTCGTCGAGGTCCTCCTCCATCGATGCGGTGAAGTCGTAGTCGACGAGGCGGGTGAAGTGCACCTCCATCAGCCGGGTGACGGCGAAGGCCAGCCACGTCGGGACGAGCGCGGACCCCTTCCTGCGCACGTACCCGCGGTCCTGGATCGTGCTGATCGTCGAGGCGTACGTCGAGGGGCGCCCGATCCCCTTCTCCTCCATGGTCTTCACCAGCGAGGCCTCGGTGTAGCGGGCCGGCGGTGAGGTCTCGTGGCCGGACGCGGTGGCGTCGACGACGTCGAGGTCCGCGCCCTCGGTGACCTTCGGGAGGCGGGCCTCGCCCCCCTTCGCCCCCTTGGTCTCGGGCTCGTCGGTGCCCTCCTCGTACGCCGCGAGGAATCCCTTGAAGGTGATGACGGTGCCGGAGGCGGAGTACTCGGCGGTCGTGGCGACCTCGCAGCCGCCGAGGTCCGCGGTGACCTTGATCGTCGCGGTCGAGCCCTTGGCGTCGGCCATCTGGGAGGCGATGGTGCGCTTCCAGATCAGCTCGTAGAGCCGGAACTCGTCGCCGCGCAGCTCACCGGCGACCTGCGCCGGGGTGCGGAATCGGTCACCGGCGGGACGGATCGCCTCGTGCGCCTCCTGGGCGTTCTTGGCCTTCTTGCCGTACATCCGCGGCGACTCCGGGACGAAGTCCGCGCCGTACATGTCGCGGGCCTGCCCGCGGGCGGCGGAGACGGCCGAGCCCGACAGGTTGGTGCTGTCGGTACGCATGTAGGTGATGTAGCCGTTCTCGTACAGCCGCTGGGCGACGCGCATGGCGTCGCGGGAGCCGAGGCCGAGCTTGCGGCCGGCCTCCTGCTGCAGCGTCGAGGTGGTGAAGGGGGCGTACGGGCGGCGCGTGTACGGCTTCTCGGCGACCGAGCCCACCGTGGCGGTGGCGGCGATCGTCGCCTCGGCGACGGCCGTGGCGGCCCGCTCGTCGAGGTGGCGGGCGGCGCCCTTGAGGGCACCGGTGTCGTCGAAGTCACGGCCGGCGGCGACCTTCGTCCCGTCGAGGGAGGACAGGCGGGCGGCGAAGGGGGCGGTGCCGGCGGAGAACTTCCCCTCGACGTCCCAGTAGGAGGCGGTGGTGAAGGCCATCCGCTCCCGCTCGCGCTCGACGACGATGCGGGTGGCGACGGATTGGACGCGGCCGGCCGAGAGCCCGGCCTTGACCTTGCGCCACAGCACCGGCGAGACCTCGTAGCCGTAGAGGCGGTCGAGGATGCGGCGCGACTCCTGGGCGTCGACGAGGTGCAGGTCGAGCTCGCGGGTGTCCTCGACGGCCCTCTCGATGGCCTCCTGGGTGATCTCGTGGAAGACCATCCGCTTGACCGGGACCTTGGGTTTGAGGGTCTCCAGGAGGTGCCAGGCGATGGCCTCGCCCTCCCGGTCCTCATCCGTGGCGAGGTAGAGGGTGTCGGCGTCCTTGAGCAGGCGCTTGAGCTCGGTGACCTTCTTCTTCTTGTCCGGGTCGACGACGTAATAGGGCTCGAAGCCCTCCTCGATGTTGACCCCGAAGCGACCGAAGGGCCCCTTCTTCATCTCCGCGGGCATCTCCGACGGGGTCGGGATGTCCCGGATGTGCCCCACCGACGCCTCGACGACGAAGTCACTGCCGAGGTACCCCGCGATCGTCTTGGCCTTGGCTGGCGACTCGACGATGACGAGCTTGCTGGCCATGTGTGCCCCTTCTCCCGACCCCACGTGCAGCGGATTCGTCGCTGCCTCGACGTGCGGTCACTCTCGCGCAGACCGTACTACGCCCAGCAGGGCGTCCCTGTCGGTCCCCGGGAGGCTGGGACCAGCACACGGCTGGATTTTCATTGAACCTTAAAGTATTATCGGGGTATGACGACGACCCCGCCCGTGCTCTTCCTGTCCCACGGCGCCCCACCGCTGGCCGACGACGCCCGGTGGACCGCCGAGCTCGCCCGCTGGTCCGGCTCCTTCGAGAAGCCGAAGAACATCCTCATGGTGTCTGCCCACTGGGAGAACGCCCCGGTGACGGTCAGCCCCACCCGCACCCGGGTCCCGCTCACGTACGACTTCTGGGGCTTCCCCCAGCACTACTACGAGGTCACCTACGACGCGCCGCTGGCGCCCGACCTCGCCTCCGAGGTCACCTCCCTCCTCGGGGCGAAGGGGGTCGACGTGCGCCGCGACGAGACCCGCGGCCTGGACCACGGCGCCTACGTTCCGCTGGTGGAGATGTACCCCGACGCGGACGTCCCGGTGCTGCAGATGTCCATGCCGACCCTCGACCCGCACGAGCTGACCGAGCTCGGCCGCTCGCTGGCCCCGCTGCGCGACCAGGGCACGCTCATCGTCGGCTCCGGGTTCACCACCCACAACCTGCGCTGGTTCAACCCGCGCCTCGGCCCGGACACGCGGCCGCCGAGCGCCTCCAGCGAGTTCGACCACTGGGCACGCGAGACGGTCGGCTCCGGTGACCTCGACACCCTCGAGCGGATGCTCGAGGTCGCCCCGGCCGCGCACGAGGCGCACCCGCGCACCGAGCACTGGGCACCGCTGTACGTCGCCGCCGGCGCCGCCGACGCCTCCGGCGCCACCGAGCGCACCACCGCGGTCGACGGCTTCTGGTTCGGCCTGTCGAAGCGCTCCTGGCAGTTCGCCTGACCCCTCCGCGGCAGAACGACGAGGAGGGCCGGGCCCCGGAGGGTTCCTGACCCCCTTCCTCACTCCCCCGCCGGCACGGCCCGCGGGTCGAGCAGCACGTCCTCCTGGTCCATCGGTGCGACGAACTGCGCCTCGTACAGGCGCGCGTAGGCGCCGCCGCGCTCGAGCAGCCGCTCGTGCGGTCCCTGCTCGACGATCCGTCCGGACTCCATGACGAGGATGACGTCGGCGTCGCGGATCGTGGACAGCCGGTGCGCGATGACGAAGGACGTCCGCTGCCCCCGCAGGGCGCGCATCGCGTCCTGGACGAGCTTCTCCGTGCGGGTGTCGACCGAGCTGGTGGCCTCGTCGAGGATGAGCAGGTCCGGGTCGGAGAGGAAGGCCCGGGCGATCGTGATCAGCTGCTTCTCCCCCGCGCTGATGTTGGTCGCCCCGTCCGTGAGCACGGTGTCGTAGCCGTCCGGGAGGGAGTGGACGAAGCGATCGACGAAGGTCGCCTCGGCGGCCTCGCGCACGTCCTCGAGCTCTGCACCCGGGCGGCCGTAGGCGATGTTCTCCCCGATGGTCCCGCCGAAGAGCCACGTGTCCTGCAGGACCATGCCGATGCGCGAGCGCAGCCCGGCCCGGGACATCTGCGTGATGTCGACACCGTCGAGGGTGATCCGCCCGGCGTCGAGCTCGTAGAAGCGCAGGACGAGGTTGACCAGCGTCGTCTTGCCCGCACCGGTGGGACCGACGATCGCCACCGTCTGCCCCGGCTCGACGTGCAGGTCGAGGTCCTCGATGAGCGGCGCGTCCGGCGAGTAGGAGAAGGAGACGCCCTCGAGGGCGACACGACCGTCCGAGCGCTCCGGCACCACCGGCGCCACCGGGTCGGGTCGCTGCTCCTGCGCGTCGAGCACCTCGAAGACCCGCTCGGCCGACGCGACCCCGGACTGGACGAGGTTGGCCATCGACGCCAGCTGGGTGATCGGCATCGTGAACTGGCGCGAGTACTGGATGAAGGCGACGACGCTGCCGAGGGTGAGGACTCCGCCGGCGACCTGCAGACCGCCGACGACGGCGACGAGCACGTAGGTGAGGTTCCCGACGAACATCATCACGGGCATGATCACGCCGGAGACGAACTGCGCCCCGAAGGTCGCTCCCCGCAGCGCCTCGTTGCGCTCCTCGAAGGTCGCGGTCACCTCCTCCTGCCGGCCGAAGACCTTGACCAGCTCGTGCCCGCTGAAGGTCTCCTCGACGATCGAGTTCACCTCGCCGGTGGTCGCCCACTGCTCCTTGAAGTAACGCTGGCTGCGGGTGCCGATGACCTTCGTCACCCAGATCGAGACCGGGATGGTCACCAGGGCGATGACCGCCAGCAACGGCGAGATGGAGAACATCATCGCGAGCATCGCCACGACCATGACGAGGTTGGTGAGCATCTGGCCCAGGGTCTGCTGGACCGACTGGGCGAGGTTGTCGATGTCGTTGGTGACCCGACTGAGCAGCTCGCCGCGCGGCTGCCTGTCCAGGTAGGGCAGGGGAAGCGTGTGCAGCTTGTCCTCGACGTCCCGGCGCAGGTCGCTGATCACCCGGTTGACCGCGACGACGACGAGCCGGTTCTGCACGAAGGTGAGCACCCCCGCGCCGGCGTAGAGGGCCGCCGCGAGGAGCAGCACGCGACCGATGGCCTCGAGGTCCATGCCCTGACCGGGCACGAGGTCGGGGACGCCGCTGACCATGTCGGCCACCTGGTCGCGCCCGGCCCGGCGCAACCGCTCGACCGCCTGCTCCTTCGAGGTCCCGGCCGGCAGCCGCTCGCCGACGACACCTGCGAAGACGAGGTCGGTCGCCCGTCCGAGCAGGCGCGGGCCGATGGCGACGAGCACCACGCCGACGACGGCGAAGGAGGTCGCCAGGGCGACGACCGCGCGCTGGGGGCGCAGCAGGCCCGCGAGGCGGCGAGCGGACGCGGCGAAGTCGGCGGGCTTCTCCACCGGCACGCCGAGACCGGCGCCGGGCGGCCCCCCGCGCGGTGCGGGCTGCCTGCGGGCCGCGGCCGCCTTCTCCTCCTCTGTGGGGACCTCGCTCATGCCACCTCCTCGGTGGCCTGCGACTCGACGATCTCCACGTAGGTCGGGCACTCCCGCAACAGCTCCGCGTGGGTGCCGTGCCCCACGACGCGGCCGTCCTCGAGGACGACGATCTGGTCGGCATCCATGATCGAGGCGACACGCTGGGCCACGACGAGGACCGTGGCCTCCCGGGTCCACGGGCGAAGGGCGGCGCGCACCCGGGCGTCGGTCGCGACGTCGAGCGCGGAGAAGGAGTCGTCGAAGAGGTAGACATCGGGTCGTCGCACGATCGCGCGGGCCATCGCGAGGCGCTGGCGCTGCCCTCCTGACAGGGTGCCACCCCCTTGCCCGACGGGGGCGTCGAGGCCGCCCTGCTCGCGGACGAAGTCGGCGGCACGGGCCACCTCCAGGGCCACCCACAGGTCCTCGTCGCTCGCGTCGGGGGCACCCTGTCGCAGGTTGTCGCCGACCGTGCCGGCGAAGAGGAAGGCGCGCTGGGGCACCAGCCCGATACGTGCCCACACGTCCTCGAGGGCCGCGTCGCGGACGTCGACCCCACCGAGCCGCACCGCTCCGGAGGTGACGTCGTAGAGACGGGGGACGAGCCCGACGAGGGTGCTCTTGCCGGCGCCGGTGGACCCGATGACGGCCGTCGTCGTCCCCGGCCGGGCGACGAGGTCGATGTCGTGGAGGACGGGCACGTCGGCACCGGGGTAGGTGAAGGTGACTCCCTCCAGGCGTACCTCGAGCGGACCGTCGGGCACCGCCACCGGGACGGCCGGCGGGGCGACGCCGGACGGGGTGTCGAGCACCTCGACGATGCGCCCGGACGCCACGGCCGCGCGCGGGATCATCATCGTCATCATGGTGGCCATGACGACCGACATGAGGATCTGGGTCAGGTAGGTCATGAAGGCGGTGAGCGACCCGACGCTCATCTGACCGGCGTCGATGCGCTGCGCGCCGAACCAGACGACGACGACGGTCGAGAGGTTGAGCACGAGCATCGCGAAGGGGAAGACGCTCGCGAAGAGGTTGCCGACCCGCACGGCCGAGGCGGTGTACTCCCGGTTGGCCTCGGCGAAGCGGTCGCGCTCGTCCTGCTCGCGCACGAACGCGCGCACGACCCGCACCCCGGTGATCTGCTCCCGCAGGATCCGGTTGACCGAGTCGACGCTCTCCTGCATCGTGCGGAAGCCCGGCAGCATGCGGCTCACGAGCAGCCCGACGCCGACCCCGAGGACCGGCACCGCGACGGCGACGAGCCACGAGAGTCCGACGTCCTCCTGCAGGGCCATGATGATGCCGCCGACCATCATGATCGGCGCGCTGAGCATCATCGACAGGCCGAGGTTGGTCACCAGCTGCACCTGCTGGACGTCGTTGGTGCTGCGGGAGATCAGCGTCGCGGCGCCGAAGCGGTTCACCTCCTGCGCGCTGAACCGGCCGACCCCGGCGAAGACGTCGGAGCGCACCTGCGCCGACAGGCCGGAGGAGCACCGCGAGGCGATCCACGCGACCCCGATCGTGGCGACGACCTGGACCAGCGAGACCCCCAGCATCACCGCGCCGGCGCGCAGGATGAACCCGGTGTCCCCCACCGCCACGCCCTCGTCGATGATCCGGCCGTTGAGGCTCGGCAGGGCCAGGGCCGCGAGGGTGCCCAGGAGCTGGAGCGCGACGAGACCCACGAGCAACCCCGGCCGGGCGCCGAGGTGCGTGCGCCACAGACGGACCAGCACGACTACCCCCTCATCCCCACGCTCGCCCCACCCGCGGTCCCGCTCCCTGAGGACGCCCCACCCGCGGCCCCGCTCCCTGAGGAGGCCCCACCCGCGGTCCCGCTCCCTGAGGAGCTTGCGCAGCAAGCGTCTCGAAGGGACCTCACGGCAGCACGAGGAACCCGTCCGCGACGAGTCCCCGCAGGAGCGTGACGCCCGCCTCGAGCGCCTCGTCGGTGGGCCGCTCGAGCAGCCCGGAGATCGCGACGAGCGACTGGCGTGCGGTCAGCTCGCCATCGCACACCGAGACCAGGGCGGCGTCGAGCGTGTCGAGACGGACGACGCGGCCCAGTCCCCCGCCCTGCCGGAGCAGGATGACGTTGGGGTCGGTGGCGCCGGGCTCCGCGTGCGTCTCCGTGGTGACGTCCGCCGCGGACCGCCAGGCGGTGTCGAGCACCTCGTCGTCGGTCATGCCGGCGAGCCGGTCCCGGGCGGCGAGGCCCGCGGCGACGGTGGGGCCCATCGGTGCCGCGACCGGGCCGGTCGCCTCCACGAGGTCGACGAAGGGGGCCCGCTCGCTCGTCGGTCGGTGCAGCGTGATGATCCCGAAGCCGATCTCACTCACGCCCCGGGTCGCGAAGTCGTCGAGCCATGCGCCGACGAGTGCGTCGTACTCGGGGGTGCCGGGCCGGTGGCCGCCGTCACGGGCCCACAGCTCGGCGTACTCCGCCGGGTCCTGCACGTCCCGCTGGACCACCCAGGCGTCCAGGCCGCTCTCGGCGACCCACTCGCCGACCCGCTCACGCCAGTCCTGCCCGGCGACGGTCTCCCAGTTGCCGAGCAGCTGCGCCACCCCGCCCGGGGAGAGGTGGGCCCCGACTCCCTTCGTCAGGGCCGCGACGACGCCGTCACCGGCGGCACCGCCGTCCCGGTACTCGTAGAGCGGCACGCCCTCCGCCCGCGGCGTGATGACGAAGGGGGGATTGCTCACGATGAGGTCGAAGGTCTCGCCGGCCACCGGGTCGAGGAAGGACCCGGAGCGCAGGTCCCACTCGACGCCGTTGAGGCCGGCGTTGAACTCGGCGTAGCGCAGCGCCCGCTGCGACAGGTCGGTGGCGACGACCGACTCCGCGTGTCCCGACAGGTGGAGCGCCTGCACGCCGGAACCGGTGCCGAGGTCGAGAGCCCGGGCCACCGGGGTCCGGGGCGTCCACGAGGCCAGCGTCGTCGACGCACCGCCGATGCCGAGGACGTGGTCGACCGGCAGGGGCTCGCTGCGCAGGTGCTGGAAGAGCGCAGGGGGGTCGGAGGCGATCCACCAGCTGTGCCCGAGGTCGTCGCCGTAGGGCCGCAGGTCGCAGGTCGCGACGAGGTGCGCACCGTGCGGCTCGACGATGCGCAGGGCGATCGCCCCGGTCACGCCGGTCCGCGGCAGCGCGGCCCCGAGGGTGTCGGCGGGGATGGGCAGCCCCAGCCCGAAGCAGCCGATGAGCACGCCGAGCGGATCACTCGCCCCGACGACGACCCGCCTGGCCGGCAGCGGCTGCTCCCGGCCGAGGGCGTCGGCCGCGAGACCACCCAGGCGCTCCCGGACGGCGTCGACGCGGAAGTCTGCCGCGGCCAGGTCCTCGCGGAGCTGCTCGAGGAGGGCTGGGTCGATACGGAGGTTCGCCGAGGAGGTCACGGCACGAGCCTAGGCCCGGTCGCCCACGGTCTCCTCCTGCACCTCGGCGATCGCGACATCATCGCGCTTGGCGACCACGAGGGCGATCACGAGGACGAGGAGGGCGACGAGGGCGATCGCCCACCTGATCATCTGCGAGCCCTCGTCACCGAGGTAGAGGGTGACGATGGCCGGCGCGATGAGCACGGCGACGAGGTTCATCACCTTGATCAGCGGGTTGATCGCGGGTCCGGCGGTGTCCTTGAAGGGGTCGCCGACCGTGTCGCCGATGACCGCGGCCTCGTGCGCCGGCGAGCCCTTGCCGCCGTGGCGCCCGTCCTCGACGATCTTCTTCGCGTTGTCCCACGCGCCACCGGAGTTGGCGAGGAAGACCGCCATGAGGGCGCCACAGGCGATCGCGCCGGCGAGGAACCCGGCGAGCGCTCCGATGCCCAGGCCGAAGCCGACGACGACCGGGGTGAGGGCGGCGAGCAGACCCGGGGTCGCCAGCTTGGTCAGCGAGTCCCGGGTGCAGATGTCGACGACGCGGGCGTAGTCGGGCTTCTCGGTCCCGGCCATGATCCCGGGGTGGTCGCGGAACTGGCGGCGCACCTCGTGGACGATCGATCCCGCGGCGACGGTCACCGCGTTGATCGCGAGCCCGGAGAAGAGGAAGACGACCGCGGCGCCGAGGAGCAGGCCGACGAGCACGCTCGGGGTGACGATCTGGGTGTTGACCATCTGCTCGAAGCCGCCGACGCGGTCCTGGGAGACCGCGCCCTCCTCGAGTGCCCGCACCGTGGAGGTCCACGCGTCGGTGTAGCTGCCGAAGAGCGCGGTGGCCGCGAGCACGGCCGTCGCGATCGCGATGCCCTTGGTGATCGCCTTGGTCGTGTTGCCCACGGCGTCGAGCTCGGTGAGGACCTGCGCGGCCTCCTCGTCGACGTCGCCGGACATCTCGGCGATGCCCTGGGCGTTGTCGGAGACCGGGCCGAAGGTGTCCATCGCGACGATGACACCGACCGTGGTCAGCAGGCCGCAGCCGGCGAGTGCGATGAAGAACAGCCCGAGGACCACGGAGGAGCCCCCGAGCAGGAAGGCCAGGTAGATGACGACGGCGATCGTCGTCGTCATGTAGACCGCGGACTCCAGGCCGAGGCTGATGCCGGAGAGGATGACCGTCGCGGCGCCGGTCTCGGTCGTGCGGGCGACGTCCTCGGTCGGGCGCTTGTCGGTGCCCGTGAAGTGCCCGGTCATCCGCAGGATGACGGCGGCCAGGACGATGCCGAGGATGACCGCCAGGAGCGCGGCGCGCCGCGGGTCGCCGACGAGGGCGGCGACGTCCTGGTCGGAGGAGCCCAGCTGCTCGTAGCTGCCGGGGAGGTAGAGGTAGGCGGCGGCCGCGCAGAGCACCGCGGAGATGACCGCCGAGATGTAGAAGCCGCGGTTGATCGCGTCCAGGGCCGACTCGCCGGCGCGGGCACGGGTGATGAAGATGCCGATCATGGCGGTCACGGCGCCGATCGCCGGGATGAGCAGCGGGAAGACCAGGCCATAGGCGCCGAAGGCCGCCGAGCCGAGGATCAGTGCGGCGACGAGCATGACGGCGTAGGACTCGAAGAGGTCGGCGGCCATGCCGGCGCAGTCACCGACGTTGTCACCGACGTTGTCGGCGATCGTCGCGGCGTTGCGCGGGTCGTCCTCGGGGATACCGGCCTCGACCTTGCCGACGAGGTCGGCGCCGACGTCGGCGGCCTTGGTGAAGATGCCACCACCGACGCGCATGAACATCGCGAGCAGGGCGGCGCCGAAGCCGAAGCCCTCGAGGACACGGGGCGCGTCACCGCGGTAGGCCAGCACGACGATGGCCGCACCGAGCAGACCGAGCCCGACGGTGAACATGCCGACCGTGCCACCGGTCCGGAAGGCGATCTGCATGCCGTCATCGCGTCCGGTCGTGCGGGCCGCCTCGGCGACACGCACGTTGGCCTTGACCGCCAGGCTCATGCCCAGGTAGCCGATGGCCGCGGAGAAGACGGCACCGAGGACGAAGAAGCCGGACCGGCCCCATCGCACCCCAGCGGAGTCGGCCGGCAGGAAGAGCAGCAGGACGAAGACGAGGACGACGAAGATGATGAGCGTCCTGAACTGCCGTCGCAGGTAGGCGTGGGCCCCCTCCTCGACCGCACCGGCGATCTCCTGCATCCGTTGGGTGCCGGCGCCGGCCGCGATCACCTGGCGTCGCAGGACGACGCCCAGAACGAGCGCGGCGAGACCGATGACGGCCACACCACTGATGAGGGTCAGGTTGGCGCCGTCGAGCTCGAGCGCCGACGACGCCGCGGTCAGGGACACCTGCATACCGGCCATGCCATCCTCCTTGATGGACGAGCGTCACGGCCGGAGTCACGTGTGAGGGCGACCACAGCCGTGGGCACACCCTAGCGCCGGAAGGCTTCTCGCGTGGGAACTGCGGATGACGGGTGGTCACTCCCCCTTCGCCTCCACGCAGGGCGAAGGGGGCGCACCCCCCGTCAGACCCGCTCGGGCACCCGGTCGGGGACGGGCGGTCGCACGTGCTCGGTGAGCAGACCCAGCAGGCGCAGTCCGACCGCGCCGAGGAAGGCCAGGCCCGCCCCGAGCTCGATCACCTCCTCGAGCGTCTGCTGGACCCGCTCGGCCGCCACCGACCACGTGTGCGGGTCGATCGAGTCCGTGCCCACGGTCACGCACGCCAGGGCGACGCCGACGACGAGCAGGACCGTGGCCCAGCGGTCCGCGCGCATGCTGCGCACGACGAGTGGCAGCAGCGCCAGCCCGACCACCCCGACGAGCAGGAGGAGGAAGTCCCCCGGCGCCACCCAGGCCAGGAGCGGCAGCCGGACGTCGCGCGGGGCGAGGTAGCCGTCGCGCAGGCGCTCGTGGATCGCGAAGCGTTCGTCGAAGGCCAGGACGCAGAAACCGACGGCCAGCACAGCCAGACCGGCTCGCGGACGCAGGTCGCGCAGCCGCGCGACGAACCACGCGAGCGCGGAGAGGACCCCGGCCACGACGAGCGTCACCGACTGGAACCAGGTCATCGGCACCTGCTCCTGGGCGATCCACGCCCACCATGTCGGGTAGCGGGCGGCGAAGAGCAGCCCCGGGACGAGCAACCACGTCAGCAGCAGGGCGCCGAGCAGCACGGCCCGGGCGCTCATGCACTCCTCCGCCCGGTCAGCGCACCGGTCGTGACCACGTCGACCGGGGTGCCCCGGACCGCGGCGAGGACCGCCCGGCCGAACTGCTCCGCGCCGCGCTCGAGCACCTCGTCGCGCCACCAGGCGCTGTGGCCCGTCTGCAGGACCCTCCCCTCGGTGACGAGGTCGCACCCGGGGTCGAGCACGGCGTCGTCGACGCCGTACCCGCGCAGGTGGCCGGAGCGGATGGCCCTGCCCACCGCGCCGTCGTCGACCAGACCCGGTCGACCGATGTTGACCAGGAGCCCACCGGGACGCATGCGCTGCAGCTCCGGCGCGCCGAGGACGAGGGGTCGCTGCGGGTCGGTGGAGCAGCACAGCGCGACCGCGTCCGCACGCTCGAGCAGCTCGGCGGTGTGGGTCATGATCATCCCTCGCTCCTGGGCGGCGACACGAGCACCCGGGTCCGGGTCGCTGCCGATGACCCGCATGCCGATCCCGTCGGCGAGCCCCGCGAGGCGCGTGCCGATCCGACCCACGCCGATGATGCCCAGGGTGCGCCCGCCGAGCTCGATGCCCCGCAGGGAGGTCGCCGCGGGGACGAGGTCCCGGGAGCGGTCGTTGGCCAGGTGGATCCGCGCTGCCAGACCGAGCAGGAGGGCGAGCGCGTGCTCGGCCACGGCCGTGGTGGCGTACTCGGGCAGCACCGAGAGGCTCACCCCGTGGTCGTCGAGGAGGTCGAGGTCGATGTGCTCGTACCCGGTGGCGTACAGCACGATCCGGCGCAGTCGGGGACAGGCCCGCAGCAGGTCGGCGTCGAGGCGGGGCAGGGTGACGTTCGTCGTGGCCAGGACGGTGGCCGTGCGCAGCAGGTCGGCCGCCTCACGGCCGTCCGGCGCGTCCTTCCGGGTGACGAAGCCCAGCCTCGCGTGCTCCTGTATCTGCGCTGTCAGGGCCGCGGGCACCGATCGGGTGCCTGCGCGGCTGAGTACGACGACGTCCTCCACGTGTTCCTCCTGTGTCCGGGGGTTGGCCACCCAGACGCACGAGGTGCTCGCGTGGTTGCGTCAGCAGACCGGCGCCTCCGCCGCACCGACGGCGGACTCGAGGTCGGGCCGGATGTCCAGCAACCGGTCGAGGCCCGTGATGCCGAAGACACGCAGCACCCGTTGGTTCGAGGCGGCGACGGTCATGGTCCCGCCGTGGCGCGCCAGACGCTTGAGCCGACCGACGACGATCCCCAGCCCGGTGGAGTCGAGGAAGGTGACGTCGGTCAGGTCGAGGGTCAGCCGACGACGCCCGTCGGCGATGAGCGCCTCGAGGGCATCGCGCAGCACGGCGGCGGAGGTCACATCGATCTCACCAGCGACGTGGACGATGTGGACCTCCCCGGCTTCGCTGGTCGTGACGGAGATGGACACCGGCCTACCGTAGAGCACATGACCGCCCCCCGCCCAGAGGCCGACGAGCTGCTCGACCTGCTGACCCGCGGGCGCGAGGGGCGGCTGCGGCACGTCGAGCGCATCCCGGCCCGGCCGGCCACGGCGGTGGAGCTGCCCGACTGGGTGGCCCCACCCCTTCGCCAGTCGTTGGCCGGCGCCGGGATCCACCGGCTGTGGTCGCACCAGGCGAGCGCGGCGCAGGCGGCCCGGGAGGGCCGGCACGTCGTGCTCTCCACGGGGACCGCCTCGGGCAAGTCGCTCGGCTACCTCCTCCCGTCGCTCACGTCGGTGCTGGAGGGCCGGTCCGCGGCGAACGGCCGGGGCGCGACCGCGCTCTACCTCTCCCCCACCAAGGCCCTGGCCGCCGACCAGCTCGCCCGGTTGCAGTCCTGGGCGGTGCCCGGGGTCCGCGCGGCGACGTACGACGGGGACACCCCCACCGACGAGCGCCGGTGGATCCGCGACCACGCCGACGTCATCCTCACCAATCCCGACCTGGTGCACCACTCCCTGCTGCCGGGCCACCGCAGCTGGGCGCACGTCCTGCGGCGCCTGCGCTACATCGTCATCGACGAGTGCCACGTCTACCGGGGGATCTTCGGCTCGCACGTCGCGCTGCTGCTGCGCCGGCTGCGGCGGGTGGCGCGACGCTACGGCGCCGACCCGACCTTCGTCCTGGCCTCCGCCACCGTCGGCGATCCCGGCGGGCACGCCTCCCGGCTCATCGGTGACGACGTGCTCGCCGTGACCGAGGACGGGTCGCCGCGAGGAGCACTCACCTTCGGGCTGTGGCAACCACCGGAGGACGACGACGGGGGTCGGCGCTCCCCCACCACCGAGGCCGCCGAGCTCATGGCCGAGCTGGTGGGCCGGGACGTGCAGACGCTCGCCTTCGCCCGGTCGCGTTCGGGCGTGGAGGCACTGGCCTCGTCCGCGTCGCGGCAGGTCAGCATCGTCGACGAAGGGAGGATCGCCGCCTACCGCGGCGGGTACCTCCCCGAGGAGAGACGAGTCATCGAGCGCCGGCTGCGCGAGCGCGACCTGCTCGGTCTCGCGGCGACCAATGCCCTCGAGCTGGGCATCGACATCGCCGGCCTGGACGTCGTGCTCATGGCCGGGTGGCCGGGGCGGCTCGCCTCCGTGTGGCAGCAGGCGGGGCGCGCCGGTCGTGACGGGCGGGACGCCCTCGCCGTGCTGCTCGCCGCCGACGACCCCCTCGACTCGTGGGTCGTGGAGCACCCGGAGGCGGTCTTCTCGGCCCCGGTCGAGGCGAGCGTGCTCGACCCGATGAACCTGCGCGTGCTCGTCCCGCACCTGGCCTGCGCCGCCGCCGAGATCCCCGTGACGCTCGCCGACGAGGCGTGGTTCGGCGACTCCCTCGAGGGCGTGCTGGCCATGCTCGTGGAGCGCGGTATCCTGCGGGCCCGACCGGGCGGGTGGTTCTGGACCCGACCGGACCGGCCGGGTGAGCACGTCTCCCTGCGCGGCATCGGCGAGGTCGTCAGCATCGTCGAGGGGAGGTCCGGCCGGGTCATCGGCACCATCGACGAAGCGGCGGCGCACGCCCAGGTGCACACCGGGGCGGTCCACGTGCACCAGGGGCAGACATGGGTGGTCACCGACCTCGACCTCGAGGGCGCGACCGCCACGGTCGTGCGCGGCGACCCGGGGTGGACGACGCAGTCGCAGTCGGTGTCGGCCTTCGACATCGTCGCCGAGGAGAGCGGCGTCGACCACGGACCGGTGCGGGTCAGCTTCGGCCGGGTCGACGTGCGGCGGCAGGTGACCGGCTTCCTGCGGCGGCTGCCGGGTGGTGAGGTCCTCGGGACGCACCCGTTGGAGCTGCCCGAGCGCACCCTGTCGACGCGGGCCGTGTGGTGGACGATGACACCGGAGTCGTTGGCGGCGGCCGGGGTCGACGAGGTCGATGTCCCGGGAGCGGCGCACGCGGCCGAGCACGCCGCCATCGGGATGCTGCCGCTGCTGGCGACCTGCGACCGATGGGACATCGGCGGGGTCTCCACGGACTGCCACCCCGACACCGGACTGCCGACGATCATGGTCTACGACGGCCACCCCGGGGGCGCGGGCTTCGCGGCACGGGCCCACGAGCGGATCGAGCAGTGGCTGACGATGACCCGCGAGACGATCGCGGGCTGCGGGTGCGGCGCCGCCGGGTGCCCCGCCTGCGTCGTCTCCCCGAAGTGCGGCAACGGCAACGAGCCCCTCGACGCACCGGGAGCGGTGGCGCTGCTCGACCTGATGATCGGTGCGCTGCGCCCTACAGTTGGGACAGGGGCCCACTCGGGTCGCGCCACCCGACCAGCGGAAAGGACCTCGTGATGGTCGTCCTCGGACTCGTCCTCGTGCTGCTCGCCCTCCTCCTCGGGGCCGCCCTGATCACGGGGACCTCCGCCCCGGAGACCGTGGGGCAGGACGTCGACGTCCACGTCCTCGATGCCGTCACGTTCACCCTCAACCCGCTGACCCTCGTCATCTCCGGCATGGTCGTGATGTTCCTCCTGTGGCTCGGGCTGGTCCTGATCAAGACCACGCTGGCGCGCAAGGCCCGCCTGCGCCGGGAGCGCAAGGCGGCCGAGCTCGAGGCCCGCGACCGTCACCGGCGCGAGGAGGCCGAGGCCGCCGAGCGCGCGCGGCACGAGGAGGGGGAGCGCCAGCTCGAGGAGCGCCGCCTCCGGGAGGAGCGCCGCCTCGGGGAGGAACGCCGTGCAGGAGGGTCCACAGCGCTGCCCCCGAAGGAGAGCACCGCGACCTCGTCGACCGACGAGACACGCCCACTCCCTCGTGAGGGCGCCGGTGGGTCCACGCGTCCGTTCACCCGGGGGCCCGGCGGGCCGGGAGAGAACCAGCGGTAGGGAATGTTGACGTGATGGACGAGGACCGGGCGGTCGTACTCTCCCGACTGGCGCGGGGGGTGGCGGACCGACGGGCGGATGCGCCGTTGTCGGAGCGCCTGGCGGCGGTCTGCGCCGAGATCCTCGAGGCGGAGGGGGCCGCACTCACCATCGGCTTCGACGAGCAGAGCCGGCTGACGGTGGTCGCAGCGGACGAGGCGTCCGCACGGTTGGCACAGCTGCAGGACGTCATCGGCGAGGGCCCCGTGCCCGACGCGTACCGTGAGGGGAGACCCGTCGACGGGGACCTCGAGAGCCGCACGCGATGGCCCGTGCTGGCCGAGGCCGCGCGCGGCGAGCTGGGCCCCCTGCGGATCCTGGCGGTGCCGATGCGACCCGGAGGACGGATGATGGGCGCCCTCACCGTGCACCACACGGGCTCCTATCCACGCCACTTCGACCTGCGACGGGCGCAGTACCTGGCCGATGCGGTCGGCGCGGCGCTGCTGCGCGACCCGGAGTGGGAGACCGACGAGCAAGGGAGTCCGTGGGCCAGTCGCGCGCCGGTGTACCAGGCGACGGGGATGGTGATCGCCCAGCTGGGGATCGGTCCGGACGACGCGCTGGCCCTCCTCCGGGCCCACGCCTACACGCAGGATGTCGGTCTCAACGCGATCGCCGAACGCGTGCTGAGCAGAGAGCTCGACTTCAGCCAGATCGACATCTCCGGAAACGAGGACTCATGATCGCGCGAACCGCCGCCCAGTCGTTGGCCCAGACCACCTCGGCGCTGGTCGCCGAGCACGACACCCTGGACGTGCTGACCCACTTGGTGGACGACTGCGCCCGGGCCGTGAGCGCGGACGCGGTCGGCCTGGTGGTGAGCACCGGGCCCGAGGACCTGGAGCTGCTCGCCGCCACCTCGCACCGCGCGGCCGAGCTGGAGATCTTCCAGGTCGAGCAGACCGACGGTCCGTGCATCGACTGCATCCGCAGTGGGCAGCTCACCTCGGCGACCGGGCGCGAGGAGCTGCGCTCGCGCTGGCCGACGGTGGGCGGCGCGATCGTGGACGCCGGCTTCCTCACGGCGCACGCCCAGCCGTTGCGCTGGCGCAGACAGGTGCTCGGGGGACTCAACATCTTCCGCAGTCATCCGACGCCGTTGTCGCAGCACGACGCCGAGTGGGCTGTCGCGTTCGCCGACGTGGCCACCCTCGCTCTGGTGCAGGTGCCCTCGCTGGGCCTGACCGAGGTGTACGAGCGCACCGCGGAGGTCCTGCGCGAACGGGTGGTGATCGAGCAGGCGAAGGGGGTCCTGGCACACACCGAGGGCGTGGACATGGCCACCGCCTACCGCCGCGTCGTCGACCGTGCCGCGGCCGACGGGAGGAGCGTGACGGAGGTGGCGGAGCAGGTCGTCGCCGACGCGCAGCGGCGGAGCACGACGTGACGGACCCTGGCGACGGTCCCGGTGCAGACGCCAACGGCACCGCGGATGCGCGGTTCGCTGCGGTCGTGCGGGCCCTGCACGCCGAGCAGGGCATGCAGGACACGCTCCAGCGAGCCGTGGACGTCGCGGTCGAGCTCTTCCCCGGGTGCGACCACGCGTGCGTGTCGCTGGTGCACCGCAGCCACCGGATCGACACCCCCGCCTTCACCGACGAGGCCGCCCGTCGCGGCGACGAGCTGCAGTACCGCCTGCAGGAGGGACCCTGCCTGGATGCGATCTGGACCGAGGACACGGTCCACAGCCGGGACCTGACCACCGAGGAGCGGTGGTCCACCTGGGGTCCGCTCGCGGCCGACGAGCTGGGGATCCGCTCGATGCTCTGCTTCCAGCTCTTCACCAGCCGCGACAGCCTGGGAGCGCTGAACCTGTACGGGGACAGGACATCGGCGTTCAGCGAGGCCGACGTCACCATGGGGTACGCGCTGGCCGCCCACGTGTCGATCGCCCTGGCCGGCGAACGCGACCTCAGTGACGCCAACCTGGCCATGGCCGGCAAGATCCTCATCGGGCAGGCCGAGGGCATCCTCATGGAGCGGCATGCGCTCAGTGGCCAGCAGGCGTGGGAGGCGCTGGCCCGCATCGCCGTCAACGAGCAGATCAGCATGGAGACCGCTGCCGCGCAGGTGATCGAGGACCGCGCGGACCGACGTCCTCGGTGACGGGAAGCACGCGGTCAGCCATCGGCGGGGACGGTTCCTGCAGGGCCCGCCCGGGCCGTGCCCTCTGCATGACCAGAACCGATCCCGGTGAGACGGTGGCCGATCCGCACGGACGTCGTCACGGTCACGACTCCTCTCGGGTCGACGGAGCAGGCCAGCACCCGCGCCTCGTGGCGGCGGGCGATCCGGTCGGCCTGACCACAGGCGGCAGCCGGGTCCGCTCCTTCCTGGAAGTGGCCCGCGGCCGCGAGCGCGCCGAGGTCCGCTGCGGCGCGGGCCACGTGCATCGAGCGCACGGCGTCCAGGACCGCCAGTGCGCCGAGGGTCACCGTGAGCACGGCCGCGATCAACCCGACGGCGAGCACCGTCGCGGACCCGGTCTCGCCGGGACCGCACCGTACAGCGGTGCGCGGCCGTTCGGCCCGGAGCTCATGGTGCGACATCGACCGACTCCGTGCGGGCGGTGGAGGAACATCGCGTGTCCGGCCCGATCCAGGCCACTCCGGCCGGCGCAGGCGCCACCACGGTGACCGTCACGTGGTCATCGGCCCGCGCGATCTCGACGGTCGCCGACCCCGGTGCGGCTTGCCGGGCGTCCCGCACGGCCCGGGCGGAGGACTCGGCCCTGGCCAACTCACGGACGGCGACCCTCGCAGCGTCGACGCACCGGACCTGATCGACGCCCCAGGCGAGGGCCGACAGGCAGGTCACGAGGACGAGGACGACCGCAGGGAAGGTGAGGGCCAGCTCGGCCGTCACCATCCCCGCGTCGTCGATCGTCCTAGCGGATACCGAGCGCCTCGAGGATGACACCGGAGAGTCCTGACTCGACCGACCCGGACTTCACGACCGCCAGCAGCACGATCGCGAAGGTGCACGCGGCCAGTGTGCCGACCGCGTACTCGGCGGTGGTCATACCGGCCTCGCGGGCCCGGTGTACCCGGTGACGCCATCGCACGATGCTTCTCTTCATGGGGTGCTCCTCACCTCGGGCGGCGCGGGGTGCGCCGCGGTGAGGTCCACCCTTCGCCGACTGACCGGTCCGCGGGCGCCGGACGGAAAACCTGTGCACGGCGAGTGGGTGCGGCCGCCGGGTGTGGACCGCCCCGGCTCCCGTCCCGCGGCCACGTGAGCCTAGGGTGCGCGCATGGAATCCGTGACCGATGCCGTCGTCGGGCTCAACGACATCTACTGGTACCTCGTCATTGTCCTGCTCGTCGTCGCCGGGTTGACCTTCACCATCTGGTCCGTGGTGGTGCAGATCCGCTTCGTGCCGGAGATGTTCCGCACGATCGTCGAGCGGCCAACGGGCACGAAGGACGAGGACAGCATCTCGCCCTTCCGCGCCTTCACGATCTCGGCGGCCTCCCGCGTGGGCACCGGCAATGTCGCCGGTGTGGCGATCGCCATCACCCTCGGCGGCCCGGGCGCGGTGTTCTGGATGTGGATGCTCGCGCTCATCGGCGGCGCGACCGCCTTCGTGGAGTCCACGCTCGCCCAGCTGTACAAGGTCCGTGGTGGCGACAGCTACGTCGGCGGTCCGGCCTACTACATCCGTGACGGTCTCCGGCTGCCGTGGCTGGCCGCCATCTTCGCCGTGCTCATCACCGTCACCTACGGTTTCGTCTTCAACTCGGTCCAGGCGAACTCGATCTCCGCCTCCGTCCAGGGCAACGTCGGCGGCAACAGCACGGTGACCGCATGGGCCGTCGGCCTGGGACTCGCCGTCATCACCGCCGTGGTCATCTTCGGCGGTGTCCGCCGGGTCTCCGCGGTCACCGAGGTGATCGTGCCGCTCATGGCGGTCGCGTACATCGCCGTCGCGCTCGTCGTGGTCGCGATCAACATCCAGCACGTCCCCGCGATGTTCAGCCTCATCGTGGAGCACGCGCTCGGGTTCCGCGAGATCGCCGGCGCCGCCTTCGGTGCGGCCGTCATGCAGGGCATGCGCCGCGGCCTCTTCTCCAACGAGGCAGGCATGGGTTCGGTGCCCAACGCCGCCGCGACCGCATCCGTCTCGCACCCGGTCAAGCAGGGCCTCGTCCAGACGCTCGGCGTCTACTTCGACACGATCCTCGTCTGCTCGGCGACTGCGTTCGTCATCCTGCTGAGCGACCCGTCCTTCGGCCTGGACGACCCCGAGGGCATCCAGCTGACGCAGAGCGCCCTGCAGGGCCAGGTCGGTGACTGGGCGGGGCCGTTCCTGTCCGTGGTGATCTTCTTCCTCGCGTGGTCCTCGGTGCTGGGCAACACCTACTACGGCGAGGCCAACATCCGTTTCCTCAGCGGCTCCGGGCGCATGCTCACGGCCTTCCGGGTGCTGGTCCTCCTCTGCGTCGTCGGCGGGTCCCTCGGCTCGGTGGCGCTCGTGTGGAGCCTGGCCGATCTCTTCATGGGCCTGATGGCGACCATCAACCTCATCGCCATCCTGCCCCTGGCCGGACTGACGATGGCGTTGCTGAGGAACTACAGCGAGCAGAAGGCGCAGGGACACAACCCGGTCTTCCACCGCGAGGACCTGCCGCAGGCACGAGGGGTGATCCTCTGGGACGACGCGGACATCGAGGTCTGGACCAGGGACAAGGAACCGGCCCGGTAGACGTCGCCCTCGCCCTCCTCACGACAGCTGGGTCCCGACCAGCACGGCGACGAGGGGCACCACCGCGGTCGCGACGAAGGCCGGCAGGAAGCACAGCCCCAGCGGGAGCACGAGCATGACCGCGGCCGTGCCACCGGCCTGCTCGAGGCGCCGGGACTCCGTCTCGCGCAACGTCGTCGCCGCGTCGAGGAGCACCGTGGCCGAGGGCGCACCGACGGCATCGGCGACGACGAAGGCGGTCGCCGTGGGGCCCCACACGGCACGGGCGTATCCCCAGGCCTGCCCCATCGGGCGTCCCCAGCGAAGGGCGGCCCCCACCCGGGTCAGGTCCTCCGCGGCTCCGGGCGCGGCCACCTCCGCGACCTCCTCGAGGGCCTGGACGAGGCCGCGGCCGGACTTCAGTGCCAGGGCGAGCAGGACACTGGCGTCCGCCACGTCCTCGACGGTGACACCGACTCGTGCCGCAGAGCGCCGCGGGTCGGCACCACATGACCACCACGCACGTCGCGCGGAGGTCCCGGGCCAGACGATGACCGCCGCGAGCACGAGCACCACGACCACCCCGCTCACCGGTGCACCTCGGCGGCCACGGCCCGGGCGAGCACCCACCGGCAGACGAGCCAGCCGACGCCGGTCAGACCCAGCCCGACGGCCGCGCTGACCATCGTCGCGACGCTGTGGCCGTACACCTCCCAGGGCGTGAGGCCGAAGGTGAGCCCGGCCAGCATCCCGACGAGCGGCAGCAGGGTGAGCATCCGCATCGTCGCCCGCGCACCGGAGGTCGCCGCGTCGAGCCGGCGCCGCGCCTGGACCTGCGCCCGCAGCACCTGGGCGCTCGTCGTCATCGACGGCGCCAGGGCCACGCCCAGGTCCTCGCTGAGGGTCCAGGCACCCGCGAGTGCGTTCAGCTCGGGTCGCTCCAGGGCGTGCGTGCGCCACACCTCGCCTGCGCGACCGCCCGAGGACAGCTGGTCGTGCACCTCGGCGAGGACGCCGGCCCACGGCTGCGGTGCCTCCCCCGCGACGATCCGTACCGCCGTGGTCGGCGTCGCGCCGGAGCGCAGTGTCATGGCGAGCAGGTCGGCGACGCGGGCCAGGCCCTCGAGGTCGACCAGGGGTGAGCCGCGCCGGCCGGGCCGCCATCCCACGCGCAGCCGTGGCTCGCCACCGGGGACTCCCGCGGCGGCAGCCCGCCCGGGCCAGCACAGCGCCGCGACGAGGACCAGCATGACGACGAGCAGGCTCACGACGTCGCACCCGGGAGCGTGCCGATGGAGTCCACGACGCGCCGACCGCCGACCCGCCGCAGGTGGACGACCACCTCAAGGGCACTGACCACCTGCGCGCGCACGGCGTCACGACTCATCCCGGCCAGCGCCCCGAGTGCCTCCAGGCGGCTCATCACGTCCTCCGCACGGTTGGCGTGGAGGGTGCCACAACCCCCCTCGTGCCCCGTGTTGAGTGCGAGGAGCAGATCGCGCACCTCGGCCCCACGCACCTCACCGACCACGAGGCGGTCCGGTCTCATGCGCAGGGCCTGGCGCACGAGGTCGACCATCGTCACCTCGCCGGCACCCTCGGTGTTCGCCGAGCGCGCCTGCAGCAGGACGACGTGCGGATGATCCACCTGGATCTCACCGACGTCCTCGACGACGAGCAGTCGCTCGTGCGCCGGGACCTCTGCCAGGAGGGCGGCCAGCAGCGTCGTCTTGCCCGTGCCGGTCCCGCCGGTGATGACGTGGGCGCGCCGCTCGGCGACGACCTCGCGCAGCTGCCCGGCCTGCAGCGGCGTGGCCATCCCGAGGTCGACCAACCGGTCCAACCCGCCGCCGCGGTGCCGTGGGATGCGCAGGCTCAGGTGTGGGCCGCCGGCGACGAGCGGCGGCAGCACCGCGTGCAGGCGGATGCCGCGGGGCAGCAACCCGTCCACCCACGGCTGGGCATCGTCCAACCGCCGTGCGGCCATCGCCGCGAGCCGCGTCGCCAGCCGGCGCACGGCAGCGGCGTCACCGACCTCGACGCCCACGGCTCGGGTGACGCCCGCACCGCGATCGACCCACACCGAGCCGTCTCCGTTGACCAAGACGTCCGTGACGCTCTCGTCCGCCACCAGCGGCTCGAGCACCCCCAGCCCCATCAGCTCGGCCTGCAGCTCGTCCGAACGTCGTCGGGCACCCGCGACGCCCAGCCGCACCGCCTCGGAGTGGGCCACGTCCGCGATGGCCGAGTCGTCCGGCGTCCGTCCGGCCCGTACCTGCGCGTCCATGGCACTCGACCACCTCACGAGACCAGCCCCAGCACCCCGTCGGCCCGGACACCGGCATCGGCAACGCCCGTGACGGGCAGGGACTCCACCACCACGCGAGCCACCTCACCGACCGCCCCGCGGGGCCGTGGCGCGCGGCCACGGGCCTCGTCCCGCAGGACCCCGGGATCGTCGGCGCAGTGCTCCAGCAGCGGCAGGCCCAGGTGGTCCGCGGCTCGCGCGGCCACCCGCTCGGCCCGGCGCGGGCCGCGGGTGACCACGAGGGTCCGGTCGGACAGGTCACCCAGGCCGGCGGCCCACCGCTCACCATCCCGCAACCAGCGCGGGCGCACCCCGACGAGCCCGACGGCGACGTCCACGAGCCGGCACAGCTCCTCGGGCAGCACGGGTCCGGGGGGCGCGTCGAGGACGACGGGCCCGATGGCGGTCAGGGCCTCGACGACCGCCGCGGTCGTCGCGGCGGACGGCCGTGCCCCTCGGGCCGCGAGCGCCGGTACCGGCCCTGCCGGGAGTCGCCGCCGCAGCCCCTCGGCATCAACCGGTCCCTCGTGGTCGGCGAGGTCGCCCCACCGCAGCCCCTCGAGGTGCTCGACCGCCAGGGTCGCGTCCAGCCCCCCACCCCGGAAGTCGGTGTCGACGAGCGTCGGCGCACAGCCGCGGCCCAGGACGGTGCCGGTGACGGCGGTGAGAGTCGAGGCGCCCAACCCGCCGGAGGCGCCGGTCACGAGGATCACGGGGTGCATGCCCTCGAGGCTGCCGCCCTGCCGGGCCGCCCACGGCCGTCACCGCCACCCTGGGGAGAACCGTGTCCCCTCGTGCCTGCTTGTGGACACGGGCGTCGGAATGGACACGGGCACCGGGATGGACACGGGCACCGGGACAAAGGACGGCCCCGGCGGGGGAGCGCCGGGGCCGTCAACGCTCGGACTCCGGGGGGAGGGAGCCGCGCGTCGCCGCTCAACCCTCAGGGAGCGGCTATGTCCAACTTTATCGGACTCCGAACGCAACGCAATTCCAAACGACTGTCACATTTGCGACGGGTGTTCACGCGCCCGGAGGGCCCTCCGGGGGAACCCGGGCAGGCGGTCGGGAAGGTCGCCGGGAAGGCCTCAGCCGATGCGTCCGGCCCGGACCGAGTCGGCGATCCGCCACCCCTCCTCGGCGCCGGCCACGAGCGAGTCCCCGCAGTGCTTCAACCACAGCACCAGACCCGGCTGGCCCCCGTGGACGTAGCCGTTCAACGAGCCGAGGTAGGCCGGGCCCCCTTCGTGCCCGTGCCCGGCCTCGGGAACGGCGACACCGGTCGGGTCGAGCCCGGTCTCCGCGATGAGGGCGCGCTCCACGGCGCGGGCGACGAGGCCGTTGCCCACGACGAAGGGACGCACCGTGGTGATCTCCGCGTGGACGATCGAGGCGACGACGAGCGCTGGGGCCTCGCTCGCGCCCTGCATGAGCTCGATGATGCCGTTCAGGCGGTCGCGCAGCTCGGCGCCGGTGGGGGCCGTACCCAGGTCGGCGAACTCCTCGCAGCCCTCCCCCGCGCGACGCGGCCGGCCCAGCTGGTCGTGGTCGTCGACGAGCTGGACCGCCGCGACGGTGTGCAGCCGGGCCAGCGCCTGGCCGGGCGAGCGGGTGATGAGCTGGCCCAGGTGCTCCGTCTCGGCCGTCGCGGAGATCGCCCCGTGGATGACCCGCTCCGCGGGGTCCGGGTGCGGGTTGCGCTCACGGGCGCCTCGCATGAGGTCACGCACGATGGAGGCTGTCGACCGGGCCCCGTCGAGCTCGGCACTCGCCCACGCGCCCCGCACCCGCGACTCGGCGGCCGCCTCGGGGATGCGCCGCCGCAGAGCCTCGTGCCACCGCAGCTGCGTACACACCTCCCGGGCCTTCGCGGACGCGTCGGCGACCTCGGGCAGGGCGGCGATCGTGGTCAGTGCGGACAGGAGGGGACTGGAGTCGGCCACCCCCACAGCGTAGGCCGCACTAGTCTGCGCCCATGGCCGCCGGACTGCACCTTCCCACTGTGGTGGTCGTCTCAGGGGCCTTCATCGCCTTCGGTCTGGTCATCGCGTTCCTGCGCTGGAGACGCCACCGCCCGGGGTTCATCTCGGTCACCGACCAGGCGACGTACGAGACCCTGCACACGGCGTCGGTGGCAGCACGTCACCTCGCCGACGGGTTCACCGACGAGGGCTGCGAGCGGGCGGCCCCCTTCCTGCGGGCGATGCTCGCCACGCCCGCCCTGGCGATCTGCGACCGGACCAGTGTGCTCGTCTGGGACGGCGAAGGGAGGCACCACCTGCCCGGCGTCATGGACCAGGGGCAGTCGGTCTTCTCCTCCGGACGGACGCTCGTCCTCGGGCCGGAGTCGGTCACCTGCAGCTCGCTGGAGTGCCCGGTGCGCTCGGCCGTCCTCGCCCCGGTGTCCGTCGAGGGCCGGGTGATCGGGATGATCGCCGGGTTCGGACCGGCGGCGTCCGCAGGTCTCGCCCGCGCCGCGGAGGAGGTCGCCTCGTGGGTGGCCACCCAGGTCGAGCTGGCCGAGCTCTCCCACCAGCGCACCCGCGCCATGGAGGCCGAGCTGCGTGCCCTGCGTGCCCAGATCTCACCCCACTTCATCTACAACAGCCTCGCGGCGATCGCCTCGTTCGTGCGCACGGACCCGGGTCGCGCCCGCGAGCTGCTGCTCGAGTTCGCCGACTTCACCCGTTACGCCCTGCGACGCGACGGCGCCTTCACCACCGTCAGCGAGGAGCTGCGCAATGTCGAGCGCTACCTCGTCCTCGAGCAGGCCCGCTTCGGCGAGCGTCTCGGCATCACGCTGAAGGTCGCGCCCGAGGTGCTCCCGGTCCGGGTGCCCTACCTCGCCATCCAGCCCCTCGTGGAGAACGCCGTGCGCCACGGGCTCGCCCCCAAGGAGGGACCCGGGCACATCACCCTGAGCGCCATCGACCACGGCACCGATGCCGAGTTCGCGGTCGACGACGACGGCGTCGGGGCCGACCCCGAGGCCATCCGCAAGATCCTCGACGGGCAGTCACGCACCGACTCCGTCGGGCTGGGCAACGTCGACGCCCGGCTGCGCCAGGTCTACGGCGAGGAGTTCGGGCTCGTCGTCGACACGGCACCGGACGCAGGCATGCGGGTCTCGTTCCGGGTACCCAAGTACTCGCCCGCCCTCGAGGAACCGGCCTAGTGTGGTCCCCATGTCGCGAGCGTCACTCCCCGGGCTGACCGTCCTCGTCGTCGACGACGAGGCCCCGGCACGCAACGAGGTCGCCTGGCTGCTCGACCAGGACGGCCGGGTCAGTCGTGTCCTCACCGCCTCCAGCGGCACGGCGGCACTCGCCGCGCTCGAGCGCGAGCAGATCGACGTCGTCTTCAGCGACATCGCCATGCCGGGCCTCGACGGCATGGCCCTCGCCCGCGTCATCCGACGCTTCGCGGAGCGACCCCGGGTCGTCTTCGTCACGGCCTACGACACCCACGCCGTCGACGCCTTCGACCTGGACGCGGTGGACTACCTGATGAAGCCGGTGCGCCCGGAGCGGATCGGCGAGGCGGTCCGACGCTGCCTCGCGTCCGCCGAGCGGGAGACGGGGACCCCCGAGATCGGCGAGTCCGACGAGACGATCCCGGTCGAGCTCGGCGGGGTGACGCGCTTCATCCCACGCAGCGAGATTCGGTGGGTGCAGGCCCAGGGTGACTACGCCCGGCTGCACACACCGTCGGGCTCGCACCTCGTGCGCATCCCGCTGGCCACGCTCGAGGACCGGTGGGCCGAGGCCGGGTTCGTCCGGATCCACCGCTCGACCCTCGTCTCCACCCGGCACATCAGCGAGGTCCACAACGACGGCGGACGCTGCTCGGTCGTCGTCGACGGCAACGAGCTGCAGGTGAGCCGCCGGCACACCCGGGCGCTGCGCACCACCCTGCTGCGTCCCCGCACCGACTCCGTCGACGGGTGACGCCCCCACCGGAGCGGGTCCGGGTCACCCGCACCCGCAGGAACGCCGAGAGCGACTACCCGCGCACGGTCCGCGAGGAGATCGTCGGGGAGTCCGGGCTCGGGGCGACGTATGTCTCCTCGCTCATGCGCGCCCAGCTCCATCTCACGCTCGGGGTGCTCGCGGTCGGCGTGATGACCCTCGGCGCCCTCCCGCTGATCTTCGCGCTCGTCCCGCCCGTACGGTCGCTGTCCGTACTCGGGATCCCGGTCGCCTGGCCCGTCCTCGGTGTGGTCGTCTACCCCGTCGTCGTGCTCGTCGCCCGGTGGTACACCCGCTCCGGTGAGCGGCTGGAGGCGGAGTTCGAGGACCTCGTGAGCCGCCGGTGAGCGACCCGCTGAGCGTCGCCGCGATCGCCGTCGTCTGCATCACCACCCTCGCGCTCGGGGCCCTGGGGCTGCGGCTGGCGACGGGGACGAGCGACTTCTACGTGGCCGGTCGTGCCGTCACCCCGTGGCGCAACGCGAGCGCCATCGGGGGCGAGTACCTCTCCGCCGCGAGCTACCTCGGTGTCGCCGGACTCGTCTACGAGAACGGCGTCGACATGCTGTGGATGCCCGTCGGGTACACGGTCGGGTACCTCGTCCTGCTCGTCTTCATCGCCGCGCCCCTGCGCCGGTCCGGCGCGTACACGCTCCCGGACTTCGCCGAGTCCCGGCTGGAGTCCTCGACGCTGCGGCGCGGCTGCGCGCTGCTCGTCGTCGGCATCGGGTGGCTCTACCTCCTGCCGCAGATGCAGGGAGCCGGCCTGGCGCTACGGCACGTCTCCGGGCTGCCCACGTGGGTGGGTGTCACCGTCCTCACCGTGATCGTCACCCTCAACGTCGCCTCCGGCGGCATGCGGGCGGTCACCCTCGTGCAGTCGGTCCAGTACTGGATCAAGCTGTCGGCCATCGCCGTCCCCGCCTTCGTCCTGCTCGCCGTCTGGGCGCAGTCGGGGGCGCCGCCACCGCAGGCCGATGACTCCTGGTGGGAGCCGCTCACCTCGACCGAGCCGGTGACCCGCTCGCTCTTCACCACCTACAGCACCCTCGCCGCCCTGTGCCTGGGCACCATGGGGCTGCCGCACATCGCCGTGCGCTTCTACACCAACCCCGACGGTGTGGCTGCCCGCCGCACGACGGTCGCCGTGCTGGCGCTGCTCGGGCTGTTCTACCTCTTCCCACCGGTCTACGGCTTCCTCGGGCGGGCGTACCTCGACGCCCCCGACCTGCTCAACGACCCCGGCCGCACGGTCGTCCTCGCCCTCCCCGGGGCGATGCTGCCCGGCCTCGAGGGGCGGCTGCTGACGGCCCTCGTCGCCGGCGGCGCCTTCGCCGCCTTCCTCTCCACCGCCTCGGGCGTGACCATGTCGGTGGCGGGAGCGATCGACCAGGACGTCATCCGCCCCCTCCTGGGCCGACTGACCAAGAGCGATGCGACGCCCGCCGGTTCCTTCCGTCTCGCTGCCGGGATCGGGGTGCTCGCCCCCTTCGCCGTGGCGGCCTCGACCGCGCCGGTGGGGATCTCGTCCGCGGTCGGCCACGCCTTCGCCATCGCGGCGGCCACCTTCGCCCCCCTGCTGATCCTCGGCGTCTGGTGGCCCCGGCTGACGGCGAAGGGGGCCGCCGCCGGGGTCTTCGTCGGTGGCCTGACCACGGGGGCCGCGGCGCTGGCCTCCGTCCTCGGCCTCGTCCCGGACGGTTGGACCGGCGCGCTCGTCGCCGCGCCGACCGCGTGGGCGACCCCGCTCGCCTTCGTCGTCACGGTGCTGGTCTCGCTGGCGACCCCCGGGTCGCGCCCCCGCCGCTGGGCGCGCACCATGGCCCGGCTGCACACGCCCGAGGAGGTCTTCGCCGACGCGCGCTGACCGCTCGTCGCAGCCGGGCCACCGCTCATCGCGGCACACCCTCCCGCACGGCGACGCAGGACGCACGTCGACCGCGGAGCACGACCCGGACGCGCACGGCAGGCCCGCTCCTGCACCAGTGTTGGTCCATCCGGCCGGAGCCGTCCGGACCCACCAACTACCCGGAGGTGTGTTGTGAGCAACGACGCTCCCACGCTCGGCGAGCGCTACATCGCCGTCCAGGAGTCCGAGGATTTCGGCGAGCTGCGCCGCAAGTTCCGCGGATTCGTCTTCCCCGTCACCGCGTTCTTCCTCGCGTGGTACTTCCTCTACGTGCTGCTGTCGATGTTCGCGCCCGACTTCATGGGCACCCCGGTCTTCGGCAGCATCAACATCGGTCTGCTCCTCGGGCTGGGCCAGTTCGTGACCACCTTCGCGATCACGATCATCTACGTCCGCTGGGCCGACCGGGTCTTCGACCCGCGCGCTGAGGCACTGTCCGCCAGCGTCGGCAGCCACGAGACCCCGGAGGTGGACGGCTGATGAACGCCCTGAGCACCCTGGCCGCTGCGACCACGACCGGCTCGCCGACACTGAACATCACGATCTTCGTCGTCTTCGTCGTCGCGACGCTGGCGATCGTCATCAAGGTGGCCTCCGGCCACAAGACCGCCAGCCAGATGTACACCGGCGGCGCCGCCTTCTCCGGCCGGCAGAACGGGCTCGCCATCGCCGGCGACTACCTCTCCGCCGCGAGCTTCCTCGGGATCGCCGGAGCCATCGCCCTGCAGGGGTATGACGGCTTCCTCTACTCCATCGGCTTCCTCGTGGCCTGGCTCGTCGCCCTGCTCCTGGTGGCCGAGCTCTTCCGCAACACCGGCCGCTTCACACTGGCCGACGTGCTGTCCTACCGGTTGCGCCAGCGTCCGATGCGCATCGCCACGGCCAGCTCGGTCCTCGCGGTCTCCTTCTTCTACCTGCTGGCCCAGATGGCCGGCGCCGGATCCCTCGTCTCGCTGCTCCTGGGCGTCGACGGCGCGATGGCGCAGAACGTCGTCATCGCCGTCGTCGGCATCGTCATGGTCAGCTACGTGATGATCGGTGGCATGAAGGGCACCACCTGGGTGCAGATGATCAAGGCCGTGCTGCTGATCTTCGCCGTGGCGATCATGACCGTGTGGATCCTGGGCAGCTACGGCTTCAACTTCTCCGCCCTCATGCAGGCCGCGGTCGACAAGAGCCCCACCGAGGTCGGGGACAGGCTCCTCGAGCCGGGCCTGAAGTACGGCGAGAGCCTGACGACGAAGATCGACTTCATCTCCCTCTCGCTCGCCCTCGTCCTCGGGACCGCCGGACTCCCCCACGTCCTGCAGCGCTTCTACACCGTCCCGACGAGCAAGCAGGCCCGCAAGTCGGTCGAGTGGGCCATCTGGCTCATCGGTGGCTTCTACCTGCTGACCCTGGTCATCGGTTACGGCGCCGGCGCCCTCGTCGGTCCGGACGTCATCAACGACGCCCCGGGCAAGGCGAACGCCGCCGCACCGCTGCTGGCCTTCGAGCTCGGCGGGTCCTGGCTGCTCGGCATCGTCTCGGGCATCGCCTTCGCGACGATCCTCGCGGTCGTCGCCGGGCTGACGATCACCGCGAGCGCGAGCTTCGCCCACGACCTGTACAACCAGGTCTTCAAGAACGGCGAGGCCACCCAGGAGCAGGAGGTGAAGGTCTCGCGCTACGCGGTCATCGGTATCGGCATCGTGGCGATCCTCGGCGGCATGCTCGCCAAGAACCAGAACATCGCCTTCCTCGTGGCCCTCGCCTTCGCCGTCGCGGCGAGCGCGAACCTCCCGACGATCCTCTACAGCCTCTTCTGGAAGCGCTTCAACACCCGTGGGGCGCTGTGGTCGATGTACGGCGGCCTCGGGTCGGCGATCGTCCTCATCGCCTTCTCCCCCGTGGTCTCCGGGTCCGAGACGGCGATGATCCCGGGCGCCGACTTCAGCATCTTCCCGCTGGCCAACCCGGGCCTGATCTCGATCCCGCTGGGCTTCACCCTCGGCTGGCTCGGCACGATCTCCAGCAAGGAGTTCAACCGCGCCAAGTACGCCGAGATGGAGGTGCGCAGCCTCACCGGTCACGGCGTGGCCGAGATGGTCGACCACTGAGCCGACCCGAGGAGCGTGCGCAGCACGCGCCCCGAAGGGGGGAGAGCCGCGGCTCTCCCCCCTTCGTCGTGCGTCAGGGCAGTGCGGGAAGGTCAGGCATTGGCTGGGGCCTGCGTGCCCGCGCCGCGCCGACGGATGACCGGGTCCGTGGCCGTCGCGGGGTCGTCCGCCGCAGCCTGTGCCCCCAGGACGACGAAGCCGTTGTCCGCGAGGAGGTCGAGGTCCTCCTGGGCGGCCTGCCCCTCGGCCGTGAGGTAGTCCCCGAGGAAGATCGAGTTGGCCACGTGCAGCCCGAGCGCCTGCAGGCTGCGCAGGTGCATCTCGCGGCCGGCGGCGATGCGGATCTCCGTCGAGGGCGCGAGGAGCCGGGCGGCCGCCAAAATCCGCAGGCAGCGCAGCGGCGTCAGCTCCCACGTCTGCTGCTTCGGGGTCCCGTCGAAGGGGATGAGGAAGTTGATCGGGATCGACTCCGAGCCCATCTCGCGCAGCGCGACGAGCGCCTCGACGAGCTGCTCGTCACTCTCCCCGAGCCCCGCGATGAGCCCGCTGCACGGGGAGAGGCCGGCACCCTGCGCCTTCGCCACCGTGCGGACCCGGTCCTCGTAGGTGTGCGTCGTGACGATCTGGTCGTGGTGCGACTCCGCGGTGTTGATGTTGTGGTTGTAGGCATCGGCCCCGGCCTCCCGCAGCCGCTCGCCCTGCCCGTCCCGGAGGAGGCCCAGGCAGGCGCAGACCTCGACGTCGGGACGCTCGTCCTTGATCGCACCGACCATGCCGGCGACCCGCTCGACGTCGCGGTTGCTCGGGCCCCGGCCGCTGGCGACCAGGCACACGCGGGACGCGCCACCGCGCAGCCCGGCCCTGGCCTGCTCGAGCGCCTCGTCCTCCGTGAGCCAGGTGTAGCGCAGGATCTCGCTCGTGGAGCCGAGCGCCTGGGAGCAGTAGCCGCAGTCCTCGGGGCACATCCCGGACTTGAGGTTGACGAGGTAGTTGACCTTGACGGTCATGCCGAAGTGCGCGCGCCGCAGCCGGGCGACGGCGGCCACGAGGTCCAGCACCTCCTCGTCGGGTGTCCCCAGCACAGCCAGGGCGTCCTGCGGCGTCGCCTCCGCCCCGGCGAGGATGCGGTCGACGAGGTCGTCGTGGGTTGTCATGGGGCTACCTCCGGTGTCTGGGTCTGGTCAGTCGTCCCCCACGCCACGGGCGTGGAGGGCCTCGCCCGTCGCCTGGGCGTCGGCGACGACCCGGATGGCGAAGGGGGTGAGTCGGGCCCGCACATCGCGCTCCAGTCCGCGGGCGCGGGCCGCGTCACGGGTCTCCTCGGCGAGCCCGATGGTGGCGGGGATGGTGCGGAGCACGAGGGAGAAGGCGAGCGCCACCCGCTCGGGGTCGATCCGGAGCCGGTGCCCGGGGAGACGACGGAGGAGCCTCGATGGCGGCTCCAGGGCACGCTCGACGACGTCGAGCATGGCGTCGACCGGCGTCGTCGTGGTGACGACGGTGGCCAGGAGGACGAGGGCGACGAGGTCCCCCACGGTCTCGACGGCTCGCGGCCAGCCCTCCTGGCGGGTGAGCCAACCACCCAGCACGAGGACGAGGAGCAGCAGCCAGCGCAGTGCCCGGACCAGGTCGCGACCAGGCGTGCGCGCAAGGGCGAGGAGTACCACGGCGACACCGAGGGCGAGGAGCGCCGACTGCCATCCCCGGACGACTGCGACGAGCGGACCGGCCACGAGCAGGGCCAGCAGCTTCGCCCCTGCCGGCAGCCCGTGCAGGAGCGTCTCGGCGGGTCGGTACGCGCCGACGAGCAGGCTGCTCATGCGCTCACCCGGTACTGCTCGACGACCTCGGCGGCGGGCCCGTCTGCGACGACACTGCCCCCGGCGACCAGGAGGGCCCGGTCGCACCTCCCGGCGAGCTCGAGGTCATGGGTCACGAGGACCAGCTGCTGGGGCAGGGCCATCAGCAGGTCCCCGACCCGGCGGGCGTTGGTCAGGTCGAGCAGGGTGGTCGGCTCGTCGGCGACGAGGACGTCGGGGTCGAGTGCGAGCACGCCCGCGAGTGCGAGCAGCTGGGCTTGGCCTCCCGAGAGCGCGTGCACGCTGCGGTCCTCGAGTCCGCCCAGGCCGTGGGCCGTGAGGACCTCGCGGACGGCCTGCCGCCGGACCTCGGGATCCCGGTGGATGCGGCGCAGGGAGAGGGCCACGTCCTCCCCCGCCGTCGGCATCACCAGCTGGGCCCGGGGATCGGTGAAGGAGAAGGCGACCCGGCGACGCACCGCACGCCCCTCGCGGGCGACGTCCAGCCCGTCGACGCGGACCGTGCCGGTGGTCGCCGTCACGAGCCCGTTGAGGAGACGCGCCAGGGTGGACTTGCCGGCGCCGTTCGGACCGATGAGGGCGACCCGGTGCTCGGTGAGGTCCAGGCTCGTCCGCTCGAGGACGAGGCGGTCACCGTCGGCCGTGGTCCGCCGGACGGTGACGTCCTCGAGCTCCAGGCGGGCCATCAGGACTCGCGACGCAGCAACCCGGGGAAGGCCCGGTGCACCGCTGCGGCGACAGCCACCGTGGCGGTCAGCTTGATGACGTCGCCGACCCAGAAGGCGGCGTCCACCGTCGCTGCGGCCGACCAGTCGAGGTCCGCCCGAAGGTGCAGGCCGACGATGCCCGCGCCGTGGATGAGCACCACGGCGAGCAGGCCACCGACGAAGAGCGCGGCGGCACCCGGGGTCCCGGACCGGCGGGTGAGGGCGGTGGCGACGGCACCGATGACCGCTGCACCGATCACCATGCCGATGATGTACCCGCCCGTCGGCCCGCTGAGGACGGGCAGGCCCGACTTGCCGTTGGCGAAGACGGGCAGGCCGGCGGCACCGACGCCGATCCACAGCACCACGGCCATGGCCCCACGTCGAGCGCCCAGGACCGCCCCGGCGAGCAGCACCCCGAAGGTCTGCAGCGTGATCGGCGCGAAGGCCGAGACGTTGATGGCGGGCAGGATCGAGCACACGGCGATGAGGGCGGCCAACGCCGCGACGAGTGCGAGGTCGACGGACGCGACACGGTCCCGGGTGGCCAGCTGGGTCGTCACGGTCGATCCTCCGTCGTCGTACTGAACGCCGTTCACCGGCGGTGAACGGCGTTCAGATTAGGGCGCGGGAGAGGTAGGGTCAAGTTGATCCGCAGCACGCACCAGGACGAAGGGAGGGCCGTGCCCGACGCCCGCACGCCCCGCTCGGGCCCACTCACCCGCACCCTCCTCGTCGACACGGCGCTGGCGATCCTCGCCCGGGCGGGTCTACCCGACCTGACGATGCGCGCGATCGGCACGGAGCTCGGCGTGCGGCAGAGCGCGCTGTACCACCACGTCGACAACAAGCAGGCGCTCCTGGGGGCCGTCGCCGACGAGATCCTCTCGCGTGGTCCGCGTGGCCCGGCCGGGACCGGGGACGACTGGCGGCGCCGGGCACGCCACCGGTGCGCCGACCTCCACGCAGCGGTGACGGCCTACCCGGACGGCGCCGACCTGGTCATGAGCATGTGGGCCTTCGGGATGGGCGCGCAGGCCCCCTTCGTCGAGCTGCGCGACCTGCTGGTCGAGGCCGGCCTGTCCGACGAGGTGGCCCCGACGGCGGCCCGCACCCTCCTGCACTTCGTGTATGGGCACGCCTACGACGAGCAGTCCCACGAGCACGCGGCCCGCTCCGGGATCACCCCGGGCGAGCGCGCGTCGACGGACTTCGACACCGGCCTGGACATCGTGCTCACCGGCATCAGCACGCTGCCGGGACTCGCCGGGGGCTGACCTCAGGCCGGCGCGCCGGCCTGGGCGCGAAGCTCGGCCGCGCGGTCGTCGTCGACGGTGGCGAAGAAGTCCCCGACGACGTCCTCGAGGTGGCCCAGCCCCCGGGCCGCGAAGAGGATCGGCTGGTACTTGGTGATGTCGTAGTTGAGTGTGCCCATGTCCGCGAGGTCCAGGTCCCGGATCTCCATGGAGGCGTACTCCTGGATCTCCCCGTAGCTGGAGAGGATCCCGGCCCCGTAGGCCTTGAGGTCGTCCCCGTCGTAGGCGACGCCGAACTCGATGGAGAACCAGAAGACGTCGGCGACGAACTGCATCGCCTCCTCCGTCTCCAGCCTCAGCGAGGCCTCGCCGGCGGCCTGCGTGATCGCGGCGAAGCGGGGGCTGGCCAGCTGGTTCGCGTGCCCGATGACCTCGTGGATGATGTCGGGCTCCGGCGTGTACAGCGGCTCGGCGCCATGGCGCAGGTACTGCGTGGAGTTGAAGGTCTGGTTGGCCAGGTCGGCGTAGAAGTCGCGCAGCGGCACCAGTCCCGGCGCGCAGACGTAGCGCCATCCGGTCAACGGCAGCAGCCGCTCGCTGACCTCGTGCAGCTGCGGGACGTGGTCGGCGGGCAGGGCCAGCCGCTCCTTCGCCGCGAGGTACTCGGGGTGCGCGTGGACCTCGTGCAGGGGCGCGAGCTCACGGCTGACCTGCCGCCAGACCGCGTGCTCGTCCTCGGTGTAGTCGATGGACGGAACGGGCTCGTGACGACGGTCCCACCGCAGGGCGGTCCCTGCGATCTCACCCCGCCGACGCAGGTACTCCGCGTCGTCGCGGCCCGGGTGGGTGTCCGCCAGATGGACCTCCACGGTGCCGTCGTCGTGCTCGGTCACGGGTGAGTACAACTGTCCCTCGGTGAACACATCACCACCTCCTTGTGGTCAGTCAACACTGACAGATCACGCTCTTCCAGGCCACGGACGCGCAGATCACTGGTCAGGATGTGCAGTGCGTCGCCCATCCGCTCCCCCGGTTCCTGGGCACAGTGCGTACCCCGGGGGCACGTGTCCCGCGGCCCCTGCCGCTCGTCGCCCCGGGACCGACGTCCGGCGACGGCGAACGGACATCGATTGTGCTCGTGACCACATCGGGGGAAAGTAGGGGTGGTACACACCGTGCGGTGACGCACGGCCACTCGATGAGGAGGACACGTGTCGGACTACGCCCCGAGCACCGAGTTCGCCGACCAGGCGGTCGGCAAGGCAGCCCTGTACGACGAGGCCGCGGCAGACCATGAGGGATTCTGGGCCGCGCGTGCCCGCGAGTACGTCACCTGGAGCAAGGACTTCGACACCACGCTCGACTGGACCGACGCCCCCTTCGCCAAGTGGTTCGTCGGCGGCGAGCTCAACGTCGCCTACAACTGCGTCGACCGCCACGTCGAGGCCGGCAACGGCGACCGCGTCGCCATCCACTTCGTCTCCGCCAACGGCGACGACGACCGTGCGATCACGTACGCGGACATGCAGCGTGAGGTCGCCAAGGCCGCCAACGGCCTGGAGTCCCTGGGCGTGGAGAAGGGCGACCGTGTCGCCATCTACATGCAGATGATCCCGGAGACGATCTTCACGATGCTGGCCTGCGCCCGTATCGGCGCGCCGCACTCGCTCGTCTTCGCCGGCTTCTCCGCCGACGCGCTGCGGGCCCGGATCGAGGATGCGGACGCGAAGGTCGTCGTCACCAGCGACGGGCAGTTCCGCAAGGGCAAGGCCATGCCGTTGAAGAAGGCCGTCGACGATGCCGTCGCGGGCACCTCGGCGCAGAAGGTGCTCGTCGTCAAGCGCACCGGCATCGACGTCGACTGGGACGACGAGCGGGACATCTGGTGGGACGACGTCGTCACCCCGGCCGCGGACACCCACGAGGCGGTCGCCCACGACAGCGAGCACCCCCTCTTCCTGCTCTACACCTCCGGCACGACGGGCAAGCCCAAGGGCATCCTGCACACCTCGGGCGGATACCTCGTCCAGTGCGCCTACACCAACGCCGTCGTCCACGACCTGCACCCGGAGACCGATGTCTACTGGTGCACCGCCGACATCGGCTGGGTGACCGGCCACAGCTACATCGTCTACGGCCCGATGGCCAACGGCGCCACGCAGATCGTCTTCGAGGGCACCCCGGACAGCCCACACAAGGGCGTCTTCTGGGAGATCGTCCAGAAGTACGGGGTCTCGATCCTCTACACCGCTCCCACCGCCATCCGCACCTTCATGAAGTGGGGTCAGGACATCCCGGAGCAGTACGACCTGTCCTCCCTGCGGGTCCTCGGCTCCGTCGGCGAGCCGATCAACCCGGAGGCCTGGCGCTGGTACCGCGAGCACATCGGCGGCGGCCACACGCCGATCGTCGACACCTGGTGGCAGACCGAGACGGGGGCGATCATGAACTCCCCGCTCCCGGGCGTCACCGACCTCGAGCCCGGCAGCTCCCAGGCGCCGGTCCCCGGTATCCACGCCGAGGTCCTCGACGACGAGGGCAACCGCCTCACCGACCCCGAGGCGGTCGGCTACCTCGTGCTGACCAAGCCGTGGCCGGCGATGCTCCGCGGGATCTGGCGGGACCCGGAGCGGTACAAGGACACGTACTGGAGCCGCTTCGGCCCCGACCTCTACTTCGCCGGTGACGGCGCGAAGTACGACGAGAAGGGCAACATCTGGATCCTCGGCCGCGTCGACGACGTCATGAACGTCTCCGGCCACCGGATGTCCACGGCCGAGATCGAGTCGGCGCTCGTCTCGCACGACAAGGTGGCCGAGGCCGCCGTCGTCGGGGCGTCGGACCCCACGACCGGCCAGGCGATCGAGGCCTTCGTCATCCTGCGTCAGGACGCGGCGACCGAGGCCGACTCCGAGGGCGGCAACGAGCTCGTCACCGAGCTGCGCAACCACGTCGCCAAGCACATCGGCCCGATCGCCAAGCCGCGCTCGATCATGATCGTCTCCGAGCTGCCCAAGACCCGCTCCGGCAAGATCATGCGGCGGCTGCTGAAGGACGTCGCGGAGAACCGCGAGGTCGGCGACGTCACCACGCTCGCCGACTCCTCGGTCATGTCCCTGATCCAGGACGGCATGTCCAAGTCGTCCAGCGACTGATCCACCACGACGAAGGGGGCCTGCCCACCGGTTACCGGTGGACAGGCCCCTTCTCGTGTGCCGTGGGACGGGATCCCCCCACATCCGGACGCACGAAAGCCCCCAACGGTGTGGTTGGGGGCTTTCGTGTGAATGGTTGTCCGGCTGCGTCCTACTCTCCCACACCGTCTCCAGTGCAGTACCATCGGCGCTGAAAGGCTTAGCTTCCGGGTTCGGAATGGGACCGGGCGTTTCCCTTTCGCTGTGACAGCCGTAACTCTATGGAAATACGATTTGCAGTGTCACCCCGAGCGGGTGGCTGACCGTATCTCGGGAACTGCACAGTGGACGCGAACGTGTCTTTCTTTACGCAACAAGTGTTGTGTGTGTATCAAGTCATCGGCTTATTAGTACCAGTCAGCTGCATGCATTGCTGCACTTCCACATCTGGCCTATCAACCCAGTCGTCTACTGGGAGCCTCTCGAACCGTAGTTCATGGAAACCTCATCTTGAGACATGCTTCCCGCTTAGATGCTTTCAGCGGTTATCACTCCCGAACGTAGCTAATGAGCGGTGCCCTTGGCAGAACAACTCACACACCAGAGGTTCGTCCAACCCGGTCCTCTCGTACTAGGGTCAGCCTCTCTCAAGTTTCCTACGCGCACAGCGGATAGGGACCGAACTGTCTCACGACGTTCTAAACCCAGCTCGCGTGCCGCTTTAATGGGCGAACAGCCCAACCCTTGGGAGATACTCCACCCCCAGGATGCGACGAGCCGACATCGAGGTGCCAAACCATCCCGTCGATATGGACTCTTGGGGAAGATCAGCCTGTTATCCCCGGGGTACCTTTTATCCGTTGAGCGACGGCGCTTCCACAAGCCACCGTCGGGTCACTAGTTCCGACTTTCGTCCCTGCTCGACATGTCTGTCTCGCAGTCAAGCTCCCTTGTACACTTGCACTCGCCACCTGATTGCCAACCAGGCTGAGGGAACCTTTGAGCGCCTCCGTTACATTTTAGGAGGCAACCGCCCCAGTTAAACTACCCACCAGGCAATGTCCCTGATCCGGATCACGGACCGAGGTTAGATAACCAGAACGACCAGAGTGGTATTTCAACGATGACTCCACACGCACTGGCGTGCATGCTTCAACGTCTCCCACCTATCCTACACAAGCCGTCCCGATCACCAATACCAAGCTATAGTGAAGGTCCCGGGGTCTTTCCGTCCTGCTGCGCGTAACGAGCATCTTTACTCGTAGTGCAATTTCGCCGAGTTCGTGGTTGAGACAGTGGAGAAGTCGTTACGCCATTCGTGCAGGTCGGAACTTACCCGACAAGGAATTTCGCTACCTTAGGATGGTTATAGTTACCACCGCCGTTTACTGGGGCTTAAATTCTCCGCTTCGGCCACAAAGTGGCCTAACAGGTCCTCTTAACCTTCCAGCACCGGGCAGGCGTCAGTCCGTATACATCGTCTTGCGACTTCGCACGGACCTGTGTTTTTAGTAAACAGTCGCTTCTCCCTGGTCTCTGCGGCCCTTTCCCCTAGCCCGTGAAGAGCTTCAGGGTCCGGGCCCCCCTTCTCCCGAAGTTACGGGGGCATTTTGCCGAATTCCTTAACCACGATTCACTCGATCGCCTTGGTATTCTCTACCCAACCACCTGAGTCGGTTTGGGGTACGGGCGGCTAGAACCTCGCTAGAGGATTTTCTCGACAGCATAGGATCACCCTGCTTCCCGCTAAAGCGGTCACCATCAGGTCTCAGGCACATGAGCTGCGGATTTGCCTACAGCTCGCCCTACACCCTTGGACGTGGACAACCATCGCCACGCGGAGGCTACCTTCCTGCGTCTCCCCATCGCTTGACTACTACCAGATCGGGTCACGCGTTCCACCCACCGGCGGGATCCGAAGATCCCTGTGGTGGGCTTCAGGCGCTTAGCATCACTGGATTCGTCAGGGGCGGTTCTTCGCCGGTTCCGGAATATCAACCGGATGTCCATCGACTACGCCTGTCGGCCTCGCCTTAGGTCCCGACTTACCCAGGGCAGATTAGCTTGACCCTGGAACCCTTGGTTATTCGGCGGACGGGTTTCTCACCCGTCTTTCGCTACTCATGCCTGCATTCTCACTCGTGTGGCATCCACGACTGGATCACTCCGCCGCTTCACTCGCCACACGACGCTCCCCTACCCATCAACACGCCTGGACACCCCCCACGAAGGAGGATGCCGAGCAGTGCGTTAATGCCACAGCTTCGGTGGTGTGCTTGAGCCCCGCTACATTGTCGGCGCGGAATCACTTGACCAGTGAGCTATTACGCACTCTTTCAAGGATGGCTGCTTCTAAGCCAACCTCCTGGTTGTCACGGCAACTCCACATCCTTTTCCACTTAGCACACGCTTAGGGACCTTAGCTGGTGATCTGGGCTGTTTCCCTCTCGACCACGGAGCTTATCCCCCGCAGTCTCACTGCCACGCTCTCACTTACCGGCATTCGGAGTTTGGCTAACGTCAGTAACCTGGTGAGGCCCATCAGCTATCCAGTAGCTCTACCTCCGGTAAGAAACACGTGACGCTGCACCTAAATGCATTTCGGGGAGAACCAGCTATCACGGAGTTTGATTGGCCTTTCACCCCTACCCACAGCTCATCCCCTCAGTTTTCAACCTAAGTGGGTTCGGTCCTCCACGACGTCTTACCGTCGCTTCAACCTGGCCATGGGTAGATCACTCCGCTTCGGGTCTAGACCCAGCGACTCACACGCCCTATTCGGACTCGCTTTCGCTACGGCTTCCCCACACGGGTTAACCTTGCCACTGAGCACTAACTCGCAGGCTCATTCTTCAAAAGGCACGCCGTCACCCCACAAGGAGGCTCCGACGGATTGTAGGCACACGGTTTCAGGATCTATTTCACTCCCCTCCCGGGGTACTTTTCACCTTTCCCTCACGGTACTTGTCCGCTATCGGTCACCAGGGAATATTTAGGCTTAGCGGGTGGTCCCGCCAGATTCACACGGGATTTCTCGAGCCCCGTGCTACTTGGGAACACTCCACGAGAGTCTGCATCATTTCGTCTACGGGGGTCGCACCCTCTGTGCCGAGCCATTCAAGACTCTTCGACTATGACGCAGATTTATCACTCCCGTCCAGGATGTCAGTCCCGGAACGAAGGTCCCACAACCCCGCACCTGCAACGCCTGACAGCTATCACACAAGTGCGGTTTGGCCTGATCCGATTTCGCTCGCCACTACTCACGGAATCACAATTGTTTTCTCTTCCTGTGGGTACTGAGATGTTTCACTTCCCCACGTTCCCTCTACCCGGCCTATATATTCAGCCGGGAGTGACTGGACTTGCCTCCAGCCGGGTTTCCCCATTCGGAAATCCTCGGATCACAGTCTGGTTATCGACTCCCCGAGGCTTATCGCAGATTCCTACGTCCTTCTTCGGTTCCTGGTGCCAAGGCATCCACCGTGCGCCCTTAAAAACTTGAGCCACAAAGATGCTCGCGTCCACTGTGTAGTTCTCAACATACGGGCAGCACCCCACCCACACGCCGACGCTGACCACACACCCACACAGGGTGCACGTGGCAGTCCGCCGACCAGGCAGGGCCCACAACCAACACACCCACCACCACAACAGCAGCAGATGCTCTCGTTGGCCATCAGGAACAAGCTCAACGCCTGAACCCTCAGGACCCAACAACGTGTCCGACACCCACCCCACGCCGCCGCGCCGCGTTCCACCACACCCCCAACGGGGCTGCAGGTACTAGCACGCGACCACCCAGGGTCACGATGTCATGATCGATGTTCCACCCAGAGCACCCGGCTGCCGGACATCCGCCGGCACAACCGAGCATGACCACCAACCACCACAACGGGTGGCCGGGGCACTAAAAGCTCCTTAGAAAGGAGGTGATCCAGCCGCACCTTCCGGTACGGCTACCTTGTTACGACTTAGTCCCAATCGCCAGTCCCACCTTCGACGGCTCCCTCCACAAGGGTTGGGCCACCGGCTTCGGGTGTTACCGACTTTCGTGACTTGACGGGCGGTGTGTACAAGGCCCGGGAACGTATTCACCGCAGCGTTGCTGATCTGCGATTACTAGCGACTCCGACTTCATGGGGTCGAGTTGCAGACCCCAATCCGAACTGAGACCGGTTTTTTGGGATTCGCTCCACCTTGCGGTTTCGCAGCCCATTGTACCGGCCATTGTAGCATGCGTGAAGCCCAAGACATAAGGGGCATGATGATTTGACGTCATCCCCACCTTCCTCCGAGTTGACCCCGGCAGTCTTCCATGAGTCCCCACCATTACGTGCTGGCAACATAGAACGAGGGTTGCGCTCGTTGCGGGACTTAACCCAACATCTCACGACACGAGCTGACGACAACCATGCACCACCTGTATACCGACCAAAAAGGGGCACCCATCTCTGGGTGTTACCGGTATATGTCAAGCCTTGGTAAGGTTCTTCGCGTTGCATCGAATTAATCCGCATGCTCCGCCGCTTGTGCGGGCCCCCGTCAATTCCTTTGAGTTTTAGCCTTGCGGCCGTACTCCCCAGGCGGGGCGCTTAATGCGTTAGCTGCGGCACGGAACTCGTGGAATGAGTCCCACACCTAGCGCCCAACGTTTACGGCATGGACTACCAGGGTATCTAATCCTGTTCGCTCCCCATGCTTTCGCTTCTCAGCGTCAGTAGTGGCCCAGAGACCTGCCTTCGCCATCGGTGTTCCTCCTGATATCTGCGCATTTCACCGCTACACCAGGAATTCCAGTCTCCCCTACCACACTCTAGTCTGCCCGTACCCACTGCAAGTCCGAGGTTGAGCCTCGGATTTTCACAGCAGACGCGACAAACCGCCTACAAGCCCTTTACGCCCAATAATTCCGGACAACGCTCGCACCCTACGTATTACCGCGGCTGCTGGCACGTAGTTAGCCGGTGCTTCTTCTGCAGGTACCGTCACTTTCGCTTCTTCCCTGCTGAAAGAGGTTTACAACCCGAAGGCCGTCATCCCTCACGCGGCGTCGCTGCATCAGGCTTTCGCCCATTGTGCAATATTCCCCACTGCTGCCTCCCGTAGGAGTCTGGGCCGTGTCTCAGTCCCAGTGTGGCCGGTCGCCCTCTCAGGCCGGCTACCCGTCGTCGCCTTGGTGAGCCATTACCTCACCAACAAGCTGATAGGCCGCGAGCCCATCCCAGACCGAAAAACTTTCCAGACCATGCCCATGCGGACTGATCTCATATCCAGTATTAGACGCCGTTTCCAGCGCTTATTCCGGAGTCTGGGGCAGGTTGCTCACGTGTTACTCACCCGTTCGCCACTGATCCACCCCAAGCAAGCTTGGAGCTTCACCGTTCGACTTGCATGTGTTAAGCACGCCGCCAGCGTTCGTCCTGAGCCAGGATCAAACTCTCCGTTGATGATAGAAACCCTCACCCCCAGCCACAAAGGACCAGGAACGAGAGCCAATCAATAACCCAACAAAGGGCCTAAAATCCCGGCTGAGCAAGAACAACTAGCAAAATAAACTGCTAATCATCTCAATCAACCAAAAGAAAATGCTCCCCAACCAAACCAACCCACACCCACACGGGCACAGGCCAGATCAGCCAAGAAACGAGGTATTGGCATCGATCATTTGACACGCTGTTGAGTTCTCAAGATTCACACGCACACCCCACACAACCCACCAACCGGCGACCTGCACAAGGGGCAACTTCTCCATCTTGCCGCTGTCCATGCTTGGGCGTCAAATCCGTGATCCGCTCTCTGAGCGGCCGGACTGCTTGATCGCGCTTGGATCTTCAGCGGCGGTGACCCACCGTAGCAGCGAGGCTGTTCGGCTCCAAATGCGTTTCTCCGTGGTCGCGATGACCGTGGATGCTGCGATTTGAACGAGGGGCTGTCAGTCCTGGGACCGGCCTACTTGGTGCGACCCTGCAAGGGCCACCACTTGGTGTCCGTTCCTCCCTCTCGGGCTGACAGATGAAACATTAGATCACCCGTCGGCCCGACACCAAATCGCCTCTCCACGAGTGCCCGTCCGGCCCGCGACGGGTGGGTTCCGGGACGGCTCGGGTGTCCCCGCCCGGCCTCGACCCCCGCATCGGTGCCCACGCCCCCCGGCGAATCAGGACGGTGCGCAGGATGTCCGGCCGGTCGGTGATGATCCCGTCCACCCCCATGTCCAACAGCTCGTCCATCAGGGCCGGTTCGTTGACCGTCCACACCACGACGCGCACACCCAGCCGGTGGGCCCGTCGCACGAGCGAGGGCGAGTGCACCGGGAGACGCCCGAGCCGGATCGGGAGGTGTGCGAAGCGTCCGGCCACGGTCACGGCCGGCGGTTGGAGGCCCACCGTCGACGCGGAGAGGAGCGCGGCCAGGGACCGCCACCCCAGGGCGGTGCGTACGTGCGGCACCTGTGACGCCAGCAGCTGCAGCCAGCCGTCCCAGGCGCCGGCGACGCAGACGCGCTCCGCGTAGTCCCGGCGCTGGAGGAGCCGGGCCATGGGCGCGATGGCGGCGCGTTCCTTCAGATCGACCGTGAAGCAGGCATCGGGGAAGGTCTCCAGCGCCTCCTCGAGAGTCGGGATGCGCTCCGTACCCGCCACGCGCACGTGCGCGCGCAGCTGGTCGCTCGTGTGGGCGGAGACCCGACCTCGTCCCGTGGTGCAGCGGTCGAGCACCTCGTCGTGGAAGCAGACCAGTTCCCCGTCGGCGGTGAGCCGGACGTCGCTCTCGAGGTAACCCAGTCCGAGAGCGGTCGACATCGCAAAGGCCGCCAGGGTGTTCTCGGGAGCGAGGAGGGCACCGCCACGGTGGGCGATGGCCAGTGGCTGACCCTGGACTCCGTAGCTCATGTGTCCATGGTTGCCCCGGAAACAGCGATCGCCCACCCGCGCAAGTCGCATCTCGCACGGATTCAACTGATCTTCACCGGGTACATCCCCACCAGCCACCCAGTGGGCACCCACACCACGCGCAGCGGCGACCGGCGGCGTCTCGTGACCCCGCTTGCCGACGTTTCCCTCGACTCGTGGGTAGGCTTGCAACTGCACAAGGCCCGGCCCGTCAGCGGCGGGTCACCGTCGCGACCAGGAGCACCATGAGCAACGACAGCGCCACCAGCACCCCCGCCGAGCGAGCCGCCCGCCGCGTCGTCGGTCAGCCGGCCCCTGGTGAGACCGAGCGGACCGTCGGTCAGCTCGTCGCCGACGCCTCGCACGACATCTCCTCCCTGATCCAGAACGAGATCCAGCTCGCCAAGACCGAGGTCTCCCGGGGTATCTCCTTCGGGGGCAAGGGCGCGGCCTTCCTCGGCATCGCGGCCTTCCTCGCCCTGCTCGGGCTGATCTTCCTCTTCCACACCCTCGCCCAGGTCATCGCCGTCTGGCTGCCGGTGTGGGCGGGCTACCTGATCGTCACGCTGGTCCTCTTCCTCATCGCAGCGGTCCTCGGCCTCCTCGGCGTCAAGGCCATGAAGAAGGCCAAGGCGAATGCAGTGCCGCAGCGGGCCATCCGCAACGCGCAGGAGTCCATGACGGCCATCAAGCCGAGCAGCTGAACCCTTCCGACGCCGCCGCGGCCCTGGTCGAGGGGCCGTGGGAGCACCGATTCGTCTCCGCGAACGGCGCCCGGTTCCACGTCGCTGCCATGGGCAGCGGTCCTCTCGTCCTCTTCGTGCACGGCTACCCGCAGTTCTGGTGGTCCTGGCGATTCCAGCTTCCAGCGGTGGCCGCGGCGGGATACCGCGCCGTGGCGCTCGACCTCCGAGGCTTCGGGGCGAGCGACAAGCCTCCCGCCGGGTACGACGGCCCGACCGCGTGCGACGACCTCGCCGCCGTCGTGCGCAGCCTGGGCGCGGACCGAGCCGTCTTCGTCGGCCAAGGACTGGGTGGGTGGTTCACCTGGAGCATGCCGGCACTGCGCCCCGACGTGACCGCCGCCATCGCGCCGGTGGGCGTCCCCCATCCGGCGGTCTTCCACCGCGCGATGTGGCGCCACCCCCTGCAGTGGCGCTCCAACGGCCACCTCAGGGCGATGCAGGCCCCCTTCGCCTCCGGCCGCCAGGCCATGACGGTGGGTCGCCGTCTCCGTGCCTGGTCCGGACCGGACCAGGCATGGCTGACCCCGCAGGTCGTCGCGCGGTACACGGAGGCGCTGTCCGTGCCCTTCGCCGGTCAGGCGGCCGCGGAGTACCACCGGTGGCTGTACCGCTGCCCGCTCACCCCCTCGGGTGCCCGATACCTGCACCGGGTCTCGAAGGAGATCACGGTCCCCGTGCTCCACGTCCACGGACAGCAGGACCTGTCCTCGCTACCGATCCTGTCCGCGGAGAGCCGTCGCCACACGAGCGGACCGCTGCAGACCGCCGAGGTGCCGGGCGTCGGTCACTTCGTGCCCGAGGAGGCCCCGTCGCAGATGAACTCGCTCCTCGTCGACTGGCTCAGCGCCGTCCACCCCGGCCATGGAGGTACTGCCGCACGAAGCGCCACGGCAACCGCCGCCGGACGGTCTCGTCCCACGGGACGTCGATCCCCGCGGCCTCGATGAGCACCGCCAGCAGCTGTGCGGTGAACCCCCAGACGAACAGGTCCGCCACGTCGAAGCCCGGCCCGACGTAACCGGACGGCCCCTTGACCGTGAACCGGTTGGTCGGTTCGACGAGCTCCGCGACCGGCACCCACTCGACGCGTGCCACCTCGCCCCTGTCGATGACGCGAAGGGGGTGCGGCTCCCGCACCCAGCCCAGCACCGGGGTGACAGCGTTGCTGCTCGGCCCGAGCCACAGGTCGGGAAAGGAACCGATCACCTCGACCTCGGAGGGGTCGACCCCGACCTCCTCCCACGTCTCCCGCAGCGCGGCCTGGACCGGTGTCTCACCCGGATCGAGCTTGCCGCCCGGGAAGGAGACCTGGCTGGCGTGGCTGCGCAGGGTCTCCGACCGCTCCGTGAGCACCACGCGGGTCCCGTCGTCGCCGGGACCGAAGAGCATGAGGACCGCGGAACGTCGCGGCGGGTCGTCGGGCGGCTCGAAGCGGGTGAACCAGTCCGGCAGGTCCGCGTGGAGGTTCACCTCGCACTGCAGCAGCCACTCGGGCGGCTCCGCCCCGGTATGGCGGGTCATCCCCCCTTCGCCTCCGCGCCCGGCGCCAGCTCGAACTTGAGGAGCTTGGCCGCCGCCACGGGGTCGGTCTCACCCACGCCGTACGAGGGGCACCACCTGGCCACGGGGCAGGCACCGCACGCCGGTCGCCGGGCGTGGCAGGTCCGCCGTCCGTGGAAGATCAGGACGTGGCTGAGCATCGTCCACTCCTTGCGCGGGATGAGCCGCCCGACGGCCTGCTCGACCTTGACGGGGTCCTCCTCGTCCGTCCAGCCCATGCGCCGCGCCAACCGACCGAAGTGGGTGTCGACGGTGATCCCCGGGATGCCGAAGGCATTGCCGAGAACGACGTTCGCCGTCTTGCGACCGACGCCCGGAAGCGTGACCAGGTCCGCCAACCGGGGCGGGACCTGCCCCTCGTACCGCTCCACGAGGGCCGCGCCCAGCGTGATCACCGAGTTGGTCTTGGCCCGGTAGAAGCCGGTCGGTCGCAGCACCTCCTCCATCTCGGTCCGGTCGGCCGACGCGAGGTCGGCCGCGGTGGGCCAGCGGGAGAACAGCTCAGGGGTGACCCGGTTGACCGTGACGTCCGTCGTCTGCGCCGAGAGGACGGTCGCGACGAGCAGCTGCAGGGGGTCGGCGAAGTCGAGCTCACAGTGCGCGTACGGGTACCGCTCGTGCAGGGTGCGGTACATGCGGCGAGCTCGACGGGTCAGGGCGAGTGGGGACTCGACGCGTTCGGCAGACACCCTCGCAGCCTAATGGGGTGCGGCCTGAGGCTTCCGGGTGACCGCACCCCACGGAAATCCCCTCGCATGGCACACTGCGCTGTGTGAACCTCGATGTCGTACGCCGCGCCCCGCTCTTCGCGACTCTTGACGACGCCGACGCCGCCGAGGTGATGGCAACGATGACCCCCGTGCGCATGGAGCGCGGGGACGTCCTCTTCAACGAGGGCGACCAGGGTGATCGTCTGTATGTCATCACCGAGGGCAAGATCAAGCTCGGCCGCTCCTCCACGGACGGTCGGGAGAATCTGCTGGCGATCCTCGGCCCGTCCGAGATGTTGGGAGAGCTCAGCCTCTTCGACCCCGGTCCGCGCACGGCCACGGCGACCGCCGTGGCCGAGACGCAGCTGATCGGACTCGGGCACGAGCAGCTGGTCACCCTCCTCAGCAGCCACCCCCGCATCGCGGGCACGCTGCTGGGCGCCCTGGCCCGGCGCCTGCGCCGGACCAACGAGAACCTCGCCGACCTCGTCTTCACCGATGTCCCCGGTCGCGTGGCCAAGGCCCTGCTCGAGCTGAGCCAGCGCTTCGGGCGTCCCGTCGAGGAGGGCGTCATGGTCGCCCACGACCTCACCCAGGAGGAGCTCGCCCAGCTCGTCGGCGCCTCGCGCGAGACGGTCAACAAGGCGCTCGCCGACTTCGCCGGCCGTGGGTGGCTCCGCCTCGAGGCGCGCGCCGTCCTGCTCATCGACGTCGAGCGCCTCACCCGCCGCGCCCGCTGACTTGCGCGACGACACCGGCCGCAGCGCACCGCGCTGCGGCCTTCGTCGTGCGTCGGAGGTGAGGTGAGGACGCAGGGATGGCGTCGCCCGGCTCAGGCCGAAGTCGGGCCCGGCAGGACTCCGGAACCATCAGGGAGAAGGACCGACTTCGCGCCAAGGGCGATGCCGTGCCTGCGTCCGCGGAGCCTCCCGGCCCCCTTCGCCCTGTCGTGGCCGGCTCAGGCGCCGAGGTAGGCCATCTGGGCGAGGACGGACATCTTCGCGGCGGGCCACACCGAGCGGTCGACGTCCGCGTACACCGTCGCCACGACGTCATCGGCCGTCTGCGCGCCCTCGGCGAGTGCCGCGCGGACCTGGTCGAGTCGCTCGCGCCGGTGGAGCCGGTAGAAGTCGACCATCGATGCGGCGTCGGGGATCGTCGGTCCGTGACCGGGCAGGATCGAGGTGACCTCTCCCCCGCCGGTGAGTGCCTTGATGCGCTCGAGCGAGTCGAGGTAGGCCGCCAGCTCCCCGTCGGGGTGGGCGACGACGGTGGTGCCCCGCCCGAGGACCGTGTCCCCGGTCAGCAGCGCGTTGTCGGCCGGGAGGGCGAAGGAGATGGAGTCGGCGGTGTGCCCGGGGGTGGTCACCACGCGGACCTCGAGGCCCGCGGTCCGCAGCACATCTCCGTCGGAGAGGTCGTCGTGTCCTCGCCCCACGGCCTGGACGGGCGCACCGGTGAGCCGGGCCAGACGCGGGGCTCCCTCGCTGTGGTCGATGTGCCCGTGCGTGAGCACGATCCGACCGACGCGAGCCCCGAGCGACGCGACGTGGTCGACCACGCGCTGCTGGTGCGCCGCCTCGTCCTCACCCGGGTCGATCACGATCGCCTCGCTCCCGTCGGGCGGGAGCAGGACCCAGGTGTTGGTCCCGTCGAGCGTCATGGGACCGGGATTGCCCTGGAGGAGACAGTGCGCGTGCACCGTGACCTGACCGCCTTGCCACTCCCCGACGGGGACGGAGGGCTCGGGAGGACGCGCCGGGCTCACGGCAGGCTCGCGCGCATGGCCGGTCCGGCGTCGGAGATGACGAACTCGGGCATCACCGGCGCGATGGGAAGGTCCTGCTCCATGGCCGCCCGCACGGTGGTCACGGGGGCCAGCTGCTCCAGGCTGACGATCGTCGGAGGCATCAGCATGACGTCACCGTCGGTGAAGGCGTCGAGCAGCGCCTGCGGCCGGGTCCAACCGGACCGGTCCGCCTCGCTGGTGTCGCCATCGGGATCCTGGCCGATGGGGACGGCTGCGACGAAGAACCTCGTGTCGTAGCGTCGCGGCTCGACGACGGGCGTGATCCAGTGCGCCCGGTAGCGCAGCAGGTCGCTGCGCAGGACGAGCCGACGGTCCAGCAGCACCTGACCGAAACCGATCTCCCGGGCCACGAGGGCCCGACGCAGCTCCCGTGCGTCATCGAGGTCGAGCCGCGGCGGCTCACCCTCGGCGCCTGCCGGCGAGGCCAGCAGGACACCGGTCTCCTCGAAGACCTCGCGCACCGCAGCGGCGACGAGCATCCGCGCCGCGGCCTCGTCGGTGCCGAGCAGCTCGGCCCACTCCTCGACGGCCGGTCCGGCCCACGGCAGCTCGTCCTCGGCATCGCGCGGGTCGGCCGCGCCCCCGGGGAAGACGTGCATCGACGCAGCGAACTCCATCTGGGCCACCCGCCGGAGCATGAAGACCTCGAGCGGGCCCTCGTCGTCACGCAGCAGCATCACGGTCGACGCCAGTCGCGGGGTGACCGGTTCGGCGGGAGCGGCGTCGCCCTCCGCCACCCCGAGCGTTCGCCGGGCGTCGGCGTCGAGCAGGAAGTCCCGCTCGACCATCAGTCGCGCAACCTCACGGTCACCTCGACCTCGACCGGCGAGCCGAGTGGGAGCGCGGCGACGCCCACGGCGGACCGGGCGTGCATGCCCCCTTCGCCGAAGACCTCGCCCAGCAGCTCGCTGGCACCGTTGATGACCCCGGGCTGGCCGGTGAAGTCGGGTGCGCTGGAGACGAAACCGACGACCTTGGTGACCTGCTCGACGCGGTCGAGGTCCCCGATGGCGGACTTGACGGCGGCGAGCGCGTTGATCGCGCACGTCCTCGCGAGCTCCTTGGCCCGGTCCGGGTCGACCTCGGCACCGACGTGCCCGGTCTCGAGCAGCTGCCCGTCGACCATCGGCAGTTGTCCGGAGGTGAGGACGTGGTTGCCGTCCACGAGGGCCGGGACGTAGGCGCCTGCCGGTGCCGCCGGCTCCGCGAGCGTGATGGACAGCTCGGCCAGACGATCGTCGATGCGTCCCATCAGGCGCCCTTGGGCCGCTTGAGGTAGGCCACCAGGTTGGTCCCGTCCGGGCCGGGGACGACCTGGACGAGCTCCCACCCGTCCTCGCCCCACTGGTCGAGGATCTGCTTGGTGGCATGGACGATGAGCGGCACTGTTGCGTACTCCCACTGGGTCATGTCGGCACCCTACTCGTAGGGTGACGGGTGTGGACTCCCCCTCGGACCCCCGCGTGAGACTGCACGTCGTGACCGGCAAGGGCGGGACGGGCAAGACGACCGTCGCCGCCGCGATGGCGCTGGCCCTGACGGCTCGCGGTCAACGGGTGCTGCTCGCCGAGGTGGAGGGGCGTCAGGGGATCTCGCAGGTGCTGGACGTGGCTCCACTCGGGTCGAGCGAGCGCCACCTCGTGAGCGACCCCTCCGGAGGAGAGCTCTTCGGCCTGTCCGTGGACCCCAAGAGCGCGCTGATGGAGTACCTGCAGAAGTTCTACAAGCTCGGACGTGCGGGCTCCGTCCTCGAGAAGGTCGGGGCGGTGGACTTCGCCACGACGATCGCTCCGGGGGTCCGGGACGTCCTGCTCATCGGCAAGGTCTACGAGGCCGTCGGGCGGCAGACGAAGGGGGCCCGCAAGCGCCCCGTGTACGACGCGGTCGTCCTCGACGGTCCGCCCACGGGACGGATCGGCCGGTTCCTCGCGGTCAACGAGGAGGTCTCCGAGGTCGCCCGGATGGGGCCGATCCACAACCAGGCCGAGTCGATCACCCGTGTCCTGCAGAGCCCGGCCACGTCGGTGCACGTGGTGACGCTCCTGGAGGAGATGCCGGTCCAGGAGACGAGGGACGCCATCGCCGAGCTCGGTGACCTCTCCCTGCGGGTGGGGTCGGTCATCGCCAACGGCGTCCGCCAGCCGCTCGTCGCGGAGGAGCACGCTGCGGCGGTCGCGAACCAGGCCCCGGAGGTGAGGGACGCGGTGAGCGAGGCCCTCGGCGTCGTCGACATCAAGGCCGGACCGGCGATGGTCTCCGGACTGCTCCGCGAGGGCGCCGACCACGTGATGCGGGCCCGGCTGCAGCTCGAGCAACAACAGGTGCTGGCCAGCCTGCCCGTCCCCGTCCGCACGCTGCCGCACCTGGCCGACGGCGTGGAGTCCGGGGACCTGCGGGTACTCGCCGGCACCCTCGCCGAGCAGGGAGGCGTGTGATGGCCCCCCGGACCGAGACGGCCCTGGACCTCGATGCCGTCATCGCCGATCCCGCACGACGGATCATCGTGTGCTGCGGCTCCGGTGGCGTCGGCAAGACGACGACCGCTGCCGCACTGGCCGTGCGCGCCGCCGAGCAGGGACGTCGCGTGGTCGTCCTCACGATCGACCCCGCCCGACGGCTGGCCCAGTCCCTCGGGCTGGACGAGCTGGACAACACTCCACGTCCGGTGGCGGGCCTGGACACCTCGGCGGGCGGTTCGCTGGACGCGATGATGCTCGACATGAAGCGGACCTTCGACGAGGTCGTCGAGGCCCACGCCTCGCCCGAGAAGGCCGCGCAGATCCTGGCCAACCCCTTCTACATCGCGGTGTCCAGCTCCTTCGCCGGGACGCAGGAGTACATGGCGATGGAGAAGCTCGGGCAGCTCCGCGCCCAGATCAGCGACGGGTCGCGCGACTGGGACCTGATCATCGTCGACACCCCGCCCTCACGCTCCGCCCTGGACTTCCTCGACGCCCCCAAGCGACTGGGGTCCTTCCTCGACGGACGCTTCATCCGACTGCTCATGGCGCCGGCGAAGGTCGGGGGCCGCGCCTCCCTTCGCGTCTTCGGTGCCGGGGTCTCGCTGGCCGGCGGGATCATGACGAAGCTGCTCGGCGGGGAGATGCTGCGCGACATGCAGACCTTCGTCGCCGCCATGGACACCATGTTCGGTGGCTTCCGTCAGCGGGCGGACCAGACCTACGCGCTACTGGCCGACCCGGAGACCTCCTTCCTCGTCGTGGCCTCACCGGAGCGCGACGCGATGCGGGAGGCGGGATTCTTCATCGAGCGGCTGGCCAGCGAGCAGATGCCTCTGGCCGGGCTCCTCGTCAACCGGGTGCGCGTCACCGCCGCCAAGCAGCTGAGCGCGGGGCGCGCCGAGGACGCCGCGGACCGGCTCGGGGCCACGGGGACCCACCCCCTCGCGGTCTCGCTGCTGCGGGTGCACGCCCAGGCCGCCGAGGACGCCGCCCGTCACCGAGCGATCATCACCCGCTTCCGCACCTCGCACCCGGGAGTGCCGGTCGGCACGGTCCCGGCGCACCCGGTCGACATCCACGACCTCACTGGGCTGCGCGACATCGGGAAGGCGCTCGCCGGACGTTCGTGACAGGGCGCCGAACCGCCGCCGAGGTTGCCGGACCCGCTCAGGTTCGGACGTTACCCTTTGCCGCATGTCTGCCTCCCGGATGCCACATCTTGCCCGGCTGCTCGGCGCCTTCGTCGCCGTGTCGGTCGGCATCGGACTCGTCGGTGCCGGACTCGTCATCCCCTTCGCCGGTGCCTCCGGGAACGCGGCGAAGGCCACCGCGCAGGGATTCAACAACCTCGATGACGAGTTCACGGCCAACCCCCTGGCCCAGCAGTCGAAGATCTTCTCCGCGGACGACAAGCTCCTCGCCACGCCCTACGACGCGAACCGCATCGTCGTGCCCCTGGAGAAGATCGCACCGGTGATGCGGAAGGCGCAGCTGGCCATCGAGGACAGCCGCTTCTACGAGCACGGCGGCATCGACGTGCGGGGCACGAGCCGCGCCCTCGTGTCGAACCTGACCTCGCAGTCGACGCAGGGCGGGTCCTCGATCACCCAGCAGTACGTGAAGATGATGCTGGTGGAGAAGGCCGCGCGCAACGACAACCGGGAGGCCGTCGCAGCGGCGACGGAGCAGACGTACGCGCGCAAGCTCCAGGAGCTGAAGTACGCGCTCAACGTCGAGAAGACCCACACGAAGAAGCAGATCCTCGGCAGCTACCTCAACCTCGCGTACTACGGCGACCAGGCCTACGGCGTCGAGGCCGCGTCCCTGCACTTCTTCAGCAAGAACGCGAAGGACCTCGGGCTCTCCGAGGCCGCCACGCTCGCCGGAGTGGTGCAGTCCCCCAGCCGGCTCAACGCACGCACGAACACCGAAGAGGTCCAGAAGCGACGCGATGTCGTCATCGACCGGATGGTCGAGCTGGGCTGGGCCACCCAGGAGGAGGGTGAGAAGGCCAAGGCCAAGGACCTGGAGGACCTGCTCAAGATCCGCCAGAACGAGGGCGGCACCTGCTCGAAGGCCGTCGACCCGTACTTCTGCAACTACGTCATCGCCTACCTGAAGCAGATGCCCGAGCTGGGTCCGAACCCGGACGCGCGCATGCAGACGGTCAACACCGCCGGTCTGAAGATCAAGACGACCCTGCGCCGGGACTGGCAGAAGGAGCTCAAGGAGGACCTCACGGACAAGGTGCCCAACGGCGACGACAAGTTCGGTGCGGCCGGCGCCGTCGTCGAGCCCGGCACCGGCAAGGTGCGGGCCATCGCCCAGACCTCCGAGTACAAGGTCGGGATGGAGCAGGCGACGACCCGGTACTCCGAGCAGGCCTGGACGGTCCCGGCGCAGTACGGAGGGACCAACGGCTTCGCCATCGGGTCGACGGCCAAGATGTACGCGCTCGTCGCGGCCCTGGAGAAGGGCATGCCGATGTCGGCGACCGTCGACGCCCCGTCGGCCGGCATCAGCAACCCCCACCAGTTCTCGCCCGACCAGTTCCAGGACAACTGCAGCACCAGCGCCCCGACCTGGGCGGTGTCCAATGACTACCAGATCGGCGGCGAACTGACCCTGGCCGAGATGACCGCGAAGTCCATCAACACCGCCTTCGCCCAGCTCGCCGCGGACATCGGCTCGTGCTCGATCCCGAAGGTCATGGCGAAGATGGGCCTCACCGACGGCTACGGGCTGCCCTACGGGCTGGCCCAGAGCGGCGGCGAGAAGATCAAGGGCAAGTACGCGATCTCCAACATCGTGCTCGGGTCGGACTCGACCTCGCCGCTGCAGCTCGCGTCCTCCTACGCCACCCTCGCCGCGGGTGGCAAGTACTGCCCGCCGACACCGATCCAGTCCATCACCCGCGCCGACGGCACGAAGATGAAGATCGAGAAGCCGAAGTGCAAGAAGGTCCTCGACAGGGGGGTCGCCCGCGGCGTCACCGAGCTGCTGCGCGGCACCCTCGAGGACGGCGGCACCGCGGCCGGGCAGAAGCTCGACGGTGGCCGCGAGGCAGCCGGCAAGACGGGCACCACGGACAACCACAAGCAGTCCTGGTTCGCCGGCTACACCCCGCAGCTGTCGACCGCCATCTGGGTCGGCTCGCCGATCACCGAGTTCGAGATGGACAACGTCACCATCGGTGGCCAGTACTACGAGAACGTCTTCGGCAGCACCCTGGCGGCGCCGATCTGGAACAACATCATGAACGTCGCCTCGAAGGGGATGAAGGAGAAGGACTTCCCGGAGCCCGGGAAGAAGATCGTCAAGGGTGACCTGCGGGACATCCCCGACGTCGTGGGCGAGGGCCCCACCCAGGCGAGGGCCGCCCTGGAGAAGGCCGGGTTCAAGGTCACGGAGGGAAGCACCGTGGCCAGCAACCAGCAGGCCGGGGCGGTCGCGTACACCGACCCGCGGGAGGAGGCCCTCAAGGGATCGACGGTCACCATGTACATCTCCAGCGGGGTCCCGCCGTACACACCCCCGCCGCCACCGCCGGAGCCGACGACGGCGGCTCCCCCGGCGCCGACGCCGGCCCCGGCGCCGGAGCCGGCGCCGACGAGCACCCCGACGTCCACCTCGCAGGCGCTGGGGCAGGGCAACAACGGCAACGGCAACGGCGGTGGACCCTCCTCGACCGGTTCACCGAACTGAGGCCATGACGAAGTGGGCCGGTCACCATCACGGTGACCGGCCCACTTCGTCGCTCCTGCGTCGCACTCCGGGGCGACGCGTGCCTCATGGGGCCGGTCAGCCGACGAGCCGGGCCTTGACCATCGCGGCGACGGCGCCGCCGTCCGCTCGGCCGGCGACCTCGCCCTGGACGATCTTCATGACCTGCCCCATCTGGGCCATCGAGGTCGCGCCGACCTCGGCCACCGCCCGGTCGACGATCCCCGCCAGCTCCTCGTCACCGAGCTGCTCCGGCAGGTAGACCTGCAGGTCCTCCAGCTCGGCCTCCTCACGCTCGGCGAGCTCGGGCCGCCCGGCCTCGCGGTAGGCAGTGGCCGACTCCTTGCGCTTCTTGGCCTCCTTGGCCACGACCTTCAACGTCTCCGCGTCGCTGAGCTCGTGGGCCTCGGTGCCGGAGACCTCCGCGTTGCTGATGCCGGTGAGGACCATGCGCAGGGTGTCGACACGGACCTGCTCCCGGGCACGCATCGCGGCGTGGAGATCGGTGCGGAGGGTGGCCTTCAAGGAGTCGCTCATGGACCTGATTGTCGCAGGATCCCCCCTTCGCCCATGACCATTTGCGAGGATGAGCCGGTGACCACTCCCCTGCCGCTCCGCCTCGCGGCCTACGGCGCCGCCACGGGTGGGGCCGCCCTGGCCTGGGCCACCCTGGTCGAGCCGCGGCTGTTCGCCCTCCGCCGGTACGCCCTGCCCGTCCTGCCGCGGGGCTCGCGACCGCTGCGCGTGCTCCAGGTGAGCGACATCCACATGGTCCCCGGCCAGCGCGCCAAGCAGGAGTGGGTCCGCTCACTCGCTGCCCTCGAGCCCGACCTCGTGGTCAACACCGGCGACAACCTCAGCCACCTCCGGGCCGTCCCACCGGCGCTCGAGGCGCTGGCCCCCCTGCTGGAGCGGCCGGGCGTCTTCGTCATGGGGTCCAACGACTACTTCGCACCGACCCCGAAGAACCCCGCGCGCTATCTCACCTCGGCCTACGCCGAGGTCCCGGACGGTCAGGTCCCGCTCCCCACCGAGGAGCTGCGCGCCGGCCTCGCCGATCGTGGCTGGGTCGACCTCGACAACGTGCGCACGACGATGGCGGTGGAGGGCAGCCGTCTCGATCTCGTCGGCGTGGACGACCCGCACATCGAGCGCGACGACTACGCATCCGTCAGCGCGCCCGCCGACCCCGACGCGGCGCTGACGATCGGCGTCGCGCACGCGCCGTACCAGCGCGTCCTCGACGCCATGACCGCCGACGGTGCGCGCCTGGTCATCGCCGGTCACACGCACGGCGGGCAGCTGCGTGTCCCTGGCTACGGGGCGCTCGTGACCAACTGCGATCTCGACCGCCGCCGCGCCAGAGGAGTCTCCCGTTGGTGGACCGGGGCCGGCTCCGGTCGGGTCCAGCCGCCGGATGCGGCCTGGCTGCACGTCTCCGCCGGGTTGGGCGCCTCGCGCTACGCGCCGGTGCGCTTCGCCTGCCGTCCGGAGGCGAGCCTGATGACCTTGACGGCGGCAGAGGCCCCCCGATGAGGGTCCACGAGGCCGTTGCCCTGGGTGCCGCCGTCGTCTTCGCCGCAAGCACCACGACATGGGCCCTGGCGACGGCGCAGCCGGCCGTGGGCCCGGCGCCCCCGTCCACCGGTGGGCCCCCGACCTCCTCGTCGACGACGACCACCTCCTCGACCTCCACGTCGAGCACCTCGACGACGAGCACGACCGAGGCCGTGGTCTCGGCGACGGAGGACCTCGTGACCGAGGCCGAGCCGGTGGAGGCGCCGCCCGTGGCGCCGTCTCCCGAGCCGACCAGCACGTGGGTGCCCGAGCCGTCGGCCACCTACGCCCCGGTCGAGCCGACGTGGGCGCCCGTGGTCCCACCGCTCGAGCCGCTCGACCCGGACACGCCACAGGGGACCACCGTGGACGGCGGTACGTCCGATCCCGGCACCACCCGGACTGGGACGACGGATGACGGTGCCACGACGGGCGACGGCGACGAAGGGGCGAGCGACACCCCCGGGCCGGAGGGTGAGTCCACGAGCCCGGGCCTCCTCGACCCGCTGTTATCACCCGACGACGGGCAGGGCTGACACCCGATTACGGGTCGAAGCAGTCTCTGGGTTATTCTTCCTTGTCGTTGCCCACTGCGGGCAGCGCAAGCACCTCGGGGTGTGGCGCAGCTTGGTAGCGCGCGTCGTTCGGGACGACGAGGTCGCAGGTTCAAATCCTGTCACCCCGACCATCTGACACCGGCTCTGATCCACGGATCAGGGCCGGTGTTTCGTTCTGACGGGCCCCATCCCCGCGCCCCGTCGACCGTGCGGTCTACTGGGGACGGATCCCACGTCCCTCAGGAGATACCCATGACGCACCGCCCCTGCTTCCACCTCGCCATCCCGGTCGACGACATCGACGCCGCTCGAGAGTTCTACGGCGGCGTGCTCGGGCTCGGGCAGGGGCGTTCGGACACGCGGTGGGTCGACTGGAACTTCTACGGCCATCAACTGGTCACGCACCAGACCTCGGGCGGCGTCCCCGGCCCTGCGGGTCACAACCCCGTCGACGACCACGAGGTGCCGGTGCCCCACTTCGGGCTCGTGCTCGACCACGACGACTTCCACGACCTCGCGGAGAAGCTGCGGGCGGCCCACGTCGAGTTCGTCATCGAGCCGTACGTGCGGTTCGAGGGACAGCCCGGGGAGCAGTGGACGATGTTCTTCCTCGACCCGGCCGGCAACGCCCTGGAGTTCAAGTCCTTCGCGGACGAGTCCCAGATCTTCGCGACCTGAGCCGCGGCCCGCTCCCCCCGTCCCTCGTCGTACCCTGCCGTCATGGGCATCCTCGGCTACCTCGGCAGAGTGGCCGGCCCCGATCGGACCCCCGCGCTCAACCACCAGCTGGCAAGCCTGCTGGCGCTGGTCGCCGGGATCCTCAACTCGGTGGGTTTCGTCGCCGTCGCCTTCTACACCTCGCACATGACCGTGTGACCGCGATCGTGGCGGACCAGATCGTCATGGGTGACTACTACCTCGTCGGGATCGGAGTGCTGTCGATCGTGTCCTTCATCTGTGGCGCGATGGTCTGCGCGATCATCTTCAACTGGTGCCGGCGTCGGGGTCTGCGCAGTCGCTACGCCAATGTGCTGCTCATGGAGGGTCTGCTGATGCTGCTCTTCGGTCTGCTGGCGGAGCGACTCACGATCCCGGGACGCGAGCTCGTCTTCGTGCCCGTGCTCTGCTTCACCATGGGCCTGCAGAACGCGATCATCACGAAGATCTCGGGTGCACAAATCCGCACGACCCACGTCACCGGGATGATCACCGACATCGGTATCGAGCTCGGCAAGGTCGCCTACGTCAACCGACTCGCTGGGAGCACCCCGGTCGCCGGGTCTCGCGGGAAGCTCTTCCTGCACACCTCCCTCGTCGCGCTGTTCGCGATCGGCGGGGTCATCGGTGCCGTCGGATACCTCGCGCTGGGCTTCGCCGTCCTCGTGCCCTGTGCGCTCCTGCTGGTGCTTGCCTCCCACCAGCCGTTGCTGGCCGACCTGGGTGCCCGCGTCGAGGGGCACGCCTGACTACGCTGCGACCATGAGTGACGAGCCCTGCCCCTGTGGCACCGGTCGAGCACTGTCGCAGTGCTGCGGACCGCTGCTGACCACCGAGCGTCTCGCCGAGACGGCCGAGGAGCTGATGCGCAGCCGGTACACGGCCCACGTCTTCGGCAACGCGGAGCACCTGTGGCGCACGTGGGACGGCCGTACCCGGCCGGCCGTGGTCAATCCCGGCGAGGCCCGCTGGACGGGTCTGGAGATCACCGAGGTCGTCGACGGCGGCCCGGACGACATGACCGGGACGGTGGTCTTCACCGCCACGCACGAAGGGGGCGAGCTGGCCGAGCGCAGCGAGTTCACCCGGCGCGGTGGACGCTGGTTCTACACGGGAGGTCGATGATGGGCGAGGTCCGTTACGAGGTCGCCGAGGGTGTCGCGACCATCACGCTGGCCGCGCCGGAGCGGCGCAATGCGCTCTCGGTGGAGATGTCGCGCGAGCTCATCGACGCCGCCCGCACGGCGGAGGCCGATGCCGGCGTGGGTGCCGTCGTCATCACCGGCGGCGCGCACTTCTGCGCCGGCGCCGTCCGCTCCGTCCTCGCCGAGACCGGCAAGGACCCGGTCGAGGACACCGCGTACCGCGACCTCGAGACGGTCTACTCGGCGTTCACGACGATCGGGACGCTCGACGTGCCCACGATCGCAGCGGTCCGCGGCGCGGCCGTGGGAGCGGGACTGAACCTCGCGCTGTCCACCGACCTGCGGGTCGTCTCGCGTTCCGCGCGTCTCCTGCCCGGCTTCGCCCAGATCGGGATCCATCCCGGTGGCGGCCACCTGCACCTGCTGCACCGGGTCGCGGGGCGGGAGGCGGCTGCGGCCATGGGGCTCTTCGGCGAGGAGGTCGACGGCACGAGGGCCGTCGACCTCGGGATCGCGTGGTCCGCCCACGAGGACCCCGAGGTGGAGGACGCCGGCCGGGCCGTGGCCGCCCGGGTGGCGGGCGACCCCGATCTGGCCCGGCGGGTGCTGCGCAGCTTCCGTCGCGAGACCGCTCCCGGCGGTCTGGCGTGGGACTCAGCGGTCGAGGTCGAGCACTCCCCACAGATGTGGTCCCTGCGCCGCAAGCACGGCTCCTGAGCAACCGCACGACCCCGGGGAGATGCGGGCCGGGTGGCGGGGTCAGGACTGGCCGATGGCCCGTCGCAGGTCGGCGAACCACTCGACGGTCGGGTCGAAGGCCCCGCCACCGGCGATGCGGTCCAGCTCGATCGCGCGCAGCTCGTCGTCGCGCCCCACGTCCTGGCCGATGACGCCCGAGCCGCCCGCCAGCGCGGTCTCGACCGCCAGGTCGGTGCACCGGGCGATCAGCTCCAGGTCCTCGGCGTTCGGGGCGGCGGAGCGGGCGAAGTAACCCGACTTCCACACCTTCGCCTTCTCCGCCCCGAGCCGCTCGGCGAAGGTCTCCGCGAAGTATGCGCCCGGGTTGACCTCGTCGAGGGCCACGTGACCGAAGGCGTCCCGCGGCACCCGCTCACCCGCGGCCTCGAGCGAGGCGACAATGTCGTCCACACCGGCACCCTCCGCGAGGAAGACGTTGACGCACCCGATCTCGTCCATGACCGCCCTGAGTCGCTCACCCTCCGCGTCGAGGTCGACGGGCACCTCGGGGACGTAGACGGCGTGCACGTCCCACCGGCGGGGGTCGTTGCCGATCCCGGGGACGAACTCTCGCCCGAGCAGCTGGTCCCGGTACCGACGCGCGGTCTCGGCCGTGAGCCAGCCGCTGTGCCGCCCCATCACCTCGTGGATGATGAGCATCCGCGGGTTCGAGGAGTGCTCGCCGATGATGTTGCGGGCGAAGAGCGCCCCCTGCTCGGCCGCCGTCCACGCCCCCAGGCTCTGCCGGATCGGGATGATGTCGTTGTCGATCGTCTTGGGCAGCCCGATGACCCGCAGGTCGTGGCCCGCCTCGACGAGGTGGCGGGCGAGGTCGGCCGCCGTGGTGTTGGTGTCGTCGCCACCGATGGTGTGCAGCACGTCGACCCCGTCCTCGAGCAGCTGCTCGGCCGCGACGCGAAGGGGGTCGTCCCCCTTCGCCACGAGGCCGCGGCGCACGAGGTCCTCGGCATTGGTCAGCTTGACCCGGGAGTTGCCGAGCGGGGAACCACCGAAGGCGTGCAGACGGCCCGCCGTTGCCCGCACCTCATCGGTGACCTCGACGCTGCGGCCGGCAAGCAGGCCGGCGTAGCCGTCGAGGTAGCCGATGAGCCGCACCTCGGGGGCGCGGTCGGTGTAGCGCTCGATGAGCCCGCCCACCGCGGACGAGAGGCACGGGGCGATACCCCCGGCCGTCAGCATCGCGACGGTGCGGACGCTCACGTGCTCTTGCAGGGCAGCTGGATCGTCTCTGCCGGACGCTCGTAGGGCTTGACCTGCGGGACCTCGCTCGGTGCCTTCAGTCCGTCCCACTCGTTGCCGAGGACCAGGTCGAGCGTGGTTCCGCTGCGATCGTCCTTCTGCATCTGGATGTCCTCGACCTGCTCAGCCAGTCGCTTGGCCGCTCGCTCGCCCTCCGGACCGAACCGGATGACGCCGACCTCGTTCTTGTGGAAGGAGTTCTGCGGGTCGTTGCCCGTCTTCTTGACCGTGAACTCACGCTCCTCGAGGACCTTGCTGGTCTCTGCCGCCAGCCCCTCCTTCCACGTCGTGTTGTAGACGTTGACGGAGATCTCGGCCGGCGCCGGCAGCGGCGGGTCGGGCTCGTCGACGAGCTTCTCGAAGCCGTACCCCAGCACGAGCTGGACGCTCTCCCCACCGCGGGCGTCGTTCCACAGCTTGGAGCCGGGGATCTGCTTCTGCACCAGCAGGGCGTTCTTCAGACCCTCGTCGCCGAAGTAGATGGTCGCCGGGCCCTCGACGTACACGGAGTCGTCGGCATTGCCGATCGAAGCGACCTTGAAGTCGCGCAGCTCGAGGTCACGTCCGACCTCGCTGGCCAGACCGACGGCGTCGCTGCTGTTGAGGAGGTTGATCTTGAAGGACTCGCGCTCGGGGGCCGGCGCGGCCACCGGGGCGCAGTCCACGGTCTCGTTCATGCCGAGCAGACCGGTCCCGTAGGCCGTCGCGACCGTCGCGGTCCCCAGGATGAGCCCGGGGAGGGTGACGAAGAGGAGAAGACGGCGCCGACGCTGACGACGGAAGTGCCTGGCGGCGGCTCCCTCGAGCTCGTCGAAGCCGACGACTCGATACGACACGGGACCTTCGTCGTGCGGGTCCGCTCCGTGGTTCTGATCAGTCATCTACACCCCTCCCCTGAGTCTCCATTGTAGAGGAACTTCATCTCCTCATGAGCCACACCAGTCACACAAGCAACACGGGTGGATCGTTCCCGGACCGAGACCGATCGGGCACTCACGAGCATGGACGCCCGGGGTGACGAACCGGTTGCATGATGGTCACGACCCGGCCGCACCATGGTCAGCCCCGGGAGACGGCAGGAGCGCCCCGGCCCCGCTCGGCGGAGATCATCTCGGCGACCGTGAGCATCGCCGTGGCACCACGGCGAATGGTGTCGGCACTGACGAACATGTCGATGTGGTGCCCCGCTCCCTTCGGCTGCCGGATCCGGCCCACGAAGCGTGGGTCGATGCCCACGCTGTCCACGGGCGTCGGCACCTCCCCGGTCCGCTCGTCGAGGTAGACGAGGGACGGCGCGGCCACGTAGGCCTGTCGCACCTTGTCCGGGGAGACCGGCCGTGCGCACCGGGCGTGCAGCGCCATGGAGTGCGCCATGACCACCGGCACCTGGACGAGGGTGACCACGACTGGCACGGTGGCGGCGAGGTCGAGGATCTTGCGCACCTCGTGGTCCACCGCGCGCTCGGCGGTGGTGAAGCCGTCATCGGTCGCCTCCCCCACCCACGGGATGACGTTGAGCGCCAGCGGAGCGGGGAAGGGGGACGCGACGGGCAGGTCGGACACGGCCGCCCGCACGTCCCCGGGGTGCTGTCCGATCGTCGGCTCCGCGGCGACGGTGTACAGCTCCTCGCGCAGTCGGGCGACCCCCCGGTCCGACTGGGACACCGCGGCGATGAGGCCCGTGACGACGAGGTGCTGCAGCTCCCACCCCTGGTGCAGGACGTGGGCGGCGTCGATGAGTCCCCACGTGAGCGGTCCCGGCAGGGCGACGATGCCTCGGGGCCGGTGGCTCACCAGCTCGGAGTTGATACCCGGGACGACGAGCGGGACATCCTCGTCCAGGCGATGCGTAGAGCTGGCGTCGATCACGACGGCGCCGGCCGCCACCGCCCGGCTCGCCCACTCCCCCGTCACCTCGGACGAGAGGTTGAACAGCGCGACGTCGACGCCGTCGAAGGAGTCCTCGCGCAGGGTCTCCACCGGCTGCTCACGCCCGCGCACGGTGAGGGTGCGGCAGGTCACCCCCGGTGCGTAGAGACGGATCTCGCCCCACGGGTCGTCCCGCAGGGCGAGAGCGGAGGCGATCGCCTCCGCGAAGCGCCCCGTCGCCCCCACCAGGGCCAGGGTCGGCCCTGCGGTGGACGGCGACGGGGATGCGGTCACCGCCCGGTACCCGCGTAGACGACCGCTTCGCCGTCCTCGGAGTCGAGACCGAAGGCCGTGTGCAGCGCCTGGAGCGCGTCATCGAGCTGCTCGACGCGCGTGACCACGGAGATACGGATCTCCGAGGTCGAGATCATCTCGATGTTGATGCCCGCGTCGGCGAGTGCCTTGAAGAAGGTGGCCGAGACGCCCGGGTTGGTGCGCATGCCGGCGCCGATCAGCGAGAGCTTGCCGATCTGGTCGTCGTACCGGATCGAGTCGAAGCCGACCTCGTCCTTGGTCTTCAACAGCGCCTCGACGGCCACCTGCCCATCGGACATCGGCAGGGTGAAGGAGATGTCGGTGCGGGCGGTCTCCGACTCGGAGACGTTCTGCACGATCATGTCGATGTTGACCTGGGCATCGGCCACGGTCGTGAAGATCTGCGCGGCGCGACCCGGCTCGTCCGGCACGCCGACGACGGTGATCTTGGCTTCACTGGCGTCGTGGGCGACGCCGGCGATGATGGGTTCTTCCATGGCCTGGTTTCCTTCGGTATCGGGGGGCAGGACCCACGTACCCTCCTTCGGGGAGAAGGACGAACGCACGTGGATGGGCATCTCGGAGCGACGCGCGTACTCCACGCACCGCAGGTGGAGGATCTTGGCGCCGCTGGCGGCCATCTCCAGCATCTCGTCGTGGGAGATGCGATCGATCTTGTGGGCCTTGGTCACGATGCGCGGGTCGGCGGTGAAGATGCCGTCGACATCGGTGTAGATCTCGCAGACGTCGGCCTCGAGAGCGGCGGCGAGCGCCACCGCGGTCGTGTCGGAGCCGCCCCGGCCGAGGGTGGTGATCTCCTTCGTCCCCTGGCTCACGCCCTGGAAGCCGGCGACGATGACGATGTGCTTCTTGCCCAGCGCCTCGGTGATGCGGCCGGGTGTGACGTCGATGATCTTCGCCTTGCCGTGCGAGGTGTCGGTGATGACGCCCGCCTGACTGCCGGTGAAGGAGCGCACGCTGTGGCCGAGGTCGGCGATGGCCATCGCGACCAGCGCCATCGAGATCCGCTCACCGGCGGTCAGCAGCATGTCCATCTCCCGCGGGGGCGGGACCGGACTGACCTGCTCCGCGAGGTCGAGCAACTCGTCGGTGCTGTCACCCATGGCGGAGACGACGACGCATACGTCGTTGCCCGCCTGCTTGGTCTCGACGATGCGGTGCGCCACTCGTTTGATGCTCTCGGCATCGCCGAGCGAGGAACCGCCGTACTTCTGGACAACCAGACTCAAAGGAGAACTCCGTGATCTGCGGGTCCGGCCCGGGCACGGACCGGCGCGTCACCCCGCAGGATAACGACACGGCGGTTCCCGTGCCGCATCCGTCCACCAGACCGTTACCCTTCCGGCAGCTCTTCCGCCCCGTCAGCGGGCCGTGGCGCCGCGCGTGAGGCTCGTCACGCGGTCTGGTGGAGGCCGCCTCCCCGCTGCTGGGTCAGGTGTGCAGGGCGTCGAACTCGGCCTCACCGACGACGTCGGCGTCGGCATCGAGCCGCAGGTGCGCCAAGAGCGTCTGCAGGACGCGCACGGCCATCGCGGCACGGTCGCCCCAGTCCGCGAGGTAGCTGTACTGCCACCACCACAGGGCCTCGGTCGGCCGGCCGGCCTCGTGGTGCGCCAGCCCGTGCGTCAGTGCCCCGGCGATGATCGCGAGGTCGTTGCTCAGCGAGCCGGTCGCCCGCTCGGGCGAGGTGACCGGGTCGGCGACGTCGTCGTACTCGTCGACCTCGGAGAGCAGCTGGGCGAGGCCGGTGCGCAGTGGGTCGAGGTCGGTGTCCGGGCCCGCGTCGTCCTCGAAGCGCTGCTCGAGGACGATGTCGTTGATCGCCCCCAGCCGGGCACCGACGAGCTGGATCTGGCTCGTCGTCAGCAGCAGGAGCGGGATGGCGCTCTCGGGCGCGGCCCCCGAGGCGATCTCGGCGACGGTCGCCAGCCAGGCACTCGCCTCAGCCGCGCACTCGTCGGCCAGCAGGGTGGTCTCGTCAGGCATCGAGCAGCTTCCTCCCTTCGAACGCGCGACCGAGGGTGACCTCGTCGGCGTACTCGAGGTCCCCACCCACGGGCAGCCCGGAGGCCAGGCGGGTCACCTTGATCCCGAAGGGGGAGAGCAGCCGGGCCGTGTAGGACGCGGTGGCCTCGCCCTCGAGGTTGGGGTCGGTCGCGATGATCACCTCGGCGACGCTGCCGTCGGACAGCCGCGACATCAGCTCGGTGAAGCGCAGGTCGTCCGGACCGACGCCGTCCATCGGGGAGATCGCACCGCCGAGCACGTGGTAGCGGCCGCGGAACTCACGGGTGCGCTCGATCGCGATGACGTCCTTGGGCTCCTCGACGACGCAGATGGCGCTGGGGTCGCGGCGGGTGTCCGCGCAGATGCGGCACTGCGGGCCCTCGGCGACGTTGCCGCAGGTCTCGCAGAAGGAGACCTTGTCCTTGACCTCGCTGAGGGTCTGGACGAGCCGCTGGACGTCCTGCGGGTCGGCCTGCAGGAGGTGGAAGGCGATCCTCTGGGCACTCTTGGGACCGACCCCGGGCAGTCGGCCGAGCTCGTCGATCAGGTCCTGGACCACGCCTTCGTACACGCCTCGACCCTACGCCCACCGGTGACCACGTGGGCCATCGGAGGGAGGTGGGCGGTTCACTCCTCGCGGATGACGGCTCCGCCGAGGATGCGCTCGATGACGGCCGGGCCGGCAGCACCGGCATCGACGATGTCCTCGTCGTCGTCGCTGACCGAGGCGTCGTCAGGCTCGCGCGGCGCACGCGGCTCGGGGGCGGGCGGCGAAGGGGGGCTGCTCGCCTGCTCGGACCCGGTCGCCGGACCGGCGGTGGCCCACGAGGGCGCGGAAGAGGCGGACGCCGGCGTCGACCCCCAGTCGGCACCGGAGGGTCCACCAGCCGGGGCCGGGACACCCATGTCATCCGCAGGAGCGGCCTGGGCCCGGGGCTCACCCGGCCCGGTGGGCCCGCCTCGGCCGGCAGCGGGCGGCGCGGACGCACTCTGCGGGGGCGGTGAGTAGGTCGCCTGGGAGCCACCGCCGGCCGGCGGCTGGCCGCTCTGCTGGTGCGGGACGCCCTCGACGCGGGCGTCGACCCCCAGGGCATCGATGAGTGCCTGGCGGACCACCTCGGCGTGGGAGCCGTTGCGGAAGGCGTTGGCCAGACCGGTCGTCGCGATCCCGAGGACCAGACGTTGCCCGTCGTACGAGAGCACCTGCGCGTGCTCGGACAGGAAGGTCCAGGTCGCCCGGCGCATCTGGTAGATCCGCCCGAGGACGTCGGGCCAGGCCCGGCGCAGCGCCTCGACGTCGATGTGGCTGCTCGTCGCGGCTGCCCCCGCCGGCTCATCGGCCGCAGGCTGCTCGGGCGCCTCGGCCGGCGGCTCACCGCGGTCCGGGCGCGCCCCGGTCTGCTGCTCCGGGGTCGGCGGCTGCGAGTCGGCCGCGGCCGGCGCGGGCCCGGCGGCCTCGTGCGCGGAGACGTCGTGCGCCGTGGGGCGTGGCTCGGACGCGCGCCCCTGCGGCGCCGGCGCCCGCGGGGCCGACTCGTGCGGCGTGACCGCATGGTCCGGGCCCCGCCCGGTCGTCGCCGCGGCAGGCGCAGCCTGCGCGATGGGGGCGTCCTGCTGCGGGCCCGGCGCCGGGCGCTGGGGCACGGCGGCCTGACGCGGTGCGTCGCCCCTCGCCGGGGCTGCGTCCTCGCTCCTGGGGCCACCCCCTTCGCCCGTGGGCACCCCTCCCACGTCGAGACGGCGCTCGAGGCGGTCCAGTCGGGCCGCGTAGCCGGACTCGCCGGCCGCGGCCGGCAGGAGCACCCGGGCGGCGATGATCTCCAGCTGGACGCGTGGGGAGGTGGCGCCGGTCATCTCGGTCAGGCCGGCGTTGATGATGTCCGCCGCCCGGGAGAGCGACGCGGGACCGAAGACACCGGACTGCTGACGCATCCGCTCGATCTGGTCACCGGGCAGCCCGCGCAGGATCGCCGCGGCGCCCTCGGGCGCGGCCGCGATCACGATGAGGTCCCGGAAGCGCTCGAGCAGGTCCTCGACGAACCGGCGCGGGTCCAGGCCGGTCTCGATGACCGAGTCGATGACGGTGAAGACGCCTCCGGCGTCGCCGGCCCCGAAGGCCGTGACCGCGCGGTCGAGCAGCTCGTCGTCGGTGAACCCGAGGAGCGCGGCGGCCCCCTCGTAGGTCAGGCCCCGCTCGTCGCTGCCGGCGATCAGCTGGTCGAGGACGGACAGCGAGTCCCGGACCGACCCTCCGCCGGCGCGCACGACGAAGGAGAGCACGCCGGGCTCGAGCGCCACGCCCTCGGCGGCGCAGAGCTGCTCCATGTAGTCCTGCAGCCGCGCCGGCGGCACGAGGCGGAAGGGGTAGTGGTGGGTGCGCGAGCGGATCGTGCCGATGACCTTCTCCGGCTCGGTCGTCGCGAAGACGAACTTCACGTGCTCCGGCGGCTCCTCGACGATCTTCAGCAGGGCGTTGAATCCCTGCGGCGTCACCATGTGCGCCTCGTCGATGATGTAGATCTTGTAGCGGCTCTGCGCCGGCCCGAAGGACGCCCGCTCGCGCAGGTCACGGGCGTCGTCGACACCACCGTGGCTGGCCGCGTCGATCTCGATGACGTCGACCGAGCCGGCACCACCGCGGGCCAGCGCCACGCACGAGTCGCACTCACCGCACGGCGTGGGGGTGGGCCCCTGCTCGCAGTTGAGGCAGCGGGCGAGGATGCGTGCGCTCGTGGTCTTGCCACAGCCGCGCGGCCCGGAGAAGAGGTAGGCGTGGTTGACCCGCCCGGAGCGCAGCGCCTGCATCAACGGCTCGGTGACGTGCTCCTGGCCGATGACGTCGGCGAAGGTCTCTGGCCGGTAGCGGCGGTACAGGGCGGTGCTCACGGGACGACCCTACTTGCGCTTCCCGACAGCCGTCCCCCGAGTGGGGACCGGCTGTGGAGGATCACCTCAGGGGCGAAGGGAGGCGGTCGCCTCGGTGAGCTTGCGCAGCTGCGCGAGCAGGTTGCGCAGCTCCTTGGCGCGACGCTCGGCCGGGGCGAAGACGAGGCTGCCGTCCTCCGCCTCCGTCGTCTCGAGCATGGTGGAGAAGGAGACCTGCCCCCGGGCGACGTGCATCTGCGGGTTGGCGAGGATCGTGCGCCAGTGCTCGACCGCGCGCACGCCACCGTCGGCTCCGTAGGAGACGAGGGCGACGCCCTTGTGGACCCACTCGGGGAAGAGCACGTCGAAGGCGTTCTTCAGCGCGGCGGGCACGCCGTGGTTGTACTCCGGGGTGACGAAGACGAAGCCGTCGAACTCGTCGATCTTCTTCCCCCAGCGCACGGTCTTCGGGTTTTCGTACTGCCGCTTGGCGGCGCCCGGGACGACGGGCTCACCGAGCAGGTCGAGGTCGTAGTCGGCGAGGTCCACGAGCTCGTACTCGGCGTCGTCACGGCCCTCGGTCTGCTCGAGGACCCAGTCGGCGACCTGCTTCCCGAAACGACCGGGGCGGGTGCTGCCGAGGATGATGGCGATCTTCACGAAACTCCTTCGCGGTTGCGGACCGACCGGGGCCCGCCGCCCCGGGTGGGACGGCGGGCCCGATCACGATGCTGAATCAGGCGCGCGGCTCGTCGTCGCGACCGCGCAGGTCATCGACCTTATCGCGCACCTTGTCCATCATCCCCTCACGCTTCGCGTGCTGGGGGCCGTCCGACCGCGGCTCGGGGTCGAGGTGCTCCCGTCCTGCGTCGCCGGGCCGGTCCGCGCCGACCCCACGGTCGTGCTCGCGGCCGTCACCACCCACGAGGTCACTCTGGTCGGCGGGGCGGTCAGCAGCGAAGCCCTCGTCACGACTCCCGGGGTGGTCGGAGCCGAAGCCCTCGTCACGACTCCCGGGGTGGTCGGAGCCGAAGCCCTCGTCACGACCCACGGGACGATCCGAACCGAAGCCCTCGTCACGACCCACGGGACGATCGGAGCCGAAGCCCTCGTCACGACCCACGGGACGATCGGAGCCGAAGCCCTCGTCATGACCGGCGGGACGGTCGGCGGCGAAGTCCTCACGCTGCTCGACCGGACGGCCGGTGGCGCCGGAGTCGCGGTCCGAGGCGCCGTACGCACCGGCACCCGCGCCGGCGGCGCCGGCACCGGCTGCGGTGGTCCCGGTGCCGCGACCGTGGCGATCGTCATCCGCGCGGGCATCACCGCGGACCTCCGGGTCCTTGGCGTCCGCCGCGCGCAGCTGCTCCTCGTGGGCGAGCCTCTCGCGCTCGGCGTCCTCCGCCTTCCGACGCGACTCGTCATCGAGGCGCTCGGCCTCCACCCGGCGGCGCTCTGCCTCCGCCGCCCGCTGCTCGGCCTCGGCGGCGGTGCGGTCCGCCTCCGCGCGGGCGGCGCGGGCATCGGCATCGGATGACCTGGCGTCGGCCTCGCGCGTGCGCACCTCCCGCTCACGCTCGGCCGCCTGGGCGCGCATCTGCTCGGCCTCGGCGCGGTCGCGCTCGATCTTCTTCTTCTTGGCCCCCTTGGCGAGCATCGACGCCAGAGCGACGAGCACCAAGAGGACGATGACAGCGACGATGATCCAGATCCACATGTTGTCCATGGAGCTCCTCCTTCACGGAGGCGGTCGTGGTCACGACCGCACTTGGCACCACGCTATGGGGATCTGCGCCGCGCGCCAGTCGAAACGGCGCCACGATTTCGCTCCGGCCCGCCATGCCGGGCGTCAGGGCACAAAAAGGACACCCCGCGCACCTGGAAGAGCTCGCCTACCCTTGCTGCATTCCTGCCCTGGGGGAGTTCGGTGAGGTACCACCACGCGGGGTGCCGATCGCTGAGTCTACGTGTCCCTGGCTGCTCCGCGAAAGCGGGTCCCGACACCACCGCGCAGGCGGGCCGAGCCGCCGCCGGGGGCGGCCCCCTTCGCCTCGGGCATGCGGAAGGCCCCGATCCACGGATCGGGGCCTTCGGTGGCGGAGGATGCGGGATTTGAACCCGCGAGGGGTTTCATCCCCAACACGATTTCCAATCGTGCGCACTAGGCCACTATGCGAATCCTCCGCGGGAGAGATTACCCGAGCCACCCGCCTGCCCGAAATCGAGTCGATTACCCGCCGTCAACACCTGTGGGCGACCATGGTGGGCATGACCCCTCCCTCCCCCCGTCGCCTGTTCATCACGGTCGCGACCGCCGAGGCCGTGACGTGGTCGCTGCTGCTCATCGGCATGTTCCTCAAGTACGTCACGCAGACCACGGAGCTGGGTGTGCGCATCGGCGGGATGCTGCACGGGGTGGTCTTCATCGCCTTCGTCCTCGTGACGCTCATCGTGTGGGTGGACCAGAAGTGGCCCACCCGGCGCGGCCTCATCACCCTCGCCACGGCCATCCCACCGCTGGCGACGCTGTGGACCGAGCGCTGGCTCGACCGCGACGGTCACCTTGCCTCCACGTGGCGTCTGGGGGCGAAGGGGGCGGCCACCTCTCCCCCGGAGAGGCTCGTCTCCGGGGCGCTGCTCCGCCCCGGCCTGGCGGCACTCGTCCTCGTCGTCGCCGTCGCACTCCTCACCGGCGTGGCCCTCTTCATCGGGCCCCCCGTCCCGACCTCCTGACCCTCGGAGTCAAGAGTCGGTCACAAGCACGCGACCCGTGCGACCATCCGGTCCCACCCCTCATATCGTGTCGGGGTGATCTTCCAGACCGTCGGCGACGCCCGTCCCTACCCGGACCACGGTCGGACCACGCCGCGCGACTGGGCGGACATCCCGCCGCGGGCCGTGCGCCTCGAGCAGCTGACGACGACCCGCAGCGTCCTCAACCTGCACGACCTGCTCGCCGAGGACTCCACCTACTACGGCGATCTCTTCCCGCACGTCGTGGCGTGGCGTGACCGGATGTACCTCGAGGACGGCCTCCACCGCGCGCTCCGCGCCGCACTGGTGCAGAAGCGGCCCGTGCTGCACGCCCGCGTGCTCGAGCTCCCGGACTGACCATGGCCGCCAACGACCACTACGGGGAGTCCAACGAGGCCCGGGCGCGGCGCCGCAGGTCGATCATCACCTTCAGCCTCGTCATCCTGATGCTCTTCTTCGCGGTGTGGTACGCGCTGTCGTACATCCGGGCCGACGCGACCCGCGACGCCTCCCCCACCACGTCCTCCTCGACGTCCTCGTGCGACCTCACGCCCGAGGACGTGGAGGTCAACGTCTACAACGCGACCGACCGCCCCGGCCTGGCCGCGCAGGTGGCCAGGGGTCTGCGCGGGCGCGGCTTCGTCGTCAAGACGGTCGCCAATGACCCCAAACGCGCCGAGCTGACCGGCCCGGGTGAGCTGCGCTACGGGGCCGTGGGCGAGGCGGGCGCCGACCTGGTCGACGAGCACGTCGGTTCCTTCGCGCGGAACCTCGACGAGCGGACCCGGACGAACGTCGACGTCGTCCTCGGCCCCACGTTCGACGGCCTCGTGGACAAGAAGCAGGTCCCCGACTGCTGAACCGCCGGACGCCGGCTGCGGGTCAGGACGTCGAGCCGGGGACCTGCTCGCCCCACGTGTCCAGGTGCCGTGCCCGCAGTTGGTCCCACTGCTCGAGCAGCCAGGGGCTCAGCGCCCAGGGCGCGGCATCCACGGCAGCGGCCAGCTCGGCCCCGGTCAGCCACGCGTGGTCCATGACCTCCTCGGAGTTCGGGCGGACCCCGTCCACGGCGCGGGCGGCATAGACCGGACAGACCTCGTTCTCCACGATCCCGGAGGTGTCGACCGCGCGGTAGCGGAAGTCCGGCAGGATCGGCCGCAGGGCCGTGAGCCGTAGGCCCAGCTCCTTCTGCGCGTACCGGTGCACCGCGGCCTCCGGGTCCTCGCCCGGTCGCGGGTGGCCGCAGAAGGAGTTGGTCCACACACCCGGCCACGCCCGCTTGACGAGGGCACGCCTGGTGAGCAGCACCCGTCCTGCCTCGTCGTGGACGTAGCAGGAGAAGGCGAGGTGCAGCGGGGTGTCCTCGCCGTGGACGTCCTCTCGCGGCGCGGTCCCCACGGGCCGACCCTCCGCATCGAGGAGGACGACCTCGTCGCGTGGTGGTCCCGGCGTCGATGTCCTGGTCGTGCTGCTCATCGGTGGCTCCCTCGGGTCTCGTCGGTGTCCTGCAGGTGGAGCGTGACCGCCCACCGCTCCCACGGCGGCGCGTCCCGCCAGTTCAGGCGGAGCGTGCGGAAGGCCCGGCCGAGGCGTCGGCGCCACTGCCGACCACCCCGCAGGGATCTCGCCGACACCCCGACGACGAGCGACGGGTCGAGCAGGATGTCGGCCCCGGGCCCGAGCACGAGGGCCAGGTCGAAGTCGTCGTGCACCTCCAGCTCGCGGTGCACGAGATGGGCCACCCGCTGCCAGGCCGTGCGGCGCACGGCCATCGAGGATCCCCACAGCACGTGGTGCCCGGCGGCCGCCGCACCGAGCAGGTAGTAGCTGCCGAGGTAGATGACCGACAGCAGTCGGCCAAGGCCAGGGGGCGCGTCGTGGAAGACGCCGATCCCCGTCACGGCCTCGGCACGGGGATGGCCGGCCAGGACGGTCCCGATCCGCTCGACCCAGTCGGTGGGTGGGCGCGTGTCCGCGTCCAGCCGGGCGATGATCGCCCCCCGCGCGGCGTCGTAACCGGTCGCCGTCGCGTACGCGATGCCCACGGTCGGCTCCTGCACGACGCGGGCACCGTGCGCGAGCGCCACCGCGGCAGAGTGATCGGACGAGGAGTTGTCCACGACGATGATCTCGAGCGGTGGCTCGCTCTGCCGGCCCAGGGCGCGGAGACACTCCCGCAGGTGCTCTGCGTCATCGCGCACCGGGATGACGACGCTGACCTCAGACATCCCCGCCCCCTCGGTGCCGAGCCAGGACGACCGACCCAACGCCGGCACCGACGGTGCCGGCGAGCAGGTCCCCCATGGTGTCGTCGTAGCCCACGACGATGCCGTCGTCGAGCACGCTGTGGCCGAACCACTCGCCCGCCTCCCAGACGACTCCGAGCAGCGTGCCCAGCGCCACGGTCACCAGCACGGTCCCCGTGCGCGACGCACCGGCGGGGAGCGCCCCCGTGCGGAGCAGCACCACGACCAGCACGACGGCCAGCTGACCGTTGACGGCGGCGTGGACGAGGAGGTCGAGGGCGGGCACCGACTCGTACCAACCGAGCGTGGCGGCCCAGGCCGCGAAGACGAGCATCGCGCCGCCCACGGCCTGGAAGCTCCCCGGCAGTCCTGCCACCCGCGGCACCGTCAGGCCGAGGAGGACGAGCGCGAAGAGCGCCACCACCACGGCTCCCCACCAGAAGGCGAGGCCGCAGGAGAGCACACCGGCCACCGCCACCACGTCGGTGGCCACGCGCGCCCACCGCGGGCCGTGGACGATCAGCTCAGGTCGCAAGGCTCATCCAGATGAAGAGCTGGGTCAGGACGAAACCGGTGAGGAAGTTGAGCCAGATGAAGCGGCGCCACCCCGCATTGGCCTGCTCGCACTCCCGGTCCGACAGACGCAGGAAGGGGGCGACACTCGCGGCGTAGGGCAGGGCGAGGAGGGCGGCCCAGGCCATGGGCCAGCCGGTGACCAGGAGCAGACCCCCGGAGACGAGGTACCCGAGGAAGGCCGCCCGCACGGTGGGCGCCGCGCCGAGGGCGGTGGCGACGGACGCGATGTCGGCCTCCCGGTCGGCCTCGATGTCCTGCACCGCACCGAAGGCGTGCGAGGCCATCCCCCACACGAAGAACGAGCCGAGCCCGGCGAGGACGGGCGAGGTGAGACGGGTGTCGGTGAGCGCCAGCCCCAGCACGGCCGGGCTGACGAAGTGGGTGCTCGACGTGATCGAGTCCAGGACCGGGCGCTCCTTGAAGCGCAGCCCCGGAGCCGAGTAGGCGACGACGGCGAAGAGGATCACGGCGAGCGTCATCGTGGAGACGATGTCCCCCCACAGGACGAGCAGGACCACGAAGGGGACGTTCGTCACCACGGCGGCCCACACCGTCAGGCGGTGCCAGCGCCGGGAGAGCACGACGCCCTCGAGCCCACCCTTGCGAGGGTTGCGCAGGTCGGACTCGAAGTCGAAGACGTCGTTCACGCCGTACATGAGCAGGTTGTAGGGGATGAGGAACCACAGCGTCCCGACGACGAAGGTGACGGTGAGACCGCCACCGGAGAGCAGGTAGGCCGCGGCGAAGGGGTAGGCCGTGTTGATCCAGCTGACCGGACGCGAGGAGCCGACGAGCTGACGGAGGGCACCACCGACCGAGGGGCCGAGGTCCGCGGACTCCGACACCGTCATGACCGCACCTCCCGCGCACCGATCAGCTCGTCCGCGGCGGGAAGCACCAGACCGGCGACCAGGGGCCAGGCCAGGTCCTCCACCGGGGCGAGCCACAGCCGCACGCCCAGCAGCGAGGACTCGTCGAACCGGAAGAGGTCGGTGAGGATCATCAGGCTGTCGAAGACCACCGTGAGCACCACCAGGACGGCGACGGTCGCGCCCGTCGTGAGCCACCACCGCGCGGTCAGGCGGCACCGGAGGGTGGCGAAGAGCGCCACGGCCGCCGACAGGGCGACGAAGACGCAGGCGAGGCCGGCGTACGTCATCGCGGGCTCGTCCCGAGGTGGCCGACGGCCAGTCCCACGAGCCCGCGCAGGACCAGGGTGGTGTAGCAGAGGAAGCCGATGAACAACAGCTCCTCGACCGGCAGCTCCGGCGCCAGCAGCAGCCCGGTCATGATCTCGCTCTCGCCCCGGTGGTAGAAGCCCAGCCGGATGGCCACCACGTCCCACACGAGGAAGAGCAGGATGCCACCGCCGAGGACGATGGCGCTGCGTCGCCGGGCGCGCCAGAGCACGAGCGAGAAGCGCGCGTCGAGCAGGGCCATGCAGCCGATGAGCAGCACGAGCACGGCCGCGTAGGCCATCGAGATCACGTCGCGCCCCCACCCCGGGGGTGCGCCGCGGTCCCCGTCGGGGTGGGTCCGCTCGAGGTGTCGCCGCGCAGGTGCTTCAGCACGAGCTCGGCGCTGATCAGGCACATCGGCAGGCCGACTCCCGGGATGGTGCTCGATCCGGCGTAGTAGAGGCCGTCGACGTACCGGGAGCGATTGCGGCTGCGGAACATCGCGCTCTGTCGCAGGGTGTGACCGGGTCCGAGCATGCCGCCCTGCCACGCATTCAGGTCGGCCGCGAAGTCGCCGGGCCCGATGGTCCGGCGCACCACGATGCGGTCCGCGAGGTCAGGCGCGTCGGCCCACTGCGCGACCTGCGCGACGGCCCGGTCCGCGACCTCCTCGATGCCGGGATCACCGCTCCCGTCCGTGCCGCCACGCCCGAGGGCCGGCTCGGCGGGCACGGGGACGAGCACGAACAGGTTCTCGTGCCCCTCCGGGGCGACGCCGGTGTCCGTGGCCGAGGGCTTGCAGACGTAGGCCGACGCCGGGTCGGGGACCCGGCCGGCGAAGATCGCGTCGAAGTTGGCGTGCCAGTCCCGGGTGAAGAAGAGGTTGTGGTGGGTCAGCGTGGGCAGTCGTCCGCGCACCCCGAGGAGGACCAGGACGGCGCCGGGCCCGCTGGCGCGGCGATCCCAGTAGCGCTGCGGATAGGTGCGCAACCCCTCCGGAAGCAGCGTGGTCTCGAGGTGGTGCAGGTCGCCTGCCCCGACCACGATGTCGGCCTCGTGATGGTGGGCACGACCGTCCGGGCCCTGCCACCACACCCCGGTCGCACGAGCGCGTCGACGGGACGCCCGCGCACGCACTCCGGCGGGTCGCGTGGGCGCGGTGGTCACCTCGGTCACGGTCGCAACGGTGTGGACGCGGACCCCGCGCCCTCTCGCCAGATCGGTGATGGCCTCGATGAGGCGGGTGAAGCCCCCTTCGGGATAGCCCACGCCGCCGGTCAGGTCGAGCGAGCTCATCAGGTGGTACAGGCTCGGGGTCCGATCCGGCGAGGAACCGAGGAAGACCGCGGGGTAGCCGAGCACCTGCCGCAGCCCCCGGTCCCGGAACCGCGCCGCCACGAATGACTCGAGTGACCTGGCCAGCAGTGGCAGCAGCCGCGGCATCCGGCGGAGCACGTCCGGGTGCGCGAGCGCGAAGGGGGTGGTGAAATTCGTGTACAGGAAGTGGCGCATCGCCATGTCGTAGGTGTCCGACGCCGAGGCAAGGTAGGACGACAGCTCCCGTGCCGCGCCCGGCTCGATCCGATCGAACGTCTCGAGATTGGCCGTGGTGTCGGCGTGCACGTCCAGCTGCGACGGTCGCACCTGCGGTGTCCCCTCGAAGAAGACCCGGTAGGCCGGATCGAGCACCCGGACCGGGAGCTGCTCCGCCGCGGTCGTGCCGAGCAGGCGGAAGAAGTGTTCGAAGACCTCCGGCATGAGGTACCACGACGGGCCGGTGTCGAAGCGGAACCCCCCTGCCGACCAGGTCCCCGCACGACCACCGAGCGTCTGCTGCTGCTCGAAGAGGTCGACCTCGTGACCGTCCGATGCCAGGAGCGCGGCGGTGGCGAGGCCGGCGATCCCGCCGCCGACGACCGCGACCCTCATCGCGCGACCAGGGCACTGCGCGCGATGATGCGCACCTTGGCGAGATCGGGCACCCGCACCCGCTCGCGCGCGATCTGCTGTGCCGGGGTGGCGCGCAGTCGCAGCGAGAGCGCCTCGAAGAGGGCGTGCGCCGCCCGCACCGCCCGCCTGCTGCTCGGGGGCAGCTGCTCGATCGCCCGAGCGGCTGCGCGCAGGTCGTCGTCGATGTCGTCGAGCAGCTCGTCGCGCTGGCGGTCGGTGAAGGTCCCGCGGTCGACACCGGGCAGGTACGACCGCCCGAGGAGCTCGTGGTCGCTGTGGAGGTCGCGCAGGAAGTTCACCTTCTGGAAGGCGGCGCCCAGCCGACGGGCACCGGGCGCGAGGTCCTCGTAGCGGCGGTCGTCACCGGAGACGAAGACACGCAGGCACATCAGACCCACGACCTCCGCCGACCCGTACACGTACCGGTTGAGCGTCTCCGTGTCGTGCTGGCGCACGGACAGGTCGGCCCGCATGGCGGCGAAGAACGGGTCGACGAGATCGGCCCCGATGCCGTGCTCGAGGGCAGTGCGCGCGAAGGCGTGGACGACGAGGTTGGCGCTCGCTCCGCAGGCGAGGGCGCGGTGGGTCTCCTGCTGCAGGCCGTCGAGGAGCCGGCGGCGCTGGTCGGTGTCCCACGGCTGGCTCTCGTCGTCCACGAGCTCGTCCGCCACCCGCACGAAGGCGTAGACGGAGCACACGTGGGTGCGTACCGGCTGCTGCAGGAGCCGGGTCGCCCACCCGAAGGAGGTCGAGTAGCGACCGATGACGACGGCGGCACTCGCGTGGGCGACCTCGTCGTAGGTCGACGAGGCCCTCGCCCGGGCCGGATTGCGCGCCATGTGCAGAACGTACCCGCCATCACGCCCCGAATCTGCCCAAGCAGAGGGCCCGACCGCTCGCACGCGATCGGGCCCTCTGCTGATGCCGGGACGACATCCGGGCCCCATCGGGCCCCGTGGCGGTGGCGGTGGGATTTGAACCCACGGTCGGCGTCAACCGACAAACGCTTTCGAGGCGTTCTCCTTAGGCCGCTCGGACACGCCACCGCCGAGAAGGGTACCGGAGCACCGCTCCGAGCGAGAAACCGGGCCGCACCCTCCCGCGCACGCGCCACGGACGAAGGGGGTGACCCGGGTCAGCGGTGGTCGGCGAAGAAGTCCAGCAGGAGGCCACCTGCCTGCTGCTCGCGCACGCCACCGACGACCTCGACCCGGTGGGTCGAGCGCCGGTCGCGCACGATGTCCCACACGGAACCGCAGGCGCCCATCTTCGGGTCCCACGCGCCCAGGACGATCCGGGGCACCCGGGAGGCGACCACCGCACCCGCGCACATCGGGCAGGGCTCGAGCGTGACGACGAGGGTGCACCCGGTCAGGCGCCACTCCCCCTTCGCCCGCGCCGCGGCCCGCAGGGCGACCACCTCGGCATGACCGGTCGGGTCCCCGTCGCGCTCGCGCACGTTCCTCCCTTCGCCGATGATCGCGCCCTGCGCGTCGACGACCACCGCGCCCACCGGGATGTCCCCGTCCGCGGCCGCCTGCGCGGCCAGCTGCAGGGCACGGTCCATCCACGCCTCCTCGGCGGGCCGCTGCGGGCGGGTCGGATCGTGCCTCACGCCCACAGTCTCCCGCACGGTAGGTTCGGGGTCATGCGCGTCACCGTCCCGGACCATCCGCTCATCACCCACAAGTTGACCTACCTGCGGAAGAAGGACACGGACAGCCCGACCTTCCGCCGGCTCGCCGACGAGCTGGTGACGCTCTTGGCATACGAGGCCACCCGCGAGGTGCGGTGCGTGCCCTTCGACATCGAGACCCCCGTCGGGCCGACCACCGGGATGAAGCTGTCGACGCCCAAGCCGCTCGTCGTGCCGATCCTGCGCGCCGGCCTGGGCATGCTCGAGGGCATGGTCCGCCTGCTGCCGACGGCCGAGGTCGGCTTCCTCGGGATGCTGCGCAACGAGGAGACGCTCGAGGCGATCACCTACGCCAACCGGCTGCCCGACGACCTCTCCGGCCGGCAGTGCTACGTCATCGACCCGATGCTCGCCACCGGCGGCACGCTGGCGATGTCGATCCAGTACCTCGTCGAGCGCGGTGCCGACGACATCACGGCGGTGACTCTCATCGCGGCCCCCGAAGGCATCGACGCCCTGGAACGCGAGCTCGGTGACCTGCAGGTGCCGATCCGCCTGGTCACCGGCGCGATCGACGAGCGCCTCGACGAGAACGGCTACATCGTCCCCGGGCTCGGCGACGCCGGGGACCGCCTCTACGGCATCGTCTGACCTCGGTTTCGAGGCTCGCGCCCAAGGGCGCGCTTCGCGCCTCAGCCACCGGGGGCGAAGGGGGCGGCGCGCCCGCAGGGCCGGGGTCTCTCGTCCCACTGGTCACATCTGCAACACTGAGGCGTCCTACCGCGCCGTGCGCGGCCAGCCGCCCGATGACGGAGAAGAACGACCCATGAACGCGCCACCGATCAAGAAGATCGTCCTCTGGCTGCTCACGATCTTCCTCCTCTACGCGATCCTGACCTCCCCCACCGACGCGGCCGACATGGTCGACACCGGGTGGGGGATCCTCGCCAACGGCGTGGAGAACATCGGTCAGTTCTTCGACTCCCTGATCAGCCGGTGACCCGGTGTCGGCGCGCGTCGACGGCCGCGGCGTAGACCGATACCTCCTGCCCGGGGAGACGCCGGCAGCGGAGATCCGGTACCACCCGATCGTCCTGCTCAAGCCGGCGCTGGTCGCCCTCGCCGCCACCGTCCTCGCGCTGTGGCTCGACCTGGCCATCAGCATCGCCAACGCCGGGATCCTCAAGTACGTCTGGGTCCTGTGGATCGTCGCCTGCCTCTGGGCCGGTTGGCAGTGGATCGAGTGGCGCCACACCCAGGTCGTGGCCACCGACAAGCGCATCGTCCTCTTCGAGGGGTGGATCAACCACAAGGTCTCGATGATGCCGCTGAAGAAGGTCACCGACATGGGTTACGAGCGCTCCCTGCTCGGCCGGATGCTCGGTTACGGCACCTTCGTCCTCGAGAGCGCCGGCCAGGACCAGCGCCTGTCGAGGATCTCCTTCGTCCCGAACCCGGATGACAACTACCGGGCCATCTGCGCCGTCGTCTTCGGTCTGTCGAGCAACCTCGTGGACGACGAGGACCCGCGGCACTCGGACGACCCCGCCGGCGACAGCTGGACGGACGAGCCTCTCGACGAGCCCGACCAGGACGACCCGTGGGTGCACACCGGCGGTTCCATCTACCGCAGCCGCGACCTCGTCCGGCGCGACCGCGACGCCGACACCGGTGAGCTGCCGCCGTACGACCCCCGCGACCACGCATGAGACGGCATGACGAAGGGCGGTGGTCACCGGATCCGGTGACCACCGCCCTTCGTCAGGCACAGCTGGTCAGATCAGCTTGAGGATGTCCCCCACCCGCTCCTTGGCATCGCCGAAGAGCATCTGGGTGTTCTCCTTGAAGAACAGCGGGTTCTGCACCCCGGCGTACCCGGTGGCCATCGACCGCTTGAAGACGATGACGTCCTTGGCGTTCCAGACCTCCAGGACGGGCATCCCGGCGATCGGGCTGGTCGGGTCCTCGGCAGCGGCCGGGTTGACCGTGTCGTTGGCGCCGATGACGAGGACGACGTCCGTCTCCGGGAAGTCGTCGTTGATCTCGTCCATCTCGAGCACGACGTCGTAGGGCACCTTGGCCTCCGCGAGGAGGACGTTCATGTGCCCGGGGAGGCGACCGGCGACGGGGTGGATCCCGAACCGGACGTCCACCCCCTTCGCCCGCAGCTGCTCGGTGAGGTCGGCGACCGGGTACTGCGCCTGGGCCACGGCCATGCCGTAGCCGGGCGTGATGACCACCGAGGAGGCGCCGGTGAGCATCTCGGCCACGGTGTCGGCGTTGGTCTCGCGGTGCTCCCCCTGCTCCTCGTCACCGCTGGACTTCGGCGCCTCGGCCCCGAATCCGCCGGCGATGACGGAGATGAACGAGCGGTTCATCGCCTTGCACATGATGTAGGACAGGAAGGCACCCGAGGAGCCGACGAGCGCACCGGTGACGATGAGCAGGTCGTTGGAGAGCATGAAGCCCGCCGCGGCCGCGGCCCAGCCCGAGTAGCTGTTGAGCATCGAGATGACGACCGGCATGTCGCCGCCGCCGATGGAGGCGACGAGGTGCCACCCGAAGGCCAGGGCGATCACGGTCATGATGCCCAGCGGCACCAACGAGGGCGTGACGACGAACCACACACCCAGCGCGACAGAGACGAGCACGGCCAGCAGGTTGAGCCAGTGGCGCGCCGGCAGCACGAGCGGTGCGGACTTCATCTTCGCGCTCAGCTTGAGGTAGGCCACGATCGAGCCGGTGAAGGTCAGGGCACCGATGAAGACACCGACGAAGACCTCGCCGTTGTGGATGCCGACCATGTCGAGGGCCTCGAGCTCCCGGTGCGCCTCGACCGCCTCCTCGGAGTCGCCGTGCGCCCCGAGGAAGGAGTTGTAGCCGACGAGGACGGCGGCCAGACCGACGAAGGAGTGCATCATCGCGATGAGCTCGGGCATGCCGGTCATCTCGACGCGACGGGCGATCCGCACACCGATGGCCCCACCGAGGGCCATGGTGACGACGAGCACGCCCAGACCCCACTTGCCGGCGTCGACGGCGGCACCTGGTCCGTCGTAGACGCCCTTGACGACGAGCGCGATGGTGGCCACGAGGGCGATGACCATGCCGGCGATGCCGAACCAGTTGCCGTGCTTGGCCGACTCGTGCTTGCTGAGTCCGGCGAGGCTGAGGATGAACAACAGGGCCGCGACGATGTACGCGGCGGTGACGACTGTGGACAGCACGACTCAGCCCTTCCGGAACATGTTGAGCATCCGCTGCGTCACGGTGAAGCCACCGAAGACGTTGATGCTGGCGAAGAAGATCGCGGCCGCGGCGACCACCTGGATGGCGAGGTTCGACGACGTCACCTGGAGCAGGGCGCCGACGACGATGATCCCGGAGATCGCATTGGTCACCGACATCAGCGGCGTGTGCAGGGCGTGGGCCACGTTGCCGATGACGTAGAAGCCGATGGTGACGGCCAGCGCGAAGACGATGAAGTGGGACAGGAAGGCTGCCGGCATGAACGCGGCCGCAACGAGGAAGAGCGCGGCGGCGCCGCCGATGATCCAGAACTTGCGGTTCGGGTCGACCGGCTTCTTCGGCTCTGCGGGCTCCATCTCGGCGGGCGCCGGCGCCGCGGGGGCGGCGGAGACCTGCACCGGTGGAGGCGGCCACAGCGTCTCCTTCTGCTGCGTGACCGTCATGCCGCGCACGACGGTGTCCTCCATGTCGAGGACGGCCTCACCCTGCTTCTCGGGGGTGATGAGCTTGAGGAGATTGACGACGTTGGTGCCGTACAGCTGGCTGGCCTGCGTCGGGAGGCGACCGGCCAGGTCGGTGTAGCCGATGATCCGCACGCCGTTGTCGGTGACGACCCGCTCGTCGGCCACGGAACCGGCGACGTTGCCACCGGTGCCGGCGGCCATGTCGATGATGACCGAGCCCGGCTTCATCGAGGCGACCATCTCCTCGGTGATCAGCCGCGGGGCGGGCTTCCCGGGGATCAGGGCCGTGGTGATGATGATGTCCACGTCCTTGGCCTGCTCGGCGTAGAGCTCGGCGGCCTTGGCGTTGAAGTCCTCCGAGGCCTCCTTCGCGTAGCCGTCGGACGAGATCTCCTGCTGGACGTCGATCTCGAGGAAGTCCGCGCCCATCGACTCGACCTGCTCGGCGACCTCCGGGCGCACGTCGAACGCGCGCACGATCGCACCGAGGGAGCCCGCGGCACCGATCGCGGCGAGACCGGCGACGCCGGCACCGCAGACGAGGACCTTGGCCGGCGGGACCTTGCCCGCGGCCGTGACCTGCCCGGTGAAGAGACCGCCGAACTCGTGGGCGGACTCGACGACGGCGCGGTAGCCCGCGATGTTGGCCATCGAGGAGAGCACGTCCAGGGACTGGGCGCGCGAGATCCGCGGCACGGCGTCCATCGCCATCGCGGTCACGCCCTGCGCACGCAGCGCCTCGACCTTCTCCGGGTTCAGGGCAGGGGCGAGGAGGGAGGTCAGGATGGCACCCGACCTCAGCAGGGGAACCTCCGCGTCGGTGGGGGCGTTGATCTTCACGACGATGTCGCTGGCCCACACCTCCGCGGTCTCACCAAGGGTCGCGCCGGCCTCGACGTAGCCCTGGTCGGGGTAGGCCGAGGCCGCTCCTGCGCCGGGCTCGACGATCACGTCGTAGCCCAGCTTGATCATCTGCGCGACGGTCTTCGGAGTCGCGGCCACACGGGTTTCTCCCGGCCTTGACTCCTTGGGTACGCCAATTCGCATCGTCACTCCAGTACTGGGGTGTGGTGGGTGTGGGTCGCTGCGCAACTTACGACAGCGCGCGCGAGATCCCACGTCTTTGTGATGGGGATGATGATCACAGGCCCACTGCGTGAGACGGCCTTTCGTCTCACTGCGTGGCACGGGCAGCACCCGTGCCGGGGTCGCTCACTCCTCGCTCGGGGCGACCTGCGAGTCGGGGTCCTCCTCCGCCTCGGCGGCGTCGAGCACCGCCTCGCGGACCTCCTCCTCGTCCTCCCAGACGGTGTGCTCCTCGGGCTCGCGGCCACCGGCCGCGGACAGCAGGAGCAGCGCCAGGAGCAGCCGGACCATCGTGACCTCCGAGACGAAGGGGGGCGTGCCCGGGATCGCGACGGCACGCTCGTTCAGAGTAGGGCCGGGAAGGGGTGTCGCACTGCCTTACTCACGAGTAACCTTTGGCCATGGACCACGAGGAAGTCAGTGGCGGGGCCCGGGCGGTCGCGGCGGCGGCCGCCCACGGCGCGGAGACGATGTTCACCCTCTCGGGGGCGCACATCTTCCCCCTCCACGACGGTGCGGTCACCGCGGAGCCGCCGCTGCGGTTGGTCGACGTGCGCCACGAGCAGACGGCCGTCTTCGCGGCCGAGGCCACCGGCAAGCTCACGCGCACGCCGGGGCTGGCCGCGCTCACGGCCGGGCCGGGCGTGACCAACGGCGTCAGCGCGATCGCGCAGGCCCACTTCTCCGGCTCACCCGTCGTCGTCCTCGGCGGTCGCGCCGCGAGCTACTCCTGGGGACGCGGCGCGCTGCAGGAGTTCGACCACCCCCCACTGCTCGCGCCGGTGACGAAGCAGGCGGCGACGGTCCAGTCGGTGGAGAAGATCGCGCCTGCCGTCGACGAGGCCTTCCGGCTCGCGGCCGCCCCGCACCGCGGACCGGTCTTCCTCGACGTCCCGATGGACGAACTCTTCAACGACACCGAGGCGTCGCCGGTCACGGCGTCCACGACCCCTCCGGTCACTCCCGACGACGCGGACATCGCCCGCATCGCGGACCTGCTGGCCACGGCGGAGCGCCCCCTCCTGGTCCTCGGCTCCGACGTCTGGAGCGACGGCGCCGACCGGGCGGCCCGCCGGTTCGTCCGCGACCTCGGTCTGCCGAGCCTGACCAACGGCATGGCCCGCGGCATCGTCCCCGGTGGTGACGACCTCCTCGTGGGCAGGGCCCGACGCACCGCGAGCGGCCAGTGCGACGTGGCGGTCGTCGTCGGCACGCCCCTCGACTTCCGCCTCGGCTACGGCTCCTTCGGCGGCGCCGCGGGCACCCCCGAGGCGGCCGTGGTGCACGTCGGTGACTCCGCCGCCCAGATCAGCGGCCATGCCGGACTCGCCGCGAGCGCCTGCGGCGACCTCACGACCTTCTTCGACGCACTCCAGTCCAGGATGGAGGAGCTGGGCCACCGCGACTGGTCGGGGTGGGCCGAGCGACTGGCCGAGGAGGCCGGTGCGCGCGCGGCGGCCGACCGCGAGCTGCTCACCAGCGACGTCTGCCCGATGCACCCCGCGCGCATCTACGGCGAGCTGCTCCCCCGCCTGTCCGAGGACGCCGTCGTCATCGGCGACGGCGGCGACTTCGTCTCCTGGGCCGGCCGGTTCATCGAGCCGAACCGTCCCGGCGGCTGGCTCGACCCCGGCCCCTTCGGTTGCCTCGGCGCCGGCCTCGGTGCCGCGATCGCGGCCCGAGTGGCCCGCCCTTCGTCGCAGGTGGTGCTGCTCCTCGGTGACGGCGCGTCGGGCATGTCCCTCATGGACGTCGACACCCTCGTGCGCCATGACCTGCCCGTCGTGATGGTGCTGGGCAACAACGGCGCCTGGGGTCTGGAGAAGCAGCCGATGCAGATGCTCTACGGCTACGACGTCGCGACCGACCTCACGCCGCGGACGCGATACGACCAGGTGGTCACCGCGCTCGGCGGCGGCGGCGAGATGGTCACCGACCCGAGGGAGATCGGCCCGGCGCTCGACCGCGCCTTCGCCTCCGGCGTGCCCCACCTCGTCAACATCGTCACCGACCCGGAGATCCCCTACCCCAGGTCCACCACCGGCCTGTGACCCGGGCCGCCCAACGAAGTACTGCAGGCAGTAGTTCGTAGCGTCTGCAGTACTTCGAACTGCTGCAGGCGATACCTGGTGCTGCCTGCAGTACTTCGTATCGCTGGGACGGGAGGTCCTGCCTCGGCGGGTGAGCCGGCCCCGGACCGGAGTGAGATGATCACGCACATGCGCCAGATCCGCCAGAGCCGCAAGCTGAAGGACGTGCGTTACGACGTGCGCGGCCCCATCCTCGTCGAGGCCCAGCGCCTCGAGGCAGAGGGCCACAAGATCCTCAAGCTCAACATCGGCAACACCGCACCCTTCGGCTTCGAGGCGCCCGAGGCGATCGTCGCCGACATGACCCGGCACCTGCGCGGCTCGCAGGGGTACGTCGACAGCAAGGGCATCTACTCGGCGCGGACCGCGGTGGCGCAGTACTACCAGTCGCGCGGCCTGACCGACACCACCGTCGAGGACGTCTACATCGGCAACGGTGTGTCCGAGCTGATCTCGATGGTGCTGCAGGCCTTCGTCGACGACGGCAACGAGATCCTCATCCCGGCGCCCGACTACCCGCTGTGGACCGGGGCGGTCTCGCTCGCCGGCGGCACCCCGGTGCACTACCGCTGCGACGAGGACAACGGGTGGAACCCCGACCTGGCCGACATCGAGTCGAAGATCACCGAGAACACCCACGCGATCGTGATCATCAACCCGAACAACCCGACCGGCGCGGTCTACTCGGCGGAGATCGTGCGCGGTCTCGTCGACATCGCCCGGCGGCACGACCTCGTGGTCATGGCGGACGAGATCTACGAGAAGATCATCTTCGACGACGCCGTCCACCACCACGCGGCCGAGTTCGCCGGCGACGACGTCCTGTGCCTCACCTTCTCCGGGCTGTCCAAGGCCTACCGCGTGTGCGGCTACCGCGCCGGCTGGGTGATGATCTCCGGCCCCAAGCACCTCGCCGAGGACTACCTCGAGGGCCTGACCCTGCTGGCCAACATGCGGATGTGCTCCAACGTCCCGGCACAGCACACGATCCAGACCGCTCTCGGCGGGTACCAGTCGATCGACGAGCTCATCGTGCCCGGCGGGCGCTACCACGACCAGATCAAGCTCGCCTCACGGCTGCTCAACGAGATCCCCGGCGTCTCGTGCGTCGAGCCGCGCGGCGCGCTGTACTGCTTCCCCCGGCTGGACCCGGAGGTCTACCCGATCGAGGACGACGAGGCCTTCGTCATCGAGCTGCTGCGCGCGAAGAAGATCCTCGTCACCCACGGCACCGGCTTCAACTGGCCCGAGCCGGACCACTTCCGCCTCGTCACCCTGCCCGACGAGGACGTGCTCACCGAGGCCATCGGCCGCATCGCGGACTTCCTCGAGACCAAGCGGTCGTGAGCGAAGGGGGGACCCGCCTGGCCGTCGCGGCCGGCGGTGCCGTGGGCACGCTGGGTCGGTGGCTGGTCGACGGCTCGCTGCCCGAGGCCGGACCCGGATGGGGATGGGCGACGCTCACCGTCAACGTCACCGGCGCCCTGGCGATGGGCCTGCTCGTGGCCTGGCTGGCCGGTGGGGTGAGACATCCGCTGATACGGCCCTTCGCCGCTGTCGGCCTGCTCGGGGGGTGGACGACGTACTCGACGTTCGCGCTGGACGCGCACGCGATCATCGGCGGTGACGGCCTCCCCCGGGCTGTCGGCTACGTCCTCGCCACTCTCGTCTCCGGCGTGGGCGCGAGCCTGGTCGGACTGCTCGTCGGCGAGCGGTGGTTCGGGGCGTCCCCCGAGAGGGCCGATCGCATGGTCGAGGAGGAGGAGCTGTGACCTGGCTGCTCGTCGTCATCGGCGGCGCGCTCGGTGTGCTCGCTCGGCACGAGGTGACCACGCGCGGGCGACGCAGGGGCGCCACCGCCGCGGGAGCGACGATGCTCGTCAACCTGCCCGGGTCGCTCCTGCTCGGCCTCGTGGCCGGGATCGTCACCTCCGGCGGCCCCGACTGGTTGCTGCCGCTGCTCGGGGTCGGGTTCTGCGGTGGCTTCACGACCTTCGCCAGCCACGCGGTCGAGGTGGCAGCGGCACTGCAGGAGAGACGACTCCGCCAGGCGCTGACCGACCTGATCATCAGCCTCGTGCTCGGGGTGGCCCTGGCCTCGCTCGGCTGGTGGATCACCACCTGACCCGAGCGAAGCACCCGGCTCCGGTCACCCGACCAGCTCGCACACATTGACCTCGGACCCACGGTCCACGGTGATCTCCCTCGTCCCGTCCGGGGCGAAGGTCGTCACGTGCTCGCCCCGCAGGACGTGGAAGCCCCGCTCGAGCCCACCGCCGTCCTGGGGCCAACCCATCCCGATGGGACCGGTGCTGGAGTAGACCGCGATGGACCCGTCCGGACGGGTGAGGACGTCGGCCCGACCGCTGAGGCTGAGCTCGACGGAGCTGCCGGTCGACTCGTTCGTGGCCCGGGAGAGCAGCGGGCCACGGTAGGAGGTGGTCCGCACCGCCCCGTCGGACCACCTCGTCGTGACCTTGGCGCTCACGTCCTGGAACTCGGTGGTCGTCCGCAGGTCGAAGCCCTCGCAGTACCTGCCCGCAGGCAGGAAGAGCCCGTCGAAGCCGACCGCGTGCCACTCCTCGTCCACGGGATGCCATTCCTGGGACGCGCCCGAGCCGCCCTCGGGCTGCGGTGCCGCACCCGCACCTCCACCTCCCAGGGCCATCCCTGCCGCGGCGACCAACGCTGCCGTCCTGACCACCACCACCTGGACCACCACCCCTTCGTCGTAACCAGTTAAATCCATATCACCGGTTATGCTGCCGGCATGTCAAGAGATGCCACGTGGTGGATCGAGGTCGACGGGCGCGTCCTGCCGCGGCCCGTCGCCGGTCACCCCGGTCTCGAGCTCGTCAACACCAGGTCCGGATGGGGCCAGCGGTGGGACTTGCGGCAGGAGTACCTGCGCGGCTACCCGTGGCTCCTGGCCCTGGCCCGGGCCCAGGAGGTCGTGGACGCCGCCCGGAGCGAGGACCTCGCACGGATCGCCTCGCGTCACCCCCGAGCGGCGGAGGCCGAGCTGCGCCGGGCGGTCGATCTTCGGCGCGACGTCCACGACGTCGTGACGGCCCGGGCGAGCCGGACCGCGCGCGCCCGCCTCGCCCAGGCGGTCTCCGCGAGTCGCGCTCGACAGGTGCTCGTCGAGGACGGGGACGGCTTCTCCTGGAGCCTCCCGCAACGACCACCCGCCCTGGGCGACCCACTCGACGCACTGCTCGCCGGCGTCGGGGAGCTCCTCTCCTCGCCGGATCTGGCGCGAGTACGCAGCTGCCCGGGGCGCGACTGCGGCTGGCTCTTCCTCGACCGCTCCGGCCGGCGCCGCTGGTGCCGCATGTCCGTCTGCGGCAACCGCGCCAAGCAGGCCCGTCACGTCGAGCGCACCCGCGGCCGGGGACGGTGAGCGTGCCGCACGATCCGTGGACGTCCTAGGATCAAGGCATGACAGACCGTGACCCGATCGCCGAGGCGCACCAGCAGTGGGTGTCCCACGGCTGGGCGGACGCCGCGGACGGCATGGCCCTGGTCACCTCGATCACGCGGGCGCAGCAGCTGCTCGTCGAGCGGGTCGAGGACGTGCTGCGGCCGTACGGGCTGACCTTCGCGCGCTACGAGATCCTGCGCCTGCTCGCCTTCAGCCGCCGCCGGTCCATGGCGATGAGCCGGCTCGGGTCGCTGCTGCAGGTCCACGCGACGAGCGTCACCAGCGCCGTCGACCGCCTGGAGAAGCAGGGCCTCGTCGAGCGACTGCGCCTCGAGCGCGACCGGCGGGTCATCCTCGCCTCCCTCACGACGAAGGGGGTCGAGGTCGTCGAGGCGGCCACGGCCGACCTCAACGACAAGGTCTTCACCTCCCCCGGCCTCGACCCCGCCCAGGTGGGCGCCGCGACCGAGCTGCTCACCTCCCTTCGCTCCGCCCACGGGGACACCGTGAGCGCCCCACCCGGGACCGCGGTGGAGGGTCGGGCCAGAGAGGGCGCGGCCCGACTCAGGGAGTGAGGAACGAACGACCAAGGGCCGTGCGCTGTCGGGGCCGCCCCGACCGACCGGACTGGCCAGCAATTACTTGGATGTCCTAGTATCGGTGGGTACCGACTAACTCGATGACGAGGTTCCTCCATGTCTGCACCCGCCAAGCCCGAGCTGCACTCCCCGACCCACCCGGTCCGCTTCGTGACCGCGTCCGCTCTCTTCGACGGCCACGACGCCTCGATCAACATCATGCGGCGGATCATGCAGAGCCAGGGCGCCGAGGTGGTCCACCTCGGGCACAACCGCTCCGTCCAGGAGGTCGTCGACGCGGCGGTCGACGAGGACGTGCAGGGTGTCGCCGTCTCGTCCTACCAGGGCGGTCACGTGGAGTACTTCGAGTACCTCACCCAGCTGCTGCGTGAGCAGGGCGCCGGCCACGTCAAGGTCTTCGGCGGGGGCGGGGGCGTCATCGTCCCCGAGGAGATCCAGCGGCTGCGCGATGCCGGCGTGACGATCTTCTCCCCTGAGGACGGCCAGCGCCTCGGCCTGCCGGGCATGATCAACACCCTCATCGCCGACTGCGACACCAATGTGTGGCAGCTCGGTCCGACCACCCTCGACCAGGTCCTCGCGGGCGAGCGTGCCGCCGTGTCCCGGGCGATCTCCGGCGCCGAGCTCGGCGAGCTCGACGACTCCTTCATCGGCGGCATCACCAAGGCCGCGGAGAAGTCCACGGCTCCTGTCCTCGGCCTCACCGGCACCGGCGGCTCCGGCAAGTCCTCGCTGACCGACGAGCTGGTGCGCCGGTTCCGCGTGGACCAGGAGGACAAGCTGCGGGTCGCGGTCATCGCCGTCGACCCGACCCGGCGCAAGGGCGGCGGCGCGCTGCTCGGTGACCGGATCCGGATGAACTCACTCGGCGAGAGCTCCGCGGGCTCCTCGCCCGTGTTCTTCCGATCGCTCGCCACCCGCGGCGAGCGGGAGCTCCCCGATGCGCTGCAGACCGTCATCGACATCACCAAGGCCGCCGGCTACGACCTCGTCATCGTCGAGACCCCGGGCATCGGCCAGGGCGACGCCGCGATCATCCCCTATGTCGACGTGCCGATGTACGTCATGACGCCGGAGTTCGGCGCCGCCAGCCAGCTGGAGAAGATCGACATGCTCGACTTCGCCGAGGTCGTGGCGATCAACAAGTTCGAGCGCCGCGGCGCCGCGGACGCCCTGCGCGACGTCGCCCGCCAGTTGGTGCGCAACCGCGAGGCCTTCGGCGTCAAGCCCGAGGAGATGCCGGTCTACGGCACCTCCGCCGCGACCTTCAACGACGACGGCGTCACCGCCCTCTACCACCACCTGCGCGACCTCCTCGCCGAGAAGGGCCTGACCGTCGACGAGGGGCAGCTCGAGCGCGTCGACACGAAGTACTCCACCAAGTTCGGGCAGGTCGTCCCGGCCACCCGAGTGCGCTACCTCGCGGAGATCACCGAGACCGTCCGCGGCTACCACGAGCAGACCAAGCAGCTCGCCGACAACGCCCGCCGCGTGCAGCGCCTGGCCCTCGTCGACGACGAGCTGACCGCCGCCGGCAAGGACGGGCACGGTGTCGACGAGCTGCTCGACGAGGCCCGCGCGCAGATGCCGACGGAGATCACCGAGCAGATCGAGAACTGGCACACCGTCGTCGAGTCGTACTCCGGTGACGAGCAGGTCGTGACCATCCGCGGCAAGGAGCTGCACACCAAGCTGACCAAGGAGTCGCTCTCCGGCAACAAGATCTCCCGGGTCGCCCTGCCGAAGACCACCGACCACGGCGAGCTCGTCGCGTACTGGCGCTCGGAGAACCTCCCCGGGAAGTTCCCCTTCACCGCCGGCGTCTTCCCCTTCAAGCGGGACAACGAGGACCCGGCGCGCATGTTCGCCGGCGAGGGCGACCCCTTCCGCACCAACCGCCGCTTCAAGATGCTCTCCCAGGGGCAGCCGGCGACCCGCCTGTCCACCGCCTTCGACTCGGTGACCCTCTACGGACGCGACCCGGGCGAGCGGCCCGACATCTACGGCAAGGTCGGCACGTCCGGCGTCTCCGTCGCCACCCTCGACGACATGAAGGCGCTGTACTCCGGCTTCGACCTCGTCTCGCCGACGACGAGCGTGTCCATGACGATCAACGGGCCCGCCCCGACGGTCCTCGCCTTCTTCCTCAACACGGCGATGGACCAGCAGGTCGACCTCTTCCGTGAGCGCGAGGGCCGCGAGCCGTCGGCCGCGGAGGCCGAGGAGCTGCGCACCCACGCGCTGCAAACCGTCCGAGGCACCGTCCAGGCGGACATCCTCAAGGAGGACCAGGGCCAGAACACCTGCCTGTTCTCCACGGAGTTCTCGCTGCGGATGATGGCCGACATCCAGGAGTGGTTCATCGAGCAGGGGGTGCGCAACTTCTACTCGGTGAGCATCTCCGGCTACCACATCGCCGAGGCCGGGGCGAACCCCATCAGCCAGCTCGCGTTCACCCTCGCCAACGGCTTCACCTACGTCGAGGCCTACCTCGCGCGCGGGATGGACATCAACGACTTCGCGCCGAACCTGTCCTTCTTCTTCTCCTCCGGCATGGACCCGGAGTACTCGGTCCTCGGCCGGGTCGCCCGCCGCATCTGGGCGGTGGCGATGAAGGAGAAGTACGGCGCCAACGAGCGCAGCCAGAAGCTGAAGTACCACATCCAGACCTCGGGCCGCTCGCTGCACGCCCAGGAGATGGACTTCAACGACATCCGCACGACGCTGCAGGCCCTCAACGCGCTCTACGACAACGCCAACAGCCTGCACACCAATGCCTACGACGAGGCCGTGACGACCCCGTCGACGGAGTCGGTGCGCCGCGCCCTGGCCATCCAGCTGATCATCAGCCGCGAGTGGGGCCTGTCCTACAACGAGAACCCGCTGCAGGGCAGCTACATCATCGACGAGCTGACCGAGCTGGTCGAGGAGGCCGTGCTCCTGGAGTTCGACCGGATCAGCGACCGGGGCGGCGTCCTCGGGGCCATGGAGACGGGGTACCAGCGCGGCCGGATCCAGGACGAGTCCCTCGTCTACGAGCACGGCAAGCACGACGGCTCGGTCCCGATCGTCGGCGTCAACACCTTCCTCCGCGCGGACGGCGAGAAGGGGGAGCCCGAGGAGATCGAGCTCGCCCGCGCCACCGAGAAGGAGAAGGTCTCGCAGCTGGAGCGCGTGCACTCCTTCCAGGAGACCCACCGCGACGAGGCGGCCGAGGCGATCGAGCGCCTGAAGGAGGCGGCCACGAGCGACGCGAACGTCTTCGCCGTCCTCATGGACGCCGCTCGGGTCTGCAGCCTGCAGCAGGTGACCGAGGCCTTCTTCGAGGTGGGTGGGCAGTACCGTCGCAACGTGTGACCCCCGGCGGTCGGGACACGGGTGGCCGTGTCCCCCGCCGTGGGTAGCGTGGACACCGTGAGTACCCCCAAGCGCTGGCCCGCGGCGGTCTACGGCGAGGGCGAGGAGCCCGACTACCGCTTCTCGCTGGCCAACGAGCGCACCTTCCTCGCCTGGCTGCGCACGACCCTGGCACTCATCGCCGCCGGGGTGGCCGTGAGCGTGCTCGAGCTCGGCGTGCCCGAGGACATCGCCCGGGGCCTCGCGGCGCTCCTGCTGGGTCTCGGTGTGATCAGTCCCGCGGCGGCCTTCCTCCGGTGGGCGTCGACCGAGCGCGCGCTGCGCCACGACGCCCCGCTGCCGTCGATGGGGGGACTGGCCGTCGCGCTCACCGGCGTGGTGCTGGTGGCCGCCGCCGTCATCGCAGTCGTCGTCGTGCGGGCCTGAGCCGGCGGGAGTCATGAGCGAGTTCGCCACCGCCTCCCCCCGCGGCGCCCAGCCCGAGCGCACCGCCCTCTCGTGGCAGCGCACCGCACTGGCGAGCGCCGCCGGGGCGGCGATCATCGCCCGCCACTCCGCCGACACCCTCGGGCTCGTCGCACTCCCCCTCCTGCTGGGGACGCTCGGCCTGACCGCCGCCGCCTTCGTCCTCGGGCGGCGCCGGTACGACCCCGACCTCGGGCTGCGCGCCCGCCGACGGGACGGTCGCGCCCCCTTCGCCCTGAGCATGGCCGTCGTCGCCCTCGCCCTGACCGAACTGCTCGCCCTGACCCTCGGAGGTTGAGATGCCCACCGACGACCTCGGAACCACCCTCGAGCCCGCACGCCCCCCGCAGCGGGTCGTCTCCCTCGTCCCGAGCCTGACCGAGGCGCTCGCCGCCTCCTGCCCGGAGGTGCTCGTCGGCGCCACCGACTGGTGCACCCACCCCGGCGACCTCGACGTCCCCCGCGTGCGCGGGACGAAGAACCCGAACCTCAGGGCCATCGCCGACCTCTCCCCGGACCTCGTCGTGGCCAACAAGGAGGAGAACCGCGAGCTCGACGTCCGGCGCATGCGCGATCGCGGGATCCCCGTCTGGGTCACCGACATCGAGGACGTGCCCTCGGCGCTGGCGTCGATGCGGCGGCTCTTCTTCGAGGCCCTGCAGCAGCCCGTCCCCGACTGGCTCGACCGCGCCGAGGAGCTGTGGGGTGGGCCGGAACCCGCGTCCCGCGGGATGGTCGCCGTGCCGATCTGGCGGGACCCGTGGATGGTCGTCGGGCCCCGGACCTACACCACCGACCTGCTCTCCCGGCTCGGCTGGAGCAACGCCTTCGCCGGCCCGGACGCCGACCCGGAGAAGCGGTACCCGCACGTCGGGGTCGAGCAGATCGACCGCTCCGACATCGATCTCGTCCTCCTGCCGGACGAGCCGTACGAGTTCACGGCGCAGGACGGCCCGGAGGCATTCGCCACGGCGCCGACCCGGCTCATCAGCGGCCGACTGCTCACCTGGTACGGCCCGGCGATGGTCGAGGCGTACGAGGCGCTCGCCGTGGAGTAGCGGCCCGTGGTTTCGAGGCGTCAGCCGCGGACGGCTTCCGCACCTCAACCACCCAGAGGACGGAGTGGTTTCGAGGCGTCAGCCGCGGACGGCTTCCGCACCTCAACCACCGAGGGACGGCGAAGGGGGTCGGTCACCGTGCGGTGACCGACCCCCCCGTGGTGTGTGCTGGTACCTCAGCGACCGCTGACGGCGGCCTCGGCATCGACGATGCCGTCACCGTAGAAGCCGTTGAAGTCCTCGTCACCGACGCACTCGGCGTTGTACCCGGAGGGGATCGGCGCCGGGTAGTCGTAGAGACGCGGCTCCGGGCAGGCCTTGTCACGCGCGGAGTCCATGAGGATCTCCTTGGTCGTGTCGGCGTCGAGACCGAATCCGGTGTGGCCGTTGTTCTTGCCGTGCGCGGAGACGATCAGCGCGGAGACACCGGCCGCGTGCGGCGAGGCCATCGAGGTGCCCTGGTAGTACTCGTAGTACCCGCACTCCTCCTGACCCTTGATGACGGCGCAGTCCTTGAGGACCCAGCCCTCGCCGTACTCGGTGATGTTGCCGTCCTCGTCGACCGAGCCCTCGGCCTTGACGACCTCCTCGGGGACGGAGGAGAGCACCATGCTCTCCGGGTTCGGCCCGCTGGCGTTCGGGTAGTCGTAGGCGTCACCGCCCGGGGCGCTGACCTCGATCTCGCCCGAGTCCACGTCCGTCGTGTAGTTGGAGTAGTACGCCTTGCGCTCGCTCGGGCCGACCGACGAGACACCGATGACGTGCTCGTTCTCGACCGGGAGGTCCATGCAGCTCGCGTTGTCGAGGGTGCGCGGGTGCTCGTTGCCGGCCGGGTAGTTCGGGCTGGAGGTGTCCGTGCCCGGGTTCGCCAGGTCGGTCGCCGCGTTGCCGAGCGCACCGACGAGGGTGACCTCCTTGGAGTTCGCGTACCGCAGCGCACGGGACATCGACTCGATGATCATGTCCTGCTGGGCCGCCTCCTCCGGGCTGTCCTCCGGCGCACCGCCCTCGCAGTAGTAGGCCCACGGGTCGACGTAGAAGCTCATGTTGACCACATCGATGCCCGCGTCGGCGGAGTAGGTCAGCGCGTTGACCGTCGGCCCGACGAAGAAGTAGCCCGCGTCCTGACCGGCACGCACGTTGACGAGCGACACGTCGGGAGCGACGCCGGAGACGCCGATGCCGTTCTTGGCCGCGGCCACGCTGCCGGCGACGTGGGTGCCGTGGCCGCCCTGGTCCACGTCGGCGGGGTCGACGCAGGACTCGACCTCGCACGCCCCGTCGATGGCCGGGATGTCGGTGGTGAAGTTGCGCGAGAGCTTGTGGTTGAAGTTCGGCGCGATGTCCGGGTGGCTCGCGTCGACACCGGTGTCCATGATCCCGACCGTCACGCGCTTGTCACCGGACTCGACCTTGTGTGCGGCGCCCGCGTTGATCATGTCCATGCCCCACAGCTTCGAGTCCAGGGGGTCGGCGGCACGGTTCTTGCTCTTGCCCTTGGGGCCGGTGGCGACCGGCGGGGCCGTGGGCGGCTTGCCCTTCAGCCGCGGGCGCTCGACCTCGTCCTGGTCCTTCTTCGGCTTGTCCGGGGAGCGCCCGACGACGCCCTCGGTCGCGGCGCCGAAGACGCCCTTCATCGACCGTGCCTGCTCGGCGAAGACAGCCGAGCTCGAGGTCACGATGACCATGCCGACCTGCTCGTTGACCGAGACGACCTTCGCGCCCTGGGCCTCGAGACGCTCGGCGAGCGCTGCGGCGTCACCACCGCGCTCGGCAAGGACGACGTAGCTGGACTGCTTCCCGCTGGCGGAGTCGGTTGCCGTCTGTGCCGGTGCCGCGGTGGCGCTGGTTGTCGCGGTCAGCCCGGTCACACCGAGCGCGAGCGCGCCCAGGACCGAGACCATGCGCTGGTGTCGCATGCAATTCCTCCCGATGGTGATTGACGGCTGTTGCGCCGCCCTTGAGCACCTTATGGCGCGGCTCACACATCTGGGGGCAAGAGCGGGTCAGGACTTCTTGTGGTGTCGCAGTACCGATCCGCAGGATGTGCGGGCTTCGCGGGTGCCGACCGGCTGATCCTGCGGGCAGGCCACCGTCGCGGCGAGTTGCGACACCCCGGGCACCGACCTCCACGACGCACCACGCCCCCTTCGTGCGATGACGAAGGGGGCGTGGCGGCCAGCCGGTCCGGCCTACTTCAGCTCCTTGCTGGAGTAGTTCAGGATGCGGCGGGCGATGACGAGCAGCTGGATCTGCTGAGTGCCCTCGAAGATGTCGAGGATCTTGGAGTCGCGGGCCCACTTCTCGAGCAGCTCGGTCTCGGCGTACCCGGTGGCGCCGGCGAGCTCGACGCAGGCGAGGGAGACGTCGACGCAGGTGCGCCCTGCCTTCGCCTTGGCCATCGAGGCCTCCATCGAGTTCGGCTTGCCGTTGTCGGCCATCCACGCGGCGCGCAGGGTGAGCAGGTAGGCGCTCTGGTAGTCCGCCTCCATCTCGATGAGCTTGGCCGCGGCCGCGGACTGGACGTTGGCCGGCCGGTCCTGGTCGACGACGACACCGGCCTCGGCCAGCAGCTCCGTCGTCCTGTCGAGCGAGGCGCGGGTGAGCCCCAGGGCCATCGCCGCGACGAGCGGACGGGTGTTGTCGAAGGTCTGCATCGCACCACCGAAGCCACCCTCGATCCGCACCTCCGGGTCGCCGAGGAGGTCCTCGGCGGGGACGCGGCAGTCGTCGAGGACGAAGGCTGCGGTGTCGGAGGCGCGGATGCCGAGCTTGTGCTCCAGGCGCACCAGCTGCAGGCCGGGGTTGTCGCGTCGGACGACGAAGGACTTGATGGCCTGCTTGCCCAGGCTGCGGTCGAGGGTCGCCCAGACGACGACGAGCTCAGCGCGCTCGCCGGAGGTGACGAAGATCTTCTCGCCGTTGAGGACGTAGTGGTCGCCGTCCTTGGTCGCCGTGGTGCGGATGGCGCCGGAGTCGGACCCGGTGTCCGGCTCCGTGATCGCCATGGCGGCCCACTTGCCGGCGTACCGCGCCTTCTGCTCGTCGTTCGCGACGGCGGCGATGGCGGCATTGCCCAGTCCCTGGCGCGGGATGGACAGGGTCAGGCCGACGTCCCCGCGGCAGGTCTCCAGGATGGAGAGCACCGAGGAGAGGTTGGAGCCGTTCTTGTTCTCCTTCTCCCCCTTCGCGCTCTTGCGGCCGGAGCCGACGGCGGCGACGTCACCCTCCTCGGCGCCGTCGTCCTTGGCGCGGGTGGTGTTGGACGCGCCGGCGCCCTGGCCGGCTCCTCCATCGGCCATGCCGTCGATGACGGCCGAGACGAGGTCGAGCTCGGCGGGGTACTCGTGCTCGGCCCGGTCGTACTTGCGCGAGATCGGCCGGAAGACCTCCTCGGCCATGCCGCGGGCCTGGGAGACGAGCGGGCGGAACTTCTTCGGAACCTCGAGATCGATCATGTGTCGTGTCCTTCGTGTCGGATCTGTGGCTTCGAGGCTCGGCCGTGGGCGGCCTCGCACCTCAGCCAGCGAGTGGTAAGGGGGCCGCTCAGACGAGCAGCGTGCCCTCGAGGACTCCGGCGCCCCGCAGGTCGCGGTACCAGCGCTCGTTGTCGAACTCCTTGACGAAGCCGTGGCCGCCGAGCAGCTGGACGCCGCTCGAACCGATCCACGTGGCGTGCCGTGCGACGAGGCTGCGGGCCTGGGCGATCTCGGCGCCCGCGTCCTCGCCGCGGTCGAGGCGGGAGGCGGCCTTCCACACGACCAGGCGCAGCCCGGCGAGCTCGATGGCGATGTCGGAGACGGTGAAGGCGACGGCCTGGCGGTAACCGATCGGCTCGCCGAAGGCCTTGCGCTCCTTCACGTACTCGCTGACCTGGTCGAGGACGGCCTGGGAGGTGCCGACGGCTGCTGCAGCCCAGGCGAGCCGGGCGCGCCGGACGGCGTCCCGGTGGTCCTGGGCGGTCCCGAGCAGGTCGCTCTCGTGCACGCGCACACCCTCGAGGTGCAGGCGGGCGGTCCGCGCTGCGCGCACCCCCATGGCGGGGGCGTCCTCGACCTGCAGGCCCTCGAGGCCGGAGGTGACGATGACCAGGCGGGACTCGCCCTCGATCTCGGCGGAGACGATGAAGAGCTCGGCCTGCTCGGCGCCCGGCACGAGTGCCTTGACGCCGTCGAGGACGATCTCACCACCCTCGCGCCGACCCGTGGTCCGCAGGGCGAAGGGGTCGAAGAGCACCTGCGGCTCCTGGAGGGCCAGGGCGGCGACCGGTGGGTTGTCGCCGGTGAACTCGCTCAGGTAGGTGGCCTGCTGCTCCGCGCTGCCGTAGCTGGCGAGCGCGGTGGCGACGGCCGAGCGGGCCATGATCGCGGTGGCGATGCCCATGTCCCCACGGGCCAGCTCCTCGAGGACGAGGGCGCCGGTCACGGCGGAGCGCTCCTCGGCGATGCCCTCGAGCTCGGCCGGGACACCGATGAGGTGCAGACCCATGTCGGCGGCGGCCGCGCGGACCTCGTCCGGGACGGTGCGCTCGGCATCGGCGGCGGCCGCGGCGGGGCGCACGACCTCCTCGGCGAGCTCACGCGCCACCCCCTGGATCATCTGCTGGTCCTCGGTGGGCGTGAGGTCGAAGGTCTTCCTCGGCTTCGTCGGGGCCGGGCGAGCCGGGTCCCCGGAGGCCTTCTTCTTCGCGAACGTGCGACCGGCCGCGGTCTGCGCCTTGAAGCCGGTCACGGCACCCTTGTACAGGTACTTCTCGACGCGGGCCCGCACGTCCTTGTCCTTCAGGCCGGGCAGGGCCCCGGCCTTGGCGATGAGACGCAGGCCGATGCGCTGGCCCTTGTCGGCCAAGGTCAACGTGTCGCTGGAAGCCATGGACTACCCCTTCGTGGACGGCAAGGCAAAAGTGTTCGGTACAGACAGTACCTGCTACAGCAAGTATCGTATACCGGTGAGTCACTACGAGTGCGGGTGATCCGCGGCACAGACGGCGTCGGCATTGATTCCCGAGCGCCCGGGTGATCTCACGCACACGGGGCCAGTCGCACCCGGCCCGATCCCTTCTACTGGCGGTAACCTGCCCGCAGCGGGAGCCCGAGAGGGAGCACCCGACACCAGAGCACGTGAGAGGGATACAGAGCATGGTCGACGTCGACGCCGCGCTGGATGCGTCAGGCCTCACTAACGAGGCGGTCCGCGAGTACGTGAAGCACTGGGCGGAGATCACCCAGCCGGATCGGATCGAGGTGATCGGCACCGAGGACGACGATCGACTCATCCAGGAGTGCCTCGACTCCGGCGAGTTCCTCCCCGCCGGCGAAGGTCGCTACTACTCCCGCTCCTACTCCAAGGACACCGCCCGCTCCGAGGAGCGCACCATCGTCGCGACCAACGACGAGAAGGACAAGGGCGTCTACAACAACTGGCGCCCCGCCTCCGAGATGAAGGAGAAGCTGACCGAGCTGATGCGCGGTCAGTCCAAGGGCAAGACCATGTACGTGCTGCCCTACCTGATGTCGCCGCGGAACAATGAGCTGGCCCAGTGGGCCACGGGCGTCGAGCTCACCGACAGCCGGCCGGTCGTGCTGCACATGATGCGCATGTCCCGGGTGGGCGTGGAGCACGTCAACGACCTGCCGCAGCAGGACAACTTCGTGCGCGCCGTGCACGTCACCGGCGACCTGGAGAACCTCGGCCAGGGCACCGCGGACGACAAGCGCTACTTCGTCACCGTCGCCGACGAGCGGATGATCCTGCACTTCGGCTCCTCCTACGGCGGCAACGCCCTCCTCGGCAAGATCGCCCACGGCCTGCGCCAGGGCGCCTACGACGGCTGGGCCACCAAGAAGTTCCTCGCCGAGCAGTACATGCTCATCGGCATCACCGACAAGGAGACCGGCAAGCGATACCACATCACTGGTGGCTTCCCGAGCGCCTCGGGCAAGACCAACCTCGCGATGATGCTGCCGCCGGACGCGATGGGTGACCGGTACCAGGTCGACTTCTACGGCGACGACATCGCGTGGCTGTGGGTCGACGAGAAGACCGGCAAGCTCATGGGGATGAACCCGGAGTACGGCGTCTTCGGTGTCGCCAAGGACACCAACGAGAAGACGAACCCGACGGCGCTGCGGTCCACCGACCCGGGCACGAAGGTCATCTTCACCAACGTCGCCTACAACCCGAAGCTCCAGGAGGTCTGGTGGGAGGGCCGCACGCCCGAGCCGCCGGCCGACGTGGACGGGTGGCTGGACTGGAAGGGCGAGCCGATCGCCGACCGCGAGCCGGGCGACGACTCCCCCTGGGCACACCCGAACAGCCGCTTCACCACGACGCTGGCCAACGTGCCGAACGCCGCTCCGGACTTCGACGAACCGGCCGGCGTGCCGATCGACGCGATCATCTTCGGTGGCCGCACGCGTGACCGCGAGCCGCTGATCCGTGCGATCGAGGACGTCGCCGAGGGCGTGTACGACGGCCTGACGCTGGGCGCGGAGGCGACCTTCGCCGCCGAGGGCGTCGAGGGTCAGCTGCGCTACGACCCGATGTCGAACCGGCCGTTCATGGCCTACGGCGAAGGTGACTACGCGCAGCACTACCTCGACATCCTCAGCCAGGTGAAGGACAAGCCGCTCTTCGCGCACGTCAACTGGTTCCAGCGCGACCCGGAGGACGGGCACTACGTGTGGCCCGGCTTCCGTGAGAACCTGCGCCCGCTGCTGTGGCTCATGCGCCTGAAGGACGGCGAGGTCACCGGCCGCCGGACGGCCGTCGGCATCCTCCCGACCGAGGACGAGCTGGACCTCGAGGGGCTCGACCTGCCGCAGGCCGACCTCGACCGGATCCTGTCCATCGACGTGCCGCGCTGGCAGCAGGAGATGGGCTTCCGCGAGGAGCACCTCAAGCAGTTCGACCGGCTGCCGGAGGAGATCTGGCAGGCCCACCGCCGGGTCGCCAAGGCCCTGGACAACGAGCAGGCCTGATCCGCAGCACGAGGCCCCGCTCCCCTGAGGAAGGGGGGCGGGGCCTCTTCGTGGTCACGCGCACCAGAAGGCGACTACTCCGACTGCTGTCGAGAGTTGACGACCGCACTTCCGTCGATTGAACGCAATTCGCGACGTCAAGGCGGAGGGCGGAGGGGGCCAGGCCTTTACACTCTGAGGAACGTCGAAGCCACCACATATACTGCGAACAGTTTAGCCTTTCGACCAACGACCCCAACTTCGCGCCGACAGAGCAGTCCATCACGCCGAGCCGCCAAGGACATACGCAACTTTCCACTAATAGTTCACGCACAGTCAATCAGCAATCCTGGAGTGCAGATGGGTGAGAGCCATGAACGACTTTGACCACGAGGATCAAGCAGAAAGCACCCCTCTGCCCCTGCTCCAGTTCAGCGGCATAGTGCACTTGCTTCAAGACTGCATAGTTCGAGATAACTACCGAGTCCCGCATTCTCTCGTCGCGCCAATCGCACTCTCGCAGGCCGGCAACGACCTGTTGGACGTCTTTCTGTCAAGGAACAGAAAGTTTCGCCCCAACGAGGCAAAGTTGGCCATCGCCCTTGAATTTGGCGGTGGCGATAAGGTATTCGTTGCTCATGACACGGATGTGACCTCGCTTCGAACCGCTATCGGAGCTGAAATTCTTTCTGGGCGCATCCAGTTTCCCTACATTTTTGGGAGAACTCTGCACGATAAAGTCGTGGAAGAATTCCCGGGAAAGGCGCACCTCAACCTAAAGGAGACGTTGACAGCGCTCAAGGGGCAATATTTCGGCGTGTTTCAGTACTCAGACACCGTCGTGGGGCCGTTCGGCTGCTTTCAGTCGCGTCAAGCACGCTCCCTTTCATCACCTCCCCGATTTCCCGGATACCTCTGCCCAGACGAGCGGTGCCGCAAGGTCCATTGGACGCGACTATCAAGCTCGAACTCCTCTCAGATCGTTCGAGCCCGCGCCGAGGTTGCGCGACTTATCACTAGTCGCGGAACCAACCATTCGATGTCGCCTGCAAAATTTAGAGAGGATCTTGCTGTCCATCTAGGCCGATTCGATCCGGAAGACGCCAGTGGCCTGATTGACCTTGCAACGGACAGTCTTTCCAATAGCGAGCTTCAACACGTCGTCTCGAACTGCATTCGGTTCCACCTATCCGAGCAAGGGGGCCGCTCCACATTGCAGCGCACCTTCTCAATAGTCGTTGGCGATCCGGATCTAACAACTCAGGGCCTCGATGAGGCTCAGCTCGTTTCTCTTCTTCTCTACTTCAGGGATCGAGAAATAATCCGCGCCATCGACTTTTCTGTAGAGAACGGGGATATCGAGTTGGCCTCCGGGGAAATTCGGGAAGCTCGTGTCCAACGGTTTCCCACGCAGCCAGGAGCCACCGCACAGATCGGGGAACTTGGTTTCCGCATGGCCACGTCGGGGACTAGGCCCTCAAGCGCCCCACATAGACTCGCAAACATGTTTCGCTGTGTCGCAGAGACAGTCGGGGTGGATATCAGTGAGATCGCGTACGGACTGGAACTTCCCGAAGATGCTACCGTGGAAGACGTTGCTTCCTTCGCCTACACCAAAGCTGAAGACCCAAAGGTAATCGATCGCGGACTGCTTTCGACTAGGGCTTCCGCCAGCGCCTCCAGTGATCACCTCGGACTGACCCAACAGCCAGCCTCCAGGGAGGAAATGCAAAGAAGAATTCGTTGGCGTCTAGGCTTCAGTCAAGAAAACTCTCCGAACCGAGCCATAGGAAAATCTCGGTTGACCCTTCGTCAGCTTGACGATTTGGTTTCTGGCGATGGCGATGAAGATGCAATCAGGGGAGCGATCGCCAACTGTTTTGTGGCAATGGAAGAACTCCTGCTAACTTCCCTAAAATTCTCGACATGGGCACTCACGGTTGACCATTATCTAGAAACGCCGCCCTTTGGGTATCTTCCACATGCTGAATCCTTCAATCTTGACGAGTTTCTCGATGTTACAGGAAAAAACGGATCGGCACCGATCTGGAGTCGTCAGGGGAAACCTACTCTGTCTGAGCTTGGCACCGCTTACGGTCGCCTCTCAAAAAAATTGCGTAATCTCAAGGCAGAGGATCATCGGCGACCTACGTCCCAATTTCCTGGCAACGCAACTCACGCCGGAAGGCCCTTCTATTTCCCTCATTTTAGGCCCTTCCTGAATCTCGACCAGAAAGGTCGAGATAAAGTATCAGAGGCACTCCACACGGCAGCGCGCATCGCTTCGCTTCCTGAAGTATTGGGAGTCCGCAATTCCGGCCTCCACGGGAACAACCCCTTTCCAGAATATGGGCAACTCGCGCAGTGCATCGAAGCGCTCACGGAACTACTCCGCACTCTTGATGAGTCCGGCCTCTCTCCGAAAGCATTCGCTCGGCGCGGCTCGTCGTCCGATAGCATGGGGAGGAAGAACCTAGACTTCGACGGCAAAAGCACGACCACCGTAGTCCCGGTAGGAACTTGGACCTCTGCCGCTAAACTGCCCAGCGACAGACAGCAGCTCGTCATTCTGCCGTGGGCAACAATGGGAGAAGTCGGCCCCCTGCGCTTCGCGATCCTTCCCCACCGAGGCTCCGAGTCGTTCTGGGAAGGCTGGCCAACGAAGATCGAGTCAACTGAGGCTTTCGAGGGGCATATCTCAAACATGGAGGACGAGTCCGATTTAGCTAGCTAGTCACCTCTCGGAGTGCCGAACCTGCCCGGAGGCTGGCATCTGGTTGGATCCGACTCCATTTCGGCTTGGCCCCAGGGTCGCGACCGGTATGAGTGGACGGCGTCCCCGAGGTGTACCAGCTGCAGTTTGACCGGATGCCCGATGAGAACCGGTATGCCCACTATCTGGTCACCACGAACCTAGCGTCCGAGCAGGCCCGATCCGCCGCCGACACCACGAGGCCCTGCACCCCTGACGACGAGGGCAGGGCCTCGTCGTCGTCGCGTGCGGGGTCTAAGTATTTCGGTGAGTCAGGAGCCTCGTGATACCTCGGCCGGGCAGCGTGCACTGGGAGACCTCTAACGAGCGTTGCGACGGCTGCGGTTTCGTGGCTCTTCACAGATGAGGGTGTGGAAGTCGGCGGCGCGTCGGTGCCGAGGTAGGCGTCGGGGCCTTCCGAAGATGGAGGTTCTCACGCCACCCATCTGGAAGACCTCGACGTGCCTGACGCTACCTTCACCAGTCCTGACCTGACGACCTTCACTCGTCTGGACGAGCTCGGGTTGGAGGTGACCGGGCAGCGCCTCGAACCCGACCGCGCGGTGCTGGCCTGCCGCGTGCTCGAACCCGACGCGTGGTGCCGCCGATGCGGTTGCGAAGGCGTCCCTCGCGACACCGTCGTCCGCGAGCTGGCGCACGAACCGCTGGGCTGGCGACCGACCACGCTGGCGGTGACCGTCTGCCGCTACCAGTGCACCGGATGCGGCCACGTCTGGCGCCAGGACACCACTGCAGCGGCTGAACCAAGGGCGAAGCTCTCCCGCCGCGGGCTGCGGTGGGCCCTGACCGGGATCGTCTGCCAACACCTGTCCATCGCCCGCGTCGCCGCCGGGCTCGGGGTCGCCTGGAACACCGCCAACGACGCCGTCCTGGCCGAGGGCAAGCCAGTCCTGATCGACGATGTCGGCCAGTTCGACGGCGTCGCGGTCGTCGGCGTCGACGAGCACGTCTGGAGGCACACCCGCCACGGCGACAAGTACGTCACCGTCATCATCGACCTCACCCCGATCCGCGACGGCAGCGGCCCGGCACGACTGCTGGACATGATCGAGGGCTGCTCCAAGGCAGCGTTCAAGGACTGGCTCGCCGAGCGTTCCGACGCGTGGCGTGAGCAGGTCGAGGTGGTGTCCCTGGACGGCTTCGCCGGGTTCAAGTCCGCCACCAGCGAGGAACTGCCGGAGCCGACCGTGGTCATGGATCCTTTCCACGTCGTGCACCTGGGCGGTGACGCCTTCGACTCCTGTCGTCGTCGCATCCAGCAAGCCACCCGCGGTCACCGGGGCCGCAAGGGCGATCCGCTCTATCGCGCCCGGCGCGCGCTGCACACCGGAACGAGTCTGCTGACCGAGAGACAGGCCGCACGCCTGGATGACCTCTTCGCCGACGAGAAGCGCCTTCCGGTCGAAGTCACAAGGGACATCTATCAGCGCATGATCGCCGCCTACCGCGCATCCGATCGCGCCCACGGGCGGAAGGTCATGAGCGAGCTGATCGCCTCCCTGGCCCGTGGCGTCCCCGACAGCCTGAGTGAGGTCGTCACCCTGGGCCGTACCCTCAACCGGCGCGCCGTCGACGTACTCGCCTACTTCGACCGGCCCGGCACGAGCAATGGCCCCACAGAGGCGATCAACGGCCGACTGGAGCACCTGCGCGGCCTCGCGCTGGGCTTCCGAAATCACCAACTACATCGCTCGGTCCCTGCTCGAAGCCGGCGGATTCAGACCCCAACCACACCCTCGTTTGTGAAGAGCCGGTTTCGTCCGCCCGTGCTGCGAGGGCGCCCCCTGCCCGATCCCGTGAGCCGGTGGGCCAGCGCCTCGCGGCCGCCCAACCGCTCGGCGCCCCACTGCCGGACCGGCAGAACAAAACAGCCCGACCGCGTTTTCGCTGGTCGGGCTGTTCGTTTCTGTCTCAACACAGAGCGCGCCCGTAGGGATTCGAACCCCAAACCTTCTGATCCGTAGTCAGATGCTCTATCCGTTGAGCTACGGGCGCTCGCTGCCGAACTCGGCCGGCAACACGGATGGACAATACCGGCTCGGGTGCCGAGGACGAAATCGAGCCCTCCCGGGCGTCGGACGGCATACTCAGACGGTGGACGACTACCTGGCGATCAACCGCGCGAACTGGGACGACCGGACCGCGATCCACGTCGACTCCCCCGAGTACGACCTCGCCCGCTACCGCAGCGACCCGCAGGCCATCAGCGACGTCGTTAGCTTCGACCGGCCCCGCCTCGGCGACCTCGACGGCCTGCGGGCCGTGCACCTGCAGTGCCACATCGGCACCGACACGCTCTCCCTGCACCGCCTCGGCGCGCAGGTCATCGGTGTCGACCTCTCCCCCGCCGCGGTGACCGCCGCACGCGAGCTGGCCCGGGAGACCGGCGCGGAGATCGACTACGTCGTCTCCGACGTCTACGGGGCACCCGAGGCGCTGGCCGGGGTCGCCCCCTTCGACCTCGTGTACACGGGCATCGGCGCCCTGAACTGGCTGCCGGACATCGATCGGTGGGCTGGCGTCGTGGTGGACCTCCTGCGGCCCGGCGGCCGCCTGCACCTGCGGGAGGGTCACCCGATGCTGTGGAGCCTCGACGACCCGCGCGAGGACCGCCTGCTGGCCGTGGAGTACCCGTACTTCCAGACCGAGGCCCCGATGGTCTGGGACGAGGCCTCGACCTACGTAAGCACGGGCGAAGGGAGTGGCGCCCGAATCGGGGCGACCATCACCCACGAGTGGAACCACGGCTTGGGTGAGATCGTCACGGCGCTGCTCGACCACGGCATGCGCATCACCGGACTCGAGGAGCACGACAGCGTCCCCTACCTCGCGCTGGGCGACCAGATGGAGCCGCACCCGGACCACCCCGGCGAGTTCCGTCTCACCGAGCGTCGCGAGCGCCTGGCCGCGAGCTACACCCTGCAGGCGGTCAAGGAGCACTGACGCCCACGTGGGCGTCGGCCAATCGGACGAGTGCCTCGACAACGGGGCGCCCGAACATCTGCGGGTCGTTGTGTCCCACCCTGTCGAGGGCCACCACCTCCTCGAGGCGCCCCGCGGTGTCGGCGACCCGGGCACTCTGCTCGGCCGGCACGATCTCGTCGTCGGTGCCGTACACGATCGTGGTCGGCACGTCGCTCGAGGTCACGTACGTCTCCACCGGGAACCGGTCGCGCATGAGCAGCCCCACGGGCAGGAAGGGGTAATGGTGTGAACCGACGTCGACGAAGCTGGTGAACGGCGAGCGCAGCAGCATCCCGGCAGGTGGCCGGTCCGCCTGCAGGCGCGCGACGACGCCCGTACCGATGGACTCGCCGAGATAGAGCGTCCGCCCGGGCGCGAAGCCCTCGCTACGCAACACCTCCACAGCAGCCGTGGCGTCCTTGGCGAGTCCCTCCTCCGAGGGGTTCCCGGGGTTGCCCCCGTAGCCGCGGTAGTCCATGAGGAGGACGGTGAACCCTTCGTCCACGAGCGCCCGTCCGATACCGATACGCCCGCCGCGGTTGCCGCCGTTGCCGGGTGCGTAGAGGACGGCCACCTCGCGGTCGGCGACACCCGCCCCGGGCTCGACGAGCCAAGCGGTCAGCTCCAGGTCGTCACTCGTCGTGAACGTCACCTCCCGCACGTCGTCGGGCGCGGTGACCGGGGAAGAGTCGGGGACGAAGACGAGCGAGCGCTGGAAGGCCCACGCCGCGCCGACGAGCACGGCGAGCACACCGACGACCAGCGCCGCAGCGATGCCCACTCGCCTGACCCACATGGTTCCATCGTTCCATCTCACCGGGGTCGCGGACGTGCAGTCAGCCGTTTCCTAGGAGGTCGCGGGCCGCGGCCTCGACGGTCTCCTCGGAGAGCAGCACCGTCAGAGCGGCGTCGCCCAGCGGGATGAAGCTGTCGTCGCTGGTCACCCGAGCGATACGCCCGTCGAAGCGGCCGTCGACCAACGCCGTGACGACACCCTCCGACACCCCACCGGTTCGCCGGGTCTCGTCCACGACGAGGACACGACCCGTCTCGTTCGCTTCCCGCAGGATGTCCTCCACCGGCAACGGGCGGAGCCACCGCAGGTCGACGACCCGGACGTGGATGTCCTCGGCCGCCAACGTGGCGGCGACCCGCAACGACATGTGCAGCCCGTTCCCGAACGTCACGATCGTCAGGTCATCGCCCTGACCGTAAGTACGGGCACGCCCCAGCACCGCTTCTTCCGAGGCACCGGGGGTCGGGTACGCAGCAGCCCACTCACCGTCACCCGGTTCGTAGAGGTCTGTGGTGTGGTATAGCGCGATCGGTTCCAGGAAGACACTCGTCGCGCCGTCCGTCCGCGCTGCCATCAGACAGGTCCGCATCATTGCTGCCGCGTCATCCGGCCGGGATGGTGAGGCCACCACAAGACCGGGGATGTCGAGCAGCACCCCGAGCGCGTTGTCGTTGTGGAAGTGACCACCAAATCCCTTCTGGTAGCCGTACCCGGCGACCCGGACGACCATCGGGTTGGTGTACTGGCCCTCCGAGAAGAAGGGCAATGTCGCGGCTTCGCCGCGCAGTTGGTCCTCTGCATTGTGGAGATAGGCCAGGTACTGGATCTCCGGCACGGGCAGGAGGCCGGAGACACCGGCCCCGAGCGCCACCCCGAGGATGGACTGCTCGTCGAGCACGGTGTCGAAGACGCGCGCAGGACCGAGGCGTCGCTGCAGGGTGCGGGTGACACCGTAGACACCCCCCTTGCGGGCGACATCCTCTCCGAAAACCAGCAACCCCGGATCCGAGACAGCCCCGTCCAGTAGGGCCCGGTTGACGGCCTGCGCCACCGTCAACGGCCCCTCGTCCTCGGGTAGCCGCTTGCCGAAGACCACCAGACGGGCATCACGCTCCACGGGACGTCCCGCCGCTGCGGCCACCGTGTCCGGGTCCGGCCATGCCAGGGGCGTCATCACCTCCGCCGCGGAGGACAGCTTCGGCAGGGCGATGACTTCCTCCGCGGTGGTCCTGACCTCCTGTCGCACGGACTCGTACCACTGGACCACATCCTCGGCCGAGAGCGTTCCAGCGGACACCAGCAACCGGGCCGTCGCCAACAACGGGTCCCGGTCCAGATCGTCGGCGATCTCAGCCGGACGTCGGTACGCCGACTCCACGTCCGAGCCGGCGTGACCCATCAGGCGAACGGTCCCCAGATGCAGGAATGCAGGCTTGCGCTGAGTCCGGACGTAGTGCGCCGCCTCCCGTGACACCCGGAGCGCCTCGGCCAGATCACACCCGTCAGCCTCGAAGTAGGCCAACCCCGGACGCTGCCCGAATGCCGTCTCGATCCAGCCCTTCGGAGTCTGCACGCTGATCCCGATGCCGTTGTCCTCGCACACGAAGAGCAGTGGCATGGGCAGTCCTTGGTACGACGCCTGGATCGCCGCGTTGATCGCTCCGACTGCCGTGGAGTGGTTGGCCGACGCGTCACCGAAACTGCAGACCACCACGGAGTCCTCCGGCCAGGAGCACTCGACGCCGAGCTTGCTCGCCCTGGCCAACGAGAACGCCACTCCCATCGCCCGGGGTAGGTGGGACGCGATCGTCGAGGTCTGCGGGATCACAGCCAGGTCGTGGTGCCCGAAGACCTTGTGCCTCCCTCCCGAGATCGGCTCGGAGGCAGCACCGACCAGTCCGAGCAAGACGTCGCGGACGGCATCGTGGTCGGGCACCTGGGTCGCCCGATGGACGTAGAAGCCTCCGGAGCGGTAATGCAGCAGGGCCGGATCCGTGGGACGCAGAGCAGCAGCCACGGCCGCGTTCCCCTCGTGCCCCGACGAGCCGATCGTGTAGAAGCCCTCTCCCCGGCCGCGCAGCCAGCGCGCCGCCAGGTCGAGGTGCCGACTGCGCAGCTGCGATTCGAAGAGTCCCAGCGCCTCCCGGGGGGCCAACCACTCGGGCAGGCCGGCCCCCGGCTCACTGACGAGGGACCTCGCCCCGTCAGTGAAGGAGGTGTCGATCGGTTCGCTCATACCGAGAAGTCGACCCCTTGGGCCAGCGGGAGCTCCCCCGAGTAGTTGATCGTGTTGGTGGCACGGCGCATGTATCCCCGCCACGCATCGAAGCCCGACTCGCGGCCGCCGCCGGTCTCCTTCTCTCCCCCAAAGGCACCGCCGATCTCGGCACCGGACGTGCCGATGTTGATGTTGACGATGCCGCAGTCCGACCCTTCGGAGGAGAGGTAGATCTCGCTCTCGGCCTGGTCCTGCGTGAACAGCGCCGACGACAGCCCCTGCGGGACATCGTTGTTCAGCGCGATCGCGTCCGCGAACTCCTCGTAGTCCAGAACGTAGAGGACGGGGGCGAAGGTTTCCTGCGTGACGACTTCACTCTGCTCCGGCATCCGTACCACCGCCGGCCGCACATAGTAGGCATCCGTCGCCTCATCGGCGAGAACCCGCTCGCCACCGACGACGATCTTGCCTCCCGCTGCCTGCGCCTTCTCCAGCGCGGCCTGCATCGCGGCATACGCATCGCCGTGGACCAGCGGCCCGACCAAGGTGCCGTGCGCCAGCGGGTCCCCGATCGGCAGACGCTCGTATGCCTCGACAAGTCGCTCTGTCAGTTCCTCGACGATCGAGGAATGGGCGATGACCCGGCGCATGGTGGTGCACCGCTGTCCCGCGGTACCCGCTGCAGCGAAGACGATGCCACGCAGGGTCAAGTCCAAGTCCGCGGTCGGTGACACGATCGCGGCGTTGTTTCCACCGAGTTCGAGCAGCGACCGACCGAACCGGTTGGCGACGCGCGGCCCTACGGCCCGGCCCATGCGAGTCGATCCCGTGGCACTGACCATCGCGACACCGGAGTTGTCGACAAGCGACTCGCCGATTTCCGGCCCGCCGACCACCACCTGGCTGACGTCAGCGGGCGCACCCGACTCCTCGAGCGCGCGCGACAGCAGTGCTGCCGATGCCCATGCGCACAGCGGCGCCTGCTCCGACGGTTTCCAGATGACGGTGTCACCGCATACAAGTGCGACGGCGGTGTTCCACGACCAGACCGCCACCGGGAAGTTGAAGGCGCTGATCACCCCGACCACCCCAAGCGGGTGCCACGTCTCCATCAGGCGGTGTCCCGGACGCTCGGAGACCGAGGTACTGCCGTAGAGCTGCCGCGACAGGCCCACGGCGAAGTCGCAGATATCGATCATCTCCTGCACCTCACCCAGCGCTTCCGAGGTGATCTTGCCGACCTCAAGACTCACGAGCGTCCCGAGGTCCTCCTTGTGCTCCGTCAGCAGCTCGCCGAACCGCTTGATGACGGCACCGCGCTGGGGTGCTGGGACCTTGCGCCACTGCAGAAAGGCCTGGTGCGAGCGACGAACCGCCTCGTCGACGTCGTCCGTCGTTCCCCACCGGATCCCTCCGAGGGACTCGCCGTTGATGGGAGAACGGTGCGGCCGGTCACCGGCAATACGCTCCGGGTCGACGCCGCAGCGCTTCGCGGCATCATGTGCTTGCTGCTGCAAGGACTCCGCCGTCGGGATCTGGTTGCGGGACATGGTGATTGCTCCTTCGAATCAGACGATGTTGAGTTCAGGTCGAATATCTGCACCGTTGAATCTCTCGAGATCCAACGCACTGACGTCGATGATCGGGTCACGCTCGAGATACAGGTCGCGCATGACCTCTCCGACCGCGGGCCCCATGAGGAAACCGTGACCGGAGAACCCACACGCATAGAGGAAGCCCGGGACCGTCCTGGAGCGGCCGATGAGCGCGTTGTGGTCGGGAGTCATCTCGTAGAGACCTGCCCACCCGCTCTGGATGCCGATGTCGGTGACGGCTGGAACCCGTCGGTCCATGGCCTCGGCCAAGGAGGGGAGCCAGCCGCTGTCCCGGCTGGTGTCGAAGCTCCACGAGTCCTTGTCCTCCGACATCCCGATGAGCAGGCCGGGCCCCTCGTTGTGGAAGTAGAGGCTCGACGAGAAGTCGATGGTGAAGGGAGTGTCCGGAGCGAGGTCGGGGACGGCCTCGGTGATCAGGATCTGTCGTCGCAGTGGCTCCACGGGCAAGGAGACCCCCGCCCAGGCCCCGACGTCCTTCGCCCACGGGCCGGCAGCACAGATGACCGAAGAGGTCGCTATTGCCCCGGCCGACGTGTGCACCTTCCGGATCTCCTGACCCTCGGTGGAGATTCCGGTCGCCGCAACACCGGTCACAATGGTCACTCCGGCTGCTCGTGCACGCCGCGCATACCCCTGCACCACGGACTCCGGGGTGCAGTGACCCGCTCGTGGCGACCAGAGGGCTGCCCGCACTCCAGCCGTGTCGATCAGCGGAGACAGCCTCTGCGCCTCCTCGGCCGAGATCATCCGGCTGTCCACTCCCATCGCCTGCTGGAGCTCGGCGTTGCGGGTGAACGTCTCGACGTGGTCGTCGTTGTCCAGCAGGAAGAGGTACCCCACCTGGTGCAGGTCGATGGACTGGTCGAACTCCTGCTCGAAACGTTCGAAGGTGTCCAGACTGTACCTACCCAGAGCGATGTTGATCTCGTCGGAGAAGACGGCACGGATGCCGCCCGCGGCCCGAGCGGTCGAGCCCTCACCGAGGGTGTCCTTCTCCACGAGGACCACGCGCTCCACACCTGCACTCGCGAGGTGGTACGCGGTGCTCACGCCCATCACTCCACCGCCGATGATCACGACGTCCGCTTCCGCGGGGAGCGTGTTCTTCCGATTGTTCACGGGGTTCCTCCTGCGCCGTCCTGGGTCATCAGTCGCCGATGAGGCGAGCTTCACCGGGCTCGGCAGCCGACTCGTCCAGATCGTGCTCGACGAGGATCTCCGCCAAACGACCGCTCTCGCGCAGCTCGACAATGTCCTCGTTGAAGGCCTCCAGCATGGCTTCGTTGTCCTTGGGCAGCGGGAAGGTGGACTGCGCGCCCTCCATGGAGGCCGCAACCTCCTTGAACTTGTCCGCGACCACGACGTCGATCGACTCGTCATCCACGTTGTAGACGCCGGAACCGAAGCTGTCCACGGCGTAGTCGATCCGGCCGCTCTCGAGGTCCTGGTACATGTTCTGCGGTGAGCTGTAGATCTTCATGGAGTCACCTGTGTAAGCCTCCATGTCCGCCACCCACAGGTAGCCGTCAACCGTACCGACCTTCTCCCCCTTCAGCTCCGGTATCTCCGTGGGCGCGTCCTTGCCGATGATGGCCATCTGGTCGGTGTAAATGGGGCCTGTCAGGTTGACGACCTTGGCCCTGTCGGCGGTGCGATACCAGTTGGCGGCCGCGACATCGGCGCGGCCGGTCTGCACGGCCGGGATGACAGCGGACGCAGCGGCCGGCTGGACCACGACCTCGAGGCACTCCATCGCGGCGATCTCGTCCAAGATCGCACCGTCGACACCCTTGAGCTGCTCTCCCTCGACCTGTGTGAACGGCGGAAGGTCGTAGGCCGAGACGGTGAGTTCTCCTTCCGTCATGGTGTTGAACTCGTGGGCAGGTGTGCAGTCCCCGCCGGCACTGTCGCTGCCGCCCGTGCTGCCACATGCTGAGAGCAGTGCGGTGCTGGTGGCCAGTGCTGCGGCGAGGGCAAGTCGCTTGGACATGTTTTCTCCTTGGGTGGGGTGCTGCGGTTGGAGTCGGTTGGGATTACAGGTGTCGGGACAGACGCATTTCGACCCGTTCAGTCAGGAAGCTCATGGGGATGGTGATCGCCAGGTACATCAACCCAGCGAGGACGAGCACGCTCATGTAGCGGAACGTCGACGACCCGATGGAGTACGCAGTGGCGAGGAGCTCAGGCAGCGCGATCGTGTAGGCAAGGGCCGTGGCCTGGAAGATCAGGATGGAGAAGCCCATGAGGGAGGGGACCGCGACCCGCATCCCCTGGGGGATGACGATGAACCGGAGGATGTCGAGCCGGGCCATGTTGAGTGCTTCTGCGGCCTCAACCTCACCGGCCGGCACGGATTGCAGACCACCCCGGATGATCTCACTCGTGTAGGCGGCGCTGGTCAGGGTCAGTGCTACCGCGGCAGAGACGAAGGAGCCGAAGGAGAGACCGAGGTCGGGCAGCCCGAAGTAGACGATCTGCAGCATGACCAGTGCCGGCATGCCGCGCCCGATCTCGACGAGGACGATCGCCCCCGCCCGCGCGACCCGGCCGCCCGATCCGTTCGCGATGGCGAGCACGAGACCCAACGGGATCCCTAGACCGAGACTGATCGCCGCCAATTGCACACTGACGAGAAGTCCTTCGAGGAGGTCGGGGAAGTACGAGCTCCAGTCGGAGATGACGTTCATCGCGCCACCCTCTTCTGCAGTCGAGCGTCCAGGGTTCTGGATCCCCACGCACTGAGGACCGAGAGGACCACGTAGACCGCACCAGCGGTCAGGAAGGGGCCGATCGCATCGGCCTCGGAGCGAGATTCGACGTTGGCGAAGTAGAGCATCTCGTTCACCCCGATCGTGAAGGCGATGGAGGAATCCTTGAGCAGGCCGATGCCGTAGGTGGCCGCTGCGGGGATCGATACACGGACCACCTGCGGGCCGATAATGCGGCTCATCATGTCCGGGGACGACATGCCCAGGGCCATCGAGGCCTCATACTGCCCGCGATTGACCGCCGCCAGTCCGCCCCGGTAGATCTCTGCGAGATAGGCCGCCGAGATGACTCCCATCCCGAGAATGCCCGCGGTCAGGGGACTCAGCCGGATCCCCATCGGCGCCAACCCGAAGAAGATGATGAACAACCAGACGATCGGGGGGATACCGCGCAGGACCTCGATCAGCAACCTCGCCGGGATCCTCGTGATCGCCCACGGCGACCGGCGGAGCAGGACCAGCGGGATGCCGCCCACCGCGCCCAGGGCCAGCGCTCCGAAGGTGAGCAGAAGCGTCGTCGGCAGACCACGCAATATGGAGAGGAGGACCTCGGGCGTCATCGATCCAGCACCGCCCGGAGGAACTGGCGGGTGCGTGCGTTGTCCGGCTGGGAGAAGATCTGCTCGGGTGCGCCCTGCTCGATGATCCCACCATCTGCCATCACGACGAGGTGGTCGGAGACGTCCCGCGCGAACTGCATCTCGTGGGTGACCACGACCATCGTCATGCCCTCGTCGGCGAGCTCGCGCATGACTGCCAAGACCTCGAGGCCGAGCTCGGGATCGAGGGCACTGGTCGGCTCGTCGAAGAGGATCACCTCGGGATCGAGAGCGAGCGCACGGGCGATGGCTATCCGTTGTTGTTGACCCCCAGAGCACCGGCTGGGGTACTGGGTCGGTTTGTCGGCGAGGCCGACTCGGTCGAGCAGCTCCAGGCCACGGGCCTCCGCCTCCTTCCGGGAACGCCCCAGGACACGCTGCTGCGGGAGCACGATGTTCTGCAGGACGGACAGGTGGGGAAACAGGTTGAAGGATTGGAAGACCATCCCCAAGCTGCGCCTGAGCTGCCTGACGTCGGCACTCTTGATCTTGGTGGACGCGTCGATGGTCGTGGTCTGGACCTTGAAGCTGCCCGAGTCCGGCCTCTCGAGAAGATTCAAACAGCGCAGCAAGGTGCTCTTGCCGGCCCCGCTGGGGCCGATGACCGCGGCGACCTCTCCCTCCGCCACCTGAAGACTCACGTCGTTCAGGACGACGTGGTCCCCGTACTGCTTGCAGAGCGAGCGGACATCAATCACGGGCTGCGTCGTCATGCGCGAGACTCCTCGGGCTGTGGGCCGGGTGGGGTGGTTGGCGGGCGAAGGTTGTCGGCCATCCGTTTGGCGTCCGCGGTCGCATCCGTGACGCGGCGAGGGCGCAGCTGGTCACCGATGGCGAGCGCTTCGACCCCTGCGGCCCGGAGCTCCCCGATCAGGGACGTGTCGGGGTCCCCGCCGGCCCATCCCACGAGCACGTCGGCCCGGATCCACTGATCAGGTCCGCCGAAGACGCCTTCGAGCCGGACCCGGCCATCGTCGATGCCGACGGGTCGGACCCTTTCGATCGTCGGGATGTCCCTGTCGGCGAGGTGACGGAGCATAGGAACCAAGGTGTTGGTCCCTTCGCCCTCTCCGACGTGGATCCTGGACGTGGTCAGCACCGCGTCACACCGGCTGGCATCGAGGAAGTCCGCAATGAGGGCGCCGTCGAGGTCGCCGACCGCATCGTGCACGATGACCCGCCCGGAGGCCGCTCCCCTGGCGAAGACGGCGTCGGCGGACAACACTTCGACACTCCCGTCGGTGGGGAGATCCACGGGCACGGCGGGGGCGCCGGTGGCCACGACAACGACGTCCGGGCCGAAGGAGAGCACCCGTGCCGCATCGGCGGTGACGCCGAGGTGGATGTCCACGTCCATCCCGCGCAGCTGCTGCTGCTGCCAGCGGATCCACTTCGAGAACTCCTGCCGGCTCGGGGCCTGTCCCCACTGGGCCATTCGCCCACCAAGAACGGTCCGACGCTCGAGCAGCGCCACCCAGGCGCCCCGTCGGGCCGCCCGGCGGGCGGCCTCCAGCCCGGCCGGGCCCCCGCCGACGACCACGACGCGCATTCCGTCCAAAGGGTCGGCTTCGGTGTCATCGACGGACGTGGCCACATCGGGATTGATCATGCAAGTGAGCGGCCTGCGCAACATCAAGGAGTTCACGCAGACATTGGCACCCACACACGGTCGAACGTCCGACTCCCGGCCCGATCTGGACATTGGAAGCAGTGCGGGGTCCGCAATTTGCGCGCGGACCATCCCGACCATGTCGGCATCCCCCGAGGCGATCATGTCCTCCGCCAGGTCGAGGGTGAGGATACGACCGACCCCGGCTACCGGCACGGCATTCACGTGGTTCCGGACCGTGCGTACGACCGAGCGGAACAGTCCCGGTCGAGCCGGTGTCGGAGGCCAGTGCCGGGTGCGCGACTCCAGCCGGTTGTTGTTGCCGACCATCACGCTGAGGTAGTCGATCCGGTCCTCGATCGCCGCAGCGACCCGTCCGGCTTCATCGGGTCGCAGCCCACCGGGCACCAGGTCGTCAGCGCCCAGTCGAACTCCCAAGGCCTGCTCCGGCCCCAGTGCCTGCCGGACCGCATCCAGTACACGAAGGGGGTAGGCGAGTCGGCGCGCGAAGTCGCCTCCATATTCGTCGTCCCGGTGGTTGGTCAATGGTGAGAGGAAAGCGGCGAGCAGCAGCCCGTGGGCCATGCTGATCTCCACGCCGTCGAGCTCCCCGCGTCGACAGCGATCAGCCGCACGTGTGTATTCATCCACGATGCGGTCCAACTGGGCGGTCGTCGCGGCCACCGCCACCTGTCGGCTGACCTCGGAGAAGTCACGCGATGCGCCAAGAACTTCCACACCCTCGACCTCGGTGGGGCCGGGGTGCGCCAGCTGGGCGATCATCCGACCCCCTTCTTCGTGGACCGCCGCCGCGAGACGCTGGTAGCCGGGAACGATCGATTCATCGATGTTCCACAGGCAGATATCCGCCCACTCCGCGGATGGCGCCACGGGAGTGGCTCCGGTGACCTGCATCGCGGCGCCGGCGCGAGCCCGTTGCCGGTGATAGGCGATGTACTGATCGGTGACCTGACCGCCGGCGGCGAGACCAGGCTGGTGCGCCGGGAGATACACGCGACCGCGCAGGGTGAACGGCCCTACATCGATCGGTTCGTCGACGTGACGACGCGCCATGACACCTCCTTGAGTCAGTGCGACCGGGATCACATCGCCCGGTAGGTGTCACCCTGCACGGCCGAACAACACCTCGGAAGGGGGAGGAGCCTCAGGATCGATCGAGGCGGTGTAAGGAATCCTTAACGAGAGCTTCATTGCTGTCCCGGCACGCCGCGGTGGTGGCCCACGAGTGCCGAGATAGCCTGACGCATGCTCAATCCAGTGCACCTGCGCACGCTGCACACGGTGCTACGTACCGGTTCCTTCGCCGACGCTGCACGCGAACTCGGGTACTCGGGCTCCGCGGTCTCACAGCAGATCACCGCCCTCGAGCGCCAGATTCACATGCGCCTGTTCGAGCGCGATGGTCACGGGGTGAGAGCCACGCCGACGGCGCATTTCATCAGTGAACGTTCACTCGACGCGCTGGGACGACTCCAGTCGCTCGAGGACGACATCACCCTGCTCCGCCAGGGCAGCACCGGACGACTGCGGTTGGGCAGTTTCCCAACCGCCAGCGAACGGATACTCCCGATGGCCCTGTCGCGCTTCCGTCACGAACAGCCCGATATCGAGGTGCGTCTGGACGAGGGCGAGGAGCCGGAGCTCACCCCCATGTTGGTGGCGCGTGAGCTCGATGTCGCCATCATGTACCGCTATGGTCTCGTGCCGGGCAGGTATCCACGGGGCTTCCGTGCCCTCAAGCTGCTGGTCGAGGACCTTCTCGTCCTCGTTCCTGCGGATCATCCCTTGTTGGGCGGTTCGTCCGGCATCAGCATCGACCAGCTGGAAAGCGAAACCTGGATCGCACCTCGGCTTGGCACCCCGGGTGCGGCCATGCTGCGTCGACTCAGCGCGAATGCCGGCTTCAGCCCCGAGGTCGCTTACCGGACGAACAACTACGCGACCACCGGCGGTCTCGTACGGGCAAAGATGGGTATCGCGGTCGTCCCCGCGCTCGGGTTCGCCCCACTCGATGGAGTCGTGCCGCTTCGGCTTTCCGACCATGGTGCCCACCGCGTCGTCATGGCGGTGCGGGCCCCCGCGACGAGTGAGGGCTCGTGGCGGGGGCTGGTGGATGCATTGCGGGAGGCGAGCGCCGCCGTGACAGAGGAAGCAATAGGCGTCAGCCTCCCAGAGAGATAAGCCGGCCCAGGCCGGCCTCGCGGGCCGCAGGCAGCAACGTGGCCGCGGCAGCCGCGTCCTGCGCCCCCAGCCCGACCGTCGTGTAGAGGACCAGCTGGTCACTGCTGGAACGACCGGGAGCCTCCCCTACGCGCACGGCGCCCAAGGTTGTCACCTGCTCGTCGAGGAGTGCCCCGGAGCCGAGGGCACTGGCCACCGGCCCAGCATCGGCCCGCGCCGTCTCGATGTCGTCAACCACGATGACATCGGCTTGCTCCAGCACGTCCTGGTCGTACTCGAATCTGTCGGAGGCGAACGAGCCGACACTGATCAAGGTCGCTCCTGGGGCCAACCACGCGGCCTTCACGACTGGCGTCGCGCTGGTCGTGCAGGTCACCACGAGTTCAGCATCACGCACGCACTCCTCCGCCGATGCGGTCACCACGATGTCCAGACCCGTCTCAGACCGCAGGTCTGCGGCCACGCCTTCGGCCCGTTCGACATCCCGGCCGTGCAGCCGCACCTGATTCAGGTCGTGCGTGTGGTGCAATGCGCGCACGTGCGCCACACCCTGGGTGCCCAAGCCGATGATCGCGGCAGTGCGCGCCGAGGGCGCCAATGTCTCCGCGGCCACAGCGGAAGCAGCCGAGGTCCGGATCTCGGTCACGCTCGTACCGTCCATGAAAGCCACGGGGGCCCCGGTCTCCTCGTCAAGGACCACGATGACGGCATGAATGGCGGGGAGACCACGTGCGTTGTTTCCGGGGTGCATGCTTCCGAACTTGCTCACGGCAGGCCCACCCGGGGACAGGCGCGCGGCGTAGCAGAAGGAGACGTCGAGGCCTTGGCCGGGGACGATCAGTCGAGGCGGTAGAACCGCCTCGCGGTTGCCGAGCGCCGCGAATGCGTCTCGTTGTGACTGAACCGCCAACGGGACGGTGAGGACCTGACGCACTTCCTGCTCATCCAGGACGAGGATCGACATTCGGGCTCCTTGGTAGGTGGTGATGTTCAGGGACGAAACTGACCACGCAGCCGCATCGCCTCTCGAACGCGTCGTTGTGCCAGCACCTGCGCAGCTTCCTTGGTGTGAATGTGGTGGCGCGCGCTCTCCTCGATGACCGTGACAGCGTTGGCGCGCATCTTGGTCGAGACCATCGCCATGACAGTGTCGGGATCGACGGGGAATGCCGATCGGCGCGCATCCATCGAGTGGGCTGCAGCGACGACTCCTCCGGCGTTGGCGATGAAGTCGGGAACGACGGCGATGCCGCGCTCGTGCAAGATCTGACGGGCGGAATCGGTGGTCGGGAGGTTCGCTCCCTCGACGATGAGCCGCGGGTGGATCCGCTTGGCGAGTTCCCCGTCTATGACGTCCTCCAGCGCCGCCGGAACCAGGACGTCGGCATCCGCCTCCAGTACTGCTTCGGGGGGTTGCACCGCCCCATAGGCCGTGACGCAATGGTCCCCGTGCTCTGTCCGCAGCTCGATCAACTTCACAACATCAATGCCCTCTGGGTCCGACACCGTTCCTGTGGCGGTCGCCACTGCCACGACAACGGCCCCCAGCTCCACCAAGCGCGTGGCCGCTGCCGATCCGACCGCTCCGAAGCCTTGCACCGCGACTCTTGCTCCGACCATGGGGAGACCGATCGAAGTGGCGGCCGCGTCCGCAGCCTCGGCCACGCCGTACCCGGTGACTCCCAGTTGGTCGTAGGGCAGGCCCCCCAGCGCAGCCGGCAATCCGACTGCAGAGCCACGGTCACCCAACTCGTCCAGCAGGATCGCTGCATCTTGTTCATTCAATCCGACGTCGAGGCCGAACACGTACTCGGACGGAACTTCGTTGCGCAACGCCCGAGCAAAGGAGCGGAGGACAGCTTCCTTGTCGCCGGAGCCCGGATCTCCGACGATCCCGGCCTTGGCACCGCCGTAGAACAGGTCTACAGCCGCCCACTTCCACGTCATGGCGCGGGCCAACCGCGCCACTTCGCCGACCTGGAGGTCCACTCTCATACGGGTGCCGCCCTTGCCCATGCCCCGAGCAGTGTTGTCCACGACCAGGACGCCCTTCATCCCGGTACGACGGTCGGAGACACAGACCACCTTTTCCGGGCCCCACTCATCCATCAGACCGAACACGTCGTTCACAGCGGCTACTCCCTTGTGACCTGGACAACTGCGTCCATAGTGGGAGGCATCAGCGCCAGTGAACAGGCCGTCCAGGGCTCAGGATTGAAGGGGGGCGGTTAGCAGTTCTTATGCTCGCCTAGATCCGACGCTGCCGATCGAGGCCCGTGCCAGCACGAGCAGGAGCCCCCGCGCCACACGGCGCGGGGGCTCCCGTTGCGCGGAGGCGGAGGGATTTGAACCCTCGACGGGGGTAACCCGAACCGCATTAGCAGTGCGGCGCCATAGGCCACTAGGCGACGCCTCCAGACAACCCGGACAGACTATCTGGCAAGCCTTCGGCTCTCAAAGTCGGGTGCGGCTGCGGGGCGCTCAGCCGCAGATGTCCTGGTCGGCCGTGCGGGTCTTGACCTGGGTGGGTGCCGGCGGGGCCTGGACCGTGGCCTCGGGGAGCGGCTGGCTGCCCTCCCTGTTCGGCACTTCCCGGGCGTTCGGTGCACCGCGCCCCAGGGAGACCTGGACGGTGCCGACGGGCAGCTCCTCGTCGACCTTCAGCTTGGCGCCCTCGTAGGCGGCGGCGGCGGTCCTGGCGGCGGCCGCCTCCCCCTTCGCGTGCGTGACGGTGACCCCCTCGGTCTCGTCGGTCGGGGGGTCGTAGACCACGGCCGTGTCGAAGCCCTGCGCTGCGAGGGACCGTGCCTCCTGCGCGGCGAGGCCGGGCGACGGGGTGTCGTTGCGGACTTCCACGTGGATCTGCGACGGCGCCACGGTGAGTGTGGGCTCGGCGTCCTTCTTCCCGTCCTTCTCGTGACCGGGGAGGGCGGTGTCGTTGCGCACGGCCGTCCAGAGGGCATCAGCCGCCGGCTGGCGCCACTGGACCCGGTTGGTGTTGGCCGGGTAGGGCTCGTTCGGCACGGTGACGAAGACGAGCTCGTCCATGCCCAGGTCCTTCACGCTCGTCGCGATCGAGAGCATCCGCTTCAGGCCGAGATCCTCGTCGGCGGTCATCGACTTCGTCGCCGCGTCGAGGAAGGAGTAGAGCCGGTCCGGGCGCAGCAGCAGCGAGGTACGCGTGGCCTCCTGCGCCATCGAGGACATGAAGGCCTGCTGCCGCTCGATGCGCTGCAGGTCCGAGCCGTCCCCGAGGGATTTGCGCATCCGGACGTAGCCGAGCGCCTCGTGGCCGTCGAGCCGCTGCTTACCGGCCTCGAGGTCGATCTGGGCGTCCTCGTCGTGCACGGCCTTCGGCAGGCACACCGTCACCCCGCCGAGGCCGTCGACCATCGACTGGAAACCGTTGAAGTCGACGACGGCGACGTGGTCGACGAAGATCCCGGTCAGGCCCTCGAGCGTCTTGACCACGCACGCGGGGCCACCCCTGTTGAAGTTGTCGTTCCACCGACGCACCTCGCCGTTGACGACGGTGGAGGCCGGATCGTCGCAGTCGGTGGGGGCCCGGGTCATCGAGTCCCGCGGGATCGAGATGACATAGGCCGACTCCCTGTCGGCGGAGATGTGCAGGAGCAGGTTCGTGTCCGAGCGAGCCCCGCCCTCGGCCGTCCCGGTCCCGTACTCGTTCGTCCCGATGCCTTCGCGGGTGTCCGAGCCGATGACGAGGATGTTCAGGTCGCCGTCGATGTCCTCGGGACGCTCGTTGCTGCCCGAGGCGATGTCGACCCGGGAGATGTTACCGGTGAGGTGCATGCCGGTGGCCAGGGCGATGGTGGCGACGAGGGCGATGACGAGTCCACCCCCGATGAGGACCCGGCGACGGGTGCGGGCACGTCGCCGACGGCGCTCATGGCGTCGGACCGACCGGCTCGCCTCGTGTCTCTCGTCTCGCATCGAAGGGTCACCCTAGCGTCTCGACCGTCGCGGGACGGACGAAGGCCCCCACCAACGCGTGGTGGGGGCCTTCGTCGAAGCGGTGGAATCACCGCATCAGGTGAGCGTCGTCTCAGACGGGACGAACGCCCTCGGCCTGCGGACCCTTGGGGCCCTGGGTGATCTCGAACTCGACACGCTGCGCCTCGTCCAGGGTGCGGTAACCCGTGGTGTCGATGGCGGAGTAGTGAACGAACACGTCGGGGCCCCCGCCGTCCTGGGCGATGAAGCCAAAGCCCTTCTCAGCGTTGAACCACTTAACTGTGCCCTGTGCCATGGGGTGAATCTTCTTTCCTGTTGAACAATCCGGTCCCGCCGGTTGCGGTCCCTTCCGAGCTGCAACGCTCCCCTCGGCAGAGGAACACGCCTCCGGTAATACTCGGGACCCGACCGGGGTCGAGCCCATTCGCATCGTGCGAGAAGTTCTGTCATGCAACTACGGAAGTGACGCTACCAGCATTACCGCCCGGGTGACGCATCAGCGACCGAGGGCGTCAACGGCCTCCACGTAGCCACGGACCCCGCGCCCGACGATCACGCTCATGGCGACGTCCGAGATGTAGGAGAAGCGTCGGAACTCCTCGCGTGCGTGCACGTCCGAGATGTGGACCTCGACCACCGGAGCGACCACCGCCGCGAGGGCGTCGCGGATGGCGACGGAGGTGTGCGTCCAGCCTCCGGCGTTGACCACGAGACCGACCGCGGAGCGACGCACCTCGTGGATCGCGTCGATGAAGACACCCTCGTGGTTGGTCTGTCGGAAGTCCAGGTCCATCCCCAGCTCGTCGGCCCGGACGCGGCACATCTCCTCGACGTCGGCGAGGGTCTCGTGGCCGTAGATCTCGGGCTGGCGCTCACCGAGGAGGTTGAGGTTGGGCCCGTTGAGGACGACGACGGTGGGGCGGTTGGTCACGCAGGCAGCCTAGCGAGCAGCCGGTCGACCCCAGCGAGGAGGAACGTCAGAACGAGCGGAGGGCGTGGGATTCGAACCCACGAGAGGCTTGCGCCCCTAGCGGTTTTCAAGACCGCCGCACTAGGCCACTATGCGAGCCCTCCCGGCCGCCGGTGGACGACAGCACGGTCAACGGTATGCCACGGACGAAGGGGTGCACTCACCGGATCCGGTGAGTGCACCCCTTCGTCCGGGTCCGGAGATCAGATGAAGAGAGCGGGGTCGGCGTAGAGCCGCTCCTCGGAGCTCATCGCCGGCAGGTCCCCCAGCTGGGGGAAGCGGTACTGCGCCGGGATGCCCGTCGCGACCGCACCGGTGGGGACGTCCTTGACGATGACCGAGTTCGCGCCGACCTTGACCCGGGAGCCGACGTGCACGTCACCGAGGATCTTCGCGCCGGCACCGACCATGACCTGGTTGCCGAGCGTCGGGTGTCGCTTGACGCGCCTGCCGGAGGTGCCGCCGAGCGTGACCCCGTGAAAGAGCATGACGTCATCACCGATGACCGCGGTCTCGCCGATGACGACACCCATGCCGTGGTCGATGAAGAAGCGACGGCCGATCCGCGCACCGGGGTGGATCTCGATCCCGGTGATGGACCGTGACGCATAGGCGAGCAGCCGTGCGGGCCACCGCAGGCGACCATGCTGCCACCACCGGTGCGCGACGCGATGCATCCAGATCGCGTGCAGACCGGCAGAGGTCAGCAGCACGACCCACCGCGAGGTCGCGGCGGGGTCGCGCTCCATGGCCGCAGCAAGGTCTTCGCGAATCGTCTCGCGCACCGAGAGGTGAGAGGTCATCTTCAGTCGGTCAGACCCTCGAAGAGCGGCGTCGACAGGTAGCGCTCGCCGAAGCTGGGGACGATGACGACGATGGTCTTGCCGGCGTTCTCGGGGCGACGTGCGACCTGGTCGGCCGCGGCGAGGGCCGCACCCGAGGAGATGCCCACGAGCAGCCCCTCGTGGGTGGCCGTCTTCCGGGCCCAGTCGAAGGAGGTCGGCGCGTCGATGTCGATGACCTCGTCGTAGATGTCGGTGTCGAGGATCTCCGGGACGAAGTTCGCGCCCAGTCCCTGGATCTTGTGCGGGCCCGGGTCGCCGCCGTTGAGGATCGGCGACTCGGCCGGCTCGACCGCGACGATCTGCAGGTCGGGGTTCTGCGAGCGCAGGTAGCGGCCCGCACCGGTGATGGTGCCGCCCGTGCCGATCCCGGAGACGAGGATGTCGACCTTGCCGTCGGTGTCCTGCCAGATCTCCGGACCGGTGGTCTTCTCGTGGATGCGGGGGTTGGCCTCGTTGGCGAACTGCTTCGCCTGGACGGCGCCGCGCTCGGCGGCGACCTCGTCGGCCTTCTCGACGGCGCCCTTCATGCCCCCCGGCCCGGGGGTCAGGATGAGCTCGGCACCGAAGGCGCGCAGCAGAGCCCGGCGCTCCTTGGACATCGTCTCCGGCATCGTGAGGACGACCTTGTACCCGCGGGCCGCGCCGACCATGGCCAGGGCGATGCCGGTGTTGCCCGACGTGGCCTCGACGATGGTGCCGCCCGGCTTCAGGTCACCGGAGGCCTCGGCCGCGTCGATGATCGCCGCACCGATGCGGTCCTTGACCGAGCTGGCCGGGTTGTAGAACTCGAGCTTGGCGGCGACGGTGGCGTCGGACTCGATGATGCGGTTGATCCGCACCAGGGGGGTCCGGCCGACGAGCTTGGTGGCGTCTTCGTAGATAGGCAACGCGGGTCCTTCCATCGGAGGTTCGAAGGGGCCGCGCAGGCGCGGCCGATCTCGTGCGAAAACGAACGAGGTGTTATGGATATTCCAACACCCTGTTATTCCCGGCTGCAAGCGGGTCTCATCCGGCGCGAGCGGGCAGCCATCCCCCTTCACCTCCGCCCCGGTCCCCCACCGCTCGGGGTGACGAGCGCCGCACTGCCTGAGGGGTGCGGGGGCCCACATGCTCACTAGACTGCCCGCCATGTCTGCCCTCCAGATCGTCGCGATCATCATCGGGGTCGGGATCACCATCGTCGGATGGGGCCTGCTCGCTCGAGCCGTCAAGCACTTCGTCACCCTCTTCAAGCTCGGGCAGTCCACGCCGAGTGGCGAACGGACGGCGAACCCGGGGGCGCGCACCGCCACGCTGCTGCGCGAGTTCCTCGGTCACACCCGCATGTCCCGCCTGCCGGTCGTGGCGATCGCCCACTGGGTCACGATGATCTCCTTCGGGGTCCTCTTCCTGACCCTCGTCCAGGCGACGGGGCAGCTGTTCGACCCGCACTTCGTCATCCCGTTCATCAGCACGTTCTTCCTCTACGAGTGGATCACCGAGCTGTTCGCGATGACGGGCATCATCACGATCCTCATGCTGATGGCCATCCGGCAGAAGCAGCACCCGCGCTCGGCCGCAGGTCAGGAGGGCCGCCGTTCGCGCTTCTTCGGCTCGACCTTCTGGCAGGCCTACTACGTCGAGCTGACGATCCTCGGCGTGGGCCTGTGCATCGCGCTGCTGCGCGGCATGGAGTACGCGCTGATGAGCAACACGGGCGACACCGAGCACGCCTCGCTCTTCCACTTCCCGCTGACGGCGTGGCTCGGCTCGCTCTTCACCGGCATGTCCGTGGAGGCGCTGGAGACCGGCATCGTCGTCGTCGCGCTGATCAAGCTGATCATCTCCTACGCGTGGATGATCACCATCTCGCTCACCCCGACGATGGGTGTGGCCTGGCACCGCTTCCTCGCGTTCTTCAACATCTACTTCAAGCGCCACGCCGACGGACGCACCTCGCTGGGTGAGCTGCAGCCGATGATGGTCGACGGCAAGCCCTTCTCCATGGAGGCCATGGAGGAGATGGACGAGGACTCCACCTTCGGCGTGGGCAAGGTCGAGGACTTCACGTGGAAGGGCCTGCTCGACTTCAGCACCTGCACCGAGTGCGGCCGCTGCCAGGACCAGTGCCCGGCGTGGAACACCGAGAAGCCCCTCTCCCCGAAGATGATGATGATGGCGCTGCGCGACCACGCGCACAGCAAGGCGCCCTACCTAGCCGCCGCCGAGGGTGTCTCCGGTGCACTGCCGTCCGCCGGGGGTGCCCGGTCCCAGACCAAGTCCGGCGCCGTTGCGCTGGCGGACGCCCCGACCGAGGCGGAGGGCTCCGTCGCCACCGCAGAGCCGGACGCGATCAACTGGGGCGAGATGGCCCTCGTCGGGCAGACCGGGTACGACCCGGAGCACCCGCTGACGGCGTACAACCCGCACGGGCCCGATGTCGTCATCGACGAGGACGCGCTGTGGTCCTGCACCACCTGCGGCGCCTGCGTCGAGCAGTGCCCGGTGGACATCGAGCACGTCGACCACTTCGTCGACATGCGCCGCTACCAGACACTCATCGCATCGGCCTTCCCGAGCGAGCTCGGTGGCCTGTTCAAGAAGCTCGAGTCGAAGGGCAACCCGTGGGGCATGGGCGCCAAGGCGCGCATGGACTGGGCGAAGGACCTGCCCTTCACGGTCAAGGTCTTCGGTGAGGACGTCGAGTCCGCCGACGAGGTCGACTACCTCTTCTGGGTCGGCTGCGCCGGCGCCTACGAGGACCGCGCGAAGAAGACGACCCGCGCCGTGGCCGAGCTCTTCGACCACGCCGGCGTGGACTTCGCCGTCCTCGGCAACGGCGAGACCTGCACCGGCGACTCCGCTCGCCGCGCGGGCAACGAGGTGCTCTTCCAGATGCTCGCGGAGCAGAACGTCGAGACGCTCAACGAGGTCGGCGCGACGAAGATCGTCGTCACCTGCGCGCACTGCTTCAACACGATCAAGAACGAGTACCCGCAGCTCGGCGGCAAGTACGAGGTACTGCACCACACGCAGCTGCTCAACCGCCTGGTCCGCGAGAAGAAGATCGCGCCGGTCAACCGCCCCGACGGCCCCCGCAAGTCCTCCCTCAAGGACGTCGCGTCGAGCGGCCCGTCGGTCACCTACCACGACCCCTGCTACCTGGGTCGCCACAACAACGTCTACGCCCCGCCGCGTGAGCTGATCAGCGCCCTGCCGGGTGTCGAGCTGAAGGAGATGGAGCGGACCAAGGAGAAGTCCTTCTGCTGCGGCGCCGGTGGTGCCCGCATGTGGATGGAGGAGAAGCTCGGGTCGCGGATCAACCTCAACCGCACGGAGGAGGCCATCGCGACCGGCGCCGACCGGATCGCCGTCGGTTGCCCCTTCTGCCGCGTCATGCTCTCCGACGGCCTGACCGCCAAGCAGTCCGAGGGCGCCTCCGAGGACATCGAGGTCGTCGACGTCGCGCAGATGCTGCTCGCCTCCATCAAGGAGTCCGAGGCGACGACTGGCGGGCAGACAGAGGCCGAGGAGCAGGCCGAGGCGGAGCCCAAGACCGCGGTCCCCGCCCCCACCGAGGGCACGGAGGCGAAGGGGGCGACCCCCGCCGCGCCGAGCGAGGCCGAGACCGCCAGGACCGCGGCCGCGGTCGAGGAGGCCGGCGAGGACCCGAAGGTCGTCGAGGGTCAGGAGACCGTCGCCGACAAGAACTCGGCTCCCTCGTGGGAGACCGGGGCCGCCGCCGGCGGCGGCGCTGCGGCCTCGTCCTCGGACGACACCCCGGCTGCCAAGAACGCCGCCCCCTCCTGGGAGACCGAGGCACCCGCTCCGGCAGCCAAGGAAACGACGGCCGCCGAGAAGAACGCCGCCCCCTCTTGGGAGACCGGCGGGAGCGCCCCGGCAGCCAAGGAATCGACGGCCGCCGAGAAGAACGCCGCCCCCTCCTGGGAGACCGACACCGCGGCGAAGAATGCGGCTCCGTCGTGGGAGACCGGGGCTGCGGCCCCGGCTGCCGAGACACCCGAGCCCGAGGCCAAGGCGACTACGTCCGAGGCACCGGCCGACGACACCGTCGCCGCCAAGAACGCCGCCCCCTCCTGGGAGACCGACACCGCGGCGAAGAATGCGGCTCCGTCGTGGGAGACCGGGGCTGCGGCCCCGGCTGCCGAGACACCCGAGCCCGAGGCCAAGGCGACTACGTCCGAGGCACCGGCCGACGACACCGTCGCCGCCAAGAACGCCGCCCCCTCCTGGGAGACCGGCGGGAGCGCCCCGGTCGAGGAGAGCACGGAGGCCGCTGCGCCCGAGGAGGCTCCCACGACAGAGACGGCAGAGCAGCCGGCCACGCCCGCAGTGACGGACGACAGCGACCTAGCGGCCAAGAACGCCGCTCCGTCGTGGGAGACCGGGGCCGCGACGCCTGCCCCGGCCGCATCCCCCGCCGCCGAGGCGCCCGCGCCGGAGGCCGCCGAGGCTCCCGCCCAGGACGCGGGAACCGAGGCTGCGGACGACGTGGCGGCCCCGACGGACGAGGCTCCGGCCGAGGCGCCGCCGCGGGAGCAGACCACTCCCGCGGCAGAGGCTGCAGAGGCCGAGCCGGCTCCGGCGGACCAGCCCGAGGCGACCGAGGCGCAGCAGACCGAGGCCTCAGCGGCTCCGGCCTCGGACGACGATCGCCTGTCCGATCTGGCGAAGAAGAACGCCAAGCCGTCCTGGGAGTGATCCCGGACCACTGACGACGGGGGTCGTGCACCGCGGTGCGCGACCCCCTTCGTCGTCACATGCAGGGGTGCATGCTTGGGGCATGGAGTGGACCACACACCCGGTCACCGCCGACCGGTTCGAGGACTTCGGCGACGTCATCAACCCGAATCGTCGGGAGAGCCACTGCTGGTGCCTGTCCCACCGTCTCACCGCGCCACAGATCGAGGAGCTGGGCGGGGGCAGCCGCGAGCAGGCCGCACGGCGCCTGTGCGAGCGTGAGGTCCCACCGGGCGTCGTGACCTATCTCGACGACACGCCTGTCGGGTGGTGCAACATCGGCGCCCGCAGCGACATCCCACGCCTGGTCGGCTCGACGAGGATCCATCCCGTCGACGACGTCCCGGTGTGGAGCATCATCTGCGTCGTCGTCCGCGGCGGGCACCGCAGGAAGGGGGTGACCGGCCACCTCATCGAGGGCGCCGTCGACTTCGCGGCCTCGCACGGCGCACCCGCCGTCGAGGCCTATCCCGTCGACCCGGGTGATCGTCGGATGGACCTGACGATGGCATTCGTCGGGACGAGGTCGATGTTCGAGGGCGTCGGCTTCGAGGTCATCGGCACGACGGACGCCGTCGCCTCCAAGCTGCCGCGCCTGGTGATGCGCCGGGCGCTCTGACCGTCCTGACCACAGGAAGCTACGCGCGGGTACGACGACCACTTGCGCTGGGCGCCGGGAGGAGAACCCCATGATTCCGGGGCTCCACCGCCGCGCTACGTCTGTAATTGTCGTCGTACCCGCGCGTAAGTTCAGTTTGCGAGCTGAACAGTAGCGACGTCGGGCTGATCGCACCTCACCTCTTGACCGACCGGTCAAACAGGACGAGCATGGGAGGACACGATCCGCCTCAGGCGCGACGGATCCCAATCCATGAAGGTGGGATGCTGTGATGCACAAGTGGACTCGATGGCAGGACTGGGTGGCCCTGACCGCCGGCGCGATCGCGCTGCTGGCCCCCCTGGTCACGACGACGGACACAGGCGCGACGTGGACGATGGTCGTCCTCGGCGGACTGATCGTGCTCGCGTCGGCCTACTCCCTCTATACCCCCGGTGAGAGGGACACCATGAGCGAGGGCGCGCACGCAGTCCTCGGGGTGCTGCTCTTCGTCGCCCCGTGGGTCATGGGCTTCGCCGACCTGGGTGGTCTTGCCTGGACCGCGTGGATCGCCGGAGTCGTCACGTTCGTCGCCGGTGTGCTGACGCTCCCCCAGGTCAGCTCCCGCATGCACCGCCCGGCTGCCTCGCACTAGGGCACGCGATGGGCACCCCGGCCTCGCGCCGTGAACGCATCCTCGACGCGGCCGAGGTGCAGTTCGCCGGTGACGGCTTCGCCGCCACCGGCACCACCGCGATCGCGGACGGGGCCGGGGTGCCCAAAGGGCTGGTCTTCTACTACTTCCCGCGCAAGATCGACATCCTCCGGGCGCTCCTGGCCGAGCGACTGCCGTCGCACCCACTGTGCGAGCCGACCGAGGTCATCCGCATCGGCGACCCCGTCGCCTCACTGGTCCAGCTCGCTCGCACACTCGGGCTGGGGCGCCACGAGTCGGTCGTGCTGAGCACGATCATCTGGCGCGAGTCCGGGACCCATCCCGAGGTGCGTGAGCACCTGAAGGCCCTGCGCGAGAACATCCTCGAACTCACCGAGCAGGTCCTCGACGCCGCGATCGAGCACACCATCGACCCGGTGATGCGCCGCCAGGCGGCCCAGACCTTCGTCGCCGTCGTGATGGACGAGGCCAACACGCAACGCTTCGAGGGCACGGGTCCCGACGTCGCCGGCGCGGCCCGGGTCATCAGCAACGCCCTCACGTCCGATCCGGTCTGAGCACCACCGGCCCGCCGCGCCCCGGCCTCCCGGGGACGCCCGCGTCGGCCCAACCGGATGTCAGTCCAGGCCCTCCGCCTCGAGGAAGTCGGCGGCCACCTGGTCCGGGTCCTTCTTCTGCACGTCGGTCTGGCGCAGCATCTCCTGCAGCTTCTCGGTGGTCAGCTTCGCGGAGACCTCGTTGAGGGTCTCGTCGACCTTGTCCTTGACCCCCGTGCGCACGAGCGGCACGACGTTCTGGCTGCCGTAGAGCTTCTTCGGGTCGTCGAGTACCACGAAGTCGTTCTCGACGATCGCGGGGTCGGTGCTGAAGATGTTGGCCGCGTCGATCTGCCCGTTGGCCAGCGCACCGCTCATGGACTGCCCCGGCTTCAGCGCCCGGAAGTCACCGAAGGTCACCCCGTACGTCTCCTCCAGGCCCGGGATGCCCTGCGCGCGCTCCTTGAACTCCGCGGGCGCCCCGAGCGTCATGTCCCCGGCGACCCCCTCGAGGTCACCGATGGCGGACAGGTCCTGCGACTCGGCCGTCTCCTGGGTGACGACGATGGAGTCCTTGTCCTCGGCCGCGGACTTCTCGAGGACGGTCAGCCCCTCGGGCAGCACTCCCTCGAGCGCCTGGTAGGTCTTGTCCGGGTCGACCTCGTCGAAGTCCTTGTCGTAGTAGAGCGCGAGCGCGCCCGTGTACTCGGGCATGACGTCGACGGAGCCCTCTTCGAGGGCCTTGAGGTAGACCTCGCGGGAACCGATGCCGGTCTTGGTCGTGGCGTTGACGCCGTCGGCCTTGAGCGCGCCGGCGTAGATGTGCGCCAGCAGGGTCGACTCGGAGAAGTCCGCGGAGCCGACGACGATCTCGCCGCCGGAGCCGCCCCCTTCGCCGGAGGAGGACGAGTCGAGCGGGTCGCTCTCGCCGCCGCAGGCGGACAGGGTGAGCGCGCCGGCGCAGGCGATCGCGATGATCGCGGGACGAAGGGAGCGGGACGGGTTCATGCTGTGCCTCCTGCTGGTAGGGGGTCGGTTTGGCGAAGTGCTCGAGGGGTGCGCCCGGTCAGGCCGGGCGAGACGAGATAGCGCCCCAGGAGGGCGAAGGGGGCGTCCAGGGCGAGCGCGAGGAGCGCCACGAGGAGGGCACCGCCGGCGGTGCTGACGTAGTCGGAGATCGCCAGCCCGTCGATGAGGTAGCGGCCCAGGCCCCCGAGCCCGACGTAGGCGGCGATGGTGGCCGTCGCGACGACCTGGAGGACAGCGGCGCGGATGCCGGAGATGAGCAGCGGCAGTGCGATCGGGATCTCGACGGAGCGCAGCACCTGTCGGCCGGTCATGCCCATGCCCTTCGCGGCGTCGAGGGCGGCGGGGTCGGCGGACTCCACACCGGAGTAGGTGCCGGACAGGATCGGCGGGATGGCCAGCAGCACGAGGACGGCGATGCTGGGCACGATGAACGCCGACGCGCCCGGCAGCCGCGGCAGCAGCACGAGGGTGAGCGCGAAGAGGAGACCGAGCGTGGGGATGGCGCGCAGGGCGTTGGCCACCGTGACCATCCACCGTCCCCGACCGGTGTGCCCGATCCACAGACCGGCGGGGATGGCGACGAGCCCGGCCAGGAGGATCACCATGAACGTGTAGGCGATGTGCTCTAGGAGGCGCACGAGGATGCCGCCGTCACCGGACCACTCCTCGGCGCTGACCAGCCACTGCAGGATGTCGACGATCATGCGCTGCTCCCCTGCTGCGCGCGCCGCCACGGCGTGAGCGTGTGCTCCGCCAGCCGGATGAGCAGGTCGAAGACGACCGCAAGCAGGACCGAGGCGAGGATGCCCGCGACCAGCTCACCGGGGATCTCGCGGTTGAAGCCGTCGATGAGCAGGTCACCGAGCTGATCGACCCCGATGAGGGAGGCGATCGAGACCATGCTCACGCTGCTGACCGCGGCCACCCTCAGGCCGGCGGCGATCACCGGGACGGCCAGCGGCAGGTCGACGCCGAAGAACCGGCGCACGGAGGTGTAACCCATCGCCGTGGCCGAGCGGGCGACCTCATCGGGCACGGACGTCAGCCCGTCCACGACGGAGCGCACGAGCAGGGCGATCGTGTAGATGGTCATCGCCACGACGACGTTGAGCGGGTCGAGGATGCTGGTGCCCAGGACGAGCGGCATCAGCACGAAGAGCGCCAGCGAGGGGATCGTGTAGAGCAGTCCCGACCCGGTGATGAGGACACCGCGCAGCCACCGTGCCCTCGTCGCCAGCCAGCCGACGGGGATCGAGATGACCAACCCGAGGACCAGCGGCAGGCCGGAGAGCCAGACGTGCTGCAGGCCGAGGGAGGTGATGTCATCCAGGTGGTCGAGGATCCACTCCATCAGTGCCTCGCACTGCTCGGAGCCTGATGCCGGTCCCTGGACTCGATGACCTCCAGCACCTCGGTCGCGCGACAGGTGCCCACGAGCACACCGTCGTCGTCGACGACGACACCGCGCCGGCTCGGCGAGGACAGGGCTGCGTCGAGGGCCCCGCGCAGGGGTCCGTCGACGGTCGCCAGCGTGCCCCCGAGCGCCAGGTCCTCCTCGGTGACCGCACCGTCGGCGTCGGCGGGGCGGGCCCAGCCGAGAGGGCGGCGCTCCGCGTCGGTGACGAGGACCCAGCCGTCGGAGTCCGCGCTGCTGCCCGCGGCGCCCACCGGGGTGCCGAGGACGACGGTCACCTCCTCGTGCAGGGGGTACTCCGCGGCATCGAAGCCGAGTGCGCGGTAGCCGCGGTCCTTGCCGAGGAAGTCGGCGACGAAGGCGTCGGCCGGTGAGGCGAGCAGATCACGGGGGGTGGCCATCTGGGCCAGCACGCCACCGGTACGCAGCACGGCCACGTGGTCGCCGAGCTTGATCGCCTCGTCGATGTCGTGGGTGACCATGACGATGGTCTTGCCGAGCTCGCCCTGCAGGCGCAGGAACTCGTCCTGCAGCTGCCCGCGCACGACCGGGTCCACCGCGGAGAAGGGCTCGTCCATGAGCATCACCGGCGGGTCCGCGGCGAGGGCGCGGGCGACGCCGACGCGCTGCTGCTGCCCCCCGGAGAGCTGGCTGGGGTAGCGGCGTCCGAGCGCAGGGTCGATGCCGACGAGCTCGAGGAGCTCACGCGCACGAGTCAACGCCGTGCGGCTCTTCTCACCGAGCAGCAGCGGCACCGCGGCCACATTGCGCTCGACGGTGTGGTGCGGGAAGAGACCACCGTGCTGGATCACGTACCCGATGCCCCGGCGCAGCTGCGCGGGGTCCATCGCCTGGACGTCCTGGCCGTCGATCGTCACCGTGCCGGAGGTCGGCTCGACCATCCGGTTGATCATCCGCAGGGTGGTCGTCTTGCCGCAGCCCGACGGGCCGACGAGCACGGTGATGGCGCGATCGGGCGCGCGCAGACTCAGATCGTCGACCGCCACGGATCCTCCGGGGAACCGCTTGGTCACGCCCTCCAGTTCGATCATGCTCGGCTGCTTCCTGTCGAGTACGCACCAACCTACTGGGTGAACAGCTCCAAGACCTCAGATCGCGGCACGCTCGCCAGATCCGGGTGCTCCCACCGCGGCTGCTTGTCCTTGTCGACGAGCAGGCCGCGCACGCCCTCGCTGAAGTCAGGGCGGTGCAGCAGGTTGGCGCTGACGACGGTGTCCGTCCGCAGCACCTCGCGCACCGACTCCGCGTCCGCAGCGCGACGCACCGCCTCGAGGGTGACGGCCACCGACAACGGCGAGCGCACGGAGATCTCCTCGGCCGCCGCCTGCGCGGCCGGGTCAGCGTGCCCCCGGAGTCGCTCGAGGATCACGGCCGGGTCGTTGCCGGCGTAGCACTCGTCGATCCACCCCCGCGCCGCGGCGAGGGTGCCCTGCGTCGCGGAGGCGGGCACACCCCCTTCGGCTCCTGCCCCCGGCACGGCCTCGACCGGTCCGCCGGCGGCCACGGCGGCAAGCAGGTCCGGGATGCTCGCGGAGTCGACGACGCAGTCCGCCAGACCGGCATCGACCGCATCGGCACCGCCGACCGTCGCGCCGGTCATCGCCATGTGCGTGCCGAGCTCGCCGGGCGTCCGCGAGAGCAGGTAGGTCGCGGCGACGTCGGGGAAGAAGCCGATGATCGTCTCGGGCATCGCGATCCGGGAGCGCTCCGTGGCCCATCGGGCGTCGGCGAACATCGAGATCCCGAGCCCGCCGCCCATGACGATGCCGTCCATGACGGCGATGACCGGCTTGGGGTACTCCGCGATCTGCGCGTCGAGGACGTACTCGTCGGCCCAGAAGTCCACGCCGCCGGAGCTGCCGGCCAGGTGCGCCTCCCGGACGGCGCGCACGTCGCCACCGGCGCACAGGCCCTTCTCCCCCGCGCCCTCGATCGAGACGGCGGTGATCGCGTCGTCCTCCTGCCACTGCGTCAGCTGGGTCCGTACCGCGACGACCATGTCGCGGGTGAGGGAGTTGATCGCCCGGGGGCGGTTGAGCAGGACGCGGCCGAGCACGCCGTCACGGGCGAAGAGCACCTCGTCGGTGCCGGTGCTGCCGGGGGTGAAGTCAGGCATGGGCGTCACCTTCGCACACGGGATGCGGGCCCGTGCACACGAGGACCCCTGGCGCACTTCGACGTCGGATCCGGGGGTGCCGGTCACGGGGTGTCCCTTTCGGACACACCCGTCAGTCGTCGAGGCGGGCGAATGGGACGGCGGCCTCCAGCTCGAAGGCCAGCTCGAGCAGCAGCCGCTCCTGGCCGCGCCGCGCGGAGAACATGACCCCGATCGGTCGCCCGTCGTCGGTGCGTCCCAGCGGCAGCGAGATCGAGGGCTGACCGCTCGCGTTGTGCAGCGGGGTGAAGCCGACGTACTGGGTCAGGCGCTCCATGTGCGTCTCGAAGTCCAGGTCGCCGGAGAGGTACCCGATCCGCGGCGTGGTGTGGCACAGGGTCGGCGTGAGCACCAGGTCCAGCTGTCGGGGGAAGAGCCTCTCCGCCCCGATACCGGTGGCGGCCAGCCGGGCCAGGACCAGGGGTGTGCGCGCCAGGCGCCGCTTGGCCTTCGCGGCCAGTCCGAGGGTGAGTCGGTCCAGGCGGGCGGGGTCGAAGTCCTCGCCGTACAGGCCCTTCCCCTGGGCCTTGGTGGCGAGGGCGAGCAGGCCCCAGTAGTCCTCGAAGTCGGTCTTGAAGAACTGCGGGATCGGTACGTCGACGTCCGCCTCGAGGTCGTGGCCGAGATCCTCGAGGAGGGCGCCGACTGCTTCGACGGCGGCGCGGGTCTGCGGGTCGGAGGGGCCGATGAGCGGCGAGTCGAGCATCATGCCGATGCGCAGCCGGCGGGCGCCGGGCCCCTCGACGAGCCCGACGGGTGGCAGGGCGCGGGAGGGCTGGTAGCGCTCGGCGGCGGCGATGAAGTTCGCGGTGTCACGCACGGTCCGGGTCAGGGCACCGTTGACGACGATCCTGATCGGGGCCTGGTCGGTCGTGGGGTCACCGAGGAGCCGCCCACGGGTGGCCTTGAGGCCGACGAGGCCGCAGGCCGCGGCGGGGATGCGGATCGATCCGCCGCCGTCGTTGCCGTGGGCGATCGGGAGGGCGCCGGAGGCGACGAGTGCCGCCGAGCCGCCGGAGGAGCCTCCCGCGGAGTACCCGGTGTCCCAGGGGTTGCGGGTCACGCGTCCGTCGGGCCGCTCGGTGGTCGCGGTCCAGCCGAAGGGCGGACAGGTCGTGGTCGCCACCGGCATCACCCCGGTGGAGAGGAACTGCTTCACGAAGGGCCCGTCCTCCGTGACCGCGGCGGTGGGCAGCGCGTCGGACCCCATGGTCATGGGCAGGCCGGCGTGGTGGACGTTGTCCTTGATCGCGGAGGGCACCCCGGCGAAGGGGGCCGACGTCCCCGTCGGCACGTGGCCGGCCCGGCGCCGGGCCCGCTCGAAGTCGCGCACCATCGTGGCGCCGAGCACCGGGTCGACCGCCTCGACGCGGGCGATCGCGGCCTCGACGGCCTCCTGCGCGCTGATCCGGCCCGAGCGGATCTCCTCGGCGACGCCGGTGGCGTCAAGCGTCCCGAGGGCGTCGCCGGTGAAGGCCGACACCCGTCGCGACTCGTGGTCCTCGCGGACCTGCTCGTGCGGTGCCGGGCGGGAGGTGTCGGTCGTCATGTCCGGATATTACCCGCCGGTCACAGCCGGCCTCAGTAGGTGATCGAGAAGACCCACACCGCCAGGGTCATCACGGTCAGGGTGACCAGCACGATGCCGATGAGGTTCAGCCAGATGCCGCCCTTCATCATCTGCGGGATCGTCACGTAGCCCGAGCCGAAGGCGATGGCGTTGGGCGGGGTGGCGACCGGGAGCATGAAGGCGCAGGTGGCGGCCAGCGCGACGGGGATGGTCAGCAGCATGGGGTCCAGGCCGAGGCCGAGCGCGACGCCTCCGGCCACCGGGAGGAAGGTCGCCGACGTGGCCGTGTTGCTCGTCAGCTCGGTGAGGAAGAGGATCGCGGTCGCGAACACGACCACGAGGAGGATCACCGGGATCCCCTCCAGGGTCTTGGCCTGCTCGCCGATCCACTTGGTCAACCCCGAGGACTCGAACTGCCCGGAGAGCGCCAGACCACCGCCGAAGAGGAGCAGCACGCCCCACGGGAGCTGCACCGCGCTCTGCCAGTCGAGCAAGCGCACCCCTCGAGCGGCGCCGGCCGGCAGCAGGAAGAGCACCACCGCGACCACCATGGCGATGCCGGCGTCGCTGATCGGGGTGTCCTCGGGCCAGATCAGCGGTACGCCCACCCAGGACGCGGCCGCGAGGACGAAGACCGTCAGGACCCCCTTCTCCCCCGTCGAGGTCGGCCCGAGCTTGTTCAGCTCCCGCGACATCAGCTCCCTCCCGCCGGGGATCTGGTCGATCTCCGGCTTGAAGATCACCTTCGTCAGCAGGAACCAGCAGATGACCATGAAGACCACGGACAACGGCACGCCGACGAGCATCCACTGCCCGAAGCCGATGTCGATGTCGTGGTTCTTGGAGAGGTAACCGACGAGCAGGGTGTTGGGCGGGGTACCGATGATCGTGCCGAGGGAGCCGATGGACGCCGCATAGGCGATGCCGAGCATGAGGGCGGTACCGAAGTTGGTCTTCAGCACACCCTGCTCCGCCGGGTCCTCCCCCTTCGCCTCCCCGGCCCCGTCGGCCTCCGCCTCGGCCGCGTCGGCCAGCTCCGGGCTCTCCTCCAGCCCGACGACGAGCATCAGCACAGAGACGCCGATCGGCAGCATCATCACGGCGGTCGCGGTGTTGGACACCCACATCGACAGGAATCCGGTGGCGATCATGAAGCCGGCGATGACCATCGCCGGGTTGGTGCCCATGGCGCGGACCGTGACCAGGGCGATGCGCCGGTGCAGGTTCCACCGCTGCATCGCCAGGGCGAGCATGAAGCCACCCATGAACAGGAAGATGATGTCGCTGCCGTAGGAGGCCCCGACGTCGGCGATGTCCGCTCCGCCGAGCACCGGGAAGAGGACCAGGGGCAGCAGCGCGGTCGCCGGGATGGGGATCGCCTCGGTCATCCACCAGATGCCCATGAGGACGGCGGTGCCGGCGGTCACCCGGGCGGCACTCGGCGCATCGCCCGGCATCAGCCAGTAGACGGCCAGCGCGCCGACCACTCCCGCGAGCATCCCCCACCTGCGCACCCGCGTGGCACGCTCCGGCTCGTCGCCCTTGCGCTCCCCGGCCGAGCGCTGGTCCGGGTCCTCCCAGTTGTCGGCCTCCGGGGGGTCGGTGTGCGTACGCCCCTCGGGGACAGGTGGTGGCTGGCTCATGGCGCTGCTCCCTCCGTGCGGACTCACTTGTCCCCTACCCGGATCGGCGGACGCAAACCTCCAGCACGACCAGTGCCAGGACGACGGCCGCAGCGACGAATCCGACGACTCCGGGCCACGCGGCTGCCTCCCACGCCAGCCCGCCCGCCCAGCCCAGGACACTGGACCCGCCGTAGTAGGCCAGGTTGTACAGGGCGGTGGACTGGGACCGTGAGTGCACCGCCCGGGCGCCGGCCCACCCCGAGGCGACGGAGTGCGCGCCGAAGAACCCGCCGGTGAGGACGACCAGCCCGAGCAGCACCAACCACAGCCGTCCGGCGAGGGTGATGGCCACCCCCGCGAGCATGACCAGCACCAGCACGACGATCACCGGGTACCTGCCGTGGTGCGATGCCGCGATGCCGGCACGGGGGGCGGAGACCGTGCCCGCCAGGTAGGCGAGGAAGGCCAGCCCGACCAGCCATCCCGGCAGGAGGTACGGCGGCGCGACGAGCCGGAAGGAGAGGTAGTTGTACGTCGCGACGAAGCCACCCATGAGGAGGAAGGCGATGAGGTACAGCCCCACGAGGGCAGGGTCACGCAGGTTGCCGGCCACCTTGTGCAGGGCGGCGCGCGCCCCTCCCCCGCGGACGGCGACGAACCCTCGCTCGGCCGGGACCAGCAGCACGAAGGCGAGCGCCGCCACGGCCCCGATGACGGAGACGACGGTCAGGCCCACGCGCCACGAGGTCTGCTCGGCCACCGGTGTCGCCACGAGCCGGCCGGTGAGGCCACCGACCGTGGTCCCCCCGACGAACCACCCTGCCGCCACGATCGCGGCCCGGGTCTCCACCTCGTCGTTGAGGTAGGCCATCGCGAGGGCAGGCACCCCGGCGAGGAAGACCCCCTGCAGCAGACGCACGAGCAGGACGAGCTCGAGGGTCGGCATCCACGCCGAGACCAGACCCAGAATCGTCGCGCCGACCACCGCGACGAGCATCGCGCGCCGACGCCCGTAACGATCTCCGACGAAGGACCACGGCATCACCGCGACCGCCAGGCCCAGGGTCGCCGCGGAGATCGTCAGGGCAGCGGTGTCCGCGCCGGTGCCGAGGTCCCGGGCGATGTCCGGCAGGACACCCTGCGGCGAGTAGAGCTGGGCGAAGGTGGCCAGCGCCGCGCACACCAGCGCGACGACGAGCCGCACCTGGCGCCTGGTCACCTCGTCTGCACGCGGAGTCAGTCCATGCTCGCCAGCGTCTGCGGCGAGCGCACCTTGAGCATCGTGTTCGCCCACTTCATCTGGCGCTGAGTCTGCGGGTGGCGCTTCTTGCTCAGCTGCAGCAGGTCGGCCTCACGTGCGGCCTGTGCGTGCTGGGCCAGCATCTCCCAGTCGAGCGAGGTCTCCGCGGCCAGCAGGTACAGGGTCCGGACGTCGTCGAGCAGGGTCAGCGGCGTGACCTCCTCGACCGTCGCGGCCCGGGCGAGCGCCTCCTCTGCGCTCGGCTGCCCGGCCTCGGCGCTCAGCTGCACGTCGTACCCGGCGGCGGCATCGGCGAGCTGGCGCACGTTCTCCCGCGACCACCGCAGCAGGTCGATCGCCACGTGGTGCACCTCGTGGTCCGAGGGATGGCGTGCCAGCATCACCTGCAGGTGCTCGGCCACCTTGTTCTCCCCCTGGTGGAGCTTGGTCAGGGCGTACTCGAGACCGGCCTTCATGACGTCACCTTCTCGATGCGTGCGACTCCCAGCTTGAACATGGGCTGCTTGGACACCGGGTCCCAGTCGGTCACCGTCGTCTCGTTGGCCGCGCGCCCGTCGGCCTCCGACGGTGGCCCGGTGGGGTGGTCGGTGTCCCAGTAGCCGTAGTGGAACGGCACGAAGGCGACGCCGGGACGGCAGTCGCCGAGCCGCACCTCTCCGCGCATCGCGCCGCGCGGCGTGCTGACCTGCACCCGGTCCCCTTCCGCGACACCGATCTCGGTGGCGTCGGTCTCGGACAGCTCCACCCACACCCGTGGGGCGGCGTCGTTGAGCTCCGGCGCCCGGCCGGTCTTGGTGCGGGTGTGGAAGTGGTAGATCGTGCGCCCGGTGGTCAGGTACATCGGGTACTCGTCGTCAGGCTCCTCGTGCGGCGGCAGGTAGGTCGCCCCCTTGAGCACGGCCTTCCCGTGGGGATTGAGCGCCTTGTAGTCGGTCGGCTGGACCGAGGCGCCGGTGACCAGGTCACGCCCGTAGGTCTCGCACAGCGCCGGGGCGGCCCAGAAGCCGCCGTCCTCGTAGAGGCGCTCGGTCCCGTCCGGACGCTCCTCCGTGCACGGCCACTGGATGCCGCCGCGCTCACGCAGCAGGTCGTAGGACATCCCGCTGTAGTCGCAGGGACGACCGGCGCTGCACCGCTTCCACGCCTCGAAGGCCGACTCGGGGTCGTGCCAGGTGACCAGCGGGCCGCCGTCGCGGTCGGTCAGCTCCATCCGGGCGGCGAAGTCGAGGAAGATGTCCAGGTCCGGGCGGGCCTGCCCGGGCGGGTCCACCGCACGCTCGGTCAGGTGGACCGTGCGGTCGGTGTTGGTGAAGGTCCCGGTCTTCTCACCCCACCCGGCGGCCGGCAAGACGACATCGGCGAGCGCGGTGGTCTCGGTGGGGAAGATGTCCTGGACGACGACGAAGAGGTTCTCGTCCGAGAGGATCGAGCGGATCCGGGCGAGCTCGGGCAGCGAGACCGCCGGGTTGGTCGCCGAGATCCACAGGAAGGTGATCGTCCCCTCCTGCATGTGGTGGAACATCTCCATCACGTGCGTCGGCGGGCTGTGGTGCGGCACCTGCATCATGTCGACGTTCCAGATCTCGGCCAGCTGCCGGATGTGCTCGTCGTTCTGCCAGTTGCGGAAGGCGGGCAGATCACCGTCGGCGCCGCACTCCCGGGTGTTCTCCGCAGTCGGCTGCCCGTTCATCTGCAGCACCCCGCAGCCGGGACGAGCGAGCATCCCCCGCAGGAGCACGAGGTTGTTCACCTGCACCGCGGTCGCCGTGGCCTGGTGCGACTGGTACACGCCCTGCAGGACGGTCGCGAGCAGCCTCTCGGCACCACCCACCAGCTCGGCCGCGGCGACGATGTCGGTGGCCTCCAGGCCACACACCTGCGCCGCCCACTCGGGGGTGCAGTCGGCGACCTCGTCGGCGAGGGTGCCGTACCCGACGGTGTGCTCCTCCACGAACGCGTGGTCGACGTGGTCGCGCTCGATCACCTCGTGCAGCAGGGCGTTGAGCAGCGCGAGGTTGGTGCCCGGCCGCGGCGCGAGGTGGACCGTCGCGTGCTCGGCGACGACCGTGCGACGCGGGTCGACGACGAGCAGCCTCGGTGGGTCCTCGCCGGCCAGGCGGTCCAGGATGCGCATCCACAGCACGGGCTGGGTCTCGGCGACGTTGTGCCCGAAGAGGGCGATGACGTCGGCGTGGTCGATGTCGGCGTAGCTCGCCGGCTGGCCGTCGCTGCCGAAGGTCTCCTTCAGCGCCTCCCCCGCGGTCGCCGTGCACAACCGGGTGTTGCCGTCCAGGTGGTCGGTCCCGATCCCGGCACGGGCGATCGTGGTCAGCGTGTAGTACTCCTCGGCGAAGAGCTGACCGCTGGTGTAGAAGCTGATCGCCCGGGGCCCCTTCGACTCCAGCTCCCGGCGGCAGCGCTCCACCACGCGCCCCATGGCCGTGTCCCAGTCGGTCGGGACGAGCTCACCCCCTTCGCGCACCATCGGCGTGGTGAGCCGGTCACGGGAGCTGCCCGACTCCCAGCCGTGCAGGGACTTGATGTCCAGCCGACCCCGGTTGACGCGGTCCGTGGCCCTGCCGCGCACGCCGACCATGCGCCCGTCCATCACCGCGATGTCCATCGCGTCCCCGTTGGAGTCCAGGATCGAGGCGGCGGGCACCCACTCCTGCACGTCCTCCGCTCGTACGCCGTCCGTGAAGTACTCGTCCACCCGTTCGGGCCACATGTGCCCCCTGGCGAAGGGGGTCCGTCGACCCCATGGGTCCTCGATCCGTGTCCGGTCCATCACGCGGCTCCCTCCGACTGGCCTGCACTGACCTCGTCGGCCCTACCCCGTGGGCGCCGTTTGATGCCTGCTTCGGTGCTCAGAGGTCCGTGCGGTGGAAGTTGGCGAAGGAACGGCTCGCGGTCGGGCCGCGCTGTCCCTGGTAGTGCGAGCCGTAGGCCGCGGAGCCGTACGGGTTCTCTGCCGGGCTGGACAGGCGGAAGAAGCACAGCTGGCCGATCTTCATCCCCGGCCACAGCCGGATCGGCAGGGTCGCGACGTTGCTCAGCTCGAGAGTGACGTGCCCGGAGAAGCCGGGGTCGACGAAGCCGGCGGTCGCGTGGGTGAGCAGGCCGAGTCGGCCGAGCGAGGACTTGCCCTCCACGCGTGCCGCGAGATCGTCGGGCAGGGTGACCGTCTCCAGGGTCGAGCCGAGGACGAACTCCCCCGGGTGCAGCACGAAACCCTCGGCCGGATCGACCTCGATCAGGCGGGTCAGGTCCGACTGGTCCTGCGCCGGGTCGATGACGGGGTACTTGTGGTTGTCGAAGAGGCGGAACCACTTGTCCATGCGCACGTCGACGCTGCTGGGCTGGACCATGGCGGGGTCCCAGGGGTCGAGCGCGACCCGTCCACCATCGATCTCGGCGCGGATGTCCCGGTCGGAGAGCAGCATGTGGCGACCCTAGCGCCAGTGTGTCGGCGCGGGCCGCGCGGGGATCGAGGGCACGGTCAGCAGCGACCGGGTGGACGATGGGTCCATGACAGAGCCCGCGCTGCTCGAGCGCACGTCCCGCCGCGGACTGCTCGCCCTGACCGCCGTGACACTCGGCTCCGGGATCGCCCTGCTCGACGCGACGATCGTGGGGATCGCCCTGCCGACGATCGGACGTGACCTGGACGCGGGCCTCAGCGGGCTGCAGTGGATCAACAACGGCTACGTGCTCACCCTCGCCTCGCTGATCCTCGTCGGCGGCGGACTCGGTGACCGGTGGGGTCGGCGCCGGATGTACCTCGTCGGGATGGTCTGGTTCGCCCTCGCCTCGCTGGGGTGCGCCCTGGCACCGAGCACGGAGTGGCTGGTCGCCGCGCGGATGCTGCAGGGGGTCGGCGCGGCACTGCTGACCCCCGGCGGGCTGGCGATCATCCAGAGCTCCTTCCGGCCGAAGGACCGGCCCTGGGCCATCGGCACCTGGGCGGGGGTCTCGGGTATCGCGACGGCCATCGGGCCCTTCCTCGGCGGCTGGATCCTCGATCACCTCACCTGGCACTGGATCTTCGCGGTCAATGTGCCCCTGTGCGCTCTCGTCATCGGCCTCGCGCTCGTCGCGGTGCCGGAGTCGCGTGACGTCGAGTCGGCCGGTTCCTTCGACCTCGCCGGGGCGGGGACCACGGTGGTCGCGCTGGGGGCCCTCACCTGGTTGCTCACCAGCGGGTCGGGGGCGAAGGGGGCCTCCCTCGCCGTCGCGGGCACGGCCCTCCTCCTCGCGGTGATCGGCTTCGTCGTTGCCGAGACCCGGGCCCGCCGTCCCCTCGTGCCCTTCTCCCTGTTCACCTCGAGGGTGTTCGCCGCGGCCAACCTGATGACCTTCCTCGTCTACGGGGCGCTCGGGGCGATCCTCTTCGTCCTCGTCATCCAGCTGCAGACCTCGTCGGGGTGGTCGCCGCTGGCCTCTGGCCTGGCGACCCTGCCGGTCACCGGGCTGCTCCTGCTGCTCTCCCCTCGCATGGCCGAGCTGGCCGACCGCACCGGGCCGCGGCTGCCGATGAGCGTCGGCCCCCTGACGTGCGCCGTCGGGGTGCTCGTCCTCGCGGGTGTCGGCCCGGGGACCGGCTGGGGGCTCGTGCTGACGGGGACGACGGTCTTCGCCCTCGGCCTGGCCGCGTTGGTCTCACCGCTGACCGCGGCGGTCCTCGCGGCCGCACCGGACCGTCTGGCGGGCTCGGCCAGCGGGATCAACAACGCCGTCGCCCGCACCGGCACCCTGCTGGCGGTCGCGGCGATCCCACCGCTGGTCGGGCTGACGGGGGACGACTACACCGACCCGGCCGCGCTGACGGAGGGGTACCGGTTGGCGACCTTCGTCATCGCGGGTCTGCTGCTGCTCGGTGGCGGCGTCAGCTGGGTCGGCCTGCGCCCGACCCGGCCGTGACCGTCGCCAGACAGTCACCATGGCCATGAAATCGAGGGAGGACGCAGGAATTCCTGCGTCCTCCCTCGATAACTGCGTCGGGAGTGCCGGGGACGCGGTCGCCCCACCCCCAACCGACGGTGGGCAACGGGAGCCGGCCCGGGGCCGAGGGCTACGACCGGTTGCGTCGCGCGATCGCCGTCGAGAGCACGGCGGCGAAGCCCGTCCACGCCGCGTAGGGCACCAGGGCCCAGCCGGTCCGTCGCCCGGATGCCGCCGCGCGGCGGGCCAGGTCGGCCGAACTGGCCGCGAGCGCGCCGGCCTCCGCGGCCGCCAGGGCGGGCCTGCGCACACGCCAGAAGAGCACGCTCCACCCGGTGTTGAGCACCAGGTTCAGCCACAGCGCCCGTCGGTAGCGCGCCGCCTCGGCCACCTTCCCCTCCTCCTCGAGGCGGGTCACGGTGGCGACCGAGGTCACGGCGATGCTGCCGTACAGCGGGGTCCACACCAGGGGGAAGGCGAGGGCCGGCGGCTGCCACGGCGGCAGGTCCAACGACCGGTACCAGCGGCTGCCCGGCTGGGTCGCCGCGGCACCCACGGCCGCGCTGGCGACGGTGGCTGCGGTGATCGTGAGCGCGTCGCGCAGCGCGTGGTCGGGCCGCGCCCCGCGCATCGCCATGCGCACCGCCTCGTCGAAGCCGATGAGTCCCTCGGCCGGCTCCCCCACGTACTCGTCGAGGTCCCACTCCCGTCGCACGACCTCGTGGATCAGGCTGCCGACGAGCGGCTTGGCGACGTCGGCCTCGACGGGGGTGATCAGTCCGACCCAGTGGCTGGCGAGCCACGGGGTGAGCACCGGCACCCCGACGACGAGGCGCCGCCGCAGCCCGTTGACCGCGGCGAAGCGCTGGATCATCTGCTCGTAGGTGAGCACCTCCGGTCCACCGATGTCGAAGGTCCGGTTCACGTCGGCCGGCAGCCGAGCGGCCCCGACGAGGTAGTGCAGGGCATCGTCGACGGCGATCGGCTGGATCCGGTTGCGCAACCACTGCGGGGCGACCATCGCCGGCAGCCGCTCGGTGAGGTACCGCAGCATGTCGAAGGAGACGGACCCGTCACCGAGCACGACCGCGGCCTGCAGCACCGCCGTCGGGACCGGTCCGCTCAGCAGCACCTCACCGACCTCGACCCGGGAGGCGAGGTGCAGCGAGAGGTCGGCGCCCTCGGGGTGCAGACCACCGAGGTAGACGATGCGACCGACCTGCTCGTCGGCCGCCGCCGAGGCGAACCCCGCGGCCATCTCGCGGTCGCGCCGGGCGAGGTCACCCCCGCCGTCCATGGAGTGCACCAGGTAGTAGGCGACGTCGACCCCGGACAGCGCGGCGCGCAGGTCCTCACCGGAGGTGACATCACCCTCGACGACCTCGACCCGGTCGGCCCACTCCTTGGCGCGCAGCCGCTCCGCGGACCGGGTGAGCACGCGCACCGTCCAACCGTCGTCGAGCAGCCGGGGCACGAGCAGGCCGCCGATGTAGCCGGTGGCTCCGGTGACGAGCACCGTGCCCCGGGCGAAGGGGGTGGGATCGGACTGGTTCATGGGTTCACCTCAGGAGGTCGAGGGCGGGCGGGAGGAGCAGGAGCATCGAGCTGGACCAGATGACGTGCGTGATGATCGGGGCGAGCACCCCACCGGTCACCCGGCGCTGGGCGGCGGTGATCACCCCGAGCACGAGCGCGGCGACGGCCAGCATGAGGTTGCCGGTGGCTGCCGTGGCGAGCCCGTAGACCACCGTCGTGATGGCGATCGGGTGGCGGCGTCCGACGGAGGCGAAGAGCGCGCCGCGGAAGAACAGCTCCTCGCCGACACCGTTGACGACCGTGATCGCCCAGACGAGCCAAACCGACCCGTAGCGAGCGTGGGCCAGCACGGCGTCGACCCGATCGGCCAGCCAGGGGACCTGACCGACGACGACCGCCCCCGCGAGGAAGATCGCGACGGCGAGCAGGGCCAGGGCGACCGGCTGCACCAGGGGCCGCGCGAAGCCGCCCTCGCGGGTGCGTGCCCACCCCACGTGCAACCGGCCGGCCGACAGGCCCCCGACGATCCAGACAGCGGCCAGGGCCAGGGCTGCGATGTAGAAGGAATCGTCTCCCGGCGGGATGCGCAGCGCCACGGCGAGGATGACGGATCCGACCACGAGGGTCACCGCGGTCACGACCCGTCGCCGCCGCACGAGTGCGGGCGGCTCGTGGTGGTCCCGGGGCACGGGCGCGACGAGCGCCGCCGCCGCGAAGGCCCGCAACTCACGGATGGGACGCGTCATGACTCCACCCTCTCACCGGCCCGCACCTCAGTGAGGGTGAGCGATCACGACGAGCGTGCCATGCGCGCCGTGATCGCCGCCCACACCCGCACCGGCAGGACCCGGGCGATCTTCATCGTCACGGCCATCCGTCGGGGGAAGACGATCTCGGGCTTGTCCGCCTCCAACCCGTCGGCGATCTCCGTGGCGGCCTCGTCGGCGTCGATGATGAAGGGCATCGGGAAGGAGTTGGTCGCGGTCATGTCCGTGCGCACGAAGCCGGGGCACACGGTGGTGACCCGCACCCCCTTCGTCGACAGCGATGCGCGCATCGACTCGAGCAGGTTGATCTGGGCCGCCTTGGTGGAGGCGTAGGCCTCCGCCCCCGACAGTCCGCGGTAGCCGGCGACCGAGGCGATGCCCACGAGGTGCCCGCTGCGCCGCGCGACCATCTCCGGCACGGTCGCGTCGATGACGTTGTTCAGCCCTAGGAGGTTGATCTCGACGTGCTTGGCGAACTCGTCGGCCTGCCAGTCGGTCGCCGTGAAGGTCTGCCAGTGCCCCACGCTCCAGATGACCGTGTCGATCCGGCCCAGGGCATGGCGCACGTCCACCGCGGCCGCGTGCGTCGACTCGCGGTCGGTCGCGTCGAGCGCCACCGTGGGGAAGCGGCTCCGGGCGACCTCGTCGAGCTGCTCGGGGCGTCGGGCGCTGATGGCGACCAGCGCACCGCGGCGGTGGAGCTCCTCGGCCAGGGCGGCGCCGATGCCGCTAGAGGCACCGACCAGCCAGATGCGCTGGCCCACGAGGCTGCTCATCGGGTCTCCTGTCGTTCGAGTCGGATCTGGGCGACGTCGATGTAGTCGGCGGCGAAGCCGGCCTCGCAGTAGGCGAGGTAGAACTCCCACTTGCGCCGGAAGGTCTCGTCGAAACCGCTTGCGGCGATGGTCGGCCACTCCTGCAGGAACGTCCGACGCCATCGTCGCAGCGTCTCCGCGTAGTCGCGACCGAACCGGTGGGTGTCCGTGATCCGCAGCGAGGTGTGCTCCCTCGTCGTCTCCTCGATGGCCCGCTCGGAGGGGATGAGCCCCCCGGGGAAGATGTGCTTCTGGATCCAGCCGTAGGAGTGGCGCGTCGCCCGGTAGCGCTCGTGCGACATGAGGATCGCCTGGATCGCTGCGACCCCGCCGGGGGCCAGGAGGTCGTCGATCGCGCGGAAGTACGTCGGCCAGTACTCCTCCCCGACCGCCTCGATCATCTCGACGCTGACGATGGCGTCGAACTCGCCGGTGACCTCGCGGTAGTCCTGCAGGCGCACCTCGATGCGCTCGGTCAGCCCCGGCTCGTCCCCGTCGGCGGCAGCGATGCGCTCGCGGGCGAGGGCGGCCTGCTCGTGGGAGAGGGTGATCGAGGTGACGGTGGCCCCGCGACGGGCCGCGGCGATCGCGAGGGACCCCCAGCCGGTACCGATCTCCAGCACGCGTGAGCCGGCGGCGACGTCGGCCGCGTCGAGCACGGCCTCGATCTTCGCCCGCTGCGCCTCCGCGAGGGTCTGCTCGGCCAGCGGGCGGCTCCGGTCGAAGAGGGCCGAGCTGTAGCTGAGGGTCTCGTCGAGGAAGGCCTCGAAGAGGTCGTTGCTGAGGTCGTAGTGCGCCTCGATGTTCTTCCGCGAGCCGACGAGGGTGTTGCGCGTGCCGGTCGGGATGCGGCGGTCGACGACGCGGCGCATCCGGTGCAGCACCGGCGGCACGAGGCTCGTCACCCGCTGCGCGAAGGGCAGGAGGGCGTCGGCCAGGTCGGTGCCCGGAGCCGCGTCCCAGTCCCCGGCCATGTACCCCTCCCCGAAACCGATCTTCGGGTGGTGGGCCATCCGCTCGAAGAGGGCCGTGGGGTGCAGGATCCGCAGCGTCGGGGCATCGACGTCGCGTCCTCCGCCGAGGGTGGTGCCGTCGGGCATGGTCACCCGCACGGGCGCGCGGTCGAGCACGGCGGTGACGACCGGCCGCGCGATGTGGGCCCGCAGGCACCACGGGCGAAGGGCGGGACGGCGCAGGCAGATCGGTTGGTTGACGGTGGGCACGACTGCAGTCATCGGACGTACTCCTGGGAGTGGGGGCGGCGGGGCTGGATCGGGAGTCTGCGGGCCCACAGCCGGATGCCGTGGGCGCGGATCAGGGCGCTGACGCGCCAGGTCATGAGCAGGTGCCGCGTTGCCGTGCGCACGACGGCGGCGTCGGTGGCCGGGAGAGGGACACCCGTGGTGGTGGCGGTGAGGACCCGCTCGCCGTCCCGGTCGAGGCCGACGGTGACGGCCACCCGGTCGGGGCCGAGCGTCAGGCTGACCGCGTACTCCCCACTGGTGTCGTTGAAGGGTGAGACGTAGAAGGCCTTGTCCGTGCGCGCCCGACCGGCGGTGTCGACGTCGAGCAGGTACGCGTGCCGCTCGCCGTAGGTGTTGTGCACCTCGAAGATGCAGGCCCGCAGACCGCCGTCCGGCGCGAGGCACCAGAAGACGGTGAGCGGGTCGAACACGTGCCCGAGCACGCGGGCGTTGGCGAGCATGACGACCCGGTCACCGGCCTCGAGCGTCACGCCCCGGCGGGCCAGGAAGCGCTCGACGTCGCCGCGGATCCCGCCACCCAGCCGGCCCCCGTCGAGATGGTCCCGCGCCTCGATCCGGGTCAGCGCGCGCAACGGCCACCCGTGCCGCGGTAGGTCGTCGACGTCGACGAGCCACTGGTACTGCCGGTTGGTGAAGGCGTGCCTCAGCGGTGTGCGACGGGTGTGGCTCACCGTCCCGATGACGAGGCTCGGCAGGGTCGGCAGCCCCCTTCGCACGTGCTTGGGCTCCTGCGACATCACCACGTCACCCCGAGCCGCTGCGCCGCCTCGACCCCGGAGCGGCAGCCGTCCTCGTGGAAGCCCCACCCGAGGTGCGCGCCGGCGAAGGCGAGCCGGTCGCCGCCGGCGCCGCGCAGTCGGGTGGCGGCCGCGACCGCCTCCCGGGTGAAGACGGGGTGGGCGTAGTTCATCCGGGCGACCACGTCCCCTTCGTCGATGGGGGTCGGGGAGTTGAGCGTGACGATTAACTGGTCCCCCTCCTCGTCGTGGCCGTGGAGGCGGTTCATCCAGTAGCTCACCCGCGGCTCGGTGGCGCCGCCGCAGGTGGCGCTGCGGTAGTTCCAGGAGGCGCGCGCCCGTCGGGCGGTCGGCAGGTGGCGGGTGTCGCGGTGCAGCACGGTCGCGTTGCGGGTGTAGCGGATGGCGGCGAGGTCCTCCTTCTCCTGCGGTGTCGCGTCGGCGAGGAGGGCCAGCGCCTGGTCGGCGTGGGTGGCCAGGACGACTTTGTCGAAGGCGGTGTGCCCGGCGGCGGTGCGCACGTCGACCCCGTCGGCGTGCCGGGTCACGGACGTCACGGTCGCGTTGGTCCGCACGTCACCCAGGCGCGCAGCGAGCGCGTCGACGTAGGTGGCCGACCCGCCGGTGACGGTGCGCCACGTCGGGGACCCGGTGATGCTGAGCATGCCGTGGTGCTCGAGGAAGGCGAAGAGGTGCCGGGCCGGGTAGTCCAGGGAGTCGTCGTCCCCGGACGACCACACGCACGAGACGAGCGGGAGCGCGAAGTGGGCGATGAAGTGGTCCGAGAAGCCGCCCCGCTGCAGGAACTCGCCCCACGTCGGGTCGTCGGCGTCGTCCGTGGACGCCCCCTCCCCCGGTCCGGCCAGGAGCGCCCGGGCGGCCCGATGGAAGCGCGGGATCTCCAGGAGCATCCGCAGGAACCTCGGATCGAGCAACCGTCGCGGCTGGGCGAGGACGGCGCCGGCCCCGCGCCCTCCGGCCCAGGACAGTCCGCACCCGTCGCACGTGATGGACATGCTCATCTCGGTGGGCTGCGTCGGGACGTCGAGCTCGCGGAAGAGGCGCAGCAGGTGCGGGTACGTCCGCTCGTTGTGGACGATGAAGCCGCTGTCGACACGCACCTCCGTCCCCGCACTCGTGGGCACGGTGTGGGTGTGCGCATGGCCCCCCAGACGCGTGTCGGACTCGTAGAGGGTGACCTCGTGGGTCCGGGAGAGCACGTACGCCGCGGTGAGCCCGGAGACCCCGGCGCCGATGACGGCCGCGGTCGGCCGCGCACCGCTGGACCGGGTGGAGGTGTCGTGGAGATCGGTCACGTCGGGTGCTCCTGCACTGGGTGCCTGCTGGGACGGAAGGGGGTTTCACCAGTGGTTCGGCGCCCGTCCCGTCAAAGGATTGTTTAACCTTTGTCCAAACGTTAGAGTCGTTCCTGCACCTCTGTCAAACGTTTGTCTAAGGATGGCCAGCATGAGGATCACCCGAACGATCACCGTCGACGGCACGGACCCGGCGGCCGTGTACGCCTACCTCAAGGACTTCACGAACAGCGAGCAGTGGGACCCCGGCACCGTGGAGACGACCCTGGTCGAGGGCGACGGCGGGGTGGGCAGCAGGTACCACAACCGCTCGGTCTTCCGGGGCAAGGAGACCGAGTTGACCTACGAGACCGTCGACCTCCAGCCCGATCGCCTCGTCGTCATGCGGGGAGAGAACCGGACGGTCGTCGCCGTGGACACCATGTCCATCAGCCCCGGACCCGACGGGACGGGTACCGTGCTCGTCTACGAGGCGAACTTCACGTTCAAGGGCCTCGCCAAGCTGGCCACCCCCTTCCTGCGCGGCCAGCTGACGACGCTCGGTGATGACGCCGAGGCCGCTCTCGACCGAGAGCTGCCACAGCTCTGAGAGGCCCGAGGACCACCCGGATGTACACGATCAAGCGCGCAGCCGAGCTCACCGGTGTGCCGGCAGCCACGCTGCGCGCCTGGGAGCGGCGCTACGACATCGTCGAGCCCCGGCGCACCGACGCCGGGTACCGGATCTACGACGAGGAGTCCCTCGACCGCATCCGCGAGATGGCCGCCCTCCTCGCCGACGGGTGGAGCGCGAGCAACGCTGCGGCAGAGGTGTCCCGCCGACGCTCGACCGCCGGCACGTCGGCGGCGGCACGACCCCCTTCGCCCGCTGTCCCGTCGTCCGCCGGCGCGGACACACCACCCCCGGCCCCGACCGACGGACCGACCGCGACGGCCCGCCTGATCGAGGCGGCGACCTCGCTGGACCCGGCAGCGGTCGCCCGGGTGCTGGACGAGCGGTTCTCGCGCACCTCCTTCGAGCTCGTCGTCGACGACTGGCTCATGCCGGCCCTCGAGGAGGTGGGGCGCGCGTGGTCCGAGGGGCGGATCTCGGTCGCCGGTGAGCACCTCGTCTCGCACGCGGTGCTGCGACGCCTGGCCGCCGCCTATGACGCGGCAGGGAGCCGCCCCGGCAGCCCGTCGGTCATCATCGGCCTGCCCGCCGGGGTGCACCACGAGCTGGGTGTCTTCGCCTTCGCCGTGGCGCTGCGTCGCCTCGGGGTCAACACCGTCCACCTCGGTCCCGACCTCCCGTCACCGGCGTGGAGCACGGCCCTGGAGGCCCACGCCGCGCGGCACGCGGTGCTCAGCGTGCCCCGGCCGGAGGATGTGCCGGCCACCCGGGAGCTGATCGAGACGCTGCGCTCGTCCCACGACGACGTGTCCGTCTTCGTCGGTGGTGGACGGCAGGACGACCTCGACGTGCCCGGCGTCATCCGGCTGGGCCACGCCATCGCACCTGCCGCGGCGCAGGTCGCCGCCGCCCTGACCTGACGGAGGAGGAGGCGACCGACGGGGTGCGGGTCAGCGAACCGCTGCGCCGTCGCGGATCGCCCGTGCAGGCGGTCGGGCCCGGGCGAGCCGACGCGATGGAAGCGCTGCAAGGGGTCTGGCCCTCGGCACCAACGTCACCGTAAACTGTGCGACCTGTCTCCACGGTCAGAAGCGGTTGGGCTCCGACAGGACTGAGGAATCGCGATGTCGCCATCTCCCACTGCAACGGACGACCTGACGTTTCGGCGACAGTTCTACTTGGGCCCGGACTTCCCGGACCTTCTTGCCGGGTGGACCCGACACCGAGTCAACGACCGTCTCGGGCTGTCCGTGCATCCGGATCTGACCTGGACTCGGGCCGACCTCGACGGCCGCACGCTGATCCTGCTCGGCTATGCGTTGGACCCACGCCGGACCGACCACGATGATCAGGCCATCATCGATGAAGCGATCCGTCAGGGCGCGACACTGGACCGGTTGATCAGCGCCTTCCACCCGATCGCCGGGCGCTGGGCGGCGATCTACGTCGACCACGAGCGCCTTGTCGCATTCCACGACGCGACCGGGTCCCGGCAGGTGTTCCACTGCCGGGACGCCGACGGGACCGTCCACCTGGGGTCTAGCGCGGGCCTGCTGGCACGTATCACTCGGCGCCCCAAGGACACGCAAGCCCTGCAGCAGCTGGAGCGTGAGGGGGTTTTCCGGGCGGGATTCACTCACTTCTGGCCGGGGAGCGGGTCCGCGTTCGTGGGCATCAACCGCTTGTTGCCCAATCACCATCTGGATGTGGTCACCGGTGACGTAGAGCGGTTCTGGCCGTGCTCCCCCATACCGACCATGGACCCCGACGAAGCAGCCGCTCTCAGCATCAGCACACTCAGCGGCGTGATCTCAGCGGCTTCAACCCGTTACCCCCTGGCGCTGTCACTCTCCGCCGGTTTCGACTCGCGCCTCCTGCTGGCGGCCTGCCGCACGATCGCGACCGAGCTCACCTACTACTCCTACAAGAGGCAGGGCAAGAACTTCTTGAGCCCCGATGTGCGGCTGCCACAGCGGATCTGTCGAGACCTCGGGCTGCGACACAAGGTCATCGATGCGCGACCCCAGGCGGACGGCTCCCTGGCAGATGCCATCGCTGCGTCAGTCGTCCCGTTCCACCAACCCGTCGTCGACCAAGCATCCGCACTGCGCCGGGATCCGCCGAGGCCGGATGGCCGCTGGGTCACAGTGAACGGCAATGTGGCCGAAGTCGCGCAACGGCGCTTGCGCCGTCTCCCCGTGACGCCCGAAAACCTTGCCCGTAATGCGCGCATGTCCGGCAGCGCATTCGCCATGGAGCACCTCTCGGCGTGGCACAGCAGTAGTTCACAAGCCTTCAGTGCGGCAGGTGCCGACCCGTGGGACCTGCTGTACTGGGAACACAAGATGGGCGGCTGGTACGCAACGATTCGCACCGAGTTCGACGTCAGCGAGGAGGTCGTCACGCCGTACAACTCCCGCGCGTGGCTCGCGGCCATGCTGGGAGTTGACCCCACCCTTCGCAGCGCACCGGACTGGCCGTTCTTCAGAGATCTGATCGGAGATCTCTGGCCACGTCTTCTGGACTACCCCTTCAACCCACCGGACAGGGTGGACGTGGTGCACAAACGTGCGCGGTCGCTGGCCAAAGGGGTCGTCACAGCCGGGCGGTCACGCAAGGAGGCCCCAGAGGCCCCACCGTGACGCCCGACGACGTCTGCGGCCCGGGCTTGCGAGATCGCTTCCACTGCAAGCGCTGTACCTCGGTCAACCGCGCCACCCGGCATAGTGACGATCCATCAGGTCACCGCAGATCTCGTCGAATGTTCGGTTCTGGGCATCGCTCCACGGGAGGACCGAGACGGCCGCACTACCGCGGTTCGAGTGGGGCAACTGCCTGTCCCCGGCCACCAACCCGACTGCCTCGTTGAACTCCCGTAGGCTCTCACCTCCCAGGACGAGGTCCTCCAGACGGAAGATGCGGTCGGCGAGGGCGGCGGCGTTGGCGTTGCACTCGACCCAGAGACGGCAACTGCTCTCGAACTGACCCAGCCCGTAATCAGGCTTGATGCGGTCCCAACGAATCTCCCGCGTGTACCAACCCCTGTTCAGGCCGGACTGCACCACCTTCCGGCCGTCCCGGATCACCATGATGGTCTTCTCCGCGCACACGACATCGGGGTAGATGCTGTAGTAGGGCGCCGACTCGACATTGTGCAGTGCTCCGCGTTGCTCCAGCTTGACGAAGGCCGTGTCCTTCGCGAGGAATGCATCGAGCATCCAGTCATCGAGGGGTTGGTGCCTCGCGTGGGCGAGCGTGCCGTCGGTGAAATGCTGACCATCGAGGTAGTGCGCAAGGGTCTGCGTGCCGGATCTGCCCGTTCCGGTGATGAGCACACGCAGATCGTGCGTCTGCGGCCGGACCGTGAACCAGCGGTCGGGATGGCGGCACCGCTCCCACAACCGGGCGCGTCGCACTCGCACTCGATAAATCGACTGCGGGTCCAGGCCCTCGATCGTCGTCCGGTCGACGTCCATCGGCAGCGAAACCGATCCGACTCGTCGGCCCTCTGGGTCATCGACGTCCACCAACAGGTGCCGACGACCGCTACGCCTCATCTTCAGCACGTGGATCCGACCGTCGTCCGCGAGACATTCTGTGTGCTCCGGCATGGCAACTCCTGAGTTCGCCCCCCACCGGATGACCAAACGTGTCCGGTCAACTCGAGGCAGATGCCGCCGAGCCGCGGTGCCACCGACAGGGAAAGCGTACTCCGACGACCGGCCGAAGCACACCCTCGCTCGAGGTCGGCGGCCGGGCGCGGCCGAGTGCAGACCCTTCCCTCTTGCACACAGCCGGAGGATGCTTGGAGATGGAGACAGGGGGGCGCGATGTACGAGTATGTCGCGGACAGCGATCCCGCCGAGGGGCGCCGGCGGGTCTACCGGATGAATCGCGTGGAGATCGAGCGGCACGGCCGCTGGCGGTCCTTCAGCCAGACCCTGGCCGTCGTGGTGGCCCTCTTCGTGCTGCAGTACCCGATCAACGAGGCGGCCACGGGTGACTGGACCGCGGTCGGACCGGTCTCCTCGGGCACCTCCGCACGGTTGGGCCTGCTCGTGGACCTGGCGATGATCGTGTCCTACCTGACTCTGGCCTGGCGGGCGCTGGAGCTGACGTTGGCGTGGAAGCGACAGACGCCGTTGCGGTTCATCGTCTACGTCGCCCTGGGGCTGGTCGTCCTCGGCGCGGTCCTCGACCTGGCCGAGAACGTCGTGCTGTGGCGCGAGACGACAGCAGGGTGGCAAGGGGATCTGGTCGTTGCGTGGTCCCTGCCGATGCGGTGGCTCGTCGTCACCGGCCTCGCCGCACTCCTGCTCGTCGCTGTCTTCGCCTGGTGGCGATGGGGCCGGCGCCCGCCGGCTCCCGAGACCGTGCCCGAGCACATGTCCCAGCCGGGCCGGGTGATCTGCTGCTCCGGGGGCGGCGTGCGCTCGGCGTCATTCTGCCTCGGGGGGCTGCAGGAGCTGACCGACAAGGGTCTCTACGACGACACCGAGTTCGTGATCGGCGTCAGTGGTGGTGGATACATCGCCGCGGCCTACCACACCGTGCGCTGGCACTCGGGCACCACGGAGGAGGATGCGAAGTGGGGTGAGCTGGACCCGACGGCGTTCGCACCGGACACCCCCGAGGTGCAGCGGCTGCGACGCAACAGCCGCTACCTCCTCGACTCCGGGGCCAGCGCGCTGCAGGGCCTGCTGTCGCTGCTGTTCGGCGTCGTCATCAACCTCGTGCTGCTGACGGCCGCCCTCTGCGCCGCCGCATGGCTGCTCGGGTGGTATCTCGTCGCGTCGGGCGGACTGTCCGGCTGGGACACGGAGAGCGCCGCGAGTCTGGACTTCCCGCACGCGCCCTGGGACGGCGTGCTGCTCGTGTGGCTCGTGCCGGCCGCCGGTGTGGTGGTCTTCGTCTTCGAGAAGCTTCTGGACAAGTACTGGGCCGCACCCTTCGAGGGGCGGATGTGGTTGCGACGTCGCAGTCGGGAGCTCGTGACCTGGGGAAGCTTGCTCGTGGTGCTGCTGCTGGGCACGCCGGTCCTCCTCGCGTCGATGCACAACTTCGCTGCCGGTAGCGGCTCGTCATTGGCCAACCTGCTGCACGTCCTCGGGTTCGTGCCCGACGCCGTGTGCCTCGACCGGCTCACCGACGGAAGGACCGCCTGCGGGGTGACTCCCGCCGATCCGCTCACCCAGAAGCAGGCGGCTGGAGCAGCCGGTGGCAGCGCCTCGGTGGTCGGGCTCTCGACCGGGGGTGCAGCAGCGGTGGTGGCTGCGGTGCTGGCCGTGATCAAGTCCGCAGGCAGTGCGCTGGGCGGTGACACGAGCTCCCCGAAGGGAGGGTCACGCCTCGGTGGCCTGCTCACTGCGGTCTGGTCGAAGGTCAAGACCATCGCGCTCCCCTGGGCAGCCGCCATCCTCGTCGCCTCGGTGCTCGTGGTCGTGCTGCTGCGCTGGACGGCGGGGCTCGCCGCCGCTCCGGAGAGGCTGACGTCATGGAACATCGTCCTCACGTATCTCGGCGCCGTCATCGGCATCCGGCTGCTCATCGACGCCAACCGCACCTCGCTGCACCACTTCTACCGGGAGCGGTTGTCCTTCGCGTTCATCGTGCGACGCACCCGGAAGGGGGCTGGCCCCCTCCCGTACAAGGAGGCCCTGCGGTTCTCCGAGTCACGGCCTCCGCACCGAAAGGGGCCGCGGCTCGTGGCCTGCGCGGTGGCCAACATCAATGATCCCGGCCTGGTGCCGGCTGGTCGCGGCTGCGCCCCTTTCGTCTTCGACGATGCCCGGATCGGACTGACGGACCAGCAGCTGCCGTCCGGAGCGGCCATGACACGCAGCCAGCTCTTCGAGTTCACCGCCGACCGCCGGTTCCGCGACGCCACGATCCCGGCGGCGATGGCCATGAGCGGCGCCGCCGTCTCGCCACTGGCCGGCCGGCACAACGCCAGGCTGAATCCGTACCGACTGGTGCTGGCGCTCGCGAATGCGCGGCTCGGCGTGTGGCTGCCGAACCCACTGTGGATCGACGACCTCGCGACGGTGCGGCGGCTGGTGAGGACGAGGGAGGAACACGAGACGCTGCGGGCGTGGACGGTGCTCTCCGCCGGCGAACGCGGCCGGCTGGTCACGCACTACCTGAACAGGGCGGACCAAGCATGGTTGTGGGACCTCCTGCCCGAGGCGTCCGCCCGCCCTCCGGGATGGGAGCGACCGGACGCCGGCAGCGGAAGGCTGCGGGTGCTCGGCTACCGGTGCGCCAGCGCAGTGGTCAGCGCGCAGTCCAAACCCGGTCCCGGACGGCTGCTCTCCGAGGCCGTCGGCAGGACCTCCGTCTACGACCGGCGGCTCTACATCACCGACGGCGGCCACTACGACAACCTGGGTCTCGTCGAGGCACTGCGCCGACGCCCGAAGGAGATCTTCGTGCTCGACGCATCCGCCGATCCCGAGGACACCTTCGAGACCCTCGGCCACGCGATCGCCACCGCTCGGATGGATCTGGGCTGCGAGGTCACCTTCGACCCACGATCCATGCGGCGGCTGAAGGCAGAGCGGTCGACGGCGGCCTGGGGGAACGGTCGCTACACGTTCGCGGACGGCACCGAGGGCGTCATCCGGATGGTCAAGGTGATCATGGTGGAGGGCCTGCCGTGGGACGTGGAGGCCTACTCCGCGAGCCACCCGACGTTTCCCCGGACCGGCACCGGCGACCAGCTGTACGACGAGTTCGACCTCGAGGCCTATCGGGTGCTGGGTCGTGAGGCCACCCGGACGCTGATCGCCAACCCACCGGCGGAACGCGCGCAGCCGCCCCGAGGCCTGAGATTTGCGCTCCGAAAAGCCATGAGTTGACGTCCGCACATCCCACTCACGAGTTGTGGGGACGGGATGGATGGGCGATGCAATGGAGCCGGTGACGGGAATCGAACCCGCGTGTCCAGCTTGGGAAGCTGGCGCTCTACCATTGAGCTACACCGGCGCGCGTCCGCAGACGTGCAGCCGACATCGTAACCCACCCCGACGCTCTCACCCCGCACAGGGTCTCGAGGCTCGCTCGCGGCGCGAACTCACCTCGACCACCGTGCGAGCAGGTCCCCCCGAAGCGCGAACTCGCCCCTCGACCGACGTGTGTCATCACTGTGCGTCACGTCACCAGCCCCTTGCTTGCTCCCGCAAGCGTCTACAGGTGAAGATGTGAAGGATCGTCGGTAAGCGAACGCTTAGCGACGCCTCCAGAGCCGGCCACACCGGCACTCGATCGACATGACCAGGAGCCATCATGGGTCACTACAAGAGCAACCTCCGCGACCTGGAGTTCAACCTCTTCGAGGTCTTCGGTCGCGGTGAGGTCCTGGGCCAGGGCCCATACGAGGCCGTGGACGCCGACACCGCGCGCGAGATGCTCAAGGAGTACGCGCGCCTGGCGGAGAACGAGCTCGCCGAGTCCTTTGCCGACGCCGACCGTAACCCGCCGGTCTTCGACCCGCAGACCCACTCGGTCACCATGCCCGAGTCCTTCAAGAAGTCCTTCCAGGTCTACAAGGACTCCGGCTTCTGGTCCCTGGACCTCCCGGAGGAGCTCGACGGCACCGTCGCTCCCCCGTCGCTGCGCTGGGCGATGAACGAGCTCGTCCTCGGTGCCAACCCGGCCATCGGGATGTTCGGCGCCAGCTACTCCTTCGCCAACCTGCTCTACCTGCTCGGCACCCCCGACCAGAAGAAGCTGGCCAAGTGGATCGTCGACAACCACTGGCACTGCACCATGGTCCTCACCGAGCCCGACGCCGGCTCCGACGTGGGCGCGGGCCGCACCAGGGCCACCGACAACGGCGACGGCACGTGGAACATCGAGGGCGTCAAGCGTTTCATCACCTCGGCCGAGTCCGACATGAGCGACAACATCGTCCACTTCGTTCTCGCCCGCCCCGAGGGCGCCGGCCCGGGCACCAAGGGTCTGAGCCTCTACATCGTCTCCAAGTACGACGTCGACCTCGAGACCGGTGAGCTCGGTGAGCGCAACGGGGCCTATGTCACCAACGTCGAGCACAAGATGGGCCTGAAGGTCTCCACGACCTGCGAGGTGACCTTCGGCGAGAAGCACGCCGCCGTCGGCACCCTCTTCGGCGGGGTCCACGACGGCATCGCACAGATGTTCCGCGTCATCGAGAACGCCCGCATGCTCGTCGGCACCAAGGCCATTGCCACCCTCTCGACCGGGTACCTCAACGCGCTCGAGTACGCCAAGGAGCGTGTCCAGGGAGCCGATCTGACCACGCCCGCCAAGGACGCCCCGCGCGTGACCATCACCCACCACCCGGACGTGCGCCGCAGTCTGATGCTGCAGAAGTCCTACGCGGAGGGCCTGCGCGCGCTCATCGCCTTCACCTCCAGCCAGCAGGACACCGTCGATGTCCAGCAGCGCGAGACCAGCTCGGAGGAGATCGCGGACGAGAGCCCCGCCGCAATGGCCAACCGGGTCAACGACCTGCTGCTGCCGATCGTCAAGGGCCTGGGCTCCGAGCGCGCCTGGACGCTGCTGGGCACCGAGTCGCTGCAGACGTTCGGCGGCTCCGGCTTCCTGCAGGAGTACCCGATCGAGCAGTACGTCCGCGACGCGAAGATCGACACCCTCTACGAGGGCACGACCGCGATCCAGGGCATGGACTTCTTCTTCCGCAAGATCGTGCGTGACAACGGCCAGGCGCTGGGTCACCTCGCGATGCAGATCCAGGAGTTCGCCCAGGACGTCGACGCACAGGACGGTGCCCTCACGGCCGAGCGCCAGCTGCTGGCCAAGGGCCTCGAGGACGTCCAGGGCATCCTCGGTGCGATGTTCCAGGCGCTGATGACCTCCGATCCTAAGCAGGAGGGCTCGGACATCACCAACATCTACAAGGTCGGGCAGAACACCTCTCGTCTGCTGCTCGGCGCCGGCGACCTCGTCGTCGGCTGGCTGCTCCTGCGCCAGGCCGCCGTCGCGACCGAGGCCCTGCAGGGCGAGGTCTCCGCGGCGGACAGGGACTTCTACACCGGCAAGATCGCCGCGGCGAGCTTCTTCGCCAAGAACGTCCTGCCCCGCCTGGCCTCCGAGAGGGCCATCGCCGAGGCGACCGACAACAGCCTCATGGACGTGCCCGAGTCCGCCTTCTGATCGAGCCGTCCCCTGATGCGCACGGCATCCTGAGGCATTTCGGGCGCTGCCCGGCCGGCCGAGGCACCTCGAAGGGCCCCCGCTTGTTGACGGGGGCCCTTCGCGTGTCGCGTTCCGGACAATCCAACGCGCTGCCGATGTTGCCCAATCGCCCCGCGTGCCATGCGAATTCGCTCCGCCGCGGGGGCTCACTCAGCCCGTCGTCCGGGACGGTCGACCGAGGCAGTGAGCGTTCAAGATGAAGGTCGCCTGCAACTGTCCTAGCATGGGGGCGCCCATCGAGGTCACGTGCCGGTCGTGGTGTTGCACCACGCGGCCCAACCAACACGCCACTGGTTGCGAGCACCCCTGCGCCCGAACGTGATTCGACAGTAACAAAGCGGACGCCATTCCAGTCGATGGCGCCTGAACAAGGAGATCAAGACGTGACTTTCCGAGCACATGCCATCCGAAACAGCAGAGGCCGAAGACGAGCCCTCACCGTCACTGCCGCGCTGACGGCTGCCGTGACGCTGAGCGCCTGCCAGCCCTACGGCCCCCGCAGTCTCGATGACTTCGGAAACACCGGTGCTATCGGCACCCCCGCCGAGACCACTCCCGGAACCACCCCGGAGATCGGGTTCGAGCCCGAGCAGAAGCCCACGCCCGAGCAGAAGCCCGAGCCCGAGGAGAAGCCCGAGCCCGAGCAGAAGCCCGAGGAGAAGCCCGAGCCCGAGCAGAAGCCCGAGGAGAAGCCCGAGCCCGAGCAGAAGCCCACGCCGGAGCCGACGCCGGAGCCCACGCCCGAGCCGACGGAGCCCACGCCGGAGCCCACTCCCGAGCCGACTCCGGAGCCCACGCCGGAGCCCACTCCCGAGCCCACGCCGGAGCCCACTCCCGAGCCCACGCCGGAGCCCACGCCGGAGCCCACTCCCGAGCCCACGCCGGAGCCCACTCCCGAGCCCACGCCGGAGCCCACTCCCGAGCCCACGCCGGAGCCCACTCCCGAGCCCACGCCGGAGCCCACTCCCGAGCCCGAGCCCGAGACGAACGCCTTCCCGAACGCAGAGAGCACGGGAGTTCCTGCCGGGGTCGAGCTGGAGCCGTCGGGAGCCCTGACGGTCACCGAGGACGGCGCCGTCATCGACGGCCTGCACGTCAATGGGACGATCACCGTCGAGGCCGACAACGTGACCATCCGCAACACCCTCGTCCAGACCGGCACCAGCCTCTACCCCATCAGGGTGAACAACGACTCCACCGGCACCCTCATCGAGAACGTCGAGATCGACAACGAGGGCGGCACCGGTATCGGCATCTACCTCCAGGGAACCGCTACGGTCCGAAACGCGGACATCCACTCCGCCGAGGACGGCATCCGGATCCAGGCCGACGACGTGCTCATCGAGGACTCCTACATCCACGACCTGCAGCGCTTCGAGGGAGGTCACCACGACTCGATCCAGATCCGCAGCGGGGACGACGTCACGATCCGCGGGAACAACCTGCAGGCCTACGTCGCCTCCGAGGACGACCCGATGAACGCCGCCATCCAGATCGGGTCGCTGTCCGGGGACGACCCCATCAGCAACTTCCTGGTCATCGGCAACCTGATGAATGGTGGCAACTACACCATCAACGGCGGCCGCAGCGGCGACACCGACAGCGCCCGTTACGCGGACAACCACTTCGGTGACGATTACCGGTACGGTGCGGCCGGCAACCTCCAGGACGGCAGTGTCTGGGAGGACTCCAACGTCTGGCACGACACCGGCGAGCCAGTTCGCTAGGACCGGTCACGGGCGACCCGTGAGGCGATGACCGCACACGGGCACCAGATGACAGTCGAAGGGGGACCCCCCCGGGTGGTGGGGTCCCCCTTCGACGTGCGTCGGCTCAGTAGCGGTCGACCGTGCGGCGGCGCCGGTCGACGACGAAGCTGAGGATGATCGCCAGCACACCCAGGACGATGGCGATCCAGCCGATGGCTGCCAGGTCGAGGCCCGCGATCATCATGTCGCCGCTGTAGGCGAAGACGATGACGAGGCCGATGAGCAGGAGGAAGATCCCGAGTCCGATGTACATGCGCCACTCCGTTCCCCGGCCGCGCGGCCGGTGTCGGTCTCCGCGGGGTCGCGCGGAGCGGGTCCCGGCCCTACTGGACCGTCATGTCCAGACTATCGGCGAACGTCCACAATCCGGGGATCCGGCACGGGGCAGCGGTCCTGCCTCACTCGCTGTCGCGCCGGGCCAGGCTCGCCAGGTGGGCGTTGTAGGCCGCCAGCTCGGCGTCCCCGTCGCGGTCGGCGCGCCGGTCGGTGCGTGCGCTCTCCTTGTCGTCCGACTTCATCCACTGCCAGGTGACGGCGATCGCGAGGATGATCGTCGGCACCTCGCCGACGCCCCAGGCGATGGCGCCACCGGTGCGCTGGTCGGCGAGCGGATCGGTCATCCATGACAGGTCCAACCGACCGAAGTAGTTGGCCGCCAGTAGCTCGGTGGACTGGGTGATGAGCACGCCGAAGAACGCGTGGAAACTGATCGTGACGAAGAGGACCACGAGCAGCGCGATGGGCGACCAGCGCTTCGGGCCGGGGTCGACGCCGATGAGCACCCAGGTGAAGAGATAGCCGCTCATGACGAAGTGCAGCATCATCAGCACGTGCCCGGTGTGGGTGCGCATGGCCAGCTCGAAGAGCGGGCTGTGGTAGAAGATCGCCAGGCTGAAGAAGAACAGCGCCGCGGCGACGGCGGGGTTGGCGAGCACGCGCAGGTACGTCGAGTGCACGACCGTGAGGATGAACTCCCGCGGCCCCAGGGTCTTGTCCTTGCGCGCCGGCAGCGCGCGCAGCGCCAGGGTGATCGGGGCACCCGGGACCATCAGCAGCGGTGCGATCATCGCCACACCCATGTGCTCGACCATGTGCCAGGAGAAGAGGACCCGGCCGTAGACCCCCGGACCGCCGGAGGTGAAGTAGACGAAGACGAGCCAGCCGAGCACCCAGCTGATCGTGCGCAGGAGCGGCCAGTGGTCACCGCGGGCGCGCAGGCGCAACACCCAGCGCACATAGACGAAGATCGCGATCGCGGCGACCGTCACCCACAGCCAGTCGGTCTGCCACGCGGTGATCCAGCTCGTGGAGTCCGGCGGGCCCGGGTCGAGGTAGCCGGAGAGGTCGTAGACGATCGAGGTCTCGGGGCGCTCCTCGGCGGTCGGCGGGGTCGGGGTCCGGCCGACCGCGGCGCCCAGGCCGAAGGCCACGGCCATCACCGCGACCTCACCGAGGGCGAGACGGGTGAAGGCGGTGCCCCCCTTCGTCAGGTCGCCGAGGGCGGCGATGGCGCGGTGACGGTGCCACCAGCCGGCGACGCCGAGGAGGACCGCGGCGATCGTCTTGAGGATGAGCAGGACGCCGTAGCGGGAGGCCAGACCGGACAGCGCCCCCATGTTGATCCACGCGGCGAGCAGGCCCGAGCCCACGAGCAGGACGAAGCACCAGCCGGCCACCACCGAGTAGCGCCGCACGGTCACCTGCAGGTGCGAACCCAGCGACGGGCGGATGACCACGAGGGCGATGAGGCCACCGACCCACACTGTCGCCGTGAGGAGGTGGAACGCGAGGGCGTTGACCCCGCCCATGTGGTCCAGGCTCGCTGCGGAGTGGCCGGACAGGGCCAGCGGAAGGAGCGCGAGCAGGCTGGCGGCGGACAGCCAGCCGAGGGCGGCCTTCGACTCCGCGAGCGGCGCACTCAGCGCCACGACCGCGACGATGATCGAGGAGATGGTGGCGGTGCGGGTGGCGTCGAGCTCCCAGATGAAGGCGGCCAGCTGCGTCAGATAGCCCGGGTCGGTCAACCGGATGCCGGCCAGCGACGCGAAGTTGGTGAGCAGTCCCCCGACCCCCGCGAGGAACCAGACGATCGCCGCTCCCCCGGCCAGTTGGGCCAGCGTTCGCCGACGGGCGGTGCGGGTGGTCTCCGGGACGATGAACGCCGCGAGGACGAGCGCGCCGATGGTCACCGCGGCCGCGCCGTCGTGGATGGCGCGCAGGGTGGGAAGGGACCAGCGCACGAAGGGGCCGGGGTCACCGAGCTGAAGGGGTGCCGCTCCCCCACCGAACGCGGTGGCGGCCACCACGACGAGGACCGTGAGGACGCCGAAGAGGGCCACGGGGCGCGAGGTGGTGCGGGGGGAACTCGCGGAGGGGGGCATGACGTCTAATCTAGGCAACGCACCTGAAGTGTCCCTCCCCGGTGCGCTTGCAGCACCCCTCACCAACCGTCAGGAGGCACCGCGTGTCCGCGTCTGCCGGCCAGCTCAGCGTCAGCATCATCCGGATGCTGCGCATGCTGCACGCCACCCGCGCCCGGGCTCCCCGCGTGCACCCCGGCCTCGAGCCGAGCCACCACGCGGTGCTCGTCGCGCTGCGCGACAACCCGGCCCGGGTCGGCGACATCGCCGAGCGCAACATCTCCGACGCCTCCACCGTCAGCCGTCAGGTCAGCCACCTGACCGCGCTCGGCCTCGTCGAGAAGGTCCCGGACCCACAGGACGGGCGCGCCCAGCTCGTCGCGCTCTCCGACGAGGGGCAGGCCGTCCTCGGTGAGCTGGTCGCCCGCCGGGAGGCGTGGTTCGAGGAGCTGCTCGCGGACTGGCCCGACGAGGACGTGGCGAGCTTCATCCACTACATCAACCGGTTCTGCGACAGCGTCGCCGCGGACGAGCGCCACCGTCGCTGACAGGCCGGCGTGATCGCTCGCTCCGCCCGCGGGCACGGCTCCTGCGCGGGACCCGAGCCGCGCACTACCGGTGATCGGCCGTCACCAGCGTGCGGGCCGGCCGGCCAGGCGGGTCAGCCGGCGGCGGATCGAGCGTCGCTTGGCCCGCCAGCCGGAGTACGCACGGGGGTCGAGGGAGGCGGACTGCAGGACGAAAGCGCTCTGCCGCAGTTGCTCGGTCCACTCGGCGACGGTCGTCACGCCGTTGACCTGGGCCGACAGGGGCATCCGGTCGGCGAAGTCGTCATCGGTGTGGATCAGGGTGTGCGGCGATCGCGGGTCGTCCATGTGATCCTCCGGCACGAAGGGGTAGTAGAACCCGTTGACCGCTCCACCGCGAGCAGCTCGCAGGCAGTAGTCGGTGAAGGACTCCTTGACGCCGATCAGCCCGTTGCGATCCACCAGTGTCCGCGGCATGAGGTAGCCACTTCCCTGGACCCAGAGATTGCGCATGAGCTGGTGTCCTTCGGCAAAGGTCTGGATCTTGCGCTTGGCCAGCTCCGCGCGGAAGTCCTCCGGCGGATGTCGCCAGCTACCGATGATGCCGAACTCCGGGTTCGCGTCGTGGGCCGCCGTGAAGGTGTCGAGCCAGCCGTGGCTGACGAGGCAGTCGTCGTCGACCTTGGAGACGAAGCGTGCCGTGGACTCCCGCCAGAGCCATGACGTCGGCTCGCGCAGCTTCACGTTCTCCCGACTGTGGTGGTACCGGTGGACCCGGCTGTCCTGCCGAAAGGGTCGCAGCGCCTCGATGGTGGCCTCGTCGTCCCCGTTGTGCCACAGCCACACCCGATCACCGTCGCCCAGCGTCTCCAGCAGACGGGGCAGACTCAGGTGCAGGTAGCCGGCACTGCGGTAGGTGATCATGATGATGTCGGCACGGGGGGCCATCAGCCGATCTCCTTCCATGTGGGGGCCGCGACGGTCACTCCCGACCACCCTGACGGGTCCATCGCGGACGGTGCGGCCGTCACGCGATCGACCCCACGCGGGCGGCGCCGTCGCGCCACTGCAAGACGCTCTCGAGCATGCTGCTCAGCTGATCGCGTGATTGCTCGACGGTGGTGGGTACCCGGGCAGTCAGCTGGGCGCGGATCGACTGGCGGTCGTGGAACGAGGCGAGGATGGCCTCGACGGCCTCGACGCCGTGACTGCGTCGAGCGTCCACGACCTGGCTCCCCGCGCCACACGTCTCGAAGACGCCCAACGTCTTGTCGCTGTAGGCATAAGCCGCAGCCGGCGTGCAGGTGGAGAGCGCAGCGATCGTGGCGTGCATGCGGCTGCCGACGAACCAGTCGAGCTGGGTCACCGCCCACTTGATCTCAGCGGCGTCCAGGTGCGGGGGCAGCACCATCACCCGGTCTCTCTCCGCTGCGGTGAGGCGCTCGCGTACGCGGGCGATGGCCGCCACATCGCTCTCGCCCACACCGCCCGGGTCGTGCACGTGCGGGACGAAGAGCACACGCGCACCGGCCGAGAGCAGACCACGAACGGCAGCGGTCATGGTCGCGATGTAGTCACCCGCGAGCCCGAACTGCGCGTGAGCGGCGTCCTCGCGCAGGAGCCCGCTGACGTTCACGCCCACGGTGAGGTCGAGAGCCCACTCCTCCACCCGGTCCGCCACCTGCGCCTCCGGCCGTCGCGGCACCAGGGCGAAGGCGACGTCCACCCCCTGCCGCAGTCGCGGACGGTCGGCGTCCGGGCCGGCGAGCGCGAGGAGCTGCTCGTGGCTCCGGGCGTCGCGAGCATAGGCCAAGGAGGCCGACCGGATGATGCGTTCCGCCGCGGCACGGCCCGAGCGCGTGGTGAAGGGACCGTAGGTCTGGGGCAGGAGCACGAGGGGTCGATCCGCCCTGATCGCAGCCCTCTTCGGCGCCGAGACGGCAGCGAGTCGCGCGGGGCCGTAGAGATCGGTGAAGCTGTCGCCGCCACTGAGGTCGAGGACGGCATCGGCATCCGCGATCCGCGCAGCCGCACGGTTGTGGTGCGACCCCAGAGCCTGCGCCAGACGGATCCGGGCCCAGCTCTCCTGCCGGTGCCAGCGCCGGGACCAGCGCACACCGAGGTACTCGAGGTCGAGGTGCTCGTACCCGAGATCCGAATCCGAGCGCACACCCCAACCATCGTCCAGGAGGGTCATGACGGCACGGTGCTCATGACGGTCCACGCCGTCCATGACGGAGCGAGCCAGCGCCTCGACACCTCGATTGCCGTTCCCGATCGCTGCGCCGGCAAGCACCAAACGGAGTCCCGTCACCCTCGCTAGTATGGTCCAATTGACGGTGTCATGGGGGTTACGTCCTCGTCGGACGCGCTACTGGCACACGCGGGGAGGCATGAATGGACGTATGGCGCATCACGGTGGCGGTCGTGCGCCGCTGGTACGTGTTCCTGCCCCTGCTCGCGCTGACGCTCCTGGCCGCCCTGCAGGTCGGCGCGGCAACCCCGACGCAGCACCAGGTCTCGGCGACCGCAATCCTCGTCGCCGGTGACGCCTCGTCCGAGGAGCAGACCAGTGCCTACGGAGGTAGGAGCGCCACGGCCGAGGTCCTGGTCGTCGTGCTCGACGCCCCCGAGGTGCGCGAGGCCATCGAGGCGGAGGGGCTGGTCCGTGACTACGAGGTTCGCGCTGAAGACGACCTGTCCATCATCGACTTCGTCGCGCTCGGCGACACCCGCGCGGAGGGCCTGGCAACGGTGACCGCGGTCGTCGACCTGGCTCGTCAGGAACTCGCCGAGCGGCAGACCGCCGCAGACATCCCCCCCGGCGACCGACTCGAGATGCAGGTGCTGCAGCCACCGCACGTCGCAGAGGTGGTGGCCGAAGGCAAGTTGCGCAACATGGCGATCGTCGGCGTCCTCGGTGCTGCGCTGTCGCTGCTCGCAGCCATCCTCTTCGACGACATCGTGGGGCTGCTCAAACACTGGAAGCGCCACCCGCGCAGGCGCGCCACCACCGGCAAGGATGACGTCGACGCAGTGCCCAATAGTCCCGACTCCGGGGACGAGGCGACCACCGACCCACGCGACGGCTCGCGGGGGCGCACGGAGTCCGGGCCGGACGAACAGGAGACCGCGTCGATCCTCACCAGCGCGGCCGACGACACACCGCCCGCGACACCCGTGCAGGGGTCCCGTACCGACCCCGTCCAGGTCGGCAACTCCAGCGACGGCCACCCATGACCACGACGTGGTGAGTCACCGTGTCCGACCACCCCACTCGTCCCGACGCGGGAGCATGGCAACCCCTGCTGCTGCGTGCACCACCCGGCTGGAGGCGCGCGCGCCAGGGCTGGAGGCCCGTGCTCGTCCACGGCAGGGTTGTCACCACCCTCGGGCTGCTGATGGTCTTCCTGGCGTTGCAGTTCCTGGTCCCTGCCCGGCTCGTGATCGGGGGCATGGGCGCGGCCGGGCGGCCTTCCGTGGCCGTGGGGGTCCTGCTCGCCTTCCTCTGGTTGGTATCGGCGATCTTCACCAACAACCTGCCGAGGAGCCGGCAGCCCATCCGTTGGGCCGTCGGCCTGTTCCTCCTGGCACAGCTGGTGGGCAACGTCGTGGGCTTCGATCGCCTCCCGTCATCAGCCCAGGCGAGCTCGGCCGACCGCTGGCTCATCGCCACGATCGGATTCGTCGGGGTCTGCCTGGCCACGGCCGACGGCATCTCGACGCGTGAGGAGCTCGATCGTCTGCTGCGGGCCGTCGTCGCTCTCGCCGGTCTCATGTCGGTGGTCGGGGCGCTGCAGTTCTTCGGTGTCGTCGATCTGACGCAGTACATCCGGATCCCGGGGCTGAGCCTCAACTCCGACTTGATCGGAGTGTCCAGTCGCGGTAATGGCGCCGTGCCTCGCGTCGCGGGGACTGCCAATCACTACATCGAGTTCGGCGTCGTACTCGCTCTCGTCCTGCCCGTGGCCCTGCACTATGCCCTGTTCTCACCGCCGGGCCACACACGATGGGTGCGGTGGTGCGCCGTCGGGCTCGTGGCGGTGGGCATCCCGCTGTCGATCTCGAGGTCGGCGATGTTGGCAGTCGCGGTGGCGATGACACTCATTGCGGTCGTCTGGCCGTGGCGACAGCGCTACAACGCGATGGTGATCGCGGTCATGGCCGTCGCCGTCTTCCACGTGCTCAACCGCGGGGTCCTCGGCACCATCAGGGCCCTGTTCACCAACGCCGAGAACGACCCCAGCGTGACCGCCCGAATCGAACGCACGGCGACCGTCGTGGAGCTGTGGGAGCAGCGGCCGGTGCTCGGCTGGGGCGCGGGAATGGTAACGCCGGAGGAATTCCTGCTCCTCGACAACCAGATCTACGTATTCCTCATCGCCGGCGGCATCGTCGGGGTCATGGCCTTCCTGTCCCTCTTCATGATTCCGTATGTGGTCGCTCGCAGCGTCAGGCTCCGCGGGCGTGACCAGGAGACACGACATCTCGGCCAAACCCTCGCCGTGACCATGCCGACCGCGGTGATGGCCAGCGCCACCTTCGACTCGTTCTCGTTCGCCACCTTCGTCGGCGTGACCGCCATCCTGATCGGCGCCATCGGCGCCCTATTGCGTCTCGACGGCACCACCGTCAGGCGTCCGCTGCAGCCCGCCGCCCCGGGGGACAGCTTCGTGACGACCCCGCTGACGGCAAACCTGCGTCAGCGGCTCCGTGCGGCCCGACCGGTGCGGGGGCCGCGCACCTGAGGGTCCGTGCCGTTGGGAGCATGCGTGACAGCGAGGATCCCGGGCGCGATGTTCATCGTCAGCGGTCCGGGTAGACGGCCGGTGAGGAGCGACCCGTGAGGAGCTGCCTGGGCCAGGCGGATCAGCCAGCACATCGGTTCGCACCACCACGAGACCTTGGTCCGACCGCAGGCTTTGTGCAGAGGTGGTCCAAGCTGACCTGGCACCGCGACGGTCCCGTCTCGGAGCCTGCCGACGGCGCGGGGCCCCGCTTGGCCGAGGCGGCCCGCGAGCTGGTCACAGTCGTGTTATCGAGGGGGGCGGTGATGAGTTCGTCGTCGGATGCCCGAAGCACCCTGCGGCACCCTCGACACGAACCTCTTGGCCATCGCTGCGGGGCTGCCGCGCCGGTGCCGCCGGGACGGTGGAAAGCCACCTTCCGCAGTTCTTGGCGTACCACCGGATCGCGCTCCGAGTCCCTTGGGGAGAACACGGCCGCGGAGCAGCGTCGTTCGTGGTTCTCGCCCTTCACGACGTACGAGCGACCATCGACTGCTGGCGGTGGGTGCCGCAACGCGCGCCATCTGTCCCAACAGCGAGCAACGGGGCGACCCCCTTCGCGACGTGCTCGTGGAAGACCTGTCGTCTTGGCTCCCGACAACCTGCTCGAGCGGAGCGACCGCATGTCGATGGCCGCGTCGCTCGAACGGCGGCCGCCGCTGCTGGATCATCGACTCGTCGAATTGGCCATCCGGCTCCCCTCCCAGCACCAAGTCCATCGCACAACCACCCGTTGGCCCTGAAGGAGACCGCACGCTCCTGCCCGACGCAGGAAGGTGGGCTTCGGGGTCCCGCTCGATAGGTGGTTCGAGGCGCCCTGCGCGACTTCGTTAGCGACCGCCTCACCGACCCCCACTCGTTCCTCGCCATCACGTCCACCGTGCTGCCATCACCTCACTGCTCGAGCGGCACGAGAGCGGCCGACTCAACGAGGACGACCGTATCTTCACCCTGGTGTCCCTCGCGGTGGGGCACGCGACCTTCTTCGCCTAGCCAAGGGGCGACGTGTACGCCAGAATCCATTCATGGAGGGGATCCGCTTGCGCGCCATCCGCACAGCGAGAGGGATCGCGGCGTCGCTGCGCTCTCCCGCGTACGCGCCGCCCGGGCACTACCCTCCGGCGACGGCGGTGCCCGATCGTGAGCGCGCCGTCTGTTGGCGACGGTCGGCGCCCGCCGGGGTCGAGCCGAAAGAGAGTGGTCAGGAGCGGACGATGCTCGGTCTCGCCACCCTCATTGTCGAGCTGCCTGAGGACCGGTGGCAGCCGCGCAACGGGATGTACGGTCGCGCCGACGCCGCGGTGCTGCGTGGCATGGTGCGCCACCATCGACCGACGCGCGCGCTGGAGATCGGGTCAGGCTACTCGACAGCGGTCACCCTCGACGCCGCCGCGAGGCACCTGCCGGGGCTGCGGATCACGTGCGTCGAGTCCAACAGGCAGCGGCTGCGGTATCGGCTGAGGCCCGGTGACGACATGGCCATCATCAAGGCAAATGCTCAAGACGTACCGCTGGAGTCATTCACCCAGCTCGAGGCCAGGGACGTTCTGTTCATCGACTCCTCCCACGTGCTCAAGCACGGCTCCGAGGTGGTCTGGCTCTACCTGCACGTCCTGCCCGTGCTCGCTCCAGGCGTCATCGTCCACGTTCACAACGTCCACTGTCCGTTCAAGTATCCCGAGCGATGGCTGCGTGAGGGACGCGACTCGACGGAGGCGCATCTCCTGCGCGCGCTCCTGACCCACAACGACGTGTGGAAGGTCCGACCGATGATGGGGTCGATGCGGATGGACCTCGGGCGCGAGTTTCTTTGTCACGAGCCGACGGATGCGCTGTGGATGCAGTGCGCCTGAGGTACGCGCCGAACGAGGACCCGATCATGATCGACTGCCTGCTGATCGTCGTCTCCTACAAAAGCGCCAACGACATCACGAGCCTGCTGTCCACGGTTCCGGCCGCCATGGGCGATCTCTCTTGGTGCACCCTCGTGGTCAACAACGACCCTGCCGAGGACTTGAGGCACATCGTCGCCGCACACCCGGGCACCGACCTCGTGGAGTCCGGCGCCAACCTGGGCTATGCGGGCGGGATCAACCGCGGACTGGCCGATGCGCCACCCTCACGGTGGGTCGTCTTCCTCAACCCCGACCTCCGCCTCGGACCCGGCGCAATCGCCTTGATGGCGGCGGCCTCCGGCGGCCGGGACGCTGTCGTGCCCACTCTCGTGGACGACGCCGGGCTCCTGCAGTACTCCCTGCGGCGGGAGCCGAGCGTCCTCGGCGCGCTCGGCGATGCGCTGCTGGGCGGACGATGGCCAGGACGCCCGCCGGCCCTGGGAGAGGTGATCACTCGATCCCCGGCCTACGCCTCCCCGGGTATCGTCGACTGGGCCACGGGAGCTGCACTCCTGGTGCCAAGCGCCCTCGTCCGGCGCGTCGGTCCGTGGGACGCGGACCGCTTCTTCCTCTACTCCGAGGAGACGGACTACTGCCGACGACTGCGCCGGACGGGTGCGGCGATCCGCTTCATCCCGGATGCCCTCGTCAGCCACCGCGGTGGCGGCTCTGGGAGATCAGAGGCGCTGCATGCACTGCAGGAGGTCAACCGCGTGCGCTATTTCCACAAATGGCACGGCCCCTACATCACCACCGTCTTCGCGGGGGTCGTGACACTCAACAACCTGCTTCGCTGTCACAGGTCCCGCAGTCGAGTGGCGCTGCGAGCGCTGCTCGGCACGCACGCGCGCAGGGCACTGCCTGGCGGCACTCGATGAGCACCCCCGAAGGCAGCATCGTCATCGCAGCCCACGACGAGGAAGCAGTTATCGCACGCACGCTGCGGCCACTGTCCGACATCGTCCGGCAAGGACGGCTCGACGTCATCGTGGTCTGCAACGGTTGCCGGGACCGAACTGCGGACGTGGCTCGCGGCTTCCCGGGGGTACGGGTGCTGGAGCTGCCCCAACCGTCGAAGACCGCGGCACTGCGGGAAGGCGACCGCCTAGCCGTGGCGGGACCGCGCATATACTTGGACGCCGACATCACCATGACCGGCAAGGCAGCCGTGGAGACGATGCGCGCGCTCACAGGCGGTGTGGTCGCCGGACGCCCACCCCACATGTTCGACACGACCGGGGCCAGCTGGGTGGTCCGCCGCTGGTACGGCGTCCGGTCACAGCTGCCATCGATCTCCGGGCCACTCTGGGGCGCCGGCTGCTACGCACTCTCTGTTGAGGGTCGGTCGCGTTTCGACGCGTTCCCCGAAATTATCGCCGACGACCTCTTCATCGACAGGTTGTTCGCCCCGCCGGAGATCGAAATCGTCGACACCGACCCGCTGGTCGTCCGCACACCTCGCCGCCTTGCCGACCTCTTCCGGGTGCTACGGCGCAGATACCGGACCCAGAGTGATGTGGCCACCATCCACACCAGCGGTCTCACGACTGCCGCGCAGCGTCACCATCTGCACGATCTCCGCGACCTGATACGACGCGATCCGCGACGGATGGTCGACGTGGCGATCTACCTCGGGATCATTGCCGGAGCCCGACTTCGCGCACGGTGGGGGCCGGCGCCCCGGTGGGAGCGAGATGCCAGCTCGCGTCGGTGACGGCCGCGCGATGCTGTGCCATGCTTTGGCCACCGGGCTCTCCAGGGGAGATGGGGTTGACGGATGACCGCTGATCAGGATCAGGTACTGGCAGAGTTGCCACTTCCACTCTCGCCCGATGCCGATCCTCATGCTGCCCTGGAGCTGGCCATCGCGATCGAGGACGGTTGCGGGGTGATCCTCCCGGACGAGGCGATCACGGTGGCCCACCTCGGCACCCACAGGTCGATCACCGCGCTGCTGCGCAGTCTCGCCGAGCGCGCCTGATGTGCGGCATCGCCGGGGTCCTGTCCTTCGACTACCCGCCCGAGACCGACCTCGTCGCCCGCATGCTCACGCGACTGCCCCATCGTGGGCCCGATGGCAGCGGCATCTTCCGTGACGAGCGGGTGGCGCTGGGCCACGTGCGGCTGGCGATCATCGACGTGGCCGGCGGTCAGCAACCCATGTCCGTCGATGACGAGTCGTTGTGGATCACCTTCAACGGGGAGATCTTCAACTACCTCGAGCTGCGCGAGGAGCTTGCGACCCTCGGCCACCGGTTCCGTACCGACAGCGACACGGAGGTCATCCTCCATGCCTGGCAGCAGTGGCAGGAGGGGTGCTTCTCCCGATTCAACGGTCAGTGGGCCCTGGCGATCTGGGAGCGGCGCAACCAGCGTCTGATCCTCTCCCGGGACCGCTTGGGGGTCCGGCCGCTCTACCTGACCCGGCACGGTGGCCGCCTCGTCTTCGCATCGGAGGTCAAGGCGATCTTCGCCGATCCGAGGATCCCGAGGACGTTCGACCGTGTGGGTCTTGCCGAGACGATGACCTTCTGGAGTGCCGTCGCACCCCGCACCGTCTTCGCCGGGGTCGAGCAGCTGCCGCCCGGACACGTGGCCATCATCACCGAGCGGACGGAGCGCATCCTCCCCTTCTGGCAACCGCAGTTCCCACACCGCGGGGCCGAGGAGAGCCAGGACCTGGCGCGCAACGCCGGTGACCTGCGCGATCGTCTGATCGAGGCGGTGCGGTTGCGGTTCCTGCGCAGCGATGTGCCGGTCGGGGCCTACCTGTCCGGCGGCATCGACTCCGCCGTCACCGCGGCTGTCATCACGCGGTACACCGACGTACCCCTGCAGACCTTCTCCCTGCGGTTCGCCGACGCGGACTTCGACGAAGGCAGCTTCCAGCTCGCGATGGCGCGACGTCTGGGCACCGAGCACCACCAGATCACGGTCGACGCGCGGGACATCGGCAGGATCTTCCCCGAGGCCGTGCGGCACGCGGAGACACCGATCCTGCGCGCGGCCCCCGCGCCGATGCTCCTGCTGTCCCGGCTGGCCCGGGAGCACGGCTACCGGGTCGTGGTCACCGGTGAGGGCGCCGACGAGGTGCTCGCCGGCTACGACGTCTTCCGCGAGGCACGTCTGCGCGAGTTCATCGCGCGGGACCCCGACTCGGCGCTGCGCGCCAAGGCGCTCGACCTGCTGTACCCGTGGATGGCCCGGTCCCCGGGTCGGGCACCCGCCTTCGCGCGCGAGTTCTTCGGCCGCGGTCTCGATGTCACCGACCCGGCGTTCTCGCATCGACCACGGTGGGACTCCACGTCGGCGCTGCTGGGCATGACCGCGCCGCACCCGGACTGGGCCACCGACGTGGCCACTGCCCTGACGGGGACGATGCCGAGCGCGCACGAGGCCTGGGACCCGCTCAGTCGCGCCCAGTGGCTGGAGATGACGACGCTGCTCCCCGGGTACATCCTTGCCTCGCAAGGCGACCGCATGCTCATGGCCAACTCCGTCGAGGGACGGTTCCCGTTCCTCGACAAGGACGTGGTGGACCTCGCAAATCGCCTACCGAGTCGCCACAAGCTGCTCGGCCTGGACGAGAAGCACATCCTCAAGAAGGCATTCGCCGACCTGCTTCCCGACGAGATCCTCACCCGGCCCAAGCAGCCGTACCGGTCACCGGACGCCGCGTCGTTCTTCGTCGACGGCAGCAGCCCCTGGGTGGATGAGGTGACCGCGCCCGATGCGGTGGCTGCGGCAGGGATCTTCGAGTCGGGTGTGGTCGCAGCACTCATGGCGAAGGTCCGGCGCACGGGCGGGGTCCGGATGAGCAACACCGACAACATGAGAGTTCTCGCGGTGCTGTCGACACAGCTCATCCACCACCAGTTCATCGCCGGTGACGGCTCATCGCCGGCCGACCGACCACCGGCCGAGCCGATGACACTGATCGATCGAGCAGCTCACAGTTAGGGAAATGGACATGGCATCGACATTCGGACCGCACACGCTGCAGATCGACCTGCCCGCAGAGGCCCAGCGGATCGGGGAGCACATCCGGGAGTACCTCGCACGCACCCGCCGCAAGGGGGTGGTGGTGGCCCTCTCCGGCGGGATCGACTCGAGCGTGGTCGCGGCGCTGGCCGTCGACGCACTCGGGCCCGAGCGGGTCTTCGGCATCCACATGCCGGAGAAGGAGTCCTCGGCGCAGACCCTGTCGGTCAGCACCGGCCTCTCGGACGCGCTGGGCATCGCCTCGTCGGTGGAGGACATCACTGCGATCCTCGAGGCCTTCGGCGCGTACGAGCGCAGGGACCAGGCCATCCGCATCGTCTGTCCCGAGTATGGGCCCGGGTACCGCTCGAAGATCGTGCTGCCGTCGGTCATCGACACCGACAGCTACCGGCTCTACTCGATCGTCGTGATGGATCCGGACGGCGGGCAGCAGACCTACCGCCTGACGTCGGAGGCCTACCTCGGGATCGTTGCCGCGACCAACTTCAAGCAGCGGGCACGCAAGGCGCTGGAGTACTACCACGCAGACCGACTGAACTACGTGGTCGCGGGCACCCCCAACCGACTCGAGTTCGACCAGGGATTCTTCGTCAAGCTCGGCGACGGTGCTGCGGACGTCAAACCCATCGCCCACCTCTACAAGTGCCAGGTCTACGCACTCGCCGAGCACCTGGGCGTCCCGGAGGAGATCCGCAGCCGCCCCTCGACCACCGACACCTACTCCCTGCCCCAGTCGCAGGAGGAGTTCTACTTCTCCCTGCCGCACGACCGGATGGATCTGTGCCTCTACGGCAAGAACAACGAGGTGCCGAGGGAGCAGGTGGCTGCGGCCGCCGGGTTGACACCCGAGCAGGTCGACCGGGTCTACCGGGACATCGAGCAGAAGCGTCGCGCGACCGAGTACCTCCACCTGCCCCCCGCCCTGGTCGAGGAAGTGGGGCAGGTGTGATGCGGTCGTCCGTGCGGCGAATCCGGCACTCCCGCCCGGATCGGCTCAGGGGCGCCGCACGGCGCCCAGCGACTCGTGGAGGTGATGGCACCACAGTGCTCGCCGGGCGGTGGCTCCGTTCCCGTCGAGGTGGGCGATGATCGAGGTCAGGATGGAGCGGACGCACTTCAGCTCCATGGCCACGCGCACGAGATCCCGCTCCACCGGCATGCGGCTCGCCTCCTCGTAGGCGGACACGAACTCCTCGACCGTCCGGGGATCCGTGCCCACGAGGACCACTGCGGCGGCTCCGACCTCGAGCACCCAGGGCGCGACCGTGGCGTTGTCGAAGTCCAGCAGCGCGCGCACCCGGAAGGCCTCGTCGAAGACGAGGTTCTCCCAGTTGAGGTCGTCGTGGATCAGCCCCAGGTCAGCCCGACCGACACGGCGGGCGATCGACTGCCCGGCCAGCCACTCGGCCCGGCTCGCCATCTCGGGCAGGACACTGATGATCCATCGCTCGAACGCGGACTTGGCGGGATTGAGCCGCAGGGCATGCAACCTGCGGAACAGTCGCCGGCCCGGCCTGCGGATCTCGGCGAGGCTCAGCCGTGGCAGGGTGAGCAGCCGGTCGGCCTCCCCCCTTCGCGAGCCCGCTGCACCGAGCTCCTGCTGAGCGCTGACGAGGTGCATCCTCCCGACCAGCATGGCCAGCTCGCTGGCGACTCCGGGATGGCGAGCAAGCAGCTCGTCCCGCTCGCCGATCGCGATCTGGCGACCGTCGACCCAACCGTGGAGGGCGTACTGCACGGCGCCGTCCTCGACGAGCGTCGCCCCCGTGAGCGCGCGGCACAGGGGGGCCACCGGGAACCCGACCTCGGCCAGGCGCAGCTCCAGCGGGTGGGACAGTGCGAGCCGCTCGATGCTCCGTGCCGAGGTGTGGCCCTTGAGCACCCACTCACGGCCATCGGCACGCACCCGAAGACCGGCATGCCGGCCGGCGCCCGAGACCACGGGGGCGATCGACTCCAGCGATGCCGGCGGGAGCCCGAACCGTGCAAGGACCCGATGGATCTCGGCCTGGGGCGCCTCCTGGCTCCAGAACGACCGGGGAACCGTCATGCCGCAGTCTAGGCACGTCATCACGTGTCGGGGCGATACCCGCACGGCCAGCCCGGGAGGACCCGCCGCGTGCCGCGCCGTGTGCGCCCACCCCCTGCGGCTCGGGCCTTCCGCGGGGTGTCCCGGTGCTCTAACCTTGGGTCAATACTCGGGATCCGTCGACTTCTCGACGCATCCTCGGATCGACTGGGTCGAGCGGGGGCGACATGGTCTCCATCGTGCACGGGGCCTGCGCCCCGCACATCGTGATCATCATCCAGAACCTGCCCTTTCGTCTGGACCGACGGGTGCGTACCGAGTGCCGGGCGCTGCACGAGGCCGGCTACACGGTGAGCGTGATCTGCCCGAAGGAGGAGCCCCATGAGGCCGACCTGCACCGGATCGACCAGGTCGACGTGCACTCGTACCGGGCCTTCGAGAGTGGTGGAGGCACCTTCTCCTACGTGTGGGAGTTCGCCAGCAGCTTCCTCCACACGTCGCGGTTGAGCCTGCGCATCCACCGCACCAAGCCCTTCCGGGTGGTGCAGGCCTGCAACCCTCCCGACACCTACTGGCTCCTGGGCGCCCTGTGGCAACTGCGTGGGCGTGCCTTCGTCTACGACCAGCACGACCTGTGCCCGGAGGTCTTCGAGGCCCGCTTCGGCCGCCGTGGACCCATGCACTCGGCACTGCTCTGGCTGGAACGACAGACGTACCGCGTCGCCGACCGGGTGATCTCACCGAATCCCGCCTACCGGGAGATCGCCGTGCAGCGGGGTCGTGTCCCCGAGCACCGCACGAGCGTCGTCATGAGCACTCCCGATCCGGATCAGATGCGCCGTGGGGACCCCCACCCGCAGCTGCGCGGCTCGCTCGAGCACCTGGTGTGCTACGTGGGGATCATGGGGCCGCAGGACGGCGTCGATCACCTGCTCGAAGCCATCGATGTCTTCGTCCACGACCTCGGCCGGAAGGACACCCGCTTCGCCTTGCTGGGGTTCGGGGACAGCCACGAGGCACTGCGCGCGGAGTGCACGGCCCGGGGACTCGATGCCTGGGTGACCTTCACCGGACGGGTGGACCACGAGGAGATCGGTAGGTGGCTCTCGACCGCGGACGTGGGTGTCACGCCGGACCCGCCGAGCGAGTTCAACCATCGATCGACGATGAACAAGACCCTCGAGTACATGGCCCACGAAGTGGCAGTCGTCGCCGTGGACCTGCGGGAGACCCGACGATGCGCGGGCGAGGCCGCCGTGTACGTCTCGGGGACGGACCCCCGGGAGGCAGCGCAGGCGATCTCGGACCTGCTCGACGACCCTGCGCGCCGGGGGGACATGGGGCGCATCGGTCGAGCCCGGATCGAGCACGAGCTCGCGTGGGCCCTGCAGGCGGAGGCATACGTCCGGGTCTTCGACGACCTGACGGCGGCCCGGCACGGCCACGACGCGGCCGACCGACCTCGAGGGGCGCTGCGCCCATGAGAGCAGCGCCGGCGCCGCGCCGCGGTGGTGCGGCCGGGACACGGCCGATGGCTCTCGTCGTGGCCCTAACGTCCGCCTGCCTCGCGGTCAGTGGCTGCACGGAGGCGGGCCCCGGGACCGGCGAGGGAACCACGACCGACCCATCGAAGACGGCTGCGTCCCCGGAAGAGCCCGAGTTCCCCACCGCGAGGACGACGGGAGTGCCCCAGGGAGTGAGGTTGACGAGGACCGACACCCTGACCATCACCAAGGACGGCACCGTGGTCGACGGCCGCCGCGTCGACGGCCGCATCCTCATCGAGGCGGACGACGTGACGATCCGCAACACCTTGGTCAGGACGCGAACCAGTCTCTACCCCATCCACGTCGCCAACGACACGACCGGCGCCCTCATCGAGGACGTCGAGGTCGACAACCGGGGTGGTACCGGCATCGGTGTCTACTTCCAGGGCAGCGGCACGCTGCGTGGCGCGGACGTCCACTCCGCCAGCGACGGCATCCGGATCGAGGCCGACGACGTGACCATCGCCGACTCCTTCATCCACGACCTGCGCCGCCAGCCCGATGGCCACCACGACACGATCCAGCTGCGCAGCGGTGACGACGTCACGATCACGGGCAACACCCTCCAGCCCTACGAGGAGGCGACGGACGACCCGATGAACGCCGCGATCCAGATCGGTTCGCTCTCCGGCGACGACCGGATCACCAATCTGGTGGTGAGCAAGAACCTGATGAACGGCGGAAACCACACCATCAACGGGGGTGGGCGGGGCGAGGTCGAGAGTGCCCGCTACAGCGGCAACGAGTTCGGTCGCGACTGCCGCTACGGCCCCGCCGGCAACATCGAGAACAGTGTCTGGGAGGACACCAACGTCTGGCACGACACCGGCGAGCCGGTGCGTTAGGTCCTCAGCCGCACGATGCGGTCGTCCGAGGGCGCGGGGTCGCCTCGGCCGTCGGTGTTCGAGGTCACCACCCACAGGCCCCCGTCGGGAGGGATGACGACGGCACGCAGGCGTCCGAGGTCAAGCTGGTGCGCGCGGGGCTCACCCACCTCTCCGTCCGGTCCCAGCGGGACGTACCAGAGCCGCTCCCCCATGAGGGCGCTCAGCCACACCCCTTCGTCGGTGACCGCGATCCCGGAGGGTGAGGCCTCGCTCGTGGACCACGTCACCAGCGGGTCGATGTACTCGTCCTCCCCCGACCAGCCCTCGATGTGGGGCCAGCCGTAGTTGCCGCCCTTGGTGATGCGATTGAGCTCGTCGAACTCGCTGCTGCCGAACTCGGAGGCGTACATCGTCCCGTCGCTGGTCCACCCGATGCCCTGGACATTGCGGTGCCCGTAGCTCCACACCTCGTTGTCGAAGGGGTTCCCCGGCGCCGGCTCCCCGGCGGTCGTCACGCGCAGGATCTTCCCCGCGAGACTCGAGGTGTCCTGCGGCAGGTCGAGGTTGCGGGCGTCCCCGGTCGTCACGTACAGGTAGCCGTCCGGACCGAACGCGAGTCGTCCCCCGGCGTGCTGCTCGTACCGCGGGATACCCTCCACGATGACCTCCGGTGCGACGAGGGAGTCGCCCTCGAGGTCGTACCGCACCACACGATGGTCCTTGTCCGTGGTCATGTAGAGATAGACGCCGTCGTCAGGGCCGACGGCCAGGCCCAGCAGCCCGTCCTCGCTCTCGTGCTGCACGCCCGGCACCTTCCCCCCGGTGCCGCCGGCATCGAGCGTGACGGTGCGGTCGCCGTCGAGGCGGATCACCTCGGCGGGGTCCCGGAGGGTCACCAGGGCGGACCCGTCGTCGAGGAAGTCCACGTCCCACGGTGTCTGCAGCCCGGAGGCAACGGCCTTGCCGACCACCACCTCGTGCGCACCCTGGGACGAGCTCGACGAGTCGCCGTCCGTGGGCTTGGTGGTGTCGACGCTCTCGCTGGTGGAGCTGGTCCGTTCCGGAGCCGGTCCCCCGCGTGGTTCCTCGTCCGAGGAGAACTGGGTGCAGCCGGCGGCGAGCGCCACCACGAGGACACCGATCACACCGCGTCGGGCTCGGCTCAGGCGGTTGACTCGTCGCATCATGACCTCCCCCTGGACTGGAGGCAATCGCACCGCATCCCCGCGACAAAGTCAACGTTTGGTCAGGTCACGGTGCCCCCGCCCCACCGGGGTCGTCTGACTGATCGTGCTCGAGGGCCCTGCGGTCAGGTCCGCGACGCCGCAGCCAAGCCACGAGGTCGTCGACGAGGACGGTCAGGAGCAGCGACAGGGCCACCCCGATGGCCCCGACCATCACCGCGTTGCGCCGTGCGCCCTCGACCACGTCCCAATCAGACGGCGTCTGCAGGATCTGCATCACCGTCCGTGCTCTGGGTGACACGCCCGCGGCCGCCTGTCGCTGCGCCAGCTCCTGCCGGGCCATCGCCAGGACCGCCTCACCGGTGGCCACGCTTCGCTCCCGGGAGTCATCCACGACCGCGACGTTCAACAGGTCGCTGTTGTCACGGGCCTCGATCAGGTAGTCGGGGTTCAGGCCCAGCCGGGCGATCGCAGCGCGGCTGCGCCCGTTCGCGAGCACGATCGACAAGGCCTGGGTCGTGTCCTCGATGCTTCCGTACGGCCGGTCGGTGGGCGGATCGCCCGGCACAAGAATGGCTGTGGCCGACGTCTCGTACTGCGGGCGCACCCCCTCCTCGACCCGCAACGCGGCCATGACGGTCAGGATGACCAGGGGCAGAAAGACGTACCAGCGACGCAGGACGGCGCCGGCACCACGTCCGACATCCATGCCCGCCCCCTTCGCTCACCTCTGCGTCGCGCCGGCGCGCTTCCGGGTCACGAAGCCAGTGATGTTCTCGATGCTGTCGAGATTCGCCGGGACCGTCTCGTGGTCGGCAACCGGCACGTCGAGGTCGCTCTCCAGGAACTCCACCAGCTCCAGGATGCCGGTCGAGTCGACCACCCCGCTCTGCAGGAGGGACTCGGAGTCTCCGGGCATCTTGGAGGTGTCACCGAAGAGGAAGTTCGCCACAATGAACTCCCGGACCCTGATCTGCACCGCTTCGTCCATGCCAACCTCCAGCGCTCTCCCCCTCGGCCCCCTGCCGCTGGCGGGATAGTCACGCTACCCTAAAGAACCACGCTCGGACGGGGACGGGCACGTGCTTTCGGGGGAGGATCGACAGTGACCCAGAGCGGGGCCAACGTCAGCCAGTATCTCCTGGGGACCGGTCGGCCGGAAGACACCGCCGTCATCGATCGCAACGGCGCGCACACCTACGCCACGCTGCGGCAGGCAACGGCCGCGCTGGCCCGGGTCATCGCCTCCTGGGAGCTGGCTCCCGGCTCGCGGATCGGGCTGCTCAGCCGCAACTCGCTGTTCTGGGCGGCCTCGTACCTGGCCATCATGCGCGCCGGACACGTCGCGGTGCCCTTCACCACCTCGCTCACACCGCAGGACGTGCTCGTCAAGGCGCGTTTCGTCGACTGCGACTGCTTCCTCGTCGACTCGGGGCTGTGGCGGACCTTCGGACCGGTCCTGGAGTCGGCCACCCACCTGGCCGACGACACCGTGCTGCACGAGCCGGCCCGTCCCGGCGGCGAGGCGGTGAGTGCGGTTGATCCGGACGATGATGCCGTCCTGATGTTCACGTCAGGTACCACGTCCGCACCCCGCGCAGTGCGCGTGAGTCACCGCAACATCCGAGCCAACACGGACTCGATCATCGAGTACCTGGCGCTCACGGCGCAGGACCGGATCCTCGTCGTCCTGCCGTTCTCGTACTGCTACGGGGCGTCGCTGCTGCACACGCACCTGCGGGCCGGGGCCAGTGTGTCGATCTGCGACACCTTCGCCTTCCCCGAGACGGTCATCGAGGCCATTCGCCGTGACCACTGCACCGGCTTCGCGGGGGTGCCCTCCAGCTACCAGCTGCTGCTGCGTGCCAGCTCCTTCGAGAGTGCCCCCCTGCCGTCCCTGAGGTACCTGCAGCAGGCCGGCGGGCGCCTGCCGCAGCCCCAGATCGATGCCGTGGCCGCGGCCCAGCCGCACGCCCAGCTGTTCGTGATGTACGGCGCGACGGAGGCTACCTCGCGAATGTCGTATCTCCCTCCCGATGTGCGCCAGGAGCGCCGGGGCTCGATCGGTCGGGGGATCCCGGGTGTCAGCCTGACCGTCGTCGACGACGAAGGAAAGGCCGTGGCCCCCGGCGTGGTCGGGGAGATCTTCGCGCGCGGGGAGAACGTGACCAAGGGGTACTGGAAGGATCCCGAGGGGACGGCCCGGACCTTCGTCGACGGCGGGCTGCGCACCGGCGACCTGGCCCGTGCCGACGCCGACGGGTTCATCTACGTCGTCGACCGCAAGTCGGACTTCATCAAGTCGTGGGGCATCCGCGTCTCCAGCCGGGAGGTCGAGGACGCCGTGGTCGCCCTGCCCGGGGTGGCCGCGGCCGCAGCGGTCGGCCGGCCGGACGACGCGGCCGGCGAAGCCATCGTCGTGTTCTACGCGTGCCCCGAGGGCGTCGACCTGACGCCCGAGCAGGTTCTCGCCCACTGCCGTTCGACCCTGGCCAAGCACCTCGTCCCCCACGACGTGCGACGGATCCCACAGCTCCCACTCAACACGAACGGCAAGATCCTCAAGTCGCAGCTGAAGTCATTGGCCGCCACCCCATGAGCGCGCCCTCGTCCGCGGAACTGCTCGCAGTGGGTCGGGCACGGGTGTTCTTCGCCCACCAGTCGGTCGGCGAAAACATCCTCGCTGCCATCCCCCGGGTCTACCGGATGCGGCAACTGTCACCCCCGAAGGTCAGCGAGCTCGCCGACTCCGGGCCCGAGGACCGTCTGGTGCACACCCGGATCGGACACAATGGCGACCCGCTCGGCAAGATCGCGGAGTTCGACCGCCTGATCCGCCAGGGCCTCGGCGACAGCGCGGACGCCACCCTCCTGAAGCTCTGCTATGCGGACGTGCGCGACACCACCGACGTCCGCGGATCCTTCACGGCCTACCACGAGACCATGGCCGCGCTGCAGGTGGCGTACCCGGAGGTCAGCGTCCTCGTGGCGACGGTCCCCCTCACGACACCGCGCAGCGCGAGGGGGAAGGTCAAGCAGTGGCTCGGCCGGGGGGACCGGCACGGACCGGAGCACAACGTCGCCAGGGAGCAGTTCAACTCGCTCCTGCGTGCGGCGTATGCCGGGACCGGACGCCTCGTCGACATCGCCGCGATCGAGTCCACCGGCCCACGCGGCCGACGTGTCACCAGCCGGCACCGGGGTCGGACCTGCCCCGCTCTCGCGCGCGAGTACGCCAGTGACCACGGGCACCTCAACGAGGCCGGCGGTCTGGCAGTCGCCGGCGGCATGCTCGGCGTGCTGGCCAGCGCCGTGCGGGCATGAGCCGATGCCCATCGTCGGGGTCGGCACGGACGTCGTCGACGTGCACCGCATTGCTCGTCTGGTCGACCGGGACGGCCATCGCTTCCTCTCGCGATGGTTCCGACCGACGGAGGTGGGCCCCCCTTCGCCGGTAAGGGTCCCCGCCCACCACATCGCCGCCCTCCTCGCAGCGAAGGAGGCCACCTTCAAGTCCCTGCGGGTGTCGGGCTCCGGTCCGGTGCCGTGGCACGACATCGAGATCATCCACCACCCCGGGCACCGAGGAGCGACGGTCCGCCTCCACGCGAGCTTGCACGGGCTCGCGGCTGCTGCCGGCATCTCGGGCTTCCACGTCTCGATGTCGCACACCAGCGACTACGCCACCGCGTCGGTCCTGGCCGTCGCAGGTGAGGGTCACGACTCCGTCTGACGCTGGGTGATCTCGTTGACCTCCCGGAAGAAGGCGCTCTCCTCCATGAGGTCGGCCTGGGTGCCCAGGGCCGAGACGCGCCCGTCGACCATCACCACGATGCGGTCGCACACTGTCAGCGTCGAGAGTCGGTGCGCGACCAGGATGGTGATCGTGTCCCGCTTGATCTCCCGCAGCGACTGCTGGACCAGCTCCTCCGAGCGCACGTCGAGGGCACTCGTCGGTTCGTCCAGGACGAGCACCTCCGGGTCCTCCGCGAGAGCCCGTGCCAGACAGATCCGCTGGCGCTGGCCACCGGAGACCGCGCTGGCCCGTTGACCGATGACCGTGTCGTACCCCAGCGGCCACGACATGATGTCGTCGTGGATGTGCGCCCGACGTGCCGCCACCACCACCTCCTCGTCGGTGATCCAGTCACGGTGGAAGACGATGTTCTCCCGGACCGTCCCCCAGATCACCTGCGAGGACTGGGGTACGTAGGCCACACGTCTCTGCCAGTCCGCGCGCCTGACCGCGCGCACGTCCCGGCCGTTGACCACCACGGCCCCGGCCCGTGGGTCGCGCAACCGGAGCAGGACCTGCACGATCGAGGACTTGCCGGCTCCCGAGGGACCGACGATGCCGATGGCCTCGCCCCGCCGGAGCTCGAAGCTCACGTCATGGAGGACGTCGGTGTCCCGCTCGTACCCGAAACAGACGTGCGCCAGCCCGAGACTGTGGATCTCCTCGAGCCCCTCGGGGCCATCCTGCTGGGGACGACGGCGATAGCGTTCAAGGGCATCGGCGATCTGGTTCATGAAGGGCACGCGCTCGTCGATGGTGGTGATGGCCGACTGGATCTGCTGGGCGTAGGTGAGCGCGCGGATCAGCAGCAGGATGACCGCCGCGAGGGCAGCGAGCTCGGCGGTACCCACCAGCCCGACTGCGATGAGCGCCACCACGAGCAGCAGCAGCGCGACGCTCTGGTAGAGGCCGGGGAGGCCGACTGCCATGAACCGCGTGCGGATGTACGGACGGCGCACCGCCTCCACCTGGTCCCGGAACGCGTCGCGGAACCGGGGCGTCGACCCGAAGACCTCGGTCTCCTCAGCGACCTGGACCACTTCCTGGACGGTGTTCGTGAAGGACATCACCTCCCTGCTCAACCGTTTCGCGTGCTTGCGCAGGCGACGCGAGAGCGGACGGAGCGCGACGAACAGCGCCAGCGAGGCCGCCATGAACACCGCCGCCGCCACGAAGTTCTGCAGGAAGGCACCGACGGTCATCGTGACGAACATGATGGTCGCGGTGATACCGAGTCCCAGGTTGATCGCCGTCAGGCCCGTGTACGAGGCGTTCTGCATCATGAGGTTCTGGAATGCGCCGTCACGTTCCCGCGACTTCACCGACCAGGCCGTCGACGTGAAGGACTCGAACAGCTGGATGCGCAGGTCGGCCAGTACCTGGGCGCTCATCCGTGCCGGGATGTAGGCGAGCACCAGCTGCAGGCCCGCACGCAGCAGGGCCATCCCCACGGCGACGGCAAAGACCGTCGAGCGCCCCATGTCCACGGACAACGGCCCGAACTGCTGGGTGATACCCCCGCCACCCTCGGCAAGACCGACGGCCATCGACGCGATGAGCATCAGCAGGCCGGCCTCCACGAAGCCGGCCAGGATCGACACGACGACGATCGATGCGAGGAGGGGCGTGGATGAGCGGAAGAACGGAGAGAGGCGGCGCCATGCGCGGCGCAGGCGCACCACGCTGTGGACGGGCCAGATGCGCTGCCACCCCGCGCGTGAGGCGGTCTCACCCACCGTCGCCCCCCGTCTGTGCTGATCCCTCGTGTGAGCGGTCACCGGAGCCGTCTCAGGCTCCGGCGTCGTACGCGTCGATGAATCCCTGGATGTCCTCGGACATCATCAGATCCAGTGACGCCACGATGCGCTCGTCGCTCCAGTCCCACCACCTGATGCGCAGGAGCGCCTCGATCTGCTCGGGGGTGAACCTGAATCCCGCCACTCGCGCCGGGTTCCCGAGCACGATGGCGTAGGCGGGCACGTTCTGTCGGACGACGCTGCCGGCCCCGACGATGACACCGTCGCCGATGGTCACGCCCGACAAGATCACCGATTCGTGGCCGATCCACACGTCATTGCCGATGATCACGTCCCCGCGCGCCACCGTGTCGCCGCGGACGGGTTCGTACCACTCGTTGAACGGCGGGTACTTCCCGAACCGGTACGTGGTGACGAAGTCGGCGCGGTGCTCTCCGCCGAGCAGGACCTCGGTGCCGAAGGCGAAGGAGCAGAACTGTCCGACCTCGAGCACGCACCCCGGTGAGCGATTGGCGATCCGCAGGTGCCCCCACGAGTAGCGTCCGATCTCGAACTGCGCCAGGTCGGGTCGCTGGTCGAGTCGTCTGGCCGGCGGGTAGAAGAACTGCCGTCTGATGCGACCGAGCCGTTCTCGCGCTCCCCCACGAAGATTCATCGGTTCCCCGTCCATCCGCGCAGGTCTGGTGACACCTGCGCTCTTGTGCGTCCCCACCATGGCCCGTTCACGGCACGGGGCCGCTGCGAGTTCAGCGCAGTCTAGCGGCGCGTGTGGTCGGCGTCACGTGCCCGGCCCCGGCCATGGGGACGTCGAGTCCGCAGAGCCAGGGCAAGGACGTACCAGGCGGCGGCATACCGGTGGTAGACCTCCCCCACGACGAATGCCGCCCGTGCCCGCGGCGTCAACAGCTGCGGGGCGCGCGCCCGCCGGAGCGCTCCCAGGGGCGGGACGAGCGACCGCGGAGACGGCCAGGGGGCCGCACCGGTGGCGCCGTCGAGACGGTCCCGCTCGTGTCGTCCGACGATCACCCGTCGCAGCTTGGAGTTGAGCGCCTGGTACGAGTCGCGCGCGGGATGGTGGACCACGGCAGCCTCGCAGTACACGGTGCGGGCGCCGCGCACGTTCGCTCGCTGTGACCACTCGATGTCGGCACCGGAGTACAGCTCCGGGCGAAAGGGGCCGGTGGCCTCGAACACTGCTCTGGTGGTGGCCATGTTGGCCGTCACGCAGGCGCCCCCACGGTCGACGTACACCGCTTGGGGGAAGGCGTGCACCAGCTCGTGGGCCTCGACCGGGTGCGGCCGGCGGTCATCCTTTGCGTACACCGCCACCAAGCCGGCGACGACCCCCGCTCCCGTCCCGATCGCTGCCACGACCTCCTGCAGCCAGGTCGGCTCGGGGACACAGTCCGCATCGGTGAAGGCGAGGACCGTGCCGCGGCTGGCGAGGACGGCGGCGTTGCGGGCTGCGTAGGACCCCCCGGAGGGTTGGCTCACGACGCGCACCTCGGGCCACGGCGCGCAGAGGTCCTCCACCGATGCCGCGCTGCCGTTGTCCGCCACGAGGATCTCCACGCGGTCCGCGGGGTAGGTCTGTCGCCCGAGCGCCTCGAGGCACCGGGCCAGCCGCGGGTCGTCACGGACGGGGATGATCACCGAGACGCGCGGCTGGTTGTCCATCCGACCATCTTGGGGCCGGGGGACGCCGTCTTCAACCAACGTGCTCATGTCACGCTCCGGTCACATGCGGTTAAGTGGTCGAGCGGCGCCCCTCGCGTCCGTCGGCGGTCAGGCCCAGAGGAAGGCCGTCCCCGGATCGTTCAGCAGTGCGGCGACATCGGCGAGCAGCTTGCTGCCCAGCTCACCGTCGGCGAGCCGGTGGTCGAAGGAGAGCGCGAGCTGGGTGACCCAGCGCGGCTCGATCGACTCGCTGCCATCGGCACCAGTGACCACCCACGGCGCGCGCCGGACCGCACCGAAGGCGAGGACGGCGGCCTCGCCCGGGTTGAGAATAGGGGTGCCCGACGAGATCGGCCGGATAGGCTGAGGCTGAACGCCGATGAGGCGCTGCACCATTCGGGCACCTCAAGTTCTCCATGCCCGACCACGTCAAGGGACGACTCCGAGGCTGTAGCGTGCCAATCGTGAATGGGTTCTCGTCCCCGCCCCGGATGACGACGCAGTCTTTCCCGTTCCGCTGGGCGATCTTGGGCACCGGAGGGGTGTCGCGCAAATTCGTGCTGGGCCTGCGCTCCCTCGACGGTCGAGCCCGACCCGAAGTCGTTGCCTCGCGCAATCCCGAGAATGCGCGACGTTTCGCTGCTACCTTCGACGTCCCCCGCGTGGCGAGCTACGCCGAGGCGTCTGCGCACCCCGAGGTTGATTTCGTCTACGTCGCCACCCCACCAGTGACACACGAAGAGCACGCCATGATGGCGATCGACGCCGGAAAGCCTGTGTTGATCGAGAAGCCGTTTGCCCTCGACGCGGCCGCCGCCCGACGGATCGTGGAGCGGTCTCGGGATGAGGGTGTGTTCTGCATGGAGGGGATGTGGACACGCTTTTTGCCCCTGACCGTGCAGATTCGGAGACTGATCGAGTCAGGAGAGCTTGGCGAACCCCGAGCGTTCGAAGGAGGGTTCGTTGGTAACAACGAGCCCGATGGCTCGGTCGGTCTCTTCGATCCGGGACAAGGTGGTGGCGCGTTGATGCACCGGGGGATCTACCCCCTGTCACTGGCGCGGCACTTCTTGGGCCCAGTGGCGACCGTGCGCTCCTCTGGTCGGATCGGCGCCACCGGGGTGGACGAGGACTGCAGTCTCGTGCTCGAGCACGAGACTGGTGCCATTTCGACCGTGCGTGCCGGATTGCGGGCAGCAGGCACGAACCGCGCGACGGTGTACGGCTCACGGGCCACCGTGGAGATCGGCGCTCCGATCTATCGCCCATCCCATGCACGCATGATCTCCGCGCCACCGAGCCGGGACGGGACCTCTCCCCGAGGACGCGGGAGGTTTGACGCCCTTCGCGAAGGTGGGCTCGCCCAGGGCACGAACCAACGGCTCGGTCGATGGAAGGAGCTCGTCCTACCGACCGGTCGAGGGATCTCTGCACGGTTCTCCGGCAACGGTTACGGCCATGAGGCCCACGCAGTTGCCCACGCTGTGACCCAAGGGTGGATCGAGCACCCAGTCATGCCCCTCGCCGAAAGCATCGAACTCATGGAGACGATCGATCGAGCACGCGCGCAGTGGTGGAAAAAGGGGGATGGATGATGAAGATAGGCGTCGTCGGTTGCGGCTATGTGTTCGACCATTACATGGCGACGTTGGACCGCCATCCCGATCTCGAAATTGGTGGAATCGCCGACCGTGACGCGGTGAGGCTGAAGCGCGCGACCGGCTTCTATGGGCTGCCCGCCTACCCGAGCGTGGCGGCCCTGCTGGACGATCCGTCCATTTCCATCATCGCGAATTTCACCTCGATCGAAAGCCACTATCTCGTCACCAAGGCCGCACTGCAGGCAGGTAAACACGTCTACTCCGAGAAGCCGCTTACAACAGACCTTGCGCAGGCGGAGGAGCTCATGCGGCTGGCCGACGAGGCAGGACTGCATCTGAGTTGTGCGCCGTCTAATGCACTCTCGGACACATCACTGACCATGTGGAAGGCAGTGGTGGACGGGGCCGTCGGGGACGTGCGAATGGTCTACGCCGAGTTCGACGACAACCCGATCTACCTCATGAGCCCTGACGGGTGGCGCTCACGCTCGGGCGCACCGTGGCCCTACTTGCACGAATACGAGATGGGTTGCACGTGGGAGCACATCGGCTACCACCTGGCGTGGATGTGCTCCATATTCGGACCCGTCCGATCGGTCACAGCCTTCTCCAAGGTAACGGTCCCAGACAAGACCGACCAGCCCCTGGACCCCGCTGACACACCCGACTTCTCGGTCGCTTGCCTCGACTTCGAGAGCGGGGTGGTCGGTCGTGTGACCTGCTCGATCGCGGCCCCGTACGACCACCGCATGCGAATCATCGGGAACAAGGGGATGATCCACGCCAACACCTATAGACATTATGAGTGCCCCGTCTACTTGGAGCCCTTTACGAAACTAAGCCTGAATGCTCGAAAGTCCCGTTCCGTGCGTACGAAAAGTTGGGTGCAGGCGCCCTTCGGGGTCGGTGGCCGGCGGGTACCGCTGGCCTCTGCATCTGACGGGGACGCTCCCGGGTCCCGCGGCTGGAAGGGACGGTGGCGGCCCCGCGGTGCTCTCCAACGGTGGAAGCGCCGTGAGCTCGGACAGCAGGACAAGATGGTCGGGATCGCCGAACTGGCAGACGCTGTGCGGAGCGGGCGCACGCCCTTCCCCGGGCCCGATTTTATCGTTCACCTCACCGAGTTGACGTTGGCGGTCCAGCGCGCGGGTCCCGATGGTGCCAGTCAGACCCTGAAGAGCCGATTCACGCCCGTGGAGCTCCCGGCAAAGGTGACCCAGACGGCTCCCGATTACACCCGGTACGCCCAGCCCGGTCCCATGGCTCGTCACGCAGGCGCGCTCCTTGACCGGATGCACCAGCACTGAAGCAATCGGTCGAGCGGCGCCCCTCGCGTCCCCGTCGGCGGTCGGGCCCAGAGGAACGCGGTACCCGGGTCATTCAGTAGCGCGGCGACGTCGGAGAGACCGCTCCTGATCCAGAGCGCATCTCACTACGGCCCGGTGTCCGACGGGCCGTACCTCCCGGGGGCGGCGGTCGGGGTGAGCCGAGTCGCCACAGGCTGCGTGTCCCGTTCCGTGCCGGGCCACACCCGTTGACAACGTGAATAGTCTGGTTGTTCTCGGGGGGAGTTCGGTGGGGGCATCCTCGCCCACGGAGTGGGGGCACGATGAACAGAACTTTGAGGGCCCGTCTCGGCGTCACCGTCGCCGTCCTCGCTGTGGGCTCGCTGCTCCTGGTGTGGATGTTCCAACGTCAGGACCACGGCCAGTACTCGGCCGCGGACATCTCCGCGGCAGCAGACGGCACCGCGGTGCAGCGTGCTGCCGACCTTCGCGTGTTCTTCGCCCACCAGTCGGTCGGCGACGATCTGGTGAGCGAGATCCCGGCCGTCTACGCCGCGGCAGAGGTCACCTCGCCGGAGGTCATCGAGGTGTCCGGAGACCCTCGTGAGGGATCTGCCGTGCCGTCCTCGGACGAAGGCTTCTTCGCTCACACCCGGATCGGTGAGAACGGCGACCCGATCGGCAAGCTGGAGGAGTTCGATGCCTGGATGAGGGCCGGGATGGCCGACCGTGTCGACGTCGCCTTCATCAAGCTGTGCTACGTCGACCTCACCGGCGACACCGACGCCGATGCTGTCTTCAAGCGGTACAACCAGACCCTGGCCAGCCTCGAACGTGACTATCCCGACGTGACCTTTGTCGTCGTCACCACGCCCCTGTCCACCGAGCCAGAGCTCAAGACGAGGATCAAGGGCCTGCTGGGCAGGGATCATCCGGCTCCGAAGTCCAACGCGGTGCGGCAACGTTTCAACGAACTCCTACGCGAGCAGTACGGGACGCGGGTGTTCGACGTGGCCGCCTTCCAGTCGACTGCGCCCGACGGCTCCAGGATCCGCGGCACCGTCGATGGACAGGAGTACTTCGCGCTCTACGACGGCCACGCGCGCGACCAGGGACACCTCAACGACACAGCATCAGCGGTGGCGGCAGCGCGACTGATGACCTTCCTCGCCGACGCCACCGCCCCCGACTGAGCACGCAGGCGCAGCGCATCAGGCCCAGAGGAAGGCCGTGCCCGGGTCGTTCAGCAGTGCGGCGACGTCGGCGAGCAGCTTGCTGCCCAGCTCACCGTCGACGAGCCGGTGGTCGAAGGAGAGCGCGAGCTGGGTGACCCAGCGCGGCTCGATCGACTCGCTGCCGTCGGCACCGGTGACCACCCACGGCGTGCGCCGGACCGCACCGAAGGCGAGGATGGCGGCCTCGCCCGGATTGAGGATCGGGGTGCCCGTGTCGACGCCGAAGACGCCGACGTTGGTGATCGTCGCGGTCCCACCGGACAGGTCGGCCGGCTGCGTCTTGCCCTCACGGGCCGTGGCGACGAGGTCACCCAGCGCGCCGGCGAGGTCGTGCATGGAGAGCCGGTCTGCGGCCTTGATGTTGGGCACGAGCAGCCCGCGCGGCGTGGCCGCGGCGATGCCCAGGTTGACGTCGCGGTGGTAGACGATCTCCTGCGTGGCGTCGTCCCAGCTGGCGTTGGCCTCCGCGTGCCGGCGCAGCGCCAGGGTGAAGGCCTTGGCGACGACGAGCAGCGGCGTGACCTTCACGTCCCGGAAGGACCGATCGCCCTTGAGCCGCTCGACCATGTCCATCATCGCCGTGACGTCGACGGTGACGAACTCGGTCACGTGCGGCGCCGTGAACGCCGAGGAGACCATCGCCTGTGCGGTGGCCTTGCGCACGCCCTTGATCGGCAGGCGGGTTTCCGCAGGGCCATCGGCGAAGGGGGTGACACCAGTGGCGGAAGCAGCGGCAGCGCCGCCGGTCGCACCGGCCGCACCCGTGGACCCGGAGGCCGCCGACTCCACGTCGGCGCGGGTGACGATGCCCCCTTCGCCCGTGGGGGTGACCGACTGCAGGTCGACGCCGAGGTCCTTGGCGAGCTTGCGCACCGGCGGCTTGGCCAGGGCCCGGGTCGCCTGCGGGCTCAGCGGCTCGGTCGGAGCAGCCGGGGCCGGGGCTTCCGGGGCCGGCGCGGGCTCGGGCGACACCGGTGCGGCAGCTGCGGGGTCAGCGGCTACCGGCGCTGCACCCTTGCGGGCGCGACGGCGGGTGCTGCCGGCCTTGGCGCCGTAGCCGACGAGGTTGGGGCCGGCCGACTCGTCGGCCTCGCCCGCGCCTTCCGCCGGGGCCTCACCCGCCGGGGCGGCCTCGGGCGCGCTGCCCTCGACCTCGACGGCGATGATCGGGGCGCCCACGTCGACGGTGTCGCCCTCGGCCACGAGCAGCTCGGTGATGGTGCCCGCGAAGGGGATCGGCAGCTCGACGAGGGACTTGGCGGTCTCGACCTCGATGATGATCTGGTTGACGGTGACGGTGTCACCGGGCTGGACCTTCCAGGAGACGACATCGGCCTCCGTGAGGCCCTCGCCGGGGTCGGGCAGGGTGAAGTGCTGTACGGCCACGGTGGTCCTCCTGGTCAGTGGGCGAGCGAGCGGTCGACGGCGTCGAGGACGCGGTCGAGGGTCGGGAGGAACTCCTCCTCGAAACGGCTCGGCGGGTAGGGGATGTTGTAGCCCCCGACCCGCAGCACCGGCGCCTCGAGGTGGTAGAAGCACTCCTCCTGGATCCGGGCCGCGATCTCCGCCCCCATCCCGACGAAGGTCTGCGCCTCGTGGACGATGACCGCACGCCGGGTCTTCTTCACCGACTCCATGATCGTCGGCAGGTCCAGCGGGCTGAGCGTGCGCAGGTCGACGACCTCGAGGTTGCACCCCTCCTCCGCCGCGGCCTCGGCCGCCTGCAGGCAGGTCTTGACCATCGGGCCGTAGCACAGCAGCGTCGCGTCGCTGCCCTCACGGACCACGCGGGCGTCGTACAGACCGAGCTCGGGGGTGCCCCCTTCGTCGATCTCGGTCTCGCCGCGCTCGTGGTACCGGCGCTTGGGCTCGAAGAAGATCACCGGGTCGTCGGACTCGATCGCCTGCTGCATCATCCAGTAGCCGTCCGCCGCGTTGCTGCAGGTGACCACCCGCAGGCCGGCGGTGTGCGCGAAGTAGGCCTCGTTGGACTCGCTGTGGTGCTCGACCGCGCCGATGCCACCACCGCAGGGGATGCGGATGACCAGCGGCAGCTTGAGGTGCCCGAGCGAGCGGGCGTGCATCTTGGCGACCTGCGAGACGATCTGGTCGAAGGCCGGGTAGACGAAGCCGTCGAACTGGATCTCCACGACGGGCCGGTACCCGCGCAGGGCCAGACCGACCGCGGCCCCGACGATGCCGGACTCGGCGAGCGGAGTGTCCATGACGCGGTGGTCGCCGAAGTCCTTCTGCAGGCCCTCGGTGATGCGGAAGACGCCGCCGAGCTTGCCGACGTCCTCCCCCATGAGCACGACCTTGGGGTCCTTCTCCATCGCGCGCCGCAGTCCGGCGTTCAGGCCCTTGGCGAGGCTGAGGCGGGTGCCGCTCATGCCTGGCCCCCTTCCTCGGCGAAGCCGGCGTGGTAGGCGAGGAACTCCTCGCGCTCGGCCTCCACCAGCGGGTGGTACTCGGTGTACTGGTGGTCGAACATCGTCGGCAGCTCCGGGTCGGGCATCTCCTGGCAGGCCTTGCGCACGCGCGCGGCGATCTCGTCGGCCTCCGCGTCGACGGCGGCGAAGAACTCCTCGTCAGCGTGGTTGCGCTCGGCCATGAAGCCGCGCATCCGCTTGATCGGGTCCTTCTCCTTCCAGATCTCGACCTCGGCGCTGCTGCGGTACTTGCTCGGGTCGTCGGAGGTCGTGTGCGCGCCCATCCGATAGGTGTAGGCCTCGATGAGGGTGGGGCCCTGACCGGAGCGGGCCTTGTCGAGCGCGTCCTTGGCGACCGCGTAGGTGGCCAGCGGGTCGTTGCCGTCGACGAGCACGCCGGGGAAGCCGAAGCCGCGGGCGCGCTGGTACGGCGGGATGATGAACTGCTTCTCGTTCGGCTCGGAGATGGCCCACTGGTTGTTCTGCACGAAGAACACGGTCGGCGCGTTGGTCACGGCCGCGAAGACGAGCGCCTCGTTGAAGTCGCCCTGGCTCGTGCCGCCGTCACCGGTGAAGGCCATCACGGCCGCGTCCCGGTCCGGGTCGCCGGTGCCCATGTCGCCGTCGGCGGCGATGCCCATGGCGTAGCCGACCGCGTGCAGCATCTGGTTGCCGATGACGATCGTGTAGAGGTGGAAGTTGTTCTCGTTGGAGTCCCACCCGCCGTGGTTGACCCCGCGGAACATCCCCAGCAGGTTTTCCGGCGGCACGCCGCGGCACCAGGCGACGCCGTGCTCGCGGTAGCCCGGGAAGGCGTAGTCGTGGTCGCGCAGCGCGCGGCCGGCGCCCACCTGTGCGGCCTCCTGGCCGAGGAGACTGGGCCACAGGCCGAGCTCACCCTGGCGCTGGAGCGCGAAGCCCTCGGCGTCGATGCGGCGCACGAGGACGAGGTCGCGGTAGATGATCCGCGCGTCCTCGCTCGTCATCTCCTCGACGATCTGCGCGTAGGGGGCGTTGGTCTCGTTGGTCTCCAGCCGGTTGCCGTCCGCGTCGACGAACTGGACCATCTCCGGGTTCTCGTCGGAGAAGTGCCCGTAGATCTGCGACGGGGGCGTCGGCCCCGACTCGGGTGAGGGCTGGAAGGCCCCCTCCATGCGGGACCGGGCGTGCCCGGCGACCTCGTTGTCGCTCAACTGATGCTCCCTTCGCTCCACGTCCCGGGGGATCGCCCCGTGCCGCGGCAGTGAGGTGCGCCGCCAACGGCGCAACGTTCGGCTGCGGCCGGCTTGTGACCGGGACCACAGATCTCATGGTGTCGACCCAACCTAGCGTCTCACTGGCTGGACACCCAAACGCCCCCTGTCGGCCCCCCTTCGCCCTCGTCCACCCGGCGACACGGCCCACGCTCAGGTGGTTAAGGTGCGCTCCATGGACTCCCCCCGGATGCGCTCCGCCCTCGACCAGGTCCCGGCCTACGTCGCCGGCAAACCTCCGACGCCGCGTGAGGGGCTGACGGTCTACAAGGTCTCCTCGAACGAGAACCCGTACCCGCCGCTGCCCTCGGTGCTCGAGGTCGTGCGCGAGCGCGCCGCCGAGATCAACCGCTACCCCGACATGGGCGTGGGCGCCCTCACCGACGCCCTCGCCGCGCACCTCGACGTGCCCCGCGAGCAGGTCGCGACCGGTACCGGGTCGGTCGGTGTGCTCGGGCAGATCATCCAGGCGATGTGCGATGCCGGGGACGAGGTGGTCTTCGCCTGGCGCTCCTTCGAGGCGTACCCGATCGTCACGCGGATCGCCGGGGCGACGCCGGTCATGGTGCCGCTGACCGACGAGCACCGCCACGACCTCGACGCGATGGCCGCCGCGATCACCGACCGCACCAAGGTCGTGCTCGTGTGCACCCCCAACAACCCGACCGGCCCCTCGGTGACCCACACCGAGCTGGTCGACTTCATCGCGAAGGTCCCCTCGCACGTGCTCGTCGTCGTCGACGAGGCGTACCTGGAGTTCGTCGACGACGAGGACGCCGTCGACGGGCTGGCGCTGCGGCGCGAGCACCGCAACGTCGTCGTGCTGCGCACCTTCTCCAAGGCGTACGGCCTGGCCGGCCTGCGCGTCGGGTACGCGGTGGCGGACGAGCCGGTTGCCGAGGCACTGCGCAAGACCGCGACCCCCTTCGGCGTCAACCACCTCGCGCAGGTGGCCGCCGTCGCGTCGTTGGAGGCGAAGGGGGAGCTGGACGAGCGCGTGCAGCGGCTCGTGGCCGAGCGGGCCCGGGTGGTCGACGGACTGCGCTCGGCCGGGTGGGACGTCCCCGCGACGCAGGCGAACTTCGTGTGGTTCCCGCTCGGGGAGCGCACCCCGGACTTCGTGGCGGCCTGCGACGAGGCGGGGCTGTCGGTGCGGCCGTACGGCACGGACGGCGTGCGGGTGACGATCGGCGAGCCGGAGGCGAACGACCGCCTGATCGAGGTCGCCGGGCAGTTCCTCCGGGGAGCCTGAGCCGGTCAGTCGTCGTCCGGCTCGGGCAGGATCCAGCTGAGGATCATCGCGACGATCGTGACGATGAGGGCACCGAGCACGGCATCCCACCAGAACTCCTCGATGACGAAGCTCAGACCCAGCGGCTCGGAGATCCACTCCGTCAGCTGCAGCAGGAAGGCGTTGACCACGAAGGTGAACAGCCCGAGCGTCAGGACGATCAGCGGGAACGCGAGCAGCTTGGCGATGGGCTTGACGACCGCATTGACCACGCCGAAGATCAGCGCCACCAGGACGATGGTCGCGAAGTTCGAGGCGAACGTCGTGCCGTCCTCGGCGAGGACGATGCCGTCGATGAGCCACGCGGCGACCCACAGGGCCACCCCGTTGACGGCCGTTCGGATGAGGAAATTGGTCATGCGGACAGCATGGCAGGTCACCGGAGGGTGACGTCCGCTACTTGTGGGTCACAACGAGCCCACACGAGCAGTCCGTGGGCCATACTTGCGCGCGGCTGGTGACGACCGGCGACGAAGGAGTGCGACACATGAGTGCCCAGGACCGACCAGGTCGGCGACGCGACGTCTGGGACGACGACGAGGACAGCACCTCGTCGAGTCCGGCCACCCCCGAGCCCACCACCGCCGAACGCTCGTCACTCGACGGGAGCACGGGCGAGGCCACCAGCCGCCGCACCCTCCACCGCGGCCGGCGCCGCCGCCTCCCCTGGTGGGTCGTGCTGCTCGTGCTCCTCCTCGTCGCACTGCTGTGCCTGGGCGGCGCGTGGTCCTTCCTGCGCGGCGAGGGGTCCGCCTCCTCCTCGTGCGGTGACCCGCTGGCCGTCTCCGCGGCGCCCGAGATCGCCGAGCCCCTCGAGGAGGCCCTGGAGAAGGTCGAGGGCGAGTGCACCGATTACCGCGTCAGCGCCGTCTCCGCCTCCACGGCCACCAAGAACATCAACGAGGGCATGGCGCCCGACGTGTGGGTCCCGGACAGCTCGACCTGGATCGACGCGATCGACCAGGAGACCACTCCCGGCCAGTGGCTCGAGGGCCAGTCCATCGCCTCCTCCCCCATCGCCCTGGCCGCCGGGTCGGAGACGGAGGGCGCGCCGAGCGAGGCCTCGACGTGGACGCGGATCATCGACGACGAGGGCGACCTGCAGATGGCCAACCCCGACGTCGACACGGCCAGCCGACTCGCCTTCCACGCCAGCCGCGTCGGCCAGCCCGCGCGGATCGGCCTGGAGACCGGCGAGCGCCTGATCTTCCTGTCGCGCTTCGCCGCTCCGTCGGTCAACAAGCTCTTCGAGGACTACGCGAGCGACCCGAGGAAGAACACCCCCTTCCCCGCGTCCGAGCAGGAGATCGCCACCTTCAACAAGGAGCACGACGACCTCCCGCCCCTGCGCGCGGTGATGCCCGAGAAGGGCACGCTGTCGCTCGACTACCCGTGGATCACCAACCCGGAGCTGACGGGCGAGGCCCTCGAGGCCGCCGACAGGGCACGCACCGAGCTCGGGACCATCGACGTGCGGGAGTCGCTGACGAAGGCCGGGTTCCGTGACGCCAACGGCCAGGACGGCCCGACGATCGCAGGGCAGGAGGCCGCCCCGGTCGAGGAGCTCGATGCGCCGGGCCGCAACGAGCGGGTCGCACTCGTCGAGCAGTGGGACATCATGCGCACGGACATGCGCATGCTCGCCGTCGTCGACGTCTCCGGCTCGATGCAGTGGGACAGCCCCACCCCGGGCAGGTCCCGCTGGGACGTCACCCAGGGTGCGCTCACCACCGGCACGGGCCTGCTGCCCGCCGGCAGCGAGGTCGGCGCGTGGGTCTTCAGCACCGACCGCAAGGGCGGCCGGGACTACGAGGAGGTCGCCCCGGTCAAGCCGATGAACTCCGCGCGCGGCAAGGGCACCCACCGGGACCACCTGGCCCAGCTCGTCGCGGACGGCGACAAGTGGCTCGGCGGGGACACCGCTCTGTACGACACGATCTGGGCCGCCCACCAGCAGATGGTCGACAGCTACGACCCCGAGTTCGTCAACTCGCTCGTCGTCTTCACCGACGGGGAGAACGACGACCCCAACGGCGGGCTGTCCCTGACCCAGCTGTTGAACAAGCTCGACGAGTCCTACGACGCGCAGCGCCCGGTCCGGGTCATCACGATCGGCATGGGCGAGGCCGACGCCTCGGCCCTGCAGAGGATCGCGGACGAGACCGGCGGCACCTCCTACATCGCCGAGACCCCGGAGGACATCGAGCGGGTGTTCGTCGAGGCGCTGCTCGCCCGCGGCTCGGGCTGATCCGCTCCCTACGCTCCTGCTCCACCTCGTGGGCATGTCCCACGAGGTGGAGCAGGAGCGTAGCGACGTCCACGACCGAGCGCGCGCACGAGATTCGCGTGTCGGCCCACGCGAAGGGGGGCGGCTAGGGTGACGCGGTGCGTCGCCTGAGGGCCCTGCTGGCCGACACCCGCCCCCTGCGGGTACCGGCGTACCGCAGGCTCTTCACCGCGCAGATCGTCACCGTGATCGGCGCCCAGCTGACGGTCGTCACGGTGCCGGCGCAGATCTACTCGATGACCGGGTCGAGCGCCTACGTCGGCCTGACGGGCGTCTTCGGTCTCGTGCCCCTCGTGATCTTCGGCCTCTACGGCGGCTCGCTCGCCGACCACGTCGACCGGCGGCGGCTGCTCACCTTCACCACGTGGGGCCTGATCGTCACCTCGTTCGTGTTCTTCCTCCAGGCCGCGCTGGGCAACACCAACGTCTGGCTGCTGCTGACGATCTTCTCGATCCAGCAGGCCTGCTTCGGCATCAACCAGCCCACGCGCTCGGCCGTGCTGCCGCGGATCGTCCCGCACGAGATGCTCCCGGCGGCCAACGCCCTGAACATGACCGTCTTCACCGGCGGCGCCATCGCCGGCCCCCTCGTCGGCGGAGCGCTCATCCCGGTCCTCGGCTTCTCGTGGCTCTACCTGGTGGACACCCTCTTCCTCTTCGCCACCCTCTGGGCGGTGATCTCCCTCCCTTCGCTCCCGGTCGAGGTGGTGGCCGGCTCCTCCCCCGGCCTGCGCTCGGTCATCGACGGCTTCCGCTACCTCGCGACCCAGCCGGTGCTGCTCATGTCCTTCGTCATCGACCTCATCGCGATGGTTTTCGGCATGCCGCGTGCGCTCATCCCGGAGATGGCCGACATCGACTTCGGTGGGCCGGCCGAGGGCGGGCTCGCCTTCGCGGTCCTCTTCGCCGCGATGCCGGCCGGGGCCTTCCTCGGCGGAGTCCTCTCGGGGTGGGTCTCGCGCGTGGAGCGGCACGGGCTGGCGGTCGTCGTCGCCGTCCTCGTCTGGGGTGGGGCGATGGTCGGGTTCGGCGTGGCGGTGGCCCTCGCGGACGGTCGCGCCGGCGGCTGGCTGGCCCTGGCCGTCGTGCTCTTCGCGGCCGGCGGTGCGGCCGACGTCGCGTCCGCGGCCTTCCGCTCGACGATGCTGCAGAGATCGGCGACGGATGCGATGCGCGGGCGGCTGCAGGGCGTCTTCATCGTGGTCGTGGCCGGCGGCCCGCGCCTGGCCGACGTCCTCCACGGGCTCGTCGCGAGCAGCCTCGGCGCGGCTGCGACGACGATCCTCGGCGGCGTGCTCGTCATCGTCCTCACCATGGCGGCGTCGGCAGCGGTGCCGGCCTTCGTGCGCTACCGGGTCGCGCGTGCGGGATGAGGACCCGCCGGGTGAAAACTCAGGAAGCACGCGTATCATCAACTACATCGTGTCGTACACCCTGCCGCGGACAGACCACGTGGATGCGACCCGACGATCGGGAAGGAGCCGGACATGCCCAAGAACGCGATACTGGGTGACCTCGAGCAGGCGATCATGGACGTGCTGTGGACCGACGGCGGGGCGCTGACCGTGCGGGAGGTCCTCGACCGCCTCACGGCCCGCGACCTCGCGTACACGACCGTCATGACCGTCCTCTCCCGCCTCGAGACCAAGGGCGTGACGACCCGCGAGCGCGATGGTCGCGCCTGGCGCTACCGTGCGGCGGCCACCCGCGAGTCGATGACCGCGCAGGCCATGCGCGGCCCGCTGGACGATCTGAGCGGCGAGGACCGGCAGGCCGCGATCCTGCACTTCCTCTCCGAGGCGAGCGCCGACGACCTGGACGCCGTGCGGGCCGCGATGGCCGAGGTGGAGGCGAAGGGGGATCGCCCGCGCCGTCGCCGCTGATGGGGATGCGGCAGACTCCACTGTGTGATCGCTGCACTGTTGCTGCTCTGCGCGGCAGCACTCATCGCCGTCCCGCACGTGCTCGTGCGGGCCGAACGGCTGCGCCGCAGCCCGCGTGCGGCGCTCATCCTGTGGCAGGCCCTCTCGCTGTCCGCGGTGCTCTGCCTGCTCGGCGCGGGGCCGATCGCGTGGCTGCGGCCACGACCACTGCCCCCGGTGCCGGGTGGTGTCGTGACCGCCCTGGCCACCATCGCCTCCCTCGGCGTCCTCATCCACCTGCTCGTGCGCACCCACGACGTGGACCGTCGGATCCGGACGGCGCGGGACGAGCACCGGCAGCTCGTCGACCTCGTCGGCCGCCACGAGGGCGAGCACACCCGGGTCCTGAAGTCCGAGCAGGTGGCCGCCTACTGCGTCCCGGGCGCCCGCTCGCGACTGGTCATCACCGACGCGCTCACCGCCCTGCCCAGTGACCAGCTGGCCGCGGTCGTCGCCCACGAGGAGGCGCACCTGCGCGAGCGGCACGACCTGGTCCTCGAGTTCTTCACGGTGCTGCACACCGCGACGCCGCGCTTCATGCGCACGGACGCCGCGCTGACGGAGGTGGCCCTGCTCATCGAGATCATCGCCGACCGGGCCGCGTGGCAGGAGGTCGGCGAGGTCTCGCTCGCGCGGGCGATCCTCTCCCTCGCCGAGGCGGCGGGCGAGCAGGTCCCCACGGGCATCTCCGCCGGAGCCGGTGCGGCGGCGACGAGGATCCGCCTCCTCCTGAGCGACGAGCCGGCGCCGTGGCAGACCCTCGCCCTCTACCTCTTCTGCGTCGCCGCGCCGACGACCCCACCGGTGCTGTCGGTGCTCGTGGCCGGCTGATTCGCCGGGCAAGTGCCCATGGCCCGGGCAGGGTCGTCGGCCATACAGTGATCGGCAGGCACCCACGGGGGGATGTCATGAACCAGAGAGGATCCACCATGCCCATCCACGGCACGCTGTTCCAGGAGTTCAAGGAGGAAGCGACCTCCGACCAGTTCTCGCTGCAGAACAAGAAGATGCTCAAGGTCCAGATGGGGCACGGCCCCGTCATGGCGAAGAGCGGCTCGATGGTCGCCTACCAGGGGGACGTCCGCTTCGCGAACAAGGGCTCGGGAGGCCTGGACAAGTTCATCAAGAAGGCCGTCACCGGCGAGGGCGTCGACATGATGACCTGCTCGGGGCAGGGCGAGCTCTTCCTCGCCGACTCGGCGAGCGAGATCCAGGTGATGTACCTCGAGAACGACATGATCTCGGTCAACGGCAACAACATCATGGCCTTCTCCGCGTCGATCGACTGGGACATCCACCGCATCCAGGCCCGCGGTGCGGCGATGACCGGCGGCCTGTACAACGTCACCCTCCGCGGCACCGGCTACGTGGCGATCACGACGAAGGGGGACCCGGTCGCCCTCGACGTCTCCGGTGCCCCGACCTTCGCCGATGCGCAGGTGGTCGTGATGTGGACGGCCGGCGTGCGGATGGACATCAAGGTCGACACGGGTGGCCTGAAGTCGATGATCCGCGGCGGCACCGGGGAGATGCTGCAGATGGCCTTCGGCGGCGAGGGCTACGTCCTCGTCCAGCCGGCGGAGTCGGTGGCCGACGGCGGGCACCAGCAGTCCTCGGGGAGCAGGGGCTCCGGCCTGAGCGACTTCCTCGGCGGCTGACCCACGCCGGCGAGGACTCCTCGTGCACGAACCCCGCTGCGCGCGCAGCGGGGTTCGTGGTCGTTGAGCGGGGTTCGCGGACGGTGAGCAGCCCTCCGTGACACGGCTCCCGACCACCCGCGTAGTATCTCTTACATCTTGTCGTACTAAGAGCCGTAGGAGATGCCGATGGACGTGCTCGAACTAGCTCGGTGGCAGTTCGCGATCACCACCGTCTACCACTTCTTCTTCGTGCCGGTCACCATCGGACTGTCCGCGATCGTCGCCTGGTACCACTCGCGGTGGATCCGCACCCGCAACGAGGAGCACCTGCGGATGGCGAAGTTCCTCGGCAAGCTCTTCACGATCAACTTCGCCCTGGGACTCGTCACCGGCATCGTCCAGGAGTTCCAGTTCGGCATGAACTGGTCGACCTACAGCCGCTTCGTCGGCGACATCTTCGGCGCCCCGCTCGCCCTGGAGGCGCTGCTCGCCTTCTTCCTCGAGTCGACCTTCCTGGGCCTGTGGATCTTCGGCTGGGGCCGGATCCCCGAGCGGCTGCACGCGGCGACGATGTGGATCGTGCACATCGGCACCGTCCTGTCGGCCTACTTCATCCTCGCGGCCAACTCCTTCATGCAGAACCCCGTCGGCTACCGGATCAACCCGGACACCGGCCGTGCCGAGATGGCCGACTTCCTCGCGATGCTGACCAGCCCCGTGCAGCTCGTCGCCTTCCCCCACGTGATCACCGCCTGCTACATGGTCGGCGGCGCCCTCGTCATGGGCGTCGGCGTGCACAAGCTCCGTCAGGCGAAGGGGGGCGCGCTCGCCGATCGCAGGATGTACCGCCACGCGGCCCGGCTCGGCGCGGTCGTCACCCTCGTCGCCGGCCTCGGCGTCACCATCAGCGGTGACGTGCAGGGCAAGGTCATGACCGAGGTGCAGCCGATGAAGATGGCGGCCGCGGAGGCCCTGTACGAGACCCCTCCGGAGGGTGAGTGCGCCCCCTTCTCCGTGCTGACCGTCGCCGGCCTCGGCGGGGAGGACCCGACGCACGTTCTCGAGATCCCCTGCCTGCTGTCCTACCTCGGCACCGGCAGCTGGGACGGCCAGGTGCAGGGCATGGTCGAGCTGGAGAACGAGTACCGCGCCTCCTTCGGCGACAGCGAGCTGACCCGGGCCGACACCTACATCCCCCCGATCGCGATGACCTACTGGAACTTCCGCCTGATGATGGGCGCCGGCTTCTTCGCCATGGCCGTCGGCGCGTGGGTGCTGTGGGCCACCCGCAAGGACCGGGCCCCGATGCAGCGCTGGGTGGGGCCGCTCATGGTCCTCGCGCCGATCGCGACCATCCTCGGCCACAGCTTCGGCTGGATCTTCACCGAGATCGGGCGCCAGCCGTGGGTCGTCTTCGGCGAGATGGCCACCCACACCGCGGTCTCCCCGTCCGTCGGGTCCACCGACGTGTGGATCTCGATGGGGGTCTTCACCCTGCTCTACGGGGCACTGGCCGTCGTCGAGGTCCGCCTCCTGCTCGAGTACATCCGCCGCGGCGCCGAGCCCTTCGAGGAACCCCGCCTCGTCACGGACGACGAGCCGCTCGCCTTCACCTACTGATCCAGGAGTCTCGCCATGGACCTCGTCCTCATCTGGTTCGTCCTCATCGCCGTCCTGTGGACCGGCTACCTCGTGCTCGAGGGCTTCGACTTCGGTGTCGGCATGCTGCTGCCCCTCCTCGCACGTGACCGGGGCCCCGGGTCCGCACCCGCGGTCCCCGGCCAGCGGTCCACGAGCAGCGAGGACCGCCGCCGCACCCTGCTGACCACGATCGGCCCCCACTGGGACGGCAACGAGGTCTGGCTGCTCACCGCGGGCGGGGCGACCTTCGCCGCCTTCCCGCACTGGTACGCGACGATGTTCTCGGGGATGTACCTGCCGCTGCTGCTCCTGCTCGTGACGCTCATCCTGCGCAACATGGGGCTGGAGTACCGGCACAAGCGCACCGATGCCGCGTGGGTGCGCCGATGGGACGTGGCGATCGTCGGCGGGTCGGTCATCGCCCCCTTCGTCGTCGGCGTGGCGCTGACCAACCTCGTCGTCGGGATGCCGATGAGCGAGCACCTCTCCGGCACAACGGCGTACACCGAGTTCTCCGGGTCGGTCCTCGACCTCTTCACCCCGGTCACGCTGCTCGGTGGGCTCGCCCTGACCGCGCTGTGCCTGACCCACGGCGCCCACTTCGTCGCGCTGAAGACCAGCGGTCCGCTGCGGCAGGAGTCGCGCACCCTCGCCAGGCTCGCGGGGGCCGTGGCGGCCGCGCTCTCGGTCGTGCTGCTCCTCGTCCTCGGCGCCGACCGCGGCACCGTGGCCTCGTGGGTGGCCGCGGGCGTCGCCGTCGTCGCGCTCGTCGTGGCGATCGCGGCCAACACGAAGGGGGCGGAGCGCCTCGCCTTCGTCGGCTCCTCCACGACGATCGCGATGGTCGTCGTCGGGTACTTCCTCATGCTCTCGCCCAATGCCATCAACGGTCGCGACGCCGGCCCGGCGCTCACGCTCGAGGCGGCGGCAAGCTCGTCGATGACGCTGACGATCATGACCTGGGCGGCGCTGGTCTTCACGCCGATCATGCTCGGGTACACCGTCTGGAGCTATTGGATCTTCCGGCGTCGGCTCTCGGTCGACCACATGGCCCGCCCGGACACCCGCACGGAGGAGATGGTGGGGTGAGGCCCTTCGACCCCCGGGTCCTCCGCGTCGCACCGGCCACCCGCGCACCGATCGCAGCGCTGGGTGCCATCGGCGTCGCCCAGGGTGTGGCGACGATCGCCACGGCGTTCGCCCTCGCGCACCTGGTGGTGGCGGTCGTCCGTGGCGAGCCGCTCGTGGGGCCGCTCGTGTGGACCGGGGGGCTCTTCGCGGTCCGTGCCGTGCTCGGGGCGCTGTCGGAGCGGATCGCCGCTGCTGCAGGGGCGCTCGTCGCCACGCAGCTGCGCGACCAGCTCCTCGACGCGTGGTCGCGGCGCACGGTCGAGGAGCGGCCACCCCGTGATCGGGCGCTGACCCTGGCGACGCAGGGCACGAGCGCCGTCGAGCCCTACATCGCGAAGTACCTGCCGGCACTCATCGCGGCCGCGGTCGTGCCGGCACTCGCCATCGGCTGCCTGCTGCTCGTCGACTGGCCGAGCGCCGTGGTGGTCATCCTCACCGTGCCGCTGCTGCCGCTCTTCGCCGCGCTCATCGGGGCGACGACGCAGGAGGACACCGACCGCAGGTGGCACGCGCTGAGCGACCTCTCCGGGCACTTCCTCGACGTGATGCGCGGCCTGCCCACCCTCGTCAGCTACGGCCGGGCGACGCGTCAGGTCACGACGATCAGCGCCGTCAGCCAGCGGCACCGGCGGGCGACGATGCGCACGCTGCGGCTGGCCTTCCTCTCCGCGGCCGCGCTGGAGCTGCTCGCGACGATCTCGGTGGCGATCGTGGCCGTCGTCGTCGGGCTGCGCCTGACCACCGGCTCGATGGAGCTGCTCGTCGCGCTGACCGCGATCCTCCTTGCGCCGGAGGCGTTCTGGCCGATCCGGCGGGTGGGTACCGAGTTCCACTCCGCCGCGGACGGATCGGCGGCCCTGTCGACGATCCTCGCCGAGCTCGAGGCGGGCGAAGGGAGGCCACACCTCCCTGCGGACACGCGGGTTGGTGCGCACGACCATGGGGAGGTGCGGCTGGTCGGGGTCGGATACGCCCACCCCGGCGCCGGGCGCCGGGTGCTCGGCGACGTCGACCTCACCGCCACCGGACCCGGTCTGACCGTGGTCACCGGGCCGTCCGGGTGCGGCAAGACCACCCTGCTCGAGGTCATCACCGGCACGCGCGCCCCGGACCGCGGCACGGTCGTCACGCCGCAGGTGCACCTGGTGACCCAGCGGCCCTTCCTCGGCGCGGGGACCATCCGCGCGAACCTCACCATCGGTGGCCCGCAGACCAACCAGGCCCTGTGGCAGGCGCTGCGCACGGTCGGCATGGACGGTGCCGTCGCCGCCCTGCCGGAGGGGCTCGACACCACCATCGGGGATGACGGCTTCGGCCTGTCGGCAGGGCAACGCTCCCGTCTCGTCCTCGCCCGTGCGCTGCTGTCGACCGCGCCCGTCGTGCTGCTCGACGAACCCACCGCCCACGTCGACCCCGACTCCACCGCCGTGCTCGGTGCCGTGATCACCGAGCTCGCCCGTACCCGCACGGTCATCGCCGTCAGCCACCAGCCCGAGCTGGTCAGCCGCGCGGACCAGCACATCGACCTCGGTGCGGTGGCGACCGACGCGCCCGGTGAGGCGGTGGTGTCCCGGTGATCCGCCCCCTTCGCCTCACGCCCGGGCTGCTCGTCGCCGGCCTCCTCGGCGGGGTCGCGACCGCCTCCGGCATCGCGCTCACGACCACCTCCGGGTGGCTCATCGTGCGCGCCGACGAGGGCCCGCAGATCATGCTGCTGCTCACGGCGATCGTCGCGGTGCGCACCTTCGGCCTGGCGCGGCCGGTCTTCCGGTACTGGGAGCGGCTGCGCAGCCATGACGCCGCCCTGGCCGACCTCGCCGAGGCGCGTACCCGCACCTATGCCGATCTCGTCCCGCTCACCCCCGCCCGGCTCGGCTCGCGCGGCCGCGCCGACGTCCTCACCGGCGTGGTCGACGACCTGACCGACGTCGTCGAGGCGTCCGTGCGCGTCACGGTCCCGGCGCTGTCCGCCCTGCTCGCGGGGGTCGGGGCGGCGGTGCTCACCGTGCTCGTCGACGCCCGGGTCGGTCTGACGCTCGCGGCGATGCTCCTGGCCACGGCCGGCGTCGCCGTCCTCGCCGACCGCCTCGAGGCACGCTCCCAGGCACGGGTCCTCGCAGCCCGCGCCGAGGTCGCCCGGGTGGCCCAGCTGACCACCGACCACGCCGACGAGCTGCGCTCCATCGGCGGCACCGACACCGCCACCGGGTGGTTGCGCACCGCGCACGAGGCGTTGCGCGACAGCGTTGCCCGTCAGTCCCGCGGCCGCTCGCTCAGCGCCGCCGCCGTGCTCGTGATCACCGGGGCGGCGACCCTGGCGAGCGCGGCCTTCGCCGCCACCTCGACGGCGAGCGACCCGGTCCGCGCCCTCCTCGTCCTCGCCCCCGTCGCCGTCGGCGAGACGCTCGGTGTCCTCACCGACGCCACCCGTGCGCTCGCCCGGGCCCGCGCCTGCGCGGAGCGCCTCGACGACCTGCGCAACCGGGTCCCGGCCGTGACCGACCCGGCCGGGGCGGACCCCCTTCGCGTGGAAGGGATCCCGCGGCTGCGGCTGAGCGGGCTCACCGCGGGCTGGCACCCCGGGCGCACCGACATCGGGCCGCTCGACCTCACCATCGGCCCCGGCGAGCGGATCGCGATCACCGGGCCGAACGGCAGCGGCAAGTCCACCCTCCTGGCGGTCCTCGCCCGCCACCTCGACCCGACGGCGGGCAGCTACACGGTCGACGGCACCGACGTCACGAAGGCCCCGTTGGAGGACGTGCGGGCACTCTTCGCCCTCGTCGACGACGAGCCGCACGTCCTCGCGGGCAGCCTCCGCGCCAACCTGGCCCTCGCCGCCCCCGAGGCCGACGACGCGCAGCTGGTCTCCGCCCTTCGCCGGGCAGGTCTCGGTGGGTGGCTCGACGACCTCCCCGACGGCCTCGACACCCGGCTGGGCGCCGGCGGCACCGGCGTCTCCGGGGGCGAGCGGACGAGGCTGTCGATCGCCCGCGCCATCGCCAGCGGTCGGCCGGTCATCCTGCTCGACGAGCCGGTCGCCCACCTCGACCACCCGACCGCCACGGCGGTCATCACCGACCTGCTCGAGCACGCGGGCGACCGCTCGGTGGTCATGGTGACCCACCACGGCGTCGGTCTGGAGCGGATGGACCGCATCGTGACCACGACGAGCGAAGGGAGGACCAGCCATGCCGAAGCACGCATCCCTGGGTGACCCCGAGCAGCGGCGGGTCAGTGCACGACGACGGTGGTCCCGAGGGGCATGAGGTCCTGCGACCAGATCAGGTCCATGGCCGGATTGCTCACGCGCGCGCACCCGTGCGAGGCGGGGTAGCCCGGGACCGACCCGAGGCCGTGGACGGCGATGCCCCGGTTGAAGTAGCGCGGCCGGTAGAGCGTGCCCAGCTTGGCCTCGTCCCACCCGTCGACGAAGCGGAAGACCGAGAACGTCCCGGGCCGCGTGGTCGCGATGGCAGGTGTGCCCTGCGAGGAGATGTACCGCTCCCCCGAGCCGGTGCTCGTGTGCAGGACGTACTTCACGGCGCCGCCGCGGACGACGAGCAGCACCTGGCGGGCGAGGTCCACCTCGATGCGGTTGGCGGGTCCACCGTGGACGGGCGGCCGCACGCCTCGCTCGAGCGCGGACAGCGTGCGCGGCCCGGCGAGGCCGTCGCGGCCCAGGCCGGCGGAGCCCTGCAACGCCATGACGGCCTGGGTCGTCAGGTGCCCGTAGCCACCGTCGGGGGTCCCCAGCCAGTACCCGAGGGAGGACAGCTGCCGCTGCAGCTCGAGCACCGCGGGACCGGAGTCGCCGGGGCGCAGGGTGGTCTCCTCGGGCGTGGGCTCCGGCGTCGGCTCCGGCGTGGGGGTCGGCTCGGGGCTCGGTGGCGGGGTCGACGGCTCTTGGGTGGGCGTCGGCTCGGCGGTGGGTGTCGTGGTGCTCGGCTCCGACGTCGTGGGCGTCGGCGTCGTGGGCGTCGGCGTCGTGGGCGTCGGCGTCGTGGGCGTCGGCGTCGGTGGGGCCGTCGGCTCGGGTGAGGTGGTCGTGGTGCGCGTGGAGGGCTGCGTGGAGGAGCTCGTGGTGGTGGACGACGAGCTGGTGGACGACGACGAGCTCCTCGTCGTCTGCTCGCTCGGGGACGTGCTCGTCGAGCTCGTCGGCTCGGGGTCGCGTGCCTCCGGCGCCCCCTGCGCGCCGCACCCCGCGAGCAGCGCTGCCGTCGCGAGCGCTGCCGCCGCCCTGCTGGTCCGCATCGTCATGTGTCCTCGTACCCCTCGTCCTCGTCCGCGTGCAGTCTCCTGACCCCGGACGCCCTCTCCCCCGCCCTTGTTGCGTGTCGCCGCAGACTGTGACCGTTGCGTGACCCGCGCCCACGGTCGGGGGCGAGCGGGGGCAGGGGCACGGTTCGCAATCCCCTCGTCGCGCACTATCCTCGCTACGCCGGTGTGTTACCGGGCTCACGCTCGGCGGCCCCGGCGCGAAGGACGACCGGCTCGGTGGACCCCTGCCGTGATCGTCGACAACGCCCTCGCCACACACGGGCTTGCCCCGAGGAGGACCACGCTGTGCTTGATGACCTGCAGATGACGCACTCGTCCCTGGACGTGAGCCTGTGATGAGCGACCTGCCCGCTGCCGGCGACTCCGGCTGGAGCGACCCCGACACGCTCGGCGCGATCCCTCCGGTCCGCACCATCACCTACTGCGGCCACTGCGGTGAGTCGGCATCGAAGAAGAGCCACGTGCTCTGCCGCCAGCGCCTCGAGCAGGGTCCGCCGCAGTACTGCCCGACCTGCCGGCGCCGCCTGACGGTGAACGAGACCGGGGAGGGCTGGGTCGCCCAGTGCAAGAAGCACGGGGAGACGTCCGGGACGATCACGCGGGCCTGAGGCAGACCAGTTCTGCATACTTGTGCCCTACCTCGTGTGGTGGGATGCATCCCGTGACATGAGGTAGGGCACAAGCCCCGACGCACGCGGGGCGAAGGGGGGAAGCCCCCCCTTCCCCCTGCTCAGCCGCGCGGACGGAATCACCCCAGCACCCCGGCGTTCGGTCAGATGGTTGAACTTGCTACTATTTTTGTTGAACCTTCATCTTCACTGACCACCCCACAAGGGAGCCTCGTATGAACGTCATCGTCCTCGTCGGCAGCCTCCGCGCCGACTCCACGAACCGCCAGCTCGCCCAGAACGCGATCGCCCAGCTCCCCGAGGGCAGCACCGCCCGGGTCTTCGACCGCGTCGCCGAGCTGCCGCACTACTCCGAGGACCTGGACGCCGAGGGTCGCGCCCCGGCCGTCGCCGAGGAGCTGCGCGGCGCCATCGCGGACGCCGACGCACTGATCGCCGTGACGCCGGAGTACAACGGCACCCTCTCGAGCGTCATGAAGAACGCCATCGACTGGGCCTCACGCCCCTACGGCCAGGCCTGCGTCACCGGCAAGCGCACCATCGTGCTCGCGGCCTCCGGCTCCCCGTACGCCGCGAAGTGGGCCCGCACCGACGCCGTGCGCGCCCTCCAGGGCGCCGGCGCCGACGTCGTCGAGGACACCTTCGGGGTGGGGACCTCCCACGAGGCCTTCGTCGACGGCACGCTGGTCGACGCCGAGGCCCTCGCCGAGCTGCGGGCCCTCGTCGGCCGCCTCGCCCCCGCCCCCGTCGCCTGACGCACCGCACCGCTTGACCGAAGGGCCGTCGTCCACCGCGGACGGCGGCCCTTCGGGTTGTCTGCCGCAGACGATTTTGCACCATCGGCGAGATAGTGCAGAATGCACTCCATGGCGAATAGTGCAACCCTGGGGCGTCGGCAGACGATCATCGCCGCCGCCCAGCGCCTGGCCGTCAAGCGCGGCTACTCCGGCTTTACCGTCGAGGACCTCGCTGCCGCGGTGGGGTGCTCGCGCCGCACCCTCTTCAACCACGTCTCCTCGAAGGAGGAGGCCGTCCTCGGCGTCCTCCCCGAGATCACCGAGGAGCAGGTCGGCGTCCTGCGCGCCGGCGGCCCGACCGGCGACCTCGTCGAGGACCTCGTCGCGACGATCATCGACTGCCTCGGCGGCGACGACGCGACGGCCGAGGACTGGCAGCGCCTCCAGGACGTCGTGCGCCGCAACCCCGAGCTGCTCGTGCGGGTCCAGGACCACCTCGACGAGCTGCGCGACTCGCTCGTCACCCACCTCGCCGCCCGCGACGGCGTCAGCGAGGAGCAGGCCCGCATCACCCTGTCCGTCACCGCCGCCGTCGTCGGCCTGGCCGTCGAGGGCCTCATCGAGGACCCCGGCGCCGGCAGCCTGCGCGAGCGCACCCACCACAACCTCGCCCTCGCCCGGGAGGTCCTCTCCCCCGCGGGCCGGCCCGGCACCACCGCGCGCCGCTCCACGCAGCCCGGCTGACCCCCTTCGTCCTCCTCCGGCCCCGACGACGTGGCCACCACCCACACGCCCCGAAAGGCACCCACCATGGCCCACGCCCTCTACCGGCTCGGGCGGCTCGCGCACCGGCGCTGGCCCGCCTTCCTCGTCGGTTGGCTCCTCGTCCTCGTCGCCATCGGCGGCGTCGCCACGACGATTGCCAAGCCGATGTCCGACTCCTTCACCATCCCGGGGATCCCCTCCGAGCAGGCCATGGAGCTGCAGCAGGAGCTCTTCCCCGGCGCCGACGACCCGCTGACGACCCCCGCGGGCACCGTCGTCGTGGCCGCCCCGGAGGGCGAGCGGCTCTCCGACCCGGCCAACGCCAAGGCCGTGGAGAACCTCCTCACCGAGCTGCGCCAGGTGCCGCAGGCGGGCGACCCGGAGCAGTTCGTCAACCCCGTCGCCGCGGACCAGGGCGTGACCCAGCAGTACCTCGCGGCGGCGCAGGAGAACGGCACGCCGAAGGAGGTCGCCGAGGCCAACGCCGCGGTCGTCTCCCCGCTGTCCGAGGACGGACGGGCCGGCCTGATCCAGTGGACCTTCGACGCGAAGTCGGTCACCGACGTCGAGCCGGCCACCAAGGACGCCGTCCACGCGGCCGTCGAGGACGCCCGCGACGCCGGGCTCGAGGCCGCCGCCACCGGGTCCGGCCTCCAGGGCATGCCCGAGATGGGTGTCACGAGTGAGCTCATCGGGATCGGCGTGGCGCTGCTGGTGCTCGTGCTGACCTTCGGCTCGCTCGTCGCCGCCGGCCTGCCGATCCTCACCGCGCTCGTCGGTGTCGGCACCGGCGCGCTCGGCGTCGTCGGCGCGACCGCCTTCTTCGACCTGTCGACCACCACCCCGATCCTGGCCACGATGCTCGGCCTGGCCGTCGGCATCGACTACGCGCTCTTCATCCTCTCCCGCTACCGCACCGAGCTGCGGGAGACGGGCGACCGCGAGCACGCGATGGGTCTGGCGGTCGGCCGTGCGGGATCGGCCGTCGTCTTCGCCGGCCTGACGGTGATCATCGCGCTCGCCGCGCTCGCCGTCGTCAATATCCCCTTCCTCACCGCCATGGGCCTGGCGGCCGCGGGCACCGTCCTCGTCGCCGTGCTCGTCGCGCTGACCCTGCTGCCGGCGATCCTCGGCGCGCTGGGCGGGCGCGCCTTCGCCGGGCAGATCCGCAAGGACCGGATCGTCGAGGAGGGCGCCACCACCGACAACGGCGGCACCCGCTGGGCCCGCGCCATCGGCGCCCACCCGGTCGTGGCCGTGCTCGTCACGGTCCTCGCCCTCGGCGCCCTGGCCATCCCGGCCAAGGACCTCAGCCTCGCCCTGCCGACCGACTCGACCGCCGCGGAGGGCACCTCCCAGCGCGAGGCGGGCGACCTCATCGCCGAGCACTTCGGCGAGGGCCAGGAGGCCCGCATGGCGGTCGTCGTCGATGCCCGTGAGGTCGAGGACCCGCGTGCGGCCGGCGCCGCCTTCGGCGAGGTCGCGGCCGAGCTCGGCGCGCTCGACGGCGTGGCCAACGCCCAGGTCGTCGGCGTCAACGAGTCCGGGCAGGGCGGGCAGGTGCTCGTCACCCCCACCACCTCGGCGAGCGACCCCGCCACCGAGGAGCTGCTGCACGAGGTGCGCGACCGGGTCCCGCAGTTCGAGGAGGCGACCGGCACGACGATCGGCGTCACCGGCCTCAACGCGATCCAGGTGGACGTCTCGGAGAAGCTCCAGGACGCGCTCGTCCCCTACCTCGCGGTCGTCGTCGGGCTGGCCTTCGTGCTGCTGATGCTCGTCTTCCGCTCGGTCCTCGTGCCGCTCACCGCGACGCTGGGCTTCGTCCTGTCGACGCTGGCGACGCTCGGGGCGACCGTGCTCGTCTTCCAGGAGGGCCTCTTCGGCCTCGTCGACGGGGCCCCGCTGATCAGCTTCCTGCCGATCCTGATGATCGGGATCGTCTTCGGCCTGGCGATGGACTACCAGGTCTTCCTCGTCACCCGGATGCGTGAGGCGTACGTCCACGGGGACAGCGCCCACGAAGCGGTCGTCGACGGCTTCCGCCACGGGGCCCGGGTCGTCACGGCGGCCGCGGTGATCATGATCTCGGTCTTCGCCGCCTTCGTGCTGCAGCCGGACAACCTCATCAAGTCGATGGGCTTCGCGCTGGCGACCGCCGTCCTGCTCGACGCCTTCGTCGTGCGCATGGTGCTCATCCCGGCGCTGATGTACCTGCTGGGTGACCGGGCCTGGGCGATGCCGCGCTGGCTCGACCGTCTGCTGCCCGATGTCGACGTCGAGGGCGAGGCGCTGACCCGGCGCACGAGCGCGGCACCGGCCGAGGAGAGGGTGCCGGTCTAGACCTCCCGTCGCCCCTCATCCGCTACGTGTGCAGGTGGAGGGCGGAGGGGGGCCCGACACAGGCTGCGACGTGGATACGATCGGGCGGAGGACCACCGAGGCGTCAGGAGGGGGTGAGGCGGTGCGCCGCACGCGTGTCGCGATCATGGGAGCCGGCAGCATCGGCTGTCATCTCGGGGGCTGGCTCGCCTCCTCCAGCGACGTCACCCTCATCGGTCGCGCCCCGATCATCGACGCCATCGAGCAGCAGGGCCTGACGGTCAGCGACCTCAAGGGCCGCAGCCGCACCGTGCCGCCCGAGCGCGTGACCCTGGCGACCGAGGCCAGCGCCGTCGTCGACACCGACTACGTGCTGATGACCACCAAGAGCAGCGGCACCCTCCGGGCCACCCGGCAGATCGCGCCGTACCTCGACCACGACTCGGTGGTCGTCTCCTTCCAGAATGGCCTGCGCGCCGCATCGATGATCGACGAGGCACTCGGCTCGGCCTTCCCCAGCCGAGCCTCCCGTCCGCTCGCGCTGTCGGGGATGGTCCCCTTCAACGTCGTGCGCGTCGGCGAGACCCACTGGGCGCAGACGGTCAGCGGGCGGATGAAGGTCAAGGACCACCCGCGCATCGACCCCTTCATCCGGGCGGCCCACGGCGCCGGCCTGCAGATCGAGGTCGAGCCGGACATGCGTGGCGTCCTCTTCGGCAAGCTCCTGCTCAACCTCAACAACGCCGTCAACGCCCTCACCGGTGAGCCGCTGGCGGTCCAGCTGCGCGACCGCGACTGCCGCACCGTGCTCGCCGCCTGCCAGGAGGAGGCCCTCTTCCTCGCCAAGCGGCTCGGCGTGAGCCCGGCGGGGATGACACCGCTGCCACCGGCCCTCGTGCCCACGCTGCTGCGCGCCCCGAACCCGGTCTTCGCCGGGCTCTCGCGGGCATCCCTCAAGGTCGCGCCGGAGGCCCGCTCGTCGATGGCCGACGACCTGGCCGCGGGGCGCCCCACCGAGATCGACGAGATGCAGGGCGCGGTCGTCGCGCTGGCCGAGACCCACGGCACCACCGCCCCGGTGTGCGCCCGGGTCGTCGAGCTCGTCCGCGAGGCCGAGGCGGCCGGTCCCGACCGCCGCCGCTGGACCGGCGCGGAGCTGCGCCGCGCCGTCGGCCTGTGAGAGGCCCCGAGGACCGCCGGGTCGATGTATCGGCGAGCGCCGGGCGACGCGCGGACGCATCGACCGAGGAGACGACCCCCGAGTGGTTCTCCCCGGCCTCGTGGGCGACGATGTCCTCATGACGTATCGGATCACGGTGGTGTGCACGGGCAACATCTGCCGCTCGCCGATGGCCGAGTTCGTGCTGCGGGAGCGCTTCGAGGAGGCCGGTCTGTCCGACCAGGTCGTCATCGACTCGGCCGGGACGACCTCGTGGGAGGAGGGCAACCCGGCCGACCCGCGCACGATCGACGCGCTGGAGCGGCACGGGCACACCGGCGACTACTCGGGCCACCGCGCCCGCGTCTTCGACCGGCGCTCCTTCACCGATGTCGACCTCGTCCTGGCCGCCGACCACGAGCACTACTCGGTGCTGCGCCGGCTCGCGGCCGTGCCCGAGGCCCAGTCGAAGATCCGGATGATCCGGTCCTTCGACCCCACGAGGCCCAAGGGGCACGCCCTGTCGATCGACGACCCGTGGTACGGCGACGACGCCTCCTTCGACCGCACCTACGCCGAGGTCGTCGCGGCCGCCGACGGCGTCGTCGACTTCGTCCGTGAGCAGCTCGCGTCGCGCGACTGAGCGCTCGCGCGCGACGCGCCACGTCCAGCGGGCGCCCAGTTTCGTGTCAGACGGGGCGGGTAGCCTCGCTCGCATGCCACGCCGCCGGACCGCCACTGCCGCAAGCGCGCTGATCGCGTCCGCGGCACTGGCCCTCACCGCGTGCGGCGGTGACGCCAACGGGGGTCCCTCGTCGAGCTCCCCCTCCGAGACCAGCTCTTCCTCGTCGACCAGCAGCTCGACCTCCTCGTCGCCGACCTCGACCACCCCGACCGACCCGGCGACGCCCGACCCCTACGCGATCAACTGCAACCTGATCCCGCAGAAGGTCGTCGACCGATGGACGACCGACGGTGAGCCCGGGACGGTCGAGGCCACCGATGACGGCTGCCGCGTCGTCAGCTCAAGCCCCGAGGGAGCCCTGATGGTCCAGTGGCGCTACCTCGACGTGCCTGAGTCCTCCGACGACCAGGACCTGGTGCAGGACGTGAGCGAGTCGAGCGAGGCGGTCGAGATCGAGGAGGGCGTCACCGCCGTGCGCAGCGACTCCGACGTCGACCCGACCCGCAAGACGCGGCTCTACGTCACCTTCGACAACGGCCGCACGCTCTACGCCGAGGCGACGGCGACCCTCGACCGGCCGCGGACCATGCCGGAGCTGCACCGCATGACGAGCACGGTCGTCAGGACCTACGCCGACCAGCCGCCGCTGCCCACCCCGCCGGTCGACCCGGAGTCCTCCACGACCTCGAGCTGACCACCGCGACGCGGTGCCGCGCCCGACCGGGCGGGGGTCCCCCTTCGCCTGATGGGAAGATGTGCGCATGCAGAGCCTCGCTGACGCCACCCCCCAGATCGCCCTCGGTGCGCTCGACGGCCGCTACCGGCCCGCCGTCGCCCCGCTCATCGACCACCTGAGCGAGCCGGCGCTGAACCGGATGCGCGTGCACGTCGAGGTCGAGTGGCTGATCCACCTGACGACCCACCAGGTCGTCCCGGGCGTGCGCGCCCTGACCGGGGACGAGCAGGCCGCGCTGCGGCAGGTGGTCGAGGACTTCGGCCCCGAGGACATCGCCGAGATGGCCGCGACCGAGAAGGTCACGCAGCACGACGTCAAGGCCGTCGAGTACTTCCTCAAGCAGCGCCTCTCCCGGATCGTGCCGGATGCCCAGGACAGCGGCCTGGCCGAGTTGATCCACTTCTGCTGCACCAGCGAGGACATCAACAACCTCTCCTATGCCCTCATGGTCCAGGGCGCCGTGACGCGAGTGTGGCTGCCGCGCGCCGAGGAGCTGGTCGCCGCCCTGGCCGCCATGGCCGACGAGCTGCGCGAGGTGCCGCTGCTCGCGCACACCCACGGGCAGCCGGCGACGCCGACGACGATGGGCAAGGAACTGGCCGTGCTGGCGCACCGCCTGCAGCGCCAGCTGCGCCGCATCCGCGGCGCGGAATACCTCGGCAAGCTCAACGGCGCGACCGGCACCTACGGCGCCCACCTCGCGGCCGTCCCGGAGGCGGACTGGCCGCAGATCTCGCACGCCTTCGTCACCCACCTGGGCCTGACGTGGAACCCGCTGACCACGCAGATCGAGTCGCACGACTGGCAGGCCGAGGTCTACGCCGACATCGCCCGATTCAACCGCGTGCTGCACAACCTCTGCACCGACATGTGGAGCTACATCTCGATGGGCTACTTCGCCCAGGTGCGCGGGCAGGGCACGGTCGGCTCGAGCACGATGCCGCACAAGGTCAACCCGATCCGCTTCGAGAACGCCGAGGCCAACCTCGAGGTGAGCAACGCCCTGCTCGATGTGCTCGCGACGACGCTCGTGCAGTCCCGCCTGCAGCGCGACCTCACCGACAGCTCGATGCAGCGCAACATCGGCACCGCCCTGGGCCACTCGCTGCTCGCCCTGGACAACGCCAGCCGCGGGCTCGCCGGCCTGGACGCCGTGCCGGAGGCGATGGCCGCCGACCTCGACGCCAACTGGGAGGTGCTCGGCGAGCCGATCCAGTCGGTGATGCGGGCGCTCGGGGCCCAGGGCGTCGAGGGGATGGACGAGCCCTACGAGCGGCTGAAGGAGCTCACCCGCGGTCGGCGCATCGGCCAGCCGGAGCTCGTGGACTTCGTCCGCGGCCTCGGGCTGCCGGCCGAGGTGGAGGAGCGGCTCGCGGCGATGACCCCGCAGACCTACATCGGCCTGGCGCCGAGGCTCGTCGACATCGTCCAGCAGGACAACGCGTGAGCGCCGCGCCGCAGACCCACAGCGACTCCGCCGTCAAGGAGATCGCCTACGTCGCGGTCTTCGCGGCGCTCATCGTCGCGCTGACGCTCTTTCCCGCGATCGACATCGGTCCGGTGCCGATCACGCTGCAGACCTTCGCCGTCGCGCTCGCCGCGATGGTCCTCGGTGCGCGTCGGGGTGCGCTGACCGTGCTGACCTACCTGGCGCTCATCGCGATCGGCCTGCCCGTCGCCGCGGGGTACGTCGGTGGGCTCGGGGTCTTCGCCGGCCCGACCGGTGGCTTCCTCGTCGGCTTCGTCCCGACGGCGCTCGTCGTCGGGGCCCTCGCGACGTGGGCCGTGCGCCGCGAGGTCTCGGTGCTGCGGCTCGTGCTCGCCGGGATCGCGGGGATGCCGGTGCTCTACGTCCTCGGCACCGCGTGGTTGATGGCGGTGACCGGGATGGGCCTGGGCGCGGCGCTCGGTGCGGCCGTGCTGCCCTTCCTCGTCGGTGACGTGGTCAAGAACGTCCTCGCAGCGATCGTCGCCGCCGGTGCCCTGCGCGCGCTGCCCGACCTGCGCCGCCGCTGAGTCGGGCCCGAGCCGATCCTGCGCCGATGAGCATCCGATTCGAGGAGGTCCACCTCGACCTCGGGGACCGCACGGTGTTGCGTGGGATCGATGCCGAACTCACCGAGCGACGGGTCGGCGTCATCGGAGCGAACGGCTCGGGCAAGTCGAGCCTCGCCCGCACGATCAACGCGCTCGTGCGGCCGACCCGTGGTCGGGTGCTCCTGTCGGGCCGGGACGTGGCGCAGGATCCGAAGGGGGCCCGCCGCGCCGTGGGTTTCCTCTTCCCCGACGCGACCTCGCAGATCGTCATGCCGACGGTGCGTGAGGACCTCGCGTTCTCGGTGCGGGGACTGCCCCGCGCCGAGCGCGAGGCGAAGGTCGAGACGGCACTGGCCGACGCGGGTCTAACCGACCACGCCGACCACCCCTGCCATCTGCTCTCCTCGGGTCAGCAGCAGCAGTTGGCGCTGGCCGCGGTGCTGCTCGTCGACCCGGAGATCATCGTCGCCGACGAGCCGACGACCCTGCTCGACCTGCGCAACCAGCGCGCGGCCCGGGAGCGCTTCGCCGCGCTGCGCCAACAGCTGGTGCTGGTCACCCACCACCTGGAGCTGCTCGAGAACTTCGACCGGGTGCTGCTGATCGCCGACGGGGTGATCGCTGCGGACGGGGCACCGGCCGAGGTGATCGGGCACTACGAGCGGATGATGGCGTGAACCTCGTCGGTGTCTACCGCTCCGGTGACTCGTGGGCGCACCGGCTGCCCGCCGGGGTGAAGGTCCTCGCGCTCGTCGTCGTCACGATCGGGGCGCTGCTCATCTCCTCGCCGTGGGTCGCGCTCGGGCTGCTCGCGGCCTCGTTGCTCGCACTGCTGTCGACCGGGGTGCGGCTGCGCGCACTGGCCAAGCCGCTGCGCTTCGTCGGCATCGCCGCGGTCGTGCTCGCCGCGATCATGTGGTGGCAGCAGGGTCCGGGCGCCGCGACCGTGACGGTCGGGCGGCTGCTCTCCCTCGTGCTGCTGGCGTGGACCGTGTCGTTGACCACCCGGGTGAGCGAGATGCTCGCCACCCTGCAGCGCGGGCTCTCCCCGCTGCGACGGCTCGGCGTCAACACCGAGGTCATCGGCATGACCATCGCCCTGGCCGTGCGCAGCGTGCCGCTGCTCATGGCGACCGTCGAGACCGCCCAGCAGGCGCGGCGGGCGCGCGGGCGCGGGTGGTCGATCACCGCACTCGGGGTTCCTGTTGTCGTGCGGTCGGCGCGTGTCGCCGAGGAGCTGGGGGATGCCCTCATCGCGCGGGGGTATGACCCGGGCGAGCGCCGTGTTGACTGAACGACCACCCAACGCACCCGGGTGGTGGCCCGCGGGCCGCCCGATGAGCCTCCAGATCAGCTGAAGGCGACCATCATCTTCAACGCGACCGGACCCAGCAGCACGATGAAGAGCACCGGCAGGATGCACAACATCAGCGGGAAGATCACCTTGACCGGGATCTGCATGGCCTTCTCCTCGGCACGTTGGCGCCGTTTCATCCGCATCTCGGCTGCCTGCGTGCGCAGCACGTCGACCACGGCGACACCGTAGGCGTCGGCCTGGATGATCGAGCGTACGAAACGGCGCAGGTCGGGTACATCGGTCCGCTGGGCGAGCGCGTCGTAGGCATCCCGGCGGGACTGTCCGAGCTGGATGTCCTGCAGGGTGCGCACCAGCTCCTCAGCCAGCGGCCCCTCCCCGTTCTTCCCGGCCCGGGCCATGGCGGAGTCGAAGCCCAGTCCGGCCTCGACGGCGATCATCATCTGGTCCAGGGTGTCGGCCAACGACAGGGTGATCTCCTCGCGTCGTTCCAAGCCGCGGCTGTACAACAGCAGCTCGGGCACGAAATAGCACACCAGCGTGACCGCGAGCCCCAGGACGATCAGGAGCGGCTTGCTGGTCACGAGCAGGGTGACGAGCACGCCGAAGACCGGGAGGACCGTCTTGACGACGAGGAGCCTGTCGAGCTGCCAGGCCGCCGGGCGCCCCGCCCGTCCGTGCAGCAGGTCCAACCGCCTGATGACCCCTGTAGGAGTGAGTCGGCGGGCGAGCACGGGAAGGGCAGCGGCGGCGGGCTCCCGCGCCCCGTCGTCCTCTCCATCGGCGTCCTCGGTGGGGAGGCCGCGATGGAGATTGGTCACGACGCGTCGGCGGGTCACGTCCGGGCCGGCCACCACGGTCCAGACGAGCACGCCCAGGCAGAGGCCGGTGACGACGGCGGTCAGCAGGATGATCGGTGGCATGCTCGCCCTCCTTCCGGGTCCATGACGGCCATCAGAACTTGATGCGCGCGGTCTTGCGGAGCCACACGCCTCCGATGACGAACATCACGAGCGACAGGGCGAGCAGCCCGTAGCCGAGGAGGCTCTGCGTGAACGGAGCCAGATACGCGGGGTTGGTGAGCCAGAGGAAGCTCGCGATGCCGACCGGCAGGGCCATGAGGACGTAGACGGACATCTTCCCCTCTGCCGCCAGGACCTTGACCTGACGGCGGATCTGGTTGCGCTCGCGGATGGTGTGGCCGACGCCGTCGAGCACGTCGGCGAGGTTGCCGCCCACCTCACGGTTGATGACGATCGCCTGCGTGACCCAGTTGAAGTCCTCGCTGCCCATGCGTTCGGCGGTCTCGTCGAGGGCCTCGTTGAGCGGACGGCCCACTCGCGTCTCGTTGATGATGCGGGCGAACTCGGTCGAGGTCGGCTCCTCGGCCTCGGTGGCGACGGACGCCAGGGCCTGCAGGAGGCTGTGACCGGCCCGCAGGCTGGATGCCATGAGCTGGAGGGAGTCGTCGAGCTGGTCGGCGAACGCGACCCGGCGCCGGCTCGCCAGGACGCGGAGCGCGATCTTGGCGATGAGGGGGGCCGACACGGCCAGCGGGAGGGCGAGCAGCGGGCCCCCCAGGAGCAGGCCGATCGTCGCGGCGACCAGGGCACCGATGCCCACCAGGAAGGCGAAGTCCTGGACTCGCGTGGTCAGTCCGGCGTTCTCCAGAGCGGCAGCGATGCTGTTGTCGGCGCCACGGCGGCGAAGGATCGTGTCGACGAGTTTCGTCGCCGTGTCGGTCGCACCGGTCAGGGCACTGGGACGCGCGCTCGGCGGTCGCCGCCGATCCCTGGGCAGGCGTGCCGGTCCGGGGCTGAGCAGCAGGTAGGTCAGCACGAGGAGCGCGAGGGCGAGGGCGATCACACCCGGCCCGGCGCCAGACGTCAGGACCCGGGTCACCGGTAGGCACCGCTCTGGGGTGCACCGAAGACGCTCGGCGACAGGGTGATGCCCAAGTCGGCGAAGCGGTCGGTGAAAGTGGGTCGGATCCCGGTCGGCACCGGCTTGCCGAGGAACCGGCCGGAGGCGTCCACGCCGGCTGAGTAGTCGAAGAGGAAGGCGTCCTGGAGTGTGACGGTCTGCCCTTCCATGCCCTGCAGCTCGGTGACCGCGGTGACTCGACGGGTGCCGTCGCGCAGACGGGTCAGCTGGACGATCACGTCGACCGCGGATGCGATCTGCTCGCGGATGGCCCGCAGCGGCAGGTCCATGCCGGCCATGAGCACCAGGGTCTCCAGACGCGCCACGGCATCACGAGGTGAGTTCGCGTGCACGGTCGACAGCGAGCCGTCGTGGCCCGTGTTCATCGCCTGCAGCATGTCCAGGGTCTCCCCGCCGCGGACCTCGCCGACGACGATGCGGTCGGGGCGCATGCGCAGCGAGTTGCGCACCAGCTCGCGGATGCTGACCTCGCCCTTGCCCTCGATGTTGGACGGGCGGCTCTCCAGGCGCACGATGTGCTCCTGCTGCAGCTGCAGCTCCACCGCGTCCTCGATGGTGACGATCCGCTCCCCCTCGGGGATGAAGGAGGAGAGCACGTTCAGCAGGGTGGTCTTCCCCGTGCCGGTGCCACCGGAGACGATGATGTTCAGCCGTGCCTCGACGCAGGCCTGGAGCAGTTCTGCCATCTCGTGACTGAGGGTGCCGAACCCGATGAGGTCGTTGACCTTGAAGGGATCCTTGGCGAACTTGCGGATCGTCAGCGTCGAGCCGCTGAAGGCCAGCGGCGGGATGACCGCGTTGACGCGGGAGCCGTCGGCCAGCCGTGCGTCGACCAGTGGGGAGGACTCGTCGATCCGGCGACCGACCCGGGAGACGATGCGTTCGATCACCCGCCGCAGCTGCTCCTCGGAGGTGAACCGCGCATCGCTGCGGGTGAGCTTGCCCTGGTGCTCGACGTAGACCATCTCCGGGCCGTTGACCATGATCTCGGTGACCTCCGGGTCGTCGAGCAACCGCTGCAGCGGGCCGTGGCCGAGGACGTCGTCCTGCACCTCGCGGATCAGTCTGCGGCGCTCGTCGCCGGAGAGGGGCACCTTCTCCTCCTCCACGACGTGGTTCAGCTCGGTGCGCACGATCTGGTGGAGCTGGTCCTCACCCAGCGAGGGGTCGTTGAGTCGGGCGCCGATCCGCTCGAAGAGGGTCGCGGTGGCGCGGTCCTTCAGCTTGGTGAGCGCATCGCCGCCCGCCGAGACGGTGGCCGGCGACGTGCGGGGGGACTTCCCCGGGGACGTCTTCCGGGGCGAGGCGGGCGCGGTCGTCGCCCGGGCACTCGTGTCCTCCGCGCGCGTCTTCGCCGGCTGGGCCATCGCCGGTCGTGGCACGGATGGCGGGGCGCTCTCGCTCCCGCTCGCGCTCGGGGGGCTCGGGGCCACAGGCGGGATCACCGGGCGCTGCGGAGCGGCGGCGGAGCCCGGGACAGCGGGCCGCCCGCCGCCCTGCTGGTCACGTGCGGCCTGCAGGCGTTCGGACAGGTTCATCGTCCTCTCCTTCGTCCGTGACGGGGCGGGCGCGAGTCGGGGTCCGGCTGCGCGGTGACGGTCTCCGGGATCGTGAGTCGCTCGACGAGGCGTCGCAGCTGCTTCGTCACGGGGTCGCGTCCCCCCGACTGCAGGAGCGGCACCCCCTTGTTGGTCGCGACCCGGGTGGCAGGCGATACGGGAAGCCGGAGGTCGACCTTGGTGCCGATCGTGGCCTCCACGTCCGCGACCGACAGCCCCCCGCGCTTGTCAGCGAAATTGACGACGACGTGCCGGGCGGGAGTGAGCATCCCGAGCTCTGCCAACGTGTCCAGCTCCTTGCGCAGGCCCCGCACGCCCGGCACGTCCATGCTGGTCAGCAGGACGTGGTCGGTGGTTCGGTCCAGCGCGGCGAGAGTGTGCTCGGACAGACCCGGAGCGGTGTCGACGACGACGTAGCGGAACTCGAGAGAGAGCATCTGCAGCAGCTGCGACACGTCCTCGCTCGTGATCGTGTCGGCCGCGGCGGGCGAGGGCGGACCGCAGATGACATGCAGGCCCGTCTCGTGGAGGGTCAGGAAGGTCTTGAGGACCATCGAGTCGCGTGCCGCCGAGCCGTGGACGACGTCGGCCAGGGTGAACTCCGGGGCCAGGTCCAGGGCGGTGGCGACATCGCCGAACTGCGCGTCGAGATCGACGAGGACGGTGGAGTTGGGGGCGGTGCGCGCCAGCCCGACGGCCAGGTTGGTGGCCACGGTGGTCTTGCCCACGCCCCCCTTGGGGGAGAGCACGCTGATCACCCGTCCCGTCGCCGGTGGGGCGTCCGAGCTCGCGGGCGCGACGGTGTGCGCGAGTGCCTGCGCTGCGAGCGCGGCCCGGTCGAGGACGGACTGGATCTCGGCGATCTCGGCCTGCGGGTGGAGGATGTCGCGGACGCCGGCGCGCATGGCGGCCAGCCCGAGGTCGGGCCCGTGCTCGGCGACCAGGACCACGGCGATCTGCGGGCACTGCTCGTCCAGCAGCGTCGCCAGGTCGAGGGCGTGATCCACGGCCAGCTCGGCGTCCAGCACCACCACGTCCGGTGCGGGGGCGCCGTCGAGCTGGGCGAAGAGGTGCGCCGGGTTGCTCGGCAGGGGCGCCGGAGGCAACGGGAGGAATGCCCCTCCGGTCGCGGCGCGGAACCGGGCCTCCAGGTCCGCGGAGGCGGTGGCCAGTGCGATGCGGGTCATTTGTACAGGCTCTCCCGCGTCGCAACGGCGGCGCCGCTGGCGTCAGCCTTCGCACCCTCCAGCGAGAGCCAGATGCGCTCGTACTCGGCCGCGTAGACGACCTTCTCCGCCGCAGGCGCGTCGAGTGCCAGCGTGACCAAGATGGTCTCGGCCGGCGGTGCGGCAGCCGCCGGCTCGGCGGCTGGCTCGGCTGCCGGGTCAGCCGGCGGGGCCACCCCTCCCTGAACCCTGGTCACGAGTACGTTGTGGTCCATCAGGTGGGTCTTGCCGTCTTGGGCCTCACCCTCGAGCGAGACGAAGATGCCCACCTTCTCACCGGCGAGCAGATGACCACCGACCACACGGGTGCGGTCCAACCGGACGGTGATCTGGTGCATCCCGGCGGGTGCCTCGACCTCCCCCGCCGCGGCAAGCGCGTCAGGCTCGACGAAGCGATGGGCCGGCAGCTGCTCGCCGGTCGCCAGCTCGGTCTCGACGACCTGTCCCGAGACCTCGTCCAGGGAGGACAGGGCACCGGGCGCCTTCGCGGAGGCCGGAACCGTCTCGAGGGCCACCCGATCGGCCAGCTGGCCGGCCGACGTGCCCTTGGGGATCTCCTCGGTGACCACGAGCACCTTGACGGGTTCGAGGTCGGACATGGCGCGCTCGTCCGCACCGGCCACGTAGGAGACGATGACGAGGGTGCCGATGATGGTCAACACGAGGGCCACTGCTGCGGCGAGAAGACGACGGGACACGGGGGCGTTCCTCTTATTCGGTCAGGGCGACGACGGCGGCACCGAGCGTCGGCGCTGTCATGCTGTAGTCGAAGGCGTCGGAAAGGTCCACGAACTGGGTGAAGTACCCCCGGATGCACCGAGCGTCACCGCTGCACGGAGCGTTCCACTTGTACTCGCCGTTGAAGCTGTACCCGGTGAGCCTGAAGGCCGCGTAGCCGTACACGCGGTACGTCGCGGATGAGCCCGTGCCCGTCGACTTGTCGAAGATGGGCAGGAGCACCGTGGTGTCGTGCAGGGCGACGAAGTCCTCGGGAGTACATCCGCTGGAGACCGAGACACCGGTGTCCGTCAGGAGGGTCTGGAGGATCACCGAGGTCGCGTTGCAGCTGGTGGACCCGTCGGTCTTGAGCCAGCCGAACCCGCCGGGCACGTTGCCGGACGGCCCCGGGCACGGCGTGGCGGCGCCACTGGTGCCGGACAGATAGATCGTGCGCGGCGTTGTTCCCGAGGGAATACCCCCGCCGGTCTGGCTGTCCCACTCGCAGTAGGACAGGGCCAGGGGCAGCATGGCGGTACCACCGCTCGGGTAGCCCCAGCCGGCCGAACTCTTGGCCGAGACCACGGCGCTGTCGTCCTGCCCGAGCACGGGGGCAAACCAGTGCTCACTCGTGCCTTGGTTGTTCACGGTGACCCGGCCGACGGTGGGGTCGAAGTGGGCAAGAGTCGCCGCGGGGTCCGCGTCGTTGCTGTTGGGGACGGCCAGCTCCTGGGCCGTCTGGGCGGGGTCGCCACAAGCCTCGCGCGCGCAGTCCTGGGCGATGGCCAACACGGCGGCGTCGGCGCCGGTCTGCAGCTGCTGGCGCTCGGCGTACATGGCGGCGACGTCGATGGATATGGCCGCGAAGCCGATCAGCGGCACCATCATCAGCGCCACGACGACGGCGACGGCACCGCGCTCGCGCTCCTCGCGCCGGATCAACCGTTGCATCGCATGGTTCCTTGGCCGGTGAGGGTGACGGTGAGCTGCTCGGGGAAGAGCATCAGGCTCAGCTCCTGGGTGATCGTGACGGTGGCCGTCTGCGCCATATCTGTGGTGGTGGCACAGGTCGTGGGGGTGACACCGATGTCACCGTCCGTCAGCGTCAGGAGCGGCGACGCCGAGGCCTTCGCCACGGCGCGGGCGTCGGTGGGGCTGTCCTGCAGGGCCATCACTCGGACACCGTCGCGGGCCGCGGCCGACAGCATGGTCTGGACGTGGTAGGCGCGCCCGAACTCCGCGATGCCGAGCACCAGGACCACCAGCAGCGGGAGCACAAGAGCGAACTCCACTGCCGCCACACCACGATCCTGCCGTCGAGATGTCATGCACCCTCCAGATGTGCGACCGGCGCAGCAGCCGCTGGCTGCTGCGCCGGTGACGGATCAAGCGGAGATCAGAGGACGGGCTCGGTCGTCCCACCCAGCTTGGTCCCGATCGTCGTGAACATGTCGTTCAACTCAGTTCCGAGAGTGGTGACCGCGACGATGATGACAACCGCGATCAGGCCGACGAGAAGCCCGTACTCGACGGCGGTGGCGCCGCGCTCCTTGCGACCCTCGAAGCGGTCGCCGACGAGCGTGTAGATGGTGGCCAGGTAAGCGGCTGCACGGTTCATGACTTTTCCTTCACTAGGTCTGCGGGTCGTCTGACCCGATCAGGGGGAGGCCCAGTTCCTGTGATGAACCAGCGCCACGAGAAGGATGGCAGATGATTGCCGTTCACGCAAACTCGCGCAAAGCACGAGTTTTCTCGTTGTGAATATATGCAGTGCCCTGGCCACTATGGCGGCGTGAAACCCGCACTCAGAGAACGACATTCGGATTCTGGTCGCGCGAGCCGCCACCGCAACATGGACCCCTCTGGTGTGCGCGACCGGCTCCGGTGCCGTAGGTTCCCTAGGGCCGACAATTTTGCAGATCAAGAAACTCCGCAGGCAGGGCACTTCGTGTATAGTAAGGAAATGGTCAAGGAAGAGCTGGGCCTCAGAGAGCTGAAGAAGCAGATGACCCGCGAGTCGATCGCGGACGCCGCGCTTCAGCTGACCCTGGAAAAAGGGCTGAGTGACGTCACGATCGAGGAGATCGCGCAGGTGGCCTTCGTCTCGCCGCGCACGGTGTCGAACTACTTCTCGTGCAAGGAAGAGGCAGTCGTGACCGCCGGCGGTGATGCCTCGACGGACCTGATCGAGGAGTTCGCACAGCGCCCGGAGGACGAGGCACCCCTTGAGGCCCTGCGCCAGGTGGTGACGAACTTCGTGGCCTCGACCACCCCCGAGGATCTGCGCCTGAGCGTGCAGAAGATGCAGCTGATCGACGACAACCCTTCCCTGCGCCCGTACCAAGTGGCACAGCACGCGCACATGGAGGAGCTCCTGCGCTTGAAGATCGCCGAGCGCACTGGTGGCGACGTCGACAGGGACCTCTACCCTTGGCTCGTCGCCGCTGCCGCCGTGACCGCCGTGACCGCCGCCATGCGGCTGTGGGCGAAATCGGACAGCTCGCCTGACGAGCTCACGCGGCTGGTGCAGACTGCCTTCACTCTGACCTCCGACGGCTTGGCATCGCCCACCCTCGGCGACTCAAGCGATCCTTCCAGCCACGTCGACTGACTGAGCCCAGTGGGGGCGCGTGTTATGCGTTCAGAGGTCACGAAGGACAAGGCGGAACCGTCGAGAACCTTCGGCTTGAGCTACAGCGCCCCACCCGAGCCGAACATGTTTTCCATCATTCGGATCGCACCGGGACCGATGATGACGACGAACATGGCCGGGAACATGCAGAAGAGCAGCGGAAAGAGGATCTTGACGGTGACCTTCTGCGCCTGTTCCTCGGCCTTCTGCCGGCGGACCACCCGCATCGACGAGGTCTGCTCTCGCAGAACCTTGGCGACCGGGATGCCAAGCCGGTCGGACTGCACGATCGCCGAGACGAAGTTCTTCACCTCCGGCAGCACGACCCGCTGCCCCATCGAGGAGAAAGCCTGAGCGCGGGTCTTGCCGAGTTGGATTTCGGACAGCACCCGGGCGAACTCCCCCGACAGCGGGCCGTCGGTGGTCCGGGCCACCCGCAGGATGGCTCCGTCGAAGCCCTGCCCCGCTTCAACGCATACCGTGAGCACGTCGAGGACATCGGCGAGGTCCTTCGAGGTGCGCTCCTGACGTCGCAGCGCCGCGTTGTACAGCAAGATGTCTGGCAGGTGGAAGAGCGCCGCCGCGAGGCCCACCGCCACCAGGACTCCGACTACGGTGAGGCCACCGAAGCTCAGTCCGAGGGCGAGCCCCAGCAGCAGGCACATCCCCTTGACTCCCATGATCCGATCGACCGTCCACGGCGGGGGATTCCCGGCGCGGTCCAGTCCGCTGGCCAGCCGGTCGACCCTCCCGCTCGGGGACAGCCGGCGGGCCAACCCGCGCGAACCGGCGAGCACGGGCCCGACGAAGCGCTCCGAGGCCGGCAGTTCGCTGCGCACGACCGACCTCGAGGACACCGTCCCCTCGATCAGGGCCAGGCCGCGTGCCACCCCGGTCGGTTCGGACGGTCGGAGCGTGAAGGCGAGCACCAGGACGAGGACGAGCAGGGCGAGCGCGATCATCGCGACCCCGACGAGAGCAATGGTCATGTCACACCTCGATCTTGACGACGCGGCTCATCCAGAAGATGCCGATGGTGATGCCTACGAGTGCTCCGATGGACATGAGCAGTCCGAAGGCAGTGGTCCACAGCAGTTGCACGTACTCGAAGTTGACCAAGAGCATGTAGAAGAAGAGTGCGAACGGCAGGGCGATGAGGATGTACGCCGACAGCCGCCCCTCAGCCGAGAGTGCCTTGACCTGGCGGAAGAGCACCTCGCGCTCGCGCAGCGTGTGGGCCGTTGTCTGGAGGGTCTCCGCGAGGTTGCCGCCCACCTCACGCTGGATCCGGATGGCCATGACCGCCATCGCCATTGACTGACTGCCCATGCGCTCGGCCAGCCGCTCCAGCGCGTCCGCGATGTCGGTACCGATGCGCGTCTCGGCGAGGGCGCGGGCGAACTCCTTGTCCACCGGGGGTGCGGAGTCCTGCGCCACGGCGTCCAGGGACTGCATCAGGCCGAACCCACTCTTCAGGCTCGTCGCGACGAGCACGAGGGAGTCAGGGAGGGCCCGCTCGAAGGCGCGAGCCCGGCGCGCAGCGAGCACCCGAAGCAGAACCTGCGGCACGATCAGCCCGACGACCAGACCGACGAGGACACCGACTAACCAGGGGCCCGGCAGGACCACCATGAAGACGGCGATCGCGACGATGATCGCCACGCCGCACAGCACGTACCACTCCCCCGCGCGCAGCGGCAGGTCGGCGCGGTTGACCAGCTGCATCGTGCGGGCGGTGGAGCCTCGCTTGGCCATCCGGCGCTCACCGAAGTCGACGAGTCGCTCACTGATCGCCTTGCTCTCCTCCCGCCCTTCCCTGCGGGACCACTGCTTGGCCGGGACGACGTAGGCATCGATTCCGGCGAGCCTCAGCTCGCGGCGGGATCGGACCGTCGGGGTGAGGGTTCCGAAGGCGAGCAGGAAGATCGCCGTGCCGATGGCGAAGGCACCGAGCCACGGCCACGGTGAGGATGCCAACCACCCGCTGGCGGCCGGTTCGGCGTGGGCGGGCACCGCCCCTGGCTCTGTCTCATCGGGTTGCGCTTCAGGTGACCCGTCGAGGGTGACCATCCGCTCGACGGCGAAGGGGTCACCGTTGGCGCTTCCTTCCAGTCGGACCACATGGCGACCGGACAGCTGCTCCGGGGTCGTGATCTCGAAGGGAGCCTGCGAGTTCAGCGCACGGGCTGCGCTCTGGAAGGCGTCACCGACCGCCTCGGCGTCGTCGGCAGCCAGGACCGACCCGTCTCCTGCCTCGGCGAAGCCGTCGAGGGCGTTCATCGTGTCCTTGTCCTCGGTCCGGAAGCGCACGACGTCGACGCGGACTCCGCGCTCGCGCACCGCCTTCGTGGCCTTGACCAAGTCGATCTTGGGTCGGGTACTGACCGTGTCGGCCCCATCGCTGAGCAGAACCATGCTGCGGTCGCCATCGTTGCCCAATGCCTTGGCCGCGGCGAGCACCCCGGCGTAAAGGCTGGTCTCGCCCCGCGCGGCGAGGCCGTTGACGATGCGCCGGACCTGCTGCCGGTCGGCGGAGGGCCTCAGGTCCACACCGGCGGTGTTGGCGAAGGTCGCCACCCCGACCTTGACGTCCTTCGGCACCTCGGCCAGGTAGGCACGCGTCGCCGCCCTCACCGTGGCCATCCCGTCGACACCCATCGACCCGCTGGTGTCGATGACGAGCATCGACGACCGCTGGACGCTCGTGGAGCTCGCGACGTCGGCGTCGCGCTCTCGCCCGTCGATGGTCGCGGTGAGACTCCCCGGGTCGACCTGGATGACCTCGGACCCGCGGAAGGTCAGCACGCCGGTCAAGGAATCACCTCGCGACTCGACGTCACTCATCGAGACGTCCGGAGCAGCGCTCGCCGAGGTGCCTGACAGGGCAGCGAAGACCACCGCAAGCACCATTGCGGCAAAGATGCGCTGGACGAGGCGGATCACGGGGTGATCCGCGCGAAGAGGTGTACCGGTAGCTCGACCCCCAGGTCGGCGAGCTCCTGGACGAAGGCGGGCCGGATGCCGGTGGGCACCAATTGTCCAAGGTAGCGACCGTGCTCGTCACGTCCGGCTGCATAGTCGAAGGTGAAGATGTCCTGCAGGGTGACCACGTCCCCCTCCATGCCGATCACCTCGGTGACGGCCACGATGCGGCGTGAGCCGTCCTTGAGCCGGGCCTGCTGGACGATGAGGTCGATGGCCCCGGCCACCTGCTCACGGATGGCCCTAATGGGCAGGTCGACACCCGCCATGAGCACCATTGTCTCCAGACGGGAGAGGCTGTCGCGAGGTGAGTTGGCGTGGGCGGTCGTCAGCGATCCGTCGTGGCCGGTGTTCATCGCCTGCAGCATGTCCAGGGCGGCGCCGTCGCGCACCTCGCCGACGATGATCCGGTCAGGGCGCATACGCAGCGCGTTGCGCACAAGATCGCGGATCGTGATCGCCCCGGTGCCCTCGATGTTCGCCGGGCGGGACTCGGTGCGCAGTACGTGCCGTTGGTGCAGCTGCAGCTCCGCCGCGTCCTCGATGGTGACGATCCGCTCATCGTCGGGCAGGAAGGAGCTGATGACGTTAAGCGTGGTGGTCTTGCCGGAGCCGGTACCGCCGGAGATGAGAATGTTCCGCCGGCCTCGTACGCAGGCCTCGAGGAAGTCGCGCACCGACGGGGACATCGTGCCCATCGAGATGAGGTCATTGTCGGTTAGGGGATCCTTCGCGAACTTGCGGATGGTCAGCATCGAGCCGTCGAGCGCGACGGGAGGCAGCAGCGCGTTGACGCGGGAACCGTCTGGCAGGCGGGCGTCGACCATGGGGCTGGACTCGTCGACGCGGCGCCCGACCCGGGAGACGATCTTGTCGATGGTGCGACGCAGGTGTGACTCGTCAGCGAAGCGCGTCCCGGCGGCGAGGATCTTTCCTTCCTTCTCGATGTAGATGTCCTCGGCGCCGTTGACCATGATCTCGGTGACCTCGGGGTCGCGCAGGTACGGCTCGAGGGGACCATGGCCGAGGATGTCGTCGGAGACGTCCTGGGCGATCTTCGTCCGATCGGCTTGGGACAGCGGGGTGTTCTCGGAGTCGATGACCTGCTGCAGGGTGTGGCGCACCTGGGTCGCCAGCTCCTGCTCGGACAGGTGCGGGTCGTACAGACGCGGCCCGAGCGAGGCCACCAGGGACTGGTGGACGCGGTCCTTGACCTCGGCGAAGGGGTCCTGACCCCGCCTGTGCGTCTTGGCCCGCCGTTCCGGGCTCGCCTGTCGAGGAACCTCGCCGGCCCGGGCACTACGGGCCTGATCCAATCGGTCGGCCAGATTGCTCATACCTTGCTCCTTCGCCGCCCGAGCCCGCGCCGCGGGCTCTCCTGGATCAATTCACCGAACCGGGTCCGCACCTCGCGGTCGGCCAGCTCCCGTATCGCCACGGCTGCCGGATTGCGCGGGTCCTGGACGACGATCGGGTACCCGCGGTTGGTTGCCTTGGGCACGCCGAGATCATTAGGGATGCTCGCCGAGATCGGTTGTTTCAGTGCCGTCTCGACCTCGTCACTGTCCAGTCCCACCTTGACCCCGGCACGATTGAGGACGACGACCCGGCTCTCTGCGGAGGCACCCAGGGTGTCGAGGGTGTTGATCGCCAGCCGCAGGTTCTTCACCGCCGGTATGTCGAGGGTCGCGACGAGCAGGGTGAGGTCACTGACGTCGAGAGCGGTGAGCACGTGCTCCGTGAAGGAGGGCGGAGTGTCCACGACGACGTACGCGTAGTGGGAGCGGGCCGTGCGCAGCAGCTCGAGGATCACGTCGGCCGGGACCCGCTCGGCCTCACCCGGATCACTCGACGGGGCGATGACGTCCAGGCCCGTGTCCTCATGGGTGGCCACCACCGACTCCAGACCCGCCCGGTCGAGGTGCCCTCGCATGGACACGAGGTCGCTCACCGTCCCGGAGGGAATCAGCTGGAGGCTGATCGCCACGTCGCCGAACATCAGGTCGAGGTCGACGAGAAGGGTTCGTGCGCCACTCGCCGCCAGGTGGGCGGCGACATTGGTCGACACTGTCGTCTTGCCGACCCCGCCCTTCGCCGAGAAGACGGTGATGACCTTGCCCTGACGAGAGCCGCCCGACCCCTCGCCTTCGTCGCCCTCCCGAACGAGCTGCGCGGTCAGCGCCTCGCTGCGACGCGCCGCCTCCGCCAGGGCCGTCTGGTCGTCGACCTGGACGACCTCGCGGATCCCGCTGCGCAGGGCCAGGCTCATGACGTTGACGTCCAACCGGTGGCGCAGCAGCAGAACCCCCACCTCGGGACGCTCGACGCGCAGTCTCTCGGCAAGCTGGCAGGCGGACTCGATGTCAATGTCCGCACCGATGACCACCATGCGGTGACCGACGCCATTCTCGGCGGCCTTGAGGATCGACGGGCCGTGCGACATCACCTCCGGTGACTCACCGAGGGCGTAGCGGTAGGTGTGGTGCGCCTCGGGATCGAAGTCCCACAAGATGGTCATTCCTGCACCTCCCTCAGCAGGTCACCCATGTCCTGGGGGAAGATCGTCATGTCGTTGGCGTGCGAGTCCTCGTCGATTTTCACGTCGGAGCCGCGCAGGCCTGCGTAGAGGGTGTACTCGGTGATGCCGTGTGCGAGTCGGGGGGCGTCCTTCGGCGTGACCGCAAGTGTGACGAGGAAGCTCGGCGCGTCTGCGGCTTGCTCGTCACCCTTCTCTCCCTCCTGCTCCTTCGGCGTGGACAGAGCCGTGTCGCCCATCGCGATAACTTGCACGTCCGGCAGGAGGACGGTCGTCCCCTGGACGTCGAGGTCGTTGAACGCCTTGGTCTTGTCCTCGTCGCCGCCGACGGCCTTGATCTTGTGGGTGGCGTACACCGCGATGTGCGTACCGGGGGTCACGAACTGTCCCACCCGAGCCGGATCGGACAGCTCGACGGACATCGCGATCATCCCGGAGGGAACGGTGATGGCCTTCTCCCCTGTCGGTGTGGTCCCGAATCGGTCATTCATGAGGAACTCACCCGGTTGCACGTCGGCGAGCGCCAGCAGCGAGCTGTTGTCCGGCCCGACCTCTTGCAGGGCGCCCGTGGGCAGTGCGCCGGCGGCGACGTTCGTCTTCGTAACCAATTCGGTGCGCACCGCGTCCTTGAGCGTCGTACCCGAGGGGACGAACTGTTCGGCGACATACACGGGCACCGCCTTTGCATCGGCGATCGCCCGGGCGTCGGACCCGCGGACGTAGTTGATGACGAGGCCGGCCCCGGCAAGGGCCAGCACGACCGCGACCAGCACGGCGATGACGCGACGGTTCATAGTGGACGCTCGCTCTCGTTCAGGATTGGTGGCATGGCCGACTCAGCCGGCGGGTTTGATGGCGACGACCCCGAAGTCCCCGTCCAGGGGATCTCCCGGGGGAGCGATGGATGGCGCGTCCGAGATTGTCCCGGTGACAAACCATCCGGTGAGGCACTTCTCCGAACCTGAGCAGTTGTATCCGCCCGGGAGTGAACTGCCACCACTGGTGTTTCCAGGGAATGAGTAGCCGCTGACGTAGAACTTGGCCCATCCCGCGAGGTGATACCACGTGTTGTTCCCACTCGTATCCGGATTCGTGGGGTCGCACACGCCCTCGGGCGTGGTTGGTGGGTCACCCACCGCGAGTGCCGCATCCCCGACGATGCAGTCGAAGATCGGGATGTCGATCACGGACTCGTGGAGGTTCGGCAACTCGCAGGGGGCGGGCACGTTGGCACCGACGTCGATGTGCACCCAGTCGTCATCGGAGACCTCGGTCTCGCAGGTGGAGCCGCCGTCCAGCCACCCGAAGCCACCGGAAGTGTCCTTACCGTTCCAGTCACAGTCGGAGTCGTCGTCCCCGGGGTCGTGCTGCTGGATGACGATTTCCCGAGAGGGGTCCGGCCACGGGTTGCTCGCGTCGTAGCCGGGCTTGGCGCCGACCGGACCGTTCGCGACGAAGTCATCACCGCTGTTGGTCTGCAGATCCCACTCACACGACGAGATCGTCAGGGGGAGTGAGGCAGAGTGCCCCACCGGGATCCCCCAGGCGGCTCGGGCGCACGCGCTGGTGCCCTTGTCGCCGGAGGCACTTCCGAGCAGCACGCGGGAGAAGGGCAGGAAGAGTTCGCTGTCGCCGCCATCCGTCTGGGTGGCCGAGTACGTCTCGACGTACGGGATGGCCGGCTCGGCAGCGAGCCAGTCCGGCAGCTCAGGGCATTCAGCGAGATCGTTGATGTCCCCCGCGGTGACGCAGTCGACCCCGTCGAGTGGGCCCACTTGGTCGGCGGTCCCGCGGGCACACACGCCGGGGGTGTATCGATCGGTGCGGTACCGGCCGGCGGTGTCGTGGGAGTTCGCGCCGAGCAGGTCCTCCACCTCAGTTGGGTCACAGTTGGTCGCGTCAGCGGCGCACTCGGACGCCAGCGCCAAGGACGTCGCGTCGGCGCCGTTCTGCACCTGGCGGCGCTCGAAGGTGAGATTGCCCAGGTCGATGCTGATCGCGAGCATCCCCAGCACCACGCTGCTGCCGACAAAGAAGGCGACGACGGTGACCGCGACGCCACCACGCTCCCCATCTGCGCGACTTCGGCTACGGAGCCGGTTGAGGACCGGGAGTCTCATCAGACTTCACACCTCATCGCGGCGGTGGACTCAGCGTCCGGAAGTGACGTGGCCGAGCCGCCGAAAAAGCTCATGGCCGGACCGAGGAGGATCCAGTCGAAGTCCGGATCCGCGACCGTGATCTCGATGGTCGTGCCGGCCCCGGCGCAGGCAGGGGCAGCAGGGTCCATGGTCAGGGCCGGGATCCCGGGGGCCGCCGCCTGGACACGCAGGAAGACATCCGCCTCCCCAATGACCGCCACCCGGACACCCTCACGTGCAGCGTTCGTCAGCTGGACTTCCTGGAGGAAGTACCGACCGAAGTCGACTATCCCTCCGATGACGAGCAGTAGAAGAGGGAGCATGATCGCCATCTCGACGGCGGCAGCGCCGCGCTGCTGCCACCCAGCTCGTGAAGTCGCTCGCATCGGAAATCCCCTCCGCATTCTTGCAGTCTTGATACCGGGGACCACCTGGCGCACAGGTCAGGGGATCAATGATTGGTGATGAAGGGACATCCGTGGCGGAGGCGCGAAGTAGCGGCACCTCCGCCACGGATCATGCCGGTAGCTCGATCAGGTGGTGAGCTCGGTGAGGACCGTGTTGAACTCGATCAGGAGCTGGTCACCGATGGCGGCAACAGTCCCGATGATGACCGCGGCGATGAGGGCGACCATGATGCCGTACTCGACGGCGGTCGCGCCCTTCTCGCGCTGGGTCATGAGGCTCTGGAGGCGAACGAAGATCTCGAGCATGGTCTTTCTCCTTCTTGAGGTGCCACGTGCCCGCGGCACCTGTGGCGTTCGAGTGGTTTTGCACGGAACTGCACTTGCATCCGACGCCGGGGACAACTGTCGGCGGTGAAGCAGGTGGGTGACCTTCGTGCCGACATCAAGGCAGCACTGGATCGCGGTCCGCATCCATCTCGAACCCCCCGGATCGAAACCTCACCATCGTGCTTTCCCCGTGAGTCCGATCCCCCACCAGAGACATTAAGGGAGAAGTAAGGATTGCACCAGACCTTTGCCAGAGAATTCGAAAAATTTCTCACCCGGTACCCTTGCCGGCGCGGATAGGGTGCTCGTGTGTCTGCGACCTTTGCCCTGATCGCCTCTCTCGCAACGGGAGCCGCCGTCGGGGTGGTGTTGCGGCCACGACTGGCGACGACGCGCTACCGCCTTGCGGACGAGCTGGACCTGCCCCGCCCCGCCTCCTGGTGGGTCGTCCCCGTGACCGCGGCGGTAACGGCACTCGTGTGGTGGGCCATCGCCCCCGGCCAGCCGATCGTCGTCCCGGCCGTCTACGTCCTGGCGGTGTGGACGATGGTCGTGCTGGCCTTCGTCGACCTCGACGTCCAGCGACTACCGGACGCGATCCAGCTGCCCGCATACCCGGTGCTGACCGTGCTGCTAGCGGTGTGCAGCAACGCGATTGGTGACTGGTCCCCCTTCGGCCGTGCCCTGCTGGCCGGGGTGGCGCTCTTCGTTCTCTTCCTCGTCCTGGCGATCCTGCCCGGTGGCGGGATGGGATTCGGTGACGTCAAGCTCGCCGGCCTGCTCGGGATGCTGCTCGGCTGGCTCTCCTGGACCCAGGTCATGTGGGCGACGCTGGCGACCTTCCTCATCGGTGGCGTCGTCGCCGCCGCGATCGTGCTCGTCTCGCGAAGGGGTCGAAGGCACGAATTCGCCTACGGCCCATCGATGCTCGTCGGTGCCGTCGGGGCGCTGGTCGCACCCGCCGTGCTGCGGCTCCTGCTCAGCTGACGCCTGCCCGGTGCCTACCGACCGGACGTGCGCTCGAAGCCTCGTCATCCGGCGCCATCCGCCCGTCGCCCGGCCACCAGATCCGGTTGCCGACGTCCGCGACGATCGCCGGCACGAGGATCGAGCGCGTGACGATCGTGTCCAGCAGGACACCGAAGGCGACGACGAAGGCGATCTGCGCGAGGAAGAGCAGCGGGATCACCCACAGCGCCGAGAACGTCGCTGCCAGAACGACGCCCGCACTCGTGATCACCCCACCAGTCACCGCGACCGCACGCGGGATGCCGCGTCGCGTGCCGACCGCGAGCGCCTCCTCGCGGGCACGGGTCATGAGGAAGATCGAGTAGTCGACCGCGAGCGCGACGAGGAAGACGAAGGCCAGCACCGGGGTCGACGGGTCGGCGCCCGGGTAGTCGAGGACGTGGTTGAAGAGCACCGCGGCCACCCCGAGCGTCGCGGCGAAGCTGAGCACGTTCACCGCGACGAGCATCAGCGCGGCGGCGACCGAGCGCAGCAACCCGATGAGGATCAGCGTGACGACGAGCAGGATCGCCGGGATGACGACCACGTAGTCGCGCTGGCTCGCGTTGTCGGTGTCGACGGTCGTCGCAGCGGCACCACCGACGAGGGCGTCCGGGCTGACCGGATCGAGCTCGTCACGCAGCTCCCGGACCGTCTCCCGGGCCTGGTCGGACTCGGAGCCGACGGTCAGCGGCGCGCTGAGCAGCACGTCGCTCGAACCCTCCTGCGAGGGCATCTCCTCGACGCGGTCGGCCACCTGCGGGTGGTCGGCCAGCACCCCCTTCGCCTCGGCCACACCGGACTCGGGGACGATCACCTGGACCGGCCGCTGGTCACCGCCACCGAAGTGCTCGTCGACGATCTCCTGCCCCTGCACCGACTCGACGTCCGTGGTGAAGAACTCCGCCTGCGTGATCCCCGAGGCGTTGAAGGTCGTGGCGGCACCCGCCGCGACGAGCAGCGCTGCGGCAGTGACGATCCATGTGCGGCGCGGACGGCGCGTGACCCGGTCCGCGACACCCGACCAGAGCCGGTGCTTGGGCTCGTCGCCCTGCTTGGGGATCGAGGGCCAGAAGGCGGCGCGGCCGAGCAGCGCCAGTGCCGCCGGCAGCAGGGTCAGGGCCGCGACCATCGCGCCGACGATGCCGAGCGCACCGATCGGCCCGAGGCTGGAGATGTTGCCGAGGTCGGACAGCAGCAGGCACAGCAGGCCGGCGATGACCGTCAGCCCGCTCGCCGCGACCGGCCCGAAGGTCTGCCGCCACGCGACGCGCAGCGCGGGCAGCGGGTCGGCGCGGTGCAGCTCCTCCCGGTAGCGCGCGACGAGCAGCAGCGAGTAGTCCGTCGCCGCGCCGACGACGAGGATGAAGAGGATGCCCTGGCTCTGACCGGACAGCTGGATCCAGCCGGCGTCGGCCATCGGGTAGATGATCAGCGCCGCGAAGGCCAGACCGAAGATGCTGGTCGTCAGCACGACGAAGGGCAGGATCGGACTGCGGTAGACCACCACGAGGATGATCAGCACGACCACGAGCGCGACGAGGAGCAGGATCCCGTCGATGCCCGCGAAGGCCTCCCCCAGGTCCGCGACGAACCCGGCCGGTCCGGTGACCGCGACCTGGGCGTCCACGTCCGGGGCGAGGTCGGCGCGCAGGGCCTCGACGATCAGCGTCGAGATCGCCGTCTCGTCGACGGTCTGCTCCGCCTCGGCCGCGTCGAGAGTCAGCGGGACCAGCACCGCCTCGCCGTCCTCGGCGGGGATGACCGGGACCTGCGACTCGGCGAGGTAGTCCCCGACCGTGCCCGGCACGTCCTCGATGCTCTGCTGCGGCAACTGCTTCGCCCAGCCCTGCAGCTCACCGATGGTGGCGCGGTCCACGCCGCTCTCGTCCTCGACGACCAGGAGGAGCGGCAGCGTGCTGTCGGCGCCGAACTCACCGAGCCGCGCAGCCACCTGCGTGGACTCGGCGTCGTCGGGCAGGAAGGAGGCCTGGTCGTTGTTCTGCACGCTGGTCAGCTGACCGACGAGCGGGCCCCCCACCCCGGCGACGGCCAACCACACGAGGAGGAGCACCCCCGCGAGAAGACGCGCCCTCCACCGTGACCCCGCCGCTGCAACCATGGACAAACCTTATACGACTGTTGAGGCTCGGCGCGACGAAGGGGGCCGCGCGGCCCCCTTCGTCCGCCGAGATCGGTCAGTCGATCGCCGAGAGCAGCGCGTCGGCCGAGGCCCGGTAGCCCTCGACCGTCGGGTGGACCCACTCCGGGATCTGGGCGCCCGGCGCGCCGACCGGGACCAACCAGGCGTCGCTGTTGTCCGGCGTCCTGCGCGGGTCGAGGCCGTGGGTGTGCCCACCCCACGCGGGCTTGACGTCGACGAAGGTGAGGTCACCGGGCCCGTCGAGGCTGGAGTCCAGCATCGCCATGGCCTCGGCCATCGCCCCGTCGCCCCGATCCTGGAAGGCGGCGAGGGCCGCACCCGCGTCGTAGGTCGGAGCCGCCTCCGGGATGCCGTAGCTGTCGGTGTTCAGCAGGAAGGGGTAGCCGAGCAGGTAGATGTCCGCCTTGCCGTTGGAGCGCTCGTGGACGGCGGCGAGCGCCGCCTCGATGTCGGTCTGCAGCTGGGGGATCCGGGCGTTCGCGGCGTCCAGGGACTGCTGGCAGGCGGCGGCGTTGCGCGCCGCCATGCACCACAGGACGATCGTGGAGAAGCCGACGTCGTTGCCGCCGATGGTGAGGAAGACCGCGTCGGTGTCCTTCGTGACCGCGTCGATCTGCGGTGCCGCGGTCAGCTGGCACTCGACCGTGGCGGTCAGGCCGCGGTTGGTGCCCGTGCCCTTGACCAAGGTGCTGTCGGTGATCGTGTAGTCGAAGTACCAGTCGTCCTGCGCGGGCGTGCCGCACAGCTGCTGCCTCTGCGCCTGGCGCAGCCAGTGGCGCTCGACGTTGGCGGCCCTGCCCGGCAGCTCGTAGGTGGCGGTGCGCGTGGTGGAGCTGCCCAGCGGACGCGGCTCGAGGATGTCGGCAACGACGGCGCCGCTGCACGCGACGTTGTCGTAGGCGGCCCCCATCTGCTCCGCGACGCGCGCGCCGTAGTTGTCCGGCGAGCGCCAGCACCTCTGGTCGGTGTAGGTGCCCGCGCCGTTGCCGGCGGAGTAGGAGTCGCCCAGCTGGACGACCTCCGGCTCAGGAGACGCGGCCGTCGCTGCGGGTGCGCTCACCCCCACGCCTGCGACGACAGCGGCGACGCACGTGGCGACGGACAGGGTGCGGCGAGTGCGCATGCGGACCTCCAGGGGGTGGGCCGGCCTCGTCGCCGGCACCGATTACCGCACGGTAGCCGCCCGGAGCCGTGGGGGCCACCCCCTTCGCCCTCCGACGACGAACTACTGCAGGCAGCAGTTCGTATCGTCTGCAGCACCTCGAGCTACGGCAGGCGATACCAGGTACTGCCTGCAGTAGTTCGTATCAGGGGAGGCGGACGAGGGCGCCCGAGTCCTCCTGCGGCAGGTCGCCCTGCTCCAGCGAGGCCGTGACGACCTGGCGGTTGAAGGTCGTGCGGCCGCCGCGGGTGGTGAGGAAGGCGGTGTCGGCGGCATCACGGCCTGTGGCGATGCGCACCATCGACTCGCGGGGGGCCAGGCGGGTGCCGTCGGTGATGTGCCAGGCGCCCTCGACCCACACCTCGGCCACGGCGTGGAAGTCCATCGGCTGCAGCCCCGGCGCGTACGCCGAGACCAGCCTGGAGGGGGTGCCCAGGGCCCGCAGCAGCGCGACGACGACGTGGGCGAAGTCCCGGCAGACGCCCTTCGCCTGCAGGATCGAGTCGATGGCGCCGTCCGTGCCGCGGCTCGACCCGGAGATGTAGGCCATGTGCGAGTGGACCCACTCCGTGACCGCCTGCACCCGCTCGACGCCGGCCTGCGTCGGGAAGAGCTGTGCGGCCATCGGCGCGAGCCGGTCGGACTCGGCGTAACGGCTCGGGCGGTTGAAGACCCAGCGGTCGGCAAGGATCTCCCGACCGACCTGCTCACCGGTGGGGCGGGTGATGTCCACCAGGGCGTTGTACGTGACCTCGAGCCAGCCGTCGCCGACCTCCTCGACCAGGTGCAGGCGGGTGCCGTGGCTGCCGGCCAGCTCGATCGGCTCGACCTGCCGGCCGGCTGCGTGGATGAGGATCTCCTCCTCGAGCACCTCGTGGGCGCTCGAGACGGCGAAGGACAGCAGCGCCTCACGCACGCCCCGGGTGCCGTAGGCGAACTTCGTGCCGACACGCGCACGAAGGGGGGTCGGGTCGGCGGCGACGATCGCGAGGTCGGTCATGGGTCAATAGGACGCCCCGCAGGGGGCCCGCGTCAAAGGGAGGTCGTTTCGAGGGCGGTCAGGCCGGCTCGGTCACGGCCAGCAGGGCGGACAGCGCCGCGAGTGCCTCGGGGTTGATCCAGTAGTAGACGTAGGTGCCGCGGCGCTCGCTGCCGACGATCCCGGCCTCGCGCAGCAGCCGCAGGTGGTGCGAGACCGTGCCCGACGACAGGTCGAAGGCCGGGGTGATCTCGCAGACGCACAGCTCGGGCTGGGCCGCGATCATCGACGCCATCCGCAGCCGGACCGGGTCGCCGAGCGCCTTGAAGACCGGTGCGAGCCGGGCCGCGTCATCCTCGGAGACGGGCGAGGTGGCCAGCCCGCAGCAGGTGACGGCCCGCTCCCGGGGCTCGGAGTCGATAGCGCTCATGCGGCTATCTTGACATACTTCAAACCAAGGGTCACGCTGTTCCTGTCACCTGATTCGACGGACATCAAAGCAGGAGCGGTCATGACACAGCAGGACACCCACGACGTCGTCCGCGACCGGTACGCCGCTGCGGCCCGCCAAGGACTCGACTCCCCCACGGGCGGGACGTCGTGCTGCGGCCCGACCGCCGAGTCGTGCTGCAGCCCGCAGGCGACCGACCCGATCACCGTCGGCCTCTACGAGGGGACGGACGCCCCTTCGGACGCCGCCCTGGCCGCCTCGCTCGGGTGCGGCAACCCGACCGCCCTGGCCGAGCTCGCCCCCGGTGAGGACGTCCTCGACCTCGGCTCCGGCGGTGGGCTCGACGTGCTGCTGTCCGCCCGACGGGTCGGACCGACCGGCACCGCCCACGGCCTCGACATGACCGACGAGATGCTCGAGCTCGCCCGACGCAACCAGGCCGAGGCCGGGATCGAGAACGCGCAGTTCCACAAGGGCACCATCGAGGAGGTGCCGATGGCCGCCGGCTCCGTCGACGTGATCATCTCCAACTGCGTCATCAACCTCTCCCCCGACAAGGACGCCGTGCTCGCCGAGGCGCACCGCGTCCTGCGGCCGGGCGGTCGCTTCGCGGTCTCCGACATCGTGCTCCTGCGCGAGATCCCGGACGCCCTGCGCGGCATCGTCGGCCTGTGGACCGGGTGCGTGTCGGGGGCGCTGCTCGACTCCGACTACGTGACCAAGCTCGGCGACGCCGGCTTCACCGACGCCTCCGTCGAGGTCACCCGTACCTTCGACCGGGAGGAGCTGCAGCGCATGTCCGACATGGTGGGCGAGCACCTCCCCGAGGGCTGGACCCTCGATACCATCATCGATGCGCTGGACGGGGCCTTCGCCAGCGCCTTCGTCCGTGCCCGCAAGGAGAACTGAGTGTCCGTCACCACCCACGAGGCGCCGGAAGCCGCGCGCCTGTCGACCCTCGACCGCTACCTCGCCGTGTGGATCGGTCTGGCCATGGTCGCCGGGCTGCTGCTCGGCCGGGTCGTGCCCGGCCTCGGCGAGGCGCTCAGCGCGGTCGAGGTCGACGGGATCTCGCTGCCGATCGCCCTCGGGCTGCTCGTCATGATGTACCCGGTCCTGGCGAAGGTCCGCTACGACAAGCTCGACACCGTCACCAGCGACCGCCGCCTGCTCGGGTCATCGCTCGTGCTCAACTGGCTCGTCGGCCCGGCCCTGATGTTCGCCCTGGCCTGGACCTTCCTGCCGGACCTGCCCGAGTACCGCACCGGCCTGATCATCGTCGGGCTCGCCCGCTGCATCGCCATGGTGATCATCTGGAACGACCTGGCCTGCGGCGACCGGGACGCCGCTGCCGTGCTCGTGGCGATCAACTCGATCTTCCAGGTCGTCGCCTTCGCCGCGCTCGGCTGGTTCTACCTCGCCGTGCTGCCGGGCTGGCTCGGCCTGTCCCAGACGGGCCTCGACGTCTCCCCGTGGCAGATCGCGAAGTCCGTGCTCATCTTCCTCGGCATCCCGCTGCTGGCCGGCTACCTCTCCCGCCGCATCGGCGAGCGCCGGTGGGGTCGGGAGCGCTACGAGGAGTCCTTCCTGCCGAAGGTCGGGCCGTGGGCCCTCTACGGGCTGCTCTTCACGATCGTGCTGCTCTTCGCCCTCCAGGGCGAGGCGATCACCTCCCAGCCGCTCGACGTCGCCCGGATCGCCGTGCCGCTGCTGGCCTACTTCGCGATCATGTGGGGCGTCGGGTACCTCACCGGACGCCTGCTGCAGATGAGCTACGAGCGCACCACCACTCTCGCCTTCACCGCCGCCGGCAACAACTTCGAGCTGGCCATCGCCGTCGCGATCGCGACCTTCGGCGCGACCAGCGGCCAGGCCCTCGCCGGTGTCGTCGGGCCGCTCATCGAGGTCCCCGTCCTCGTCGGCCTGGTCTACGTCAGCCTCGCGCTGCGACGGCGATTCCCGCACTCGTCACCCGAGGCGTCCCCCGTCCAGCAGCGCGCCCTGTCCGAGGAGTCCTCGTGAGTGCCGACGGCACCTCCCCCTACGACCAGATCGTCGAGGACCTGACCTACGCCTACGAAGGGGTCTTCTCCCCCGAGACGGTGGCCGAGGTCGTCGCGGAGGCCGGTGCGCTGCTCGGGCCGCGGGCGAGGATCACCCGGTACCTGCCGATCTTCGTCGCCCGGCAGGCCCGCGAGCAGCTGATGGCGGTGGCCCAGGCCGAGGGTCGGGTGGCCAAGCAGGTCCCCGAGCTCCTCTTCCTCTGCGTGCACAACGCCGGCCGCTCCCAGATGGCCGCAGCACTGGCCGAGCACCTGTCCGCCCGGCGGGTCCACGTGCGCTCCGCGGGCTCGGAGCCGGTGGACGAGGTCAACCCCACCGTCGTCGAGGCCCTCGCCGAGCGCGGAATCGACCTGACCACGCCCTACCCCAAGCCGCTGACGCACAGCGCGGTGCAGGCCGCCGACGTCATCGTCACCATGGGGTGTGGGGACGCCTGTCCGGTCTTCCCCGGCAAGCGCTACGAGGACTGGGACGTCGCCGACCCGGACGGCCAACCCCTCGAGGTCGTCCGCGACATCCGCGACGACATCCAGGCGCGGGTGACCACGCTGCTGCGCGAGGTGCTCGCATGACCACGACCCCCCACCATCCGGAGTCCCCGATGACCGATCGCTCCTCCGTCCTCTACGTCTGCGTCCACAACGCCGGCCGCTCCCAGATGGCCGCCGCGTACACGCGCGTGCTGTCCGAGGGCGCGGTCGAGGTGCGCTCGGCCGGCTCCGCACCGGCGGACTCGATCAACCCCGCCGTCCACGAGGCGATGCTCGAGGAGGGCATCGACCTGTCCGCCGAGTCGCCGAAGGTCCTGACCGCCGACGCGGTGCAGGCCTCGGACGTCGTCATCACGATGGGCTGCGGCGACGCCTGCCCGATCTTCCCCGGCAAGCGCTACGAGGACTGGGAGCTGGCCGACCCGGCCGGCCAGGGTGTCGACGCCGTGCGCCCGATCCGCGACGAGATCAAGGGGCGAGTCCGCGAGCTGCTGGCCTCCCTCTGACGAAGGGGGTCGGCCCCCTTCGTCAGTGCCCGTCGCCGAGGCGCCCGGAGAGCAGCTCGTGCCGGTCGGCCGAGGCCTGGTTGAGCCCGACGATCTCGACCCTCTTGCCGAGGCGCCCGTACTTCGCCTGCACGGCGTCGAGGGCGGCCACGGTCGACGCGTCCCAGATGTGGCTGTCGGACAGGTCGATGACCACGCGCTCGGGGTCGGCGCTGTAGTCGAACTGGTAGACGAGGTCGTTGCTCGTGGCGAAGAACAGCTCGCCGGTGACCTTGTACACCCGCACGTCCGGCTCCCCGTCACCGTCGACATCGGTCTCGGTGATCCGCTCGACGTAGGCGAAGTGCGCCACGCGGCGGGCGAAGGCGATCATCGCGGCCACGACGCCGACGATCACGCCGTAGGCGAGGTTGTGAGTCGTCACGGTGACGATGACGGTCAGGGCCATGACGACGGTCTCGCCGCGCGGCATCCGGCGCAGCGTGGCCGGCTGGACGCTGTGCCAGTCGAAGGTCGCGACCGAGACCATGATCATCACGGCCACGAGCGCGGCCATCGGAATCATGCCCACCAGCGGTCCGGCACCCACGACGAGGGCCAGCAGGAAGGCGCCGGCGAGGAAGGTGGAGATCCGGGTACGGGCGCCGGAGACCTTCACGTTGATCATCGTCTGGCCGATCATCGCGCAGCCGCCCATGCCGCCGAAGAAGCCGGAGGCCATGTTGGCCACGCCCTGGCCCCAGGTCTCGCGGGTCTTGTCCGAGTGGGTGTCGGTGATGTCGTCGACGAGCTTGGCGGTCATCAGCGACTCGAGGATGCCGACGAGGGCCATCGCCAGAGCGAAGGGCCCGATGATCTGCAGCGTCTCGAGGGTCAGTGGCACGTTCGGCAGGAACAGCTGCGGCAGCGACTGCGGCAGCTCACCCTGGTCGGAGACGTCCGGCAGGCTCCACCCGCCGGCCCACACCACGGCGGTGATGGCCACGATCGCGACCAGCGGCGCCGGCAGCACGGTCGTCACCCGGGGCAGGCCGACCATGATGAGCAGGCCCACCGCGACCATCGGGTAGACCAGCCACGGCACCCCCAGCAGGTAGGGCAGCTGCGCCATGAAGATGAGGATGGCCAGCGCGTTGACGAAGCCGACCATGACCATCCGCGGGATGAAGCGCATCAGCTTGGCCACGCCCAGCAGCGACAGCACGACCTGTAGGACACCGGCGAGGATGACCGTCGCGATGAAGTAGTCCATGCCGTACTCGCGGGCGACGGGCGCGATGACCAGCGCGATGGCCCCCGTGGCCGCCGTGATCATGGCGGGACGGCCGCCGACGAAGGCGATCGTCACGGCCATGATGAAGCTGGAGAACAGACCCACCCGCGGGTCAACCCCGGCGATGATCGAGAACGAGATCGCCTCGGGGATCAGGGCGAGCGCGACGACGAGCCCGGCGAGGATCTCTGTCCGCAGTCGGCGCGGGTCACGCAGCGCGGCCCGGGTGGAGGTCTCGCGCGCGCCCGCCTCGGGCACCGCCGAGAAGTCGGGGCCTGCGGGCACGGTTCGGGTGGAGGAGGTGGGCACAGAGGGGTCCTAGGGTCGACTGTCGTGGCGAAGGGGGTCGACGACCGTGTCGACCGGGGTGCGCCGCGGCGCACCGCCCGCGCAAGGGAAGACGGTCTGCGGCCGCAGCGCGTGGCCAACTCTACCGCAACGTTAGAGTGGTCCGGTGCCACTTCCCCGCCCCACCACCTGCCCGCATTGCGGCACCGAGGACGACGTCACCGGACGGGTCGACGACCACACCGGGGAGGTCGAGCTGACGTGCGGGGGCTGCGGCCGCTCCTGGTGGCGGGGCGAGCGCCGCTGCGCCAGCTGTGGCGGGCACGACCTGACCACCCGGCCGCAGGTGATGCGCCGCCACTCCCGCGGGAACCAGCTGTCGATCATGGGCTGGCGCGACGTCACCCTGTGCCGCGCGTGCGACGCCGCAGTGCTGGACACCACCCGCGACGATCACACCCCCATCCCGGAGGAGTACGTCTCCGCCGCCCTCATCGACGTCAACGCCGCGCCGGCTCCGCCCCCTTCGCCTCCTCCCGCGGTCCGGCCGAGGAGCTCCCCGGCGACCAAGCCCCCTTCGCGCGCCGCCCCCTCGCCGAGACCGCCATCGCGCCCTCCTGAGCCGGCCCCTCCTCGCCCACCCACGACCGTGCGGCAGGCCCTGGAGAGGTCCCAGACGACCCTGGCCGCTGACGGAGCGGCCCTCGACCCGACCGTGGTCCTGCTGCTGGGGCAGCGCCTGGGGCCCGCGACCCGACTGGACGGGCTGACTGCGGCAGGTCACGACCCGGCGTCGCTCCGCGCCTGGGCTGAGGGTCTGTGGGGTACCGGAGCCGGTGCGGCGAGCGCCCGTCGCACCCTCACGGCACTGGCCGACCACTGGCAGCGTGAGAGATGGACCACCACCGACATGGCCGCCGAGCTGCGGCCGCAGGAGGACGCATGAGCAACGAGGCGACCGCCGAGGCGTCACGACGGCGCACGTTCGCGGTGATCTCCCACCCGGACGCCGGCAAGTCCACCCTCACCGAGGCCCTCGCGCTGCACGCGCACGCGATCGCCGAGGCCGGCGCCGTGCACGGCAAGGGGTCCCGCCGCGGCGTGGTCTCGGACTGGAACGAGATGGAGCAGGCACGCGGGATCTCGATCACCTCGGCAGCACTGCAGCTGAGCATCGACGACGTCGTGCTCAACCTCCTCGACACCCCCGGCCACGCGGACTTCTCCGAGGACACCTACCGCGTCCTGGCCGCCGTCGACTGCGCGGTAATGCTCCTGGACGCCGCCAAGGGGCTCGAGCCGCAGACGCTCAAGTTGTTCGAGGCCTGCCGGGTGCGCCGCACCCCCGTGATCACGATGATCAACAAGTGGGACCGGCCCGGCCGCGAGCCCCTGGAGCTACTGGACGAGATCAGCGACCGGCTCGGCATCCACCCCACCCCGTTGAACTGGCCGGTGGGGATCGCCGGGGACTTCCGGGGCGTGACGGATCCGCAGACCGGTGGGATGACTGAGTTCACCCGCACCCCGGGAGGTGCCACGATCGCCGTCGGGGAGCCGCTGGACGCGCACGAGGCGGCTCGCCGCCACGCGGACGACTGGTACCGGGCCGCCGAGGAGTTCGAGCTGCTCACCGCCTCCGACCACGCCCACGACCAGGCGGAGTTCCTCGCCGCCCGGACGACACCCGTGCTCTTCGGTGCGGCGGTGCTGAACTTCGGTGTCGCCGAGCTGCTGCGCACCGTGGTCGACCTGGCGCCCCCACCGAGCGCGTGGACGGATGTCGAGCAGCAGCCGCGGCCGGTCGACGCACCCTTCTCCGGCTTCGTCTTCAAGGTGCAGACCGGGATGGACCCCGCCCACCGGGACCGGTTGGCGTTCATGCGGGTGTGCTCCGGGCGCTTCGAGCGGGGGGCGGTCCTGACCAACGCCCGCACCCGCCGCCCCTTCCAGACCAAGTACGCCCAGTCGGTCTTCGGGCGGGAGCGCAAGACCATCGACGAGGCCTGGCCGGGTGATGTGGTCGGGCTGGTCAACGCCCAGGCGCTGCGGGTGGGCGACACCCTGTACGACTCCCGCCCGGTCACCTACCCCGGCCTGCCACGCTTCACCCCCGAGCACTTCGCCGTCTTCCGGCCCCGCGACGCGGGCCGCGCCAAGCAGTTCCGGCGCGGGATCGAGATGCTCGACCAGGAGGGCATCGTGCAGGTCCTCGTCTCCGACCGGCGGGGCGCCCAGGCCCCCGTCCTCGCCGCGGTGGGACCGATGCAGTTCGAGGTCGCGGCCCACCGCCTCGAGCACGAGTTCGGCGCCCCGGCCAGCCGCGACCCGCTGCAGTACGGCGTCGCCCGCCGGACCACCCCCGAGTCGGCGCCGGTCGTCGACCGCCAGCGAGGCGCCGAGGTCCTCGAGCGCACCGACGGCGTGTCCGTCGCCCTCTTCACCGACAAGTGGCGCATGAGCACCATCGCCCGCGAGCTGCCGGCAGGTAGCCTTCCGCCCATGTTCGGTGACGACGACGGGGTGGACCCGTGAGCCAGGCCCATGTCCACATCGGTGAGGTGGTCACCCGCACCGGCCTGTCGCACCGCACCATCCGCTACTACGAGGAGATGGGCCTGCTGACCCCGTCCGCGCGGACCGAGGGCGGCTTCCGGCTCTACGGCGAGGCCGACATCGAGCGACTGCTGCTGATCAAGCCGATGAAACCGATGGGCTTCTCGGTCGAGGAGATGCGGCTGCTCGTGGACGCCCTCGATGTCCTCGCCGACCCCGACGCGAGCGCGGCGGACTCCTCAGCGGCCCGGGCGCAGCTCGACGCCATCCACGAGGACGCCCTCACCAGGGTCGCCGAGCTGAAGGAGGCCACGGCCCGCGCCGAGGCCTTCACCCAGCAGCTGACGCAGCTCTCGTCACCGGCCGCCGAGCACTGACCCCGGGGCCGCCCGACCTCCCGCCCCTCTCCCCATTTCGCAACTGCTTAGGCTCTTGCGGTGGGTGCCCCCGGGACTCGCCCCCTCAGACCCCCCGGTGCCCGGCGTCTTGGTTGACCTCCGCGGCCCGGATCTGCCGACTGCGGACCGCCAGGAGCGTCCCGCCGATCACGGCCGCGGTGAAGGAGCCCAGGAGCACACCGATCTTCACGTGCTCGTCCGCGACACCGCTGCTGCCGTAGGCCAGCTCGCCCACGAGCAGCGAGACGGTGAAGCCGATACCGGCCAGGAAGCTCGCCCCGACCAGGTCGCTCCAGCGAAGTGAGGCGTCCAGGCCGAAGGACGGCAGGCGGCTGAGCGCGAAGCTCGTGCCGACGATGCCGATCGGCTTGCCGATGACGAGACCGGCCATGATCCCCAGCGTGATCGGGTCGGACAGCGCGCTGCGCAGGCCCTCGACGCCGCCGACGGCCACCCCGGCGGCGAAGAAGGCGAACACCGGCACCGCCACGAGTGTCGAGACGAGCCCCCACTGGTCGGCCAGATGGGCGGTGAGGCCGTCGTAGATCGGCTCGCCGTCATCGGTCGTGCCCACCTGCACCCAGGCGCGCTTCGTGGCCAGCACCGGCACGGTGAAGCCGAGCAGCACACCGGCCACGGTGGCGTGGACGCCCGCGGCGTGCACGAGGGCCCACGTGATGACGGCGAGGGGCAGCAGCAGGTACCAGGAGTAGTGGCCCCGCTGCGCGAGGAGGGCGAAGAGCGCCAGCGGCACCACGGCCAGCAGGAGCCACTGCAGGTGCAGGCCCTCGGAGTAGACGACGGCGATGATCGTGATGGCGATGAGGTCGTCGACGATCGCCAGGGTCAGCAGGAAGACCCGCAGCGCCGGGGGCAGGAAGCGCGCGACGACGGCGAGCACGGCGACGGCGAAGGCGATGTCGGTCGCGGTCGGGATCGCCCACCCGCGCAGCGCCTCACCCCCGGCGGACATCGCGATGCCGGCGAAGATCAGCGCCGGGACGATGACGCCGCCGACGGCCGCGGCGATGGGCATGGCCGCCTGTCGCGGGTCCCGCAGCTTGCCGGCGACGAACTCCTCCTTCAGCTCCAGGCCGACCACGAAGAAGAAGATCGCCAGCAGGCCGTCTGCGGCCCACTCCCCCACCGTCAGGTCGAGGTGCAGCGCCGACGGACCGAAGGAGAAGTCACGGACGGCCTCGTACCAGCCGACGGCGGGCGAGTTGGCCAGGACGAGGGCCAGGACGGTGGCGCCGAGCAGCAGCGCGCCACCGAAGGCGTCGCTGCGGGCGCTCTCGCGCACACCCCGCCACAGCTCGTGGGGGGCGCGGCGCACGGGTAGGGACGGTCGGTTTTCGGGCATGGGGGAACTCAGCTCTCACGGGGTACCGGAATGGGCTACGCGTGCGTCGCCGTGGACGCGCGGCTCATGCCGGTGGCGGGCAGCCGGCGATCTCCCCGTGGGCGTTGGTGCCCCACTCGCTGGTCCAGCCGTTCGTGCCCGGGTGGCGCATGGTGCGCATCAGTGCCCGCATGCGTGCGGCATTCGCCTGCACGCTGTGGGTGGTCACTGGAGTCGGCACGTCCACGAGTCTACGGGGGACCCGAGCGGGCCGACGACGTCAGGACAGCGCGAGCGCCAGCACCTCTGCGGAGGGAATGGAGGTCAGCTCGGCCGCGTCGACGAGCAGCTTCGAGCCGCGCACCCCGGAGCCGATGACGACCTCGCCGGCGCCGGCCACGCCCTCGTCGACGAGGACCGGCCACGCGTACGGCAGCCCGATGGGGGTGATCCCGCCGTACTCCATCCCGGTCAGCTCGACGGCCTCGTCCATCGGGGCGAAGGAGATCTTGCGGGCGTCGATGTGCCGGCGCACGACGTTGTTGATGTCCGCCCGGTCCGTCGCCAGGACGAGGACGGCGGCGTACTTGGTCTCCCCACCCCTTCGCCCGACCACGACGACGCAGTTGGCCGAGTGCTCCGGCGAGGACTCGTACGCCTCGCAGAAGGCGGCGGTGTCGGCCAGCTCCGGGTCGATCTCCGCGACCCGGGCGGAGGGGACACGGCCGATCGCCGCGGCCACGGGGGGCGCCAGCCGGTCGAGGGCATCGGCAGCAGGGGTCCAGGTGAGGTTTCCGGCAGCGCTCATGGCACGACGGTAGCGCCGCACGCGAGGCCTGTTCACCCCCTCGACGGTCTGGGAGACTGGGGGCACTGGGTGCATGGCTCGCGGAGCCATTCGTCGTCTGGGGTGGTCGTCGTGGCGTGGCCGGAACGCATCGTTCTCGGGGTCATCGGGCGCCGCGCGGACGACCTCGTGCTCCTCTGGGCGTTCGGGCTCGCGCGCCGGTGGTCCGCCGAGCTGCACGTGATCGCCGGGTACCACCCTCCGGTGGGGATGTTCCCGCACATCGTCACCGCGCGTGAGCACGCCGATCGCCGGATGCTCGCGTGCCGCAGACTCACCCAGCGGATCCAGGAGGCGATCGACCCCGACCTCGCGCCGGGCCGGCCCGAGACCCTCGTGCTGGTCCCAGACAACCAGCTCGCCCACGCCCTCGTCACCCGATCACTGCAGGCGGACCTGCTCCTGCTCGGCCTCGCGCCCACACGCCGGTTGCTGCCCCAGCGACAGGAGGAACGCGCCCGCCGGATCGCCGAGCGTGCCCACTGCCCGGCCGATCTCGGGCCCGACCGCACCGTGGGCGATACGGTCAGGACATGAGCACAGCCGCTGATCGCGCCGGTACCCCCGCCCTCCCCGAGGACCTCATCGACGTCAGCCACGTCGTCACCGCCTACTACGCGGTGCAGCCCGACCCGGAGAACGTCGACCAGCAGGTCGCCTTCGGGACCAGCGGGCACCGCGGGAAGTCCGTGGCCGGATCCTTCAACGAGGCACACATCCTCGCGACGACCCAGGCGATCGTCGACGTCCGGCGTACGCAGGGCATCGACGGGCCGCTCTTCCTCGGGCGCGACACCCACGCCCTGTCCGAGCCGGCGTGGATCTCGGCGCTCGAGGTGCTCGCCGGCAACGACGTCACGGTGCTCGTCGACTCCGCCGACCGCTACACGCCGACCCCGGCGATCTCGCACGCCATCCTCACCGCCAACCGCGGCAAGGATCTCAGTGCGAAGGGGGTGGGCCTGGCCGACGGCATCGTCGTCACCCCCTCGCACAACCCCCCGAGCGACGGCGGCTTCAAGTACAACCCCCCGCACGGCGGCCCGGCCGACTCCGACGCGACCACCGCGATCGCTGACGCGGCGAACGCCCACCTGAGGGATGGGCTGCGGCAGGTGCGGCGCACCCCCTTCGCCCGGGCTCGGGCCGCGGCCACCGAGCACGACTACCTGACCGCCTACGTCGACGACCTGCCCAATGTCGTTGACCTGCAACGGATCAAGGACACGGGTGTGCGCATCGGGGCCGACCCGATGGGCGGCGCCGCCGTCGACTACTGGGGCGCGATCGGCGAGCGCCACGGGCTGGACCTCACCGTCGTCAACCCGCTCGTCGACCCGACGTGGCGCTTCATGACGCTGGACAAGGACGGGCAGATCCGCATGGACTGCTCCTCCCCCTCCGCGATGGCCAGCCTGATCGCCAGCAAGGACCGCTACGACATCGCCACCGGCAACGACGCCGACTCCGACCGGCACGGCATCGTCACCCCCGACGGCGGGCTGATGAACCCCAACCACTACCTCGCCGTCGCCCTGCAGTACCTCTACGGCGGTGCGCGTCCGGGATGGTCGAGCGAGCGGATCGGCAAGACGCTCGTGTCCAGCTCTATGATCGACCGCGTCGCCGCCGACCTGGGCAAGGAGCTGTGGGAGGTGCCGGTCGGCTTCAAGTGGTTCGTGCCGGGCCTGCTCGACGGATCGGTCGGCTTCGGTGGGGAGGAGTCGGCGGGGGCGTCGTTCCTGCGCTTCGACGGGTCGGTGTGGACGACCGACAAGGACGGGATCATCCTCGCGCTGCTCGCCTCCGAGATCACGGCGACCACGGGCCGCAGCCCGAGTCAGCACTACGCGGACCTCGTCGCACGCCACGGCGAGCCCGCCTACGCCCGCGAGGACGCCCCGGCCGACCGCGCGCAGAAGGCCGCGCTGAAGGCACTCACCCCCGACGCCGTCACCGCCGACTCGATCGCGGGCGAGGCGATCACCGCGAAGCTGACGCAGGCCCCCGGGAACGGCGCCCCGATCGGCGGGCTGAAGGTCGTCACCGAGTCGGCGTGGTTCGCCGCGCGCCCCTCCGGCACGGAGGACAAGTACAAGATCTACGCCGAGTCCTTCCGCGGGCCCGAGCACCTCACCCAGGTCCAGGCGGACGCGAAGGGGGTCGTCGACGCCGCCCTGCGGGGGGCCTCGGCGGAAGAGTGACGGCGTTGTGCGCGCTCGGCTGACGATATTTCGTGGGCCAGGCGTGCACATCGACGTCGGGCTCGGTCATGACCACGAAGGAGTGCGTCCAGCACCCGGGTCAGTCCGCGGGGAGCGACGGCGCGAGGACTACCGTGGGGTCGTGACTGCTGCATCCCCACTGACCGCGGCCGCCGTCGACGAGGCGGCCGCCCTGCTGGCCGAGTTCCTCCCGCCGACGCCGCTGCAGCGCAGCGAGCGCCTGTCCGCCGCGACCGGCGCCGAGGTCTGGCTCAAGCGCGAGGACCTGCAGCCGGTGCGGTCGTACAAGGTGCGTGGGGCCTTCACGCTCATCGCCGCCCTGCCCGAGGAGCAGCGGGCGAAGGGGGTCGTCGCCGCGAGCGCGGGCAACCACGCCCAGGGCGTGGCCTTCGCCGGGCAGCGGCTCGGGGTCCACTCGCGGATCTACCTGCCGCGCAACACCCCTCGCCAGAAGCGTGACCGCGTCGCCGCCCTCGGTGGGGACATGGTCGAGGTCATCGTCACCGGTGAGGTCTACGACGACGCCGCGGCGGCAGCGGTCGCCGACGCGGAGCGCACCGGCGCCGTCATCGTCCCCGCCTTCAACGCGGTGGAGACGATGGCCGGCCAGGGTGCGGTCGCCGTGGAGATCCTCGAGCAGCTCGGCCGCGCACCCGATGTCGTGACCGTGCCCGTCGGCGGCGGTGGCCTGCTGGGCGGCATGTCGACGTGGTTGGCCGCGCACGCCTCCGACACCCGTCTCGTCGGCGTGGAGCCCGAGGGCGCGGCCTCGATGGCGGCGGCCCTGGCCGCTGGGGCGCCGGTCACGCTCGAGGAGGTCTCCCCCTTCGTCGACGGGGCCGCGGTCCGCCGGGTCGGGGACCTCACCCACGCCGCCGTCGCCGCGACCGGGGCGGAGCTGACGACCGTGTCCGAGGGCGCGATCTGCGTCGAGATGCTGGACATGTACCAGACGGACGGGATCATCGCCGAGCCCGCGGGAGCCATGGCCACGACCGTCCTGGCCGACCTCGACCTCGCCCCGGGGTCGACCGTCGTCGCCGTCGTCTCCGGGGGCAACAACGACGTCTCCCGCTACGCCGAGATCGTCGAGCGGGCGCTGGTCCACGAGGGGCGCAAGCACTACTTCCTCGTCGACTTCCCGCAGGAGCCGGGGGCGCTGCGGCGCTTCCTCGACGACGTCCTCGGGCCGGAGGACGACATCACCTTCTTCGACTACATCAAGCGCAACAACCGCGACACCGGTACCGCCGTCGTCGGCCTCGAGCTCGGCGACCCGGACGACCTGCTGCCGCTGCTCGCGCGGATGGACACCTCCCCGCTGGGCATCGAGACGATCGCGCCGGACAGCCCGCTCTTCCGCATCATCGGCTGACACGAGATACCCGCCCGGGGTATGCTGGAGGTCGACCCACGACTCCCAGGAGGACCCATGGCCGGCTACAGCGGCAGCAAGGAGCAGTATCTCAAGCGGCTCGGCCGCGTCGAGGGCCAGATCCGCGGCATCGCCCGCATGGTCGAGGACGACACGTACTGCATCGACATCCTCACCCAGGTCTCCGCGGCGACCAAGGCGCTGCAGGCCGTCAGCCTCGGCCTGCTCGAGGACCACGTCGGCCACTGCATCGTCGACGCCGCCCGCGAGAGCGACGAGGCCGCGGCCGAGAAGGTCACCGAGGCCAGCGAGGCGATCGCCCGACTGGTGCGGTCCTGACCTCCCAGACGTCGCAGGAGCCTAGGCAGTTGCGATGGACGAAGGGGGCGACGCACCCCCTTCGCCTCCCCGAACCACCCCCTCCAGTCAGGACAATGACGACATGGACACCACCCCCTTCTCCCTCTGCGCCGGTGACGCCGCCGTGGCCACGGTGACGACCTGATGTCGACCGTGACCGACCCCCGCTCCGAGTCGACGACGGACGAGCACACCGTCGACCTGGCCATCACGGGGATGACCTGCGCCTCCTGCTCGGCCCGGGTCGAGCGCAACCTCGGCAAGATCGACGGCGTCGACGCCGTCGTCAACCTCGCGACGGAGAAGGCCCGGGTCAGCCACCCGGGGTCGGTGAGCATCGACGACCTGATCGCGACCGTGGAGAAGTCCGGCTACGGCGCCACGGTCATCGAGCCGGAGGCCCGTCTCACTCCCCCCAAGCACACCCCGGTCGCGCGCGCCGACCTCGCCCGACGGGCGATCGTCGCCGGCGCGCTCGCCGCCGTCGTCGTGCTGCTCGCGATGGGGCCGTGGAGCTTCCCCGCGAACCCGTGGCTGCAGCTGCTCGTGAGCACCCCCGTCGTGGCCTGGGCGGCATGGCCCTTCCACCGCGCGGCATTCGCCAACGCCCGCCACCTCGCGTCGACGATGGACACCCTCGTCTCGCTCGGGGTCAGCGCCGCCTACCTGTGGTCGCTCGTCACGCTGCTGACCGGCGCGGGGCAGGACGGGCACTACTACTTCGAGACCGCGGCGGTCATCACCGCCTTCCTGCTCATCGGCCGGTGGCTCGAGGCCCGCAGCAAGGACGAGGGGCGCTCCGCGCTCACCGAGCTGATGGACCTCGGGGCGAAGGGGGTGGCAGTCCAGCGGATCGACTCACGCTCCCGGGCGACCACCGAGGTCATCCTGCCGCTGGACGAGCTGCAGGTCGGCGACCACTTCATCGTCCGGCCGGGCGAGAAGGTCGCGACGGACGGCCGCATCATCGACGGCACGAGCTCCATCGACACCTCGCTCGTCACCGGCGAGTCCGTGCCCGTCGACGTTCGCTCCGGCGACCGGGTCGACGCCGGCACCGTCAACACCTCCGGGCGGCTGATCGTCGAGGCGACCGCGGTGGGCTCGGACACGACCTTCGCCGCGATCGTGCGGCTCGTCGAGCAGGCGCAGACCGGCAAGGCCGACGTCCAGCGCCTCGCCGACCGGGTGTCCGCGGTCTTCGTCCCCGCCGTCCTGGTGGTCGCGCTGCTGACCTTCGTCGGCTGGTGGATCGGTTCCGGGTCGGCGACGACCGCCATCGGGGTCGCCGTGACCGTGCTGATCATCGCCTGCCCGTGCGCGCTGGGCCTGGCCACGCCGATGGCGCTGCTCGTCGGGACCAGTCGCGGCGCGCAGAAGGGCATCCTCATCAAGGGCCCGCAGGTCCTCGAGGACACCCGCCGCATCGACACCCTTGTCCTGGACAAGACCGGCACGATCACCACCGGCATCGCCCAGGTGACCGACCTCGCCGCCGCCCCCGGGCTGCACCCGGCCGCCGTGCTCAGCGCGGCCGCGGCCGTCGAGTCCGGCAGCGAGCACCCGATCGCCCGGGCCATCGTGCGGCGCGCGCAGGACCAGGGCATCAAGATCCCGCGGATCACCGACTTCGAGAGCCTCCCCGGCTCCGGCGCGGTCGCCACGATCAAGGGCACCCGCGTCACCGTCGGCAAGTCGGACCTCTTCGACGAGGTGCCGCCGGAGCTGGCCACCCTCGAGCGTCCCGGCACGACCGTCTTCGTCGGGTGGGACCGCAAGGCCCGCGGGGCGCTCACCGTGGCCGACGAGGTCCGCGACACCTCCGGCGACGCGATCCGTGCGCTGCGGTCCGAGGGCCTGCAGGTGTGGCTGCTCAGCGGCGACGCCGAGCACAACGCGACCGCGGTCGCGGCGACCGTCGGCATCGACCCCGAGCACGTCATCGCCGGAGTCCGCCCCCAGGACAAGCACGACGTCATCGAGCGCCTCCAGGGCGAGGGCCGGGTCGTCGCGATGGTCGGCGACGGCGTCAACGACGCCGCCGCGATCGTGCGCGCCGACCTCGGGATGGCGATGGGCACCGGGACCGACGTCGCGATGGAGTCGGCCGACATCGTCCTCGTGCACGCCGACCTCGAGTCGGTCCCCCGCGCGATCTCGCTCTCCCGGGAGACGCTGAAGGTGATCAAGCAGAACCTCGGCTGGGCCTTCGGCTACAACATCGCCGCGATCCCGCTCGCGGTGGCCGGCCTGCTCAACCCGATGATCGCCGGCGCCGCGATGGCGATGAGCTCGGTCCTCGTCGTGCTCAACTCCCTGCGGCTGCGCAAGGTGCTGCCGGACGACTGAGGGGGCCGCCCCCTTCGTCGGGTGGATGTATCCGCGCGCGTCCCCACACGCGCGATTACATCGACCCGGCGGCAGGGCGGTGCAGGAGCAGGGCCACTCCACTGCCGAGGGAGACCACGCCCGTGGCGACCAGGAGCATCGTCATCCCCACGGCGGGAAGCAGCGCGCCGGCCACGGCAGGAGCAGCCACCGAGGCGACCGCGCCCACGACCAGGCACACGGTGAAGGCCGTCCCCGCACGCTCGGGGAGCACCTCGGCAGTCCACACCGCCAGGACCGCCGACCCGGTCATGTAGCCCACGCCGAAGACGCAGGCCGAGGCCGCCACGGCCGGCACGGAGTCACTCGCCAGTCCCAGCAGCGCCAACGCCGCGGCCACCGCCACGAGACACAGCGCCGCAACCCGGACACTGCCCAGGCGCTGCGCGAGAGTCCCGGTCATCACGGCCACCATGCCGGTCGTCCCCATCACGATGTACAGGACCGGCACGGCTCCAGTCGGGAGATCACTGCTCTCGAGGACTTCGGCGGCGTAGGTGAAGTAGACGACGATCGCTGCGAAGTAGACGAGCGAGTAGGCGATCGGCACCCGCAGCACCCGCACCGGCATGATGAGACCTCGCCACCCGGCTCGCGGGGTCGACGGGCTCCGCGGCGGCACCTGCGGGACCAGGCGCACGTTGACGACGGCCGCGACGACCGCGGCGAGGGCGATGCCCGCCCAGACCAGACGCCACGAACCCGCTATGGCGAGGACGGCCAGACCGCCGAGCAGGATCAGGCCCCCGCTGGTGCCGGTCGTGATGATCGCCAGGGCACGTGGCTGCAGGCGCGCGGGCACCGTCCGCGTCACGATGTCCGAGTACGGGGCCCAGGCCCAGCCGCCGGCGCTGCCGGCGAGGACGACGCCCACGGCGAGAAGCCACGGGGACTGCGCGACGGTCACGATCACCGCCCCGGCCGCACCGCTGACCGCACCGACGCTCGTCGGAGCGCGGGAGCCGCGGCGAGCGGCGAGCGGACCGGCGAGCAGCAGACCGGCCAGGTAACCGGCGAAGGTCGCGCTCGAGATGAGACCGAGCACCAGCTCGGACAGCTCCAGGTCCTGCTCGATGTCGGGCAGCGTGACCCCGAAGGCGTACCGGGCCATACCGAAGGTGACGCCCACCACCGCTGCCCCGGCCGCCCCGACCCGACCGGCCGACGACAACGCCACAACTTTCCCCTACTCCTCGCCGTACCGCCACGCCCCTCCCGGAGCCGCGGCTCGGACTCCGGCCTCACTCCCGTGCCGGTATTCCAGCTGGCCCCATGCCCCGTGACCCTCGGTCGATGCATCGTCGCGCCCGTGACGCCGACCACCTCGACCCTGCCGAGGTCAGATCTCGGCCTTCCACGCCTGGGTGATCGTCAGCTTGCCGGAGGTCTGCATCAGCGCCCGGCGGTAGATCCGCTCGGCGAGGAGGAGGACCGCGCCGGTCGCGAGGGCGAGCAGGCCGAGGCTGAGCACTCGTCGTCGAGCGGGACGTCGCCGACGCGGTCGGCCCAGGAAGCCACGCGGCCCGGCCGGTCAGAGGGTGACGGGACCGTGGGGGGTGTTGAAGGTGACCGACATCAGGCCGGGCGTGCCGTTGGGCGCGATGAAGTCGAAGTCGATGACCGAGGAGGTCTCCTCCGGGGGAAGGCCACCCAGCCAGTCGCGCACCCGGTCGGGGTCACCGGCGATCTGCAGCGACGCGATGGTCACCTCGGTCTCCGCCTCCTGCGACGGGTGCGGCGAGCCCTCGCCCCACTTGACGAAGAAGGGCAGCTGCGGGTCCGCGAGGGTGCCCTTGATACCGATCTGCTTCCACAGGAACTCGCGACCGTCGGCGAGGCGCCGGTTGCCGTTGACGGCCTGGCGGTCCAGGCGCTTCTCCACGGACTCCAGGTCGTCATCGACGCGGATGACCCAGCCCATCCAGCCGCCACCGGCCTCGGAGCGGGCCCGCACGACCTGACCGAAGGGGGCCTTGTCCGAGCTGGGGTGGTCGAGCACCTCGACGATCTCGACGTACCGCTCGTGCGCCAGCGGGAGGATCATGTTGCGGGTGCCGAAACGCGGATGCAGACCGCCATCCACCGGTGCGACCCCGAGGGCCCTACCAAGACGCTCGGCAGTGGCCTTGACACCGCTCTGGTCGGCTGCAAAGGAGACGTGGTCAACGCGCATGATGGCATCGTGACACAGGCCGCAATCGGGCCAGTAATCGGGTCGGTCAGACCGCCCGACGCTGGCGGACCGCCTCGTAGACGACGATGGCCGCCGACGTGGCGACATTGAGCGAATTGGCCTGCCCCACCATGGGAATCCGTACCCGGTGCTGCGCCCGGGCCAGGGCGGCGTCGGTCAGCCCGTACTTCTCCGACCCGACCGCGACGGCGACCGGGCCGGTGAGGTCGGCGTCCGTGTGGTCGACGTCGGTGTCCGGCGTCGTCGCGACCACGGCGACGCCGCGCTCGGCCAGCCACGTCCACGCCTCGTCGGTGCTCGCGGAGGCGACCGGGACGGAGAAGACCGTGCCCTTGCTCGAGCGGATGACGTTGGGGTTGCCCCAGTCGGTGACCGGGTCGGCGGCGATGACGAGGGCGACCCCGGCCGCGTCGGCGGTGCGGAGCATCGCGCCGAGGTTGCCCGGCTTCTCCACCCCTTCGCAGAGCAGGACCAGCGCCCCCTCGGGCAGGTCCACGTCGGCGAGCACGCGTCCGGGCGAGGGCACCCGGGCGAGGATCCCGTCCGGCCCCTCGCGGTAGGCGACCTTCTCGAACGCGGTCCGACCCAGCTCGACGACCTCCGCACCGGAGCGGCGGGCGCGCTCGACGAGCGCAGCCCCGGCACCGGGGTCGAGCATCAGGTCGGGGCAGTGGAAGAGGGCGTGCGGCACGACACCGGCGTCGAGGGCGAGCGTGGTCTCCTCGAGACCCTCGAGGAGCGTGGTCCCGGAGCTCTCGCGCACGCGGCGTCGGCGCAGCGTGACGAGGTCCTTCAGGCGCTGGTTGGCGGGAGAGGTGATGACGAGATCGGGCATGGCAGGCACCAGCATGCCGCACAATCGGGTGGTGGCTGCCGATCGTTCCGCTCCCGTCCGCCTCGTGTCGGCGGTGTTTGCCATGACGGGCGTGATGCTGCTCGTCGCGGCGGTCGGCGAGTTCCTCGTCGTGCCCTCCGACCGGGTGCGCGGGGTCGACCTCGCATGGGTCGAGCGGGCGAGGGGCTGGATCGACGGACGGCCCGCGCTCGAGGACGCCACCCTGCTGTGGGCCGACCTCAGCGGGCCGTGGGTCGTGCACCCACTCGTGCTGCTGCTCGCGGCCGGGCTCGTGCTCACCGGTCGGGCTCCCCGCCGGGCCCTGCTCGTCGTGCCCGTCGGGCTGGCGGGTTGGGCCCTGGGGTCATTGTGCAAGCTGCTCGTCGCCCGCCCGCGTCCGGAGCCGGACGCCCCGATCACGATGGTCGACAGCTTCTCCTACCCGAGCGGCCACGCCACCAACGTCGCCCTCGGCGCGGTGCTCGTCATCGCACTGCTGCGGATGGTGGCGCGGCGCTGGATCCGGTGGTCCGCGACGACGCTCGTCCTCCTCGTCGCGGTCCTGACCGTCCTCAACCGCCTCGCGCTCGGGGTCCACTTCGTCAGCGACGTCGTCGCCGGGGTCGCCCTGGGGACGGCCATGGGCGTGGTCGGGCTGTCGCTGACCGGTCAGATGCGCTGGTGCCGCGCCCGGGCGAAGAGGTAGATGCCGAAGGCGACGAAGCCCACGCCCACGGCGGTGATCAGGTACGGCCCGAAGGGCTCGTCCTTCAGGGACTTCAGCGCCCCGTCCAGACCGGCCGCCTCGGACGACTGGTGCTGCACGGCGGCGAGGACGAAGAAGGCCCCGACGAGGCCGAGGACGACCCCCTTCGCCGGGTAGCCGATCATCCCGAGGGCACGCGCCGGCACACCCGGGTCCTTCTCGAGGTCCTCGAGGAACTTGTGGGTGAGCCCCTTGTGCACGTGGTAGGCGCCGACCCCGATGATGACGACACCGATGGCGCCGACGAGCACCTGGCCGGCGGGCTGCGCCATGAGGGCGGTGGTGACGCCCTGGGAGGACTCCTCGGAGGACTTCGAGGAGCCCGAGCCGAGGGCGAACTGGGCCGCGGTGGCGGCCAGGACGGCGTAGACCGCGGCCTTGGCGACGGCCTTGCCCCGGTCGAGCCAGCCGTCACCCACCCCGGGTGCGATCGCGACGGTCAGCTGCCACACCACGAGTGCCAGCAGGCCGACGACGATGATCCACATCAGCAGGGCGCCGGCCGGGTTGCTCGCGAGCGTGGCGAGAGCACCGGACTGGTCGGCCGAGCCACCGCCACCCCACGCCAGCCGGGTGGCGGTGTACCCGATGACGATGTGCAGCAGCCCCGACATGAGGAAGCCCCATCGGGCCATGGCGTCCAGGACGGGGTGGTCGCCGACATCGCGGGCGACCCGGCGGGCTTCGTCGAGCCCTTGGTTGGCATTCACGAGGACATCATCCACCCGGGCGGCCCCGCGCGGAGCATCCGCTCAGAGGAAGGGTCGCAACGCGTCGACGAGGCCGTCCTCCGCGACGCGTCCGGTCTGCTCGTCGGCGGCGGCGACGACCTCGTCGGGCGCGTCGCCCATGGCGACCCCGCGGGCGGCCCACCGCAGCATCTCGAGGTCATTGCGCTGGTCACCGGCCGCGAACGTCAGGCCCGGCTCGACGCGCAGGGTGCGCCGGACGATCTCCAGGGCCGACCCCTTGGAGACGCCCTCCGGCGCGAGATCCAGCCACGCGGTGTAGCCGACCGCGTACTCCACACCGTGCAGACCGATCCGCTCGACGAGCTCGAGGAAGTCGTCGCTGTCCCCCTCGGGGTCGTGGAAGGTCACCCGGGTCGCCGGCTTGGCAACGAGCTCCTCCCACGGGACGACGACCTGACGACCCCAGAGCACGCCCTCGGGGTAGGGCCGGGCGACCTTGAAGCCGACACCCACCTCCTCGACGGCGGCCAGGACGTGAGGGGCGTGCTCGCGCACGAGGTTCATCGCGGGCTTCGGGTCGAAGGTCACCGTCTCCTCGATGCGGTAGCCCTGCGGCTCGGACGAGTCGAGGGCGATGGTCACGGCGCCATTGGAGCAGACCGCCATCCCCCGGTCGAGCTCGAGCATCTCCAGGACCGGGAGCGTCGCGATCACCGAGCGCCCGGTGGAGATGACGACGTGGTGACCGGCGTCGGCCACCGCCCGCACCGCCTCGCGGGTCGCCGGAGGCATCCGGCCGTCGTGCGTGAGGATCGTGCCGTCGACATCCAGGGCGACGAGGTGCGGCTCCATGCCACGAACGGTATCCGGCACGGCCCACTCCCCCGCGCAGCGCCCCACCACGGGCACCCGAGCGCGTGTCGGGCGGCCACCGACGAGAGTCCTTCCCGACGCTTGTGCCGTACCTCATCTGGTGCGATGCGTCCCACCACACGAGGTAGGGCACAAGCGTCGGGCGAAGGGGGTTGGTTGGTCGGTCACGCGGCGGAGCGGACGAAGGGGGTTGGTCCAGTCACACAGCGGAGTGGACGCAGGGGGTGGTGGTCCGACTCAGGCCGAAGTCCGGACTGTCACGACTCCGGTGCAACCGCTACGACACGAGTCCGGACTTCGCGCCAAGGACCGCCGCGCCCTGCGTCCGCGCAGCCGCCGCGCCCCGGCCGAATTCACCGGTTGACCGGTCACACGAGCAGGCCTCAGCCCCGCGCAGACCCGAGCTTCCAGTACCCGGAGAAGGTGATCGCCTTCTTGTCCATGCCGACCTCCTGCACCAGGTGCCGGCGCACCGAGGTCGCCAGGCCAGACTCCCCGCACGCCCAGGCGTAGTCGAGCCCGGCGGTCGTCGCCGGGTCCGCGACCAGGGCCGCCAGCACCGCGGTGCCCGGGTCGGCGTCGCCGCGCTCGTGCACGGTGACCTCAGCCGGCAGCCCGAGGCCGTCGAGGACGGACGCCGAGGGCACCTCGACGTGGGCGGTGACGCCGGCGCCCGGGCCGGGCAGCCCCCTTCGCTCCCGCTCCTCGAGGATCGCCAGGAGTGCGGGGACCGCGGTCTCGTCCGCGGCGAGGAGCTGACGCGGCGGCTCGAAGGCCGTGTACAGCGCTCCCCCGGAACGGAACCCGACAGGGTCGCCGACGGCCGCCCGCAGCGCCCAGGCCGACCCCGGCCCCGAGTCACCGTGCGTGACGATGTCGATGTCGACCTCCCCGCGCGAGCGGCGCAGCTCGCGGATCGTGTACCAGCGCAGCCCCGGCTGCTGCTCCGGCGGCATGTCGGCGACGGCGGCGCGCACGTTGACCCGCTCGCCGTCGGGCAGGTGCAGCCGCCCGTCCGCTCCCGGCACGAGCAGCCCGAAGTACTCGTCCGGCCCGGCGAGCTCGTACCCGGTGAACTCCGGCGCCGCGAGCGTGATCCGCCGCATCGAGGCGTTGAGCTCGCGCACCGCGGCTACGTTCGCCCGGAACTGCGCGTGCCCGGTGCGCTGGGCGACGTCGGCCATCGAGTTGCGGTACCAGACGCGCGCGGCGCCGAAGACGACGCGGTCCTTCAGCTCGGCGATCCTCATGACTGCTCCTGTGGTCGGGGGAGGACGACCGGGGTCCCGGTGTCCGGGTCGGTCAGGATCCGGCAACGCACGTCGAAGACCTCGCGGACGAGCTCCTCCGTGACCACCGCGCACGGGTCGCCCTGGGCGACGACCCGGCCCTCGCGCACGGCGACGAGATGAGTGGCGTAGCGGGCGGCCATGGCCAGGTCGTGCAGCACCATGACCACCGTGGTGCCCCGTGCGGCGTTGAGGGAGCGCACGAGGTCGAGCACCTCGATCTGGTGGGCGATGTCGAGGAAGGACGTCGGCTCGTCCAGCAGCAGGATGTCCGGCTGCTGGGCGAGGGCGAGCGCGATCCACACCCGCTGGCGCTGACCGCCGCTCAGCTCGTCCACGACGCGCTCGGCGAGACCGGTCGTGCCGGTCACCTCCATCGCCTCGGCGACGACCGCGTCGTCCTCACGGCTGGCCCGGCGCAGGATGCCCTGGTGGGGGTGGCGGCCGTGGGCGATCAGCTCGGCGACCGTCAGGCCCTCGGGCGCGACCGGTCCCTGCGGCAGCAGGCCGATGGTGCGGGCGACCGCCTTCGTCGGGGTCCTGGCCAGGTCGCGCCCGTCGAGGACGATCCTCCCCTCGCGGGCGGGCAGCAGCCGGGCGAGACCGCGCAGGAGGGTGGACTTGCCGCAACCGTTCGGCCCGACGATGGCGGTCACCTCGCCGTCGGGCACGTCGAGGTCGAGGCGCTCGACGACGGTGCGGTCGCGGTAGCCGAGGCTGACCGACTCGGCGCGCAGCCGGGCGGGCACGGGGGTCTCCCCCTCCGCCCGGTCGGCCACCGGCGTGACGGACGGGGTGTGCGTGTCGGCCGTCATCAGGTCTCCACTCGGGTTCGGGTGACGATGAGCCACAGGAGGAAGGGGGCACCGGCGAGGCCGGTGACGACGCCGACGGGCAGGTTCGCGCCGCCGGGCACGAGGTAGGCGCCGATGTGGTCGGCGACGACCACCATGAGCGCGCCGATGAGGGCGATGTCGACGAGGCGGGTGCGCCCCCCGTGCAGGCGGCGACCGATGGGGCCGGCGAGCAGCGCGACGAAGGCGATCGGTCCGCACACGGCGCAGGTGCCCGCGACGAGGAGGACGACGCCGAGCATCGCGAGCGCCCGGTGGCGGTCGACGGTGACACCCAGGCCGGCGGCGAGGTCGTCACCGAGCATCATCACGCGCAGCCGCCGGTGCAGCAGGAGCATCGCCGGCAGGGCCACGGCGGCGAGCACCGCGAGGCGGCCGATCTCCGTCCAGCTCGCGGAGGCGACCGACCCGGTCAGCCAGACCATCGCCTCGGACAACCGGTAGACGTCCGCACGCAGCAGGACCCAGTGGGTCAGGGCGACGAGCAGCGCGGAGCAGCCGACGCCGACGATGATCAGGGCGTGGGTGCCCCCCTTCGCTCCGCCGCTGCTCATGCCCACGAGGAAGGCGGCCACGGCCAGGGCACCGAGGAAGGCAGCCAGCGTGACGGCCGGCCCGGTCAGGCCGAGGACGATGAGCGAGAAGACCGCCGCGGTCGACGCGCCGCCGCTGATGCCGAGGATGTCGGGGCTGGCCAGGGGGTTGCGCATGAGGTCCTGCATGACCGCGCCGGCGACGGCCAGCGAGGCGCCCGCGAGCACGGCGGCGATCGCCCGCGGCAGCTTCGACTCCATGAGGATGAAGCCGGCGCCGGGGATGTCGGCGCCGCCGATGATCCGCAGCGTGTCCGGGACGGTGATCGTGTAGTCGCCGAGGGTGACCCGCACGACGAAGGCCGCGACGACGAGCAGCCCCAGGACCCACGTGCGGCGCAGCGCCCGCCGGGAGCGGTCACGCCGCACGCGGCGCACGAGCTGCGCGGTCGCGGACGTGGGGTCGGGGGCGGTGGTCAGCGTCATCGGCGCACCGCCCGACGGGCGAGGACGATGAGCACCGGGGCGCCGACGACCGCTGTCATGACGCCGACCTGGACCTCGCCCGGTGGGGCGATGACCCGGCCCAGGGTGTCGGCCGCGACGACGAGGGCGGGGCCCACCAGCAGCGAGCCGAGGAGCAGGCGGCCGTGGTCGGGGCCGCTGAAGAGCCGCAGCAGGTGCGGCACCGCGAGGCCGACGAAGGCGATGGGACCGGCGAGCGCGCACGCCGCCGCGGTGAGCAGCAGCGCCCCGGCGAGCGCCCCGCCCCGGGCGAGCACGACCCGCTGTCCCAGGGAGCGGGCGACGTCGTCACCGAGCGCCATCGCGTTGAGGGTGCGCCCGGAGGTCAGCGTGAGCACGAGCCCGACGAGGACGAAGGGGAGGACCGGCAGGATCAACCCGGCGTCCTTGCCGGCGACCGAGCCCACCTGCCAGTAGCGGAAGAGGTCCAGCGCGGTGTCGTCGGCGAGGAGCAGACCGACCATGATGCTCGAGCTGGCGGCCATGATCGCCGCGCCGGCGAGGGCGGTGGTCATCGGCTGGTGACGAAGGGGGACGGTCGAGGTGATCGCGTGGACGAGGACTCCCGCGAGGATCACCCCGAGCAACGCGGTCCACAGGTAGTCGACGACGCCGTCGAGGAGCCCGGCGCGGATGCCGATGACGACGAGCAGCGCTGCGCCGGCGTTGAGCCCGAGGATGCCGGGCTCGGCGATCGGGTTGCGGGTCAGGCCCTGCAGGACCGTGCCCGCGATGGCGACGCAGGCGCCGACGACGACCGCGATGAGGGTCCGGTCGACCCGGGCGGCGACGATGCCGGCGGCCGCGCCGTCACCCGCGTCACGGAACCCGGCGAGGACCTGGGCGGTGGGCAGGGACTCCGCCCCGACGAGTACCGACGCGACCGATGCCGCCGCGAGGAGGAGCAGGCCCCCCACCGCGACGGCACCCGTCCGCGTGGCACCGGTCATCGGCTCAGACGGCCTTCGCGGCGTCGGCCACCTCGGGCAGGAACTGCGTCACCGCGACCTCCATGGAGATCGGCGAGGGCGAGGACATCGTCATCGCGACGGAGTTGTCCGCGGAGGCGACGAAGCTGCCCCGCTCGATCGCCGGGATCCTCCCGAGCAGCGGGTCGTTCTTGATCGTGTCGACCTGCTTGTCGCTCTCGACATAGAAGATGACGACGTCGGCGTCGATGTCGCGTGCCTTCTCGGCGGAGACGGAGAAGAAGAAGGCGTCGTCCTTCGAGTTCTTCTTCACGATCGCTGCGTCCTCCATGCCGAAGCGGCGCAGCAACTGAGGGCGCAGGTCGATGCTCGTGTAGATGTCGATCTTGGACTTGTCGGTCGGGCTGAAGGAGAGCCAGGCGACGGACTTGCCCTTGACCTCGGAGTGCTCGGCCACCGCGTCGTCGATGAGTCGGTTGGTCTCGCCGATGAGCTTGCCGGCCTGGTCGGGGCGGCCGATGGCCTTGCCGATCATCGTCACGCTGACCTCCCAGGGCGTGCCCCAGGCGAGCTCGGGGTAGGCGACGGTCGGCGCGATCTTCGACAGCTTCTGGTAGTCCTCCTTGGTCAAGCCGGAGTTGACGCCGAGGACGAGGTCGGGGGTGAGCTTGGCGATCTCGTCGACCGGGATGCCGTCGGTGTCGTCGTAGCGCACGATCTTCGCGTCCGGGTCGATCTCCTTGACGGCCTCGTCGAACCAGTCGGTCGAGCCGTGCTGGTTGCCGCCCCAGGTGATCTTGGTGGCGCCGACCGGCAAAACCCCGAAGGAGGCGAGGACGTCGTGGTCGTTCCACCCGACCGTCGCGATGCGCGTGGGGGCCTCGGTGATCTCCGTCCTGCCGAAGGCGTGCTCGAGCGTCACCGGGAAGGCGCCGGGCTCCGCGGAGGCCGACCCGCCCCCCTTCGCTGCGGACCCGCTGTCGGCGGCGGAGCCGGTCGAGCAGGCCGAGAGGGCGAAGAGGAGTGCGGGGGCCGAGGTGATGACGGCACGGCGGTTCGGCGACATGGGCGTTCCCTTGGGGTGGACGACTAAGGAGGTCCTAACTTAGGACTGGCTTACCTTATACGCAACCGTTGTCCGCGAGGCAAACCCGTGCCGGTCGGCCCTTGGCGGTGGTGCGCGTCGTCGTCGGGCGGGCGCGCCCGGGGGCTCAGGCGAGGCCGAGGTCGGTCAGGCCGAAGACGTGCCGGTACTCCAGACCCGCCTCGGCGAACCGGTCGGCCGCGCCGGTGGCCCGATCGGCGATCGTGGCGACGGCGACCACCTCGGCGCCGGCCTCGCGGGCGGCGGTGGCCGCCTCGAGCGGGGAGGAACCGGTCGTCGAGGTGTCCTCGACGATGAGCACACGACGGCCCTCGATCGACGGGCCCTCGATACGCTGCTGCAGGCCGTGCGCCTTGCCGGCCTTGCGCACGACGAAGGCGTCCAGGCGCTCCCCCGTCGCCGCGGTGGCGTGGAGCATCGACGTGGCGACCGGGTCGGCACCGAGCGTCAGCCCGCCGACGGCGTCGAAGTCGAGGTCGGCAACCATGTCGAGCATGACCCGACCGACGAGCGGAGCGGCCTCGCCGTCGAGGGTGATGCGGCGCAGGTCGACGTAGTAGTCGGCCTCCGCGCCGGAGGAGAGGGTCACCCGTCCGTGGACGATGGCCTTGTCCTTGACGATCTCGAGCAGGCGGGCGCGGTCGGCAGCGATGTCAGTCACGGCCCGCAGTCTATGGCCGCGCTCCCGGGGCCTGCACTTCCCCACGGGGCGTGCGAAGGGGGCCGGAGACTCAGTCCTTGCGGTGCAGGGAGCGGACGCGCCGGCTGCGGACCAGGGCGCGCGGCAGGTGCCGCACGAGGGTGGCGACCGCCTTGTACTGGGGGCTCGGGACGGAGACGACGGCGCCGGACTCGGCGTCGGCGAGCGCCGCCCGCACGACGTCGGCCGCGTCGAGCCAGAGGGGGCCGGACCGCTCGCCCTTGTCGATGCCCGCCCGCTCGTGGAACTCCGTGCGGACGTACCCCGGCAGCAGCGCCGTCACCGAGACCCCGGTCCCCGCCAGCTGCCCCGCGAGCGACTCGCTGAAGGTGGTCACGTACGACTTCGCTGCCGAGTAGGTCCCGCTCGCGAGGTACCCGGCGACGGAGGAGACGTTGATGATCCGGCCGTGACCGCGCGCGTGCATCGTCGTCGCGGCCGCGTGGCTGAGCACGAGGACCGCGCGCACGAGCACGTCGAGCAGCTGCTCCTCGGCACGGACGTCGCTGTCGACGAAGCGCGAGCTCAGGCTGTACCCGGCGTTGTTGACCAAGAGGTCGACCGGTCGGGAGGGATCACGCAACCGCTCCGCCACCCGCTCCAGCGCCTCCCGGTCGGACAGGTCCGCCGGCAGCACCTCCACGGCCACGCCGTGGGCCGAGCGCAGCTCGGCCGCGACCGACTCCAGCCGCGCGGAGTCGCGGGCGACGAGGACCAGGGCGACCCCCTTCGCCGCCAGCTGCTCCGCGAACTCGCGACCGATGCCGGCGGTCGCCCCGGTGACCAGTGCGGTCATGCGCCGAGCGTGGCGTCGAAGAGTTCACGCAGCTCGGTGAAGTGCCGCTCGGCACCCACCTCCTGGTAGCTGGAGGTGTCACTCATCGTGAAGCCGTGCGGGGCGTCCGGGTAGACCGCGGTGCGGGCCTGCAGGCCGTGCTCGGTGAGCATCGCGTCCAGCCGGGCGATGTCCTCGGGCGGGTTCTTGTCGTCGTTGTCGGCGTGCCCGTAGACGAAGGCCGCCTGCGCGTCGACGAGCCTGTGGTGCGGGCTGTCCGGGTCGCTCGTCGCGATCATCGCACCGTGGAAGCCACCGCACGCCGCGACGCTCGAGTCGAGGCCGGCGGCGCGGGTCGCGAACTTCGCGCCCATGCAGTAGCCGGTGACACCGATCGGCCCCTCGGAGACCCCGTCGATCCCGCGCAGGGCAGCGATGTAGTGCGGCAGGTCGGCGTCGATGGCGGCGCCCGTGAGCGGCGCGAGGTACTCCCCGATGACCCTGCCGTACGCGGCCCGCTCCTCGGGGATGCGCAGGTCGGTGGTCGGGGTCGTCTCGGCGGCGGTGCCGGACCGGTACATCGTGTTGGGCGCGAGGACGATGTAGCCCCACGAGGCGATGCGGTCGGCCATGTCCTGGATGCGCTGGCGCAGGCCGATCGCGTCGATGAAGAGCAGCACACCGGGGTGCGAGCCGGCGTCGGGTCGGGCGATGACCGCCTCGGCGGTGCCCTCGGCGGCGGGGATCTCGATGAAGGGACGCATGGGTTACTCCTATGTCAAGCGGCGGCCGCGAGGTCGGTGTTCGCGGTGGCTTGGTTGGTGGTCAGGTGGTGGAAGACGACGCGTGCGAGTCGTCGTTTGAGGCAGCGCAGGGCTTCGCGGTTGGACATGCCTTCGGCCTTCTTCTTCTCGTAGTACGCCTTGCCCAAGGAGCCTTGCAGACGGACTTGGGTGATGGCGATGCGGTGCAGTGCGGCGTTGAGCTGACGGTTGCCCGAGCGGGTCATGCGCACCCGTCCGGCGGTGTTGCCCGACCAGACGGGGATCGGCGCGGCGCCGGCGTGCCGGGCGAAGGCTGCCTCGCTGTGGAAGCGTGACGCGCCAGCGGACTCACCGACCAGCTTGGCCGCGGTCAACGGCCCGACCCCGGGCATCGCCAGCAGCGTCGGCGCCGCCTGCGCGGTCAGGTCGGCGATGCGCTTGGCGTAGGTCTTGGCCCGGGCCGTCAGGGCGATGACGTCCTCGAGCTCTTCCAGCGCCAGCTCGGCCACGACCCCCTCGAGGGTGACCAGCCACGCGCGCAGCGCCTGCTGATGCTTGGCCAGGTCCAACGAGCGGGCCTTGGGCGCACGGGCCGGGTCCAGCTCGTGCACGCGCCACAGCAGCGAGTTGATCGTCGCTGTCCGTTGTGCCACAAGCGTTTCGCGGCGGTCGACCAACAGCTTCAGCTCCCGGGACGCCTCATCATGCGTAGCCACAGGAAGGCTGGGTTCACGCAGGTAGGCCCGCGCCACCGCCAAGGCGTCAATCGGGTCCGACTTGCCCCGCGTGCGCGCCACCCGACGCTGCTCGGCCATCATCTTCGGCGGCACCCGCACCACCTGCTGCCCGGCGGTGAGCAGGTCCCGCTCCAACCGAGCCGACATGTGCCGGCAGTCCTCGATCGCCCACACGATCTCGTCCCCGAACCGATCCCGAGCCCAGGCCAGCGCCTTGCGGTGGCCCTCGGTGACGGCCGGGACGGTCAGCTGCCCGACCTGCTTGCCGACCGGGTCGACCGCGACGAATGTGTGCGAACGCTTGTGGACATCGGCTCCAACAACAACCATGGTGGTTGCCTCCTTCACCTGATCAGTGACTGGACGGTTGGGCCGGTCGGCGGACACATCTCAGTGGGGGCGATGCCACGCTCCTATCAAGTCACGCCGGCCGGTCCTTCACACCAGGTGACGGCAGAACCCATGCTCATCAGCCCGAAGGCGACAACGAACCTAAGAGCCAGACACCCAGTGCTCAGGATCCAACCACCGCGTGAGCGGCACCATCACCCTGACACTGAGACCGAACCTAGGTCGCCTCGCCGTCGGTGGCTAGGGTGGCGCTCGTGCGTATCGCGACCTGGAACGTCAACTCCATCCGATCCCGAGTCGAGCGCGTCGAGGCCTGGCTGCAGCGCAGCGACATCGACGTGCTCGCCATCCAGGAGACCAAGGCCAGGGAGGACCAGTTCCCCCTCGAGCGCTTCACCGCGCTCGGGTACGAGGTCGCCCACCACGGCCTCAACCAGTGGAACGGCGTGGCGATCCTCTCGCGGGTCGGCATGGAGGACGTCGCCGTCGGCTTCGACGGCGACCCCGGCTGGGGGGACCCGGCGGCACCGGAGGCGCGCTCGATCGGTGCGACCTGCGGGGGCGTGCGCGTCTGGTCCCTCTACATCCCCAACGGTCGCGCCCTGGGCGACCCGCACATGGACTACAAGCTCGGCTGGCTCGAGCAGCTGCGCAAGCGCGCCGGCGACTGGGCCGCCGAGGGCACTCCCCTGGCGCTGTGCGGGGACTGGAACATCGCCCCGCGCGACGAGGACGTGTGGTCGATGGAGTACTTCGCCGACAAGACGCACGTGTCGCCGCCGGAGCGGGCGGCCTTCAACGCCTTCCTCGAGGACGGCTTCGTCGACGTCGTGCGCCCGCACGCCCCCGGCCCGGAGGCCTACACCTACTGGGACTACCAGCGCCTGGCCTTCCCGAAGCGACGCGGCATGCGCATCGACTTCGTCCTCGGGTCGGCGAGCCTCGCCGAGCGCGTCTCCGGTGCGGCCATCGATCGCGAGGAGCGCAAGGGCAAGGGCGCCAGCGACCACGCCCCGGTCATCGTCGGCCTCGACGGCGACGACGGTGCGGCAGCCGCCCGCGAGGCCAAGTGACTCCCGCACCGACGGCCCGCCGGGTGACCGTCGACTCCCCCGACGGCGCCCGCATCGCCGTCTTCGACCATGCGCCCGAGGGCGCCCCCACCGGCCCCACGGTCGTGCTCGCGCACGGCTGGTGCCTGACCCACGAGACCTGGGACCCTGTGGTCGCCGAGCTGCGGGCCCGGCAGCCCGACCTGCGGATCATCAGCTATGACCAGCCCGGCCACGGCCACTCCACGGTGGGCCTCGACCGCTCGGTCGACCTCGTCGACCTCGGCGCGACCCTGCGCGCGGTCGTCGAGAGCACAGCGCCCGAGGACGACCTCGTCCTCGCCGGCCACTCCATGGGCGGCATGACGATCATGGCGCTGGCCGGGCTCGACCCGGACCTCGTGCGCGAGCGGGTCCGCGGGGCCGCCCTCGTCGGGACGGCCGCACACCTGCCGGGCCGTCGGGGCATCCCCGGCGAGCGGCTCGCCATGGCCGTCCTCGGACGGCTGCCCGCGGGCTTCCGCGGCCTGCCGACGACACCGCGGCTGACCGCGGCCAACCTCTTCGGGGAGGACCCCGACCCGGGGGCGGTCCGCGCCACCGCCCGGATGACCAGCCGCACCCGCGCCAACGTCGTCGCCGACTGGTACCGGGCGATCATGGGACTCGACCTGCGGTCGGGACTGGCCCCCTTCGCCTCGATGCCGACGGAGATCATCACCGGCACCCGCGACCGGCTCACCCCGGTCTCAGCCGGTCGGCGCCTGGCGGCGCTGGTGCCGGGCGCGACCTTCCGGTCCGTGCCCGGCGTGGGTCACATGATCACCTACGAGGCGACGGACCTCGTCGTCACGCGGCTCGAGTCACTCCTCGACACCGAAGCCGCGAGCCAGCGCGCCTGACCCCTCGCGCCGCCGCAGCCCGAGCAGGGCGAGGGCGACGGCCGCGCCGAGGAGGGAGGCACCGGCGGCACCGAGGAAGACCGTGTGCACCTGCAGCAGCGCCGCGTCCAGCAACGCCTGGCCGTCGGTCTGCTGCTCGGGCGTCATCGCGGCCACGGCCTGGTAGTACCGGTGCAGTCCGACCCCGGTGAGCAGCGCGAGGCCGACCACCATCCCGACCATCCGGGCGACGACGACGAGGCTGCTCGCGGTGCCGTGGGCGTCCTGCGGCGAGTCGGCGAGCGCGGCATCGTTGACCGGGGCGAGGGCCATGCCCAGGCCGAAGCCGACGAGGGCGAGCGTGACCGTCGCCGAGACCTCCTCGAGCGAGCCGCGCTCCCACCCGGACATCACGAAGAGGCCGACCGTGCCGAGGACGAGCCCGATGCCCGCGGAGAGGCCGTCACCGACCCAGCGCAGGATCCAGCCGCCGACGAGTGCGCCGACGGGGACCGCGAGGAGGAACTTCACCAGCTGCATGGCCGCCTCGGTCTGCGACCCGCCCGTGGTCAGCCGGGAGAAGAGCGGGACGTCGACGACCACCGCGACGAGCGCGACGCCGACGAGGAAGGAGACGACCAGCGCCCACGGGGTGCGTCCGCGGACCGTGCCGCGGGGCACGAGCGGGTTCTCGGCGCGCCGGTGGCGCCAGACGTAGAGCGCGGCGCTGGTGACGGCGACCGGCAGGAGCGCGTAACCGAGCGGGCCGACCACCTCCGTCTCCGGGTCCGCGGAGGCGAAGGTGAGGATGATGCAGCCCAGTGCGGTGCCGAGCAGCAGGGCCCCCGGCAGGTCACTCACCCGCAACGGCGGCCACCAGCGGTCCCGCGTGATGACGACGAGCACGAGCAGCAGGACCGCCGTGACGACACCGATCGGGGTGAGCACGCGGCCGTCGCCGGTGATGGGGACGAAGGGGAGGCCGAGGACGACGTCGGTCGCCAGGGCGGCGGGGGCGGCGAGCGTGAGCCACAGCAGACCGATGGCCACGATCCCGAGCACCGTGGGGGCGAAGGGGGGTCGTCGCCTCTCCCCCGCGACCGCGGCGATCGCGATGAAGAGCAGGACGCCGAGGACGACGTTGAGCCAGAAGATCGCCCGCCAGTCGGCGACGACGAGGACGGCGGCGCCGAGCAGGGGCCCGAGGACGGAGCCCAGCTCCTGGACCGCCCCCACGATGCCCAGCGGCATGCCGCGGCGGCCCGGCGGCCAGAGGTCGGCCACCAGGGCGAGGGTGGCCGGCACGAGCCCGCCCCCGCCGACGCCCTGGACGACGCGTCCAGCGACGAGGACGTCGAGGTCGACGGCCAGGGCGGTCACGCCGGAGCCGACCACGAAGACGACGAGGCAGCCCAGCAGGATCCGCGAGCGCGGGATGAGGTCGGCGAGACGGCCGATGAGCGGAAGGACCGCGACGTAGCCCAGGAGGAAGCCGGAGATGATCGGGGCCGCGCGCTGCAGGTTGTCCAGGCCGAGGCCGACGCCGGCCATCATGTCGGTCAGCGCGAGGACGACGACATAGGTGTCCGCCGCGGCGAGGGCGACGGCCGTGGACGCCAGGGCCAACAGCGTGCGCGGGCGCGCGCCCAGGCGCGGGGACATCTCTGCCACGGGGGTGCCCATCACTCGGGCGCGGTGATCTCGACGTTCTTGCCGTAGTCCTTCAGGGCGAGGGCGAAGGTCGTCGGCTTCTCCTCGTAGAAGTCGCCCTCGATGACGACGGAGCGCAGCTCGCCGCTGTCGGGCTCGATGCCGTAGACAACGTCGAACTCGGTGGCGGACTCACCCAGGTTGAACAGGCGCTGGATGTCCTCCGCGGGGACGGTGCCGGTGTACTCCTGCAGCACGGTCTCGCCGTCGCGGACCTTCTCCCCGGCCTCGACATCGGTGCTGGTCTCCAGGATCTGGTCGACGCCGCTGCCGGCACGGAAGAACTCGGCCGGGTTGGGGGAGCCGAGGTCGGCCATGTCCACCCGGTTGAAGTCCTGGGTGAAGAAGGACATCCACGTCTCCTCGTCGACCGCAATGATCTCCACACCGGCCGAGTTGCCGTTGATGACGCCGGTGACCTGACCGCGGAACTTCGGGGTGGCCTCGTCGACGATCCCCGAGCCGGTGGCGGCGGAGACGCCGTTGCGGCCCTTGGGGATGGCCGACTGCTTGAGGTCGAAGGCGACGGTCCCGGCGTCGACGAAGGACTGCTGTGCCGTCGCGAGGGCCTCGTCGGGGGGCGTGGTCTCCTCGAAGACCGTGCACCCGCCGACGAGGGTCAGGGCAAGGGGGAGGCTGACCAGCACGGCGCGTCGTCGCATGCGCACACGCTAGCCCGTGGGCGGGGCCTGCCCGGGCGCCGCGCGCAGGACGTGATCACGCACACGGGCCAGCCGCGTCGTCGTCGCCGTCCGCAAGGCCACCGACGAGGCCGCGCGCAGGACCTGGGTGGTGGCGTGCCGCCGCCTGTGGAAGGCGCGGGGCGCCCCCTTCGCCCCGTGACGGTGGAGCATCCTCGCGAGGGTGACGGCGTCCCGGATGGCCTCGTTGGCGCCGCGTCCGAGGTTGGGCGCCATCCCGTGGGCGGCATCGCCGACGAGGACGAGGCCGTCGGCGGCGCTGCGTCGCAGGGGCGGTGCGAGCAGGATGCGCTGGACGTCCGCCTCGCCCCCGACCTGGGCCAGGACCCGCTGGAGAAGGGGGTCCCAGTCGCCGAAGCGGCCGGTCGCCAGAGCGAGGGCCTCCTCGAGGGGTGGCGCCTGGAGACCGTCGGCACGGCCCGTACCGACCGCGCAGAACCACGCGGCCCCGCGTGGGCCCGGGGTGATGCCGAAGAGCCCGCCGGGCCCCCACCACTCGGTCGGCCCCTCCGGTCGCGGCCCGGGCAGGTGGCCGCGGAGCACGATCCAGTCGGTGGCCACGGGGGCAGTGCCCGGGAAGGCGGACTGTCGACAGACGGAGCGCACCCCGTCCGCACCGACGACCAGGTCGGCGCCCACCTCGGCCGCGAGCGCGCGGGGATCGGTGACCTCGCGGGTGAAGCGGGTGACCCCGGGCGGAAGCGCGCTCTCGAGGGCGGCGACGATCTCCGGCCGCGGCGCGAACCACAGCTGCGGGGTGCGGTGCCTGACGAGGACCTGACCGGATGTGTCGCGGATGGTGCCGTGGTCGCAGGGGACCGAGGCCGCGCGGACCCGCTCCCCCATACCGAGGCGGTCGAGGTCGGCCATCGCACCCCGCCACAACGCCAGGACGGTCCCCGCCCCGGCGCGCTCCGGGCGCTCCTCGACGAGGGTCACCCGGAAGCGGCCCGGGTCGAGCGCTGCCGCCAGGGCCAGTCCGGCGATGCCGCCGCCGACGATCAGGACGTGTTCGCGAGGGTGCACGGCGTCGACGCTACCGAGATCAACGGCCCGGCCGACTCCACAGGCGGGGACATCAGCGCGCGGAGGCAATCGATCTCGTCAAAGCATGTTCACCGCTGCGACCGCTGGGTACGTTGGGCGTCATGCATCGACGCCTCTCAGCGGATGACTCCGCGTTCCAGCAACGCATGCGGGACTACTTCACGACCGAGTTCCCGCAGGACCTGCGCACCAAGGTCGCCGCAGGGGACAAGTTGTCCCCCGAGGACATCCGGCGCAGCCAGGCGACCCTCGCCGAGGCGGGGCTCGCTGTACCGGGCTGGCCGACCGAGTGGGGCGGCCAGGACTGGACCCCCCTGCAGAAACACATCTGGAACAGCGAGCTCCAGGCGGCCGGCGTGCCGCCGCCCCTGCCCTTCAACACGTCGATGGTCGGTCCGGTGATCGCCGCCTTCGGATCGGAGGGTCTCAAACGACGATTCCTCCCGAAGACGGCAACTGCCGAGATCTGGTGGTGCCAAGGATTCTCCGAGCCGGGCGCCGGCTCCGACCTCGCCTCGCTGCGGACGACCGCCGTCCGGGACGGTGACGAGTACGTCGTCACCGGGCAGAAGACCTGGACCACCCTCGGCCAGCACGCCGACTGGATGTTCGCCCTCGTGCGCACCGACCCCGATGCGCCGAAGAAGCAGGCCGGCATCTCCTTCCTCCTCCTCGACATGCGCAGCGAGGGCGTGACGGTCAGTCCCATCCGGACCCTCGACGGGGGCGTCGAGGTCAACGACGTCTTCCTCGACGAGGTCCGCGTCCCGGCGGACCAGTTGGTGGGCGAGGAGAACCGCGGGTGGGACTACGCGAAGTTCCTCCTGGGCAACGAGCGCGTCGGCGTCGCCAACACCGGCCTGATCAAGCGTTGGCTCGTCCAGCTCAAGGAGCACGCGCAACAGGTCCGCCTCGGCGACGGCACCCTGCTCGCCGACCCGGCCATCGCCGCGCGATTCGCCGAGGTCGAGGCCCAGCTGATGTCCGTCGAGCTGACCGCCGTCCGGGTCTCCGGAACGTCCGAGGACGGGCGTCCCGACCCGGCCTCGTCGATCCTCAAGCTGTGTGGCTCCCAGCTGCAGCAGGACGTCCTCGAGCTCGCCGTGGACATCAGCGGCCCCATGGCCCTGGTCTGGGACGCCCTCGACTCGGTACCCGAGTGGGCCGCGCAGAGCGTGCCCACCTACCTCAACTACCGCAAGGCCACGATCTACGGCGGATCCAGCGAGGTCCAGCGCAGCATCGTCGCCGGAACCATTCTTGGACTGAAGGGCTGACGCTGACCCATGGACTTCACCCCCACCGACGAACAGCAGGCGCTCGCCGAAGCCGTTCGGGGCACCCTCCGCCGCCATGCTTCCCTGGCCACCGGACGCGAGGAGTCCGCGGCTCCACCCGCCCACGACGAGACGTTGTGGTCAAGCCTGGTCGAGACCGGTGTCCCCGGACTCCTGTGGTCCGAGGAGGACGGCGGTCTTGGAGCAGGGATGACGGACCTCGCCGCCGCGGCGACCGCGATCGGACGTTCAGGGGTGCAGGTTCCCCTCGCCGAGTGCGTGGTCGCCGGCGCGCTCGTCCGGGCGCTCGCTCCGGCGGACGTGCGCCGGGAGGTTCTCGGCGCCGTGAGCGAAGGGAGCGCACTCCCGATCCCGGCACTCGCCGAGCCGCTGCGCGCGTGGTCGCCCGCGCCGACCGACGTCACCGCCTCCGAGGGGACCGGTTCGTGGACCCTCAGCGGCACCAAGGCGCCAGTGCGATACGCCCCGGCCGCCACCCACCTGCTCGTGTCCGCCGCCACCGAGTCGGGCACCGGCGTCTTCCTCCTCCCCTCCTCCGGTGGGACCGGTGAAGAGCTCGTCCTCGACAGCAGCCCCGCGACCCTGCTCGCCCAGGGCCCGTCGGCGGAGACCGCTCTGCGGGAGGCGCTCGCCCTCGGTGGGGTGGTCCTGTGCGCCGAGGCCGTCGGCGTCATGCAGGAGGCCCTGCGCCTGACGACCGAGTACCTCGGCACGCGAACCCAATTCGGCCGGACGCTGGCGAGCTTCCAGGCCCTCACGCACCGGGCCGCTGACATGTACGCCCAGCTCGAGCTCGCACGCAGTGCAACGCTGTACGCCGCAATGGCCGCCGACGAGCGCCCGCTCGACGTGGACCACGTCCTCCGGGCGCGGGTCGTGGTGGACGGTGCAGCGCGACTCATCGGCCAGGAGGCGATCCAGATGCACGGTGGCATCGGAGTGACCGCCGAGCACGCCGTCGGTCACCTCACCGCTCGGCTCACTGCGCTCACCCGCACCTGGGGCGACCGGCGCTCACACCTGGCCGAGCTCGCCACGCGGATCGACGACCACGAGGGCGTCGAGGTCTTGGCATGAGTCACGTCGATCCGACCAGGGAGGCGTTCGACCAGTTCAAGTCGCTGCCGCGCGACGAACCGATCCAGATGCTCAACCTGATCCGATACCGGGACAAGGCGGCCTACCCGGCGGGCCACGAGAACGCCGGGAAGGACTGGAGCGGCGCGGACGCCTACCGCGAGTACGGCCGTACGAGCGGTCCCGTCCTCCAGCGCGTCGGCGGACGGATCATCTGGCGCGGGAAGCCCCGGGTGACCTTGACCGGGCCGTCCGAGGAGCAGTGGGATGCCGGCTTCATCGCCGAATACCCCTCTGCAGCAGCCTTTTTCGCCATGATCTCCGACGAGGAGTACCAGCAGGCGGTCGTCAACCGAACGGCGGCCGTGGCGGACAGTCGCCTGATCAGGTTCGACCCGCGCGAGGGCGGGGCAGGCTTCGCGTGAGCGACGACGTTCGGCGCCCCCCACACGCTGGTGGAGGGCGCCGGACGGCCGTGTCCAAGGGGTCCGGGGACGGTCTCACCGCAGGGTGAGGCCCTCCCCTTCGTCATCGACGTCGACGACGACGGAGGAGCCGTCGCGCACGTCCCCGGCGAGCAGGGCGGTGGCCAGGCGGTCACCGATCTGCTTCTGCACCAGGCGACGCAGCGGACGGGCCCCGTAGGCGGGGTCGTAGCCCTTCTCCGCCAGCCAGCCACGAGCGGCCTCGGTGACCTCGAGCTCGATGCGACGGTCGGCCAGTCGTGCCGACATCTCGCGCACCTGCAGCTCGACGATGTGGCTCAGCTCGTCCCGCGTGAGGGCGTCGAAGACGACGATCTCGTCGAGCCGGTTGAGGAACTCCGGCTTGAACGCCTGCCGCACCATGCCCAGCACCGACTCGCGCTGCTCGGACGGATCGATGCTCGGGTCGGTGAGGAACTGGCTGCCGAGGTTGCTCGTCATCACGAGGATGACGTTGCGGAAGTCGACCGTGCGCCCCTGACCGTCCGTCAGGCGCCCGTCGTCGAGCACCTGCAGCAGGATGTCGAAGGTCTCGGGGTGGGCCTTCTCCACCTCGTCCAGCAGGACGACGGAGTAGGGCCGGCGACGCACCGCCTCGGTGAGCTGGCCCCCTTCCTCGTAGCCGACGTAGCCGGGAGGCGAACCGATGAGGCGCGCGACCGCGTGCTTCTCGGAGTACTCCGACATGTCGATGCGGACCATGGCCCGCTCGTCGTCGAAGAGGAAGTCCGCCAACGACTTCGCCAGCTCGGTCTTGCCGACGCCGGTCGGGCCCAGGAAGAGGAAGGAGCCGGTGGGACGGTCCGGGTCGGCGACGCCGGCACGGCTGCGCCGCACGGCATCCGAGACCGCACGCACGGCGTCGGTCTGGCCGACGAGCCGCGAGCCGATGATCGACTCCATGCTCAGCAGCTTCTCCGTCTCCCCCTGCAGCAGGCGCCCGGCGGGGATGCCGGTCCAGGCCGCGATGACCTCGGCGATGTCGTCGCTGCCGACGCGCTCCTTGACCATCGGCGACTCGTCGCTGCTGGCCGTCTGCGACTCCTGGGCCTGGGCCTCCTCGAGCTCCTTCTCCACCGTGGGGATCTCGCCGTACAGCAGACGCGACGCACCCTCGAAGTCACCCTCGCGCTGCAGCCGGTCGGCCTGCGTGCGCAGGTCGTCCAACCGCGACTTGAGCTCACCGACGGCGTTGAGACCGGTCTTCTCGGCCTCCCACCGCGCCGTCAGCGCAGCGAGCTCCTCGGACTTGTCGGCGAGGTCCTTCTGCAGCCGGTCGAGACGGTCGCGCGAGGCGTCGTCGGTCTCGTTCTTCAGGTGCAGCTCCTCCATCTTCAGCCGGTCGACGGCACGACGCAGCTCGTCGATCTCGACGGGTGAGGAGTCGATCTCCATGCGCAGCCGCGAGGCCGCCTCGTCCACCAGGTCGATCGCCTTGTCCGGCAGCTTGCGGCCGGTGATGTACCGGTCGGAGAGGGTCGCTGCCGCGACGAGTGCCGTGTCCTCGATCTCCACCTTGTGGTGCGCCTCGTAGCGCTCCTTGAGCCCGCGCAGGATCGCGATGGAGTCCTCGACGCTCGGCTCACCGACGAAGACCTGTTGGAAGCGACGCTCCAGCGCGGGGTCCTTCTCGATGTGCTCACGGAACTCGTCGAGCGTCGTCGCGCCGACGAGACGCAGCTCGCCGCGGGCGAGCATCGGCTTGAGCATGTTGCCGGCATCCATGGCGCTGTCGCCGCCGGCCCCCGCTCCGACCACCGTGTGCAGCTCGTCGATGAAGGTGATGACCTCGCCCTCACTCGACTTGATCTCCTCGAGGACGGCCTTGAGGCGCTCCTCGAACTCGCCGCGGTACTTCGCCCCCGCGACCATCGCGCTCAGGTCGAGGCTGACGAGGCGCTTGTCGCGCAACGACTCCGGCACGTCACCGTCGACGATGCGCGAGGCGAGCCCCTCCACGACGGCGGTCTTGCCGACGCCGGGGTCACCGATGAGCACGGGGTTGTTCTTCGTCCGGCGGGAGAGCACCTGGACCACGCGGCGGATCTCCGCGTCGCGGCCGATGACCGGGTCGAGCTTGCCGTCGCGGGCCGCGGCGGTCAGGTCGGTCCCGTACTGCTCGAGGGCCTCTCCCCCGTCCGCCGGGGTCTCCGAGGTGACCTTGCGGCCGGCGCGCAGCTCCTCGATCTTCGCCTCCATGTCCTTCGCCCCGCGCTTCTCGATCGCGGCGAGGTGGCCGGCCTCGGCCAGCGCGAGCAGGAGGATGTCGAGGGCGAGGTGGGTGTCCCCCTTCGACCGCATCAGGGTGTCGGCCTGCTTCAGCACGGCTCCGGTCTCCCGGCTGAGCGAAGGGGGCTGGGCGGCACCGCTCGTGGTGGGCAGGGAGCGCAGCGCGGCGTCGGCCTGGCCGAGCACGTGCGAGGCGCCGGTCCCGGCGGCCTGCAGCAGCGTGTCGCACTGCGGGGTGTCCAGGCGCACGAGGGCGCTGACGAGGTGGTTGGGGGTGACTTCGGGGTGTCCTTCGGTCTGGGCGGACCGCTGGGCGAGGGCGAGGGCCTCGGCGACCTTCGTCGTCGGCTGGAACTCCATGGTTCTCCTTCACGGCTGGTGGATCATCTGCACGGATCAACCGGATCAAAGTTGAGTCTATTCCGCTCAACCTTCGACGTGCAGCGGTACGGCCGGTGGTCGAGACGTGATCCACTTTACTCCGAGGCGTCGTAGTACTACTATCGGTAGTGGAAGGTCGGACGACCCTCCACCACCGCAGAATCCGAAAGGATCGTCATGAGCACCCACATCCCCACCCCGGCCCGGGAAGACGCTGCCGCCGACCGCGCGGTGCGCGGTGGCGCCACCCTCTTCAACGACGACGTCGTCCGCTCCGGCTTCGCCCGAAAGCTGCTGGCCGCCATGCGGATCCTCATCGGCTGGACCTTCATGTGGCCCTTCATCGACAAGCTGTTCGGTCTGGGTTACGGCACGGAGTCCGAGGCTGCGGTGATCAACGGCGGGGCCCCCGCCCAGGGCTACATGCTCAACGCCACGGCCGACAGCCCCTTCGCCGGCATGTTCACCTGGATGGCCGAGACCTTCGGCTCCGTCGCTGACGCGCTGTTCATGTTCGGCCTCTTCGGCATCGGCCTGGCCATGCTCACCGGCGCCGGCCTGAAGATCGCGGCCTGGGGCGGCACGATCCTGATGGCCTTCATGTACCTGGCGGCGCTGCCGATCGGTCAGGCGAACATGGGCTTCACGAACCCGGTCACCGACTCCCACTGGATCGAGGCGCTCGTCCTCCTCGTGGCGGCGTACACGCTCTCCGGTGACACCTGGGGCCTGGGCCGCTGGTGGGGCAGGAAGGTCGGCAACGGCTGGCTGCGCTGACCACCCGGCCCTCGGCCACCAGCCCGCCCCCGCTCACCGAGCGGGGGCGGGCTCGTGCGTGTCCCGGCGGCGGCTCAGCAGGTGGCGCTGATGTCGCTCGCGGACTCGCTCGTCTCGCTCGGGGACGGGGTCTCGGACGGCGTCGGGGTGGAGGTGGTCGGGCTGGAGGTCGTCGGCTCGGACGTCGGCTCCGGCGGGTCGATCGCCTCGTCGACCATCCGGTGGATCCGGTCGTAGTCGGGGTTGACGACGTCGATGTTGTCGTTGGTCAGCGGCAGCGACTTGATCGAGTCGCCCTCCTGGATCGTCAGCACCAGCTCGGCCCACTCGTCGAGGTCCTGCTCGGGGATGTCCACCCGGACGTTGTCCTCGAGCGTCGAGGCCAGCGCCGGGTACCGCATGAGCATCGACGTCGGGTTGACCTGGTTGAGCAGCGCCCCGACCATGCACCGCTGGCGGCGCATCCGGGAGAAGTCACCGTCCTGCGAGGCCGCTCGGGAGCGCGAGTACCAGAGGGCGTGGAAACCGTCGAGCCGCTGCACGCCGGGCTCGATCCACCCCGTCGTCCCGACGACGTTGCCGGCCGCGTCGAGCTTGCAGCCGATGCAGACCCGCTCCTGGACGTCGATCTCCACGCCGCCCATGGCGTCGACGAGCTGGGTGAAGCCCTCGAGGTTGACCACAGTCGTGTAGTCGACGTCCAGGTCCAGGATCTGGCTCACGGCGTCCTTGGTCACCGTCAGGCCCGGCTCCGGGCTGTCGGGGAAGAGGTCGGCGTGGTCCTCGCCCAGCGTCCAGACGAATTCCATGAGGCACTGGTCGCCGCAGTTGTACCCGTCCGGGTAGATCTCCGAGAGCGGGTTGCTCTCCGAGAAGGGGATGTCCTGCAGGTTGCGCGGAATGCCGAAGAGGACCGTCTCGCCCGACTGCGGGTCGATGCTCGCGACCATGATCGCGTCCGGTCGGGTGCCGATCCGGCCCTTGCCGGCGTCGGAGCCCAGGAGCAGCATGTTCACCCGGTCGGTGCCGGCCCACGGGTCCTCGCCACCGGCCGGTCCCACCGCGCCCTCGGGGCGCAGGGTGTCGAAGACATTGCCGATGAGGGAGTGCTGGATCGCGGCGTAGCGCACCGTCTGCGCCGCGGGCGCGATGACGAGCACGCACGCCAGTGCCGCGAAGACGATCATCGCGATCCTCGGCCGGCCGCTGGCGCCCACCGGCAGGTTGTCACGGGCGGTGGTGACGATGCCCCACACCCACACCGCGGCGGCGATGACGACGACGGGGATGACCACGGTGAGCGCGTTGCGGCTGACACCGACGGTGATGACGCCCATCAGGCCCTTGGCGAGCACGTAGATGATCGCGACGACCAGGGCCACGACGAAGCCGGCGAGGATGACCTGCCCGGTCCGGCGCCGGGTGCGCAGGAGCCCGAGGCCGGGGACGACGGTGCTGGCCGCCGTCAGCGTGTAGTAGCGCCGGGCCTGCCGCGCGGTGCGCCGTGCGTTGGCCCCTCGTTCCCCGAGGCCGAGATGGCGGCCCGCAGGCGCATGCCGAGAAGCCACACGTGCCACCCTTCGCGTTCGCTCCCGTGGACGGAGGCGTCCGTGGGCAGATTTCAACCGACATGGTGACACAACGGCGGCTCGCCGAGGTAAGTTCCACCCCGGCGGCCCGTCACACGGGGTCGGGGTCGTACCAGCCGTCGAACTCCTCGGCCAGCGCGGCGAAGCGCTCACGTGCTCCCTCGGAGGGAGCGGAGTCCCCGGCTCCACCCTCGACGACGTGGACCGCCCACTCGTGGTCCTCGCCGTCGTCCTCACCGGCGAGCGCCTCGCGCACGACCCGCACCTCGAGGTACCCCTCGTCGACGAGGTCGTCGGCGACGCGCTCGGCGTCGTCACGGTCGGGGAAGACGATGAGGTGCTCGGTCATGACCTCGATTTTCCCACGCGGGCCGCTCCCGGTGCCACGTCGCACGGGCGAGACCCCGGGGTGACCCGGTCTTTACAGCGCCCGGGAGACGTGGTCTGGTCAGGTCATGTCCCAGGAGAAGAAGCTCGACGTCGCTGCGCTGCGCGCGAAGTTCCCGTCCCTGTCCTCCGGCATCGCCCACTTCGACGGCCCGGGAGGCACCCAGACTCCGGCGGTGGTGGGCGAGGCCGTCGCCCGCACCCTGACCGGGCCGCTGTCCAACCGCGGCAGCGGCGTGGTCAGCGAGACGAACGCCGAGGAGGCGATCGCGGGCTTCCGCGGCGCGCTGGCCGATCTGCTCGGTGCCCGACCGGAGGGCATCGTCTACGGCCGCAGCGCCACCCAGATCACCTACGACATCGCCCGGACAGTGGCGAAGGGGTGGGGCCCGGGTGATGACGTCGTCGTCAGCCAGCTCGACCACGACTCGAACGTCCGCCCCTGGGTGCAGGTGGCCGAGGCCGTCGGCGCGACCGTGCGGTGGCTGCCGCTCGACCCGGCCACGGGCGACCTCGACCTCAGCGGCATCGACGGGGTGATCACCGGACGCACCCGGCTCGTGGCGCTCACCGCCGCGTCGAACCTCCTGGGCACGCAGCCCCGGGTGGCCAAGATCGCCGAGGCGGCGCACCGCGTGGGGGCGCTCGTCTACGTCGACGGCGTCCACCACACCGCGCACGCGAGCGTGGACGTGGCCGCCCTGGGTGCCGACTTCTACGTCTGCTCGCCCTACAAGTTCTTCGGGCCGCACTGTGCCGCGCTCGCCGCGGACCCCGGGCTGCTGGCGACGCTCACCCCCGACAAGTTGCTGCCCTCCACGGACGAGGTGCCGGAGCGGTTCGAGCTCGGGACGCTGCCCTACGAGCTGATGGCCGGTGCGACGGCAGCGGTCGACGTCATCGCCGACATCGCCCCGGAGGGTGGCAGCCGGCGCGACCGGCTGGTCCGGGCCCACGAGCTCGTGCGCGAGCATGAGGACCGCCTCCGCGAGAGGGTCGAAGGGGGCCTGGCCGAGCTGGGCGACCGCGTCACCGTCCACTCCGTGGCCGAGCAGCGCACCCCCACACTGTTCTTCACCTTCGCCGACCGGGATGCCGCAGAGGCCTACCGGTTCCTCGGCGAGCGCGATGTCCTCGCGCCGGCCGGGAGCTTCTACGCCTACGAGCCCTTCCGCGCGCTCGATCTCCCGGTCGACAGCGGGATGCGGGTGGGTCTGGCGCCCTACACCGACGACTCGGACGTCGACCGACTCCTGGCCGGATTGCGCGACTTCCTCACCTGAGGTGTACGCAAGAGCCCAAGCAGTTGCGAAGAATTCGACCTCCGGACCGCAAAAGCCTAAGCAGTTGCGAAGGGGGGGGTCGACCTCCGGACCGCAAAAGCCTAAGCAGTTGCGTAGGGGTCGCGGCCCGTCAGACCGATGAGGCGGTCCTGACGGGAGGCGTCGGCGGGGACCTCCACCGCCGGTCCGCACACCCCTTCGCCACGGATGGCCTCGCCGAATCCGGCGATGGACTCCGCGATCTGGTCGAGCTCGCGGTCGCTGAAGACGACCTCCGTCCCGGCCGTGCGGCCGATGTCCCACCGGTGCACGAGCAGGTCGAAGCCGAAGAACCGCTCGAAGGCCCCACCGACCGTGCTCGCCCCGAAGGGGGTCTCGTACGGGCGCTCGGCGAGGGTGTCGTCGGCGAGCTGGCGGGCGACCGCCTCGGCGTGCGTGCGCCACGCCGTGGACGCGCCCAGCGCCTCGACCCTCGGCGTCGGGTCGGGCATGTCGGCCCCGGCCTTCTGGAGGAAGTCGCGCTGGGTGTCGATGAGGTGCTGGACCACGTCGGCGCCCGTCCAGCCCTCGCACGGGCTCGGGCCGGCGAGCTGCTGCGGGTCGACGGAGTCGACGAGACGCATCAACGGCGTGTTCTTGCGGTCGAAGACGGAGGCGGCATCGCGAGGAAGGGGCATGGCCCCAGAGTGCCATCCCCGCGCTGGGCCCGACCCCGACGCCGCTCGTGAACGCCGCGCGAACCCTCGGCGAAGCCTGCGTCGAAGGGCTTGCCGCACGTCGCCGGACCGGGTGGCATGGACGCGACATGAGCGGCCTCCTCGTCGCGATCGGCGACTCCTTCACCGAGGGTGTGGGCGACCCGCACCTGCACTACCCCAACGGCCTGCGCGGCTGGCCCGACCGCCTCGCCCGCCAGCTGGGCAGGGCCGACCGGACGTGGCGCTACGCGAACCTCGGGATCCGCAGCAAGTTCCTCGACCAGGTCGTCGCCGACCAGCTCGAGCCGGCGCTGTCGATGCGACCGACGCACGTGACCTTCGCCGCCGGTGGCAATGACCTGCTGTCCCTGCGGGCCGATGTCGACGACATCATCCGTCGCTACGAGGCAGCACTGCAGCGACTCGTCGACGCGGACGCGCAGGTCGTCGTCTTCACGACCTTCGAGCCGCAGACGAGCCTCCTCCTCGAGCCCCTGGTGCGCCGCGTGCGCACCCTCAACGCCGCGGTGCGCGACCTCGCCGCCACGCACGGGGCCGTGCTCGTCGACCACACCCGCATGCGTGAGTTCGACCAGAGGTCGCTGTGGTCGCCGGACCGGATCCACATGTCGCGACAGGGGCACAAGCGGATGGCCGCGGCCGTCGCCGACGCACTGGAGGTGCCGCACACGCTCAGGCTGCGCGACCTGGTGCCCGGGAAGACGACCGGGTGGCGACACATGGCGCGCACGGAGGCGACCTTCGTCCGGGACGAGGTGCTCCCGTTGGTCCGACGCCGGCTCCGTGGCGAGTACGACGGGGACACCACGCGGCCGAAGTGGCCGGTGCCCATCCACCCGGCCGACGGGATGAAGCGGTTGGCCGCGGAGCAGGCCACCCTCGAGCGGCAGCGACGACCCCGGGACGCCGCCCTCCACGGCACCTGAGGACCTCGCGTTCGGACCCTGCGGCCGGGGATGTCAGGATGCTGAGGACACACGCCGGGTACGACGGACGGAGGCCTCGTGGAGGTCAGTGCAGGGATCTGGGCCGCGACGATCGTCCTGATCGCGGGTCTGCTGTTGTTCGACTTCTTCTTCCACGTGCGCAAAGCGCACGTGCCCACCCTTCGCGAGGCGGCGATCTGGTCGGCCGTCTACGTCGGCATCGCGATCGTCTTCGGCCTCGCCGTGCTCCTCCTCGGCGGGGGGAGCGCAGGAGGCGAGTACTTCGCCGGCTACGTCACCGAGAAGGCGCTCTCGGTGGACAACCTCTTCGTCTTCCTCGTGATCATGTCCAGCTTCGCGGTGCCGCGCGAGGACCAGCAGAAGGTCCTGCTCTTCGGCATCGTCTTCGCGCTCCTCGCCCGCACCGGGTTCATCTTCCTCGGCGCGGCCCTGATCAACACCTTCGCCTGGGTCTTCTACTTCTTCGGGCTGATCCTCATCATCACGGCCGGCAACATGCTGCGGTCCGAGTCGAGCAGCGACCATGCCGGCGACAACATCGTGGTCCGGCTGGCCCGCAAGGTCATCCACACCACCGACTACTACGACGGGGACAAGCTCTTCACCGTCGACGACGGCAAGCGGGCGATGACGCCGATGCTCCTGGTGATGGTCGCCATCGCCGGCACCGACATCCTCTTCGCGCTCGACTCGATCCCGGCGATCTTCGGACTCACCCAGGACGTCTACATCGTCTTCACCGCGACGGCGTTCTCGCTGCTCGGCCTGCGACAGCTCTACTTCCTCATCGACGGGCTCCTCGACCGGCTGATCTACCTCTCCTACGGCCTGGCCGGGATCCTCGTCTTCATCGGCGTCAAGCTGATCATCCACGCCCTCCACGAGAACACCCTGCCCTTCATCAACAACGGGGAGCCGGTCGACGTCGTGGAGGTCACGACAGGCCTCTCGCTCGGCGTCATCGTCTCGATCCTCGTCGTGACGATCGCGATGTCGCTCTTCAGCAAGGCCGGTCGGGCGCAGAACGCCATCGCGGGTGCTCGCCGGCACGCCACCGAGTACCTGGACCTCAACTACACGACCGACGCCGAGGAGCGCGAGCGCGTTTACCGGGCGCTCGTCGCCGAGGGCGCGCAGATCCGCGCGCTGGGCCCGAAGTACCGGCAGAAGGCGCGTGAGGAGGAGGAGCTGCAGCGGCTCATCGAGCGTGCCGTCGAGCAGCACGAGAGGGCCGTCGACGAGGGTCGGGAGTCCTCGCCCAGGCCGTAGCCCGGCGGGCCCGACCCACTCGACCCGGACGGCGGCATGCGGGTCGCGTCAGGGGTGGAAGACGTCCTCGATCGCGCAGTCGAAGGTGGCGGCGATCCGGAAGGCCAGCGGCAGGCTCGGGTCGAAGCGGCCGCGCTCGATCGAGATGACCGTCTGCCGGGACACGCCCAGCTCCTCCGCCAGGCGGGTCTGCGACCAGCCGCGCTGCATCCGGCGGTCGGCGAGATCGTTGTCCATCAGGCCTCGCGGCGGGAGAGGACCCTGTACCGCAGCGCGGTGTCGGCGCAGGCACCCCCGAGGAGGCCCAGCAGGACCAGTCGCCCCGGCACGTCGAGGTCGAGGAGCGAGGTGAGCGTCAGCGCGACGCCGACCGCGATCACCACATCGAGGAAGGCGCCGGCCGTCGCACGCTCCATCCATCGCGACTCGACGCTGTCCTCGACGTGAGCGTCGAACTCGAGGGGCCAGTGGGAGGAGTCAGCCGCACTTCGTATCGTCTGCAGCAGCTCGAGGTACGGCGGACGATACAAGCTGCTGCCTGCAGTAGTTCGTATCGACGGGCGAAGGGGAGTCAGTCCCGCCGGGTGTGCGGGCGCCAGACGACGAGGGCCTGGCCGGCGTTGCGGGGGCGCGGTCGCTGCCCGTGGCGCAGCGCGACGATGTCGCCCTGCGAGCCGACGGCGAAGAACCGGCGACCCTGGCCGAGCTCCTCGCGTGCCTCGGCGAGCTCCGCGTCGAGCTCCTCGACCCGGGCGCGCAGGGCGGCCACCTGGTGCTCGAGCTCGAAGATGCGCTGGATCCCGCCGAGGGAGACGCCCTCGTCCTGGGAGAGGCGCTGCACCTCGCGCAGCCGGGTGACGTCGGCGGCGCTGTACCGCCGTCCGCCACCACGGGTGCGCGAGGGGATGACGAGCCCCATCCGGTCGTACTGACGCAACGTCTGCGCGTGCATGCCGGCGAGCTCGGCGGCGACGGAGATGACGAAGACCGGGGACTCGTCGTCACCGCTCAGTCCCGAGATCCGGGCCATCGAGCTCACGTCCTCTCTGCGTCGGTCTCCCGCGGTCAGCCCCGCGCCGCGGACGCGAGGTCTGCGCGCGGGTCACCGGTGGCCGAGTCGCGCAGGACCTGGATGGCCTCGCGCTCGGCATCGCTGAGATCGGTCGGCACGACGATCTGCACCTTGGCGAGCAGGTCCCCCTTCGCCTTGGCGGTCGCCACCCCGCGCCCCTTGAGCCGCAGCACACGGCCGCTCGGGGTGCCGGGGGCGATCTTGACCTTCACGCTCGACCCGTCGAGGGTCGGCACGGCCACGGTCGCCCCGAGCGCCGCCTCGGCGAAGGTCACCGGCAGGTCGATCGTCAGGTTGTTGCCGTCGCGCCCGAAGACCGGGTGCGCCTGCACCGAGACGGTGAGGATCAGGTCGCCACGCCCGACGCTCGGGTCGCCGTGGGCGCCCTTGCCGCGCACGCGGATCTTCTGCCCGTCCTTGACGCCGGCGGGGATCTTGGCGTTGACCTTCTCGCCGTTGACGTCGAGGGAGATGGTGCGCCCCTCGACGGCGTCGCGGAAGGACAGCTGTGTCCGGGCGGTGAGGTCGGCACCCTTCTGCGGTCCACGGGGCGAGCGGAAACCGGCGCCCTGGCCACCGAAGCCGGCTGGCCCGGCGCCACCGCCGAACATCGAGAGGATGTCCTCCAGGTCCGGCTCACCGGCCCCGCCCCCGGCGAAGGGGGAGCCGCCCCCGGTGCTGTAGCGCATCCGGGAACCGCCCCCTCCCCCGCCGAAGGCGGAGAAGATGTCCTCGAAGCCCCCGTTGCCACCGGGGCCGCCCGCGGTGAAGCGGGCACCCCCGCCGGTCATGGAGCGGATCGCGTCGTACTCGCGCCGCTCCTCGGGGTCGGAGAGCACGGCATGGGCCTCGCCGATGTCCTTGAACTTCTGCTCGGCCGCTGGGTTCCCCTCGTTGCGGTCGGGGTGGTACTGCTTGGCGAGCTTCCGGTAGGCCTTTTTGATCTCGCTCGTCTCGGCGTCCTTGCTGACCCCGAGGACGGCATAGAAGTCCTTGTCCAACCAGTCCTGACTTGCCATGTTCTCCTCCTTCCGGGCTTCGGGTGGTTACTGCGGGTCGGCGACGGCGACGCGGGCCGCCCGCAGCACACGATCGCCCGCACGGTAGCCCGGCTGGAGGACCGTGACGACCGTCGTCTCGGTCGTGTCCGTCGGCAGGTCCGCGTCCTCCGGGTCCCACTCGGCGTGCATCAGTGCCTCGTGGACGTTGGGGTCGAAGGGCTCGCCCTTGGCCCCGACGCGCTCCAGGCCGTACTTGCCCAGCGCCTGCTGGAGCTTGTCGGTGATGGTGCGCACCGGGCTGCCCTCGGGCAGGTCCCCGTGCTGGTCGGCGAGCTGGATCTCGTCGAGCACCGGCAGGAGCGTCTCGAGGACGTCGTGCGCCGCACGGATCTGGATATCCGCCCGGTCGCGGTCCACGCGCCGCTTGTAGTTGACGTACTCGGCCTGCAGCCGCAGCAGGTCCTCGAGGCGCTCGGCCGCGAGGGCGGTGTCGGGGTGCACATCGGCCTCGGGGGTGTCCGACTCGGCCGGCGTGTCGTCTCCGTCGGAGGCCCCGCCGGGGGCGGCCCCGGAGGGTGCAGTCTCCTGCTCCTCCGGGACCACCTCGGCGTCGACCGGCTCCTCGGCCCGGGTGTCCGCGTCAGCGGTCACCTCGGGGTCGATCGGCTCGTTGGGGTCGGTCACTTCTTCTCCTCGGAGTCAGCGTCCTCGTCGACGACCTCGGCGTCGACGATGTCGTCGTCGCCCTCGGTCGAGCCCTGGTCGCCGCCGGTGTCGGCGCCGGGGGTCTCGCCACCGGCCTGGCCCTCCTCGGCGGAGGCCGCGTAGAGGGCGGCGCCCATCTTCTGGCTCTCCTCGTTGAGGGTGTCGACCTTCTTGTTGAGGTCCTCGACGCTGATCTCGGACTCGGGCTTGATGGCCTCCTTGAGGTCGGCGAGGGCGTCGTCGACGGGCTTGCGCTGCTCGTCGGTCAGCTTCTCGCCGGACTCGGAGAGGAACTTCTCCGTGGAGTAGACGAGGTTCTCCGCCGTGTTGCGGGCCTCGGTCTCCTCACGACGCTGCCGGTCCTCGTCCGCGTGGGCCTCGGCCTCCTTGACCATGCGGTCGATCTCCTCCTTCGACAGCGCGGAGCCGCCGGAGATGGTGATCTTCTGCTCCTGGCCGGTGCCGCGGTCCTTGGCGGAGACGTTGACGATGCCGTTGGCGTCGATGTCGAAGGTGACCTCGACCTGCGGCACACCACGCGGCGCCGGCGCGATGCCGGTCAGCTCGAAGGTGCCGAGGTTCTTGTTCTGCTGCGCGATCTCGCGCTCACCCTGGAAGACCTGGATGAGCACCGAGGGCTGGTTGTCCTCGGCGGTCGAGAACACCTCCGAGCGCTTCGTCGGGATGGCCGTGTTGCGCTCGATCAGCTTGGTGAACAGGCCGCCCTTGGTCTCGATGCCCAAGGACAGCGGGGTGACGTCGATGAGCAGAACGTCCTTGCGCTCGCCCTTGAGGACACCGGCCTGCAGGGCCGCGCCGAGCGCGACGACCTCGTCCGGGTTGACGCCCTTGTTCGGGTCCTTCTTGGTCATCTCCTTGACGAGCTCGCTGACCGCGGGCATGCGGGTCGAGCCACCGACGAGGACCACGTGGTCGATGTCGGAGAGGGAGACCCCGGCGTCCTTGATGACGTTGTCGAAGGGCTGCTTCGTGCGGTCGAGCAGGTCCTTGGTCATCTGCTCGAAGTTCGCGCGGGAGAGCGACTCGTCGAGGTGGATCGGGCCGTTGTCGCCCATCGACAGGTACTGCAGGTTGATGGAGGTGGTCGAGGAGGAGGAGAGCTCCTTCTTGGCCTGCTCCGCCGCGTCCCGCAGACGCTGCATGGCGATCTTGTCGTTGCTCAGGTCCACGCCGGTGTTGTTCTTCACCTGGGTGAGCAGGTGGTTGACGATGCGCTCATCCCAGTCGTCACCACCGAGCTGGTTGTCACCGGAGGTGGCACGCACCTGGATGGTGGAGAAGCCGTCCTCGGGGTCCTTGCCGACCTCGAGCAGGGAGACGTCGAAGGTACCGCCACCGAGGTCGAAGACGAGGATGAGCTCGTCCTCCTTGCCCTTGTCGAGGCCGTAGGCCAGGGCCGCAGCGGTGGGCTCGTTGACGATGCGCAGGACGTTCAGGCCCGCGATCTCGCCGGCCTCCTTGGTGGCCTGGCGCTCGTGGTCGTCGAAGTAGGCGGGGACGGTGACGACGGCGTCGGTCACGTCCTCACCGAGGTAGGCCTCGGCGTCGCGCTTGAGCTTCTGCAGCGTGCGGGCCGAGATCTCCTGGGCGGTGTACCTCTTGCCGTCGATCTCGTCGGTCGTCCAGTCGGTGCCGATGTGGCGCTTGACGGAGCGGACGGTGCGGTCGGCGTTGGTCACCGCCTGACGCTTGGCGACCTCTCCGGCGAGGACCTCGCCGCCCTTGGAGAAGGCCACGACGGACGGGGTGGTGCGCCCGCCTTCGGCGTTGGCGATGATCGTGGGCTCGCCACCCTCGAGGACGGCGACGGCAGAGTTGGTGGTTCCGAGGTCGATGCCAACGGCACGGGCCATGGGGGTGCTCCTTCGTGATCGCGGCGCCGAGGTGGTTGACCCCGGCGGAGTTGAGTTGTTGTCACTCAACTTAGATACCGGCTCACGGCTTGCGCAAATCGGAGGCTCAAAAGTTGAGTTCACTCGGCTCAACTATGGGCGAAGGGGGTTTGTTCCCGGCTCGAGGGATCGCGTCGACCCGCTGTGCGCGGCAGGCCCCCGGTGGGGTCGTGCTGTCTCCCGCGACCCGCCGCCGTTGCCGAGGTCGGCCACGCTGACGGAGAATCGGGGCGGGCCCCCACTTCCCGGGGGTCCGTCCGTACGGGGAGGTACGTCATGACGAGCACATCAACCCGCCGTCCGGCCGGGAGTGCCGGTCACGACGTGCGCAATGCCTGGCTGAGCGTGCTCCTGCTGCCGATCGCCTTCGGGCTGGCCTTCCTCATCGGTGAGGGCCTCATCGGGCTCTTCGGGTACCCCGTCGGCGACACGGCCGGCGAGGCACCGCTGTGGGCCATCCTGGCGGCGACCATCCCGGCCCTGCTGGTCTTCTGCCTACCGGCCCTCCTCTCCTCCTGGTTCGCCCGTCGGGCCGCCTCACACGGCGACCGCCGCGGGTGGGTACCGGCGACCCTGCTGGCCGTCGTCGCGCTGGCGTTCATCGCGATGAACGTCCTCGCCGGACTCGGTCTCGAGATGCAGTCGGGGTGACGGCGCCGAGGCCGGCGGCCAGCGCCTCGAGGCGGAGCGCGACCAGGACGCACATGACGCACCAGGGCAAGAGCGACAGGATCGACATCACCAGCCCGAGGACGCCGAAGGTCGAGGGGACGAGCATCAGCACCCCTGCCACGAAGGCCCACCACGCGACGGCACGCCCGAGCACCCGGGTGCGCAGCAGGGCGGTCGCGACCAGCAGCAGGGCGATCCCGTTGAGGATGTAGTAGGTCAGGAACGCCGTCCCCCGCCACGACGCCATCAGCACCTCCCCCGCAGCCAGGAGAGCCGGCCGGTCGGCGACGGGCGCAGCCGCGTGCTCCTGCGCAAGCAGCAGCATCTCGACGGACGGGTTGGAGGAGAGGTAGGCCGCCATGCCCAGGACGACCAGCAGCCCGGCGATCGCAGCCGTGGACCGGGCCTGCTGCCAGAGCACGACGACCAACGCCAGGTAGACCAGGGCGACCAGGACGTTGTTGAGGCCGTAGATCACGTCGAGGCTGACCAGGCCGAGCAAGGGACTGCGCGTCATGAGGTCGACGAACTCCGCGGCCGTGGCCGGTGGCGGGTGGAGAGCGAAGACGACGACCTGCACCAGGACGAGCACCACCGAGCCCAGCGCTGCGACGGCGCCGGTGCGCAGCACGCCCCGCCACGGAAGCAGGGCCTTCCGGGCGGCGACGATCTCGTCGTCCACGCACGCAAGTCTGGCACGGGCGGCGCACGGTCACTCGGGTGAGCGGCCCTCGTGCCGCTGGTCAGCGCGCGACGTAGATGGTGTTGCTCGACTGGCCGCCGGTGAGGAAGTTGGCGAAGGCCACCACGAGCGCGTCCACATGGTCGAAGACCCGCTCGAGCAGCCCGCAGAACTGCTCGTCGGGCGGGTCGTCCGACCAGAGCGCGAAGACCCCGCCGGGACGCAGGTGGGCGGTGAGCCGGCGCAGTCCGTCCTCGCTGTAGAAGGGGGCGTGGTCGGGGTGGAGCAGGTGGTGCGGGGTGTGGTCGATGTCGAGCAGCACCGCGTCGAAGGTCCGCCCCGGGGCGTCCGGGTCGAAGCCTGCCTCGGACGCCGCGAGCGCGAAGAAGTCGTCGTGCAGCAGCCGGGTGCGCGGGTCCCGCACGAGGTCGGCCGACTCGGGCAGCAGCTCGCGCTCGTGCCAGTCGATCACCTCCGCCATCGCGTCGACGACGACCATCGAGCGCACCCGCGGGTCCTCGAGCGCGGCCCGCGCCGTGCAGCCCAGGCCGAGGCCGCCGACGACCACGTCCAGCTGGTCCCCCTTCGCCTCGGCCAGCCCCAGCCGGGCCAGCTCGACCTCGGCGACCGTGAACAGGCTCGACATGAGGAACTCGTCACCGAGCTTGACCTCGTAGACTTCCACCTTGAGCGTCGGCTCGACCCGTCGGCGCAGGCTGATCTCCCCCCGGGGCGTCGAGCTCCAGGCGAGCTCCTCGAATCGTCGCATCGCCCCAGTCTGCCCCCTCCGGGTGTCGCGCGTCGGCGGCGGCGGAGCGGGTACGGCAAGGGGGCGACGTCATCGAGAGGAAGAGGATGAACGCGGAAGACGAGAGGGTGCTGTTCGCGACCATCGCGAGGGACCTGGCCAGCAAGACCTCCGAGCAGGCCATCCTCGACTCGGTCGTGGAGATGGCCGTACGACTGGTGCCCGGGTGCGATGACGCCGGGGTCATGATCATCACCAAGCAACACAAGGTCGAGACCCCCGCTGCCACCAGTCAACGGGTGCGTGACTCCGACGACGCCCAGGCCGAGCACGGCGAAGGGCCGTGCTTCGACGCCTCGCACGCGCACGAGGAGCGCAACGCGGCCTTCCACTGCCACTCGACGAGCGCCGATTCCCGGTGGCCCCGGTACCTGCCGCGGGCGCGGGAGCTGGGGGTGGGGAGCATACTCGGCTTCCAGCTGTTCAGCCACGAGCACACCTTCGGCGCCCTGAATCTCTACAGCGACCGGGAGCACGCCTTCAGCGCCGAGAGCGAGAACCGCGGGTGGGTCCTGGCCTCCCACGCCGCGGTCGCGCTGACCTCGGCACGCACGAGCCGGCAGCTGCACGCGGCCCTGGAGAACGCGCGCACGATCGGCCAGGCGGTCGGGATGGTGCGGGCCCGGTACGACATGTCGGAGGAGCAGGCGACCTCGGCCCTGCTGCGGATGTCGCAGGAGAACAACGTCAAGATGGCCGACCTCGCCCGGTCGGTGGTCACGGACGGCGTCCAGGCCCGCTGACACGGGCTCCCGGCGAAGGGAGACAATGTCGACATGGGTGCAGGACATGCTCACTCCCCGCCAGCCGATGACGCGGGGCACCCCGGGGACTTCCGCACGAAGCTCGCCATCGCCTTCGCGATCACGGCGGGCATCGTCGTGGCCCAGGCCGTGGGCGCCTGGGTCACCGGCAGCCTCGCGCTCCTGACCGACACGGCCCACGCCCTGACCGACGCCTCCGGGCTGCTGGTCGCCCTCATCGCCGGCACGCTGATGCTGCGACCGGCCGCCTCCACCCGGACCTGGGGGTACCGGCGGGTCGAGGTGATCGCCGCACTCGCCCAGGCGACCCTGCTCCTCGTCGTCGGCGCCTACGCGGCGGTCGAAGGCGTCCGTCGCCTCGTCGCCCCGCCCGAGGTGCCCGCCGGGGAGCTGCTCGTCTTCGGCATCATCGGCCTCGTCGCCAACGCCGTCGCCATCGGGGTCCTGGCGTCGAACCGGTCGGCCAACCTCAACATGCGCGCCGCCTTCCTCGAGGTGCTCAACGACGCCCTCGGCTCGGTGGGCGTGATCATCGCGGCGATCGTCATCGCGACGACCGGCTACCTGCAGGCGGACGCGATCGCGGGCCTCTTCATCGCCGCGCTCATCGTCCCGCGGGCGGTCAAGCTCCTGCGCGAGACCTCCAGCGTGCTGATGGAGTTCACGCCCAAGGGACTCGACCTCGACGACGTCCGCGAGCACATGCTGTCCGTGGAGCACGTGCGCGAGGTCCACGACCTGCACGCCTCCACGGTGGCCACCGGCCTGCCGACCCTCAGCGCCCACGTCGTCGTCGACGACGAGTGCTTCGCCGACGGGCACGCCGCCGAGGTGCTCGCCCACGTGAAGACGTGCGTCGCCGAGCACTTCGACGTCGCCATCCACCACTCGACCATCCAGATCGAGACGCCGTCGATCAGCGCGGCCGAGCCGCGGTCGACGAAGCACTGAGGTCCGTGTGCGCGTCCGTGGCACGGGAGGCCGCGGGCGGGCCGATAGCATCAGGCGACCCGTCCATGGACGCGCAGGAGGTGCGATGCGGACCCGGAGCGCCGAGATGCGCGCCACGATGATGACCGCGCAGGAGGCTGTGCCCTACGACGCCGACCCGGTCGCGCGCGAGCAGGGCAGCTCGGGGCGGCTGCAGTACTTCGACATGCACCTGGGCCAGCGCTTCGTGGACACGGGATCGATGCGGCCCTGACGACGACAGTGATCGGCGTGACGCGCAGCGCGGGGACCGCGACGGCGGTGGTGGCCGCCGTCGGGGCGGCCGCTCTCTGGGGCACCACCGGCACCGCGCAGGCCCTCGGCCCGGAGGGCACCCAACCGATCTCGGTGGGCGCCCTGCGCATCGTCGTCGGCGCGGTCGCCCTGGCGTTGCTGGCCGTCGCGGTCCGGCCCGGCGCTCCGGCCCCCCTGGCCGCCCAGCGGGTGCGGGTCCCCCAGCCGGTCGTCCTCCTGCTCGGCGGTCTCTGCGTCGCGGCCTACCAGGTGTGCTTCTTCGAAGGGGTCGCCCGCGCCGGGGTGGCGGTCGGCACCGTCGTGGCCCTCGGGACCGCGCCGCTGGCGACCGGTCTGCTCGGTCTGCTCCTGGCCGAGAGGCCGAGTCGTCGGTGGGGCCTCGCGACGGCCGGCGCCGTCACGGGAGTCGTCCTCCTCGTGACCGGATCGGCGGGGACGGGCGGGCCGATCGACGCGCTGGGCATCCTCGCCGCCGTCGGCGCGGGGCTGTCCTACGCGGGCTACACGGTCGCCGCGCGGACGCTCCTGCTGCGGGGAGTGCGGGGGCTGGTCGTCATGGCCGGGCTCTTCGTCGCCGGTGCGATCCTGCTGCTGCCGGCCCTCCTCTCGGCCGACCTGGCCTGGCTGCGCTCCCCGGCCGGGTGGGCGATGGTGCTGTGGCTCGGGATCGGCGCGACCGGTGTCTCCTACGTGCTCTTCCAGCACGGGCTGGCCCGGCTCTCCGCGAGCACGGTCGCCACCCTCTCCCTCGCCGAGCCGGTCACGGCCACGCTGCTCGGGGTGCTCGTCCTGCGCGAGAGCCTTTCCCTCCTGACGGGTGTCGGCATCGCCGTGGTCCTGCTCAGCCTGCTCCTCGTGGCGGCCCCGGCGCGCCGCCGCGGACGTCGCGTCGGCACGGTGTCGGCTCGGCCCCGGCCATGAGGACGGTCGCCTTCCACTGGAGCGGCGGCAAGGACTCTGCGCTCGCCCTGACCGCCCTGCTCGCCGACGACGGCGTCGTCGTCGACCGGCTGGTGACGACCGTCCACGCCGGCGGGGCCTCGACGGTGCACGACATCCCGGTCGACCTCCTGCAGGCCCAGGCGGGCAGCATCGGTCTGCCGCTGCAGACCGTGACGCTCCCGGGCCCGGGGCTGGACGGCTACGTCGAGGCGATGGACACGGCCGCGGTCGGGATGCGAAGGGAGGGCATCGACGCCTTCGCCTTCGGTGACCTGTCGTCCTCCGGGGTGTTCGACCACAAGCGCGCCCAGTTCGAGCCGCTGGGGATCGAGGTGCTCGAGCCGCTGTGGGGACTGAGCTCTCGCGAGTGCGTCGAGAGGTTCCTCGCGTCGGGCATCCGCGCCGTCACGGTGGTCGTCGACGCAGCCGTGCTCGGACCGGAGAGTCTCGGGGTCCCCCTGGACCACGGCTTCTTCGCGGGCCTCCCGGATGGGGCCGACCCGTGCGGTGAGCTGGGCGAGTTCCACTCCTTCGCGCACGACGGACCGCTGTTCCGGGCTTCGGTGGACTTCGTGCTCGACGCGCCCCACCGGGTCGAGCAGGAGATCCGCACCACCGACGGGGTGCGCACCTACGCCTACTGGCTGTCGACGCCCCGATCGCGTCGGTGACCCGAGCCCTGCGTCACCGCGTGCACCAGGACGCGCAGCTCCTGCTGCCGGACCGTGAAGGTCATCGGCGTCTCCCCGACGATGTCGCCGTCGGCGTACACGCGGTACCCGGTCGGCGACGTGACGTCGATGGTGCTCCCGCGATCGGCACGGATGTCGACGCCGTCGACGTGGGTGCCCCTGAAGTAGCGCGGCAGCAGCATCGGGTACTTCCACCGCGGCAGGCCCTCGACCGTGGTGACGTCGAGCTCGCCGTCGTCGAGGAGGGCATCGGGGTTGGCCCTCATGCCGGCGCCGTAGCGACCGGAGTTGCCGATGGCGACGCTCCAGCCGTCGAAGGTGCGGGCCTGACCGTCCGTCGTCATGGTGATCGACGTCGTGCGGGTCTCGAGGAGCGCGCGGGCGCCGCCGTAGGCGTAGACGAGCGCCGCCGGCAGCCAGGCCGGCGCCGCGTTGGCGTGGTCGTTGGCCCGGGAGTCGTACCCGACCGTCGCCACCCCGAGGAAGGGGGTCCCTCCCGCGAGGCCGACATCCACCCTTCGCTCGGTGGCCAGAGGAAGGGAGGATGTCGCCTGACGCAGGTCGCGCGACCCGCCGAGGGCGCGGATGAAGTCGCAGCCGCGTCCCCCGGGCAGCGGGGCGACGAGCGCGCCGGAGCGGATGGCTCCCTCGGCGACCCGGGCGACGAGACCGTCGCCGCCGAGGGCCACGAGCAGCTGGTCGTCGGGTTCGGCGGCGGCAGCGATCTGCACGGCGTGCTCGGCGGACTCCGTGACGGCCACGTCCACCGACCACCCGTGCGAGCGCAGGATGTCCGTGACGACCGGGATCATCGCCCTGGCCGCGCCGTTGCGGGCGGTGGGGTTGACCACGACGAGGGCGTCGGTCATCCCTCGTCGTCCGGGATGAGTTTGCCGGGGTTGAGTACGCCCGTCGGGTCCAGCTCGGCCTTGACGGCGCGCAGGATGCGGATACCCCCGTCGCCGATCTCGTCCCTCATCCAGGGGCGGTGGTCGGTGCCCACGGCGTGGTGGTAGGTGATGGTCCCCCCTGCGTCGATCATCGCCTGGCCCGCGGCGGTCCTGATCCGACGCCACTGGGCCAGTGGGTCGTCCTCGGCGGAGGCCATGACGGTGTAGTAGAGGGAGGCGCCACCGCCCTCGAGGTGCGAGACGTGGCACTGCACCCAGCCGCGTCCCGTGGCCGTGACGATCGCCGAGCGGACCGCGTCGTAGAGGTGCTCGAGGTTGTCCCACGTGGTCGCGGTCTCGACGGTCTCGACGAAGACACCGCGGTCCATGAGGTGGTCGCGCTGGTACGGGCCGCGGAACCTGCCCGTCATCCAGTGCTCGGCGATGGAGTCGGTCAGCCTCACGGCGCCGTGGCGCTTGAGGACCGCCGCGAGCTTCTTGCGGCGGAAGCGCAGCGTGGCCTTGTCGCGGTCCTCCAGCTGGAAGACCGCGAGGGCCGGCTCGCGCCAGCCGCGGGCGCGCACGCGACCCATCCCGGCCATCCCGGCCAGTCCGGCCTGCGCCATCACCGTCGTCGTCTCGTCGTGGTCGGACAGGCGGGCGACATCCGGCATGATCCCGCGGCCGAGCTCCTGCGCGAGGTCTCGGAAGGCGGCGAACCCGGTCGGGGTGTCGTGCAGCGCCCAGGACTCCTGGTGCTCGATCGTCGGCCGACGGGACAGCTGGACGGTCGCCTCGGTGACGACACCGAGCAGCCCCTCGCTGCCGATGACGAGGTCGAGGAGCTTCGGCCCGGCAGCGGTCTCGTTGGCCGGGGCCCGGCCACCGACGACCAGCTCACCGGTCGGGGTGGCCATCGTGGCGGAGACGACGTTCTCCTCGAAGCGGCCGTAACCCGAGGAGGCCTGCCCGGCACTGCGGGTGACGAGGTACCCACCGAGGGTGGCCTGCTGGTGGCTCTGCGGGAAGTGCCCCAGGGTCAGGTCGTGCTCCTGGAAGACGGCCTCGGCCTCGGGCCCGCGGACACCGGCCTGCACGACAGCGGTCTGGGACACCGGGTCGACCCCGCGCACCCTGTTGAGACGGCGCAGGTCGAGGCTGATGACCGCGGAGAACCGACCCCGCACCGGGTCGACGCCTCCGACGACGCTCGTGCCACCCCCGAAGGGGACGACGGCCACCTCGTGCTCGACGCAGGCGGCGAGGAGGCCGGAGACCTCCTTCGAGGTGCCCGGGAAGACCACGGCGTCGGGGGCCCGGGAGCCGTCACCGGTACGCAGCCGGTAGAGGTCCGCATAGCTCTTGCCGCCGGCATGCTCGACCCGGTCGAGACGATCGGTGGAGACGTGCTCGTCACCGACGACGGCGACGAGCGCCGCACGGGCGGCCTCGGTGAGGTGCACCTCGGGCAGCCGCACCTCCCCGAGCGCGACGGGTGGGGCGTCGTGGGCGGCGGGCTCGACCCTGCCGAGGAACTTCAGCAGCGGCCAGCCACCGGTCGGCAGCGGTCTGACCTGCCCCGGGTCACCCCACCCGTGCCAGACGGAACGCCGCGGGAGCTCGGTGAGATCTGCCATTGCGCCATTGTGCACAGCCCGTGACCTGCGGGGACCACGAAGTCCTCGCAATTCGGGGTTGACTGAACGCACAGTCAGGAGTGTACTGACTGAGTGAACAGTCAGTGGATCCCGTCATGAGTGCCGACGACCGCGAGGGGATCGTGCGCATCCGCGATGCCGCCATCGAGCTCTTCGGCGAGAAGGGCGTGGCCGGCACCAGCCTGAAGTCGATCGCCGCGCGCGCCGAGGTGTCGCAGGGGCTGGTGATCCACCACTTCGGGTCGAAGGCCGGGCTGCACCGCGCCTGCGACGAGCACGTGGCCCGACTGATCCGCAACAACAAGGAGACGGTCCTCGCCGGCGGTCCGCAGATGAATCCGTTGGCGGCCCTGCAGATGATGCAGGAGAGCCGCCCGCTGCTGCGCTACCTCGTGCGGACCCTGAGCGAGGGTGGCGAGCAGGTCGGCCGGCTCGTGGACGACATGGTGGCCGACGCCGAGGTCTACATGGCCGCGAGCGAGCAGGCCGGACTGCTCAAGCCGAGCAGCGTCCCCCGCGAGCGCGCGGTCGTCCTGGTCCTCTGGTCGCTCGGCGCCCTCGTCCTGCACGAGCAGCTCCACCGCCTGCTCGGCGTCGACTTCCTCGCCCCCGGCACCGACCCCGAGGACCTGGCCCCGTACTTCCGGCCCGTCATGGAGCTGTACACCCAGGGCCTGATCACCGAGGGCGCCTACAGCGAGATGGCCGGGCTCTTCGAGCCCCCCACCGACACCACCGCGACGGACGGGACGTCCGCCGCCGCAGACCACCAGGAGACGTCATGAGTTCCATGAGTTCCACCGAGGCAGTCATCTCCACGCACGGGCTCGTCAAGACCTTCGGCACGGTCCGCGCCCTCGACGGCCTGGACCTCGAGGTCGCTGCGGGCGAGGTCCACGGCTTCCTCGGCCCCAACGGTGCCGGGAAGTCGACGACCATGCGTGTCCTGCTCGGCCTGCTGCGTCCCGACGGTGGCACCGTGCGCATGCTCGGCGGCGATCCGTGGGACGACGCCGTCGAGCTCCACCGGCGCCTGGCCTACGTCCCGGGGGACGTCGCGCTCTGGCCGACGATGACCGGCGGCGAGGCGATCGACCTCTTCGCCCGACTGCGCGGCCACGTCGACACGGCGAGGCGCGAGGCGCTGTGCGAGCGCTTCGACCTCGACCCGTCGAAGAAGGCCCGCACCTACTCCAAGGGCAACCGCCAGAAGGTGGCGCTGATCTCCGCACTCGTCTCCGACGTCGACCTGCTCCTGCTCGACGAGCCGACCGCGGGGCTCGACCCGCTGATGGAGGTCATCTTCCAGCAGACGATCGCCGAGGCCAAGGCCGAGGGCCGCACGGTCCTGCTCTCGAGCCACATCCTGGCGCAGGTCGAGGCCCTGGCCGACCGCATCTCGATCGTGCGCCGTGGGCGGGTCGTCGAGTCGGGCAGCCTCTCCGACCTGCGGCACATGACCCGCACGACCTTCGTCGCCGAGACGGACCGGCCGGCCGACGAGCTCGCGACGCTCCCCGGGGTGCACGACCTCACCCGCGAGGACGGGCGCGTGCAGTTCCACGTCGACGGGGACCGCGTCCAGCCCGTCGTGCGGGCACTCGCCGATCTCGGGGTCCGCTCCCTCGTCGCCCATCCCCCGACGCTCGAGCAGCTGCTGATGCGCCACTACGGCGAGGACGCCACCGCCGGCGGTGCCGAGACGGAGGAGGAGGTCGGGGTCCGATGAGCACCGCGATCGAGGCGACCCGGGCGCCCAGCACCCCCTCCGCCCACCGGACGACCTTCGCCGGGACGGCGACCCTCGTCCGCCTCGGGTTGCGCCGCGACCGGGTCAAGCTGCCCGCGTGGGTGGGCGGGCTGGGCATCTTCGTCCTCTACATCGGCAACGCCCTGCCGCTCCTGGCACCCACGCAGGAGGACCTGGCCGCCCTGGTACCGATGTTCACCCAACCCGTCGGCCGGATGTTCACCGGGCCGGCGTTCGGGATGGACGACCCCACGTACGAACGGTTCTTCGCCGCGGGCTACACGCCCTACCTCTTCCTCCTCGCGCGCTGATGAACATCTTCCTCATCACGCGGCACACCCGCCAGGAGGAGGAGACCGGACGCGCTGAGCTCCTCCGCGCCAACGTCACCGGCCGCTACGCACCGCTCACGGCGGCCATCGTCATCGCACTCATCACGAACGCGCTCGTCCTCGTCGTGGTCTCGGGGCTGGCCATCACCAACGGCTTCGCCACCACGGGGTCCCTCCTCGTCGGGCTCGGCACCGCGCTCTCGGGCCTCGCCTTCGCCGGGGTCACCGCGGTCACCGTGCAGCTGAGCGAGTTCTCCCGTCCGGCCGCCGGGATGGCCGGAGCCGTGCTCGGCGCCGCCTTCGTCATCCGCGCCGTGGGCGACATGGCCGCGCCCGGCGGCAGCGCCGTGTCCTGGTTCTCTCCCCTGGCGTGGCCGGCGCAGACGGCGCCGTACGTGCACGACCGGTGGGCCCCCCTTCTCCTCCTCGTGCTCGTCGCGGCCGCCGGGACCACGGCCGGCTACCTCCTCCTGGGCAGGCGGGACTTCGGGGCCAGCCTGGTCGCCGTGCGGCCGGGCCGGCCGCACGCCCGTCCCCGCCTCGGCACGCCCTCGGGCCTGGCCCTCCGGCTCCAGCGCGGGGGATTCCTCGGGTGGGGCACCGGCATCCTGCTCCTCGGCGTCACCGACGGCGCCTTCGCCCAGGCGATGCTCGACGCCGGGGAGGACATGCCACCGGCCATGGCCGAGATGTTCAGCACCGACGCGCTGCTCGACGGCTACAGCTCCTTCCTGGGCGCCTTCGTCACCGTGCTCATCGCCGCCTACGCGGTCTTCGGGATGCGGACCCTGCGCGTGGAGGAGGACAGCGGTCGCACCGACACCGTCCTGGCGACTCCGATCGGGCGCACCGGCTGGCTCGGCTCCCACCTGGCGGTCGTGGCGGTCGGTGCCGTCGTCATCAGCGTGGTGACCGGCGTGTGCACCGGGCTCGCGGCGGCCGCCGTCACCGGTGACGCGGAGGTCATCGGCATGGTCACCGTCGCCCACGTCGCGCTCGTCCCCGCCGCGCTGGTCGTGGCGGGACTCGGGGCCGCCCTCTACGGCTGGGCGCCGCGCCTGGTGGCTCCGCTGTGCTGGGTCCTCGTGGTGTGGATGGGTGTCGTCGAGTTCTTCGGCGAGCTGCTGCAGCTCCCGGACGCTCTGGTCGCACTCTCTCCGCTGCACCAGCTCGCCAGCCCTCCTGTGGAGGACTTCACGGCCGGCCCCTTCCTCGTCGTCCTGGCCCTCGCCGTCGGCCTGGCCCTCATGGGACTGGTCGGTTTCCGCAGGCGTCAGGTCGACGTCGTCGGGTGAGCGGGCCTGCCCATCCGGACCAGGGCTCCCCGGGGGAACTCGCGGACCTCGTCGACGGCGAGCGTCCGCGGCAGCTCCAGCTCGGACACCTGCTGCGCCGAGCCGAGCTGGAGCAGTGCCGCACCGCCCGGGGCGAGGTGCCGATCGATGACCTGCACGCACCCACGGGCGATGTCCAGCCCGTCGGTGCCACCGTCGATGGCCTCCGGCGGGTCCTGCGGGTAGCGACCGATGTCGGACCGACGCACCCACGGCGGGTCGGCGATGACGAGGGCGAACTGCTCGTGCGGTGCGACCGCGTCCTCCAGCCGGCTGCAGCGCGCCTCGACCCGGTCGCTGATGCCCAGCAGGCCCGCGTTGAGCAGCACGTGCGTCGTCGCCGTCTCCTCACGGTCGACGGCCACGAGCGGCCGGTCGCTCTCGTGGACGGCGGCCAGGCCGATGTGGCCCGCTCCGGCGCACAGCTCCAGGACGGGACCGGGTGGCAGGGTCGGCAGCAGCTCGGCCGCCCACCTCGACTGGGCCGCGGTCCACTCGCGCGGGGTGAGCAGCCGCTCGTCGGTCGTCAGCCGCAGCCCGGCGAAGGTGAAGTCCACCCGCGCCATCAGCGACCGCTGCCCGAGGACCGCTGCGCGTTGAGCACCTTGTGGGTGCCGTCGCACCACGGCAGCCGGGCGGACGTGCCGCACATGCACATCGCGACCACGGGCCGGGTCACCTCGTGCTCGACACCGGCGGCGTCGCGCACCGTGTCCGCACCGCGGACCAGCACCGGGCCGTCCGGGCACCGCTGGACGGAGACCTCGCGGCTCATGCGGGCACCCCCACAGCGGTAGCGCGGCCCCACTGGGCCAGCTGCTCCCGCGCGGCGAGGGCGTCCAGCTCGAGGCAGGCGGCGACACCGAGGAGGACGTCGTCGTGCAGGTCGGGCTCGGCCGCGACGAGCGGGGCGCAGATGCTCCGCACGGCCAGCTGCTCGTGCACCGCATCGGCCTCGATGTGCTCCTCGTAGTACGTCGCCACCTCCTCCGGCAGACCGAGGCGTCGGGCGCCCGCGGTGATCCACCGGCACGGCAGCGAGCTGGTGGACTCGAAGGCCGCGAGGTGCCCCATCGCCGCCCCCCGCCACCGCCGGTTGACTCCGAAGAGGCTCATCGTCGTGTTGACCGCGAGCGTCGTGGCCCGCGCCTCGTCGACGTAGGCGCCGTAGGTGGGGTCCAGTCCGCAGGCCGCGAGCGCCTCGGCGAAGAGGCTGGAGTGCAGGGCCGCCGGTCGGCCCGCGCCGAACTCGTCGTACTGCAGCTCCGCGAGGGCCACCTTCGGCACGCCGTCGAGGCGCGGCACGACGAAGGCGTGCGGGTCGGACTCCTTCAGGTGGTAGATGCTGCGCTGGCGCAGGAAGTCGCGGAACTGGTCGGCATCCGCGTGGCGACGCAGGTGCTCGGCGAGGGACGGGCCGTCGTCGACGGCGAGCAGCGTGTCGATCTGGTCGACGAGGTCATCGCGCGCATCCACCTGCTCGAGCCGCTCGCGGGTGAGGTCGCGGACCGCCGCGAGATGGGCGGCCTCGAGCACGCGCCGGACCCGGATGACCTCCGGGTCCCACTCGAGGTCGGGGTCGACGTCGTCGAACCCTCGGTGGTGCAGCTCGAAGAGGCACCACAGGGCCAGCTGGACGTCCTCGTCCACCAGGACGTCGCCCGCCACCTCGGGCACGGGACCGGGTCGGTCCCCGCGCAGCATCCGGAGCACGTGCGCGCTCACCGCGCCGCGCTCCGTGGGCAAGGAGGTCACTCGTCCGCCCACCCCACACGGCGCTCGGCGTCCTCGACGACACCGAGGTCCTCGGCGTCCTCCGGGTCCGCGTCGTCGGTCCGCTCGTCGGGCGACGCCAGCTCCGCCTCCGGGGGCCCGTCCTGGTCCCGGATGGCAGCGGTCGAGGGCTCTCCCTCGCCCTGGATGCCGCCCTGCACATGATCCTTGTCGAGGCCGGTGGTCTCGGACACCTGACCCTGCTCCGGCGTCTCCTCGCTCGTCATCCTGACCTCCTTGCTCGGGAGCCCTCGTCCTACCCCGTTCCGGGGTGGACATTCCCCTGTGCAGGATAGTCGGGTGTCCCCCAGTGAGCCCGTCATCCGTCCGCGGCGACGCGACGACGTACCGCACCTGGCGCGGGCGCTGCTGGAGCAGCAGCGCGCCTCCGGTTACCCGCACCGCGACCCGCTCCCGTACTCGGCCGAGCAGTTCATCCTGCGGCCCGGGACCACGGCCGCGTGGGTGGCCGAGGTCGACGGGCTGCCCGTCGGTCACGTCGCCATCTCCCGTCCCGGGGACCCGACGTCGCTCGCCGACGGGGATGCCGCTGTCGTACGGGCGTGGATGGACGCCCACCGGCGCCCCCACGACGAGCTGGGTGAGGTCGCGATCTTCTTCACCGCCAGCTCGGCGCGGGGCAGCGGAGCCGGCACTGCGCTGCTCGCGACCGCGGTCGCGGCCCTGCGGGAGCGCGACCTCGCGCCGTGCCTGGACGTCGTCCCCACGAGCACCGGTGCGATGCGGCTCTACCGGCGCACCGGGTGGCAGGAGGTCGGCCGGGTCCGGCCGAGTTGGCTGTCCGAGGACGCACCCGACGTCATCGCCATGGTCCTCCCGGACGGCTCGGCCGGCGCCGGTTCCTGACCGGCCCCCGTCGCCGCCCCCGGTGCGTGCCGGCTCCGCCCGGCGGGCGGATGGCTACCGTAAGGGGCCATGAGCCGCAATGTCCTCGTCACCGGCGCCTCCCGCGGGATCGGCCGCGCGATCGCCCGGGCCTTCGCCGAGCAGGGTGACCGGGTCGCGGTCCACGTCCGCACGGCCCGGGGCGAAGGGGGAAAGACCCTCGCTTCCCTCCCGGGCACCGGGCACGCCCTCGTCACGGCCGACCTCGGCGACGCGCAGGAGGCCCGGGGGCTGCCCGCCGCCGCCGAGGCGGCTCTCGGCGGTCCGGTGACGGTGCTGGTCAACAACGCCGGGATCGCGACGACGCCCGCACTGCGACACCCCCCGGCCACGACGGACTCGGTCGCGTGGCAACGGACGTGGGAGGAGTACCTGCGGATCAACACCCTCGGGACCGCTCTGGTGACCCATACGATGACCGCGCGCCTGATCGAGCTCGGTCTGCCGGGCCGGGTCATCACGATCGGGACCCGCGGGGTGCACCGCGGCGAGCCGGACTTCCCCGCCTACGCCGCGTCGAAGGCCGCGCTGCACTCGATGGACGCCTCGCTCGCCGTCGCCCTGGCCCCGCACGGGATCGCCGTGGCGACCGTCGCGCCCGGCTTCATCGACACCGAACGGGTGGCCGACCGGCTCGCCTCACCGGACGGCGATGCGATCAGGGGGGACTCCCCCTTCGCCCGGGTCGGCCGCCCGGAGGAGGTGGCCTCCGCCGTGGTCTGGCTCGCCTCGCCCGAGGCCCAGTGGGCCTCCGGCGCCACGCTGGACCTCAACGGCGCCTCGCACCTGCGTCCCTGATCAGGGCACGTCCAGACCCTCGCTCGTGCGGAAGTCGGACTCCTCCGCGCTGACCAGCCCGAGGCGGGAGATGGGCCGGTCGCTGGTCACCTCGGCGGCCCAGGCGAGCGCAGTCATCCAGCGGTTGGCCGAACGCGGCAGCGAGGCGAGGTGGTACCCCCGGGCGGCGACCTTGGCCGGCCAGCCCGACAGCTCGATCCCGAAGGGGTTGGCGACGGCGTACTTCGGACCGAGGTCGACGACCAGGCCGAGGTCGCGGTGCTTGTAGCGCTTGCTGCCGCCGATGCCGAGGGTCGCCGCGACGTTGCGGGCGACGACCTTGCCCTGGCGCACCGCGTGCTGCGCCGTCGGTGGCGTGACCGCGTCCTTGTCCTTGCTCGCGAGGTCGGGCACCGCCGCGGCGTCGCCCGCAGCGAAGACGTGCGGGTGGCCCGGGACGGACAGGTCGGCGTTGACGACCAGCCGCCCCTTCTCCAGCGGCAGACCGAGGGTCTCGAGCACCGGTGCACCCGTGACGCCCGTGACCCAGGCGACCGTCCGCGTGCCGATGACGTCCCCGTCGGTCAACGTCGCCTGCTCTGCCGTCAGCTCCTCCAGGCTCGTGCCCAGGCGCACGTCGATGCCCCGGCCGCGCAGCGACTCCAGCGCGCGGTCGCCGAGCTTCTCCCCGACCTCGGGCATGACGCGGTCGGCCAGGTCGATGAGCACGAACCGGGCCTGGTCCAGCGGCTTACCGCGCTGGCGCGCGTGGTCCTCCGCGAGCGCGTGCAGCTGGGCGACCAGTTCGGTCCCCGCGTAGGACGCACCCACGACGACGACGGTGCGGCGGGCCTGCCGGACCTCCGGGTCGCTCTCGTGCTCGGCCAGCTCGAGCTGGTAGAGGAACTGCTCGCGCAGGTACAGGGCCTCCGCGACGGTCTTCAGCCCACGGGCGTGCTCGGCGACGCCGGGCACGCCGAAGAGCTTGGTCACCGACCCCGGAGTCAGGACCAGCCGGTCCCAGTGCATCTCCTCGTCCTCGGGGGCGCAGCCGCTGACGTGCAGCGTCCGTGCCTCCAGGTCCACACCGTCGACGCAGCCCGGTCGCAGCGACACGTCCGGCAGCTCATTGGCCAGCGGCACCGCCACGTAGCGCGGGTCGATGAGCCCACCGGCCACGTCCGGCAGCAGCGGGGTGTAGAGCATGTAGTCGTGCATCGAGACGAGCACCACCTCGGCGGGATGCTCGGCCCGACGCAGGCGTCGGGCCACTCCACGGGCCGCCTCGAAGCCGGCGAACCCGCTCCCGACGACGACCACGCGCTCGCGGCGGTCGGTGCTCGAGACGGTCACAGGGGACTCCCTTCGTCGTGGTCTTCCCTCCCGGCCTACCCACGCACGCGCGTTCCAATCCCCCACAATGGCGCGGTGACCACGACCGCTGCGCAGGACACCCGACGGCTGCTCGCCTGGCTCGGCGCCGGGCTCCTCGCCGGCGGGATGCCGGTGCACGAGGTCGAGGAGGACGTGCAGGAGGCGGCGGCCGCACTCGGCCACGAGGGCATCGAGGTCGCCGCCTCCCCGACCGGCCTGTGGGTCGCGCTCACGAGCGGGGACGCGGCGACGTTCGAGGGGGTCGACGGCGGGGTGCGGCTCGACCAGCTCGCCGAGGTGACGGCCGTCCACACCGCGCTCACCTCCGGCCTCCTCGACCCGGACGACGCGCTCGCCCGACTGGCGGTGCTGCGCCAGCACCCGCACCGCTACCCCGCCTACGGCCTGCCGCTGGGACTCTTCCTCATCGGCACCGGCGTCGCCCTCGTCCTGGCGCCCGCGTGGTCCTCGGTGATCTTCGCGGCACTGCTCAGCCAGGTGGTCGCCGGCCTGATGATGCTCAGCGGGCGCTCCCTCCTCGTCGGCACGCTGATGCCCTTCCTCGCTGCCTTCGCCTCGGCATTCGCGGCCTTCGGCGCGGCCGAGCTCGGCCTCGTCGACGCTCCCCTGTGGACGCTCGTGCCCCCGATCGCCGTGCTGCTGCCCGGCGCCCTCATCGTCACCGGGCTGACCGAGCTGTCCGCGGGGTCGATGGTGGCGGGGACGTCCCGTTTGGCCTATGGCGCCACCCAGCTGCTGCTGGCCACCCTCGGCGTGGGGGCAGCCGTCGCCGCGCTCGGTGTCCCGTTGTCCCGCATCAACGGCGAGCGGCCGGACGAGCTCGGCCTGTGGGCGCCCCTGCTCGGGCTGCTCTTCATCGCCGTGGGGATCTCCCTGCTCGAGTCCGTGCCCCCGTCCCTCGTGCCGGCCCTGCTCGTGACGATCCTGGCGACCGTGGTCGCGCAGGAGCTCGGGCGCGCGACGGGTCAGGGCGCGTGGCTCGGCGCCTTCCTGGGTGCCTGTGCCGCGAGCCTCGTCGCGACGCTGGTGGAGTTCGTCCGGCCGCGGGTGCCGCGGGTGGTGGCCTTCCTGCCGAGCTTCTGGCTGCTCGTGCCCGGGTCGCTCGGACTCGTGTCCGTCGCGCAGATCGAGTCCTCCCCGGCGGCCGGTGTCGTCGCCGCGGCCGAGGTCCTCGTCATCGTGGTGGCGATCGCGCTCGGGGTCATCGTCGGCGCGGGTCTCGCGCGCCCGCTGCGTGACGTCGCGCGGCGACTCGACCCCGTCCGTCGGCGTGTCGCGCGGCAGCTGGCCGAGCGGCCGGCCCGACGCCCCCGGAAACCGCGGGGCCGGGAGGAGTCGGCGCAGTGAACTGCCGCGCGACACCCATGACGAACAGGCGGTCACCGCTCGCTGCCACGACACGCCTCTTCGAGCTCGACCTGACGGCGTAGTGCGCGGTCGGCCCACGAAATACCGGGGGCCAGGCGTGCACAACGCCGTCAGGCGGGCAGTTGGGAGACTGTGCGAGTGCCCCCCTTCGACGCTGCTGCCCTCGGTGAGGGACTCCCCTTCGCCGAGGCCCTCGACGACCTGCGCGTCGCCGTCACCGACCGGGGCGTCGCAGTCGTGCAGGCACCACCGGGCAGCGGCAAGACCACCCTCGCCCCGCCCCTCGTCGCGGACTGCGTGCCCGGTCGCGTCGTCGTCACCGGCCCGCGGCGCGTCGCCGTGCGTGCCGCTGCGCACCGCCTCGCCCACCTCACGGGGACGGGCGTCGGTGAGCTCGTCGGCTACACCGTGCGCGGCGACCGGCAGCTGCGGCGGGGCGCGCGGATCGAGTTCGTCACGCCGGGCGTCCTCGTGCGTCGCCTGCTCGCCGACCCGGAGCTGACCGACACGGCCGCGGTCGTCCTCGACGAGATCCACGAGCGCGCCCTCGACACCGACCTGCTGCTCGGGATGCTCGCGGAGGTCCGCCAGCTGCGCGACCTGCCCCTGGTCGCCATGTCCGCGACGCTCGACGCCCCGGCCGTCGCTGAGGTCCTCGCCGACGACACCGGACCGGCACCGCTCGTCGACAGCCCAGGCGCGCTGTACCCCCTGGACATCCGGTGGGCGCCCTCCGCTGGTCCGCGCACCGACGTCCGTGGGGTCACGCGGGAGTTCCTCCACCACGTCGCCGCGACCACGGCCCACCACCACGGCGAGGGCGACACCCTCGTCTTCGTCCCCGGCGCCCGGGAGGTCGACCGGGTCGTCGAGGAGCTGCGCGGGCTCGTGCCGCGCGCCGAGGTCCTCCCGCTGCACGGGCGGCTCGGTCCTCGGGAGCAAGACCGGGCCACCGGCGCACGAGAAGAGAGCTCGTCACGGATCATCGTCTCCACCGATCTCGCGGAGTCCTCCTTGACGGTCCCCGGGGTCCGGCTCGTCGTCGACGCGGGGCTCTCCCGCGAGCCGCGCCGGGACGCCGCCCGCGACATGTCGGGGCTCGTGACGGTCCAGGCCTCCCGCGCCTCGATGACGCAACGGGCCGGCCGCGCCGCGCGCCTGGGCCCGGGCACCGCGGTCCGGCTGATCGAGGAGTCCGCGTGGGCTCGGGCGCCGGAGCACGTCACCCCGCAGATCACGACCGCGGACCTGACCGAGGCCGCGCTCACCCTCGCGGCCTGGGGATCGCCCCGGGGTGAGGCGATGCCGTTGCTGACACCACCCCCTTCGCCGGCCATCGCGGCGGCCGAGGCGACCCTCCGCGGGCTCGGCCTCGTCGACGACGACGGCCGGATCACCCCGGACGGAACCGCCGCCGCCCGCGTGCCCGCGGACCCACGGCTGGCCCGCGCCCTGCTCGAGGGAGCCCTGCTCGTCGGGACGAGATCCGCCACCGAGGTCGTCGCCGCGCTCGCCGACGACCTGCGCAGCGACGACGGCGACCTCGGCCGGCTGGTGGCCGACCTGCGCTCCGGTCGTGGCCGCGAGACCTCCCGCTGGCGCCGGGAGGTCGAGCGCCTGACCCGGCTCGTGCCCGCCGAGGGGGATGCATCCCGCTCGGACGCCACGGGTCTGGTCGTCGCCCTGGCCCACCCCGGGCGCATCGCCAGACGCGTCGGGGACGGCCCCAGTTACCTGCTGGTCTCCGGGACGCGTGCGGCGCTGCCGACGGGCAACCCCGTCCGCCACCACGAGTGGATCGTCGTCGCCGACGTCGCCCGGGCCGAGGGGCGGGTCGCGGCCGGCACCGGCGCCGTCATCCGGCTGGCCGCCGGCCTCACCCGGGAGGAGGCCGAGACCGCCGGAGCCGGGTTGCGAGTGCGTGAGACCCGGGCCGACCTCGGCGAAGGGAGGGTCACGGCCCGCGAGGTCGACGCCATCGGCGCCATCGAGCTCAGCTCCACCCCGGTCCGGGTGGACGCCGTGACGGGGGCGGACGCAGTGGCCCGCGCCCTCGCCGACCGGGGGCTGGACCTCCTCGCGTGGTCACCGACCGCGGCCGCGCTGCGCCGCCGGCTGGCCGTGCTGCACCACCACCTCGGCGACCCGTGGCCGGACGTCTCCGACGCCGCCCTCGCGGGACGGCTCGACGAGTGGCTCGGCCCCGAGCTGCAGCGGATCGCGACAGGGACGCCGATCGCGAGGATCGACCTGACCGACCCCCTTCGTCGACTGCTGCCGTGGCCCGCGGCGACGCGACTCGAGGAGCTCGCGCCGGAGCGGCTGCCGGTGCCGAGCGGGTCGCAGGTGGCGATCACGTGGCCCGCCCACGACGAGCCCTCTGCCGCACCGGTGGTGGCGGTGAAGCTGCAGGAGTGCTTCGGGCTCGCGGAGTCACCCCGACTCGTCGAGGGACGGGTGCCGGTGCTCTTCCACTTGCTCTCCCCCGCGCGGCGTCCGCTCGCGGTCACCGACGACCTCGCCTCCTTCTGGTCCGGGCCGTACGCGCAGGTGCGAGCCGAGATGCGCGGTCGATACCCCAAGCACCCCTGGCCGGAGGACCCGTGGACGGCGCCGGCCACCGGACGGACCAAGCGGCGGATGTGACTCGCGGGTGCGACGACACGCCACAGCCGCGCCTCAAACCCCTGCCCGACCACACTGGCGATGTCGGGGCCCGTCATGCGGCGCAGCCGCGGTCAGGCGAGCAGACGCCGAAGAACGATGCGGTACCCGGGTGCGACGAGGCGAGCGGCGAGTCGCTCCGCACCCGACAGGCGCGAAGGGAGCCACGGCAGCTCGACGTGCTGACGCCAGGTGATCCGGGTGCGGCCCGCGTCGGGGGTGAACGTCACCTCGATCCCACCAGCGATGACGGACCCGGTCTTGACCACGACGGCGCGGCCGGCCCCCGTGGTGGGCGGCTCCCATTCGACGACCCGCATCGGGTCGTCGAAGCCGAGTGGGCCGAGCCCGGTGCGGCCGCAGAACTCCGCGCCGACGCCGAGCCGCGTCGCGGGCGGAACGGTCCCGACCGTCGTCAGCGGGATGACGGCGGTGTGCCGGTCAAGGTCCCACACGCGCGTCCAGGCCTGCGCCGGAGCCATGGGGGCCTCGACCTCGACCACGAACTCACCGGCCACGTCCGCTCCCTCGCTCACACCGACACGTGCCCGCCGAGCAGGCCGCGCACGTAGGCGGCCTGGCCGATGTGCTGGGTGATGTCGTTGACGACGCTGACCAGCCGCACCCCGAGGGTGACCGGCTCCTCCCACGAGGTGTCGACGACCCAGTCGAGGTCCGCCTCCTTCAGGCCGCCCACCCACGCCACCGTCTGCGCGTGGACCTCCTCGACGTACCGGGCCAGCAGGTCGGCGGGGGCGCGCACCCGGGCCACCTGCGCGGAGGTGTGCCCGAAGCCGGTGTCGTCCTCGTCGAGGTCGAGGTCGAAGAACTCGATGAACCCCCGCGCGGCCCAGACCTGCTGGAGGCCGGCCGCGTCGGCGATGTGGTCGTCCTGGACGCGGTAGGCGTGCCAGACCAGCCACGCGATCGAGTTGGCGTCGGGCGTGACCCGGTGTGCCAGCTGGTCCTCGGTCAGACCGTCGACGACGGCGAAGGCACCGTCGCGCACGCGGTCGAAGGCGTCGATGAGCAGCTCTGCAGGTGTCATGTCCCGACGCTACGCCGCCGGCTCAGATGGCGCAGCCGTCGGGGCCGCACGCGTCGGCACCGGCACCGTCGACGACCTGGAGGGCGGGGGCGCGCTCACCCCAGGCCTTGTCGAGGACCTCGCGGAAGACCTCCGGCGGCTGCGCACCGGAGACCGCGTACTTCATGTCCACGACGACGAAGGGGACACCGGTCACCCCGATCCGGCGGGCCATGTCGATGTCGGAGGCGACGGCGGCCTTGTAGCGGCCGTCCGCGAGGGCCGAGCGGATCTCCCCTTCGTCCAGACCGACGGAGGTGCCGATGCGCACGAGGGTGTCGACGTCACCGATGTCCGCGGCATGCTCGAAGTGCCCGGAGAGCAGGGCCTCCTTGGCCTCGTCGCCGAGACCGCGCTCCCTGGCGAGGTGCAGCAGCTCGTGGGCGCGGGCGGAGTTGGCGACGACGAGCGAGTCGAAGTCGTAGGCCAGCCCCTCGCCCGCGGCCTGCTCGGCCACGTGCGCGAACATCTGCTCCACCTGCTCGGCGGCCATCCCCTTGCGCGAGGAGAGGTACTCGACCTCGGTGCCCTCGTAGTGCTCCGGCAGGGTCGGGTCGAGCTGGTAGCTGTGCCAGGTCACGCCCACCTCGTCCCGGTGCGGGTAATCGGCCAGCGCCGTCTCGAGGCGGCGCTTGCCGATGTAGCACCACGGGCAGGCGATGTCGGACCAGATGTCGATCTGCATGTCCGCAGCAACAGCGGGTGGGCCTGAAATCATCCGCCTCATCCCCATCAGTGACCAGTCAAGGTCTCCTGCGCGCGCACCCACGGGAGGATCGCGAGCGCCGAGATGACCCCGCTCAGCGCGAAGGCCCAGCCCCACCCGGCGTAGTCGACAACGAGTCCGACGAGGATCGGGCCGCCGATCCCGCCCGCGTCCTGGCACATCTGGTAGCCCGCAAGCACCTTGCCGCCGGAGCGGTGGTTGCCCACGACATCGGCGACGCTCGCCTGCTGCGCCGGGTTGAGCAGGCCGGCCCCGGCACCGAGGACCGTGGAGAGCACGAGGATGAGCACCAACCCACCGGACAGACCCATCGTGCCCATACCGAGGGCGCTCAGTGCCAGACCGATCATGATCGGCGGACGGCGTCCGACCGTGTCGGCGAGGCGACCGGAGAACTGCAGGGTCAGCGCGGTCGCGCCCGCACCGACGGCGAGCGCGACACCGGCGGCCCAGGTCTCGCCGACGACGGCGACGGCGAAGAGCGGCAGGACGGCGACGCGGACGCCGAAGTTCGTCCACCCGTTGGCGAAGGCGGAGACCATGGCCGCGCGGTAGGCGCTGTTGTGCCGCGCCTCGCGCACGGACATCGGCGGCAGGTCGGCCTTCGTCGGGTCGGGTCGCATGTGCGCGCCCCGCAGCATCACGCCGACGAAGCCCGCCGCGATGAGCAGCGCGATCCCGTAGACCACGAAGGGCACCCGCATGCCGAACTCACCGAGGAGGCCGCCGATGACGGGTCCGATGACGCCACCGATGAGGAAGGCGCTGCCGTACAGCGACGAGACCTTCCCACGGATCACCGGCGGGGCCATCCGCACGAGCAGGGCCATCGCCGAGACCGTGAACATCGTCGAGCCGATGCCACCGAGGGAGCGGAAGATCAGCAGCTGCCAGTACGACTGCGCGAACGCGGAGGCACCCGTCGACACCGCGACGATGATCAGCCCCATGAGGTAGACCGGTCGCTCGCCCAGCCTGGTGACCAGCACGCCTCCCGCGGGCGCGAAGAGCAGACGGAAGAAGGCGAAGGCGGAGACGATGACCGTCGCGGCGGCGACCGTGACATCGAAGCTCTGGGCGAACTGCGGCAGCACCGGGGAGATCAACCCGAAGCCGACGGCGATGACGAACGCCGCGGCCACCAGGACGAGGATCTCCCGGGGGACGGGGGGTCGCTCCTGCACGGTCGCGGCCCGGGTAGTCACCCTCGGTACTCTGCCATCCGCCGGATGGTGCGACGAATCACCGCCCGTGCGGCCACTGCCGGGACCGTGGGGACAGCAGTGCGGGAGCGACCGCACCCGGGTCGCTCCCGCACCGTCGAGGGCGCTGGGCGCCTACTTCTTGTGCTGGTCCTCGTGCGGCATCACTGTGACGGCGCAGCGCGCGTGGGTGACGACGTGCTGGCTCACCGAACCCAGCAGCATCCCGGTGAAGCCTCCGTGGCCGCGGCTGCCCACGACCACGAGCTGCGCATCGTGCGATGCCTCGACGAGCACCTGCGCCGGGTGCCCCCGCACGCTGCGATGCTCGATCTGCGCGTCCTCCCCCAAGGTGGTGCGGATGGTCTCGGCCAGCATCTCGCGGGCCTCCCCCTCCACGGACTCGGCTGTCTCCCAGTTGGTCATCGCCATGTACCCGTAGACGGGCTCCAGCTGCCAGGCGACGAGGCCCACGAGGGGTGCGTCCACCAGTCGGGCGTACTCCGCCGCCCACGTCAGCGCCCGGACGGAGTCCGCAGACCCATCGATGCCGACGATGATCGGTTCCACTGCCATGTCGCCCCTCCTGCCGTGTCGTGACGAAGGTGTGCACCTCCGTCGGGTCGGAGCCGGCCCTGCCGATCCCATCGGATCGGAACCACCCGCCCGGTATCAATACTACCGCACGTAGTAGGGGTGGGCCAGCGAACCGCTCCTACTTCTTGGTCTTCTCGTGCGGCAGGACGGTGACCGGGCACCGCGCGTGGGTGACGAGGTGCTGGCTCACCGAGCCCAGCAGCATGCCGGTGAACCCACCGTGCCCACGGCTGCCGACGACGATGAGCTGCGCATCGTGGGAGGCGCGGACCATCACCTCCGAGGCGTTGCCGTGCTCGACGCGCACGTCGGCCTGCGCGCCGTCGCCGAGCGCCTCGCTCACGACCTTGTCGGCCACCTCACGGTGCTTCTTCTCGACGGCGGTGTGGTCCCACTTGCTGGAGAACGTCTCGTCGTAGAGCGTGGTCACCTCCCAGGCGATCACGACCTGGAGCGGCGCCCCGACGTACTTGGCGTACTCCGCCGCCCACTTCGTGGCCCGGACGCAGTCCTGGGACCCGTCGACTCCGACAATGACTGGCTTGGCGTCCATGTGGCTCCATCCATCCTGTAAGGATCCGCGATCACGAGAGGATCTGCGTCGGTCGACGCGTTATCAGCCTAGAGCCGGACGAGGCTCCAGCGGGGGGTTACGCCGCCCCGGATTCGCGCCCGATCGGCCGCCGTACGACGAGCCGGCCGAGCGTCCACGTCACGAGGTAGGACATGACGAGCCCGGCGGTCATGGCGGTAGCGAAGCTCAGCAGGAAGGGGTTGCCGAGCGGGTCGCCGAGCCGGTGGAGCACGATGCCGACGAGTCCCTCCGGGTTGGTGAGCACGTCCCAGGAGTTGAACCGCGGGAATCGGCCCAGGTAGATCCCGACCGACGACAGCGCCAGCGAACCGATGGCCAGCACCCACCCGGCCACTGCCCCGAGTCGCGACCCCACCACGTCGTGCACCAGCAGCAGCGAGGCCATCCCGAGCAGCAACCCGGTACCGGCGAAGGCACCGATGAGCAGGGCGTCGAACCACACCGGCGCACCCGGGATCGCCCCGAGGTGGATGAAGTCGGTGAGGATGTACGGCGCATTGGGCAGGAAGAGCAGCCACACCACACCCGGGACCGCCAGGAGCCACCCCGGCGCCCGCACCCGGTTCAACAACACGAGGACGAGCGCCACGACGTACGGCACCCAGGCGAGGAAGAGGTTCCAGCGGAGGAAGGCGAAGGCAGGCGCCCCCGTCATCTCCGCGCGCACGTCCTGCAGGCCCGAGGCCAGCAGGGAGCCGGCCCCGAGCAGCGCCGTGAGGCCGATGATCCACGGCAAGGGGCGTGGGACAGAGGTCATCGGGAGAGAATCTAGGCGATCCGGCTGGGAGACCGGGCGGTGGTGGCTGGACGGTCGCTGGACGCTCCGGCGATCCCGTGGTGTGCGCGGCCGGGCGGTGGGAGGGTGGACGCACCCGACCCGCGAGGAGCAGCGATGACCGACGACCAGAAGACGATCCTGCACGCGGCCCTCCGGGGCCAGCGGGACGCCCTTCGCCTCAAGCTGGAGGGGTTGTCCGAGCGGGACGCACGACTCCCCCGCACCCCCACCGGCACCAATCTGCTCGGTCTGTACAAGCACGTCGGCTCGTGCGAGCTGGGCTACTTCGGGGAGACCTTCGGCCGGCCGAGCGACCTGCCGCAGCCGTGGGACGCGTCGGGGGTCTCGGTGGAGGACGACACGGACCTGTTCGCGACCGAGGACGAGTCGATGGCCGAGGTGGTCGAGTGGGTCGAGGCCTGCTTCGCCCACGCGGACGCGACGATCGAGGCGCTGCCCCTCGACGCGTCCGGATCGGTCCCGTGGTGGCGCCCCGGCAACACCGTGACGCTCCAGCAGATCCTCGTCCACCTCATCCAGGAGGAGGCCCGCCACGCCGGCCAGGCCGACATCCTGCGCGAGGAGATCGACGGCGCCACCGGCTACCGCGCACCCGGCGACAACCTGCCGGAGCTCGACGAAGGGGGCTGGGCCGCCCGCCATGAGCGCCTCACCCGGATCGCCGAGGCCCACGGCTGACAGGATCGGCGTCATGGACCTGGCCGAGGCGGTGGACGAGCTCTACGGGGCGCCACTGGCGGACTTCGTCGCCGTGCGCACCCGACTCGTGGCACGGGCCAAGGAGGAGGCGCCCGACCTCGTCGGTGAGCTGAAGACCCTGCGCAAGCCGACCGTCGTCGCGTGGCTGCTCAACCGGGTCGCCCGCACCGAGCCGGAGGTGGTCGCCGACCTGCTCGACCTCGGCGAGCGGATGCGCACCGCCCAGGCGAAGGGGGACGGAGCCGCCCTCTCCGCGGCGAGGCCGGAGCGCCGCGAGGCGATCGAGGCCCTCGTCGCGGCGGCCCGCCGGTGCGGGGAGGAGACGGGCACGTCCTTCGGCGGGAGCGCGGTCGACGGGGTCTCCTCGACGGCGGTGGCCGCTCTCGCGGACCCGGCCAGCGGGGACGCTCTCGCGTCCGGACGGCTGCTGCGGCCGCTGGCCTACGCCGGTTTCGGCGAGGTCGAGCTCGACGACGCGGTGGCGGTGCTGCGGCTCGTCCCGCCGTTGCCGGAGGGCGAGGACGACCCAGAGGGCACGGAGGGCGACGAGCTCGAGGACGCGGAGGCCGAGGACGGCGAGAAGGGCGAGGATGCCCAGGAGGCAGAGGACGTCCAGGACGCCCACGCAGCGGCGGAGGCCAAGGCGACAGCCGATGCAGCGGCGGAACGCGCGCGCGAGCGTGAGCTCGCCGAGGCCAGGGAGAGCCTGCGGGAGCACGAGCGGGCCCTGGGCGCCGCGCGGCTCGCCCACTCAGAGGCGCTCGCGGCCCTCGAGGCGGCCGCCGCCGACGTCGATCGACTCGAGGAGGAGGTCGCCCGGGCCACCGAGAAGGTCGCCGACCTCGAGACACGCCCGCACGACTGACATGCACGAATTCGCTTTCAGCGCAAGAGATAGTTGTTCACATGAGCACCACGAGCACCACGCCGTCCACCTCGGGCCCCACCGCCCTGCCGTCCGTCTCCCGGGCGCGCACCGTTCCGGCCGAGGACCTGGAGGCGATGCTCGCGACGGATGACGACGTGGTCGAGACCGCGCTCATCCCCACCCTCGCCTTCCGTGACGCCGTCGAGGAGTCCGCCTCCCCCGGCAAGGACCCGGTCGCGTCCACGACGCAGGCCGTCGGCGCCACGACCGCGGCCCGGGTGGCCACCGTCCCGACGATCGACGCCGCCCCGGCCGAGGCCGAGACCGTGCCGGAGAGTGACCTCGAGCGGGTCGTCCCCCCGGTCGGACACAGCCTGCGCAGCCGTCACGCGTCGCCCGAGTCCATCGCGGCGGTCCGCCGCAACCTCATCGCCGTCTGTTGCGTCGTCGTCTCCGTGGTCGCCATCGGCATCGCCGTCGGCCTCGTCGGGGGCTGGATGGCCATCGCGGCCTACGCGCTGCTCGTCGTCGTCGCGGCCGCTGCGCTGCGCCGCGCCAACGCGCGCTACGCCCCCCGCCACAGCCGTTACACCGCACGTCACGCCTGAGCCCCGGCAGGGCACGAAGGGGGACCCCATCGCTCTCGGTGGGGTCCCCCTTCGTCCGTCGGGGGTGGCGCAGGGGCACTGCCCCGGCGTCACCGGATGAGGTCCGCTACCGCGACCGGCGGTGCGCCGAGGACCTCCTCCGCCCGCAGGACGGCCGCGGTGCGCGACGACACGTCGAGCCGCTCGAAGATGTCCCGCAGGTGGGTGCGGACGGTGCCCTCCGAGATCCCGAGTCGACGACCGATCTGGTGGTTGGTGCGCCCGAGTCGGACGTGGCCCAGGATGTCGACCTGGCGCCGGGTGAGCCCGGGAGTCGTGTGCTGCGCCGCCTGACCGCGCGCGAAGGCCCGGGCGATGTGCGGTCGCAGCAGCTGCAGGTAGAAGCGATCCCGCTCGGTGAAGCCCGACCCTCGCCCTCGGCTGAAGAGCAGGCGCAGCGTGCGTCCCGGGCCGCCGTCGGGCAGCACCATCATCATCTCGTGCTCCACGGGGAACTGCGCGAGGTACTCGACGTACATGGGCGAGGCGTGGTACTCGCGATCGGACTCCACGTCCCCGGTCAGCGTCACCGACGCCAGGTCGCCGGTGCGGTCGCACAGGCTGCACGGTGACCTCCAGTAGTGCTGCCAGAACGGATCGTCCTCGGCATCCGCCTGCGCAGGGAAGAGGGTCGTCCGGACCCCGTCGTACTCCTGCTGCCAGGCGTGCGCGCGGGCCACCGAGTCCATCCGGTTGAAGCTGATGAGGTCACAGGGGGCCAGCTGGTAGAGAGCCTCCAGGAGCGGGGTCGGCAACCCGACCTCACCGGTCACCACCTGCAGTGGCTCAGCCATGAGCAGGAGGTCGCCCTCGGTCGTCAGTGTGCTCATGCCGCGCCTCCCCACGAGTGCCCCACCACTTTTCAGTGTCCTCCTCGCGCCGGTCCGGCACCACGCAATTCCGCAGATGGTGCGCCGACCGGCACAGGCGCACGCTCGAAGAGCGATGCACGGTGCGTCGCTCGGGAAGCAAGGGACACGATCATGAACAGGCACAGTCCAACCAAGGGCATCATCACCGCCGCGGCGCTCGTCGGGCTCGTGCTATCGGGGGCCACCTCCGCCCAGGCGCGCGAACCGGAGCTCCACGGCATCGACCCTCCCCCGCCGTCGGTGGTGGCCGCGGGTGTCGCTGCGGCGGCCTACGACGCCTCGCTCGGCCAGAGCGGCGCCGCAGCCGCGCCGAGTCACCGGGTCGAGCTCGTGGCCAAGGGGTCGGCGAGAAGCAACCGCACCACCGTCGCGGCGAAGATCCACATCCCGCCGGGCGGCGGTGTGGACTGGCACACGCACCCCGGGCAGGTGTACGTCATCGTCGCAGGGGGCGGGGAGCTGACCCTTCTCACCACGGGCTGCCGGCGGCTGAGCCAGCCCACGGGTACGGCCTTCCAGCCGCCCCGGTCGGCGCACACGGCCCGCAACTACTCGGACGAGCCGTTGACGCTCGTGGCGACCTTCGACATCCGTGGCCCGAAGCCGACCGTCATGGTCGATCCGGGACGGGACGCGCAGCTGGACGAGCGGTGCGGCCTCGAGGAGTGAGCCGGTTACGACGGGGCCTCGTCAGCTGCTCGGCAGCGCGGCGGGGCCTCGTCGGCTGCCCGGGCAGCCCCGGCAGGGGCCCTCGTCAGCTGCTCAGCAGCGCGGAGAGGGTGCCGCCCAGCTCGGTGGCGCGGTCGGTGGCGTCCTCGTCGACGTCGCCGAGGACCTCGAGGACCTCCGCCGCCTGCTTCCACTCCAGCGCCGAGACGATCGAGGTAACCGCGCGGACGGCGCCGGTGACGTCGTAGCGGCCGTGGACCCACAGCCCGAAGGGCCGCTTGGCGGTCGGCCCGGCCTGTCCCTCCCCCGCGCCCCCGGAGTCGTCGAGGGCGCCGCCGACCTGGAGGAAGGTCGAGTCGAAGAAGTGCTTGAGCGCCCCGGACATGTAGCCGAAGTTCGCCGGCGTCCCGAGCAGGTAGCCGTCGGCGGCGAGGACGTCGTCGGCGGTGGCCTCGAGCGCGGGGATCACCTCCACCTCCACCCCCTCGATGTCGGGGTGTCGCGCGCCCTCGAGCGCCGCGTCGAGCAGCGCCTTGGTCGAGCGGGTCGGGCTGTGGTGGACGACGAGCAGGCGTGCCATGCCTCCATCGTGCCCTCTGTCGCGCCGTCGGTCGAGGACGGAGCGGGCGAAGGGGGCGGGTGTGGCCCGGCTCAGGCCGAAGCCCGCACTGTGCACCCGGGTGACGGCTGCAACCGGTCGTGCGGGCTTTGCGCCAAGGGCCGCCCCGCGTCCTTCGACCGCGAAGTCAGGACAGCACGACGATGGCGATCGGCACGCACGCCAGGAGGACGACGAGCGTGTCCCCCAGCCGCCACGGGGCCCGGGTCGCCCAGGTCCGGCGCCCGGCCGAGGCGAACCCGCGCGCGTCCATCGCGACCGCGAGGGTCGCGGCCGAGCCGAGCGAGCGCAGCAACATCCCCATCGTGGAGGACCACAGGTACGCGACCACGCTGCGCGGGTGCCGCCAGCTGACGCCCCGGCCCCGCAGCCGTCGCGCCCAGCCGACCTCGGTCCACGCCGCCCCGAAGGACTGGATCCGTTGCAGGGCAGCACCGATGGCCACGACCGGCCGGGGTGGCAGCCGCAGGCGCTGGCCGAGGTGGTCGGCGAGGTCGTCGGGGTCGATGAAGGCGAGGGTGATCGCCGACGGCACGACGATGACGAGCATGCGCGTCGCCGCCGAGAGCGCGTCGCCGACGTCCTGGGTGCCGAGCAGCCACGTCGACCAACCGACGCCGAGGCCGCCGAGCAGCGCGGGCACGAGGCGGATCGCCAGACCACGCCAGCGGCCGGCGACGGTCCAGCCGCGTCCGGTGCCGGGGATGTTCGCGAGGCCGACGAGTGCGCCGAGCGTGAGGAAGGCGAGGACGACGAGCGACGTCCGCCACCCCGGCGAGAGCACCGCCGCGACGATCGGCAGGGCGGCAGCGGCGAAGAGGGACAGCGGCCCGCACGCCGAGAGCACGGCCCGCGGGCGTGGCGGCGCCTCGCGCGGCGGCGGGGGCAGGACCGTGTGCACCTCGTCCGCGAGCCGGACGAGGTCGGGGTCGTGCGTCGCGGTGACGACCGCCCCGCCCCGCTCACGGTGGGCGGCCAGCAGTCCGACGACGGCCGCCCAGGTGCCGCGGTCCTGCCCGACCGTGGGCTCGTCGGCGAGGACGACCCCGGGGCCGTGGGCCAGTGCCGCGGCAACCGCCAGGCGGCGCTGCTCACCACCGGAGAGCGTCTGCGGGTCGGCCCGCTCCAGGTGGGCCAGGCCGAGCGCCTCGAGGAGGTGACGGGCCCGTTCTTCGTCCTGCGTGCCGAGTGTGCGGCCGGTGAGCATGACCTCTTCGAGGACGGTGCGCGCGAGCAGCGCGCTGGAGCTCCACTGCGGGACCCAGCCGAGGCGGCCGGCGACCTCCTCGGCCGGCAGGTCCGCGACGTCGCGCCCGTCGTGCGTCACCACCCGGCCTGACGAAGGGGGCAGCAGCCCGGCCGTCGCCGCCAGCCAGGTGCTCTTGCCGCCGCCGCTGGGCCCGACGAGCGCGGTGGTCCGGCCTGCGGTGGCGGTGAGGGTCTCGTCCGTGGCCAGGGCGGTCATGACCTCCGTGCTGCCGTCGAGGCGGGTACGACGCCGCTCGACGCGCAACGGCTCGGCGGTGACGAGGGCGGTGCCCGCGGGCTGCGGCCGGTGCACCGGCCCGAGGTCGATGGCCGCCGGCTCCGGCGCAGGGGCACCCGGGACCCAGATGCCGCCGGCCACGAGCTCGTCGTGGTGCTCGGTGAGCACCCGTCCCGGGGCGCCGTCGTGGCGGATGCGGCCGTCGACGTCGAGGACGACGATCCGGTCGACGAGGTCGACCCAGGGCCCGATGCGGTGCTCGACGAGGACGGTGGTCAGCCCCTCGCCGGCGGCGATGACGGCATCGCGTACCTCCGCGCCGGTCGCATCGTCGAGCATCGCGGTCGGCTCGTCGAGCAGCAGCAGGGACGGTCGCAGCGCGAGGGCCCCGGCGAGGGCGAGGCGCTGGGTCTGCCCGCCCGAGAGGGTGTGGGTCGGCGTGTCCAGCGGCAGGTGGCCCAGGCCGACCCTCTCGAGCGCAGCCGTCACGCGCGGTGGCATCTCCTCCGCGGGCAGGGCGATGTTCTCCAGGCCGAAGGCGACGTCGCGGCCGACCGTGGCGGCGACGGTGCCGGAGCCGGGCTCCTGCAGGACCAGCCCGACCGACCCCGGCCGCTCGCCCGGTGCGTGCCCGTCGAGGCGCACGGTGCCGGAGAGGTCTCCCGAGTCGACGGTGAGCAGCAGACCCGCGAGGGCCCGCAGCAGGGTGGACTTGCCCGACCCGCTCGGGCCGACGAGCAGCACCCGCTGGCCCGCGGGCACGGTCAGGTCGAGGTCGCGCAGCACCGGCTCCCGACGGCCCATCGGGCGCCAGGTCAGGCCGCGGACCTCGACCGCACCGCCCTCGACGGGTGGGGGTGTGCGCGCGGAGGACTCCTCGGCGGGCACACCCCCACCCGGCGGAGCGGGCGGGCGACGTGTCACGGTCACCGCGGTCAGACCGCCCTCTGCTCCAGGACCTCCTGGCCCGGCGGGAAGGGGTTGAGCGCGCCGGCTCGGGCGAGCGCCCGGGTGAGCAGCCAGCCACCGAGGCCGGCGATGACGATGCCGGAGACGACCATGAGCGGCAGGTAGGCCAGCTTCCACGTCCAGGTCCAGTCGGGGAAGTAGGTCCCGATCTCGTAGAGCCACTCCAGCGGCGCCGAGAGGGCACCGGACAGGAGGGCGACCATCGGGCCGAAGGACGCGTAGGCGAAGATCGCGAAGGCCAGCTCGGCGCCGATGCCCTGGGCGAGGCCGGAGACGATCGTCGTCACGCCCCACTGGTTGCCGAAGAGCGCGGAGACGGTCGCGGCGATGAGCTCGCAGGCCAGGGCCGCGCCGGGACGGCGGATGACGAGCCCCCCGACGATGCCGGCGATGAACCAGAAGCCGACGAAGAGACCGAAGAGCGGCTGGAAGGCCAGTCCGAGCGCGGAGATCGGGCCGTTGTAGAGGAGGCCGTAGCCCCAGTAGGCGACGCCGAAGGCGACGCCGAGGAAGGCGACGGTCAGCAGGTCGACGGTGCGCCAGCCCATCAACGGACGGGTGGCGCGGACGGTGCCGGCACGGACGTGGTCCGTCGGCTTGGTGGTGGTCATGTGGGTGCTTCTCCTGTGTCGATGAACCCACAGGGAGGGTTCCCGTCGCCGATGACCGCGGCCCGGGGACCTCGGCATCGACGAGGGCCCTTGAGACTCGACTCCCTACGCCGGTGCGAACCGGATCAGGTACGAGGGTCTGCGGTTGCCCGCACTCTCAGCGCTGTGCGCTCCCCTGTCGTGCCCCTCCAGCATACCCGCTGTGCGCGCGATGGCCAGTGCTCGCGGCCCGTCCTGTGGCAGTGTTGTGCACGACGAGTACTTGGCGCGGCACCCGCTGCGCCTTCCCGAGACGAAGGGACGACCGACGTGGGCAACATGGTCTGGAAGCTGCTCGGCACGGGGTCGGCGATCGTCGCCGGCATCGTGTCGAAGAAGGTCATCACGATCATCTGGAAGAAGGCCGGTCACGACTCCGAGATCGACCCGACCAATCCGGACATCCCGTTCCGCGAGGCGCTGGCCTACGCGGCCCTGGCGGGGGTGGCAGCAGGTCTGGCCAGGACCTTCACCACCCGCCAGGCAGCGGCGATCTACCAGCGCTCGGCGGGCCACCTGCCCAAGCCGATGCGCGAGGACATCGAGGAGGAGCTGAGCGAAGGCGGTCGCAACGCCGACGAGATCAGCAAGCACAGCCGCAAGCGCTCCTGACGTGCGGGGCATCTCGATCACCAAGCCCGGGGACGCCGACGTCCTGCAGGCCACCGAGGTCGACGACCCCCGCCCGCAGTCGGGGCAGGTCGTCGTCGACACGGTCGCCGCGGGGGTCAACCGGGCCGACATCATGCAACGCAAGGGGCTCTACCCCCCGCCGAAGGGGGCCTCCCCCCTTCCCGGTCTGGAGGTCTCGGGCACGGTCCGCGAGGTCGGCCCCGACGTCGAGGGCTGGTCCGTCGGCGACGAGGTCTGCGCGCTCGTCGACGGCGGCGGCTACGCCGAGCAGGTCCTCGTGCCGGCCGCCCAGCTGCTGCCGGTCCCCCGGGGTGTCTCCGTGCGCGATGCGGCCGGGCTGCCCGAGGTGGCCTGCACGGTCTGGTCCAACGTCTTCATGACCGCGAACCTGCAGCCGGGTGAGGTCTTCCTCGTCCACGGCGGCTCCTCGGGCATCGGCACGATGGCGATCCAGCTGGCCAAGGCCGCCGGAGCCACGGTCGCCGTGACCGCCGGCACCGAGGAGAAGCTGGCCTTCTGTCGCGAGCTCGGCGCGGACATCGCGGTCAACTACCGCGAGCAGGACTTCGTCGAGGAGGTCCGGAGCGCGACCGACGGGCACGGCGCGGACGTCATCCTCGACGTCATGGGCGCGAAGTACCTGCCCCGCAATGTCGACCTCCTGGCAACGAACGGCCGGCTGGTCGTCATCGGACTCATGGGCGGTCGCACGGGTGAGCTCGACCTCGGGAAGATGCTGAGCAAGCGTGCCGCCGTCATCGCGACCTCGCTGCGGGCCCGTCCGCCCGAGGAGAAGGCCACCATCGTCGCCGCCGTGCGCGAGCACGTGTGGCCACTCATCGACGACGGCGCTGTCCGCCCGATCATCCAGGGCACCCACCCGCTGGACCGGGCGGCCGACGCGCACCGTGAGCTCGAGGCCAGCGGCCACATCGGCAAGATCCTGCTCACCCCCTGACGCGCAGGAGCCCAAGCAGTTGCGAGGTGGGCACCTCCCCCTTCGCAGGAGCCTAAGCAGTTGCGAGGTGGGCGCCTCCCCCTTCGCAGGAGCCTAAGCAGTTGCGGGGGTGAGGTGGCCGTCGTCGAGGCGCCAGACCGCGTGGGCCACCTCGGCGACCTCGGGGTCATGGGTCGCCAGCAGGACGATCCCGCCACGTCGGGCGACCTCCTGCAGCAGCGCGACCACCCGCTCGCGGGTGTCGTGGTCGAGCTCGGAGGTGGGCTCGTCGGCGAGGAGGAGCACACCCCCTTCGTCCAGGCGAAGGGAGGCCAGGGCCAGTCCGCGGGCGACGGCCACCCGCTGGCGCTGCCCACCGGACAGCTCCTCGGCGAGGTGGCTGCCGTGCTCTCCCAGGCCGACCGCCGCGAGCGCCTCGTCGGCCCGCCTCATCGCATCGGCGCCGGCCGTCCCGGCCGCCAGGAGCGGGACGGTGACGTTGTCGCGGGCCGTGAGCACCTCCGCCAGGGCGCTGCCCTGCGGGATGAGCACGGCGCCCGCCGCCCGGGCCGACTCCTCGTCCTCGAGGGTCCGGGCGCCGAGCGACACGGTGCCGTCGGTCCGGTCGGGCGCGAGCAGGCCCCCGACGGCCCACAGCAGTGAGGTCTTCCCCGCACCGGAGTGGCCCGTGACCGCGGTGACCTCCCCGGCGCGGGCGGTCGCGTGGACGTCGCCGAGCGCGCTCACGTCGCCGTAGGCCACCCCCAGCCCCTCGATCACGAGGTCGGCGGGTGCCTGCCCCGTGGCGGGCCGCGCCCGCGTGGTCCGCCTCACCGTTCCTCCTCGCCGGGCATCAGCAGCCACCCGTTCTCGCCCCGGTGCACCCGCACCAGCGTCCCGGGAGGGAAGGCGTCCAGCGCCGGCGCCGGCAGGGGCAGCGAGCCGTCCGCGGCGACGACGGAGTACTCCTCGCCACTGCGGCCCTCACCCCCGACACGCCCGTCCCGGATGGTCACCGTGCGCGGGAAGGCCCGCGCGACGTCCGGGTCGTGGGTGACGACGACGACCGTCGTGCCGAGCGTGCGGCCGATCTCGGCGAGGGCCTCGAGGACGACGTCGCGGGACTCGTGGTCGAGCTGGCTCGTCGGCTCGTCCCCGAGGAGCAGACCGGGGCCGCCGGCGAGGGCGACTCCGAGTGCGGCCAGCTGCTGCTGCCCGGGGGTGAGCCGATCGAGCTTCTCGTCCGCGACGTCGGTCAGCCCGAGGAGGGCGACGAGGTCGTCCACGGCCGGGACCTCCCGGCCGCTCCGGCGGGCCGGCTGCTGCGCGAAGTCGATGTTGCCCCGGGTGCTCAGCCACGGCAGGTGATTGCGCTCGGCACCCTGCAGGATGATGCCGACGTCGCCGGCCCGGAAGGCGTCGATCTCGGCCTCCGTCATCGCCGACAGCTCGTGGTCACCGATGTGGATGCGTCCCGCGCTGGGACGCAGCAGCCCGCCGAAGAGCGCGAGCAGGGTCGACTTCCCCGCGCCGCTCGGACCGAGCAGCGCGATCCGCTCCCCCGCCGCGACGGTGAGGTCGACCCCGGAGAGTGCTGCCACGTCGTGGCCCTCGGCCCGGTAGATGTGCACCAGTCCGTGGGTGCGCAGCGGCAGCCCGGTCATGACGCCCCGCCCCTGACGGCGGCGGGGCTGACCCGCCGCGCCACCGCGGCCGCGATGACCAGGGCGAGGACGAGCAGCACGACGGCGACCCCGGCCGTGGCGGCGAGCACGGCCGGCCACGCCGGCGAGAGATCGAGCCCGGGGACGGCGGCCGGTTCGGTGAAGAAGGGGATCGACGGCAGCGCGATCCGCGCACCGACCAGGGCGGTGCCGGCCCCCAGCAGCACCCCGACGGCCACGCCGGCCATGTGCTCCGTGCGCAGGGCGCGGGCGATGTCACGGTGCGGGACGCCGCTGATCCGCAGGGCAGCGAGGTCGCGGACGGCGGCCCGCCACCCGGTGATGGCGAGGACCACCAGCACGAGCGCGGCGAGGAGCACCGCCAGGACGCCACCGATGAGCGCCAGCTGCAGGCCCCACCCGGAGGCGGACTCGTCGAACGCCCGGTCGGCCTCCTGCGTGGTCGCGATGGAGCGGACCGTCACGCCGTCGTCGGCGAGCACCTCGCGCACCCGCTCCAGGGCCGCGGGCGAGGCATCGGCGAGCCAGATCCGGCTCTCGGCGCGGGTCGCCAGCTCGCCGCTGACGCGGGCCAGCGCGGGAAGGGAGAGCAGCACCCCCCGATCGGTCACGGACGGCAGCGCCGTCACGTGCCGAGCGACCTCGATCTGCGTCTGGCCACCGGCGACGTCGATGACCTCGCTGACGTCGCCGACCGCGAGATCGTCGGTCGAGACGATGGCGGGAAGGGGGTGGGGCACGTCGGTCACGGACGTCGAGACGTCCGCACCGTCGGCCGCGCCGACATCGAGGCGCAGCGTGTCCCCCTTCGTGCTCGTGTCGACACCGAGGCCGCTCTCGTCGCGGCTGGAGCTCCACGTGCCCTCGCCGGTCACGGGGAGCGGCTCACCACCGACGGCCAGGTCGGTGACGCTGACAGTGCCGTGCACCTGCGAGCCGGTCGACCCCGAGACGGCCAGGGTCAGACCGGCCAGCCGGCAACGGTCGGAGCAGAAGAGGGAGGTGTCGACCTCGGTGCGCCCCTGCGCCTTCGGGCCGAGGGTCGCCAGGGCGGTCGAGCGCCGGCTGCCGTCGGGGGTGGTCATCTCCACCCGCAGCTCGGGCGGCTCGCTGCTGTCACGGGCCTCGAGGTCCCACTCGACGGTGGCCGTCGTCGGACCGGCCGGCAGGATGATCGGCTCCTGCTCGGGGAGCGCGAGCGCGTCCAGGCCGGCCGCGGGCACGGTCGAGGGGTGCGCCACTCCCGGCAGCCGCTCCGGGTCGACCGCGATCGTCGCCGCCGACGTCTCGCTGTGGGGGCGGATCACGGCCACGGGGGCGGCCTCGATGCCGACCTCCTCGAGGGTGTCCGCTGCGGCCATGAGCGCCGGCGCGGTGGCCGTGGTGACGGTCACGACCGCGGGCGCCCCCGTCTCGAGCTGGGCCCGGGCGAGCCGGTTGTGGTCGGCGACCACCACCGCATCGGCGCCGAAGACGGCGATGGCCGAGGCCACGGTCGTCACGACGAGCACCCGACGTGCCGCCGGGCGACGACCGATGCCGCGTCCGGAGATGACCGCGGCGACCCGCCCCCGGCGCACGGCCGCACGGGCCCGGCGCGCGGCGATCCGGGGGACGAGGCGCGCCGCGAGGACCCCGACGGCGACGGCCAGCAGGGTCGGCGTCGCCAGTGCGGCCAGGCCGCTGAGGGCACCGATCGCCAGCCCACCGACACCGAGGAGGGCGAGGACGACGACCACGACGTCGACCACGAGCGAGCTCCCGGCGGACCGGGGCCGGACGGAGCGCAGGAGGTCGTTGACCGGCTCGCGCAGCACCGGACGGGCCGCGAGGTACACGGCCAGCACGGAGACGGCGAGCGCCCCCAGGAGCCACGGGAGCACGCTGACGGGGACCTCGAAGGGCATCCCGCTCGGCAGCATCACCGCTCGCACGGCCACCGCGAGACCGAGCGCGGCGACGAAGCCGAGGGGCAGACCGAGCAGCACCGGGATCGTCAGCTCGGTCAGCAGCAGCCGCCGGGCACCGGAGCGCGAGCGCCCGCGCAGACGGACCAGGGCCACGTCGTGCCGCCGCTGGTCCACGGCCGCCTGGGCCACGAGGAAGAGGACGAGGACGGACAGCAGCGCCAGCTGGACCATCACGAAGGGGACGATGACCGCCGTCTGGCCCCGGCCGGTGCTGATGCCGTCGACGAGCTGCCGGACGGAGTCGTCCACCCGCAGCTCGGGATGCTCCTCCCCGAGACGCGCCGCTGCGGCGGCGGCCCGTGGCATCGACTCGAGCGTGGCCGCATCGGCATCGAGCGGCAGGACCACGCTCGCGACGGCCCGCGGCAGCGTCTCCGCGAACGTCGACTCGGCCGTGAGGAAGTCGTCGACGCCCGGCACGTGGTCCATGTCTGTCTGCGGCACCCCGGACTTGCCGTCCGGACGGTCACCGAGCCAGTAGCCGGGAGCATCCCGCGCCACCTCGTAGACGCCGACGACGGTCAGTCCGACGGGCGGCGGGTCGGGCTCGAACCGGGTGTACTTCTCCTGGCCGATCTCGAAGGTCGTCCCGGGCTGCCACCCCCAGGCCTTCGCATCCGGGCCGGAGACGATGATCTCGCCGGCCGCCGACGGGCAGTCGCCCACGATCTCGAGGTGGTCGCACACCCCTGTGCGGGAGCGCAGCACCATGGGCGAGGGCTTCTTGCCCTCCTGCGGGACGACCGTGGTGCCGTGCCGCATGGCCTCGATCGGCTCCTCGGACACCCTCGTCAGGTCACGCGGGAGGAGCTCGGTGACCTCCGAGGGCAGGGTCGTGCGCTGCTCGGACGTGCGGCCCCGGGTGATGGCCGTGGCCGACACGACGGGGCCGGCCTCCTCGACGGCGACCCGCAGCAGACCCTGGTCGACGCTGCGGGCGAAGACGGGGGCGAAGACCGCGCACGTGGCCACCAGTGCCGACACGAGGGCAAGGGCGATGACCTGCCCTGTGCGGTGCCGCAACGCTGCCCACATCGACGTGGTCCCCTTCCGTGCCGCGCGCAACCTTATGCAGTCGGCGCGGGTTTGTGGAGCGGCGCGCCCCTCCGAGTGCCCGCCGGTCGATGTATTCCGGCGTCCTCGCACCCGTGTGATTTGAAGGGACATGCCTGACAGGTATGTGAAGAGACATCGCTGACAACCGGGGGCTCGGTAGCGGCCCGGAAGATGGGCTGCATGAGTCAGCAGGCGGTCTCGGTGGAAGTTCGGTTGGCGGTCGGTGCTCACGCTGTCTTGGAGGATGCCTCGGGGACCTCGGTGAGCGAGCTGTGCAAGCAGCAGGGCATCTCGCGGGATACGTACTACCGGTATCGGCGCCGGATGCGCGAAGAGGGCGTTCAAGGTTTGATCCCGCGCTCGAGGCGGCCGAACAACTCGCCCAGGGCCACGGACGCTGACACGGTCGCGGCGGTGCTCGACAAGCACGACGAGCTGGTTGCAGAGGGCTGGGACGGCGGGGCCATGTCGGTGCACGATTGGCTCACCCTGGCGGGCGTGGAGGTCCCCTCGGCGCGCACCTGCCACAAGATCCTGACCGACCACGGGCGCACCGAGCCGACACCGTCCAAGCGGCCCAAGTCCAGCTACCGCCGCTTCGAGGCGATGAAACCCAACGGGGTGTGGCAGCTGGACGGGCACGAGGTCAAGCTCACCGAGGGCAAGGGCGTCGTGCTGCGCTTCCAGGACGACCACTCCCGCATGCTGATGGCCTCACGCGCCGCCAGCGCCGAAACGGGCGAGGACACCTGGAAATGCATGGTCGCCGCTATGGACCGCCACGCAAAGCCGGCGTTCATCCAGTGCGACAACAGCACGGCCTTCACCGCCCGGCTGATCAAGGGCGGGGGCTACTCCATCCTGGAGGCTCGCCTGCACCGCATCGGGGTCGGGATGATCAACTCCAGCCCCAAGCACCCGCAGACCAACGGCAAGAAGGAACGCGAGTGGCAGACGCTGGAGCAGTGGCTCAGAGCGCGTGAGCGCGCCACGGACCTACCCGAGCTGCAACGCCTGCTCGATGCCTACGACCTGATCTTCAACACCGAACGCCCGCACCAGGGCATCGCCGGAAGCACGCCCGCGCGGCGCTACGCAGCCACCGACAAGGCCCTTCCAGACCCTGAGCAGCTCAAGGAACGCCAGTTCGTGCGTGAGGTCACTCTGCCCCCGGCCGGGTACTTCGACCTGCCCGGAGCCCGGGTCAGCCTCGGCGTCGCCTGGGCCGGCGCGACCCTGCACTACCTCATCGACCAGGACCACGCCGTCCTCTTCCACGAAGAACGCATCCTGGGACACATCCAACTCGACCCGGACAAGATCACCACGCCCAAAACCGGCCGCACGTACTATCGAGTCGAAGCACGCCCCTGACTGTCAGACATGTCCCTTCACGACTGTCCGACATGTCCCTTCACAGGACACGTCCTCGCACCCGCGGGAATACATCGACCCAGCCACATGGGGACGCGAAGGGGGGTGGCTCGGTCAGTCCCCCAGCTCGGCTCCCATCGCCCGGCCCGCGGAGCGACCGGAGAAGATGCACCCGCCGAGGAAGGTCCCCTCGAGCGCGCGATAGCCATGGACGCCGCCGCCTCCGAAGCCGGAGGCCTCGCCCGCGGCGTACAGGCCGCGCACCGGCTCGCCGTCGTGGCCGAGGACCCGTCCGGACAGGTCGGTCTCGAAGCCGCCGAGGGTCTTGCGGGAGAGGATGTGCAGCTTCACGCCGACGAGCGGGCCCTTCTTCGGGTCCTGCAGCTTGTGCGGCGGGTAGGCGCGCTTGGAGATCTTGTCCCCGATGTAGGACCGGGCCACGCGCATGGCCGCGATCTGCGCGTCCTTGGAGTAGGCGTTGTCGAGCTGGCCGTCGCGCTCGTCGAGCTGGCGCTTGACGTGGGCGGCGTCGAGGGCCGGCTCGCCCTCCTCGAGGAGATCGTTCATCCTCTCCACGAGCTCCTCGGCGGTTTCGGCCATGACGAAGTCGGCGCCCTTGTCCAGGAAGTCCTGCATGGACGGGGTGACGTCGGCCAGCGACCGCTTGCGCAGGACCCCCCGGACGTCCTTGCCGGTGAGGTCGGCGTTCTGCTCCGAGCCGGACAGGGCGAACTCCTTGCCCGCGACCGAGCGGTTGGTCACGAACCAGCTGTGGTCGTGGCCGGAGCGGCGCAGGTGGGCGAGCGTGCCCAGGGTGTCGAAGCCGGGCAGGAGCGGCGCGGGCAGGCGGTCGCCGTTCGCGTCGAGCCACATCGAGCTGGGTCCGGGGAGGATGCGGATGCCGTGACCGGGCCAGATCGGGTCCCAGTTGCGGATGCCCTCGACGTAGTGCCACATCCGGTCGCGGTTGATCAGCCGGCCACCGGCCTCCTGGGTGATCGCGATCATCCGCCCGTCGACGTGCGCGGGGACGCCGGTGACCATGTGCTTCGGCGGGGTGCCGAGGCGCTCGGGCCAGTTCTCCCGGACGAGGTCGTGGTTGCCCCCGATGCCGCCCGAGGCGACGAGGACGACGGGCGCCCGCAGCTCGAAGCCGCCCTTCGGGTCGCGGTTGGTCGCCACACCCCGCTCGGCGCGGTCCTCGGCAAGATGGACACCGCGCACGCCGACGACAGTCCCCCCTTCGACGATGAGCTCGTCCACGCGGTGGCGGTGCGCGTAGGTGACCAGCCCGCGGGCGCGGGCCTCCTCCACACGTCGGGCGAAGGGGGCGACGACCCCCGGTCCCGTGCCCCACGTGATGTGGAAGCGGGGTACGGAGTTGCCGTGCCCGTGTGCCGAGCCGTCACCGCGCTCGGCCCAGCCGACGACCGGGAACCAGCGCATCCCCTGCTCGTGCAGCCACGAGCGCTTCTCGCCCCCGGCGAAGTCGAGGTAGGCCCTCGCCCACTCGCGCGGCCAGTGGTCCTCGTCGCGGTCGAAGCCGGCGGTGTTCATCCAGTCGGAGTACGCGAGCTCGGCCGAGTCCTTGATGCCCAGACGGCGCTGCTCGGGGCTGTCGACGAAGAACAGCCCGCCGAAGGACCAGTGCGCCTGCCCCCCGAGATTGGCCTCGCTCTCCTGGTCGACGAGCAGCACCTTGCGCCCCGCGTCGGTGAGCTCGGCAGCGGCAACGAGTCCGGCGAGCCCGTGGCCCACGACAATGGCATCAGCATCCATGGGGTGACACTAAACTCATTACTGTCGGGTAGCAATGTCGCCGGACTGCGCGCTGACAGCGTCCCCGCGGGCGGGGGAGACTGGGTCATGGACGCGGCCCGGTTCGAGACCTTCGGCATCTCCCACCTGGTGATGATCGGCGTCTTCCTCGCGGGGATCTGGCCGATGGTGCTTCTCGGCAGACTCACCCGACACCGGCCCCGGCAGGTCAGTCGCTGGCTCGCGGTGGGCCTCGTCGCCGCCATCCTGCCGCTGCAGGTGCTCGACCACCTGCCCGGCAACTTCCAGCTCGGTGTGAGCCTGCCGCTGCAGCTCTGCGACCTGGCCGCGGCCGTCGCGGTCGTCGCGCTGTGGACCCGGCGCCACACAGTCGTCTGCGTCACCTACCTGTGGGGGCTCCTGCTCGCCCCCCAGGCCCTGCTCACCCCGGCGCTGTCGGCCGACTTCCCCGATCCACGGTTCCTCGCCTTCTGGGCGATGCACATCTTCGTCGTCTGGGCCGCGGTCTTCCTGACCTTCGGCCTGGGACACCGACCGGACTGGCGCGGCTACCGACGCACGGTACTCATCACCGCCACGTGGATGATCCTCATGTACCCGGTGAACGTGCTGCTCGGGACGAACTACGGGTTCGTCAACCGCAAGCCGTCGACAGGGTCGATCCTCGACCTCTTCGGCCCGTGGCCGTTCTACCTCCTGGTCGAGGTCGTCCTCGTGGCCACCGTGTGGGCCCTGATGACCTGGCCGTGGACCCGGCGACGGCCGCTCGAGAGCCCAGCGCGCGCCATCGAGCAGAGGTGACCGGCCGGCGAACGGGAGAACCTGCGCGAGCCGAGCCACCACCTTCGGGCTGGCCTGACCACGCTCCATCGGGTGCGCGACCTACAGTGACCCCGTGCGATGGACAGCAGCTCTTCGTCCCGCTGCGGCGGCCCTCCTCGTCGCAGCGGCGAGCCTCACCGGAGGGGCGGCCGTGTCGGCGCTGTGGCCGGTCTCCGTGGAGACCGACTACTACGCCGCCGACGTGCGCCTGTCCCCCTCCTGGGACCAGCACTCGACCATCGGCACCGACACGGTCGTCGGCAGCGTCTCCGCCGAGTTCGCCGGATTCGCGCCGGGGATCCGTGTCGAGCCGCGGATCAAGCCGGAGATCACCGACCTGGTCGAGTCGGGCAACCTCGGCCTGTCCACGCTCGCCCTGAACGACGCCGACCGGGAGCGCCTGATCCGGGAGGCGGCCATTGGGGTCGGTCTGCGCTTCCTCGGCGGCGCCGTCCTCGGGACGGGCCTGGTGGTCCTCGGTGCAGGCCTGTACCGCCGGGGTCTCCCCGACCGCCGCCAGGTCATCGGCAGCGTCCTCGTCACCGCCGTCGCGTGCGCCGGTGTCGGCATCACCGCGCAGCGCTCCTACACGCCCGAGCGGCTCGAGGCGCTGCACTCCACCGGTCTGCTCGAGATGGCCGTCGCCAACCGCGGGATCCTCGGCGACGTGCGCACGCGCGCCGACCAGGCCACCCCCTACGTGCGCAACCTGCTGGCGCTCTCCACCGCGGTCCAGGCCGAGTACGCGCCCGCCGAGATCCCCGACGAGAGCGCGCTGAAGGTGCTGCTCGTCTCCGACATCCACGCGGCCAACCAGTACGCCCTGATGCGCACGATCGTGCGGGAGCAGGGGATCGACGTCGTCATCGACTCGGGCGACCTGATCAACTTCAGCCAGGTCGTCGAGGCGCGGCTGACCAACCTCTACCAGGGCATCGCCTCCCTCGGGGTCCCCTACGTCTTCGTCCGGGGCAACCACGACGCCATCTCCCCCGACGACACCGCCCTGCTCGACCGCCTGGCCGAGCTGGACAACGTCGTCCTGCTCGAGCCGAAGCCCGGCGACTACCAGCAGGTGACCGTCGGGGGGCTGCGCATCGCGGGCTTCAACGACCCGCGCACCTTCGGCAACCCGGCGAGCGAGGAGATGGCCCAGCGGGAGCGGGAGGCCCGAGACGCGTGGGTCGAGGCCCTCGGCGACGGGCGGGTGCCCGACCTGACCGTCGCGCACAACCCGATCTCCCTCGAGGACGCCCCCGGTCGCCTGCGGATCAACGGCCACATGCACGTCCCGGAGGTCGACGGCAACCGCATCCAGGTCGGCACCTTCACCGGTGCCGGGACGTTGCGCCACTTCACGTGGAACACCGACGGCGAGCTCCTCGGCCAGCCGAGCGCCTTCGACGTGCTCACCTTCGACTCGCAGTGCCGGGCCGGGCGACTGACCCGCTACGAGTACCGCGCCGTCATCGAGGGACAGCCCAGCTTCGACTCGGTGTCGGTGATCAACGCCGGCCGGATCGCCGAGGACCCGCAGGAGGGGCGCACCTGTGGCGGCGACTCCGTGGCGGTGGAGCCGTTCCCGACCCCCTGACCCACCCCCTTCGCCCCGGTCGCGGCCTGCTCAGCACGACGAACCCCCGCTCCGCAAGGGTCTCGGACTCCTGCGAAGCGGGGGTTTCTCGGGTGACCCGATGATCGTGGTGCCCCCCGGCCGGGCTCAGATGCGCGGGAACGCCGGCGGGTGGACCTTGGCCATCTGCTCCAGCACCCGCACGACCTGGCAGGAGTAGCCGAACTCGTTGTCGTACCAGACGTAGAGGATGCAGCGGTCGCCGGCGGTGATCGTCGCGCGGCCGTCGACGATGCCCGCGTGGCGGTTGCCGACGAAGTCGGTCGAGACGACCTCGGGGCTGTCGACGAAGTCCAGCTGCTTGTGCATCTCGCCGTACAGCGAGGTCTGCCGGAGGTAGTCGTTGAGGGCGTCGACCTCGACGGGCGTCTTCAGCGTGAGGTTGAGGATGGCCATCGAGACGTTCGGGGTGGGCACGCGGATCGCATTGCCGGTGAGCAGGCCCTCGAGCTCGGGCAGCGCCTTGGCCACGGCCTTGGCGGCCCCGGTCTCGGTGAGCACCATGTTCAGGGCGGCGGAGCGACCGCGGCGCTCGCCCTTGTGGAAGTTGTCGGTGAGGTTCTGGTCGTTGGTGAAGGAGTGGACCGTCTCGATGTGCCCGCCGACGATGCCGTACTCGTCGTTGACCGCCTTGAGCGTCGGGACGATCGCGTTCGTCGTGCAGGACGCGGCGGAGACCACGCGGTCGTCGTCGCCGATCATCGCGTCGTTGATGCCCGTGACGATGTTGGGCACCGAGCCCTTGCCCGGCGCGGTGAGCAGCACCCGGGAGACGCCGGGGCACTGCAGGTGCTGGGACAGGCCCTCCTGGTCGCGCCACCGGCCGGTGTTGTCGACGACGATCGCGTCGGAGATGCCGTACTGCGTGTAGTCGACGCTCGTCGGGTCGTCGGAGTAGATGACCTGGATGAGGGTCCCGTTGGCCAGGATCGTGTTCTTCTCCTCGTCGACGGTGAGCGTGCCGTCGAAGGAGCCGTGCACGGAGTCGCGGCGCAGGAGGCTGGCGCGCTTGACGAGGTCGTTGGCGGCGCCCTTGCGCACGACCACGGCGCGCAGCCGCAGACCGTGCCCGGCACCGGCGTGCTCGATGAGGATGCGCGCCAGGAGCCGGCCGATGCGGCCGAATCCGTAGAGGACGACATCGGTCGTCCCCTGCCCGTCGCCGCCGGCGCGACCGATGACGTCGGCGAGCTCGCCGCGCAGGAAGTCCTCGAGGGGCACGTCGTCACCGGTCTCCAGACGACGCTTGTGCAGACGCGCGATGTCGACGGACGCGGGGCCGAGGTCGAGGGTCGCGAGGGCCTCCAGCACCGGGAGGGTGTCGTCCACCGTCATCTCGACGTCGACGCGACGCGTGAACCGGTGGGCCTTGAGGATGTCCGTCGGCGACTGACCGAGGAGCGTGCGCCCGTGGATCGAGGTGACCACGCCGTTCTCCCGGTAGAGACGTCCCACCAGGGGGATCATGGCCTCGGCCTTGGCCTGCCGGTCGGCCCAGTCGGAGAGGTGGTCGTCTGCGGTGGTGCTCGTCTGGTGCATCGTCGTCATGGGGCCAGACAATAGCCGCGGGCCGGGGCCGATCCGTCCCCGGGTCGACCCCCGGGACGAGGGCCGGGCGAAGGGGGCCGCACCCGTCAGTCGGGGGTCGTCACCGTGAAGAGCGCCTGCTGCTTGGGCGCCCCGTTGCAGGTGAGGACGTGGGCCTCGCTCATCGTGCGGGTCACCAGTCGGCTGTGGACCGAGCCGGCCAGGTCGACGTCCACGCGCCACGTGCCGGAGCCGAGGTCGGTCGCGGTCGGCTCGGCGACGTCCGCGAGCCGGGCGCCCGGCACCGAGCCGAGCACGTCGTGCACCGCGACCTGGACGACCGGGGCCCAGCAGCTGCGGCCACGCCAGCGCTCGAGGTCGACCTGTCCGTCGAAGTGGTCCAGCACGACCCGCGGGGCGCTGTCGCCGTCGAGCTGCCCGTACATCGAGCCCTCGGGCAGCAGGGCGGTGTTGCCGGCGAAGCGGTCCCCGCCCAAGTGGGTGGTCTCCCAGACGGCCCCCGGGAGGGCGTCGTCGAGCACGGCGGCGACGACCCGCCCGTCGATGGCGCAGCAGACGTCCTTGCGGGCGTGGGTGCACACGAGGACGAGGGGCTCCTCGGTCGGGTCGGGCAGGTCGTCGAAGCGCCCGGCGAGCTCGACGAGGTCCCGGGGCGTCCGCCAGGTGGAGCGACCGATGAGGCCGCGCCGCACGTCGACGAGGAAGACCGGCTGCAGCCCGTCCGCCTCGACCAGCGGGCCCTCGAGCCGGCCGTGCCGGCGCACCAGCTGCAGGCGGGCGCCGAAGCGGTTCAGCTGGGCGGACAGCTCCCCGGCCACCTCGGTCAGCGGGTCCGCCTCGATGGGCTTCGCCGGCCACGGCCCGGAGTGCCCGACGACGAACCAGTAGGGGGCGGGCACCGCCGTCCCGACAGGCACGTCCCCTCGCTCGCGGGCGGCGAGCGAGCACCGGAAGCGGGAGTCTGCGGGAGTGCTCACGTCGTCGACCCTAACCGGCGCCCGGGAGCCCGGGCAGGGTCCCCACCCCGGCGAGGAGCAGGCGACGTGCGAGCGCGTCACCCAGCTCCACGGGCTCGCCCTCGAGCCAGCGGCCCACGATGCGCGCCTCCTCCTCGTCCAGCCGCAGTCGGCCGGCCCGGGAGAGCAGCAGGTGCGTCTCGCCGGCGCGCTCGATCCGGGCCGCGAGGTGCGACCGCGGTCGCAGTCGCTCGCCCAGCGCCTCGTCAGCGGCGGTCACGGTGGCGACCGGGGGGACCGGCGCGGGTCGTTGGCCCGCCCGGTGGCGTGCCGCCAGGGTGCGGGCCACCCGGTGCACGTCGACGTCGGCCAGGGCGTCGAGGAGAGCGGTGCGCACCTGCTCCACCTCGTCCCCGATCTCGTCCGCATCACCGACGTCCACCCCGGGCGGCAGGGAGGTGCGCTGCTCCGCTCGGGCGAGGACCTCCCTTCGCGCCTGGTCGAGGAGGGCCTCGGCGAGGTGGCCGCGGTGCCACACGTGCACCCCGACGGTCGCGTGCGTGCTCACGCCGCCCAGCGCGGTGGCGGCGTGGAGCCAGCCACGGGGGACGTAGAGGGTGTCGCCGGGCCGCAGGGTGACCTCGAGGTGGGGGCGGTCCGACGAGACGTCCGCGATCGCCTCGGCGCGCTCCTGCCACGGTTGGTCGCGAAGGGGGTGGGTCAGCACCGGCGGGTGGAGGCGCCACCGCTTCTCCCCCGCGATCTGCAGGACGAAGACGTCGTGGACGTCGTAGTGCGCGGAGAAGCCGGTGCTCTGCGCGGGGGTGACATAGGCATTGACCTGCACCGGGTGCCCGAGGTCGGCGGCGAGCTGCTGCGAGAAGTCCAGCAGGGGCGGATGGGTGCGGTGCAGCCCCTGCAGGACGAGGGTGTGCCCCTCGGCGAAGAGCCGCAGCAGGGCGGTGTCGTCGAGCTGGTCGCTGATCGCCGCGCCGACTCCTCCACCGCGGGTGAAGTCGGCGTCGGGCAGCGTCCGCCCGTCCCGTGCCACCCGCAGGAAGGGGGTGCGCAGCCCGCGCCGGGAGAGCAGGTCGTCCACGTCGTCGGTCCCGAGCAGGTCGGCGAACGACGCGGGCAGGGACTCCGCCGGGACGTGCCGGGGCTCCCGGCCCCAGATCTGCGCGAGCCGGTCCGGATCGAGGTCGGTGATGCGACGGAGACCGGTGCACCTCGTCGATGCACCGGCCCCGGGGGTGTCGTTCACTCAGGCACTGCCGTCGGCGCCACCGTCGCCGGCAGCACCATCGGCGCCACCGTCGCCGGCACCGCCATCAGCGCCACCGTCGCCAGCAGCGCCATCAGCGCCACCGTCACCGGCACCGCCATCAGCGCCACCGTCGCCAGCAGCACCGTCAGCGCCACCGTCACCGGCACCACCGTCCGCGCCACCGTCACCGGCAGCACCGCCGTCAGCGCCACCGTCACCGGCACCGCCATCAGCGCCACCGTCGCCGGCAGCACCGTCGGCGCCGCCGTCGCCACCGGCTGCGAGCGGCTGATCGGTCGGCATCCCACCGATCGTCTCGTCGGACATGTCCGGAGTGTCCTGCGGAGGCTGCGTCATGGTGCTTCTCCTTTGCTCTCGGTGGGCGGTACGGATGCACCGCCGTCATCCCCATGTCTACCCACGCGGCGCCCCCGGCAAAAGCCCCCGGGAGTCCTCGGTCCGCGTGGAGCCTGCCCGGCAGCGGTTACTGTCGTGTCATGACCTCCCCCACCGACCGGCGCGAGTACGACATCGTCCTCGTCGGCGCGACCGGCTTCGTCGGACGCCTCACGGCGGCCCACCTGCGCGACCACGCACCCGAGGGCCTGCGGATCGCGCTCGCCGGGCGCTCCCGGCCCAAGCTCGACGCCGTCGCGGCCGAGCTGGGCGGCGCCGCCGGCTCGTGGCCCCGGCTGATCATCGACGTCAACGACCCCGCAGCCTGTGCCGACGTCGCCCGCTCCACCCGTGTGCTCGTCACCACGGTCGGGCCCTACGCCAAGTACGGCTACGAGCTGGTCAAGGCCTGCGCGCTGGCCGGCACGCACTACGCGGACCTGACCGGCGAGGTCCTCTTCGTCCGCGACACGAGCGAGGCCTTCCACGACGTCGCCCACCGCAGTGGAGCCAGGATCGTCCACTCCTGCGGCTTCGACTCCATCCCCTCCGACCTCGGGGTCCTCGAGACCGCGCGGGTGGCGGCCGAGGAGGGCGCCGGGGAGCTGACCGACACGGTCCTCTACGTGCGCAGCCTCAAGGGCGGCCTCTCCGGCGGGACCATCGACTCGATGCGCCAGCAGGCGATCGCCGCACGGGAGTCCCTCGAGGCGCGCCGTGCGATGACCGACCCCTACGGCCTCAGTCCGGACCGGGCGGCCGAGCCGACCCGCGCCGAGCGGGCCGAGGTCGGGGCGACGGAGGCGCCGCAGGGACGGCTGAGGCGCTTCGGTTCCCGTCTGCCCGTGCGCCGCACGGACGACGGCCACTGGACCGGCCCCTTCGTCATGGCCTCGTACAACACGCGCATCGTGCGCCGGAGCAACGCCCTGCTGGACTGGCGGTACGGCCGGGCCTTCCGCTACCACGAGGTGAGCGACTTCGGGACGCGCAGGGCCGCCCCCTTCGCCGCCACCGGCATGACCGCCGGACTGCTCGGCCTCGTCGGCGGCATGTCCTTCAGGCCGACCCGCGCGCTCCTGGCCAAGGCGCTCCCGTCACCGGGCGAGGGTCCGGACGAGGAGTCGCGGGCGAACGGCCGCTTCCGGATGGAGGTCGTGGCCACGACGACGAGCGGGGCGCGCTACGCGACGACCGTCGCGGCCGACGCCGACCCCGGTTACAGCGGGACGGCGATCATGCTCGGGCAGTCGGCCCTCTGCCTCGCCGAGGACGACCTCACGAGCGAAGGGGGCGTGCTCACCCCCGCGGTCGCGCTCGGCTCCGCTCTCGTGGACCGCCTGCGCGAGCACGACTTCGTCATCGAGACCCACCGCGTGGTCTGACCGCGCATGACGCGCTGCCCGACGGGTACCGGTCGGTCATGATCGGATTCCTCGTCGCCGGACTCATCATCGGCGCCCTCGCCCGCCTCATCAAGCCGGGCAAGCAGAACCTGGGCATCCTGGCCACCCTCGGGCTGGGACTGGTCGGCTCACTGATCGGTGGCCTCATCGCCCAGTTCTTCGGCACCGGCAGCATCTGGGAGCTCAACGTCCTCGGCTTCGTCCTCGCCGTGATCTCCGCCGTGCTCCTCATCGGTGTGGCGGAGTCGATGGTGGGTGGGCGCCGGGCGCACCACTGAGGCTCGCCCGGGCCCACCCGGATCCACCCCGCGGTCAGCCGTCGAGGCGGGCCCGGGGCACCGGGTCGTCCGTGCCCTCGAGGCGCACGTCGCGGTGCCACGACTCGGTGCGATAGCGCGTGGTCCACCCCATCGACTCGTAGAGACCGTCGGCTCCGGTGGGGCTGTCCGCGTCGACCTCGAGGGAGACGCGGTTGCGGCCGCGTCGGGCGGTGTCGGCGAGGACCGTGTGCAGCAACGCCTTGGCCACACCTCGCCCGCGCGCCAGGCGGTGCACGCCGATGTAGTCGATGTAGGTGCCCTCGGCCCCGCTCTCGTCGGGCGGCAGCACGAGGGCGGCGACCGCCCCTCCGGGGACCCACTGGCCCTCGACGTCGATCTCGGCGATCCACCAGTGGTCCCAACGGTGGCCGGGAGCCTCGCGCAGCCGGGCGAGGAACTCCGGGAAGGACTCCCGGTAGGAGTTGAAGTGGTCCGCGAAGGACTCCTCGATCATCCGGTAGACCGCCTGCAGGTCGGCCGCCACGGGGGTCCCGTCCTCGCGCTTGGCGATCCGACGGGCGACGACGCCCTCACGGTGGTGGGTCTCGACGAGGTACTCGTCACGCGGCCGGCGGTCCCGGGTCATCTGCGGCCAGGTGCGGGCGAGGCGGTAGCCGGCGGGCTCGAGCAACGAGCGCAGCCGGTCGTCCGCCTCGTGCACGGAGACGTCGAGCCGGGTGCCGCCGAGCCCCCGGCCGCGCGCGATGGTCAGGGCGACCTGCTCGGCCCAGCTGAGCAGGATGGTGGCGAGGTGCTGCTCCTGCTCGCGGCTCAGCTCGGGGTCGGCGGTGAGGTCGACATTCGTCCGACCGGCGGCGCGGTCGTGGACCCGGGCCCACACGCGGATGCGACCCTCGGGGTCGAGCACGACGACCTGGCGACGCGTCCAGGCGCCCTGCCCGACGGCCTCACCGGCGACGACGTCCGCCTCGACGGTGCCGGAGCCCTCGACCTCGCGCTTCTCCGCGCGGACGAGGTCGACGATCTCCTCGACGTCGGCCTCCTCCGGGGCGCGGCTCGTCCAGCCCTCGGGCAGACCCTGCGGGACGATCGGGAGGAAGCCGGCTCGCGGATTCTCCGTCATCGCACGGCCTTCCTGCTGCGCGGCAGGTACTCGGGCGCCCCGCCCCTGGTGTTGGCCTGACGGGCGCGCTGGGTGTTCGCGCCGAAGAGCAGCCCCAGCTGCTCGATGCGCTCCTGCGCGAACGTGGCCCGTGGGCCCTTGTGCCACGTGCCGTCGAAGATCCGCTTGGTGCTGGCGAGCGCGTCCGGCGAACGCTCGGACAGCTGGGCGGCCAACGCCGTCGCGGCGGCGACGGGGTCGAGCGCGAGGTCGGTGACCAGACCGAGCTCCCGGGCACGCTCCCCGGAGAACTTCTCCGCCGTCATCGTCAGCTTCTTGGCGACGTCGATGCCCACGAGCTGGGAGAGGGCGTGCACGCCCGACATGTCCGGGATGATCCCCCACTTGCCCTCGAGGACCGACCAGGTCGCCTCGGGGTGGGAGATGCGGAAGTCGGCCGCGAGGGCGATCTGCAGGCCCCCACCGAGGCAGTGGCCGTCCACGGCGGCGATGACCGGGACCGGGATGCGACGCAGCGCCCACGCCGCCTCCTGGAAGGTGTTGGTCCCACGCCAGGGGCGGGGGACGAACCGGGAGATGATCCCCTTCTGGTCCTTCATCGCCGCGCCGAAGTCGAGTCCGGCGCAGAAGGAGTCGCCCTCCCCGGAGACGATGACCGCGCGCAGGTGGCGGTCGGCGCGCAGCCCGTGGGCCGCCGTCACCAGGTCGTCGAGCATCTCCAGGGTGAGCGCGTTGAGCTTGTCGGGTCGGGCCAGGCGCAGGTGCGCGACACCGCCCTCGATCGTGGTCGTGACGTGGCGAGGCATGCGCCCCAGCCTAGGCGTCCGCGATCGCTGCGAGGAGTTCCGTCAGGATCTGGGCGGTCTCGGCGGCGGTCTCGGAGGACCCGGAGACGAGGACGCCGTTGCCGTCCACGACGCCCACGCACTGGTGGTTCGCGCTGGTGCTCAGCTTGCCGCAGGTGATGTCCCCGTGCTTGGAGGTGTCCTCCCAGATCCGGTCGTAGAAGCCGTCGACCTGGTCGCGGGGGATGGCGACGACACTCAGCGCCTCGTCATCGCCCTTCCGGTAGATCGCCAGGGTGTCCGTCGCGCTGTCGCTCTTGGTCCACTCGCCGAAGGAGTCCGGGAAGGCCACCGACGGGATCGGGCCGGTGGTCGACGGGGGCGACGAGGTCGGTGAGGCCGCGGTGGAGCTGGTGTCCGGGGAGGAGCTCGTCGTGCTGCTCGTGCTGCTCGTGCTGCTCGTGCTGCTCGTGCTGCTCGTGCTGCTCTGTGAGGAGGTGGTGCTCGTGGTGGACGTGGTCGAGGAGGTCGACGTGCCGCTCGTGCTGCTCGTGCTGCTCGGGACCGATGTGGACTCCGAGGACGGGCTCGTCACCGACTCCGTCGCGCCGCTGTCGTCGTCCTTGGTCAGCAGGAAGCCTCCGATGCAGCACAGGAGGACCACGACGAGCACGGTGCCGCCGGCGATCGCGACGAGGGCCCCGGTGGTGATCCCCTTGCGCGGTGGCGGCTGCGGGTCCGGCCGCTCCTCGTGCCACGACCCACCGGGTGGTTGTCCACCGCCCCATCCGCCGGAAGGCGGGGTCGGGGTGGAACCGGTGGGTGGGTACGCCATGACATGCATGGTCACACAGGACGCGACGCGTCGGTGGCACCTCCCCGTGCCGGCGCCGCGTGTCCACCGGCCGACATGACGACGCAGGCGGGACTCTCCCCTGCTGAGTCCCGCCTGCGTCTGCCGTGACTCCCCTGCGAGCCACGGGCCGGTGGTGGCCGGCGATTCCCCTGTCGCCTGCCTCCACACCACAACCTATGGCCGAAGTCACGGGGAGGTCGATGGGGAGAATTACCCATGTCGTCCGGGGGCTCACCGGAGGGTGCGAGGGGGCCCGCGGCCCCCTGGGGGCACTGCGGTCGTCAGTTGCTCTCGAGGAGCACCTTGAGCCGCTGGAGGGTCCCGGCCATGCCCTCCGTGAGCTCGCGGTCGAAGTCGGCGACACCGCCGAGGACCTTCTCCTGCAGCAGGCGCGAGACCTTCGTCGTGCCGTTCGGCGCCTCTCGGCGGTGGACCACCCGGGTGCCGGTGGCCGTCGGCGCCAGCTCGAAGGACCAGGTGCTCGCGTTGTCCTTGATGCGGAAGGCGTAGTCGCGCACCGGGTCGAAGCGCACGACCTTCGCCCGGGTCGGCCACACGAGCGGGCCGCGGCGATTGATGTTGACCGTGCGGGTGCCGAGCCCGACCGGAGCGGTGCCGACGACGTGGGTGCGCATCACCTGGTCGCTGAGGCCGCCCAGCGCGCGCGGGTCGGTGATCACGGCCCACACGGCCTCCGGCGGTGCGGCGATCTCGGTCTCGGTCTCCAGCAGCGGTGCGTTCGTGGTTGTCATGTGTCGAACCCTATGCACGGACGCCCGCGCCGCGGGGGTGGTCGTGACCGGCCCCACCGCGTGAGCAGGGGGCCCCACGTCCCGAGCGATGCCGCGAGGACCCCGACGCTGGGGGAGGATGTGCGGCGTGCCCCTCCCTTCGCCCTCACCGGTCGAGCACGGTCGACCGACCACGCTCGCCCTGGCGGCCCTCGTGCTCGGCGGCATCGGGATCGGGACCACCGAGTTCGTGACCATGGGGCTGCTCCCGGAGATCGCGGAGGGCATCCACACCACGATCCCCCGGGCCGGGCACACCATCTCCGCGTACGCCATCGGCGTCGTCGTGGGCGCTCCCACGATCGCCGTCCTGGGCAACCGGCTGCCGCGGCGCGAGCTTCTCGTTGGGCTGATGCTCCTCTTCGCGCTGGGCAACGCCGCGAGCGCGCTGGCCCCCGGCTACGGCACGCTCATGCTCTCCCGCTTCGTCGCCGGGATCCCGCACGGCGCCTTCTTCGGCATCGCCTCGATCGTCGCCTTCGACATCGTCGCGCCCGGTCGCGGCGGGTGGGCGGTCAGCCGGATCATGCTCGGCATCCCCATCGCCAATGTCGCCGGAGTGCCGCTGGCGACCGCGTTGGGGCAGCAGACCGGCTGGCGCTCGGCGTACTGGCTCGTCGCGGCCATCGGCCTGCTGACCGCGGCGCTCGTCAGCGTCCTCGTCCCCCACCAGCCGGGCGATCGCGAGGCCCGGATGCGCAGCGAGCTCGCCGCCTTCCTCGACTCGCAGGTGTGGCTGACCCTGCTCATCGGCGCCATCGGCTTCGGCGGTGTCTTCGCGATGTACTCCTACATCTCCCCGATCCTGCGCAACCAGACCGGTCTGCCCGCGGACGCCGTCCCGATCTACCTCTTCGTCTACGGCATCGGCGGGCTGCTGGGCACGATCGTCGCCGGCCGCCTCGTCGACCGCTCGGTGCTGCACACCCTCGTGTGGTCGACGGTCGCGACGGGGGCGAGTCTGGCCGCCTTCGCGTGGGCCGCGGACTCGGCGATCCCCGCGGGGGTCGTCCTGCTCCTCGTGTGCATCTCCGTCTCGGCCTTCGTCCTCGCGCTCCAGCTGCGACTGATGGAGGTCGCCGGCAGGGCGCGCACCCTCGGCGCCGCCGGCAACCACGCCGCCCTGAACATCGCCAACGCCCTCGGCGCGTGGCTCGGTGGCGTCGTCCTCGCCGCCGGGTGGGGCTGGCGTGCACCGTCGCTCGTCGGCGCCGGCCTGTCCGTCGCGGGACTGGTCATCCTGCTTCTCTCGCTGCGGATCCACCGCGGCCGCACCACCCTCGACTGAGTTGTCCCACCCCCTTCGCCCCGCGCCAGTCGCGCGACGGGCCGGTGGGGCAGCCGGCATCCTCCAGTGGCTCCGCTCCTGCTCCACCACACGGGCAGTGCCCGCGAGATGGAGCAGGAGCGTAGCCGCCGGGACACTTCGGAAACCGTCGTCGTCGCGCTCTGCACCGCACAATAGGGTCCACCCCATGAGACACCCCGACATCCGGCCGGCGACTCCCGGCGACCTCCCCGACATCCTGCGGCTCGTCCGGGAGCTCGCGGTCTACGAGAGGGAGCCGGACTCCGTCGAGGCGACCGAGACCGACTTCGCGGCCGTCCTCTTCCCCTCCGAGGGCACTCCGACGGCCTTCTGCCACGTCGTCGAGGCGGACGAAGGGGGGACCCCTCGCGTCGTCGGGATGGCGCTGTGGTTCCTCACCTTCTCCACCTGGACCGGGCAGCAGGGCATCCACCTCGAGGACCTCTTCGTCGAGCCGGAGCACCGCGGCTCCGGACTCGGCAAGGCACTGCTGGTGCACCTCGCGCAGATCGCGACGGAGCGCGGGTACCGGCGGCTGGAGTGGACGGTGCTGCGGTGGAACGAACCGGCCATCGCCTTCTACGAGTCGCTCGGCGCGACGCCGCAGGTCGAGTGGGAGACCTATCGGCTCGACGGGGACGCGCTGACGCGCGTGGGCGCGCCGACGCCTACCGTGGCGTGATGGCCCGCGACAAGACCGTCTCCGACAGCATCGTCATCGACGCCGACCCCCTGACCGTCTACGCGGCCGTCAGCGACGTCACCCAGATGGGCCGGTGGAGCCCGGAGAACCTCGGCGGCACCATCGAGCACGCAACGGGCCGCCCCGGGGGGCTCACGGTCGGCACCTCCTTCGTCGGCGCCAACCGGCGCGGCCCGGCCGAGTGGGTCACCGGGTGCGTCGTCACCGCCGCCGACCCGGGCCGAGGCTTCACCTTCCGCGTGCACCGCATCGGTCTGCGCACGCCCCGGGTCCGCGCGAGGATCGCCACCTGGGACTACCGCTTCGAGTCCGTCGAGGAGGGGACCCGCGTCACCGAGACGTGGACCGACGACCGCCCCTGGCCGGACGGTGTGGCACGGCTCTTCGACAAGGTCGCCACCGGCGGCAGCACCTTCGCGCAGTTCCAGGCGGGGAACATCCGACGCACCCTCGACCGGTTGAAGAGCGAGCTCGAGAGCGACCACCGGAGCGACCCGGCGCAGGGCTGAACCCCCCTTCGCGTCCCGGGTGAGGTGGTCCGCGCCCACGCGGGCGGCACCCTCCGCCGGCCGTGTCGAACGGCGGTCCCGACCGCGCAGCGGAACCGCTGCGGACGCGGGGCGCCGTCGGTGCCATAGTGGGCGGGTTGCAGACGCCGCAAGGAGGCCACCGGTGATTCAGTACGTCCACATGTTCAGTGACGGCGACAGGGACCAGAAGGACCTGCTCGGCGGCAAGGGAGCCAACCTTGCCGAGATGGTGAAGCTGGGCCTACCCGTCCCGCCGGGCTTCACGATCACGACCGAGGCGTGCCGCGCCTACCTGTCCGAGGGACGCGTCCCGCCGGAGGTGCGCGTCGAGGTCACCCAGCGCCTGCGTGACGTCGAGGACCTCATCGGCCGCACCCTCGGTGACTCCGAGGAGCCGCTCCTGCTCTCCGTGCGCTCCGGCGCGAAGTTCTCCATGCCCGGGATGATGGACACCGTCCTCAACGTCGGCCTCAACGACGACACCGTGCACTCGCTGGCCTCCTTCTCCGGTGACGAGCGCTTCGCCTGGGACTCCTACCGCCGCCTGATCCAGATGTTCGGCAAGACCGTGCTGGACGTCGACTCCGAGAAGTTCTCCGACGTCCTCGACCGGCACAAGGAGGAGGCCGGGGTCACCGCCGACGTCGACCTCACCGCCGACCACCTCAAGCAGATCGTCGCCGAGTACAAGCAGATCGTGCAGGACGAGACCGGCGCCCCCTTCCCGCAGACGCCGCGCCGTCAGGTCGACCTGGCCATCGAGGCCGTCTTCCGCAGCTGGAACACCGAGCGGGCCAGCCTCTACCGCCGCCGCGAGCGCATCCCGGACGACCTCGGCACCGCCGTCAACGTCCAGGCCATGGTCTTCGGCAACCTCGGCGACACCTCCGGCACCGGCGTCTGCTTCACGCGCGACCCCTCCTCCGGCCACTCCGGCATCTACGGCGACTACCTGCCCAACGCGCAGGGCGAGGACGTCGTCGCCGGTATCCGCAACACCCTCGCGCTCACCGACCTCGAGGACCGCGACCCCACCGTCTACCGCGAGCTGCGTACCGCGATGCGCCGCCTGGAGACGCACTACCGCGACCTGTGCGACATCGAGTTCACGGTCGAGCGCGGCCGGCTGTGGATGCTGCAGACCCGCGTGGGCAAGCGCACCGCCGGCGCCGCCTTCCGCGTCGCGACCCAGCTGGTCGACGAGGACCTCATCACCATGGACGAGGCGCTCGAGCGGGTCACCGGCGAGCAGCTCAACCAGCTGCTCTTCCCGCAGTTCGACCGCGATGCCGAGCGCAGCCTCATCGCCGTCGGCATGGGCGCCTCGCCCGGTGCCGCCGTCGGTCGCGTCGCCTTCGACAACGACAGCGCCGAGGCCGCCCAGGCCGGCGGTGACTCCGTGATCCTCGTGCGCCGAGAGACCTCCCCCGAGGACCTGCCCGGCATGATCGCCGCCGCCGGCGTCCTCACCGCCCGGGGCGGCAAGACCTCGCACGCGGCCGTTGTCGCCCGTGGCATGGGCAAGTGCGCGGTCGTCGGCGCCGAGGACCTCGTCGTGGACGTGGCAAAGAAGCAGATCCGCGTCGGCGAGCACGTCATCAACGAGGGCGACACGCTCGCCATCGACGGCAAGACCGGTGAGGTCTTCCTCGGTGACGTGCACGTCGTCGACTCCCCCGTCATGACCTACATCTCCGAGGGCATGGACGCCGCGCTGGCGATCGCCGACGACGACGAGACCAAGGAGCTCCTCGACGCGGTCCACCGCCTGCTCACCCACGCCGACGCACGGCGCAGCCTGCGGGTGCGCGCGAACGCCGACACCGGCGAGGACGCCCAGCGCGCCCGTGACCGCGGCGCCGAGGGCATCGGCCTGTGCCGCACCGAGCACCAGTTCCTCGGTGAGCGGCGTCATCAGATCGAGCGCGTCGTGCTCGCCGACACCGACGAGGAGCGCGACGCCGCACTGGCGGAGTTGCTGCAGCCGCAGATCGCGGACTTCATCGACCTGCTCACGGCGATGGACGGACTCCCGACGACGATCCGGCTCATCGACCCGCCGCTGCACGAGTTCCTCCCCGACCTGACCGATCTCTCCGTCAAGGTCGCCCTGGCCGAGGAGCGCGGCGAGACCGGCGAGGAGGTCGACCGGGCCCGCAAACTGCTCGACGCCGTGCGCTCGATGCACGAGTCGAACCCGATGCTCGGGCTGCGCGGCGTGCGCCTCGGGCTGAAGATCCCGGGCCTCTTCGCGCTGCAGATCCGGGCGATCGCCGAGGCGGTCGTGCGGCTGCGCGAGGAGGGCAAGGACCCTCAGCCGGAGATCATGGTCCCGCTCATCGGCTCCAACCGTGAGCTGGTCATCGTCCGCGCCCAGGCGGAGAAGATCATCGCCGAGGTCGCCGAGGCCCACAACCAGTCGCTGGACCTGCCGATCGGCTGCATGATCGAGCTGCCGCGTGCGGCCCTGACGGCCAACCGCATCGCCCAGACGGCGGAGTTCATCTCCTTCGGCACCAACGACCTCACCCAGACGACGTGGGGCTTCTCCCGCGACGACGTCGAGACGGCGTTCTTCCCGAAGTACCTGGAGAACGGCGTGCTGACGATCTCCCCCTTCGAGACCCTCGACGCCCTCGGCGTCGGCGAGCTCGTGCGCATCGGCGTGGAGAAGGGCCGGGACACCAATCCCGACCTCAAGACCGGTGTCTGCGGTGAGCACGGTGGCGACCCCGAGTCGATCCACTTCTTCCACAACGCAGGCCTCGACTACGTCAGCTGCTCGCCCTTCCGCGTTCCCGTCGCGCGTCTCGAGGCCGGGCGTGCGGTCGTCCTCACCGACGACGTGGGGACGAAGTAGTCGGGTTGCCGCACCTGCCCCCTGTTTATCGGGTCACCCGATAAACCCCCGGTTCGCACGAGTTTCTTACTCAGGCGAACCGGGGGAAAGTCCAGCTGAGTCGCGCGGAACGGGGGAGTTCGCGCCCCGAGCCACATGACGAAGGGGGCTGCGCACCGTGCGGTGCGCAGCCCCCTTCGTCGATGGTCGGGTCAGACCCGGCCGGTCATGGCGAGAAGCAGGAAGACCAGGGATCGCCGTCAGGACGACGGTGCCCAGGACCGCGCCGAGGACCGCGGTGCCACGCAGCAGGGTCCGCGGGCGCCACGCGGGACGGACGAACATGCTCTCGCTGGGATCGCGTGCGGGCACCCGTACCGTCAGCAGCACCGAGACCGCGACGACGACTGCGGGGACGAGGACCATCGGCACGAGCGAGGGCCTCCCGGTCGACAGCTGCGTGAGCAGCTGGCTCCCCCAGGACCAGCCGTTGGCGCGCGTCGACGCCTCCCACACCGACCACCCGATCAGCCAGGTCAGCAGACCCGTCACCGGCAGCAGGAGGGCGGCCGCGACGAATCGCGCCCATCCCAGCCCACGCCACGCACACCACGTCACGATCCACAACCCGTGGACGAGGACCAATGCCGTGCACACGAGCACCAGCCGGGTCCCCGCAACAGGATCCCAGTTGGCCGGGTCCATCCGAAGCCGGCGAGCGCCGCCCAGAGGGCCGCGGCAGCAGCGAGGACGAAGGCGAGGCCGCTCCCGGCGATGATCACTGCGACGGGTTTCAGGACCTGCACACCGGCGACCCTAGCCGCGGCAACCCGATCGGACACGACGAAGGGCGCCGCACCGGGATCCGGTGGCAGCGCCCGTGACGAGGGATGGGGTCGGGCCGGCTGGCGCCTCCTCCCGGCGATCGATCAGCGCGTGGAGAGCGAGGGGCGGAAGCGGTCACTCATGCGGTGGTCATAGGGCGCGTGGTGGGCGTGCTCCTGGTCGTGCTCGGCCGCGCGTCGGGGGGCGTGCTTGACCGCGGTCGCGGGGCGGAGGGCGGCCTTGGTGCTCATCCAGAACTTCTTCATGACCGCAATGCTGCTGAGTTCAACTATCCTTCTCAAATTCAGCGTTTCGGCAGATCGTCCAGTTTTCCTTCATTGTTGTCTAAGATCCTCCGCATGGTCGATGCACATCGCGTGAGGATCTTCCTGTCCGTCATGGCCTCGGGCTCGGTCAACGCCGCTGCCGAGCACCTCGGGATGTCCGCATCGGCGGTGAGTCAGCAGATCGCGGCGCTGCAGAAGGAGACCCGGCTCACACTCTTCACCCGCGACGGCCGCGGCATCGCCCCCACGCCGGCGGCCCACACGCTCGCGCAGGAGAGCGAACCGCTGATGTCGGAGCTGAAGCGCATCGACGCGGTCGTCGCCGACCTGCGCGAGGGAGCGACCGGCTCGCTGGAGATCGGGTACTTCGCCTCGGCCGGGGCCCGGTGGATGCCGCAGCTGGCCAAGCGCATCCAGGCCAAGATGCCCGAGCTGACGCTGCGCATGGTGCTCACCGAGGGCTACCCGGTCGGTGAGTCACCGCCGGTGGACATCGACGTCGTCCCGGCCGACCCGACGACCTCGGTGCGCCCGGGTCACCTCGTGACGCCCCTGATGACGGATCACTTCGTCGCGCTCGTGCACGCAGACCACCGGTTGGCCGCCCGGCGTCGCGTGGAGATGTCCGAGCTCGCCGACGAGAAGTGGATCAGCAACGACATCTCCGCGGGGATCACCCAGGACATGGTCGACCGGGCTTGTCGCGCAGCGGGATTCCGTCCGCGCTACACGGTCGAGGCGCAGGACCACTACACGGCCACGGCCTTCGTCGCCGCCGGCGTCGGCATCACCGTGCTGCCGGACCTGGCCAGCCGGTCCCTGCCCAGGACGGTGCGGCGGCTGCGCCTGACCAAGCCCAACCCGGTGCGCGACATCGTCGCCCTCACCGCACCCGTCGCTCGGTCGAACGAGGCGGCCGGGCTCGCGGTCGACCTGCTCCAGCAGATCGCCGCCGCCTCCGCCCGGCGGCGATGATCCGCTCGTCCACAACCCATGGCGAAGGGCGGTGACCGTCCCCACCTTCGTCCGGCCGGCGTGGTCGCGCTGCCCCCTGACTGGGACCGTGGACCAGGAGTCCGGAGACACGACGAAGGGACGAGGATGACGGCATTCGGGATCGAGCGCGACCTCGAGCAGGACGTCCGGCGGATGGCCGACCTGACCATGGCGGCGGCCTCCGCGTGGTCCGACGGCGACACCCGCCGATCGAAGCGGGCCGTCGGCGGGATCATCGGCGCGACCACGTCCCCGTACGACCGCGCGGCGTTCGGCTGGGCGGTCACGAGCATCCTGCACGAGCGCCTCAGCATCGCGTGGGAGGGGTACTGGCAGCCCGTCGACATGGACCGTCTGGTCGCTCGAACGCTGAAACGACCTGAACGTGACCTCCTCGGCGATGCGATGGTCCACCACTTGACGCAGTTCGCACCCAGCACGGTCGATCCCGAGTGGCGGGAGCAGCTGGAGGCCCTCGGCGCGCGCGTCTGGTGGCCCGCGCACCAGAGTTACCTCGAGGCACGTGGGGAGGACGAGGACTGGCACGCGCTCGTCACGAGCAGTGCCCGGCTCATCGCCACGATCTGGCACGTACCCCAGATCGAGAGGATCGGCCCCCGCCCGGGCGAAGCCGCACCGGAAAGCGGCTCGGCGAGGGTGCGGGACGTGGACCCACGCATCCTCGAGCGGGTGCGCCGCCTCTTGGCGAAGGCCGAGTCGACGACCTACGAGGCGGAGGCAGACACCTTCACCGCTGGCGCGCAGTCATTGATGGCTCGGCACAGCATCGATGCCGCCGTGCTGGCCGCGACCGAAGCCGGCTCAGCCGCCTCGGGTCCGGGCGCACGGCGGCTCGGCGTGGACAACCCCTACGAGATGCAGAAGGTCGTGCTCCTCGACAAGGTCGCCGATGCAAATCGATGTCGCACCGTCTGGAGTCGCGATCTCGGTTTCGTCACCCTCATCGGCCACCGGGAGGACCAGGTGGCCGTCGAGACCCTCTTCACCTCACTGCTCATCCAGGCCACGAGCACCATGACCAAGCAGGGCAGCCGCACCGACCGCGCCGGGCGCTCACGCACCACGGCCTTCCGGCGTTCCTTCCTCGCGGCCTATGCCGTACGGATCGGCGAGCGGCTCCGTGAGGCCACCGAGTCCGAGGTCCGCACGATGTCGGAGGAGCTCGGCGCGACTGCGGGCAACGGTCGTGAGCTGGTGCCGTTGCTGGAGGAGCGGCGAGCAGCCGTCGACGACGCCGTGGACGAGATGTTCCCGGCCCTGACGACGCGACGAGGTCCGTCGGTCACCGACGCCGAGGGCTGGGACTCCGGCACGGCCGCGGCCGACCGGGCATCACTCTCCGGTGCGGAGGCCGTCGAGGGGTGACTACTCGGCCCAGGCCCTCTCCACCAGCTCGCGGAGCACGGCGTGGTCGATGTCGGACATCCGCTTGACGTAGACGCACCCCTTGCCGATGGTGTGCTTTCCGAGCCGCTCGAGCAGGTCCGCATTGGACCCGTAGAACGTCAGCCCGTACAGCGTCAGTGCCGCCTTGCGCGGGGCCAGGCCGATGCGGAACCACTCCCGCTCCTTGCCGTCGGCGGTCGTGTACGGCTGGGTGCCGAATCCGATCATCGACGGCCCCCAGACGACCGGCTCGACCCCGGTGATCTCGCGCATGAGCGCGAGCGCCTCCTGCGCATCCGTCCGACGACGCTCGTCGGCCACCGCGCCGATGACCTCGTCGGCCGAGGCGTCGGTGGGCCTGGTCTTGCGGTCGTCAGTCATAAGCGGAGCCTAGATCGCGATCGTCCTCCTAGACTGGCTCGAGGAGGGTGCAGCACCTATGCCAGACAACAGATCCGCGCCTCGCCCGCTCCGGGTGGCGATCATCGGCTCGGGACCATCGGGGCTCTACGCTGCCGACGCCCTGACCAAGCACGACGAGGTCGAGGTCAGCATCGACGTCTTCGATCGGCTGCCGGCCCCCTTCGGACTCGCCCGGTACGGGGTCGCCCCTGACCACCTGAGCCTGCGCTCGGTGCGCAACACCCTCGAGACCGTGCTCGACGACCCCGCCGTGCGGCTGCTCGCCAATGTCGAGGTCGGTACGGACATCGGCGTCGAGGAGCTGCACCGGTTCTACGACGCGATCGTCTTCACCTACGGCGCGGCGACCGACCAGCGCCTGGAGATCCCCGGTGAGGACCTGGACGGCGCCATCTCCGCCACGGAGCTGGTCAACTGGTACTGCGGACACCCGGACGCTGCGGGCGAGCGCGTGGAGGCCGCGATCACGGCAGCGACGTCCGCCGTGGTCATCGGTGTCGGCAACGTCGCTGTCGACGTGACGCGCGTGCTGAGCAAGACCGCGCCCGAGCTCGACCACACGGACATGCCCCAGCACGTGCTCGACCTGCTGGCGGCGAGCAGCATCACGAGCGTCACCGTGCTCGGGCGCCGCGGCCCGGCCCAGGCCGCCTTCACGACCAAGGAGCTCAAGGAGCTCGGGGAGCTCGCCGGGGCCGACGTGCTCGTGGACGCGCACGACCTCGCGCTCGACCCCGTCAGCGAGGCCGACATCGAGGGTGAGCGGCGCCGGGAGCGCAACCTGGAGGTCCTGGAGGAGTGGTCCACGAGGACGCCGGCCCGAGGCCGCCGCACGATCCGGCTCCGGTTCTTCTCCCAGCCGGTCGAGATCATCGGACCGGACAGGGTCACCGGAGTCCGCGTCGAACGCACCCGGCTCGACGCGGACGGCTCACTGCGTGGGACAGGTGAGTACACGACGATCGATGCCGACCTCGTCGTGCGGTCCGTGGGCTACCAGGGGATGCCGCTTGCCGGTGTCCCCTTCGACGAAGCCCGTGGCGTCGTGCCCCACGACGAGGGCCGCGTCGTCGACGACGGCACCGTCGTCCCCGGGGAGTACGTCGCCGGCTGGATCAAGCGCGGACCGACCGGCATCATCGGGACGAACAAGAAGGACGCCACCGCGACGGTGCACTCGCTGATCGCCGATGCGCCGCAGCTCCCACGTGCGGCCCAACCCGATCCGGACGCGGTGACCACCCACCTGTCGGCCCGCGGCGTCCGCTACGTCGACGTCGACGGGTGGCACGCGATCGACGCCGCCGAGATCGCGCTCGGGGAGTCGAAGGGCCGCCCCCGGACCACCCTGCACGACCGGGAAGCGCTCCTGGAGTCGGCGCGGCGAGGCGTTCGCGACTGAGGCAGGTACCGCGACCGTGGGGACGTCCGCTCAGCGAGCGGTCGGACGCAGGTCGTGGTGCACCCACACGTTCGGTTCGACGTAGACCGCGTGGTCGCCCGCGACGTCGACGTGCACCGGGGAGAGGCCCCCTTCGACCTCGACCGAACCATCCACGTCGAAGGGCAGCCCGGTCCACTCCCGCCACTGCGCGAGCGTGCCGGGGATGACCATCGACAACGGCGCCACGCCGATGATCCGGCCGCCGAGGCGCGCGTGCACCCGCAGCCAGGGGTCGGTGGGCAGCCCGTCCTCGCGCACGCGGCGGGCGTACTCGTCTGCGGGAGTGCGGGGTTCGAGTGCCTTGCGCGTCGGCCGGACCGGCCCGACGAGGTCACGCGTCCCGAGCTCGGCGAAGCGTTGGCGCGCCTCGAAGAGCAACGGCCCGCTCAGCCCCTGACCACGCCGCTTCGGCGCGACCCGCGCCTCGATCAGGCTCACGGTCGTCAGGTCGGGGGTGACCCCCTTCGCCACCATGCGCTCGGCGTACTGCATCGCGTGGTCCCACCCACGCGGCGGCAGGTGCGCCACGTCCGCCTCGAGCGGCACCGCGTGCAGGCGCGCCACGGGCTCGTCGCCGTCGAGGACCACCAGGTGCAGCTGCGGGAAAGCCTCCACCGCGACGTCGTACGCGAAGAGCGAGGTCGGATCCTCGAGCATGAACGGCGGCCAGTCCCCCGGGATCGCCCAGAAGGCGTCGACGAGGTCCGGACGCTCGGCGAGCGAGTACGTCTGCATGGGGACATCCAAGGCGAAGGGGGCGTGGCGTGCCAACGGTTTTCGGCGAGTGGCTTCGAGGCTGCGGCCGCGGACGGCCTCGCACCTCAGCCAGCGTGGGGTGACCGCGGACGGCCTCGCACCTCAGCCAGCGGAGTAGCCGAGCTCGGGATGAAGTGCGCTGCCGTGGGTAGGGTCAACGCATGACGGATCGCGACTTCCGCAACCTGTACCGCCACGGCTTCGCGCGGGTGGCCGCGTGCACGCTGCCGGTGAGGATGGCCGACCCCTTCGCCAATGCCGAGGCAACGCTGGAGCAGGTCCGGCAGCTCCACGACGACGGCGTTGCGGTCGCGATCTTCCCCGAGCTTGGGCTGAGCGGGTACGCCATCGACGACCTCCACCTCCAGGACGTGCTCCTGCGTGACGTCGAGGCCGCCCTCGTCCACCTCACCCGAGCCACCGCCGACCTGATGCCGCTGATCGCGGTGGGTGCCCCCCTTCGCCACCGCAACCGCCTGTACAACTGCGCGGTGCTCATCCACCGCGGCGAGGTCGTCGGCATCGCCCCGAAGTCCTACCTCGCCAACTACCGCGAGTTCTACGAGAAGCGGCACTTCGCCTCCGGCGCGGGGATGGTCGACGAGTGGTTCCGGCCGACCTTTGCCACGGGCGAGGACGCCGACCTGCTCGACGGGGTCCCCTTTGGCACCGACGTCCTCGTCCACGTCGACGACGTGCCCGGCCTCGTCGTCCACGCCGAGGTCTGCGAGGACCTGTGGGTGCCGGTCGGTCCGAGCCAGGAGGCCGCCCTCGCCGGCGCGACCGTCCTGCTCAACCTCTCCGCCTCCCCCATCACCGTCGCCCGGGCCGACGACCGCCACCTCATGGCGCGTGCGGCCTCGGTGCGGTGCCACGCCGCCTACCTCTACGCCGCCGCGAGCGAGGGCGAGTCCACCACCGACCTGTCGTGGGACGGCCAGACCATGGTCTACGAAGGGGGCGACCTCCTCGGCGAGTCCGAGCGCTTCCCGTCCGGTCCCCGAGCGACCGTCGTCGACGTGGACGTCGACCGGCTGCGGCAGGAGCGGCTGCGGCAGGGCAGCTTCGACGACAACGGCGTGGCCCTGGGCGTCGCGACCGCCGACAACCCCTGGCGGGAGGTGCACCTCGAGCTCGACCCGCCGACCGGCGACCTCGGGCTGCGCCGGCACGTCGACCGCTTCCCCTTCGTCCCCGACGACGAGGCCCGACTGGCCCAGGACTGCTTCGAGGCGTACAACATCCAGGTCTCCGGCCTCGAGCAGCGGCTGCGCGCCATCGGCGGCGACCGCTGGCAGCCGAAGATCATCCTCGGCGTCAGCGGCGGCCTCGACTCCACCCACGCCCTGCTCGTCGCGGCCAAGGCCATGGACCGCCTCGAGCGGCCGCGCACCGACATCATCGGCATCACGATGCCCGGCTTCGGCACGAGCGACCGGACCAAGAGCAACGCGGTCGACCTGATGGAGACGCTGGGCATCACCTCGGAGGAGATCGACATCCGGCCCGCCGCCACGCAGATGCTGCGCGAGATGGGGCACCCCTTCGGGCTCGACCCGGACGCGGAGCACGACGACGAGGTCTACGACGTGACCTTCGAGAACGTCCAGGCCGGCCTGCGCACCGACTACCTCTTCCGCCTCGCCAACCAGCGCGGCGGGATCGTCCTGGGCACCGGTGACCTGTCGGAGCTGGCCCTGGGCTGGTGCACCTACGGCGTCGGTGACCAGATGAGCCACTACGGGGTCAACGGCGGCGTGCCCAAGACGCTCATGCAGCAGCTCGTCCACTGGGTGGCCGACTCCGACCAGCTGCCGGAGGTCTCCGACACGCTGCGCTCCGTCCTCGGCACCGAGATCAGCCCGGAGCTCGTCCCCAGCCAGGCCGGTGAGGGACCGCAGTCCACCCAGGACCAGATCGGCCCCTACTCGCTGCAGGACTTCACGCTCTACTACGTGCTGCGCCGCGGGTACCGGCCGAGCAAGATCGCCTTCCTCGCGGAGCAGGCGTGGTCCGATGCGGCGAAGGGGGCGTGGCCCGTCTCCGTCCCCGAGGAGGACCGCGGGGCGTACGACCTCGCGACGATCCGCCGCTGGCTCGTCGTCTTCGTCGAGCGCTTCTTCGCCAACCAGTTCAAGCGCTCGGCGCTGCCGAACGGCCCGAAGGTCCTGCCCGGCGGGTCGCTGTCGCCGCGCGGTGACTGGCGGATGCCCAGCGACGTCTCCGGGGCCCGCTGGCTGGCCGAGATCGAGGACGAGGTCCCCCGGGCCTGACGCACGAGAGAGGGCGGGTGGTCACCGTCCGAGGGACGACCACCACCCGCCATGTCACGAGTACGTGTGCTGGGGGCCTACTTGATGCCGACCGAGGGGCTGCCCTCGGCCGTGTCGCCCCGCTCGAAGGTGTAGCTGCCCTTGCCCATCTTGGTCATCACGATGCCGGCGACGATCGCCAGCACGGCGAGGACGGCGGCGATGATCCCCAGGACGGCGCTCAGCAGCAGGACGGCCAGGGTCCCGATGCCGCCCGACAGGATCCCGAGGGTCATCACGGTCCACCAAGCGGGGTTCTGCGCGTGGCCGAGCTCTTCGACAGAGTGCGGACGGTCCTTCGGGGGGCGCGGAAGGCGAGGGTGCTTGCTCATGGCGCCATCATCCCACGACGCTGCCGCCCCGGGCCACGGCCCGCCACCATGGACCGGAGGGCGTTGCGCGGCTACGGTGAAGCACCGCACTACATCTGACGAAAGGTGGCCCCGATGGCCGTGTCCCCCCGGTTGCGACGGGCCGTCGCAGGCTCGCGGGACACCGTCAGGACGCACCCGCCCGGCACCGGGATGGGATGGGCCGACCACACCTTCCCCCACCTGCCGGGGCGCCGGCCCATCGTCGGGGACGTCTTCGCCAAGGGCCACGACCCGACGAAGCCGGTGCAGAACATGCTGACCTTCGCGCGGGACCTCGGACCGATCTACGAGCTGCTCGCCCTGGGCCGCAAGTTCGTCTTCGTCGCCGGCGTCGACCTCGCCGGTGAGCTCTGCGACGACACGCGCTTCGTCAAGACCCTCGCCCCCGGCGTGCACGACCTGCGGATGTTCGTCGAGGACGGGCTCTTCACCGCCCACACCGACGAGCCGAACTGGCGCCTCGCGCACGACCTGCTCCTCCCGACCTTCGCCAAGCCGGCGATGCGCCGGTACCACGACGTCATGGTCGAGACGACCGACGAGCTCATCGGCGTCTGGGACGAGGCCGCTGACGCCGGGCGCAGCGTCGAGGTCTCCCCCTGGCTGACCAAGCTCACCCTCGAGTCCATCGCGCGCGCGGCCTTCAGCCACACCTTCCGCAGCTTCGAGACCGAGGAGGTCGACCCCTTCGTCACGACGTTCGTCGCCTCCATGTCCTACGCAGCCGGCCGGTCCGACCTCGCCTCGATCCCGCTCGTCGGTCGGCGCCTCGTGCGCCGGCGCGATCGCCGGGCGCTCGACCGGCACCGCTACATCGACGACCTGCTGCGGCGGATCGTCGCCGAGCGCGAGGCGAGCGGTGAGCACGTCGAGGACCTGCTCGGGCGGATGATGGACGTGCCCGTCGACGAGGACGGGACGATGCTCGAGGCGCGGAACGTGCGCCACCAGATCCTCACCCTCCTCGTCGCCGGCCACGAGACCACCTCCGGCACCCTCTCCTTCGCGCTGTACCACCTCACCCGCGAGCCGGAGGTGCTCGCCCGGGTGCGCGCCGAGCTCGACGAGGTCCTGGGCACGGACCCGACGGCGACGCCGACCTTCGAGCAGGTGCCCAAGCTGCGCTACCTGCGCCGCGTGGTCGACGAGACCCTGCGGCTGTGGCCGACGGCGCCCGGCTTCGCGCGCTCCCCGCGGGAGACGACGGTCATCGGGGCGGACGGCTCGGCCGGCGTGCCCGGCGGCCTGACGATGACGCCGGAGGACTCGGTGCTCGTCTTCCTCCCGCAGCTGCACCGCGACCCGGACGTGTGGCCGGATCCGGAGCGGTTCGACCCCGACCGCTTCCTGCCGGAGCACAACCGCGCCCGCCCCGCCCACGCGTACAAGCCCTTCGGCACCGGCGAGCGCGCCTGCATCGGCCGCCAGTTCGCCCTCCACGAGGCAGTGATCGTCCTGGCGAAGCTGCTCCACCGCTTCGACCTCGTGCCCGAGCCCGACTACGAGCTGACGATCACCGAGCGGCTGACGCTGATGCCCGTGGGCTTCCGGGTGGGGCTGGTCCGGCGCTGAGGAGCGGGGTGGACGTGGGCTCGCCGGTCATTCGTCCGCGTGTACACCTCCACCCGGGTTCAGCCCAGGTCGCGCCGGATCACCTTGCCGTTGGTGGTGCGCGGCAGCGCCTCCACGACCCGCACCTCGCGGGGCCGCTTGTAGGCGGCCAGCTGCTCGTCGGCCCGGGTGAGCACGCGCTCGCGGACCGTCGCCCCATCAGCCGGCGGCTCGGTCGGCACCACCCAGGCGCAGACGAGGGTCACGCCGTCGCCGACGTCCAGGGGCGCGACCGCGACCTCGGCGACACCCTCGACGTCGGAGAGTGCGTCCTCGACCTCCACCGGTGAGATCCGGTAACCCATCGCGGTGATCACGTCGTCGCAGCGCCCGTGGTAGGTCAGGTACCCGTCGGCGTCGAGGGAGGCCAGGTCGTTGGTGACGAACCACTCGCCGCGCATCACCTCGAGGTTCTCCTCCGGTCGGCGCCAGTACCCGAGCATCACGCCGGGGTCGTCCCGGTGCACGGCCAGCCGTCCTGCCCGGCCCTCGGGCAGCGGGGTCGGCTCGTCGATCCGGTCCGGGTCGAGCACGGCGATGCGCCGGCCCGGCTGGGCGCGACCGGGGCTGCCGGGCCGCACCGGCACGTCCGGCCCGCTCGAGACGAAGGTCGAGACCTCGCTCATCCCGAGCGACTCGTACAGCGGCACCCCGGTCCGCTCGGTCCACTCCCGCCACAGCGCCGACGGGAGCGCCTCGCCGGCCACGAGCGCCGCCCGGAGCGAGGACAGGTCCCACTCCCCCGGATCGCCGTGACGCAGCAGGTGCCGGTAGACACCGGGCACCGCGGCGAGGTGCGTCGCACGGTGGGCCTCGACCAGCCGCGGCCAGAGCAGCCGGTCGCGGGGGCCGTCGTGGACGACCGCCGTGGCGGCATTCGCCCAGGGGTCGGTCAGGCCGACGCCGAGGGTGTACGTCCAGTTCAGCGCGCCCGCGTGCACCATGACGTCCCCCTCCGCCAGGCCGTACCAGCCGCGGTACATCGGGCGCCTCCCCCACGCACTGCGATGGGCGTGGGTGACCCCCTTCGGCCTGCCGGTGGTGCCCGAGGTGTAGGTGATGAAGGCGGCACGGTCGGGATGGCCGACATCGTGCTCGGCGCGCTCGTCACCGGCGACCCACTCGGCGATCGTGTGCGCGGTGACCGTCGGGACGTGCGGTGGCACGGTGAGCGGCAGGTCCTCGTCGAGGGCGACCGCCTTCGCGCCGCTGTCGGTCAGGAGGGCGGCGGCCTCCTCGCCGGTCAGCTGGGCGCTCGTCGGGACGGCGACGAGTCCGGCGGCGACTGCCCCGAAGAAGACGAAGGGGAACTCCGCGCGGTTGCCCATCCGCAGCAGCACCCGGTCACCGCGCTCGAGGCCGAGCCCGAGCAGACCGGCCGCGACCGCACGGACGGTGTCGTCGACCTGCGCGAAGGTCCACGTCGAGTCGTCGCCGGGGCCGGAGTGGACGACGACGAGAGCCGGCCGGTCGGGTGCGCGCTCCGCGGGGTCGGCGACGCAGTACTGCGACATGCCGAAGGGGGCGGGAGTCGCCTCTCCCTCGATCGGCTCGACGGGCCAGCGGCTCACATCTCCTCGTGGGTGTCCGGGTCCGCGTCGAAGAGGCGGCCGTCGGGGCGGCCGAGCGCGGTGATCGCCTCGACCTCCGCGTCGGCGAGGTCGAAGCCCAGCACCTCGAGGTTGCTCGTCTGGCGCTGCGGGTCCGCGGACTTCGGCAGCGGGAGGGCGTCCAGGTGCAGGTGCCACCGCAGCACGACCTGGGCCGGCGTGACCCCGTGGGCCCGCGCGGCGGTCGCGACCGGCTCGGCCGTCAGCAGGTCGCCCGCGCGACCGATCGGCGCCCACGACTGGGTGGTGATGCCGCGCCGCTCGTTGTCGGCGCGCTGGTCGGCCTGGGGGAAGAAGGGGTGCAGCTCGATCTGGTTCGAGGCGGGCGTGACGCCGGTGGCCTCGATGATGGCGTCAAGGTGGTGGGCCTTGAAGTTGCTCACGCCGATCGAGCGGACGAGCCCCTCCTCCTTCGCCTCGACGAGGCGCTCCCACGCGCGCACGAAGTTGCCCTGCGAGGGGTTGGGCCAGTGGATCAGGGCGCTGTCGACGAAGTCGAGGTCCATCACCTGCAGCGTCGTGCGCAGGCTCTGGTGGGCGCTGCGGTGGTCACGGCCGGGGATCTTCGTCTGGATGAAGACGTCCCCCCGCTCGACCCCGCTGGCCCGGACGGCCTCGGCGACCTCGCGCTCGTTGCGGTAGTTCACCGCCGTGTCGAGGAAGCGGTACCCGGCCTCGAGCGCGGACACCATGGCCCGCACACCGGCGTCGCCGCGCAGGGGGTAGGTGCCGAATCCGACGACCGGGACGGAGATGCCGTCACCGAGGGTACGAGTGGGGAGCTCAGCCATACCCCCAACGTAAGGGACGAGAGCGGGTTGCGCCGAGGGCGTTCCGCGAGGTGGTTTCGAGGCTCCTCGCTGGAGCTCGTCACACCTCAACCACCGGTGGTGAAGGTGGGAGGCCGCCCGCGACCGACCCTCGAAACCACCCTCAGCCTCACCCACCGGTGGTTGAGGTGGGAGGCCGCCCGCGGCCGACCCGCGAAACCACAGTCAGCCGTCGACGAGGGCGAGCAGCTCCCCCTTCGCCGTGAGGTACTCCGCCTCGAGCTGGTCGACGAGCTGGGCCACCGGGAGGACCTCGGTGATGCCGGCGACGGAGTGCCCGGCGCTCCACACGTCACGCCACGCCTTGGGCGCGACGGTCGAGCTGGTGCTGCGCGGCTCCTCGGTGTGCGGGTTGGTCACGTGCGAGACGTCGACGGCGTCCGGGGCGGGGAGGTTGTCCGGGTCGAGGCCGGCCTCGATGATGCTGCGGCGCAGGAAGTTCGCCGGGATGGTGCTGATCGAGGGCGTGTAGACGATCTCCTCGGCGCCGGAGTGCACGAGCATCTGGCGGTACTCCTCGGAGGCGATCGACTCCGTCGTCGCGAGGAACCGCGTGCCCATGTACGCCAGGTCCGCTCCGGCGGCCTGCGCCGCGAGGACATCGCGACCGGTGCTCAGCCCGCCACCGAGGATGAGCGGTCCGTCCCAGACGCGTCGCACCTCGTGGAGGAGGGCGAAGGGGTTGATCCCGCCCGCGTGCCCACCGGCACCGGCCGTGACGAGGATGAGTCCGTCGACGCCGGCCTCGGCGGCCTTGGTCGCGAACTTCGCGTTGGTGACGTCGTGGAAGACGAGCCCGCCGTAGGAGTGGACCGCGTCGACGACGTCCTTGGCCGCGCCGAGGCTGGTGATGACGACCGGCACCTCGTGCTCGACGATCTTCGCCAGGTCGGCCTCGAGGCGCTTGTTCGTGCGGTGGACGATGAAGTTCACGCCGTACGGGGCGGGCTCCCGGGCGGACGTGTCGGACTCGCCGGGCACCGCCAACGCGGTCTCGATCTCGGTCAACCAGGCGTCGAACTCCTCGGTCGTGCGCAGGTTCAGCGCGGGGAAGGTCCCGAGCACACCGGCACGGCAGGCGCCGATGACGAGGTCGGTACCGGAGCCGAGGAACATCGGCGCGGAGATCACGGGCAGGCGCAGACGCCCCTGGAGCTGCGTAGGCATGGTCATGGGGTCATCTTCACAGCCCCGGCCCCGCGACTCGAAGGGGGGTTCAGCTCCGCTTCGCCGCCAGGGCCATGGCCCGCCCCATGGGTGACCAGTACCGGCCGGGGGTGACGCGGGCGAGGACGTCGAGACCCTTGGCGTCGTTGCCGATGAGCACCCGTGGTCGCCGCGCCACCGCGGCCTCGATGATCTCCTCGGCGGCCTTGTCCGCCGGGTAGCGCAGGACCTTGGCGAAGTCGGCCTTGCCCTGCGCGGCCTCCGCCGGATCCGTCCCCGCTCCGACGCGGGCATTGGCGGCGATGTTGGTCCGGATCCCGCCGGGGTGGACGACGGTGACACCGACCGGGTGGCCCTCCTCCTCCAGCTCCGAGCGCAGTGACTCGCTGAATCCGCGCAGCCCGTACTTGCTCGTGGAGTACGCCGTCTGGCCGGGCGGGCCGACGAGCCCGAAGAGACTGGAGAGGTTGACGACCTGCCCCTGGCCGTTCGCGAGCATCAGCGGCAGCAGCGCCCGGGTGAAGCGGATCGGCACGTGCAGGTTGATCTCGAGCAGCCAGTCGAAGTCGTCGGCGCCCACCTCGTCGAAGCGACCCCCGAGGGCGACGCCGGCGTTGTTGAAGAGCATCGTCACACCGGGGTGCTCGTCGCGCACCCGGGCGATGACCGCGTCGGCCGCGGGCCGGTCGGCGAGGTCGACGACGTGGCTCGTCACGGTCGCGCCCGGGGTCTCGCGGCCGATCTCCTCGACCACCCGGCGCAGACCGGTCTCGTCGCGGTCGATGACGACCACGTCCGCGCCCCGGCGGGCGACGCCCTTCGCCAGGTGCTCACCCATGCCGCCGGCGGCGCCGGTGACGACCGCGGTCCCGCCGAGGACGGCCAGCTCCGGCCGCTTCATCGGACCGGCTCCGGCACGCGGTCGCCCGGGGAGGCGTCCTCGTTGCTCGAGCTGCCCGGCAGGGGCAGCTCCTCCGGTGCCTCCGCGCCGACGGGCAGCCGGGCCCCCTTCGCCCCGGTCGGCACGAAGTGCATGTCCCGCGTGACGTCCGCGCGACGGAAGGCGATCTTGTCCTTGAGGTAGTTCTGCGGCATGGTCCACGGCACCCGGTCACCGACCTTGGGGAACTGGGAGATCACCCGCTGCACGTAGCCGGACGTGAGGTCGAGGATCGGCCCGGCGGTCATGCCATCGGGCGCGACGGGGACGGCCACGCCGAGGCCCCGGTCGCGCATGTGCCGCACGAGCCGGGCGACGTAGCGGCTCACGAGGTCCGCGCGCAGGGTCCACGAGGCGTTGACGTAGCCGACCGTCATGGTGAGGTTGGGGACGCCGGCGAGCATGAGGCCCCGGTAGGCGAAGCGCCGGGCCAGCGGCACCTCCTGCCCGTCGACGACGAAGTGGATCCCACCGAGCGCCTTCATCAGCAGCCCGGTCGCGGTGACGATGATGTCGGCCTCGACGACCCGGCCGTCGGTGAGGCGGATGCCCTCGGGGACGAATCGGTCGACGTGCCCGGTGACGACCGACACCCGGCCGCGGCGGATCTGCGCGTACAGGTCGCCGTCCGGCACCGCGCACAGGCGCTGGTCCCACACGTCGTACGGCGGGTCGAAGTGCTCGTCGATGACGTCCTGGGGCAGGAAGCGGCGCAGGTTGCCCTGGACGATCTTCTTGGCTGCCTTCGGGTTCCGCCGGGAGAGCTGGTAGAGGAAGGTCTGCAGGGCGAGGTTCTTCACGCGCGTCGCGGACTGCACCGCCTTGGGGCCCAGACGTCGTCGCAGCAGCTGGACGAAGGGGTCGACCGACGGCTGGTCGAAGACGTAGCTCGGGGTGCGCTGCAGCATCGTCACGTGCGCGGCCGTGTCCGCCATCGCGGGTACGACGGTGACGGCCGTCGCGCCGGAGCCGATGACGACGACCCGCTTGCCGGTGTGGTCGAGATCCTGCGGCCAGAACTGTGGGTGGACCACCTGCCCGGCGAAGTCCTCGACACCCGCGAAGCCCGCGTCGTGCGTCTGCTCGTAGTCGTAGTACCCGCTGCCGAGGTGGACGAAGCCGGCGCGCACCCGCCGCGGGCCGTCGGTGGTCTCGAGGTCGACCGTCCACTCCTGCTCCTCGCTCGACCACGTCGCGGCGGCGACCCGGCAGCCGGTGTGGACCAGCTCGGCGACCCCGGTCTCCTCGGCGGTCTCGCGGATGTAGTCGAGGATGTCCGCACCGTCGGCGATGGCCTTGCGACCCGTCCACGGCCGGAAGGGGAAGGACAGCGTGAACATGTCCGAGTCCGAGCGCACCCCCGGGTACCGGAAGAGGTCCCACGTCCCGCCGGTCACCCCGCGGGCCTCGACGAGGGCGAGCTCGATGTCGGGGTTGGCCTCGCGGATGCGGTGCGCTGCACCGATCCCGGACAGGCCGGCGCCGACGACGAGGACGTCGACCCGCTCGGGCAGCTCGCGGGTCCGGGGCTCTGTGGTCATCCTCGACCTCTCTTCGACGGGGTTTCTCACGAGTAACATACGCCGTCGGAGCGACGCAGGCCATTCGCCCCCATCGACCCCGAGACGGAGTCGACGAAAGGTGGAGTGATGGGCGCACGCCTGCTCCTCGGGCCGGAGCGATGTCCGCGTGAACCACTAGGTTGTCGCCCACTGGCTCGCGCCCGGTCCCGTCGTGGGGGTGGAGTGCTGGGTCGACGAAGGGGGAGAACTGCCATGAGTGGGAACGTCGCGGACGAGAGCGAGCCGCTGGCGGTGAAGCGGATGAGGCTGCGCTACGCAGGGACGTGCAGTCGGTGTGGGACGGAACTGCCGGCGAAGGCCGACGCTGTTTACGAGCGTGCCACGAAGACCGTGCGCTGTGTCGACTGTCCCGTGACGATCGACCCGCCCGACCCGAACACGGAGGCCGTCACCGCGGCAAACCCTTCGATACCGACCGAGCAGCCCGGCGCCGGTGTCGCGGGGTCATCGGCTCGACGTGAGTACGAACGGCGCAGAGTCAAGGACGAGGAGCAGATCCGCCGCAAGTGGGGCCGCCTGGGAGGCATCGCAGTCGCTCTCGCGGATGAGAGGCAGGAGACGAAGGCATGGGCCAGCGGCGCCGTGGGTGAAGAGCTGCTCGGCCACCGGCTCGATTCGCTGGCCCGGGACCGTGTCGCGGTCATGCACGACCGCCGCATCCCGAGGACGAGGGCCAACATCGACCACATCGCCGTCACCTCCGCCGGCGTCTGGGTGATCGATGCCAAGCGCTACAAGGGAGCTCGACCAGAGCTGAGGGTCGAAGGCGGCATCCTGCGACCCCGGGTGGAGAAGCTCCTCATCGGACGTCGTGACCGCACGCCGCTCGTGGACGGCGTGCTCAAGCAGGTCGGCCTCGTCCAGGACCTGCTCGGGGAGGGCGTCCCGGTCACCGGCGCACTGTGCTTCATCGAGGCGGACTGGCCGCTGATCGGTGGGTCGTTCAGTACCCGCGGAGTACACGTGCTGTGGCCGAAGCGACTGGCACACCGTCTGACCGAGCAGGAGGGCGTGCTGGATGTGGCCGCGGTCCGCGACCTCGTGGCCGGCCATTTTCCGCCCGCCTGAGACGAGCTGCCTGATCCGACGGGAAGGGGGTCAGCGCTCCGGAACGCGCAGCAGGCAGGCTCCCGGCTCGGCGAAGGGGGTCAGCTCGGCCGGCTCGTCGTCGTCACCACGGCGCAGCGTCCCGTCGACGAGGCCGAGGTGGACCTGGCAGATGACGTCCGGGTTCTCGACGGCGAGGTCGAGGAGCGGGCAGGTCGTCAGTCGCACGGTCGCGCCGTCGCGGACCGGTCCGAAGCCCAGGTCGGCGAGGGTGGAGTCGAGGTGCTCACGCTCGGTCACCGTGGTCCCGGGTGCGGCCAGCCGCTCACCCCAGGCGCGCCCGATGCGCCGGGCACGGTCACGCACCTGCGGGCCGCCCTCGCTCGCGACGAGGTCCGCGGCGAAGGCACCGGCGAGCGCGCGGTACTCGTCCACGCGCACCCCCGGCCGCGGACCGGCCTCGTACAGCACGGCGGGGCGACCACGACCCTCGGAGGGAGCAGTGTCGGCCGTGACGAGGGACCGCTCGAGCAGCTGGGTGAGGTGACTGCGGACGGTGTTCTCGTGGGAGCCGACGCTGGCGGCGATCTCGGTGACCCGCATGGGTCGACCACCGGCGCGCAGGGCCTCGAGCACCTGCCGCACCGCGGCCCCGAGATCGCTCGGGTCTGCCTCCGGTGCCGGCTCCGGCCCAAGGTTTGTATTTTCCACGAGACCTAATGTAGTAATTTGGGGGGTGATCGGGCAACTCCCTTCCCCGACCCGAGCCGACGCCAAAGGAAGCACCATGACGATGAACCTGCCCATGGTGGAGGAGATCCCCGCGCTCGACGTGCGACCCATCCCCCACTCGATCCGTCACGCGACCGTCATCGGTGCACTCTCGGCGATCGGGCCGGGCCGCTCCCTGGACCTCGTCGCGCCCCACGACCCCCAGCCGCTGCTGCGCCAGATCGAGGGTCTCGAGCCCGGCACGTGGACCGTCGACTACCTCCAGGAGGGCCCCGAGGCCTGGACGTTGCGGTTGACCCGAGTCGAGTCCTGACCGTCGATGTGCTCCTACTGCGGGTGCCGCTCCATCGGCATCATCGGGCGCTTCAGCACCGAGCACGACGAGCTGATCAACGTGACCGGTCTGCTGCGCCGCGCCGTTGCCGCCGGCCGCACCGACGAGGTCGCCGGGCTCGTCGATGATGTCGAGCACCTGCTCCATCCGCACACCGATGCGGAGGAGGTCGGCCTCTTCGCCGTGCTGCGCCGCGACGAGGACTTCACCGAGCACGTCGACGCCCTGTGCGGCGAGCACGTGGACCTCGACGGCCTCCTCGCCCGCATCCGCGCCGGTGAGACCGAGCTGGTCGACCGGTTCGACACCGAGCTGCGTTCGCACATCCAGCGCGAGGAGAACGGCCTCTTCCCCGCCTCCCTGACGACTCTCGGTGGGGCCGAGTGGGAGGAGGTCGACGAGCTGACCGCCGCCGCCTCCCCGGTCTCCCCGCTCAGCTCGCCATGACATCCCTCGCGCCCTCGCCCCAGCCGGCACCCAAGGCCCGGCCGAAGGGGGGCGCCTGGGCGATGCGGGACCATCCCGGTCTCCTGTGGATGATCACCGCCGTCATCACGGCGGCCGTGCACCCCTTCGTCCCGGACGCGACCTGGCTGATGGTGCACATGGTCGCGCTGGGTGCGCTCACCCACTCGATCATGGTGTGGAGCACGCACTTCACGGTCAGCCTGCTGAAGAACCACCCCGACATCGACGTGCGCGCCACCCAGAACCGGCGACTCGTCCTGCTCCACCTCGGCATCATCGGGGTGCTGGTCGGCGTGCCGACCACGTGGTGGTGGCTCACCCTCGCCGGTGCCGGCGCCGTGGTCGTCGCGGTCGTGTGGCACGGGTGGCAGCTGGTGCGGCGCCTGCGCGGCGCCCTCCCCGGACGGTTCCGCATCGTCGTGCACCACTACCTCGCCTCGGCGGCCTTCCTCCCCGTCGGCGCGACCCTCGGCGTGCTCCTCGCCCGCGGGTACTCCGAGGAGATGCACGCGCGGATGACGCTGGCGCACTCCCTCGTCAATGTCCTCGGCTGGGTCGGCATCACCGTCGCCGGCACCCTGATCACGCTGTGGCCGACGATCCTGCGCGTACGCATGGACCCGGCCGCCGAGCAGCGCGCCACCCAGGCCCTCCCCGGCCTCGTCGCGGGTCTCTCCCTCGCCGTCGTCGGCGCCCTCGCCGGGTGGCGCTGGGTGCTGCTCGTGGGCGTCCTCGGCTACCTCGTCGCCCTGCTGTGGACGGGTCGCTCGCTCCTCGCGCCCGCCCGGGCCAAGCCGCCGATGCACTTCGCGTCCTGGTCCGTGGCCGCCGGCGCCGTGTGGTTCCTCGTCGGCATCGCGATGATCGCCTGGCGCGTCGCCACCGCGCCCGACATGACCGCCATGACGGTCGGTTACGGCCGGGTGGCCGCGGTGCTCATCGTCGGTTTCGGCCTGCAGGTGCTCTGCGGCGCCCTCAGTCACCTGGTGCCTGCGGTCATCGGCGGTGGCCCGAAGGTCGTGCGTGTCGGGATCCAGGCCTTCGACCGGATGGGCATGACCCGGATCGTCATCATCAACGTGCCGCTCGCGCTCTCGCTCATGCCGGTCCCCTCCGGGACGCGGGTCGTGCTGACCACCCTCGTGCTCATCGGGCTCGCGGCGTTCATCCCGATCCTGCTCATCGCCGTCAAGCGCGTCGTCGTCGCCCGTCGGGAGGCGGCGACCTCGACCCCGCACCCGCGCCGTGACCTCGAGCTGGGCCGGTCCGAGGCCGCCCGGGTGCTCGATCCCCCCTTCCCCCGCACGCAGCTGATGGCCGGCGTCACGCTCGTGGCACTCGCCCTGGCCGCCGGGCCCGTCCTCCAGCCCGTGCTCGACGGCGGCAGCGGCGCGGTCGCGGCGCCCGGGACGAGCGTCGCCCCGACGGGCGAGACCACGACGGTCGAGGTCGTGGCGCAGGAGGACATGTCCTTCTCCCCCTCCAGCATCGAGGTTCCGGCCGGTGACCGTCTGGTCATCGAGCTGACCAACGAGGACGACGGCACCGTCCACGACCTCTACCTCGACGACGAGACGAGCACCCCCCGACTGGCGAAGGGGGAGAGCGCCACCCTCGACGTCGGCATCGTCGGCGACGACCGGGAGGGCTGGTGCACCGTCTCCGGCCACAAGGCCATGGGGATGACCTTCGACATCGCCGTCATCGGCGGCGCGACCGCCGGCGACGCCCCGTCGCAACCCGGCGCGACGGACGGGTCCACGGACGCGGACGCGCACAGCACGCCCGGCGAGACGAGCGGTGGGGACGCCCTCGCCCTGGATCCGGGCGAGAAGTGGCCCGAGGACCACGAGGCCTACGACGCCACCCTGCCGCCCCTGGGCGACGAGACGACTCATCGCGTGACGCTGCGGGTGCAGGACGTGGAGATGGAGGTCGCGCCCGGCGTCACGCAGACGCGCTGGACCTTCGGCGACACCGCGCCCGGGCCGGTGCTGCACGGTCGGGTCGGCGACACGTTCGTCATCACGCTCGTCAACGACGGCAGCATCGGGCACTCGATCGACTTCCACGCCGGGGCCCTGGCTCCTGACCGCCCCATGCGCACGATCGCCCCCGGTGAGGAGCTGACGTACACCTTCACCGCCGAGCGCGCGGGGATCTGGATGTACCACTGCTCGACGATGCCGCTGTCGACGCACATCGCCAAGGGCATGCACGGCGCGGTGGTCATCGAGCCCCCGGACCTGCCCGAGGTGGACCGCTCCTACGTGCTCACCGCATCGGAGATCTACGGTGACACCGCGGACGGGACGCCGGCCGCCACGACCTTCAACGGGAGCGCCTTCCAGTACGACGCGGACCAACTGACGGCGAAGGTCGGTGAGCGGGTGCGCTTCTGGGTGCTCGACGCCGGACCCAACGGTCCGATGTCCTTCCACGTCATCGGTGGTCAGTTCGACACCGTGTGGCGGGAGGGCGCCTACACCGTCGGCGGACCGGATCAGGTGGGCGGGCCGAGCACCGGGTCACAGGCCCTCGGGCTGCTGCCGGGTCAGGGCGGATTCGTCGAGCTGGCCTTCCCGGAGCCGGGGCACTACCCCTTCGTCAACCACGTGATGAGCGCCGGGGAGAAGGGCGCGCACGGCATCGTCCGCGTGCGCTGAGCCGGGCGCCGACGAGCAATCCCAGGACGCGGAAATCGACTCCGGACGTGGATATTGCCGCGTCCGGAATCGATTTCCGCGTCCTGCTTCGATGCCGGCGTGTCAGCCGGCCGGGCGCTGCGTTGCGGCGGACTCCCTCGCCTCGCTCGAGACCCGATTGATCGTCGCCGCGATGACGTCGACGACCAGCTCCGGGTGGTCGTGCTGCGGGCAGTGACCGCTGTCCGGGAGGGTCACGTGCGTGGCCCCGGGCAGGCGCGTGCGTGCGGTGTGCGCCTCGGACGGCAGCAGCAACCGGTCCGTGTCACCCCAGGCGACCGTCGTGGGGACCTGCACGTCCTTGGTGAAGCGCATGAAGGTCGCTCGGAAGAAGTGCGGCCAGAACCCCTTCGACCGGCGCAGGTTGAGGGTGTCGCCGACCGCGGCCTCGACCGTGACGGTCTCGGGGTGCGTGTACAGCGAGCGGAAGGCGATCCTGCGGAACCACGCGTGGGCGGCCAGCCTCCGGTGCACCGCCTCGGGGAGGTGGCTGCCGACCTTCATGAAGAGCAGGTTCACCGCGATGTTGGGCAGGTGGTGCACGGGGAAGAAACCCGCCGGGGAGATCACGGTGGCCGTTCGTGCCGCACCGGTGTGGGCGAGCTCGAGGGCGACGGCCCCACCCAGGGAGTTGCCGACGACGTGCGGCCGGTCGATCCCGAGCGAGGCGAAGAGCCGCTCGAGCTGCTCGGCGGTGCTGCACATCGTGTACCCGTCCGGCCTCGTCGGCGTCGGTGAGGTCCCGTGACCCGGCAGGTCGACGACGTACACGTCGTACCCGCGGTCGTTGAGCAGCTGCGGCACCGCGCCCCAGGCCTGGCGCCGGTGACCGATCCCGTGGATGAGGGCGACGGGCTCGCCCGCCCCCGCGAGGTGCGTGTACTCGATGGTGCTCTTCATGGACGAAAGGTTACCCACGAGTCACCCACCACACCAGAGCATCCGGCAGCGCCGTCGAAGGCCACCGAGGCGGGCGGGCGACGGGAGGGCGGTCCGACTCAGGCCCCGACCCGGACCGTATGACCAGGTGGGCGATCCGCCCACTGCGTCCGGGTCGGGCGCCAAGGGCCGGCCTTGCGTCGTCCGCTCGCCGGACCGCCCCCCTTCGCCCCGCCGTGGTCTCGAGGCTCCTTCGTCGCACCTCGACCGACGTGGGACCTCAGTCCTCGGTCGGGTCCGCGTCCTGGTCGGCCTTGGTCGCGTGGACCGTGCCGTGGACGTGCTCCGGCGGGGAGTAGAGCGAGTACACCTTCAGCGGCACGTCACCGATGTTGGTGATGTTGTGCCACTGACCGGCGGGGACCATGACGATGTCGTCGTCGCCGACCTCGCGGTCGAAGGACAGGTCGTCCTTCGACGGACCGAGCTGGGCGCGACCGTGGCCCTCCTCGATGCGCAGGAACTGGTCGTGGTCCTCGTGGACCTCCAGGCCGATGTCGTCACCGGGCGCGATGGCCATGACGGTCAGCTGCATGTACTTACCTGTCCACAGGGTGGAGCGGTAGTTGGAGTTCTGCAGCGTCGCGTCCTCGATGTTGACGACGTACGGTGCGGGTCCGTGGTCGGACAGATCGATCTGCTCGCTCATGATGGGTCTCCTTGTCTGTGGGCTTCGAGGCTCGGCTGCTGACGGCCTCACACTTCAGCCCACGAGGGTGTTGGTGGGTCAGGCGCTCGCGCCCACGGAGTCGGGGACGTCGATCTGGTCCCCGGCCTCGATCGGCCCGTCGGCGACCTTCGTCGCGGCCATCGCGGCGTCGTCCGAGGGTGCGCTGGTGCGGATCAGGTGGTCGAAGGCGCTCAGCGAGGCGGTGGAGCCGGCACCGAGCGCGGTCACGATCTGCTTGTACGGCTCGGTGGTGCAGTCGCCCGCGGCGAAGACGCCGGGGAGGTTCGTCCTGCCGACACCATCGATGACGATCTCGCCGCGCTCGCTCAGCTCGACCGCGTCACCGAGCCACTCGGTGTTGGGGAGCAGACCGATCTGCACGAAGACACCCTCGACGTCGAGCTGCTCGGGCTCGCCACCGTCGCGCGGCTCGACCGTGATGCCGGTGACCTTGGCGCCATCACCGATGACCTCGGTGGTCTTGGTGCCGAGGCGGACGTCGACGTTGGGCAGCGAGCGCAGCTTGCGCTGGAGCACCTCGTCGGCGCGCATCTCGTCGAGGAACTCGATGAGCATCACGTGGCCGACGACGCCGGCGAGGTCGATCGCGGCCTCGACGCCGGAGTTGCCACCGCCGATGACGGCGATGTCCTTGCCCTTGAAGAGCGGACCGTCGCAGTGGGGGCAGAAGGTGACGCCCTTGTTGCGGTACTCCTCCTCGCCGGGGACGCCCATGGTCCGCCAGCGGGCGCCGGTGGCCAGGACGACCGTCTTGCCGGAGAGGGCGGCGCCGTTGGCGAGGTCGAGCACGGTCAGGCCGTCCTCCCCCTCGCTCAGGCCGGCTGCCTGCTGGCTGCGCACGAGGTCGATGTCGTACTCGGACATGTGGCGCTCGAGGTCGGCCGCGAGCTTCGGACCCTCGGTGTGCGGGACGGAGACGAGGTTCTCGATCGCCATGGTGTCGAGCACCTGGCCGCCGACCCGGTCGGCGACGAGCCCGGTGCGGATGCCCTTGCGCGCGGCGTAGATCGCGGCGGAGGCGCCGGCGGGGCCGCCTCCGACGACGAGGACGTCGTAGGGGTCGCGGGAGCTGAGCTCCTCGGCGGCGCGCGCGGCGGCGTCGCCACCGGACAGCTCGTCGACCTTGCCGACGATCTCGGCGAGCTCCATCCGGCCGGAGCCGAAGAGCTCACCGTTGCGGAAGACGGTGGGGACGGCGAGGACGCCACGGTCCTCGGCCTCGGTCGGGAAGACCGCCCCGTCGATCGCGACGTGCGTGATGCTCGGGTTGAGCACGCTCATGAGGTTGAGTGCCTGGACGACGTCCGGGCAGTTCTGGCAGCTGAGCGAGAAGAAGGTCTCGAAGGTGTGCTCACCCTCGAGGGAGCCGATCTGGTCGAGGACGTCCTGGGAGGCCTTGCTCGGGTGGCCACCGACCTGCAGCAGCGCGAGGACCAGCGAGGTGAACTCGTGACCCATCGGGATGCCCGCGAAGCGCACGGACACGTCCGGGGATCCGGTCCGGGTGATCGCGAAGGAGGGGACGCGCTCGTCGCGCTCGGCACCCTCGGCGACACGGCGGGTGATCTTGTCGCTCATGCCTTCGATCTCGACGAGCAGCTCGTCGAGCTCGGTGGACTTGGCGCCGTCGTCGAGGGTCGCGACGAGCTCGATCGGCTCGCGGAGGTTCTCGAGGTAGGCCTTGAGCTGGGTGGCGAGGTTCGGATCGAGGGCCATGGTGCTGCGACTCCTGTGGGACGAAGGGGGCGTGCGGGGGTGTGGACGAGGGGTGGCGCGCGGTGGCGCGCCACCCCTCATCCGAGATGCGTCAGGTCGATCAGATCTTGCCGACGAGGTCCAGGCTCGGGGCGAGCGTGTCGGCGCCCTCTTCCCACTTGGCCGGGCAGACCTCGCCCGGGTTGTTGCGCACGTACTGCGCGGCCTTGACCTTGCGCACGAGCTCCTTGGCGTTGCGGCCGATGCCCTCGGCGGTGATCTCCATGAACTGGATGACGCCGTCCGGGTCGACGAGGAAGGTGCCACGGTTGGCCAGGCCCTCGTCCTCACGCAGGATGTCGAAGTTGCGCGAGATGGTCGCGGTCGGGTCGCCGAGCATCGGGTAGGTGACCTTGCCGACCGCGTCGGAGGTCTCGTGCCACGCCTTGTGCGTGAAGTGCGTGTCGGTCGAGACGGAGAAGACCTCGACGCCCAACTTCTTCAGCTCGCTGTCGTACTCGGCGGCGAGGTCCTCGAGCTCCGTCGGGCAGACGAAGGTGAAGTCGGCCGGGTAGAAGAAGAAGATCGCCCACTTGCCGGCGATGTCCTTGTCGGAGAAGTCCTTGAACTCACCGTTGATGTAACCGGTGGCCTCGAAGGGCTGGATCTGGGTGTTGATGAGGGACATGCGTTGGTCTCCTGTGCATCTCTCGGGTTTTCGGGTTCCGTGCACGCGTTCTCTCTGGAGAACCTCGTGTTCTGGAATGACTCCAGACTAATGGAGATGGGGAGGGACTGCAAATCCCGTCCACCCCCTTCGTCCGGATCCGCTCAGGTGTGCTGGATGGTCTTGAGGGACAACGGCTTCCTCGCTCGGCGCGAGAGCTCCGAGGTCTGCGCGAGGTACAGCTCCGCGCACGCGAGGGCGTCGGTCAGGGGCTCGTGGGCGCGGTAGCGCGGCAGGCCGTAGCGCTCCCGCGCCGCCCACAGGCGCAGCTCCCCGGGGTGCAGCTCCGGATGGGCCTCGAGGCGGCCGGCGAGCACCCGCCGCTGGAGCGCGAGGGTGTCTACGGCGGGCGTGACGAAGGGCGCTCCCCACACCCGTCGGCACGCGGCGTCGAGGAAACCGATCTCGATCGCGGCATGGTGGGCCAGCAGCACCCGGCCACGCAGCACCCGGAGGATCTCGGCGAGGACGGTGACGGGGACGTCCCCCCGGGCGATCGCGTCGTCGGTGAGCCCGTGCACCGTCGCGGACTGCCCGACCTCCATGCGCACGCCGAGGACGCGCCGCCCGGCGCCCGAGAGGTCGATCGACCTGCCGTCGACCGGCACCCAGCCGACCGCGAGCACCCGGTCGCGCTCCACGTCCAGGCCGGTGGTCTCGACGTCGAGAGCGAGCAGCGGCAGCTCGTCCAGGCGGGTACCCGGGCCGACGAAGGGGGCGGACAGGTAGTCCCGCAGCGGGCCGGGTGGGGCCGCGGCCAGGGCTGCCTCACGGCGCCGCTGCGGCGAGCGGCCCAGGCCGAGTCTCATGAGTAGCGCACGGACGGATCGCTGTGGACGAGCGCCTGCTGGGCAGAGCGGATGACGTGGAAGGCCTCGCGGAGCGAGCGCTGCTCGAACGCGCTGAGGTCGCTCGGCCGCACCCGGGAGTCGGGGCGGCTGCCGCTCGCCGCCTGCGCGGCCTGGTGCACCAGCCGCACGTGCGTGATGAAGTCCAGCGCGTCGACCAGGCTGGCGGCCAGCGACGGGCTGAGCGAGCCGGTACGACCGGCCGCGAGCAAGCGGGAGCGCGTGTTGACCGAGACCAGCCCGGTCCGCAGGGCGTGCACCCGGGCGACGTCGACGATCGAGCCCACTCCCCCGCGCTTGAGGTCGAGGGTGTCCTTGTGCTCGCCCGCCTTGGCCAGGACGAAGCCGCGGAAGAACCCGAGCGGGGGCTCGTTGGACACGGCCTCCTTGCCGAGGTGGGCGAGGAAGTTGCTCCCGCCGGGGGCCAGCTGGGTGATGTCCTCAGCGAGGCGGGCGTGCAGGCTCTCGTCGCCCAGCAGCGGTCGCGAGTCGAAGAAGATGCTCGCCTGCAGCACCGCGTCGGGGACCGGCGCGGTGATCCAGCGGCGGTACTCCCGGCGCCAGCCGGTGAGTCGCTGGCGCCAGCGCGGGTTGCTCGCCATGACGTCGCCGGAGCAGCGGGGGTAGCCGGCCGCCTCGAGCCCCGCCACGACCTCGTCGGCGAGCGCGGCGATGTACTCCTCGGCCCCCTCCGGGGCGTCGTCGGCGATGATCACGGCGTGGTCCTGGTCGCTGCCGAGCGCCTGCTCGTGCCGGGCCCGGGAGCCGAGCACCATCCAGCAGTACCGTGGCGGCGACCCGTGGCCCCGGGCGGCCAGCCGCTCCTCCGCCAGCGCGATCAGGCGGCGCTCGACGGCATCGCCGACGGTCGTGACGACACGGGTGATGTCCGCCGCGCCGACGTCCTGGCCGACGAGCTGCTCGACCAGGCGCGGGGTCCGCCGCGCCAGCGCGACCACGCCCGCGACCTCGCGCTGCTTCGTGATGTCACCGACGATGTGGACCACGTTGACCCGCTCCAACCGCATGAGGTCGGTCGTCGTCACCACCCCGACGGGCTGCCCACCGTCGACGACGGGGAGGTGGTGGACGGCACGCTCCGTCATCGTCATGAGCAGCTCGAGCGCGGAGGCCTCGGCAGGCGCGACGACGGGGTCGGCGGTCATCACCGAGGACACGGGCCCGGCCGGGTCCACCCCCGCGGCCACCACGCGCCGGCGGAGGTCCCGGTCGGTGAGGATCCCGATGACCTCACGGCCCTCGACGACGAGGAGGCTGGAGATCCCTTCGTCGGTCATCACCACGGCCGCGTCGGCGATGGTGACGTGGGGCGGCACGGTGACCGGTGGTCGACGGACGAGGTCACCGGCCGAGGTGCGCAGGATGGCCTCCCCCGCCGCGTTGGTCATGGTCGCCGATGCGGCCGACCGCAGGCGGTCCGCCCGCTCGGCGTCGAAGTGGTCGGCGAAGTCGGGGTACTCGCTCGAGAGCTCGTGGAAGACCGCCCCGGGGAGGTGCAGCGCCAGCGTGTCCTCGATCGCCACGACGTCGAAGCGCGAGGGGTTGCCGCCGACGAGCGTCGTCGACCCGGCCGTCGTGCCCTCCGCCCCCCGGTTGACCAGTCCACCGTCGGCATCACGGATCTCGATCGCACCGGACCGTACGACCATCAGGTCGTGATTGTCGACGCCGACGGCCATGAGGCTCGTCCCGCGACGGTGGTAGCGCACCGCCATCCGCGCCGGCAGGGTTCGCCGGACCCGCTCCGGGAGGGCATCGAAGGGAGCGTGCTCCGCGAGGAAGTCAGCGACCTCGGCCAGCTCGACGTCGACCATGTCCTCATCGTGTCAGGTCGCAGGCCTCCGCGGCTTCGTTCCCACGACCACGGAGCAGCAGGAATTTCTCCGGGGGGTGACCGGGAGGTCAGGAGGATTTCGCGGGGGAGCCAGCATTTCCCCCTTCCATCACGGAATCGGTCATCTCACATCACGGACACGCTCGTCCTGCGCCACGGTCGGACCGGGCCGGACACCCCGGCCAGGTCGACATCAAAGGAGATGGCATGAACCTGCGTAGCTCACTCAGCATCACCGGAGCGCTCATCGGCGCGAGCGTGGTGCTCGCCCCCATGGGGGCGGCCGCCCCGTCACCCGGGGACCCCGGGAGCCCGAAGAGCATGGCGGTGCCGCTGACCGAGTACGTGATGGAGCGTGACGGGAAGAGCCGGGCCCGGGCCGAGAAGTACCTCGAGACCAAGGACGAGAAGCAGCAGGCCCTGCAGGCGCTCAAGGAGCGCGGCGTCGACGTCGACGGGGCGTGGTTCGAGGGGACCCAGCTCGTCGTGGGCGTTCCCCGCGCCGACGCCGCCGAGGTGCGTGCCGCGGGACTGCGGGCGAGCACCGCCACGTCGCAGAGCGAGCTCGACGCGATCGCCGGGACGGTGCTCGAGCGCGCCGGCAAGGACTCCGGGCACGTGCTGACCGTCGGCGCGAACCTGCCGGATGGGGTCGTCGACGTGCGCGTCACCGAGGAGGCCCCCCGCGGGCTCCGCCAGCGGCTGGACGCCATGGAGAAGGTCTCCGTGAGCACGGGCGAGGCGCTGTCCACCCAGGCCGACGTCGTGCCCGGTCGGATCATGGACCTCTCCCCCGGGACCAACTGCAGCCTCGGCTACCCCGGGCGCCTGTCGAACGGGAACAACGTCCTGCTCACCGCCGGCCACTGCGTCGAGGGCATGCCGTCGATCCTCGACACCAACGGCACGCACATCGGCGAGGGCGTGCACACCCGCTTCCGCAGCGGGCACGGCAGCGTGGACATGGGCCTGATGGACATCGACTCCGAGGACACCGGGGTCCCCTACGTCGACAGCCGCGGCCACTCCGGCTACTACGGCGTGCGGGGCATGAGCAAGAACCCGATCGGCTCCGAGCTCTGCAAGGCGGGGAACACGACCGGGTGGACCTGCGGCCAGATCAAGGCCTACAACCGCACCGTCAACTACGGCGGGACCGTGGTCTACGGCCTGGCCGAGGCGAGCGTGTGCACCGAGGGCGGTGACTCCGGTGGCGCCTACATCGGCGTCGGCAACCTCGCCCAGGGCATGACCTCCGGCGGGCCGGTCGGCGTGGAGTGCGGCTGGAACCGTGGTTACAGCGCCGGGTCGTACAGCTTCTTCCAGCCGGTCGTCGATGCCGCGAACTACTACGGCGTCACGATCGACACGGTGGGCTGACCGAAGGCGGCGACGGGGAGCCCGGCCCGCGTCGGGCTCCCTCGCGTCCGGACGGGACGTGCCCGCCGACGTCACGACTCCTGTGTCAGCGGTCCCCGCACGAAGCTGTCACCGGAGTGCTGCGGCTGGTCGTCGAAGTCCTCACGCGAGATGTCGACGACGACGTACCCGTTGTCCAGGAGCGAGCGGGAGATGGGGAACGAGGCCGTCGACCTCGAGTCCTCGAGCACCCCGACCGAGACCATGCGCTCGCCGTCACTGTTGATCAACCACACCTCGGCGTACCCGTCGGTGACCTCGACACCGGGAGCCGTGACCTCGAGGACGAGCCGCCCCCCACGCTCGTGGACCGTGGCCGAGCCACGCTGCTCCTCCGTGTCCAGGGTGGCGAGCTTGGCGGTCGCGACGGTGCGCTCCGCCTCCGACCCGGAGGATCCGAGTCGCTCGGCGACCACGCTGCCGACCGCCCCGAGGAGCACGCCCGCGGCACAGGCGGCGGCGAGCCACACCACCGCCGGACGTCGTCCGCGGCGCGATCGCGCACCGGTGGCGGAGGTCAAGGGGACCACATTCGGGTCCGTGACCGCTCGTGGCCGGTCCGCCGCGTCGACCTCGTCAGCGGCGATCGTGTCCGCGATCCGTGACCAGACCTCGTCGGGTGGGGTGATCAGGTCGATCCCGCTCGACTCGCGCGTCACGTCCATCGTGCGGTGCAGCGAGTCGAGCAACGGCCCGCAGTCGGTGCAGGCCCGCAGGTGCTGACTCTCCCCGGTGGACGCTGCCTCGCCCAGGGCGAGGTCGACGAGTCGCTCCTCGGTGAGGTGCTCGTGCGGGGTCGTCGGGACGTGGGTCATGCCGTCACCTCCTCGAGGCGGGAGCGCAGGTGCATCAATCCTCGGCGGACGTGGCTCTTCACCGTGCCGAGTGGGAGCTGGAGGGTGTGCGCGATGTCCTCCTGGCGGCGGTCCTCGAGGATCGCCATCCTGATGATCGTCGCCCGTGGGTCGCCGAGCGCCTCGAGCGCGTCGGCGATCAGCACGCGATCCGTCGCATCCGACGGGTCCGGCGCCGGCCGGGCGGGCTCGCGGCTGAAGACCTGCTCGTCGCGCGTACGACGGGCCCGGATCGCGTGGTGATCGGCGCAACGACGCCGGGTGACCGTGGCGAGCCAACCGGCGAGGGAGCCGGAGGAGGCATCCAGGGACTCCCTTCCCCGCCACAGTGCGACGAAGACCTGCTGGGTGATGTCCTCGGCGTCGTGGTGCTCACCGACGGACCGCAGGGCGATGGTGTGGACGAGTGGGCCGAAGCGGCGATAGGCGTCGGCGCGGGCGATGCGACGCAGGAGCTCGTCGTCAGCCGTCGCTGCTCGCGGGTCAGCCTCCACCTGACCCACCATAGGCGAGCACCTCCGGATCGGTGATGCGCATCGCCACGGCGATGACGTTGTCCTCGTAGCTGCTCGTGCTCGGGTCCCACTCCCCGCCACAGCTGACGAGGTGCAGTCGCGGCGGCCCGGATCGGTCGAAGAGCGCATTGAGATCGAGGGCCTTCTTCGCGTGGTTGTCGACACGGGTGACGGCGTACACGAGGACTTCGTCGCCGACGGCGACCCGGATGTGCTCGCCCCGCTCGAGCTCTGCCAGGCGCGAGAGCGGACCGATCTCGCCCTCGGTGTCCGTGTGCGCCGCGATCACGCTCGCGCCGCTCGCCGCGGTGGGCGCCGGCCCGAACCGGTACCAGCCCGCGGTGTCGGGGTCCTCGGGGATCTTCATCGCGTCCTGCCGGTCCACGCCGACCGGCCGCACTGGCAGCGAGGCGTCGAGGGACGGGAGCGTCACCCGAGTGGGCGTGGGCGCCGCCTCCACGGCCGTCGACGGTGCGGCGGACCGCGTCCCGGGGGTGACTGCGACGTCCGGGGCCTGCTGCTCGCGGGGCTTCACCGCCACCGGCGAGGGCGTGAGCGCCTGTGTCGTGTCGGTGGGGTCCTCGAGTCGGGGTGGTGACGATGCCGAGTACACGCCATGGGTGAGCAGGGCCGCCAGGAGGGCGGTCACCGTGATGATGGCCGCCCTCCTGCCGTCCGAGCGGGTGGTGGTGCTCACCTCAGACGCGGGCCGTGGCCCGCCGACGGGTCACGACGAACGCAGCGGCACCGGCGAGCAGGGCGGCGGCCCCGGCTGCGCCCACGGCGCCGTAGGAGCCGGTCTCCATCTGTCCACCGGTACCGCTCGGCACCCCGCTCGGGGAGCTGTGCATCCCGTCGACCTCCTGCACCGCGAGCTGGAGGTTCTCGTCCTCGGCCGAGCCCCAGGCGTAGACGATCGTGTTGGTGCCTTCCTTGAGCGTGACGTCGGCCGGCCCGATCGCCACGTCCTCGGTCCCGGCGAGCACCACGTCCGCGCTGATGCTCCCGGCGGGGACGTCGGCCATGGCCTCGTTCGGGTTGGTCAGGTCGGAGAAGGCGACCTCCCCGTCGGCGCGGACGTCGACGGCGGGCGCGGCCGCCGTGTGCCGCACGGTCAGTCGGGCGTCACCGGGCTCGGTGGCGCTCGTGTCGTTGGCGAAGGGGGTCAGCACCGGAGCGCCGTCCGCGTCGAGGTGCGCCGCGACGGTGACGTTCGTCCCCGCGGTGACCGCCACGTCATCGGCCTCGATGACGGCCTCACCGTCGGCACCCGCCCCGGCGGCGGTCACCTTCAGGTCGTACTCACCTGCGGGCAGGGGCATGGGATCGGTGATCGTGCCGGGCTCGAAGCCCTCGAGGAGGACGTCGCCGTTGGCGTAGACGTCGACGGTGGCACCGGGGACGCCGTGCAGGATGCTCACGGTGGCGTCCTCGGCTGCGTGCGCGGGAGCGCTGAGCACGGTGGCGAACCCGGTCGTGAGGGCGGCGATGGCAAGGGGGCGGCTGAGTCGCATGACAAGCTCCTGATCTGGTGGTCGCGGGCGCAGGAGTGCGTCCTGTCTGCTTCTTCTGCGCCCACCCCCCTCAGGGATGCACTTCGCCGAAACTTTTTTCCGGATCACTCAGCGCGAGTGGGTGAGCCGACCCCCGACGAAGGTCGCCAGGGGGCGCATCTGCCGCAGGTGGGCCGCCTGCTCCGCCGTCGCGTGCAGGTCCTCCCGCGCGGGGTCCTCCCCGAGGAGGACGAGGTCCCCCGGGCCGCCGACCTCGATCGCGGTGATCCCGTCGGTCGAGGCCGCGAGCGCCTCCTGCGGGGTGAGCGCCTGCTCGGGCGCCCACGGCTCCCGCTCGTCGGCGCTGCGGTGGACCGCAGCGGCCATGGCCAGCCACGGGTCGAGAGGGGCGACCGGCGCATCAGACCCGAGACGAAGGGGGACCCCCGCCTCCGCCATCCAGCGCAGGGCGAAGCACCGCTCGAGACGGTCGGGCCAGAGGTCCTCGGTCGAGTCACGGTCGTCGAGCAGGTGGGCCGGCTGGACGCTGGCGACCAGCCCGAGCTCGGCCATCCGGGGCAGCACCTCACGGCGGACGAGCTGGGCGTGCTCGATGCTGCCGCGGGCACCGCTGGCCGCGAAGGCGGCGACGGCGTCCACCAGGGCCGCGTCACCGATGGCGTGGACGGCTCCGACGAGGCCGTGGGCGTGGGCGCGGGAGAGCAGCCGGGTCAGCTCCTGCCGGTCGACGTTCTGCTTCCCGCGCGGGTCACCAAGCGAGGCGTCGGTGAGGAAGGGTTCGCAGCACCACGCCGTGCGGGTGTTGAGCGAGCCGTCGCTGATGATCTTGAGCGGGCCCATGGTGACCATGCCGGCCTCGTCGAGGACGTCGCCGGAGCGTGCCCGGGCCGCGATGACGTCCTCGAGACCCTCGGGGTAGGTGCAGGTGCGCACGTGCAGGCGATCGAGCCCCGCGGCGGTGCGCCAGGGCCACGCGGTGCGGCCCGACTCGAACTCCATGTCGACGATGCCGACGACACCCCTGGCCGCGGCGTCACGCATGGCGGCGTCGATGGAGGCGTGCACGTCCCGGGGGTCCTCGGGCAGGTCGCTCAGGTGGGTGTAGATCGGGAACCAGTCGTCCTCGTCGAGGTGGCCGGGCCGGTGCGGGCGGCCGAGCGCACGGAAGGCCGCGCTGCTCAGCCACCCGGCGTGGCAGTCCCCGGAGATGAGGACGACGGGGTGGTCACCGGCGACCGCGTCGAGCTCGGCAGTCGTCGGCAGCCGGTCCCAGTCGGTGATCCGCCAGCCGAATCCCTGCACGACCGCGCCGGGCTCGAGGTCGGTCTCGGCGATGTGCCGCGCGATCCGTGCGGTGACCTCCTCGGGACCGGAGGCGTCGGAGACGTCGACGCGCCGGGTCATGGCCGCCCACTGCCCGAAGTGCACATGGGCGTCCCAGAGCCCGGGGACGACGAGGGCGCCTCCGCCGTCGTGGACCTGGGCGCCGGAACGGCCCAGACGGGGGGCGATCTCGGCGATGACGCCGTCGCGGACGCGGATGTCGACGGGGTCGCTGCCGGGGTGGAGTCTCACGCCCGTGAGGAGGGCGTGCGGGTCCTGAGGGGCCATGCTCGAAACTGTACGGCGCTGCCGATACCCTCCGGGCATGCACCTTCTCGTCGTCGCGGCCATCGAGGCCGAGGCCGCCCACGTCCCCGAGGACGTGGAGGTCCTGGTCACGGGGGTCGGCAAGACCCTCGCGGCGGTGGCCGTGACCCGGGCGATCTGCGAGCACCCGCGAAGGGAGGAGCTCACCGTCGTCAACGTCGGCACCGCCGGGGCGTTGCGCCGGGACGTCACTGGTCTCCACGAGATCGGGACGGTCGTCAACCACGACCTGTCCGCCGAGCCGATCCGACAGCTCGGGCTCGACCCGCGCGAGGTCATCGAGCTGCCCGGCGAGCACGAGACGGTGCTCGCGAGCGGCGACCTCTTCGTCACCGACCCCGCGGTGCGCGATGCCCTCGCCGAGCGGGCCGGCCTCGTCGACATGGAGGGCTATGCGATCGCCCTCGCCTGCACCGAGCTCGGGGTGCCCGTGCACCTCGTGAAGATGGTCAGCGACAACGCCGACGAGACCGCCCACGACTGGTCGGCGGCCGTCGACGGTTGCGCCCGTGAGCTCGCCCGCTGGCTGGAGGACTTCCTCGGGCGGTGACGAGCAACGTCCGGGCTGCTCGGTTCGGGTCCCGGCCCCCGGCCGGGAAGAGTTCGGCCGTCGCCGACGTTTCCCGGGACATGAGCACCCCCATCCACGGCTACGAGCGGTACGAGCGGGCGAAGGCGTTCTTCGCCGAGGCCGAGTACCTCGCGGCCGCGCGCGAGCTGGAGGACTTCTTCACCGACGTGGCTGCCGCCCGCGCCGAGCAGGAGAGCGTGTCCTACGCCGACGACCCGGTCGGCCACGGCACGGCCGAGGTGCACCTGCTGCTCGCTCGCGCCTACTTCCACTCCGCGCAGCTCTCCCGCGCGGAGTCCGCGGCCCGCCGGGTCCTCCACGAGGCCCCGGACGACCCCTACGCCCATCTGCTGCTCGGCCGCACCCTGCAGCGGGCGGGGCGACCCGACGAGGCGCGGGGCCCCCTTCGCCTGGCTGAGCTGCTCGGTGGTTACGCGACGTCGTCCGGGTCCGCCGAGGTCACCGATCCCGGCTCCTGAGAGCGCGCGCGCAGCATCTCGCGGAGGTCGTCGATCTTCGCCGCGGTGATGACGATCCCGTAGGCGAGCGAGGTCCATCCGACGAGCGCGGCGACGAGGCTCGCGATGAGCAGGCCGGTGACGTCCTCCCCCGCCGGTGGCCACATCGCCCACGGCAGCCATCCGGTGGCGAAGATGCCCAGGGCCGCGAGGACCCCGAGCACGACCGTGCCGGTGACGAGCGGCGGGACGGGGTCCTTGTCGACGAGGCCGCTGAGGTGCGGCTCCTCCCGGCGCGCGGCCGTGCGTCGACCGGGACCCCGGTTCCCGATCGGCATGGTCAGCCCGCGCTCGGGTGGGTCATGTCGGCCGGCACCACCCACGCGTCGAAGTCCTCGCCGCTGATGTCCCCGGAGGCGATGGCCGCCTCGCGCAGGCTCATGCCCTCCTTGTGCGCCTTCTTGGCGATGGCCGCGGCCTTGTCGTAGCCGATGTGGCGGTTGAGAGCCGTGACGACCATGAGGTTGCGCTCGAGGTTGCCCTCGATGACCTCGGTGACCGGCTCGATGCCCACCGCGCAGTTGGTGTCGAAGGAGACGCAGGAGTCGGCGATCAGCCGGATCGACTCGAGGACCGCGTGCGCCATGACCGGCTTGTAGACGTTGAGCTGGAAGTTGCCCTGGCTGCCCGCGAAGCCGACCGTCGCGTCGTTGCCGAAGACCCGCGTGGCGACCATCGTGATCGCCTCCGCCTGGGTCGGGTTGACCTTGCCCGGCATGATCGAGGAGCCCGGCTCGTTCTCCGGGATCGCCAGCTCGCCGATGCCGTTGCGGGGGCCGGAGGCGTACCAGCGCACGTCGTTGGCGATCTTCATCAACGCGCCCGCGAGGGTGCGCAGGGAGGCGGAGACCTCGACGAGCGCGTCGTGCGCCGAGAGGCTGGCGAAGAGGTTCTCCGCCTGGGTGAAGTCGTAGCCGGTCTCCTCGCTGATCTTCCTCGCGGTGAGGTCGCCGAACTGCGGGTGGGCGTTCAGGCCGGTGCCGACCGCCGTGCCGCCGATGGCCAGCTCCCGGGCCCGCTCGTCGGCGTGCCGCACGGCATCGAGCGCGAAGTCCATCTGGGCGACCCAGCCCCCGATGACCTGGCCGAGGGTGACCGGGGTGGCGTCCTGCAGGTGGGTGCGGCCGACCATGACGACGTCGTCGTACTGCCTCGCCTTCGCGGCGAAGGTGTCGCGCAGCTGCTTCACCGAGGGGTACAGGCGCTCGTTGAGGTCGAGGACGATCGCGATGTGCATCGCCGTCGGGAAGGTGTCGTTGCTCGACTGGCCTCGGTTGACGTGGTCGTTGGGGTGGACCGGCGCCTTGCTGCCCATCTCGCCGCCGGCGATCTCGATGGCGCGGTTGGAGATGACCTCGTTGGAGTTCATGTTGGACTGCGTGCCCGAGCCGGTCTGGAAGACCACGAGCGGGAAGTGCTCGTCCAGGTCACCCCTGATGACCTCGTCCGCGGCCTGCGTGACCAGGTCGGCGACCTCCTGCGGCAGCTCGCCGAGCTCGGCGTTGGCCAGGGCGGTCGACTTCTTCAGCGTGCCGAGCGCGCGGACCATCGAGCGGCCCCAGACGAAGGTGTCACGACCGATGTCGAAATTGCCCAGCGAGCGCTGCGTCTGCGCGCCCCAGTACTTGTCCGCGGGCACCTCGATGGTGCCCATGCTGTCCTTCTCCGCACGCGTCTCAGTCATGCGGCACACGCTACTCGGCCGCCCCCGGCGTCCCGAGCGAGCCCTGCGGCGTGGTGCACGCCCGGCCACGCGGATTCCCGGAGGCGGGCGCTCGCACCTCCGTCAGGTGCGAGCGGTGAGCATGCGCGTGCCGCTCCCGCGCGCCTCGAGGCCCGCGAGGGCCGAGTCGAGGTCCGCCTCCACGACGATCTCCGCCAGGCTGGCCGCGGACATGAACCCGGCGTCGGCGATCCCGCGGAGCGTGTCCAGCAGCGGCGTCCAGAAGCCGTCGGCGTCGAGGAAGCCCACGGGCTTGTCGAGCAGCCCGATCTGGCGCCACGTCCACACCTCGAAGATCTCCTCGAGTGTGCCCATGCCCCCCGGCAGGGCGAGGAAGGCACTCGTGAGGTCGGCCATGAGCGCCTTGCGCTCGTGCATGGAGGCGACGACGTGGACCTCGGTGAGGCCCCCCCTTCCCCACTCGCGGTCGATCATGAACTCCGGGATGACCCCGATGACCTCACCACCGCGCTCCAGCGCGCCCTGGGCGAGCGCACCCATGAGACCGCTCCCCCCGCCGCCGTAGACGACGCCGATGCCGCGTCCGGCGAGGTCGGCCCCGACCGCGTGGGCGAGGTCGACCCACTTGGGGTCGTTGCCGGTGGTGGAGCCGGTGAAGCACGTCAGTCGCTTGATCACCCGATGACGATACGGGGCGCGGAGGTCATCGCAGCGTGACGACGGACAGCAGCCGGGTGAGTCGCGCCGCCATGTCCTGCGCCGAGTGCTCCTCGTGGTCCTGCCACCACCGCACCGTCTCCTCGACGATCGACTCCCAGATCCGGTCGAGCAGGTCGTGGTCGAGCGGGTCCTCGAGCCCCGCGGCGGCCAGGACGTCACGCGTGCCGACCGTCCCCATGGTGCGCAACTGCCTGCGGTAGTCGGCCGCGAGAGCGGCGGCGGGCGACCCCTCGGGCAGGGTGTCGTCCTTGATCAGGGCCCAGGCGTGCCGGTGCTCGGCCATGGCGCCGAAGATCGCCGTGAAGGTCTCCTGCGCGCGCCGGCCCGGGTCGTCCGCCGTCTGCGCCGCGGCGATCGAGACGATGAGCCCGGGCCCCACCTCCTCGAGGCAGGCCGCGGCGAGGTCGGCCTTGGAGCCGAAGACGTTGTGCACCATGGACTTCGAGACGCCGGCTCGCTCGGCGACGTCGGCCATCGAGGCGCTGGCGTAGCCCCGCCGCCCCAGCTCCTCGACGGCCCCGTGCACGAGCTGCCGCCTGCGCTCGGCGCGGGCGACGCCCTTCGTCCCGATCTCGCCCATCCGCTCCTCCTGTGCTCGGCCACATCTTGTCACCGACCGGAACTGACTCTATGGTCAGTTCATCCGCGCACCGCACGACACAGGAGTCGTCCATGGCACGACCTGACCTCACCGTCCTGGCGATCCCGGCCTTCGTCGGGGCGATGGGCGCCGAGCTCTGGTGGCAGCGCCGCAATCCCGCTCCGCCCGGGACGAGCCGCGCCGGCGACTACGAGCTGGGCGACACCATCGCCTCCCTGACGATGGGCGTGGGGAGCCTGCTCGCCCCCTTCGTCGCCGGCCCGATGGTCCGCCGGCTCGCTCCCGGCCGGACGAAGGGGGGCACCACCCTCCTCGCGGTCGGTGCCGTGGCAGGGGTGGTCACCACGGTCGGGGACGTCCTGCGCCGACGCCGCGAGCACGGGGGCGACCTGCCGGAGGCCGGCACGCTCCCCTCGCAGCCGACGCCGACGACCGTGCGCTCACGGGTCGACGCGCTCCGGCTGATGACCTCGGGGGCGGCCGTGGCCGCCGTGGGCTCGACGGCCATCGCGGCCGCCTCGGTGTGGTCGCTGCAGACGAGCGCGACGCGGCTGGGCCGGCTGACGCCGGTCTCGGCGCAGCGCGGGGCGGTGACCTATCTGGCCGCGATCGCCGCGTGGGACTTCCTCTACTACTGGAACCACCGCCTCTCCCACGAGTCGCGCTGGCTGTGGGCCGTCCACGTCGTCCACCACAGCAGTGAGCGCTACAACCTGTCCACGGCGCTGCGCCAACCGGTGGCCGAGGCCTTCACGATGGCGGTTCCGTTCGGCGCCCTCGCCCTGGCCGGGATCCCGCCGCGGTACATCGAGGACGCGCGGGCGATCAACCTCATCTACCAGTTCTGGATCCACACCGAGGCGATCCGCTCCATCGGATGGCTGGAGAAGGTGCTCAACACCCCGAGCCACCACCGCGCCCACCACGGCAGCCAGCGGCAGTACCTCGACATCAACCACGGCTCGATCCTCATCCTGTGGGACAAGCTCTTCGGGACCTTCGAGCCGGAGGTCGAGCCGGTGCGCTACGGGCTCACGCGGAACATCGAGACCCTCGACCCGGCCGTGATCGCGACGCACGAGTGGCGCTCGATCGCGGCGGACATCGCGGGTGCCGGGACGTGGCGGGAGCGGTACGGGTACCTGCTGCGCGGGCCGGGGTGGGCATACGAGCCGGGTCGCGCCCGGATCAGCTGATCGGTTGGGCGAGGATCGCCCGCAGCCGCCCCACGACCTCCTCCGACCCGTCGAGCTCCGGCTCGGCGCGGCCGTTGCGGTGCCACAGCCACAGGTCGAGCTCCTCGGCAGTGCCGATGACGCGCGCATGGAAGGAGTCGTCCCGTGCGCTGGTGTGGTCGTGGCCGAGCACCTGCACGTCGTCGAGGTCGTGGTCCTCCTGCGTGGCCGGGTCGTGACCGGTGAAGCGGCCCAGGGCGAGGACGACCCGGTGGCCGGTGTCGGTGATGTCGACGGCGACCCGGGTGCCGTCGTCGGCGAAACGTCCCCACGACGGCAGCCCCCCGTACATCACCTCGAGGCACTCGACGACACCGTCGGTCGCCAGCTGCGGGTCCAGCGGGGTCCGGGCGCCGGCCGCGAGCTCCGCGTCGACCCGGTGGATGAGCGCCTCGTGCGCCTGCCGGCGCATCGTGAAGGCAACCGTGTGGAGGCTGGTGTCCGACGCCCACGACCAGCACCCGTCCGCCGGGTCCGCATTGCGCAGGCGCCGCACGAGGTCGTCGTGGGCACGGTCGAGGGCGGCGACGATCCCGTGGCGGTCCGCGGGGCGCTCCGGCTGCGGGTAGTCCTCCGGCCCCTCCGGACGGTTGGCGACGATCCACGCCCAGAAGTGCTGGACGTCCCCTCCGCCGAGGTGCCACAGCAGGTCGTCGACGTCCCAGCCGGGGCAGCTCGGGACCGGCGTGCCCTCGGGCAGGTCGACGAGCACCTCCCGGAAGCGTCGTGTCTCCCGCTCGATCGCTGCGAGGTAGGTGTCCATCGGCAGCCAGTGCCGTTCCGGATGGGGCTTCATGGGACGACTCTTCCACTGTTCCCCCTCGGTGCGTGGCGTAGCGGGAACCACACGAAAAGGGGACGCGTCCCCCCTTCGCACACGGCAGAATCGTGTGGGTGACCACCACCGTCTTCCTGCACGCGCATCCCGATGACGAGGCGAGCGGCACGGCCGGGTCGATGATCCTCACCTCCCGGGCCGGGCACCGCGTCGTCCTCGTCTACGCGACCTTCGGCGAGCACGGCACCGTGCCTCCGGATCTGGCCGAAGGGAGGTCCCTCGCCGACCACCGCCGCACCGAGGCGATGGCCTCGGCCCGGATCACCGGCGCGGCCCGGGTGGAGTGGCTCGGCTACACCGACTCGGGGATGAGCGGGTGGGAGCAGAACGCCCACGCGACCTCCTTCCACGGGGCCGACCTCGACGAGGCTGCCGGGCGGGTCGCGGCGGTCCTCGACGAGGAGGACGCGGACATCCTCGTCGGCTACGACTGGCACGGCGGCTACGGCCACCCCGACCACGTGAAGGTCCACCACGTCGCCCACCGCGCCGCGGAGCTGGCCGCCCGCCGCCCCCGGGTCCTGGAGAACACGATGAACCGGGACCGCCTGCGCGAGCAGCTCGCGGCAGCCCGGGAGATGGGTCTCGACCCGGGCTTCGACGCGGACGCGCCGATGGACGACGGCAACCTCATCGGACTGCCGCAGAGCGAGATCCACCACGCGGTCGACGTCACCGAGGTGATCGCGGACAAGCGGGCCGCCCTCACCTGCCACGCCTCCCAGGTCGACGTCCAGCAGATGCTGGCCATGCCGCCGGAGGTGTATGCCGAGGCCTTCGGCACCGAGCACTACGCGGAGCCGGGGCGACCACCGGGGATGGCGAGCAGCCTCCCCTTCGCCTGACCCCCGCCCAGCGTCAGCGCAGAGCGACCCGGACCCGACCGTCCACGGCGGCGAAGGCGACGTCCGCGAGGGACCCGACCACCAGGTCGGCCCGGGCCAGCTCGTTCGTGGTGGTCGTCGTCGTCACCGCGAGCACGGTGCACCCGGCCGCCCTGGCGGCATCGATCCCGCTCGGCGCGTCCTCGCACACCAGGGCGCGCGCGGGGTCGACACCCAGACGCTCGGCCGCGAGCAGGAACGGGTCCGGGTGCGGCTTGCCCCGCTCGACGTCCTCGACGGTCACGAAGCCGGCCGGCACGTCGATCCCCGCCGCCGCGAGGCGGGTCTCCGCGAGCGCCCGCGTCGCGGAGGTGGCGATGGCGAAGGGGGTGGGGGGCTCGGCCCCGGACAGCACCGCGATCGCCTCGAGGACGCCGGGCAGGGCAACGATGCCGGTGACGTCGGCGATCTCGAGCTCCTCGATCCGCGCGAGCGCGTCCCGCGCTTCGAGGTGCGGGCCGACCTGCTCGATGATGGCCGCCGCCGGCATCCCGTGGAAGCCGCGCAACCGCTCCGGGTCGATCCCGTGCTCGCGCGCCCAGCGCACCCACGAGCGCTCGACGGAGGCGCTGGAGTCGACGAGCGTGCCGTCGTTGTCGAAGATCACGGCGTCGAAGGTGCGCTCGAGCACGGCGGCGGAGGAGGTCATGCACCCAAGTCTCCGTCACTGCCACGATGGCCCCATGATCGACCCGACCGACCGACGACACCTGCTGCGGGCCGTGGAGCTGGCGGAGGAGGCGCTCGACGCCCACGACGAGCCCTTCGGATCCCTCCTGGTCACCGCCGACGGCATCGTCCGCCTCGAGGACCGCAACCGGGTCTCGGGCGGTGACCACACCCAGCACCCCGAGTTCGCCATCGCCCGGTGGGCGGCGCAGCACCTGACCCCGCAGGAGCGCGCGGCGGCCACCGTCTACACCTCCGGCGAGCACTGCCCGATGTGCGCCGCCGCCCACGGCTGGGTCGGCCTGGGGCGCATCGTCTACGCGAGCAGCTCCGCGCAGCTGGCGCAGTGGGCGGACGAGCTGGGCCTGCCGCCCGCCCCGGTCGCGACGATCCCGATCACGACGATCGTCCCCGGCGCCGTCGTCGACGGCCCGGACGAGGAGCTCGCCCGGCAGGTGCGTGCGCTGCACGCCCGCCGGGTTTGACGCCTCCTCGCTGGGTCGATGTATTCGGGCGCGTGCTGACGCGCCCGAATACATCGACCCGACGGCGGCGAGGGCCACCTGCCTAGAGTGGGCTCGACACGGGAGGTCACGCATGTACGCCACATCCTCGTCCGCACCGGAGCCACCACCCCCGCCGGCCATCGGGCCGGCCTCGCGCGGCCTGTGGCTCATGGGCAGCGACGTGGACCTGGCCCGGCGACTGGCCCGGTCGGGATTCGACTGGATCGCGCTCGACGCCCAGCACGGCGCCATCGACCGCTCCGCACTGGTCGACCTCGGCCGTGCGCTCGGTGACGTCGGGACCAACTTCGTCGTGCGCGTCCCCGGGGTCGACCACTCGTGGATCGGCGCCTCGCTCGACGCCGGGGCCGCCGGGGTGGTCATCCCCTCGGTGACCTCGGTCGACGACGCGCAGGCAGGGGTCCGCGCGACCTTCTACCCCCCGCTCGGCGAGCGCAGCTGGGGTCCGCTCACCCCGATGTGGGACGGCTACGCCCCGGACGCCGAGCGGGCGAACGCCCACGTGCAGTGCGCGGTGATGATCGAGACCGCCGGCGCGCTCGAGGCGGTCGAGGAGATCGCCGCTCTCGACGGGGTGGGCCTGCTCTTCCTCGGCCCCGTCGACCTGTCGCTCTCCCTGGGGGTGAGCGTCGACGAGCTGCTCGCCGACGACTCCCCGACCGGCCCGGTGCCGCGCATCCTCGCCGCGGCCCGGCGCAACGGCAGCGACGTCGCGGCCTTCGCCGGCGACCCCTCACGGGTCCCCGCGCTGCGCGCCCTGGGCATCGACCGCGTCGCCGTCGCCACCGACATCGCGCTCGTGGCCCTGGGCGCCGAGCGGGTGCTCGACCTGACCTGACCCCGGCTGGGTCGATGTATTCCGGCGCCTTCAGGCACGTGTGATTTGAAGGGACATGCCTGACAGGTATGTGAAGAGACATCGCTGACAACCGGGGGCTCGGTAGCGGCCCGGAAGATGGGCTGCATGAGTCAGCAGGCGGTCTCGGTGGAAGTTCGGTTGGCGGTCGGTGCTCACGCTGTCTTGGAGGATGCCTCGGGGACCTCGGTGAGCGAGCTGTGCAAGCAGCAGGGCATCTCGCGGGATACGTACTACCGGTATCGGCGCCGGATGCGCGAAGAGGGCGTTCAAGGTTTGGTCCCGCGCTCGAGGCGGCCGAACAACTCGCCCAGGGCCACGGACGCTGACACGGTCGCGGCGGTGCTCGACAAGCACGACGAGCTGGTTGCAGAGGGCTGGGACGGCGGGGCCATGTCGGTGCACGATTGGCTCACCCTGGCGGGCGTGGAGGTCCCCTCGGCGCGCACCTGCCACAAGATCCTGACCGACCACGGGCGCACCGAGCCGACACCGTCCAAGCGGCCCAAGTCCAGCTACCGCCGCTTCGAGGCGATGAAACCCAACGGGGTGTGGCAGCTGGACGGGCACGAGGTCAAGCTCACCGAGGGCAAGGGCGTCGTGCTGCGCTTCCAGGACGACCACTCCCGCATGCTGATGGCCTCACGCGCCGCCAGCGCCGAAACGGGCGAGGACACCTGGAAATGCATGGTCGCCGCTATGGACCGCCACGCAAAGCCGGCGTTCATCCAGTGCGACAACAGCACGGCCTTCACCGCCCGGCTGATCAAGGGCGGGGGCTACTCCATCCTGGAGGCTCGCCTGCACCGCATCGGGGTCGGGATGATCAACTCCAGCCCCAAGCACCCGCAGACCAACGGCAAGAAGGAACGCGAGTGGCAGACGCTGGAGCAGTGGCTCAGAGCGCGTGAGCGCGCCACGGACCTACCCGAGCTGCAACGCCTGCTCGATGCCTACGACCTGATCTTCAACACCGAACGCCCGCACCAGGGCATCGCCGGAAGCACGCCCGCGCGGCGCTACGCAGCCACCGACAAGGCCCTTCCAGACCCTGAGCAGCTCAAGGAACGCCAGTTCGTGCGTGAGGTCACTCTGCCCCCGGCCGGGTACTTCGACCTGCCCGGAGCCCGGGTCAGCCTCGGCGTCGCCTGGGCCGGCGCGACCCTGCACTACCTCATCGACCAGGACCACGCCGTCCTCTTCCACGAAGAACGCATCCTGGGACACATCCAACTCGACCCGGACAAGATCACCACGCCCAAAACCGGCCGCACGTACTATCGAGTCGAAGCACGCCCCTGACTGTCAGACATGTCCCTTCACGACTGTCCGACATGTCCCTTCACAGGACACGCCTTCAGGCACGCCCGAATACATCGACCCGGCGGCAGCGAGGGGCTGATGGGCCGTCTACGCTCGTCCCCCGTGACCGAACCCACGGACCGGCCGGGTGTCGACCCCGACGACCTGGCCACCACCCTTCGCGTCCTCGGGATGCTCCACGAGCTACCCGCGGGCCACGAGGACGTCGCCACGGTCAAGCGCGCGGCAGGGACGATGTACAACCGCGTGCGCAAGGCCCGCCGACGCGAGGCGCGCCGGGCCGAGCGGGCGCCGAAGGTCGCCCACGACACCGCGGTGCTCGAGGCGACGGCGACCGGCTCGCCGATGCGCATCGACGACGAGACGAAGGGGGTCACCCTCACCTCGTCCGTGGCCGGCGGACGCCGCTTCGCCGGCGAGCTGCAGATCCCCCGCGGCTGCTACGTCTGCCACGAGAAGTACACCCTCGTCGACAGCTTCTACCACTGGTTGTGTCCCGACTGCGCTGCCGCGAGCCACACCCGCCGCGACCAGGGCACCGACCTGCGCGGGCGCCGCGCGCTGCTCACCGGCGGTCGCGCCAAGATCGGGATGTACATCGCCCTGCGCCTGCTGCGCGACGGCGCGGACCTGACGATCACGACCCGTTTCCCGCGGGACGCGGCGCGGCGGTTCGCGGAGCTCGCCGACTCCCCCGAGTGGATCGAGCGGCTGACCATCGTCGGGATCGACCTGCGTGACCCGACCCAGGTGGTCGCCCTGGCCGACGAGGTCGCTGCCGCAGGGCCGCTCGACATCCTGATCAACAACGCCTGCCAGACGGTGCGCCGCTCCCCCGGCGCGTACTCCCACCTCGTCGAGGGCGAGTCGCAGCCGCTGCCGAGCGGTGGCCCCAGCCCGACGATGCTCTCCTTCGACCGGGTCAGTGAGGCCCACCCCGCCGCGCTCGTCGGCACGCTGGGCGAGCACCCGGTGCCGCACGCGGACGTCGCCGCCCGGTCGGCGGCGGACATGACGCGTCTGGCCCTGCAGGCCGGTGGCGCCAGCCTCGAGGCGCACCGGGCCGGCACCGCCGTCGACGCCGGCGGGCTGCTGCCGGACGTCGTCACGACCAACTCGTGGAAGCAGACCGTCGACGAGGTCGACCCCCTCGAGCTGCTCGAGGTGCAGATGTGCAACTCGGTCGCGCCCTTCCTCCTCGTCTCCCGCCTGCGCCCGGCGATGCGGGCGGCCGTCGAGCGGCGGCGGGAGCAGCTCGCCCACAGGGACACCGCCCGGGCCTACGTCGTCAACGTCTCGGCGATGGAGGGGCAGTTCTCCCGCCGGTACAAGGGCGCCGGCCACCCGCACACCAACATGGCCAAGGCCTCGCTCAACATGCTCACCCGCACCTCCGCGGGCGAGATGTACACGAGCGACCGGATCCTCATGACGGCCGTCGACACCGGCTGGATCACCGACGAGCGACCCCACCACGAGAAGCTGGCGATCGCCGAGGAGGGCTGGCACGCACCGCTGGACCTCGTCGACGGAGCCGCCCGCGTCTACGACCCGATCGTGCGCGGCGAGCGCGGCGAGGACCTCCACGGCGTCTTCCTCAAGGACTACGAGCCCCACCCCTGGTGAGGTGGTGGTACAACGGTTTTGTTTGGTCCCGCCCACAACGGGGAACAAAGAGGGCTACGGTGAGGACAGTCACACCTGCGGACGAAGGGAGCGGTGGCCATGGCCCCGAAGGATTCGACGTTCTTGGGCTGGCCCGTGCTGCGGCAGCTGGCCTCCGGAGACTTCCTCGGCCGCGGCAACGCGGTCACCTCGCGCCGGACCCGTGAGGTCGAGGCGCGCACCACGACCGCCGACCGCGTCGTGCAGAGCGTGTGCCCCTACTGCGCCGTCGGCTGCGGGCAGCGGGTCTTCGTCAAGGACGAGAAGGTCGTGCAGATCGAGGGGGATCCGGACTCACCGGTGAGCCGTGGGCGGCTGTGCCCCAAGGGCGCGGCGAGCGAGCAGCTCGTCAACTCCCCCTCCCGCCAGACGCACGTCCTCTACCGCGCGCCCGGCGCCTCGGAGTGGCAGCGGCTCGACCGGGACGAGGCCATCGACATGGTCGCCGACCGGTACCTCGAGGCCCGGGCCAACAAGTGGCAGGAGTTCGACGACAAGGGACGACGCCTGCGTCGGACCATGGGGATCGCCTCGCTCGGGGGAGCCACCCTCGACAACGAGGAGAACTACCTCATGAAGAAGCTGTTCACGGCTTCCGGGGCGATCCAGATCGAGAACCAGGCCCGTATTTGACACAGCGCAACGGTTCCCAGTCTGGGATCCTCGTTCGGCCGAGGCGGCGCCACGCAGTACCTGCAGGACATGGCCAACTCGGACTGCATCATCATCCAGGGCTCCAACATGGCCGAGTGCCACCCGGTGGGCTTCCAGTGGGTCTCCGAGGCCAAGGCCCGGGGGGCGCGGATCATCCACGTCGACCCCCGGTTCACCCGCACGTCGGCGATCGCGGACACGCACGCCGCGATCCGGGCGGGCACGGACGTCGTCCTGCTCGGTGCGCTGATCAACCACGTCCTGAGCAACGACCTGTACTTCCACGACTACGTCGTCAGCTACACCAACGCAGCGACGCTCGTCAGCGAGGACTTCCGCGACACCGAGGACCTCGACGGCGTCTTCTCCGGGTACGACCCGGAGACCGGCAAGTACGACATGACCTCGTGGGGCTACGAAGAGGGGTCGGAGCCGCCGAGCGAGTCCGATCCGGGCGACAAGGTCGGTGGACCCGAGTCCGAGCACGGCGGGACGAAGGCGTCGCGGGCAGCCGGTGACCAGCACGGCGGTGCGGGGCCGACGCTGGAGAACGGCTCCGTCACTCGTGACGAGACCCTGCAGCACCCGCGCACGGTCTTCCAGCTGCTCAAGCGGCACTACCAGCGCTACACGCCGGAGATGGTCGCGGACGTCTGCGGCATCCCGGTGGAGCAGTTCCACGAGATCGCCGACGCACTGACCGCCAACTCCGGACGTGAGCGCACGACGTGCTTCGCCTACGCCCTGGGCTGGACCCAGCACAGCCTCGGTGCCCAGTTCATCCGCACCGCGGCGATCCTCCAGCTGCTCATGGGCAACGTGGGCCGCCCCGGTGGCGGGATCATGGCCCTGCGTGGGCACGCGAGCATCCAGGGCTCGACCGACATCCCGACGCTCTTCAACATCCTGCCGGGATATCTGCCGATGCCCATGGTCGGTCAGCACGACACCCTCGAGGACTACCTGGCCAGCATCGCCAGACCACAGCAGAAGGGCTTCTGGACCGAGGCCAACAGCTACACGGCGAGCCTGCTCAAGGCGTGGTGGGGCGACGCCGCGCAGCCGGAGAACGACTTCTGCTACGACTACCTGCCCCGGCTGACGGGCGCCCACGGGACCTACCAGTCGGTCATGGCGATGCTCGACGACGAGGTCGAGGGCTACTTCGTCGTCGGGCAGAACCCCGCCGTCGGGTCCGCCCACGGCAAGATGCAGCGGATGGCGATGACCCACCTGAAGTGGGTCGTCGTGCGCGACTTCCAGCTGCTCGAGTCGGCGACCTTCTGGAAGGACTCCCCCGAGATCGCCACCGGTGAGCTGCGGACGGAGGACATCGACACCGAGGTCTTCTTCTTCCCCGCCGCCACCCACGTGGAGAAGTCGGGCACCTTCACCCAGACCCAGCGCATGCTCCAGTGGCACCACCAGGCGGTGCAGCCGCCGGGCGACGCACAGAGCGAGCTGGAGTTCTTCCACGAGCTCGGGGTGCGCATCCGCGAGCGCCTCGCCGGGTCGACCGACGAGCGCGACCGTCCGCTGCTCGACCTCACCTGGGACTACCCCAAGGACGAGCACGGGGAGACCGACGCCGAGGCCGTCCTGAAGGAGATCAACGGCTACCACCTCACCGGGGAGAAGGCCGGGCAGCTGCTCGACAAGTTCGCCGACATGAGGCCCGACGGTTCCACCGCCGGTGGGTGCTGGATCTACACGGGCGTCTTCGCCGGCGGGGTCAACAAGTCGGCCAACCGCGTGCCGGGCCAGGAGCAGGACGAGGTCGCCAAGGAGTGGGGCTGGGCCTGGCCGATGAACCGGCGGATCCTCTACAACCGCGCCTCCGCGGACCCGGAGGGCAAGCCGTGGAGCGAGCGGAAGAAATACGTCTGGTGGGACGAGGCAGAGGGGAAGTGGGTCGGCAAGGACGTCCCCGACTTCCCCGTCGACCGGGCGCCGTCGTTCCGTCCCGGCCCGGACGACAGCGGTCCGGGGGGACTGGCCGGTGACGACCCGTTCATCATGCAGTCCGACGGCAAGGGCTGGCTCTTCGCGCCCAAGGGCATGGTCGACGGGCCGCTCCCGACGCACTACGAGGCGCAGGAGTCACCCGTCGCCAACCCGCTCTACACCCAGCAGAGCAACCCGAGCCGTCTGGTCTACCCGCGCAAGGACAACCTGTGGAGCCCCTCCGGCACCGACCCCGGAGCGGAGGTCTACCCCTTCGTCTTCACCACCTACCGGTTGACCGAGCACCACACCGCCGGCGGCATGAGTCGGTGGCTGCCGTACCTGTCGGAGCTGCAGCCGGAGATGTTCTGCGAGGTCTCCCCCGAGCTGGCCGAGCAGCAGGGCCTGGTCCACGGCGATTGGGCGACGATCATCTCCGCGCGCAGCGCGATCGAGGCCCGGGTGCTCGTGACCGAGCGGATGACGCCGCTGACGATCAAGGGCCGCACCGTCCACCAGATCGGGTTGCCCTACCACTGGGGCGTCGGCCGTGACGCCGTCGTGGAGGGTGACGGCGCCAACGACCTGCTCGGCGTGGTGCTCGACCCCAACGTGCAGATCCAGGAGTCGAAGGTCGGCTCGTGCGACATCCGACCCGGGCGCCGGCCACGCGGCGAGGAGCTGTTGCGGCTCGTCGCGGAGTACCAGTCACGGGCGGGCACGACCGTCGAGACGAGCAATGAGCGCGTCAACGAGGTCTCCCCCGAGATCCGCGAGCGCCGTGCCGCCTCCCGGAAGCAGGATCCGATGGAAGGAGACCAGTGATGGGGTACCTCGACCGCCAGCTCGCCGGGCGGACCAACCCGGCGGAGGACGCCGGGTGGCAGGACGCGCCCAGCCGCAAGGGCTTCTTCACCGACACCTCGATCTGCATCGGCTGCAAGGCCTGCGAGGTGGCGTGCAAGGAGTGGAACGGCATCCCGCTGGACGGTCTGACCATCAGCGGCAACTCCTACGACAACACCGGTGACCTCGGCGCGAGCACATGGCGCCACGTCGCCTTCGTGGAGCAGAGCCAGGACCGCATCCAGGCCGCCCGCGAGTCCGGCAAGCGCCTCGTGGACCTGGGGATGCCGAGCATCGGGACACCCGAGCCGGCGCCCGAGCCCGCCGGCGCGCAGCCGGCCGGGTACGGCACGCTGCCGGCGCCGATCGAGGGGCACGGCCCCGCGCTGTCGGACATGCTCGACGAGAAGGCGAACGTCGAGGCCGGCGGCACCGGGGACTACGGACTCACCGTGGACGGTGTCCCCATCGTCGGCCCCGTGCCCGAGTTCCGCTGGCTGATGTCCTCCGACGTGTGCAAGCACTGCACCCACGCGGGTTGCCTCGACGTCTGCCCCACCGGCTCGCTCTTCCGCTCCGAGCACGGCACCGTCGTCGTCCAGGACGACATCTGCAACGGCTGCGGCTACTGCGTCGGGGCGTGCCCCTTCGGCGTCATCGAGCGACGCACCGACGACAGCGTCAGCGTGACCGCGGACGCCCACGTGCCCAACGTCGGCGTCGCCCAGAAGTGCACGCTCTGCTACGACCGCCTCGCGCACGACCAGACACCGGCGTGCGCCCAGACTTGCCCGACGACCTCGATCAAGTTCGGCGCGCACGAGGACATGGTCGCCTCTGCGAAGGAGCGGGTCGTCCAGCTGCACGAGCAGGGCTTCACCGAGGCCCGGCTGTACGGGGCCAACGAGGACGACGGCGTCGGCGGGACCGGCTCGGTCTTCCTCCTGCTCGACGAGCCGGAGGTCTACGGCCTGCCGCCGGACCCGGTCGTCCCCACCGCGAAGCTGCCCGAGATGTTCCGCACCGCGGGAGTCGCCGGCCTCGGCCTGCTGGGCGCCGCCGCGCTCGCCTTCATCGGGAGCAAGTCGTGACCACCTCCCCTTTTGACAGCTACCGCCCCCCGGAGACCGGACGTCGGCGCCGGCGCGCCTCGGGCGTGCGTGGCGCCGTCAGCGGTGCCACCCGCGAGGTGGCGAAGGGGGCCCGCCGCAGCTGGATGAACCGCGAGGGCGGGGGCCAGCGCGAGGCGCCGGCCGTCCCCGACGCCGAGTTCTCCAGCTACTACGGGCAGCCGGTGGTCAAGCCGGTGCCGTGGGACCACCGCATCTCCGCCTACCTCTTCGTCGGTGGCATCGCCGGCACGTCGGGGATCATCGCCGCGGGCGCGGCGGCCACCGGCAACGAGCTGCTGCGCCGCAACTCGCGGCTGACCTCGATGGTCACCGTCGGGCTGAGCGGCGTGGCGCTCGTCGCCGACCTCGGTCGTCCGGAGCGCTTCCTCAACATGCTGCGCACGGTCAAGCTGACCTCCCCGATGTCGGTCGGCACGTGGATCCTGTCCGGTTACTCGGCCTTCGCCGGGGTGACCACCGCGACCGAGGTGCTCGGCATGCTGCCGGCGCGCGGCCCCCTTCGCTCCCTCGCGCGGGTCCTCGCCCCGTTGACGGCCCCCGCCACGGTCGGCCAAGCCCTGCTGGGAGCGCCCCTGGCGGCCTACACCTCCGTGCTCCTGTCCGACACCGCCCACCCGGTGTGGCACGAGAGCCGACGGCAGCTGCCCTTCGTCTTCGTCGGCTCCGCCGCACTGGCCTCCGGTGGGGTGCAGATGCTGCTCGCTCCGGCCGGCCACACCGGCCCGGCCCGCAGGCTCGCGCTGCTCGGTGTGGGGACCGAGCTCCTGGCGATGCACCGGCTCGAGGAGCACCTCGCACAGCTGCACATCGACGAGCCGCTCACCTCCGGCAAGGGCGCGGGCAAGCTGCGGCTGGCCAGGGCGCTCACCATCGCCGGCGGCGTGGGGACCCTGCTGGCCGGACGCAGCCGGCTGGCGGCGCTCGCCGCGGGCGCCGCGCTGACCACCGCATCCGCCCTCACCCGTGCGGGCATCGTCGAGGCGGGCATCGAGTCCGCCAAGGACCCCCAGTACACGGTCCGGCTCCAGAAGGACCGGTTGGAGGAGCGCCGCAGCCGGGGCGTCGTCCACGACAGCGCGGTCACGGTCAGGTAGGTCCGCAGAACCAGGTCGCAGCACCCGAGCAGTGGGAGGTCCCATGAGTACGGTCGGAACCACGCACGAGTCCGAGTCCACGTCCAGTCGCGCCGGCAACCGCTGGATCGTCCTGGCGGGTGGTGTCCTCGTCCAGCTGACGATCGGCGCCGTGTACGCGTGGAGCACCATGGGCCGCGCCCTGAACGATGAGCAGTCGGCCTTCGACCTGACGAAGGTGCAGACGGCCATCCCCTTCGAGGTGGCCATCGGGATGCTCTTCCTCGGCACCTTCCTCGGCGGTCGGATCCAAGACCGCAAGGGCCCGCGCGTCGTCGCGCTCTCCGGTGTGGTCCTCTACTCGATCGGCATCATCCTCGCCGGCTTCGCGCGTGACACCTCCGACCTGTGGCTGCTCATCCTCGGGTATGGCGTGCTCGGCGGCTTCGGCCTCGGGCTCGCCTACATCGTGCCGATCGCGATGCTGCAGAAGTGGTTCCCGGACAAGCGTGGTCTGATCACCGGTGTCGCCGTCGGCGGGTTCGGCTTCGGCGCGGTGATCACCTCGCCGATGATGAACCGGCTCATCTCCGGCATGGAGGGCTACCAGGCCGAGCCGACCAAGGCCTTCCTCTGGCTCGGCGGCGCCTATCTGGTCTTCGGGCTCCTCGGCGCCTCCGTCTTCAAGAACCCACCGGCGGACTACGTCGCGCCCGGCGCGGCCAAAGCCAACGGGCAGGACGACCCGAACAAGGAGGAGCAGGCCAAGAAGGCCGCTCGCGACTTCACCCAGCAGGAGGCCCTGAGCACGCCGCAGTGGTACCTGCTCACCCTCATCCTCACCGTCTCGGTCACCGCGGGCATCTCGCTGATCTCGGTCGCCGCCGACGCCGCGACGAGCGTGGCCGGCTTCAGCGTCGCGGCGGCCGCGACCCTCGTCGGCATCATGGGTCTCTTCAACGGTGCCGGTCGGATCGTCTGGGCGGCGGCCTCGGACAAGATCGGCCGCAGGCCGGCCTTCGTCGGCATCCTGGGCCTGCAGGGTCTGGCGCTGCTCGCGCTCCCGCACGTCGGCAACGTGGTGCTCTTCTACATCCTGGCCGCGATCATCTACACCTGCTACGGAGGCGCCTTCGGCACCATGCCCGCCACGGCCGGCGACTTCTTCGGTCTGAAGCACTCCGGCGGTATCTACGGGCTGATGCTCATCGGGTGGTCCATCGGTGGCATCGTCGGCCCGCTGCTCATCTCCTGGCTGATCGGGCCCGACGGGCGCTACACGCTCGGCTTCACGGTGATGGGCATCATCGCGCTGGTCGGCGTGATCATCCCGATCATCGCGCGCCCGCCGAAGGCGCGGCGCTGACAGCACTGCCGTGCTCGATCACTCCCGGACGTCGGCCGGGCCGTCCGTCAGGGGCAGCCCGGCCGCGGCCCAGGCCTCGACGCCTCCGATGACGTCGGTCGCGTCGACGCCGAGCGCGCGCAGGGACGCCGCCGCCAGTGACGAGCTGTAGCCCTGACGGCACAGGACGCTGACCTGCACCCCGGTGGCTGCCTCGGGGATGCGGTGGGGGCTCGTCGGGTCCAGCCGCCAGCCGGGACCACGCAGTTGAGGGGGCCGGCTGGGCTCCAGCGGACGAAGGGAGGGTGTGGTCCGACTCAGGCCGAAGTCCGGACCACCTTCGAGAACGGTCGCTGCCAGGGCGACGCGTCCGGACTTCGCGCCAAGGACCACGCGCTTCCTTTGTCCGCGGCCAGCAACGGAAGGAGCCGGTCGGCCTCGCTCACACCACCTGGACGAGCGCGCCGCCCGGGAGCGACCCGGCGGCGACCGTCTCACCGACGACCGGGGCACCCGGGACCTCGCCGACGACGAGCAGCCCACCGGACGTCTGGGCGTCCGCGAGCAGGATCAGCTCGTCCTCGCTGATGCCGTCGGCGCGGAGGTACGGACGCACCCAGTCGAGGTTGCGCTTCGAGCCCCCGGGCACGTGGCCGGCCGCGAGCGCCTCGCGGGCTCCGGCGACGTAGGGCACGGCAGCCGCGTCGATCCGGGCGGCGACGCCGGAGGCCCGCGCCATCTTGTAGAGGTGCCCGAGCAGGCCGAAGCCGGTGACGTCCGTCGCCGCGCGCACCCGGGCGGCGAGCGCGGCGCGGGCGGCGTCTCGGTTGAGGGCGGCCATGGAGGCGATGGCCTCCTCGCTGCGCTCCCCCGTCGCCTTGTGCCGGTTGTTGAGCACGCCGACCCCCAGGGGCTTGGTCAGGCTGATCGGCAGCCCCGCCTCGGCGGCGTCGTTGCGCATCATCCGGTCGGGGTCGGCAGTGCCGGTGACCGCCATGCCGTAGATCGGCTCGGGGGCGTCGATGCTGTGCCCGCCGAGGACCGGGCAGCCCGCCTCGGTGGCCACGTCGAGCCCGCCGCGCAGCACCTCGCGCAGGTGGTCGGTCGAGATCAGCTCGCGCGGCCAGGCGACGAGGTTGATCGCCATGACCGGCTCACCACCCATCGCGTAGATGTCGGAGATCGCGTTGGCTGCGGCGATGCGGCCCCAGTCGTAGGCGTCGTCGACGACGGGCGTGAAGAAGTCCGACGTCGACAGCACGGCGAGGCCGCCCTGGACGCGCACGGCGCCCGCGTCGTCACCGTCGTCGAGCCCGACGACGACGTCCGCACCGGGCGGGCTCGCGCCGTGCAGCCCGGCGACGATCTCCTCGAGCTCACCGGCGGGGATCTTGCAGGCGCAGCCACCGCCGCGCGCGTACTGGGTCAGGCGTACGGGCTCCATATCGAGAGGCTAGGCCACGGCATGAGCCGCCGGTACCCGGGTACGAGGACCGCATGAGCGACAAGGACACCGTCGAACGCCTCCTGCGCGATCACGGAACCACCTACTCGGAGGAGGCGGGGATCCGTCTGCGGGACACGCCGGCCCCGCTGTTCCAGCTGCTCTGCCTGACCCAGCTCTTCTCGGCGCCCATCGGTGCCTCCGTCGCCGTGGCCACGATGCGCGAGCTGCTCGGGGCCGGGTGGACCACCCCGGAGCACCTGCTCGACTCGACGTGGCAGGAGCGGGCGGACGCGCTCGGTCGCGGGGGCTACCGCAGGTACGACGAGAGCACGGCGACGTACCTGGCGGAGATGGCCCAGCTGCTGCAGGAGCGGTGGCGGGGGGACCTGCGCCGGCTGCACGAGGCGGCCAATGACGAAGGGAGCCTGCGTTCCCTGCTCGAGGAGTTTCCCCGCGTCGGCCCGACGGGGTCGGGGATCTTCTGCCGTGAGGTCCAGGCCGTCTGGCCCGACCTGCGGCCGCAGGTCGACGACCGGGTGCGCCAGGGCGCCGGAGCGCTCGGTCTGCCCACCGACCCGGAGAAGCTCGCCGCGCTCGTCGACGGCGACGACCTCGCCCGGTTGACCGCCGCCCTGGTCCGCGTCGACCTCGACGACTGACCCCGACCCCGCGCCGGAGCAGCGGCCCCCGGCGACGGGCGCGAAACGGTGCGGTACCCGAGGGCCCGCCCCCACCTGCGAGGTCCTATGGTGGGCCGTGGAGGCGTCTGGGTTCCTGGTGGTCCCCCCGGTCTTCAACACCGGTGAGGCCGAGCATCTCGGTCTGGCGGGTTCGATTCCCGTCCGTCTCCGCCACGCATTGCCCGTGTCACGACGTGTGCGCCCGTGCGACGCCGCGACGTGACACGGGCGCGCAGTGCAGGACACAGGCCCGACCAGTCCCGGACGAAGGGAGCGCGAGGTGACCACGATCGACCCTCGTCGGGCGATACCCCGCACGGACGCGCTCCTGGCAGAACCCCCCTTCGTCGCAGCCGCCGCGCGACTGGGCCGCTCGACGGTGCGCACCGTCGTCAACCGCGCCCAGGACCGCGCCCGCCGCGGGGAGATCGCCCCGGGGGACGTGGCGACCACCGCCCTGGCCGGCCTCCCGACTCGGGCCTCCTCGCTCACGCCCGTCCTCAACGCGACCGGCGTGGTCATCCACACCAACATCGGTCGAGCGCCCCTCTCCCCCGGCGCCGTCGAGGCCGTCGTCGACGCCGCCGGCTACGTGGACGTCGAGATGGACCTGGCCTCCGGTGCCCGCAGCCGACGCGGCGCCGGTGCGCTCGCCGCGCTGCGCGAGGCCGTCCCCGACGCCGGCGGTGCGCTCGTGGTCAACAACGGCGCCGCCGCGCTCGTCCTCGCGACGACCGCCCTCGCCGCCGGCAAGGACGTCATCGTCTCCCGCGGGGAGATGATCGAGATCGGCGACGGCTTCCGCCTGCCCGACCTCATCGCCTCGACCGGCGCCCGGCTGCGTGAAGTGGGCACGACCAACCGCACCCACCTGCGCGACTACCTCGACGCGATCGGCCCGGGGACCGGATGCATCCTCAAGGCGCACCCGAGCAACTTCCGGGTCGACGGCTTCACCACGGCCGTCGGGTACGAGGAGCTGCGCGGTGCGGTGCGCCCCGACGGCTCGCCCGTCCCGCTCGTCGCCGACATCGGTTCCGGCCTGCTCGCCCCCGACCCGCTCCTGCCCGACGAGCCGGACGCGACCACCGCCCTGCGACAGGGCGCGACGCTCGTCACGGCGAGCGGCGACAAGCTGCTCGGCGGGCCCCAGGCGGGCCTCGTCCTCGGTGACGCCGACGTCGTCGAGATCCTGCGTCGACACCCGCTCGCCCGGGCGCTGCGCATCGACAAGCTGACCATCGCCGCGCTCGAGGCGACCGTGCGCGGGCCGGCGACACCTGTGACGGCGGCGCTGCACGCGAGCGCCGACGAGCTGCGCCCCCGGGTCGAGCGCCTGGCCACCGGGCTCGGCCGCGGCGTCGTGGCCGTCGAGGGGCGGGTCGGTGGCGGCGGCGCCCCCGGGGTGCCGCTGCCCGGCTGGGCGGTCGAGATCCCCGTCGCCGCGGTCGAGCGACTGCGCACCCCGCCTCCCGGTGTCCCTGCCGTGCTCGCCCGGGTCGACGAGGGCCGCGGCCTGATCGACCTGCGCTGCGTCCCCGCCGACCGCGACGGTGACGTGGAGGCGGCGGTGCGCACCGCCCTTCGTGATGGGTCGGACGCGCGGCCCGGGGCCGGCGAGCCGCCCCCTTCGTCATGAGGCGGGTGCTGGCGACGGCCGGGCACGTCGACCACGGCAAGTCCACCCTCGTGCGGGCACTGACCGGACGCGACCCGGACCGGCTGGCGCAGGAGCGCAGACGCGGCCTGACCATCGAGCTCGGCTACGCGTGGACGACGCTGCCGAGCGGGGCCGAGGTGGCCTTCGTCGACGTGCCGGGGCACCAGCGGTTCGTCGGCACGATGCTCTCGGGTCTCGGGCCCGCGCCGACGGTGGTCTTCGTCGTCGCCGCGGACCAGGGGTGGCAGGCGCAGAGCAGTGAGCACCTCGCGGCGGTCCGGGCGCTGGGGATCACCGACGGGCTGCTCGTGCTCACCCGGTGCGACCTCGCCGACGCCGACCAGCGGGCAGAGGTGCGCTCCCAGGCGACCGGGCGGCTCGCGGCGGCCGGCCTGGACGTGCCGGTCTGCGAGGTCTCCGCCGTGACCGGCGACGGACTGGACTCGGTGCGTGACGGGTTGGACGCGCTCGTCGACCGCATGCCGAGGCCCGATCCCGACGCGCCGGTGCGGTTGTGGGGCGACCGGTCCTTCTCGATCTCCGGGGCGGGCACGGTCGTCACCGGCACCCTCGGCGCGGGCACGCTGCGCAGCGGTGACCGGCTGACCCTCCTCGACCACGGCACCACCCGCGGGGTGACCGTGCGCGGGCTGCACAGCCAGGACGCCGCCCGCGAGCAGGTCGGGCCGGTCTCCCGGGCCGCGGTCAACCTCCGCGGGGTGGAGGCGGACACCGTGGGCCGCTCGCTCGTCCTGCTCACCCCGGATGCCTTCGAGCTGGCCGACGTCGTCGACGTCGCCCTGGCTCCCGTCGACGAGGACGAAGGGGGTCCCCCCGGCGGACCGGACCGCTCACCCCCGCAGGTGGCGACGCTGCACGTGGGGTCCGCGGACGTCAGCGTGCACGTGCGTCCGCTCGGTGCCGGGTTCGCTCGGTTGACCTCGGGGGTGGTCCTGCCGTGGCGGGTGGCCGACCGGGCGATCCTGCGGGACCCGGGCAGCCGCCGGCTGTGGTCCGTGCGGGTCGTCGACGTCGACCCCCTCCCGTTGGCTCGCCGGGGCGCGGCCAGCCGGCGCGCCGAGGCGTTGTCCACCGGGGACCCGGCGGCCGTGCGGCTGCGCTCACGGGGCGCCGACCGGGTGGACGTGCTGGGCCGGCTGGGTCTGACCGCCCCCTCCGGCGCCGTCCGGATGGGCGACTGGCTCGTGGACGGGGCCACCCTGGCCGACTGGCAGGCGCGCCTCGTGACGGCCGTCCGGGAGCACCACCGACGCGAGCCGTTGAGCGCCGGGATGCCGGTGGCCGAGGCGGCCCGCCACCTCGGGCTGGCGGCGCACCTGCCGACCGCGCTCGGTCACGAGGCCGTGCGGACGCTCATCGGTCCGGCCGGCCTGGCCCTCACCGACGGGAACGTCCACGACCCGGCGGCGGGGGGACTCGGCGCCGCGGAGGCGGGCGTCGCGGCCGTCGAGGAGAGGCTGCGGGCGACCCCCTTCGTCGCTCCGGAGCGCGGTGAGCTGGCCGACCTCGGGCTCGGTGCCACCGAGCTCGCCGCCGCGGCCCGGCTCGGCCGGCTGCTGCGCCTGCCCGACGACGTCGTCCTGCTGCCCGACGCACCGGCTCGGGCCATGCGGGTGCTCGCCGGGCTGGAGCAGCCCTTCACCCTCAGCGCAGCGCGGCAGGCCCTCGGCACGACCCGACGGACCGCGGTGCCGCTGCTGGAGCATCTCGACGCTCGCGGCTGGACCCGACGGGTCGACGGGAGTCTGCGCGAGGTCGTGCGCTAGTCACTGGCCGGACAGCACGTCGCCCGGCCTGCAACACCCCCTGCGGGCTGCAGACCGGACGACGTGCGCTGACTCCGCTGCCGGTCGGAGTCAGCAGTGGCGCTGGCTGACCGTGGTGATCAGCCGGCGGCCAGCTCGAGCGTGGTCCGCACCGGGACGCCGTTGGTGAGGTTGTCCGCGACGGGGCAGTGCGTCGCCACGGCCTCCTCGAGACGGCGGTAGTCGGCGTCGCTCTCCGGGCCGGTGAGGGTGACCTCGAGGTCGATGCCCCGGAAGCCCGGCCGCACGCCCTCGGCGGTGCCGAAGAAGCCCCGCAGGTCGATGTCGCCGGCGAGCGCGACGTCCACGCCGTCCAGGCGCAGGCCCAGCTTCTCCGCCCACACCTGGTAGGTGATGACCGTGCAGGAGGCGAGGGCGCCGAGCAGGTGCTCGACCGGGTTGGCACCGAGGTCGGTGCCACCGAGGCCGGCCGGCTCGTCGATGGTGAAGGTGTGCTGACGCGCCGAGAGGGTGACCTCCGTGGCCGTGCCGCGCACGAGGGAGCCCGTGAGCGAGGTGGTCAGCAGGTTCGGGTCGTTGGTGGTCTCGTCGATCGTCTGGCTCATGGCATGACTCTTTCGTCCAGGGCTCAGGTGAACCCGCGCTTGACACGGCCGGTCGACCGCGTCCAGGTCCTCACCCGGGGCACCCCACCGAGGGTGGAGGGTTGCCGCCCAGCAAGCCGGGGCTTCACGCTGGGACTCATGACCAAGACATAACGTCACATACTGCGACCCATAATGTCCAGTTATGAGTCGGGGGGTCCGGCATCCGGACGCCGGGGGGTCAGGTCGACCGTGAAGAGCGGCAGGAAGAGCTGCGCGAGCGGTCCGATGGCCACGGCGTAGAGCACGGTGCCGACACCGACGACACCGCCGAGGAGCCACCCGACGGCGACCACGCTGACCTCGAGCCCGGTGCGCACCAGTCGGATCGAGCGCCCGGTCACCCGCGCCAGTCCGGTCATCAGGCCGTCACGCGGGCCGGGACCGAACTGCGACCCGATGTACATGCCCGTCGCGATGCCGTTGAGGACGACACCGCCGACCAGCAGCGCGATCCGCCACCCGAGGGCCTCCGGCGCCTGCAGGAGGGAGAGGACGAGGTCCGCCGACGGGCCGATGAGCAGGGCGTTGCCGATCGTGCCGACGCCCGGCTTCTGGCGCAGCGGGATCCACCCCAGGAGGACGAGCAGCGAGACACCGATGACGATCGTCCCGAAGGTCAGCGGGACGTGCTTGGCGACGCCGACGTGCAGGACGTCCCACGGGATCTGCCCGAGCGTGCCGCGGATGACCATCGCCATCGACGCGCCGTAGAAGAAGAGCCCGACGAGCAGCAGCGGCAACCGAATGCCGAGCCGGCCCGCACGCAGCTGGGCGAGGGGGCCGATGTCGGCGAGCTCGCGGTTGCGCACGCGCGGCGGCGCCTGCGGGGGCGGTGGGTCGGGGAGCGGCATGGCCCCAGTCTCGCCCACGACCCGGGGTGGGCGCTCAGGACCCGTCGTCGGGCTCCGGGCGAAGGGGGGACGGGGCGCTGCTGAACCATCCCCGGCTGTGGACCGGGCAGCGGTCCTCCTCGTGGGCCCGGGCACCGGCCGGGCCGCCCACGAGCGCGCGGCTCGCCCAGCGGATGCGACGGCGCAGGAGGACCACGAGCAGCGCGAGCGAGAGGACCAGCGGCGGCCACAGCGGGCTCGGGCCGAAGTCGGGCGGGAGGTCGTACCCGCCGTCCCCGAGACCGGCGGCGCGCTCGAAGTGGTTGCGCGACAGGGGGAAGATCAGGCTGTCGACGTAGTACGCGGTCGGCAGCGCCAGTGGGCCACCGACGACCGTGGCGACGGCCCACTGGTCGACGTGCCGGGACTCGTGCCGCGCGATCGCCTCGACCAGATCCGGTCTGGCATTGGTGTCCGACCCGAACCGCACGTAGGACTCCTGGCCGGGCAGCGGGACGCCGGATACGTCCAGCTGGCCGATCCAGCTGACGAAGACGTCCCCGACGACGCTTCCGCCGCCGTGCGCGGTCGGGTCCGGGGGGAAGGCCACGAGCACCGCCGACCCCGAGCAGTGATCCATCCCCGCCGCCCGCGTGCCCAGGAGCATGACTCCGCTGACCGGTGCGTTGATCACGGCGCGTGTGCGTCCCCACAGTCCCGGCACCGAGTCCGGGGTCGGCGTCTCGGCCACCACCTCCTCGGCTCCGCTGGCGAACCGGGCACTGCACTCGTCCTGGACCGCCAGCTGCGTGCGGGCCGCCGCGCCGACGAGCAGCAGCGCCCCGAAGCCCGCGACGACGACGGTGCCGACCCGCTGGCGACGGCGGCAGGCCGTGCATGCCGCCGCGCGCCTGCGGCGGCGACGGCGCACGGGGGGCAGTAGCCAGAGGAGGCCGAGGACCCCGAAGCACAGCAGGAGCGCCGCACCCCGGACCGACCGGAGCACCCACGAGCGTGAGGAGGAGTCCGCGACGTGGCTCCCGCCCTCCATGGCGTCTCCCCTTCATGAGGCCGCTCCCGACGGCGGCTGCTCATGAGATTACCCCGCTGGCCGGGGCCCAACCGGAGCGCAGGGACCATCGTCAGTCGCCGACGACCCTCTTGCCGCGGGCGACGACCTTCTTGTCCGGTGCGAAGACGACCGACGGGTCCTTGTCCGCGTAGTCGAACTGGTTGAGGAAGTAGCGCATCGCGTTGATCCGGCCACGCTTCTTGTCGTTGGACCTGATGACGATCCACGGGGCGTGCTTGGTGTCGGTCCGCTCGAACATCGCCTCCTTCGCCTCGGTGTAGGCCTCCCACTTGTCGAGGCTCTCCAGGTCCATCGGTGAGAGCTTCCACCGGCGGACCGGGTCGATCTGCCGGATGGCGAAGCGGGTGCGCTGCTCCTGCTGGGTCACCGAGAACCACAGCTTGGTCACGTGCACGCCGGCCTCGGCGAGCATCCGCTCGACCTTGGGCGCCTGGTCCATGAACTCCTCGTACTGCTCGTCGGTGCAGAAGCCCATGACCCGCTCCACGCCGGCACGGTTGTACCAGGAGCGGTCGAAGAGGACGATCTCACCGCGCGTGGGCAGGTGCCGGATGTAGCGCTGGAAGTACCACTGCCCCTCCTCGCGCTCGCTCGGCCTGGTCAGCGCCACGACCCGGGCCCCTCGGGGGTTGAGGTGCTCGGTGAAGCGCTTGATCGTCCCGCCCTTGCCGGCCGCGTCGCGTCCCTCGAAGAGGAGGACGAACCGGCGTCCGGTGTCCTGCGTCCAGTACTGGAACTTCAGCAGCTCGATCTGCAGCAGGTACTTCTCGACGTCGTAGTCGTTGCGCGTCATCAGCTCGTCGTAGGGGTAGTTCTCCCGCCACGTCTCCACCGCCTTGCCGTCCGGGGCGATGAGCTGCGGGTCGTCGCCCTGGTCGTCGCGGACCGTGTACCCCTCGGCCGTGAGCCGGTCGATGTACTCCCGGAGATTCTGCTGCATGGTTGACCAATACCACGTCTGGATGTCGCGCGGGTGTGCGCGCACGCGATCGGGTGGGGCCGTGGGCCCCCTGCTTCAATGACGTCATGGAGCAGCACCGCAGGTACTGGGAGGACACCTACCTCTTCGAGGTCGACACCGAGGTCGTCGGGGTGCGCGAGGAGCCCGCACCCGGCATCGCGGTGCGCGACGGCATCGTCCACCCGAAGGGGGGTGGCCAGCCCGACGACGTCGTCACCGTGGACACGCGAGCGGCCTCGGTGAGCAAGGAGACCACCACCGTCTGGCTGCACCCCGAGGGTGCGCTCCCGGCCGTCGGTGACGTGGTGCACGTCGCGATCGACCCCGTGGTGCGCCGCCGCCACGCGGCGCTCCACTCCGCGGGGCACCTCCTCGACGCCTGCGTCCAGCCCCTCGGCTTCGTCAACGTCGGGCTGAGTCACACCCCGGACCAGGCCTTCCTGCTCTACGACGTCGACGGTGGCACCCTCCCCGACGGCGAGGAGGCCAAGGCCGCCCTGATCGAGGCCGTCCTCGCCCGGGCCGGCGAGCTAGTCGCCGCCGACCTGCCCTACGGGGCCGAGGTCGACGCGGAGGGGGTGCGCCGGGTGACGATCGAGGGCCTGCAGACCGACCCGTGCGGAGGCACCCACGTGCGCACCACGGGTGACCTCACCGGCATCCGGATCACTCGCGTGCGCACCAAGAAGGGACAGCTCAAGCTGAGCTACACGGCAGAGCACGCGTGACCCGTCCGCGCCCGGCCCAGCAGCGTTCCGGGGCGGGTCGCCACCGCTGACCGCGCGTGCGAGGGTGGAGGCATGAGGTGGCCCTTCGACAACACCTTCGTCCGCGACCTCGGCTGGCTCGGGGCGCGGGTCGAGCCGGTCCCGGTGCGCTCCCCCGAGCTGCTGGCACTCAACGAGGAGCTCGCCGCCGAGCTCGGCCTCGACCCCGCCGGACTCCGCTCCCCGGAGGGGGTGGCGGTCCTCGCGGGCAATGCCCTCGCCGAGGGCTCCGAGCCGATCGCCCAGGCCTACGCCGGTCACCAGTTCGGCCAGCTCACTCCGGTGCTCGGCGACGGCCGCGCGCACCTGCTCGGCGAGGTCGTCGACACCCACGGCAGACGCCGGGACATCGCGCTCAAGGGGTCGGGACGCACCCCCTTCTCCCGGGGTGGTGACGGGCGCGCGGTCACCGGCCCGGTGCTGCGGGAGTACCTCGTCTCGGAGTTCATGCACGCCGTCCACGTTCCGACGACCCGGTCCCTGGCCGCCGTCGCGACCGGCGAGCGGGTCCTGCGCGGGCGCCCCCTCCCCGGCGCCGTCCTCACCCGCGTCGCCGCCTCGCACCTGCGGGTCGGCACCCTCGTCCTCCTCGCCACCCGGGGCAGCCGCGAGCAGCTCGCCGACGCCGTCGAGCACGTCCGGGCCCGGCACTACCCCGACCTGCCGCCGCACGACCCGATGGCACTGCTGTCCGCGGTCGTCGAGCGCCAGGCCCGGCTCGTCGCGCGGTGGATGTCCCTCGGCTTCATCCACGGTGTGATGAACACCGACAACATGACCCTCTCCGGCGAGACGATCGACTACGGCCCCTGCGCCTTCCTCGACGCCTACGACCCGGAGACCTTCTTCAGCAGCGTGGACTCGACGGGACGCTACCGCTACTCCGCGCAGCCATCGATGGCGATGTGGGGCCTCGCCCGCCTGGCCGAGTGCCTGCTGCCGCTGGCCGTCGGCGAGCCGGACGCGCTCATGACCGAGGCGCAGGAGCGCGTCGAGGCCTTCGCCGGGATCCACGACCAGTGGTGGCTGGACAACTTCCGCATCAAGCTCGGGCTCGTCCGGGTGGGGGCGGAGGACCGCGAGCTCGTCGAGGACCTGCTGGGGATCGCGACGGCGGAGACGCTGGACTTCACGGGCCTCTTCCGCGACCTGGCCCGGGTGCTGCGCCGGGAGCCGACCCCGACCCTGGACCGCATCGAGGACGTGCCGCGCTGGGAGGAGTGGCGCGAGCGGTGGCTGGTGCGTCTCGACGGCGAAGGAAAGCCGGTCTGGTCCAGCGCCGACATCATGGACGAGTCCAACCCCGTCCACATCCCCCGCAACCATCTCGTCGAGGAGGCCCTGGCCGCGGCGCACGCGGGGGACCTCGCCCCCTTCGAGCAGCTCCTCGAGGTGATCCGCTCCCCCTTCGCGGAGCAGGAGGGACTGGAGCGCTACGCCGAACCCGCCGACCCCGCCTTCACCCGGGGCTACGTGACCTACTGCGGGACCTAGCCCCTCACTTCTCGGCCCAGGCGTCGAGGGCCCCTTGCACCGCGTCCTCGCTCATCGCGATGGGGGTACCGACGATCCACTGGTGCCCGAAGGGGTCCCGGAAGCGCCCCTGCCGCGCGCCGTAGGGCTGGTCGTCCACCGCGAAGAGCACCTCGGCGCCGTGACCGACCGCTCGGGCGACGACGGTGTCCGGGTCGGCGCAGACGATGTCCAGGATGTGCCCGCCACCTCCGGGCGGCGGCCCGGGGTCGAGACCGTCGGCGTCCTTGACGTGCAACTCACCGCCGCCGGGGAGCAGCATCCGCGCGAAGACGACCGCCGCGCCCATCACGTGGCGCACGTCCAGCTGCGCGCCGAGGACCTCGCGGTAGAAGTCGATCGCCCGGTCGGCGCCGCCGGGGCCGTCGTCGACGACGAGCTTGGGGGACAGTCGCAACACGACCCCAGTGTGGCGCCGTCCCCGGCGGGAGGCCACCCCCTTCGCCGCTGGCGGGAGCCCTCGCTGGCAGGCTGATCCCATGGGCAAGAGGACCAGGACCGGTGGCGCCACCCCTGCGGTGCGCGCCCTGACGACGGCCGGCGTCGAGTTCACCGAGCACCCCTACGAGCACGACCCGGCGGCGCAGTCCTACGGGCTGGAGGCGGCGGAGGCGATCGGGGTCGCGCCCGAGCGGGTGTACAAGACACTCCTCGCGCAGACGGACCTGCCGGCGAACCACGGCCTCGTCGTCGGCATCGTCACGGTGACCGGCCAGCTCGACCTCAAGTCGCTGGCGGCCGCGGTCGGCGCGAAGAAGGCAACCATGGCCGAGCCCGCGCTGGCCGAGCGGACCACCGGGTACGTCGTCGGTGGGATCAGCCCGCTCGGCCAGAAGCGCGCCCTGCCCACGGTCGTCGACGAGTCGGCGCTGGCGCACGGCACGGTCTTCGTCAGTGGCGGGCGACGCGGCCTCGACCTGGAGGTGGCCCCGTCGGACCTCGTGGCGCTCACCTCCGCCACTGTTGCCGACATCGCCAGGACCTGACCCCCTCCCCCGCGGTTCGGCGAGGTCGATCAGGTGAGCGATGCCCGAGCCCGCTTCACCGCGTCCACGGCGGCCTCGACATCGGCCGGCGTGGTCGACCAGTTGCTCATCGACGCCCTCAGCACCGCGCGATCGTGCCAGCGGGACCCGGATATCCAGACGGCACCGTCGCGAAGGACCGCGTCAACCGTCCTCGAGGTGGTCTCGTCGTCCTCCATCGCAGCAGTCACCTGGGTGAAGACGACGTCGTTGAGGACGGTGGCGCCCGGCACGTCGGCGAGCCCTGCGGCGAACGCACGGGCACGGTCGACGAGCCCGTCGACGAGGTCCTCCACACCCCGTCGACCCAGCGCGCGCAGCACGGCCCACACAGGGATGGAACGAGCCCGGCGCGACATCTCCGGCACCTTCTCGTAGGGGTCCCCGGCTTCGTCGGTGATGAGGTACGGGGCCGGCTCGTGGCCCATGGCCGCACGCAGAGCCAGGGCGTCACGCACGAGTGCGATGCCGCAGTCGTAGGGGACGTTGAGTGTCTTGTGGGCGTCGGTGGCCCAGGAGTCGGCGGCGGCCATGCCGGAGGTCAGGTGCCGGTGCGTCGACGAGGCCGCGGCGAAGAGCCCGAACGCACCATCGACGTGCACCCAGGCTCCCGCCTCGTGCGCCGTGGTCACCAGTTCCGTGAACGGGTCGAACGCTCCCGAGTGGATGTTGCCCGCCTGCAGGACCACGATCGTCGGGACCGCTGGAGCACCGGCGAGCGCGACGCGCAGGGCGTCGGGTCGCATCCTGCCCTGCTCGTCGGCCTCCACCGTTTCGGGCTGGCCCACCCCGAGGTAGCGCAGGGCGAGGTCCACGCTCATGTGCGCCTCCTCTCCCGCGAGCACGCGCACGGCAGGGCCACCGGCGAGGCCCCGTGCCCCCACGTCCCAGTCACGCGCCCGCAGGACCGAGTCCCGGGCGGCTGCGAGGCACGTGAAGTTGGCGGTGGTGGCCCCCGTCACGAATCCGACACCCGCGTCATCCGGCAGGCCCAGGAGATCGAGGACCCACCGGGCTGCGAGCTCCTCGACGGCCGAGGTGGACGGGGTCACCAATCGCATGCCGGCGTTCTGGTCCCAGGCGCTGACCAGCCAGTCGGCGGCCAGTGCCGCGGGGTGCGTGCCGCCGATGACGAATCCGAAGAAGCGGCCACTCGGCATCGCCGTCAGCCCCGGCTCGCACGCGTGCTGGAGCTCCTCGATGACCTGAAGGGGCGTGCTCGGCTCAGCAGGCAGCTCCGTGGTGAGGACCGCCAGCACCTCGTCGACGGTCGCGCTCGCCGGGACCCGGCGCTCGGGGACGCTGTCGAGCCACGCCGCGGCGTGTTTCGCTGCCGCGTCGAGGGCCTCCCCCAGGCCGTCCCCGTCCATGAGTCAAGCATGGCGCAGTTCGTCGGGATCCGCCCGTGAGTATCGGTTCGCCGGCGCCGAGGGCCCCGGGTCACTGCGCCCGCCGTCAGCGAAGGACGGAGACAGCGGCCACGCAGGCCACCGGCAGGTCCCCGCCGTAGACGTGCGGGAAGAGCTCGGCGACTCCCGGCGCCGGCGGCTCCCTGCGCACCTCGAGTCCGTGCGCCGCGAGCGCCGACTCGTCGAGGGTGAGCAGCAGCAGCGGCTCGGTGACGTCGGAGTAGAAGCGCTCGCGCACACCCGCGGTCTGCTCGGGTGTGCTGCAGTGCATGAAACCGACGTCGGCGATCCGCTGCCCCCGCGTCGAAATCGGGTAGGACCCCTCCGCCTGCGCGGCCTGCCAGTCGGACTCGAGGGCGATGTGCTGGAGCGTCATGCGCAGGAGCCTAGGCACCTGCGGGCCCCCACCCCGCAAGAGCACCTGCCAGAGTGAGGTGGGGGGGGCGAATCACATCTTCACGCCGATGTACTTCGTCTCGAGGAACTCGTCGATGCCGACGAACCCGCCCTCGCGGCCGACGCCGGACTCCTTGATCCCACCGAAGGGTGCGGCCGGGTTGGACACGACGCCCTGGTTCAGGCCGACCATCCCCGCCTCCAGCGCTCCGCTGACCCGCAGACCGCGGTCCAGGCTCTGCGTGAAGACGTACGAGATCAGGCCGAAGGGGGTGTCGTTGGCCAGTCGGATCGCCTCCTCCTCGGTGTCGAACTCCCCGATCGCCGCGACCGGGCCGAAGATCTCGGTGCTCGCGAGGTCGGCCTCGGCGGGGACACCCGTCAGGACGGTGGCGGGGTAGTAGTACCCCTCCCGGCTGGACGGCTCCCCACCGAGCTGTGCCGTCGCGCCCCGCGAGACGGCGTCGCGGACGAGCTCGTCGACCTTGTCGACCGCACCCTGGTTGACGAGCGGCCCGACGACGACGCCGTCCTCGACGCCACGTCCCATCTCCAGCGCGGCCATCCGCTCGGTGAGCCGACGGGAGAACTCCTCGGCCACCGGACGCTGGACGAGGATGCGGTTGGCCGCCGTGCAGGCCTGGCCGATGTTGCGCATCTTGGCCAGCATCGCGCCCTCGACCGCGACGTCGAGGTCGGCGTCCTCGAAGACTAGGAAGGGGGCATTGCCGCCGAGCTCCATCGACGTGCGCATGACCGTCTTCGCCGCGAGCTCCAGCAGGTGCTTGCCGACGGGGGTGGAGCCGGTGAAGGAGATCTTGCGCGAGCGCGGGTCGAGGATCATCGGCGTCATCACGTCGTCCGTCTTGCTCGTCGTCACGACGTTGACCACGCCCTTGGGCATGCCGGCCCGCTCGAGGATCTCGACGAGGGCGAGGGTGGACAGCGGTGTCTGCGACGCGGGCTTGATCACCGACGTGCACCCGGCGGCCATCGCCGGCCCGATCTTGCGGGTGCCCATGGCCATCGGGAAGTTCCACGGGGTGATGAGGATGCAGGGCCCGACGGGCTCCTTGGACACGAGGAAGCGCGATCCACCGGCGGGCGCCGTCATGAAGCCGCCGTCGATGCGCACGGCCTCCTCGGCGAACCACCGGAAGAACTCGGCCGCGTACTTGACCTCGCCGCGGGCCTCGGCCAGGGGCTTGCCCATCTCCAGGGTCATGATCAGCGCGAGCCGCTCGCTCTCCTCGATGAGCAGGTCGTAGGCGCGCGAGAGGATCTCGCTGCGCTCCCGGGGGGCGGTCGCGGCCCAGCCGGGCTGCGCCTCCACGGCGGCGTCGAGGGCGGCGGAGGCCTCCTCCGGCGTCGCGTCCGCGACATCGCACAGGACCGTGCCGGTGGACGGGTCGAAGACCGGCAGGGTCGCGGCCGTCGGCCGCCACTCCCCGCCGATGAAGAGACCGGTGGGCAGCGACTCGATCGCCTCCCGCTCGCGGTCCTGCGTGATCTGGGTGTCCTGCATCGATGGCTCCTTCATCAGCGTCCTTGCCGTTGCCACCATCCTAGAAGTATTGTCAACAATCAGACAACCAATCTGGAGGTTCTCGATGACAGCGCTGTCACCCCTGCTCAAGCAGGCCACCCCCGTGGTCGTGGACCACGCACTCGGCTCCGAGGTCTTCGACTCGGACGGCCGCCGATTCCTCGACTTCACCGCCGGCATCGGCGTCGTGAGCACGGGGCACTGCCACCCGAAGGTCGTCGCCGCCGCGCAGGAGCAGGTCGGCAAGCTCATCCACGGCCAGTACACCACCGTGATGCACAAGCCGCTCCTCGAGCTCGTCGACAAGCTCGACGGCGTCCTGCCCGACCACCTCAACTCGGTCTTCTTCGCCAACTCCGGCAGCGAGGCGCTCGAGGCATCGCTGCGACTCTCCCGCCAGGCCACCGGCCGCCCCAACGTCATCGTCTTCCACGGCGGCTTCCACGGCCGCACGGTCGCGACGGCGACGATGACGACGTCCGGCACCCGCTTCTCGGCCGGCTTCTCGCCGCTCATGGGCGGGGTGCACGTCGCCCCCTTCCCCACCGCCTACCGCTACGGGTGGAGCGAGGAGGAGGCGACCCGCTTCGCCCTGCAGGAGCTGGACTACATCTTCGCGACGCTCACCTCCCCGCAGGAGACCGCGGCCTTCATCGTCGAGCCGATCCTCGGCGAAGGGGGGTACATCCCCGGCAACACCGCCTTCTTCCAGGGTCTGCGCGAGCGTGCCGACAAGCACGGCATCGTCCTGGTCATGGACGAGGTCCAGGCGGGCTTCGGCCGCACGGGCAAGATGTTCGGCCACCAGCACTTCGACGTGCAGCCCGATGTCATCACCATGGCCAAGGGCATCGCCTCCGGCTTCCCGATCTCCGGCATCGCCACGACCGAGGAGCTCATGGCCAAGGCCTGGGCCGGCTCGCAGGGCGGTACCTACGGCGCCAACGCCGTCGCCTGCGCCGCGGCCGTGGCCACCCTCGGTGTCATCGAGGAGGAGGGACTGGTCGCCAACGCCGCCGAGCGCGGCACCCAGCTGCTCGAGGGTGCGCGCTCCGCGGCGGTCGACGGTGTGGGGGACGTGCGCGGACTCGGTCTGCTCGTCGGCAGCGAGTTCACCACCGCCGACGGCCACCCCGACCCCGAGCGCGCCAAGACGGCGCAGCAGCTCGCCGCGACCAAGGGCCTGCTCCTGCTCACCTGTGGCGCGCACATGAACACCGTGCGGATGATCCCGCCGCTCGTCGTCACCGCCGAGCAGGTCGACGAGGCGCTGGGCATCTGGTCCGAGGTCCTGGCGGAGGTCTGAGATGGCGGCCAGGTACTTCACGATCACCCTCGAGTCGCGGGGCGTGACCTGCCGTGCGCGGTTGCTCGACGACGAGGCCCCACTGACCTGCGAGGCGGTGTGGCAGGCCCTGCCCGCGGGCAGTGATGCCTTCCACGCCAAGTACGCGCGCAACGAGGTCTACACCCTCATCCCGCGGATCACGGCGGCCCCGCACCGGGAGAACCCGACGATCACGCCGATCCCCGGTGACGTCTGTCTGTTCGACTTCGAGCCGTGGGAGATCGGCAACCCCGCGTACGGGTACGACCCGGGCTCGACGGCGCACGCCGAGCAGGGCGCGACCGACCTGGCGATCTTCTACGGGCGCAACAACCTGCTCATCAACGGCGACATGGGCTGGGTGCCCGGGTCCGTCTTCGGCGCGATCGAGGAGGGCCTGCCCGAGATGGCCGCGGCGTGCAACGACCTGTGGCGCAACGGGTTCGCCGGCGAGCGGCTGAGCTTCGCCCGCGCCTGATCGCGTGCACGAAGAGGTCTCCTGGGGTCACCCTGCGGCGGAAATCGTCACGGATCGCCTCGGGAGGCCCCTTTGTGCACGCTCACTGGCCCCCACGGTCACGTCAGCTCAGCAGGGCCGTACGCAGCCAGTGCCGGGCCAGGCGCTCGTCCTGCTCGGTGATCTCGTGCGCCACGGGCAGCACGTCGTGGGTCACGTCGGCACCCATCCGGCGAAATTCCTGCGCGAGGCGAAGCCCGTCGCCGCGCTGTCGCCGCTGGTCGTGCTCACCGTCGAGGAGGAGCACACGGACTCCGGTGAGGTCGGCCACGGGCGGTCTGGCGAAGGGCGCGAGGGGCCGCAGGAGCACCGCCCCAGCGAGCAGGTCGGGGTGGCACATCATCAGGGCCGTGGCCATGATCGCGCCGTTGGAGAAGCCGACCGCGACGGGGCGGGTGTCGCCGAGCTCACGGCAGTTGTCCAGGAGGAACTCGCGCAGGAGGGGGACCCTCGCTCGCAGGTCCTCCTCATCGACACGACGGTCCGGGCGTCGACGGAAGAAGGCATGGCCGCCGGGAAGGTCGACCGTACCGCGCACGCTCAACTTCGTCGCCGGAGACAGACGGTCCGCCAACGGCAGCAGTTCGGTCTCGCTGCCATCGGTGCCATGGAGCAGGAGGAGCGGCAGGTGCCCCTCACCGGTCGCTGGCACCAAGACGTGCTCATGGGTCGATGCGCTCATGGATCCACCCCTCGGCCACCGACGACTCAGCTCGCGATGAGCCACTCCACGAAGCGCGCGACGGCCAGGACGAGGTCGTCGGAGTGGCGCGGCCCGACGATCTGCAGACCGACCGGCAGACCCGCGGAGGTCGTGCCGACGGGGATGCTGATCGCCGGCTGCTGCGTCATGTTGAAGGGGTAGGTGAACTGCGTCCACTGCGGCCAGCTCTTCAGCCCGCTGCCCGGTGGCACGTCGTGGCCCGCCTCGAAGGCCGTGATCGGCATCGTCGGCGTGATGAGCACGTTGTGCTGCTCGTGGAAGGCACCCATGGTGATCCCGAGCGCGGCCGCGAGGGCGCGCCCCTGCAGGAACTCGACGGCCCCGACCTCCTCGCCGCGGTCCCACACCTCCCCCAGAGCGGGGTCGACGGTCTCGCGAGCGCCGGGCATCGTCCGCAGGAGGGTGGCCGCGCTGGCCGCCCACATCAGCTCGAACGCCTCGAGCGGGTCCTCGAAGCCCGGGTCGGCCGCCGTCACCGGCATCCCGGCCGCGTCGATCCGCGCGACCACCTCGTCGCAGATGCGACCGACCTCCTCGTCCACCTCGACGTACCCGAGCGTCTTGGAGTAGGCGACGGGCAGGCCGGTGACCTCGCGGTTGAACTCACCCCGGAAGGTCAGCCGCGGCGGTGCCAGGGAGGTGGGGTCGCGGTGGTCGGGCAGGGACAGGATGTCCATGAGCAGGGCGGCGTCCTCGACGGTCCGCGTCATGGGCCCCGCGTGGGCCAGCGGGCCGAAGGGGCTCGCCGGGAACATCGGGACGCGGCCGTGGGTCGGCTTGAAGCCGACGATCCCGCAGAAGGAGGCGGGGATGCGGATGCTGCCGCCGGCGTCGGTCCCCACCGACACCGGACCCATCCCCCCGGCAACCGCTGCCGCCGCCCCGCCGGAGGAACCGCCGGCGGTCGTCCGCGGGTCGACGGGGTTGCGGGTGATGCCGGTCAGCGGGGAGTCGGTGACGCCCTTCCACGCCAGCTCGGGAGTGGTGTTCTTGCCGACGAAGACCATCCCGTCGGCGCGCAGCCGGGCGGTGACGGGTGCGTCGACCTCCCACGGCTGGTCGGGGTCGATCGCCTTGGAGCCGCGCAGCGTCGGCCATCCCTTGGTGAGGAAGATGTCCTTGATCGAGGTCGGCACGCCGTCGAGCAGCCCGATGGGCGTCCCCTCCTGCCACCGGGCCTCGGAGGCGCGTGCCTGCTCGAGGGCGCTCTCCCGGTCGACGAGGCAGAAGGCGTTGATCTCGCCGTCGACCTCCTCGATGCGGTCGACGACCGCGTTGGTCGCCTCGACGGGCGAGAGCTCCTTCGCGCCATAGGCGGCGACGAGCTCGACGGCAGTCATCTCGGTCGGGTTCATCTCAGCTCCTGGTGGTGGGAACGTAGCCCAGCGACGTGTCGACGACGTTGTCCAGCGGACGACCGTCGACCCAGCGCACGAAGTTCTCCGCGAAGAGGTCGACCAGTGCGTCACGCCAGCCGACGAAGTCACCGGAGTTGTGGGGAGTGATCATGACGTTCGGCAGGGTCCACAGCGGGTGGTCCTCCGGCAGCGGCTCCGGGTCGACCACGTCGAGGGCGGCACCGGCGATCTGCTCGGAGCGAAGGGCGGCGACCAGATCGTCGGTCCGCACCAGCTCGCCACGGCCCACGTTGATGAAGCGGGCGTGCGGCCCCATGGCCGCGAAGGCGTCCGCATCGAACATCCCGGCCGTCTGGTCGGTCAGCGGGGCGATCGCGACCACCCAGTCCGCGCGCCCGAGTGCCTCGTGGAGGTCCTCGGTGGCGGAGACGTCACCGAAGTCCGGGTCGCCGGCCCGCTCCCTTCGCCCGGAACCGGAGACCTCGAGCCCGGCGGCCCGCAGGAGCCGGGCGACCGCGCGGCCGATGGGCCCCGTCCCGACGACGAGCGCCCGTGTGCCGGCGACCCGCTCGGACTCGCGGTGCTGCCACGTGGCCTCGTCCTGCAGGCGCAGCGACCGGGGCAGGTCCTTGGCGAAGGAGAGCACCTGGCCGAGGACGTACTCGGCGATCGCGTCGTCGAAGACACCGCGGGAGTTGGTGATGACCACGTCGCTCTCGCGGACCTCGGGCGTCATCAGTGGGTCCACGCCTGCGGCGGCGATGTGCACCCACTCCACCGACCCGGCGGCGTGCCACGCCTCGGCGAGCGCGGTGCTGAGGAAGTCGTAGGCGAAGACGACGTCGGCGCCGTCCATCGCCTCGGCGAGTCCGTCGGCCTCGGTGAAGCGGACCTCGGCCCGCTCGGTCACTGGCGCGAGGGCGTCCCGGGAAGGGCGATTCTCGTTGTGGAGGACCACGACGACCGGCTTTGTCGACATGTTGACAACCTAGGAGCGCGCTCCCTAGATTGTCAACAATCCGGCAATCTTCCCGCTGCCCGGCGAGAGAGGGGCTACGCGTGGAGCTGACAGACGTCGAGTTCGAGGGGCCACTGGCCCAACGCGGGATCGGCATCATCGCGCCCTTCGACCTCGCGCTGGAGCGTGAGCTGTGGCGCTGGGCGCCGTTGGAGGTCAGCTTCCACCTGGCACGCACCCCCTTCGAGCCCGTCGCGGTCAGCCTGGAGCAGGCCGAGCTCGTCTCCGGCAAGCAGCACCTGCAGAAGGCCACCCGCGACGTGATGGGCGTCGACCCCGAGGTCGTGGCCTACCTGTGCACCTCGGGCAGCTTCATCAACGGGCCGGAGTACGAGGCGTCGCTGCGGCAGGCGATCCTCGAGGCCGGCGCCCCCATGGCGGTCACCACCTCCGGTGCCCTCATGGAGGCCGTGGAGAAGCTCGGCACGCGCCGCATGTCGGTCGTCACGCCCTACGACGCCGAGCTGACCGATCGCCTCGCCGGCTTCCTCGGCGCACTCGACGTCGAGGTGATCCGCTCGCACCACCTCGGACTCGGCGGCGGCATCTGGCGGGTCAACTACCGCACCGTCGTCGAGCAGATCCTCGCCGCCGACGACCCCAGCGCCGAGGCGATCTTCGTCTCCTGCACCAACCTGCCCACCTACGACATCATCACGCCGCTCGAGCGCGAGCTCGGCAAGCCCATCCTCACCGCAAACCAGCTCACCGTCTGGGCCTGCCTGGGCCGGATGGGTCTGCCGATGGTCGGTCCCGGGAAGTGGTTGCGGCACGTCTTCCAGGAGGAACCATGAGCCCCACGATCGGGATGATCTACCCGGACCACGCCGCAGAGGACGAGTACCCCTGGGCCGCAGACCTGCTCGACGTGCGGCTGCCCGTGGCCCACATCTACGGCACCGACCTGCACGCGGTCCCCGAGCTGCTCGACCTCGGCAGCCCGGAGCGGCTCGCCGGCGGCGCTGCGGAGCTGGCGCAGTACGAGCCGGACGCCATCGTGTGGGCGTGCACCTCCGGGAGCTTCGTCTACGGGCCGAAGGGGGTCGAGGACCAGATCGCGGCCCTCGCCGACGCCGCCGGTGTCCCGGCGTCGAGCACGAGCGCGGCCTTCGCGGCCGCGCTGGAGCACCTGGGCGTCACCACGGTCGCCGTCGCCGCGAGCTACCCGCACGACGTCGCCTCGCTCTTCGTCGACTTCCTCGACGCGGCGGGCACGCGGGTGGTCTCCATGTCGAGCGCAGGCATCGACACGGCCGCCGAGGTCGGGGAGCTGACGCCCGAGCAGGTCATCGAGCTCGCCGCCGCGAACGACCACCCCGACGCCCGGGCCCTGCTCGTCCCGGACACCGCGATGCGCACCCTCGCCGTCGTGCCCGAGCTGGAGGCCCGTCTCGGCAAGCCGGTGCTCACCGCCAACCAGGTGACGATCTGGCAGGGACTGCGGCTGGTCGGGGAGGTCCCCTCGATGCCGCAGCTCGGGACCCTCTTCCGGGCGGGGCCGGGCTCATGACGCTCGAGGACCTCAAACCCGTGAAGCGGCGCTCGACGGTCGAGCACATCGCCGGCGAGCTGCGTGCGGCGATCATGTCGGGCTCGCTCGAGCCGGGCGACCAGCTCGGCGAGGCCGACCTCGCCGAGCGGTTCTCCGTCTCCCGCGGGCCCCTGCGCGAGGCCATGCAGCGCCTCGTGTCCGAGGGTGTGCTGGTGGCGATCACCAACCGCGGGGTCTTCGTCGCGGAGCTGACGCTCGATGACGTGCGGGACGTCTACCGCACCCGGTCGGTCATCGAGCGCGGCGCCGTGGAGATCGTCCTTCGGGAGGAGCGCCGCGCGCAGCTGCACGAGTCCGTGCAGCGCAGCGTCGAGATGATGCGCCGTGCCGCGGCCCGCGGCGACGGCCCCGGGGTCTCCGATGCGGACCAGGCCTTCCACGAGTCGCTGGTCGAGTGCTCCCACAGCCCCCGGCTCATCCGGGCGATGCGCACGCTGCTCGTCGAGACCCGGATGTGCCTGGGCGAGCTGCGCACCACCTACCCCGACCTGGACATCCAGGTCCACGAGCACGAGGCCCTGGCCCAGACCTTCCTCGACGACTCCCCCGCCAGGGTGAAGTCCGCCCTGCTCGCCCACCTGGACGACGCCGTCGACCGGCTCGTGGACAAGCGCACCGAGCCGGTCGATTGACGCTCGGTGCCCGCGGCGGAGCACTGAGGAAGGGAGTCGTGGCCCGGCTCAGGCCGGAGCCCGCGCCGTGCACCCGGGTTCCGAGAGCACACACCAGCGCGGGCGGAGCGCCAAGGGCCATGGCTCCCTTCCTCCGCGCGACCCACCACGCACGGAGGAAGGGGACCGCCCAAGGCGTCAGGGGATGGTGATCCCCTGCTGGGCGAGCTGGCTGTGGTTCGCCGCAGCCAGGGCCCGGCCGGTCTGCCGGGGGGAGATGCCCATGCCCCGCCACTCGGCGAGCATGACGGCGACCTTGTCGCGCATCTCCGACTTCAGCCGGGTGAAGGAGTCCTGAGGGTCGTCACCGACCTGGCCCTGCAGGAGCCACCAGGCCCATGCGGCGGCGCCGGCGTTGGCCACGAAGTCCGGGATGACCGGCACGCCGCTCTCGGTGAGCATCGCCTCGGCCTCACGCGTGGTGGCCGAGTTCGCCGCCTCGATGACGACCTGCGCGGCGATCTCCGAGGCGTTCTCCTCGCGGATCGCGTAGGAGATCGCGGCGGGGACGAAGATGTCGGCCCGGGCCGAGAGGATCGCCTCGCGCGGCAGCTGCTCGACGTCCTCGGGCACACGGCTGCGGTCGATCTCGCCGTACTCGTCACGCAGGTCGAGCAGCAGCGGGACGTCGAGGCCGTCCTGGTCGACCAGCGTGCCGGCGGCATCCGCGAGCGCCACGACCTTCACACCCGCCTCGTGCAGGTACCAGGCCGCCGCGCCGCCCATGGTGCCGACGCCCTGGATCGAGACCGTCGTCGCCCCCTGCTCCCAACCGAGCGAGTCCGCGACCCCGAGGCACGCCTCGGCGACGCCGTAACCGCCGATGACCTCGCCGAGCTCGAGACCGTCCTCGGTGAGGGTGTGCAGCCCGGCGCGCACACGCGACAGCGTGCGTTGCGGGTGGGCCGAACGGGTGATCGCCGCGTGGTACGACTGCCCGAGACCGAGCGTGGTGAAGACCTCATCGATGCGCGACTGCGCGACACCCAGGTCCTCGGCGGTGACCCAGTGACCGTCCAGCCACGGGAGCATCGCCGAGCAGAAGCGCTCCAGCACGCCCACCGCCCGGGGGTCGCGGGGGTCGAAGTCGACGCCCCCCTTCGCTCCTCCGACGGGCAGGCCGAAGACGGACGTCTTGGTCGCCATCCCGCGGGCGAGGTCACCGACCTCGGAGATCGTGCACCCGGGACGCATGCGCGTCCCACCCGTGGCCAGACCACCCACGAGGGTGTGGACGACGAGGAATCCGCGGGCGCCCGTGACCGGGTCGGTCCAGGTCACCTCGTGGGCCGGGGGCCCGTCGAGGAGGTCCTGATCGGGTGCGACATCGACGGTCCGGTCGGGGGAGCGGTGGACGCGCGCCTCCGCCTTGCTCGTCGAGTCCCAGTGCGGGCTGTGCATGATCGTCACGTCAACCACCTTCTTTCTGCAGATTCCTGTCCCTTCAGCGTGGGGCCGGTCACAGCAGGGCGTCCAGCGCGTGAACCTGCACGATCATGTGCACTTCCCCTTCACGATGGGGAAGTACGCCTACATTGGGTGAATGGAACTGTCCCTGCGTCGGTTGCAGATGCTGCGCGAGCTCCATCGCCGCGGCACGGTGACGGCCGCGGCCGCGGCACTCCACTACAGCCCGTCCGGGGTCTCCCAGCAGCTCGCCCAGCTCGAGCGCGAGGTCGGCGTCACGCTGGTCGAGCGCTTCGGCCGGCGGGTCCAGCTGACCGACCTCGGCCTGGTGCTCCTCGAGCACGCCGAGGAGATCCTCGGTGCGGTCGAGCGCGCCACGGCCGCGCTCGAGGCGGCCCAGGAGGGCGTCATCGCGAAGCTGAACGTCGGGGTGTGGGCGTCGGTGGCCGCCGGCCTGCTCCCCCGTGCCCTGACGACGCTGGCGACCAACCACCCGGGGATCGATGTGCACACGACCGAGCTGGTCCCCGAGCAGAGCGCCGCCGCGGTACTCGAGGGCAAGTTCGACGCGGCCTTCGTCATCGACTACTCGGACCACGAGATGGACTGGGACCCGAGCCTGACCCGCACCGTCGTGGCGGTGGAGCGGCTGCACGCGGCCGTGCCCGCGGAGACCGTGCTCGGCGACACGGTCTCCCTGCTCCAGCTGTCGGAGCACCCGTGGATCCTCTCCGGTTCGCGCTCGCACTTCGGGCGTGCGGTGCGCATCGCCTGCCACAAGCAGGGCTTCGCGCCCCGGATCGCCCACACGGTCGAGGAGCAGCCCACGGCGCTGGCGCTGACGGCCGCCGGTCTCGGGGTCACCCTCGTCTCGGACCTCGCGCTGGCCATGCGGCCGGCGGGGGTGGACATCATCGCCCTGGAGGCGCCGGTGATGCGCACGATCTCGGTCGCCCACCGGACGTCCTCGGTGCCCCGGCGCTCGATCGACCTCTTCATCGACGCGGTCCGCACCGCTGCGGCCGAGCAGGGGCTGGGCGTCAGCACCTCGCTGCCGTTGACCGCGAGCGACTGATCAGGCGGGTGGGCCGGGCCTGCTGACCAGGACGGCGATACCGGCGAGGACCTGCCACAGCAGGACCGTGTAGACGGCGACCCGCTCGACGAGGCCGAAGCCACCGATCTGGAGCACGCCGCAGACGGTGCCGCCCGTGGACAGGAGCCCCAGGACGAGCGTGAGCAGCGCCAGCCGCCGGTGGCGGCCGGACAGCGACACGGCCAGCGCCAGCAGGAGCACGCTCCCGCCCGCGATCGTCAGGACGGCCCCGACACCGTGGAGGTCCGCCCGCGTCGAGGGCATCCCCGTCGGGAAGAGCCCGACGATGACCACGCCCACGCCGTAGGCGACGGTGAGGCCGAGCACCGTCCGGCGGGCGCGTCGGGGGACGAAGGGGGCGAGGACGACCCCCGCGAGGAGGGTCCGCAGGCCGGTGGCGACGAAGGTCGCGTTCATCACCGCGTGGTGGGTCGCGGCGAAGGGCTCACCACCCGCGTACCGCGTCTCCGGGACGCCGAGCTCGCTGATCGCGTCGACCGTCCAGCGGTAGGGACGGCCCTGCCAGCCGGCGGCCGCCCACGCCTCCCCGACGAAGTAGAGGCCGGCGAGCAGCAGGAGGACACCGCCGAGGCGGTACCGGCTCACGCGGGCAGGTGGTCGTCGAGCCACCGGATGACGTCGGCCGTGACCTCGTCGCGGTTGGTCTCGTTGAGGATCTCGTGACG